>JBGAGG010000008.1:0-198702 GCA_044226845.1 Ignavibacteria bacterium
GATAACTCGGCAAAGGTGAAGATAACTTCATCGGTACGAAGTACAGTGCTGGATAAAATGAAAAGCGAAGGCTTCAAAAGTTTTTATGTAATAAATAAAATTGTAAAGAGAAGCACGGGCGAAGAAGTGGCAGCCTCGCCGAAGAATGCTTTTACCATAGAGAACAATAATATAGTAAGCGTAGTAAGCGAAGCCGTGATAAAAAATCCGGAGTTGTGGTCGCCCGATGCGCCGAACCTTTACGTTTGCAAAACGGAAATTTATCAGGACGATGTTTTGATAGACGAGAACGATATTGAGTTCGGGATTTACACGATACAAAAGAAAGCGGAGCAGTTCACAATAAACGGAAAGAACATAAAGCTGTACGGCACGAATTATTTTGAAGCATCGGTTAAGTTCGGCTCGGCACTGGACTATAACGAAACGCTGGCAGAGCTTACCAATATAAAGAAGCAGGGATTTAATTCAGTGAGAGTTGCCGGAGCAGCGGCGCATCCGTATCTGCTGAATATCTGCAGCCGTATAGGATTATTTTTATTTGAAGATGTTGCGTTCAATGAAGTCCCTGAGTTTTTAATAAAGAAGCCTGCTTATACCGATGCAGGAATAAATCTGCTGATGCAGACGGCAATGCGCGACAGGAACTATGCATGCGTGCTTGCATACGGGCTCGGCAACGAGTTCGACGTAAGCTCCCCTATTGCTCCGGATTACATTAAGAAAGCAAAGAGCGCAATAGATACGATAAGCAAAAAGTTTACTTATTACACTACATCAAATTATAAAAGCGATAAATGTTTCGGGCTGACGGATTTAAAAGGACTGAATTTTTATGAGAACGGGATAGAAAAAGTTGTGAAGTACAATGAGTACTTCCGCAGCACGATGAAGCAGGCGCCTGAGCTGAAGAACACTTCGCTCTTCGTTGCTTCGTTCGGCATTACAGTTAACAACGATAACCGCAACGGCTACAGCGATGCTCACTCACAGGAGGCGCAGACAAAATATTTTGTTGATGCATTCAAGATACTGGACCCTATAAGCTCGGGGCTTTTCGTCGCCGCATGGGCAGATTATCCTGTTGCAAGGCCGGAGCTTTTCCCGCAGCATGCAGACGGCTATTTGCGCACAAACGGACTTCATACAAGAGAGAGAATTGCAAAGCAATCGGCAGAGTTTCTTCGCAGATTAATTGTATCGGAAGATACTCCGAAGATACTGGAGGGCAGCACAAAGAAAAGCACTCCGCAGATATTTCTTGTTGTCGGGCTTGGATTTATAGTTGTGCTTATAATTTTACTGAATCAGTACAAGCGGTTCAGAGAGTATTTTTTCAAATGTATATTCCAGCCGGAGACGTTCTTTATGCAGCTTCGCGAGCAGATGATAGTCCCTATGGCAATCAATATGCTGCTTACGCTGATGATATCGGTAGGGCTTGCAATATATTTTGCAAACATACTTTATTATTATAAAGAGTATGCGAACTTTGATATAATCGTTACAAATTTTCTTCTGGGCAATGATGCAAAGCAGATGTTCATTGACTTGATAAACGAGCCGTGGAAGTTCATACTTGCATTTACTATTGTGAACGTTTTTCTGAATCTGCTGACGGCAATTGTGCTTTATATAATTTCGCTTTACATACGCGGCAGAGTTTATTTTAAGAATGTTTATATAGTAGCAGTGTGGTCATCGCTTCCGCTGATAATTATGCTGCCTATAGGCACGGTACTTTACAAGCTGAACGAGTTTAATATTTCGCTTTTCTTCTACTCGCTTATTGTTTTTTTAATTGCCTATATTTTCTATATTGTAAGGCTGGTAAAGGGAACGCAGATATTATTTGAGGTGCGTTCGATGCGCTCATATGTTTACGGCTACGGGATTTTTCTGATAGTATTCGTCCTTATATATTTTTATTATTCGTTTTTCACAAATGCTATCGATGCATTCAACATGGTATTCGCAAATTTAAATTGAACTATTACAATAATTGTATTTAAGTAAACTCGAAATATTCGGCTTTAAATCTTTTGCAGATAAGACAACGATTGAATTCGATTCGGGCGTTTCCGCTGTGGTGGGACCGAACGGCTCGGGTAAATCTAATATCGTTGATGCAATGAGGTGGGTGCTTGGCGAGCAGGGCGATAAAGCTTTGCGAAGCCAGAAGCGCGAAGACGTTGTATTCAACGGTACGCGTTTCCGTAAGCCGCTGAGTGTTGCCGAGGTTGCTCTTACAATTCAGAATAATAAAGGTCTGCTCCCGACTGAATACAGTGAAGTTCAGATTGCGCGAAGGTTCTTTCGCTCCGGTGAGACTGAATATTTCCTCAATGGCACACAGGTTCGTCTAAAAGATATAAAAGAGTTATTTGCCGATACAGGTATTGGTCCCGATGCGTATAGTGTTATTGAGCTTAAGATGGTTGAGACGATTCTTTCAAATGTAAAAAACGAAAGAAGAAAATTATTTGAAGAGGCCTCAGGGATTGTTTCTTACAAGCATAACCGCGATTTAACTTATAACAGACTTGAGTCAGTTAAAGAAACTCTTAACAGAGTAAATGATATTATCCGCGAGAAGCAGAGAACTGTTAACGCTCTTGAAAGACAGCTGAAAAGAAATGAAGAGGCTAAGAATGTATCGGAAGAGCTGAGGGTTTTAGAGTTAAAAGTTTACAAAGTTGATTACGACAGTCTCATGGCTGAGATTGAAAACATAAAAGAGAACGAAGGCAGTAATATTGATCTGAAAAATCAGATCGAAGTTGAGCTTAAACAAAACGATACTATACTTGATAATCTTCGCAGTGAATTAAAAGATATAGATACACAGCTTGCG
Source organism: Ignavibacteria bacterium (assembly GCA_044226845.1). GTDB lineage: Bacteria > Bacteroidota > Ignavibacteria > Tepidaquicellales > Tepidaquicellaceae > JAFDZO01. The sequence continues at coordinate 2,855 of JBGAGG010000008.1, forward strand.
AATTATAATAATGATTTACAGAATGTACGCGAGCAGATAAATTTTATTGAAAGAGAAAATCTTGTTAATACTGAAAAGAGTAAAAATCTTACAACAGATATAAACAGAATTACCGAAGATAATGACAGGCTGGAAGCGCAGATAGACTTCAGAATACTTTGATAATGTCCGAAGACTCACTGAAAGAGAAAAAAGCAAAAGTTGATGAAACCATAAAAGTTATTACGGAAAAGAAGAATGAGCTTGTCGGGTTCGGTTCGAAGATGAAGGATATTAACAAGCTTGTGAACACAAAGAAGATTGCCTATGAAAAAAATAAATCGAGCTATGATGCAAATTTAAACCAGCTTGAAAAAATTTCTACGGGCAATAAAGATAATCTGATGATGCTTGATGAGCTTCAGGTGCAGAAAAATAATCTTGAAGACGAGTTAAAGCCGAATCTTGAAAAGCTGAGAGTTGCGGAAAATACTTTACGCGATAAAGAAAACGAGAAGACAAATTTAACAGCTAAGATTTCCGAGAAAGAAAAGAAAGTTAATGAGAAAAGAATTGAGCTGCAGAACATAAAAGCGAAAGCCGATGCTCTGAAAAACTTAATCGATTCATTTGATGATTATTCAGAGGGAATAAAGTATCTTATAAAAGATAAAGGAATAAAAAATCTTACGACGATTGTTGATGCAATTGATGTAGAAGATAAGTTTAAGATTGCAATTGAAACCGCGCTTGGCGAAGTATCGAATTATGTGATTGCAAATGACTCGAATGATATGGATGCCATTCTCCGCTCGCTTGAAGAAAGCAAAAAAGGCAAGGTAACATTTATATTAAACGATAAGCTTTTAGAATCATACAGCAAGAATTTTTATTTTGAAGAATATACTCCGGATTTCATAGGAGAAAAAGGTGTTTATGGAATTGCAGATAAATTTGTAAAGAGCAAAAAAGATGAGTATCTCATCTTAATGAAATACATCCTTGACGAGTTTGTAATTGTTGATACAGTTGAGACTGCAAAGCGTTTATCAAAAGGAAATTATTATAAGTTCATTACCCTTGACGGAGATATTTTTACTGAAGGGTTTATACGCTCGGGAAGTGAAACGAATAAAGAAGGTCTGAAGCTCGGAAGAGAAAAACAAATCCAGAAGTTAGACGATGAATATAAAGAATATAACATCGAAGTTGAAAGCGACTTAAAAGATCTTGAACAGCTTACAGCGCACAATTCCACTATCGATCTTAAAGCTTATAAAAAAGTTGTTGACGACCTGAGAAAAGCATGCGATGACCTTGAGCTTGAAATTCAAAAGATAGATAATAAAAGAGAGATTATTAATAAGCAGCTGAATGAAAGCGAATCGGGATATAACAGTATTTCCGAAACGAATAAATCACTGCTTGCCTCTATAGATATTCTAATAAAAGAAGTTGCCGATGCCGAAGCAGAGCAGAACAATGCTGAGAAGCAGTTATCATTTTTAACAGATGAATTTAATGAAGTAGAGCAGGAGTATTCGAAGTGCTCCGTTGATTATAACTCGTTCAACGTTGAAGTTACAAAGCTGCGCAACGAATTAAAGAATGAAGAAGAGCATTTTAAGAGAATGACTAACACTCTTGAAAGCTCAAGAAGACAATTAGCTAAGAACAATGAAACGCTTGCGCTGAATGAAAAACAGATTGAAGATATAAAGGCAAAGATAGACAGTAATGCATCACAGCTGAATGAATATAAAGAAGAAGAAAAAATATTAACGCGTTCATATAACGAAGTTAAAGCAGCATACGAAGGAAAAGAAGCAGAGAGATATAAAATAGACCTTGAGCAAAGACAGAAGAGAATAGATTTTGACAGGATATCACAGGGGCTTGTAGATGCGCAGGTAAAGATAAGAGAAAATCAGGTTCGCGCAGAGCAGATAGTTGACTTCATAAGAAAAAAATACGAGATCCGCGTTGAAGATTATACAGGTGAAGAAGTTAAGAAAGAAGAAGTCCCGGAGGTAAAAACAGAAGAGAAGATTGAACAAAAGACTGAAGAAAAAATTTCAGATATAATAGCAGAAGAGATAGAACAAATCGCTGTTGAACAAAGTCCTGATGAATCGGTAGAAACAACTGAAGAAGAAACTAAAGAAGAAACACAAACCGAACCTGAAAAATATGAAGAATCAACTTCAGTAACTGAAATTCCTGAGGTAACTGAAGAAGAAAAAGAAGAAGAACCGAAGCAAGAAATTGTCCAGGAAGTGAGACGATTTGATCCGGGTGAAGATTTTAATTTATATGATTCAAGAAGAAGAGTTGACGAATTATCGGAAAGACTTAAACGTCTCGGCGGTTATCAGGAAATGCTATTCGCTGATTTTGAGAATGACAGAAAAGAACTTGAAGAGCTTATAAAGCAAAGAGACGACTTACTGGAATCTGAAAAAGATATCCGTAAGACTATAGATAAAATTAATAAAGAAGCGCGCGAAAGATTTTTAAATACTTTCAATAAGATAAGAGAGAACTTTATAAATATTTTCAAACAGCTTTTCTCCGAAGGTGATGAAGCCGACTTGAAAATGATGTTCGAGCAGGATGAAGACGGAAAGATGGATGATGATCCGCTTGAGGCGAAAATTGAAATCACTGCAAAGCCGAGAGGAAAGAGACCGACATCTATCGAGCTGCTTTCGGGAGGAGAAAAAACTCTTACAGCTATTGCGCTGCTCTTTGCAATTTATCTGGTAAAGCCTTCTCCGTTCTGTATTCTGGATGAGGTTGACGCTCCGCTTGACGTTGCAAACCTAGGAAGATTCAATGATATGATAAGAAGATTTTCGGATAATACACAGTTCATACTTATAACACACAATGAAAGGACAATGGAAACTGTGGACAGGCTTTACGGCGTGACTATGCAGGAACCCGGCGTAACTACAATTGTTGAAACAAGATTCAAAGATTAATTTTATTTTATACAAACTAATTTAATGGAAAAATTTCAAAAAGATTTCTTAGTCTCCCTTATAAATGAGCTTGGACCCTCAGGCCATGAAATAAAAGTGCAGAAGATATGGAAAGAAGAAGTATCAAAATTTTGTAAAACTATTTCGAACGACCCGCATGGTAATTTAACTGCAACGTTAAATCCCGATGCAGATTTTTCAATAATGATCGTCGGTCATGCCGATGAAATAGGATTGATCGTAAATTATATAAGTGATGACGGATACATTTATTTTCAGCGTGTAGGCGGAGTTGATCAGTCGGTTTTATCCGCTCATAAAGCGCGCATACTTACAAGCAACGGAATTGTAGAAGGAATATTCGGTCAGAAGTCATTACATCAGGAAGACGGGCATAACCGCAAGATGCCGAAGATGCATGAAGTTTACATTGATATCGGCGCGAAGAATAAAGAAGAAGCATCGAAGTATGTAACAGTCGGAGACCCTGTTGTATTCGGTAATGACTACAGTGATATGCTGAACAATTATGCTGCTGCAAGATGCTTCGATAACAGAATCGGAATTTATATTGTTGCTGAAGTGATGAGAAAATTATCGAAAGAAAAATTTAATACAAAAGTTTTTGGAGTTTCATCGGTACAGGAAGAGACAGGTGTATGGGGCGCAGGAAATGCTGCATATCATTTGAAGCCGACGCTGGGTATTGCGCTTGATGTGATGCCGGCAACTGACGTGCCGGATGTTTCAAAGGAACAGTTCGGCGATATAAAGCTGGGCAACGGTCCTGTAATAAGAAGAGGAGTAGTAACGAATAATTTTGTATGCGAGAGAATGATACAGGTTGCAAAAGATAAAAATTATAAATACCAGATAGACGTTGAGAACGGAAGGTTCGGAACAGACTCTGATGCAATAGCGAAAGTAAGAAGCGGTATACCAGTGGGCGGAATGGAAATCCCTACAAGATATTTGCATTCATCCAATGAAGTTTTGAATTTAGATGACGTAGATATTTGTGTTGATTTGCTGACTGATATTATACTGGAGTTCGATAAGAAGAAAGAAGATTTTAATTTTAAGATCTGATTTTTTTATACCCTAATTCCGATGAAAGATTTTAAGCTGAAGTTTTATATAGATTTTGACGGGACGATAACCATGAATGATGTATGGGTGAACTCCATAGGGAAATTCATCAAAGACAAAGATAAGCTGAAAGAGATAGAAGATGATTTTGTTGATCTGAAAATATCTGCAAGAGAATGCATTAAAAGAGAGCTGGACTTAGTTGAGGACTTCAGTTATGAGCAGTTTAATAAGTATCTTGATGAAGAAAGTCTTGACCCTTACTTCAGAAAATTTCTGAACTGGTGCAAAGATAATAACTACCCTGCTACGATTTTAAGTGAAGGATTGGATTACTATATAGAATACATTTTAGATAAAGAAAATATTGGTATTCAGTTCTTTTCAAATAAGCTGATTGTAAGTGATGATAATAAACTATCGTGTGAATTTCCGCACAGAGATGAAACGTGCAACTATTGCGGAGTATCGAAGCGGAATGTTTTGGTGAATAATACAAATGACTTAGAAGATGAGATTTCTGTTTTTATTGGAGACGGAGTTTCAGATTACTGTGTAAGCAACTATGCCGATATACTTTTTGCAAAAAAAAGACTGGCTTCTTACTGCTGGAAAAATAATCTGACTTATTTTGAGTATAAGGATTTTTCTGATGTAATGAAAAAGATTGAAAAACTGAAAGAGCAGAAAAAATTAAAACACAGGCAGGAAGCAAAAGTAAGAAGAAAGGATGTTTTTTTAGGCGGGTGATATACACAAACAATTACAAATTATGGATTACAGAAAAATAGGAAATATATTTTTTAAGTACAGAAGCTACACTCCGCTGCCATTGGTATTGATGATGGTGCTGTTTATAAATCCGACTACGACATCGGTGCTGATTGGTTTACTGATTGCAATTGCCGGAGAAGCAATCCGCTTATGGGCAGTATCTTATGCAGGAAGTGAAACGCGCGTTACATCAGGCGTAGGTGGAACGTATCTTGTAACACAGGGACCGTATGGTATAGTGCGTAACCCATTATACTGGGGAAATATTTTTATTTATCTTGGAATGGGAGTTATGAGCAATGCGTTATTCCCCTACTTACAGATTTTCGCTTTGCTGTATTTTTTATTTCAGTATTATTGCATTATCTTGAGCGAAGAAGATTTTCTTCGAGGAAAGTTCAAAGGTGTGTTTGAAAAATATTATAACTCTGTGAACAGATTTATGCCTTCGTTTGGCAGAGTGCCGGCGGAGATTAATTCTAACTTAGGAATAAATTTTAAGGCAGGCTTTGTATCGGAAAAAAGAACTTTGCAGTCGTTCTTTATAACAATGATTATTATTCTTTTCTTTTATTTTACAGGTATAAGAATTTTTTAGACTTCTGATTTGAACTCACTATTGCTCTCAATTAAAGCATCAAGCTTTTCATCAGAGAATTCCAAATCCTGATTTTCCCATATTTCTTTTACCAATAATTTAAAATCTTCATAGGTAATTTTTTCACCATTCTTGAAAAATTCCGGGAAAGGATATATTTCAATGGTGTCCTTTAAAAAAGAGACGCATGCAGAAAGAAAATAATAATCAGGGGTATTTACTCTGTAGATAACGGGAACTCCCTGGCAGTTCCAAAATTCTATACCGGAATGATTCATCCGACAATTTATTATAAATTTATTTAAAAAATAATTTAAAAATAATTCGGCTTGCAGTTTTTTTGTTGCGGATAAGATTAAAAAAATTATTCACTTTTTAGCAAAAAATAACTATATTAGGCTAAAGAGAATAAAAATTATTATCCCCGAAGGAAATATTTTTTAACTTTCTCCTATAAAGTATGAAGGATACAAAACTTTCCGAAATATTGCTTAAGTTAACGAAGATAGAATTTCGGAATCTCGAAGAGTTTCTTCTTTCTCCTTTCTTCAATAAGAATCAGAACATTCTCAAGCTATATTATATTTTAAAAGATAACTATCATATGCTTTCAACCGGTATGATGGACCAGCAGGAAATATTCAGACAGATTTTCCCTAAGGAAAAATTCGATGACGTTAAATCCCGAAAGCTATTATCAAACTTTACAAAGCTTGTCGAACAATATCTTATTATACTTGAGCTTGATAACAATAAGGTTAATACTAATATAATTTTGCTGAATGCATTCAAGGACAGAAATATCACTAAGTCGTTTGAAAGCCTTAAGCAGATTATCCTGAAGGAAAAAACTCTTGGAATAAAAATGAATGAGAAGTATTATCAGGATATGGTAAATCTTTACGCTCAGATGCTCTCATATCATGCAGATTCTATTTCATCCGAATATGAAGTGCTGATAACAAAACTTGAAGAAGCGCAGAATTATAAATTTATAATCAGCAAGCTGAATATAAATTATCTTTCCAGCTATGTTAAAAATAATTCAAATAAAAATTTTAATCAGAGAAACTGGTGTTTTGATGATGTAATTAAATTTGTTGAAAAGAATAAAGATACTATCAAATCTGAACATCCTGTAGTTTATCTTCATTATCTTAACCATATAATGACGCAGGATGAAGACGCTCCCGCTCCGTTCAATGAGATGAAAGAGTTTATGGAAGCCCATATTGACCAGCTTGATAAAGCAAGCATAAGATTCTTCCTTATGAATATGAACAATTATTGCGTGAAGCTTTACTGGAACGGAAGCAACGATGCCCTGAATGATATTTTAAGAATCAATTCTTATCTGGACGAAAAAGATATTTTGTTTATAGATAAAAAAGTTAATGCAAATAATTTCCTCACAGTCGTAAATCTTTCATTGAAACTGAATGCAGTACAATGGGTAGAGAGTTTTTTAAATAAATATAAAGATAGGTTCCCCGAAGAATTAAAAGACTCAACTGTTTACCTTACACTTGCCAGAATTTTATTTGCGCGCAAGGAGTACGATAAATCTCTCTTCGCATTAGGCAAAGTAAAGTATATAAATTATTTCTATTATATAAATTCAAAGCTGCTGCTTTGCAAATTGTATTACGAACTGAATTACCTTAAAGAAATTTCTTCTATTATAGAAAGCATAAAGCAGTTTCAAAAAAGAAACGATAATATTCCTGTGGCTATGAATAAGGCAATTAATAGTTTCCTTTCCTATCTGAAAAAACTGGTGCGTATGAAAATGAATCCGAATGAGAGACTTAACTATGAAGAAATTTTAAAGGCAACTTATACAGCAGAAAAAGAATGGCTGGCAGATAAAGTGAAAGAGCTTATTCACACATTGCCTAAAGCAAGTTAAATTTTAGACATAAAAAAACCCGCATTAAGCGGGTTTTTTGTTTGTACATCTTATGTGATCTGAATTAATTTTTATATGAGATTTTCTTCGGAACTGTAAACTGTCTTAATCCGTCAATTGAACCTAAGTAACCGAAGCCGCTTTGTTTTATTCCTACCCATGGTGTGCCTGATACGCCGCCAATTCCCTGATTAACACCAACCATGCCAGATTCAACCTGTCTTGCTATTTCTTTTCCTTTATTCTGATTCTTCGTCCACACTGTTGCGCCAAGTCCGAAGCTTGAGTTATTTGCTTTTTCAACTGCTTCCTCTGCGCTTTTAACTTTCTGAATGCAGACTACAGGTCCGAATGTTTCTCTTACCATGATATCGTGCTTATCGGAAAGGTTGCTTAAAACTGTAGGCTCCATAAAAAATCCTTCGCCTTCAATTTTACTTCCGCCGTGTAAAAGCTTTGCGCCTTTTCTTCTTGCTTCATCTATCTGCGAAAGAACGTGCGCTCTTTGTGTATCGTTTACCATTGGTCCCATATCAACATCATCGGTGCTTTTACCGACTTTCCAGTTCTTTAAATTCTCCAGAACTAATTTTTCAAATTTATCAGCAACTTTATCTTCAATATAAATTCTTTCAACTGAAACACATACCTGTCCTGAGTTTCTTAATGAACCGTTCACAGCGTACTTTGCAGCTCTTTCCAAATCTGCATCTTTTAAAATTATCATTGGGTCTTTACCGCCGAGCTCAAGCACTAATCTGTTGAGATTTTTTGCGCAGGCTGCCATAATTCTTTTACCTACATTCTGCGAACCTACAAAGGCAACCATATCAATATCAGAATTGATAAGAATCTCACCGACTTCTTCTGCACCCTGTAATAAATTTATCGCGCCTTTAGGAAGGTAGTTATTATAAATTTCATAGATTGCTTTTCCTGCAAGCGGAGTATTTTCCGAAGGCTTGAACACAACTGTATTGCCTGCAAGCAATGCAGGTGTAAGAAGAGATTCAGGCATTCCTACAGGGAAATTCCACGGAGTAATAACAGCAACAACGCCAAGAGGCATTCTGTGAAGCTCAGTAGTAGTATTTTCTTCTTTCAGCATTTCAACTTCATAAGCCTTCTCTGCCATGTTAATATTCTCTTCGATTGCATAAGCTGTTCCAAGCACTTCACCGACAGCAGATTTCAAAGGCTTTCCCATTTCATCGGCAATAATTCTTCCGATTCTATCTTTCGCTTTTGCTAAATCTTTTGCCACAGATTTCATCAGAGCAATTCTTTTTTTAAGAGGAGTATTGCCCCATACTTTATATGCCTTGTGAGCGAGCTTTACTGCTGAAGCAATTTCACCTGCTGAAGAACATTTTATTTTTTCAATTAATGCGCCTGTCGAAGGATTTACATCTAGTATAAACTTCTTGTGCATTTTTGTTAAATATGTTTGCATTTATTTTTCTTATAATAGTTTTTTAAATAATCCCAGAACTCCCTGTTTCCAGGCAATTCTATGAGTCACGCCCGTGCCCTGTTGTATAGTGTGTTTATTATCAAGATACCATTGGTATGAACGGATAAGTGCCTGTGAGTTTGAGAATTTGGGATCCCAGCCAAGCTGCTTCTGAGCTTTTTCAATTGATACGAATGAGTCAGTATCGGCTGTTCCGTAAATCCATTTATATAATGGTGAAAGATTCAGTAATTCAAAAATTCTAAGGAAAAATTTTATTGGTCCGGCAGGAGTTCCCATTACACGTGAACCTGTTCCGGCATATTCGCACATTGCGCCTACATCTTCTCTTACAGTTTTAAATTCTTTAGCGCCTACATTGAACGTATCATTTATTTTTTCAAGCGGAAGAGTTGAGCATAATAAAATAGCATCGACCAGATCTTCTACTTCAAATAACTGATAGCGGTTTTTTCCGTTTCCAATAATAGGAATTTTTACGCCTGATTCAATCCAATCATAAAGAATCTGGAATACACCAAGTCTTGCAGTTCCGATAAAACTTTTTGGTCTTAAAATGGCAATCGGTAATCCTTTCGTTCTGTACTCTTCGCAGATTTCCTCACCCATGATTTTACTTTTGCCGTAAGGACCTACACCGACTCTCGGATGATATTCGTACAACGGATGAACATCAGGTACACCGTAAACAGAAGTGGAAGAAATGAAGACCATTCTTCCGACTTTATTTTTTAATGCTGCTTCACAAACGTTTCTTGTTCCATCAACGTTTGTTTCAAAGATATCTTTTTTCTTCCAGAGTGGTAAAGCGGCTGCGCAATGAATTACAACGTCAGCACCTTTGAACATTTCGTCCATTTGTTTTGCATCGCGAACGTCTCCGTAAATCATATTTATCTCTTTATTGTAATCGCCTTCTTCGAAAGGTGCTATATCAAAGAAAGTTGTGTTCTTATAGGGAGTGATTTGATTTATTTTCAGGTTAATGTGATAGCCTAAAAATCCTGCTCCTCCTGTTACAATAATTTTTAATTCTTTTTCTGCCATTTATATGAATAGAGTTAATTATTAATAATTACCAAAAACTTTTATTATAGAACTTCTTATAGAATTTCCGTTATCTGAAATTAAGAAAGAAATCGCATCTGCAACTTCTTCAGGCTTTACCCATTTTTTAATATCTTCTTCACTTCCCCATTCACGGTTTGCAGGCGTATCAATAATGCTTGGCATTACAGTGTTAGCTCTTATATTGTAATCTTTATATTCTTCTGAAACAGTATCCATCAGCCAGTTTACTCCTGCTTTAGAGTATGAGTAAGGAAAGCGCGATGCTTCCGGCTTCATACCGGCAATTGCACCTATGGAAACAATCCTTCCGAAACTATTTCTCTTCATTATTTTAAGGCACTCTCTTGTAAAAAAGAATGTAGATTTAAAATTGAAAGTGAACATCTTATCAAATGCTGCCGTATCTAAATCAGCTATGTTTACCGGAGCGTGAATTCCTCCGACAGTATTAATTAAATAATCTATGCTTCCCTTTTCCTGAATCTCTACGCTGTCAACAAAATCTTTTACTGAATTTTCATCGAATGCATTACAATCGAATGCAAATATTTTTCTAAGCTTGAACTCACCTTCATCTGCTGATGAAGAGTTATCGAATACATGGTTGAACTCATCCATTGTGAGAGTCGGGATGTAAACTTTTATTCCCTGCTCAGCTAATTTATGAGCAACAACTCTTCCGAGAGCGCCTGTCCCGCCTGTAACAATTGCAACTTTATCTTTTGTATCTGATTTCATTAATTTTAACTTTTGTCCTGCTTATTACAAATAATATTCACCTAATTTTTAATCTTCCATTAGAAATATTTTCCTTTTATCACTATACAAAAGATTTAAGGGTTTATACTCTTCAATGAAAATCCGTAAATAAAAAGAATCTTCTTTTAGTGTATCGGAAATATTATCATACTTTTTTAAATTAGAGTTGTACTCATTCATAGATACAATTTCATATTCATATTTGATTTTTCTTTAACATTCAGAGTTTCCAATCTCATTTAAACCAAGCGGAAGTTTATTGTTTTTAGTCTTATATTCATGAATCTCATTAATTATTTCTTTTCCGCACTCAATATCATTATAAATTTTTTCTCCTTTTATATAAGGGTAAACCAAAAGAGAGAATACAAAAACAACATAAACAATGTTCAATATAATTTTTACTTGAATCTTAACTTTCCTTATCAAGAAATTAAATAAAAAAAGAAAAATAACACAAATAGTATAAAATAAAAAATTATTCGGAATTTTTTCGTATAAAGTTAATCCGTATTCAAAGTACCATATATAAAAAAAATAAGCGAACATTTTTAATATCTATTACGCTAAACAAATTTTACCCTGAATAACTTCCCTCTTTGCGCCTGTAACGCTGGGCAGATTTGAAGTCATTCCGTTATATGTTTCGTTTGCAAGTATTGCAAATAAAACCGCTTCTTTATTCTTTGCTGTAATACCTTTTGAATCTAATTTTAAAATTTTAGTTCCGGCCAAATAAGTTGAAATGCTCTGAACTAAAAATTTATTCTCTGCACCGCCTCCGCTTATATGAAGCTCTTCTATTGAGCCGCATCCCTTTGGAAGAAAATTCATTATGTTGTAACAAATTGTAAACGCCGTGAACTCAGTAACTGTGCTTATTATATCCTGCTTAGGTATACCTTTGGAATTTTTTAAAATGTAATTAATAAAATCTTCGCCGTAATACTCGCGTCCTGTTGCCTTAGGCGGCTTAGCCGTATAATATTTATCTTTCGCTTTAAGCTTGTTGAATAACACAGGATTCAGTTTTCCCTGCGATGCAATCTTTCCGTTCTTATCAAAATCCTGTTTATAAAACTTCTTCATCAGGGCATCGATCATCATATTCCCTGCGCCGGTATCGAAAGCCGTAACTTCATTTTTTTTACATCCTTTTTTCAGAATCGTTACGTTGCCTATTCCCCCTATATTTAAAAGAGCGATGTTCTTCTTTGTACCCCCGAACAAAATATAATCAAGGTAAGGAGCGAAAGGCGCTCCGTTTCCGTTTACAGCCATATCCGCAGTTCTGAAATCGCCAATAGTTGTTATTCCCGTCAAAGAGGCAATAACAGAAGGGTCTCCAATTTGCAATGTTGCCTTGGATTTTATGCCGCCAACTGCTTTTTCCTGAGGGATATGGTAAATTGTCTGTCCGTGGGAACCGATAAATGAAATTGAGGAAGAATTTATTTTCCGCTTTGTGAGGAACTCCTTAACTGCCTGAGCAAATGCCTTGCCAACAATAAAATTCAGCAGACAAATCTCCTCAACATTGCTGCTTGCAATATGAGAATTTTTAAGTATTAATTTTTTAAGCTCGTTAGAGTATCGCTTCGAATAAAATTCTTTAACTTCAATTTTTGTCTTAGTCCCAAAACCCGATACTTCCACTAAAACACAGTCGATAGAATCGACGGAAGTCCCCGATAAAATTCCAATAATTCTCGTAACTTTAGGCATTTAGTCCGTTAATTTTGAGCATATTTTGAAACAAATATACAATTTTTACGAATTATATTCTATGGAGAAACATATCCGCTAAGCAGAGCCGATAAACATATCTGTAATCTTTCCCTCACATTAAAGATGGCGAACTTTAATAGCTTTGGAACTAAGTTCAAAGAAAAGAGTGTAAAGATTAGAAATCTTTATTATTTACATTTATTTTGATAATATTTTTTATGATTTTGCTACAAATTAATTTCTAAAATGGAAGAATTTAGCATTACTAAGAAAAGTTCGGGAGATATTGAGATCCTTAACCTGGAAGGATTCCTCGACGCCCATACTTCAGTAGAGCTGGAAAAGGAACTTGAATCACTATTAGCTTCGAACAAGTTTAAGATTATAGTGAATTTCAAGAAACTGACTTATATAAGCAGCGCCGGACTGGGAGTATTTATGGCTTACATCGAAAATACAAGAGATAATAAAGGTGATATAAAGCTTTGTGAAATGAGCGAGAAGATATTCAATATATTTGATATGCTCGGATTTCCTATTTTATTTGAGATCTACAATGAAGAGAATACAGCAGTAGAAAAATTCAGCAATAACTAACAGACTATTGAGCGATAATGTAAAAATATTGATTTCAAGTTCTACTAAAAACCTTTCAACAGTGAGAAAGTTTGTGGAAGAGAGCGCTGAGCACAGCGGGCTTGACCAGGCTACTATCAACCAGATAGTGCTTTCAGTTGACGAGGCTTGTACCAATATTATTAAACATGCGCATAAATATAATGAAGCCAATACAATTGAAATAGAAGTTGAAACTGAAAACAATCAGATCAAAATCACTTTCAATTATAAAAGCGGTAACACATTCGATCCGAACGATGCATCAAATCCTGATATGACTGAGTATTTCAAAAATTTCAGAGTCGGAGGACTTGGAATCCCAATCATGAAAAAATTCATGAGCAAAATTATCGCACAGCATAAAAATCCTGATATAAATTCTCTTATTTTAATAAAATCTTTAGATAAACCATCATCTTTCCCGGCAGGGGCAAAGCAATTCAGAGGCACAATAGTATTCCGGTAAATTTAAGTACCTTCTCTCAATGTCCAGAACAGAATCAGAGCAAAAACAGCTTGAGTTAAATTCGCTGATTGAGTTTTCACAAACTCTTAACGGCAATCTTGACCTTGATTTCATCTTCCGTAATATTCTTCTGAGTATCATGGGTAAAATGCTTATCTCGAAAGCTCTAGTTCTCATTAAAAAAGATTTTGTAAACTCGAGTGAAGTTTATCTGCCTATCACATGCAGAGGCATAGATATAAAAAATGTTCCTAAGGAACTTGAATTAGTTTTTCCGAAGATACCATTCTTTCACGCAGATGATTTAGATACCTGCCATACATTAAAAGATTACGGCTTAAAATATTTTTTCAAAATTTATTTTCAGAATAAGTTACTTGGAGTATTATGCCTGGGAGATAAGCTCGGTGCGCATACATCGGAGCTAAGTAAGAATGAAATTGTTTTCATTGAAACTATGCTGAACATATCTGCATCTGCCATTGAGAACACTATTAAGTTTACGGAAATTAAAGCGCTTAACCAGAATTTAAGCTCAAAGATCCAGCAATTGAAATCGCTGTTTGAGCTAAGCAAAGAGTTCAACTCCAATTTTTTAAATAAAGAAAACATTCTGAAGCTGTTGAATTTTTCTTTGCTCGGGAATTTCGGCATAAGAGATTATGCTATCATTTCAAAAGATAAAGAAGAAAAGCTTTATCTTATGAAGGAAAATAAAAACGTCAATCTGGAAGACTTTGATGTTGAGATTTTAAACACATTGAATAAGCCTTACATGATTCAGCAGGAAAATGGTAACGAGTTTCTGGACAGCCTTTATAAAAAACACTACGAGCTTATAATACCTACAGTTAACGACGGCAAAACAGATAACATTATCATACTCGGTAAAAAGCTGACACAGAAATCTTATAGCGAAAGTGATTTAGAATTTCTTGAATCTATTGTAAATCTTTCAGTAATGTCGATTGAAAACTCAATGCTATTTGATGAGTTTCTTGATAAGAAAAAAATTGAGAGTGAGCTGCGAATTGCAAGAGAGATTCAGATTGCGCTGCTGCCGAAAAATATACCTGATGTTCAGGATTACGATATCACAGCAACAAATATTCCTGCTCTGCATATCGGAGGCGATTATTTTGATGTTATAAAATTAAATGAGAACAAAGTTGCGCTGATAATTGCAGACGTATCAGGGAAAGGAACGCCGGCTTCCCTGCTGATGTCCAATATACAGTCTGCAGTTCACTCGTATTTAAAACTATATGCTGAAGATACTTTTGATTTGGAAAGTGTTACAGGAAAGATAAACGAATTAATCTATGAAAATACTCCACCGGAAAAGTTTATAACCTTCTTCTGGGGAATACTGGATACAAACACTCATGAATTTGAATATATAAATGCAGGACACAACCCTCCTTTTGTATTAAAAAATTCCCACGTTCATTTATTGGATAAAGGCGGATTTATGATCGGCATTATGGATACAGGCGTGATTTATGAAAAAGGAAAAATTACTTTGGGAGATGAAGATGTGCTGATATTCTACACTGACGGTGTGACTGAAGCGCAGAATAATCTTAACGAAGAATACGGCGACGAGAACTTAATTTCATTTGTAAAAAATATTCGCGGCGAAACATCCAAAACAATTCTTACAGAGATCACAAACTCTATTGATTCATTCACAAAAGGAATGCCTCAGTACGACGATATCACTCTTATTATCTTAAAGAAGAATAAGTGCACTAAATAAAGTCCTTGTTTCGATGCTCCAGCGTCGGAACTTATAGTCACAATTCACTTAGACTTCCACCTGTCCCTCTCCTTATAAAGGAAGGGGAAGACTTACTATGCCAAAAACTTTATCCAAAACAAAAAGCCCTTGCATCAATAAAGACACAAGGGCGTAATTGTAAATAAAATTTATATTAAGATTAGTGCTTTGTTCCGTCGCTGACAAAAGGAATAAATGCAAGATGTCTTGCTCTTTTGATAGCTGTGGTAAGCTGTCTTTGCATTTTTGAAGTAGCACCTGTTATTCTTGCAGGAAGAAGTTTGCCCTGATCATTTAAGAATCTTGTCAATAATCTCACGTCTCTGAAATCGATGAATTTATCTATTCCTCTTTCTTTAAACGGATCTTTTTTCTTTCCCTGGCTCTTTTTTGCGCTTATTTGCTGTGTGAGCTTGTAGTTCTTAGCTTGCTGCTTTACTGTTAATTTCTTCATTCAAATAATTGTTAAACAACAAATATAGTAATAATTAAAGCTTTATTCAATGGCTATTTTTAGTTTATTTTGCAGAAATAAAAATCAAAAATGCAGATTTTAAAGCTTTTTTAAATAAACCGTATTTACTACTCCCAAAAAATTGTTCTTTATCTTAAAATTCTTGAAATTATGCTTCTCCGTTATATCCACAAAGTCCTTTACTGAATAAAAATTTGAGACTGATTTATACAGATAACTATACGCATACTTGCTGCCGGAAATCAGATTCCCTACTACAGGCATTACTTTTCCGAAATAAAAATTAAAGAGCTTTGTTTTGATATCATTATTACTGAACATCTCAATTATTATCAGCTGTCCGTTTTTTTTCAATACACGATTTATTTCATCAAGACATTTTTCCATGAACTCAAAATTTCTTATGCCGAAACCAATTGTAATAACATCAATAGAATTATCCTCAAAGGGAAGGTGAAGCGAGTCACACTGAATAATTACTAAGGAAGGATTATTTATTTTCTTTTTTTGCAGCGCTAACATATTATAAGAAATATCTGCTGCAAATAGTTTTTTAGGATTGAGCTTAATTAGTTCTAATGATAAATCCCCTGTTCCGGTAGCTAAATCAATTATATAATCTTTGGGAGTGCTATTCTTGCTTATCTCTTTTACAATTTCCCTTCTCCATTTCTGGTCGAGCTTAAGCGTAAAAAGATGATTTAAAAAATCGTACCGGCCGGCGATCTCATCGAACATCCCCTGAATTTTTTTTCGTGACTTATCCAAATTTTTTTTAATATACTATGAGAACTTAAGTGATTTGATGGGACTTATTTTTGAAGCGAAATATGCAGGAATAGTTGTAGCCAGAAAGCATAAAACAAAACTTATCAATGAAACTACTATTATATATTCAGGCTGTAAAAGTATCGGGACGTTCTTCATATAGTAAAATTCAGGAAGCGCAAAAAATTTAAATTTTAATTCAGCGAGACATAAGCCTATTCCTATTATATTACCAAGAATAATCCCAACAAATCCTATTATCAGTCCGTCGAAAATAAAAATCTTCATTATATCTCCGTTGCTTGAACCGAGTGACTTTAATATCCCGATTGAGTTCGTTTTCTCCAGCACAAGCATTAATAAAGTCCCAACAATATTAAATGTTGCTACTAAAATTATCATACTTAAAATTATCGGCGCGGGAGTTTTTTGAAGTTCTACCCATGTAAAAAGCGCTCTGAAAATCTTAAACATAGATTTTGCGGTATAAGGATAACCGAGCGACTCATTTATTGATGTTGCAGTTGCATCAAGATTATCAATAGTCTTCATATTCATCTCTATCCCTGAAATATTATCTCCGAACTCAAATAAATTCTGAGCAGTTTTCATATCAGTATAAATAACAACGTCATCATAATCCTTCAATCCTGTTTCGTATGTTCCTGCAACTATGAACTGCTTTATCTTGGGCGGATTTACAGGAGACGGTACACCTTTCAATCCGAA
Source organism: Ignavibacteria bacterium (assembly GCA_044226845.1). Taxonomy (GTDB): domain Bacteria; phylum Bacteroidota; class Ignavibacteria; order Tepidaquicellales; family Tepidaquicellaceae; genus JAFDZO01. The sequence goes on from JBGAGG010000008.1 coordinate 20,056, forward strand.
TACAAAAACTTTCTTGCCGACTTCAGCATTCAGCTTCTTAGCAAGCTTTTCTCCTATGAGAATTCTTGAATATGTTGTATCAATCGGAGCTAGATTATAATCTCCGCTTACAATCCTGTTCTTCGCAGTTGAAATATCTGTCTTAGCATCAACTCCTTTTAAAATAATTCCTTCAACATTATCTTTATATTTTATAAGAGCCTCTCTCTGAACATAAGGAGAAATCCCCGTTATATCTTTGTAATCATTTTTTAACCGCGAGATAACTGCAGGATATTCTACTATTCCTTTCTGGTCAAATGAGTTCAGCTGAATATGCGATACAAGCCCTGCGACTTTATTTTTTATCTCAAGCTCAAAACCGTTCAATACCGATGTAACTATAATGAGCGCAGCAACGCCAAGCGCAACTCCCAGAATAGAAATATAGGTAATGAACGAAACGAACTTAGAGCCGCTTCGTGAAAATAAAAAACGCTTCGCTATGTTATATTTATAATTCAGACTAGTCTATGAGAATTAACTTAACAAATATTTTTTGATAAACTCGCTGAGCTCGCCATCCATTACGGATTGCACGTCGCTTGTTTCATAACCCGTCCTGTGGTCTTTCACCATATTGTACGGATGGAAAACATAACTTCTTATCTGGCTTCCCCACTCAATTTTTTTCTTACCCTTCTCAATATTATCCAATGCAGCTAACTGTTTCTCTCTTTCAATCTGATACAATCTTGATTTCAGCATCTTCATTGCAAGCAATCTGTTGTTCATCTGAGTACGCTCTATCTGGCAGGCAACCACTACTCCTGAGGGAATGTGCGTCAGCCTAACAGCAGTCTCAACCTTATTAACGTTCTGTCCGCCTGCGCCGCCTGAACGGTATGTATCCATTTTTATATCGGCAGGATTTATTTCTATTTCAATCGTATCATCCACTATCGGAGTAACGGCAACCGATGCAAACGATGTATGCCTTTTTTTATTCGCATCAAACGGAGAAATACGCACTAGCCTGTGCACACCGCTTTCTGCTTTGAGGTAGCCGTAGGCAAATTCACCTTCGACTTCAATTGTTGCGCTTTTTATCCCTGCTCCGTCGCCGTCAAGCTTATCAACCAACTGAGATTTAAATCCCATCTTATCGCAGTATCGAAGATACATACGAAGAAGCATATCAGCCCAGTCCTGAGATTCTGTTCCCCCGGCACCTGAATTAATTGTAATAATCGCATCACGTTTATCATCAACATCGGCTAACATATTTTTCAGCTCAATCTCTTCGAGCATGTTTTCGAACTTAACAATCTCTGCAGTGATTTCTTCACCGACTGAATCGTCGCCTTCTGCTTCTGAAATTTCAATTAGTGTTTGTATATCGGAAAATTGATTTTCGAGCTGTCTGAACTCGTCCACCCATTTTTTTAGAGATGATACTTGCTGAAGTAATTTTTGAGCGGCGTTGTTATCTTCCCAAAGGTCTCCGCTCTCGGTTTTCATTTCGAGGTCTTTTATCTGTACTGTCTTCTCATCGACTTCAAAGAAACCTCCTTAGATGCTCTAGCTTCTCTTTGTAGTCTTTTATTCTGTATTTCTGTTGTTCAAACATTTTGTTTACCTGTTCTTATTTTTCTAAAACTTGTTAGTATTTTTAATAAATTAAATTTCTATTTCCATTTTTAATAATGCTGAAGCTAGTGTTTTGCCCTGCGCATCGAGCATAAGTGATACTGTTCCGCCGCCGCCTAATGTATTATGTAAAACAAAATTCAGCGCGTTTATATTCGGCATTTCGTAACGGTCAACATTTCCTTTGCAGATGCCCGTGAAAAATTCTTTCACTCGTTCTGCAGTTACTTCGCGTTTAATTATTTCATAATCTTCTTTCTTGTATGCAATAAGTCCTATATTTGCCGCATCGCCTTTATCGCCGCTTCTTCCGTGGCAGATCTCTCTTAATTGAATTTTTTTCATTTGTAAATTTTAAACTATATATTTAAAGCTTTATTTTCTTCTTTTATCCGGATTGAAAGCATTATTGCATTCAATACTGTAAATATTACTGCTGTGTAGTATAAATTAAAGATCAGAGGTAAAATTAAAATCTCCAGTACAACAACAACATAATTCGGATGCTTGATAAATTTGTACGGACCTTTTTTTACAAGCGCTAAATTTTTTATTCTGAAAATTTTTGTATTCCAGAATTTTCCGAGTGAAGTCAGCACCCAGACTCTTCCAAGCTGTAAAAGTATGAAAAATACTAAAAATGAGTAATTTATAATATTTAAATCTTTATGCCTATCCGAAAGGTTAAACTCGGCAAGGATAGATAAAAAAAATGCCGTGTGCATAATAACAATATACTTATAATGCGATGCACCATACTCAACTGCTCCGTTTGCAAGCAGCCATTTTTCATTTCTTTTGGAAATGACTAATTCCGCCAGCCTTTGCACTATTACGATTCCAATGACGATATAAAACAATAAATTCATGCGTTAAAATATAAATTTTAGAACAACTTAATTAGTCACAAAAACATTATAATTTAATTTGATTTAGAACTAACATATTATTTTACATATATTTTCTAAGTATGGTTTATTATCTTTTCTCTCAATGTTAAATTAATTTGAAATAATATTTTGAAAAAACTCTTACCGTTATTATTTATATGTTTCATTTTTAATCTTAAAGTATCTGCGCAATGGATTCAGCAGTATGCCCCTAATGATGCATTTATATTTGGATGTATAAATTTTGAAAATCCTAATTCCGGAATTGTGACCGGTTACAAACTGGGAAGCTCTAATACAGAGTTTAGAAGTTTCAGAACAACTAACGGAGGAACTAACTGGATAAATGTAACAGCTGCTGATTCTTTCCGTGTGATTGCTCAGTTTGAATATATCGCACCTCAAACTGCTGTGGGTTCAGGCGCTTATAATTTACCAGTAATAGGTGAAGCAGATAAGCAACCGGATATAAAAAATAACAGTAACATAATTGAGTCTGCAATAGGAAGAAACGGAAGCACAAATACTAAAGGAGCTTTTTTTAAAACTACTAATGGCGGAGCAAACTGGAATATTCTATACACCTTACCTTCACCATATACCTACGCAACATATATGGATTTTTTGAATGCAAATACCGGAATGATGCTTGCTACACTGCCTTATAAAATTCAAAGAAACTATCCGACAAATATTTTAAAAACTTCTGACGGCGGTTTATCATGGTCATCTCTCCTGCCGCAGAATATTAACGGAGAAATAAAATCAGTAAATTTTGTTACTGAAAATATTGCTTATGTATCGGGTGATGAATATTACACTGAAGATTCAAGTAAAGGAGTAATTCTTAAAACTACAAACGGAGGGATGAACTGGACAAAGCAGCTGCATGATACATTGTTTATAGGAAAATCACGTTTTATAAATAGCACAACGGGTTTTGTAAATGCAGTGGGAAATCAATTAGCGCAGGTGCAGGACTATTCAATTCTTAAGACTACTGATGGTGGAAATTCATGGAGGAAAGTTTATTCCTGTGATTCTGTCTTTATTAGCGGTATTGAATTTTTTGAAGAAAGCGGAGTTGGAGTATTTTACGGCACAAATAACGGCTTTGATATATATGAATGTTATGCATTCAGAACTACAAATTTTGGTGAAACATGGAGCATGCAGATTGTCTATAACTCCAATATTATTCTTTTATCCGCAACTATGCTGGATAGATATAATTATTATATTACCGGTGGAGGTTTCGATGGTTACATTTTTCACACAACAAATGGCGGCAGCGTGGGAATAAATAATTATTCCGGAATAACTCCGACAAAATTTTTACTCGCTCAAAATTATCCAAACCCTTTTAATCCCGCAACTCATATCAGATTCAATATACCTGAAAAAAGTCAGATAATTTTAAAAGTCTTCGATACAAATGGTAAAGAGATTTCAACTCTTCTTAATGAGGTAAAGCCTCAGGGAAGTTATGATATAAAATTCGATGCATCAGATCTTCCGAGCGGAATATATTATTACAAATTAATTTCCGGTGATTTTTCCGAAACAAAAAAAATGATTTTAATAAAATAATATTATTCTTCATATCCTGCTCTTTTTTCAGAGCAGGATTTTGTTTGAAACAAATTCTTCTCATTTCAGTATACCTACATAGTTTTAATATATACCTCGCAAAAAAATTCTATTCAATCTCGCAAAAAACACTTTATTCAAACAAAGTTTTTCTAATTAAACCAATTTATAACAATGAAAATCTTTATACTCAGTGTATTATTTTTTCTTTTTGCGACAATAAACTTACCTGCACAATGGATAAGGCAAACAGCGCCCGGAATCACTTCTTATTTAAACTCAGTTAATTTTGTTAATAAAAATTCCGGAGTACTTACAGGATGGGGTATTAACCCCGGGAATTCTGTCGTCACTTCACGAGCATATTTTACCACGAATGGCGGTATAACGTGGAATATTGCTACTGTACCCGATTCATCACGGTGGATAGTTTCAGCCGAATACATAAATGATCTAATTGTTTACGGTACCGGAGCGGTTAATCTTTTCTCTATTAATGCATTCAGAAATAACAAAGGAATAGATTTTACTTCAGGCGCATTTTTTAAATCAACTGACGGCGGATTAAGCTGGAAGAAATACGGCACAATGCCTGATGACTGTTATAATGTTACGCACGCAGATTTTGTAAATGCAAATACAGGAATGGCAATCGGTGTTTTGACGGATAAATTTGTAGAGATGAGAACAAATATTCTTAAAACAACAAATGGCGGATTATCATGGATAAAAACAATCAATGATGATAATGTAAGAGAGTTGCGATCCATTACTTATGTTAATGAAAACCTTGCCTTTGCAACAGGATTAGAATATACAGATACAACAAAAAAAGGAATTGTTCTCAAGACAACAAACGGCGGAATGAACTGGGCAACTATAATGAATGATTCAAACAAGTATGCAAAAGTATTTTTTATAAATAACACTACGGGATTTATCGCAGGTAATACTAATTCAAGCAGCATGATTCTTAAAACAACTGACCAGGGAAACTCATGGAGTAATACCTCTGAAAGGGATTCACTTATTATGTTAGGAATAGATTTTTACAAAGAGAGCGGTGTAGGAATAGCTTACGGAGTAAAATTTCTTACATCGAATGGCTATAAACCTTTTGCAATGAGAACTACAAACTTCGGTCAGACCTGGGCTTTGCAGGTTATTGAAGATGGTACTCCATTAATGAATCTTGGCGGGAGCTGCCTCACTGATAAATATACTTATTACATGACCGGAGGAACGTACCAGGAAGGCAGAATATACCATACCGGTAACGGAGGCAGTACTTCAATCAATAATAATTCAGGTATTACAACATCCGAGTTTTCATTAAGCCAGAATTTTCCTAATCCGTTCAACCCTGTAACTGCAATAAGATACAATGTTCCAAACAAGGCATTCGTAACGATGAAGGTGTATAACAGTGTCGGTAAAGAAATTGTTGGGCTTGTAAATGAAGTAAAAGTTGGCGGAGTTTACGAAGTGAAATTCGATGCATCAGATCTACCGAGCGGAGTTTATTATTATAAATTAATTTCGGGGGATTTTTCAGAAACAAAAAAAATGATTTTAATAAAATAATCTTAATCTACTATCCTGCTCTCATTTTTTCAGAGCAGGATTTTGTTTGAAACAAATTCTTTTCATTTCAGTATACCTACATAGTTTTAATATATACCTCGCAAAAAACCTATATATACTCTCGCAAAAAACATTTTCTAACAAGTTTTATTAATTAAACCGTACATATTACCATGAAAATCTTTACACTCAGTGTATTATTTTGTCTTTTTGTGACATTAAACTTACCTGCGCAATGGATAAGGCAGTCAGCTCCGGGCACAATATTTTTTCTTAACTCAATCAATTTTTCTAATACTAATACCGGCATTTCAACGGGCTGGGGAATTGATATGCAAAATCCGAACACAACATCACGCGCTCTTTATACAACTAACGGCGGCACAACATGGCTGAATGCATCAGTCCCCGATTCATCACGAGCAATTGTTTCCGTTCAATATATCACACCTCAGATTGTATATGCTACAGGGGCAATGAATGTATTTACAGAAAAATCTTTTAGCAATTTTAATGAAATTGCTAATTTCAATAACAACGGAATACCGATAGATATTTATGAAAACGGAATAGAATTTTCAACAGGTGCATTTTTTAAATCTACTGACGGCGGTAAAAGCTGGAATAAATACGGTACAATGCCTGCAGATTGTTACTATGTAACATACTGTGACTTTATAGATGCTAATACCGGGATGGCTATAGGAAGCATAATGGATACCAATACAAATATTCAGACAAAAATACTTAAGACTACAGACGGCGGATTAACCTGGGTTAAAATAATGAATGACCTCATAGTAAGAGATTTAAGTTCAATCAATTTTGTAAATGAAAATACAGCTTTTGCCACAGGGTTTGAATTTAATGGAACACATGAATTAAGCTCAATAATTAAAACAACTAACGGCGGTATGAACTGGACAAGCATATCAAGAAATTCAGTTAAATATACAAAGGTACATTTTATAAATAATAATACAGGATATGTTTCCGGAACAAATTTTGCCGGAGCAATAATTCTGAAGACAACAAACCAGGGCAGCAGCTGGAACACTATTTATACACGCGACTCTTTAATATTGGAAGGCATTAACTTTTTTGGTGAAAGCGGAGTGGGAATTGCATACGGTGAGAAATTTTATACCGGAGATAATTACGTACCCTCTGTATTAAGAACTACAGATTTTGGCGCGACCTGGTCTTTACAAACAATCAGTGAAAGCGCTCCCAATGTAAATGTTACATCAAGCGTAATGATAGATAAGTATAACTATTACATTGCAGGCGGAACATTTCAGGATGGAAGAATTTACAACACTAGGAACGGTGGAAGCACTTCAATCAATAATAATGGAGGCATTGTAACATCAGATTATTCATTGAGTCAGAATTTCCCTAATCCGTTTAATCCGACAACATCAATAAAGTTTAACTTACCTGTGAAAAGTAATGTAACTTTGAAAGTATATAATGGGCTTGGAAAAGAAATCATTGAGCTTGTGAATGGACAAAAAACAGAAGGAAGTTACGAAGTTAAATTTGATGCTTCACATCTGCCAAGCGGAGTTTATTATTATAAAATGGTATCAGATAATTTTTCTGATACAAAGAAAATGATTTTGGTTAAATAAAGTACACATACAAAATGAAACTACTTATTCTGATATTATTATTTTTTATCTGCGCAGCTTTTATTTCTTTCACGTTCTTTAAACCGGAAGAAAATAATACAATGAACACTTCAGCTCAGAAAACAAAATTTGAAAGTTATTTCACTCAATATAATCCTGAATTTTACTCCAATGGAATTGTGAAATCATCTTTCATACACGAAGTAAAATACAGCCGCTGAATTTGGGAACTTGTAAAAATTCCATATAGACATAAAAAAACCTGCTTCGTTATTCACAAAGCAGGTTTTCTATTTTATAAAAACTGTATTACTTATTTATTCGGAGTCGGAGCGCTTTGTAATGCATTCATAAATGATTTAGCATCTGCGTTTTCCGGTTCAAGCTCAAGAACTTTTGTAAAATTCTTAATTGCCTCTTCCTTATACTTATCTGCATCTGCAGCATTATTTGCATTCACTGCCTCTTTCCTCTTATCATAAGCTATTACACCGATGTAAAAATATCCAAGTGCATATGTCGGATCTTTTTGCAATAGAGTATTAAATGTTGCTGTAGCGTCATCAAGTTTTTTATCCTGATATTGAGCTACGCCTTTTGCGAAGTAAACCGTTACGTTTGGTGTGTTCATAGCAATTGCCTTATCAAAGCTGGTAATTGCATCGCTGTAATTTTTTTGAGCTAAGTATACTTTTCCTTTTTCAAAAAATATTCTGTCTTCTTCAGGGTCAAGAACTGCTGCTTTATCAAATACTGTAAATGCCTTTACTGTATCTCCCATTGCTAAATTTATTTTAGCAATATTGATGAAGTCTTCAATTTCAAGAAAATCATCAGGTACTTTTGCATAAAAACCTGCTGCTGTCTGATATTCTTTTTGTTCAAAATCTATTGTTGCCTTAATTCTGTTAGCGCCTTCGTCATTAGGGTCAGACTTAAGTACTTCGTCAATTAATGCTTCAGCTTTTTCTTTTTCACCAAGGTAGTACAATATTTTTGATTTGTAAGATTTACCGTCTAATGAAGAAGGTCTTAGAGTTAAATACTTATCAATATTTTCTAAAGCTGTTTTATAGTTCTCGTTAAAATATAAAAGCCTTGCTGCTTCAAAATACGGATCTGCAAAATTCGGGTCCATCTGTTCTGCTGCAATATACTGGTTTAAAGCCTCTGTATATTTTTTTTGTTTGTAATAAATTCTTCCAACGCCGTATGTTGCAATCGCACTCTTTGAATTAAGATTCAAAGCTTTTTTGTAATTATCCAGTGCAGGACCGTATGCTCTTCTGTAATAGTAAGCATCGCCAAGACCTGCATACACATCTGCGTTTTCCTTGCTGATAGTTGTTGCAAGAGTTAACACTCTGATTGCATCATCTACTTTTCCTGCAAGCGAATAGTTCGTTCCCTGTGAAATAAGAACTGAAATATTTTCGTTATCAAGCTTTGCTGCTTTTTTATAATACGTATCCGCTTTATCATATTGCTTTTTTGCGCTGTAAATATCTCCTAATGTTTTAAGAGCCATTACACCTTCATCGTCTTTTGCCAATGCTTTATTAAGATATGTTTCAGCATCTTTAAGGTTACCTGTTTTATATAAAGCAAGTCCGTAAAGATAATTTGCATCATAGCCGTTGTCTGATTTCACAACATCTTTCAGCGCGTTAACTGCGCCTACGTAATCACCTTTTTTAATAAGCCCTTCAGCCTTATCTACCTGTGCAAATAAACCCGAAGCTGTAAACATAATAGCTAAAACAAACAGTGTTAGAATTTTATTTATTTTCATTTCAATTATATGTATTAATTAATTTAATTGTATAGTTTGCACCGGCTGACTTACGGGCACTAACCCGTTCTTCATTACAACTTTTTGTCCTTCAGGCTTCAGCAGATAAGTCAGAAATCCTGTTGTTAATCCTATTCCCAGATCGCCTGTTATAAGATAAACATAACGTCTGTAAGGATAAGGCTGAGCATCATTTGCAAGATATCCCTGATGGAACTGTATGAAATCTTTTTGAAAGCCTGTATCGGTAATCCTCGAAACACGAAGAGCTTTTACAGTTGCATCAAGCGAATCCATATTTCCTGCAGAGAGCCATGACATATTTATTATACCGATTGCATTTGGATTTTCTCTTACCATCTGAAGCATCTGTGTGCTTGTTGAACATACAACTGCTGCAGTGGAGTATTCCATTTTTTTCATCACAGAGTCTTTAACATAATTGTAAACAGATGAGTTCTGCCTCTGTATAAAAAGTTTTATGTTACCTTTTGAACCGCTGAAATAAGATTTTGTTTCAGAGTTCTGTGTTTCATTCTGAGATTTTATATCCGTCCAGTTTTTGTATTCACCGGTAAAAATTTTCTGCAGGTCTTCTGAAGTAACTCTCAGAACAGGATTAGCGGGGTTTACAATGAAACCAATACCATCTATAGCAAACTGATATTTCTTGAACTCAAGTTTGTTATCTGCAATAATCTTTTTTTCTTCGTCATTAAAATCTCTTGTAACTGCAATTGTTTTGGTTTTGCCGTTTATCAGATCTGCGATGCAGTTAGAAGCAGGCATTGTAGATAAAAACAATTTAGCTTCGGGGTTAAGTCTTTCGAACTCCTCTTTTTCTTTTTTCATCAAAGGCTCAATGTTTTCATCAACGCCAATATCTAAATTGCCGGTAATTGCCTTTGATTTTATTTTATCGAATTCACATCCGGAGAGGGTAAGACTAAAGAAGAGTGTAACTACTAGGGTGTGTAAAATAAATTTTATCATAATTCATTTCCTTCTCAATTTTGTTCTTATTTTCTTTTCAGAAGCTTTTCAGTCTGCTTCTTCATTTCTTCACGTTGTTCTTCCATCTTTGCGCTTTTCATTTTGTAATAGGTATTTAACAATCTGAAAATTGCCCATGCAGCCAGGCATCCGCCTAATACCATTGTAGTGCTTTTTTCTGCCCGGGTAAGAAAAACTCCTGTCATCATAAGAACTCCGGCAATTAAAATTAAGCCGGATGATACTAAACTTATAATGACAGAAGTATTTGAATTCATTTATCTCGTAAAATTAATTATTCTTTCTTTTCTTCGTCATCGGCTTTCTTTTTTGTTCCGAGACTGAATTTAAAAGGAACGTTTACATAGCATCTTACAGGTTGTCCGCCTTGTAATGCAGGGGTGAACTGTAAGTTCATAATTTTATCCTGAATTTCGCTGTGGAATACATCAGGTCCGCTGATACCGGCAACTCTGATAATTTCACCGCTTGTTCCTACTAAAATTTTTGCTACGCATGTACCTTCAACACTTGATTGTCTTGCAATTTCAGGGTACTTCATTGAGCTTCTTACTGAGCCAAGATTTACAGCTACAGGAGCTTTTTCCACTTCAAAAGACTGGAAATCTTTTTTCTTCTCTTCTTTTTTTACTTCCTTAGTTTCAACTTTCTGTTCAACTTTTTTCTGCTCAAGCTTTCCTGTTCCGTCCCATGTTACTTTGCTTGGGTCGTCTGTTCCTGTTGATGCAACGGGAACTTTAACTTCATCTAGTTTTTCCTGTGTCTTTGTTGTTAAAACTTCTGACTTCTCTTTAGCTACCGGTTCAGGTACAAGAGCTTCCAGATCTTTTAAAGCAACTTTTTCAGGAATTTCAGGTTCAGGCGGAGGAGGGATTTCTTCACTTGTAGGAGGAGGTAAATCCAAGTCCTGCAATGTAATTAATCTCTGCTGATTTTCTTTTTCTGCTTCTATGTTTGCCTTAATCTTATTGTAAGCAAAAACACTTCCGATAAGAACGAAAGCAAAAATAATTGCCATCATCAATCCGCGGGTAGCGAATTTCTGATAGAGGGCAAGAAGTTCAGGTGCCCCGTATGTCATTTTTCCCAAGGGCTTTACTTCCTGTGTATCTGTTGCGGTTGCCATTTTTTAACCTCGCAAGTTTTTTATTTTAAAAATCTTAAAGAAATCTCTAATAGATTAAACTAATCTATTGACGTAATGTTCCTCTTGCCTGCAAAATAAAGAAGAAAAACCATAAAATCTATTGATAAATTGTAATATTACAATTTTTTTACAAGGTTTTTCTACATTGTTTTTAACAGTAAGGAATGGTAAAAAGTTGTGTAAAATTTAATATTATAATCTCTGTTTTTATAACTTCAGTTAAATAAAAAATTCCTCTCCCCTTTTATCAGGGAGAGGATATTTATGTAATAATATATGCTGTTAAATGATTATTTTAAATTGAATTTAAATGGAACATTTACATAACATTTTACAGGCTGTCCTCCCTGCAAAGCAGGTGTAAACTGTAAATCCATAATCTTTCTTTCTATTTCACTATGGAATACATCGGGTCCGCTTATGTTTGATACTTTCAGTATCTCGCCTGTTGTTCCTACTAATATTTTTGCAACGCATGTTCCTTCTACACCTGATGATAATGCAATCTCAGGATATTTCATCGAACCTCTTACTGAACTAAGATTTACCGGCACAGGAGATTTTTCAACTTCAAAAGAGTTGAAAGTTTCTTTTACAGGTTTCTTCGGTTCTTCTTTTTCTATCTTCTCTTCTATTTTCGAATTTGTGTTTTCATTTATATTAGATGTCACTTCATTAATATTCTCTGTACCTTTTGAACCAACGTTTTCCGTAGGTACATTTTCAAGTGCCTGCTGTGTTTTAGTTGTCAACGCTTCAGATTCCTGTTTCGCAACAGGCTGAGGCACAAGTGCAGCTAAATCTTTTAGCTTCACTGTCTGCTCTGCTTTCGGAACATCTAGAGGCGCAGGCGGAGTTTCAACAACTTCCTGCTTCACAGGCAAATCATAGTTCAACAATATAATTTCTCTGTTATATTCTTTTTCATCATTACCTGTTGCGTGGAGCGAATTGTAAGCTGCTACACTCCCTATCAATAATAGAGAACATACTATTGCATACATCAATCCGCGGAATGCGTATTTCTGATACAATGATAAGAGCTCAGGAGCTCCGTACTTCATGTTAATAAGGGGTTGTTGTACTTCTTTTTTTACTGTAGCGGTTTTCATTTTGAACCCTCGCAATAGTTTAATTATTTGTTTAAAGTGTTAAGGGATTAAACTATGGCTATTGGGAAATGTTCCGTTAGATTAGTGAGTTTTGATGGATGTGCCAGAGCAAGGGGAGGTAAGTTCGAACTATAAATTATAATTTGCTTTTCCCTTTAACCCCTCCCTGCCCTCCCCTTAGTAAGGGGAGGGTTACAAAACAACTTATACATATCCCTGGTGAAAGCTTAAAAAAAATCCGTTCCAGACAATTCTGAAACGGATCTAAAATTTACGTATACCTAACAACTGAAAACCATCAACTAAGAACTAATCTTTCAGCTCTGCAATATGCATTTCAACAAAATCTTTTGCGAAAGACATTAAGTTTTTTGCTGCCGCTCTTCCTTCTGCTGAACCCATTGCTGCATTAAGTGCATCTTCATTTTCAAAATACATTTCTGCGCATAAAAAGTATTTATTTGCTCCGAGGCTTTTAATATTATATACTTCTGATTTTATTAAGCCGGGCATTTGTTTTGCCAGCGGAAGATGTTCGTTATTATATTTTTCTAAAAAGTCCTCTTTATTTTCAGGAGCTTTGTAAAGCGCTACAAGTTTTACCATTATAAATTATTTTTTTAATTTTGTGTAGAGTTTGTTGTTGAAGTAGGAACATACACTTTCTTTGTAGGCGGATAGTAAGGCAATATTCCTATAGGATTAAGAAAATATTTTTTTACCATCTCATCAGGCGGTGAAGTAGTAGCAACATTTTTTTTCTTATCTTTGGTATTGCTTTCATTGCTTACCAGTTCTGTTTCATTATTCTTATCATTTTCCGTGATAATAGGTACTTCTGAATTAAAGATGTCAATATTTACAGAACGCTCACTCAATTTATCCGACACTTCAGAAATAATCAGTTCCGGTCTTGGCAATTCCTGCTTGTTTGGTATTTCTCTATCGTAAGCAATGTAAATCCCCTGTTTGGGAATTATCTTCGGGTCCACTACAAAGTATTTTCTATCATTAACATAGTATTTACCGCTAAGAATATTATATAAATTTTCAGCTAGCATTTTTCTGTATTCGTCGGGTGTAAACTGCTGCTTACTTGCATCATAATCTTTCGGAGCAAAACCGACTGTCCTTGCATACTTTCCTTTGTGAGCTAATACAATAGTGCCAAGCTCTACATCGCCGAACATCTTTTTAACATCGTCATGCTTCATCCTTATACATCCGTGAGAAGAAGGTCGCACGCCTAAATGCTGGTAATAGCCTGTGCCGTTGATTGAATGAAAACCGATACCCTGATTGAACGGCATAAAGTGATACATATCTGCATTATCAAACTGAGATGATTCGTGATGCTCTTCTTTTACAAAAATAGCAAAAAGTCCCGGGCGTGTTTCAAGTCCTTTATCAAGAAATTTATTTCCTGAGGAGACGGGATATTTATCAATCTTGCCGTTTCTCCAGTGAACATATACCATCTGTTCGTGAATCCTCAGCTCAAGCCAGTTATCTTTATCAGTGTATACAGTATCCATAAGTCCCTGTGCCAGATCTTCTTCAGAAACTATGTTGTAATCTCCTTTAAAGATGGTTGAGTTAACTTTAGTCTCTGTGATGAATTTGTTTTTAACAAAGTCTCCTGAGTTAGCCAGAACATCACCGCTGAAAAATCCGGCCAGAATAAAAATCATAATTAGAGATGGAAGTCCGTAAACAATTAATGATGGACTTTTCTCTTCGTAATATTCGCTTTCCCTTAAATCAATTTCGGGATAGCTTTCGATATTTTCTAAGTCGGAATTTTGCATATCAATTAAAATATCAAAAATTTAAAAAAAATTCCCTATAAAAGGAATTCCTAAGAATTAAAAGTAAGTTAGTTCCTTTTTAGTCCAAATGGACTATATTTCCTAAGTTTTTTAATATATATCTTAATTTGATTGTAAAGTTAAAATAAAAATAAAATCCTGATGAAAAAAATTTATGGTCCTTTTTTCTGCGTAAATAATTTATGGCACTGGAATAAAGCATGCGCTGATTTCCCGAAAGATACTCTTCCTGAAGCAATGATAAGTACTGTCTTACCCAAAAGCTCAGAGCTTTGCAATAATTGCCTTACTCTTGATAGAGAAGAGGCAATCAAACATCTGAAAAAGGAACTGCATTAAAAACAAGCTTTAATTTCTTCACATATCTCAACATTCTAAAAAAATATCTCAATTCTCTAATCCCTTTGCACTATATACATTAGGTGGAGGAATTTCTATATTATTATACCTGCACACAACGTAGTTATTATCTCCCCAGTCATTTCTTTATTATCGGTAAAAAATTCTCCCCTTAAAAACAATAAGGTTTGATTTTAACCCGAAATTTAAGTTTCTAAGTAAAAATACTGATTTATTTTTGCTTGCTTATAATTAGTTTTGTATGCTAATGTACTACTGCAACGAACAAAAAGACTTGATACCATTTAAAAAATATGAAAGAAAACGGATTACATATATTAACAGCCAGGGAAAAAGAGGTTTTAGGAATACTCTCTGACGGCTCTACTAACAAAGAAACTGCTGAAAAACTTAATATTAGTGTGAGGACTGTAGAAACTCACAGAAAGAACATTATGCAAAAACTCGATATAAAGAATATAGCGGGTCTTATTAAGTTTTCTATAGCAAATAAGTTAACTATGCTTGATTAATTTATTGAAATATTGAAATATTATACTTAATTTGCGTGTATATTTTAACGTAGAGAAGAAATAAAATTTACGAAAAGATACCCCCAGTAGTCTCTTCCGATTAATTTCCTTTTATTATAAGAATTTTAAACATTCAATTTTTGCAAACTTAAAAATCTGTTTACGGAATTTTTATGTTTTATCCAATTTTCTTAACAAAAAAATGAATTTATATTTTCATACGTTAAAATCTTAACCCAAACCCTTTTATAACGAATGAAAAAAATTTACGGACCCTTTTACATGGGCGAGGATAATATATGGCACTGGCATACTGAGTGCCCTTCATTTCCTGATCCTAAAAATTCCAAAACAATGGTCAGCTCAAATTTCCCTGATGAAATTGAACTCTGCACTAAATGCCAGCAACTGGATAAAAAAGACGCAACTGATGCTATAGGAAATACAGATATCAGTTAGTCAGATTTAATATTTTTGTAGATAAATTTATAAAAGTTTTCGCAAGCTCTTTTTTTAATTTCTAAAGGAGTAAGGCGAAAACTTTTTTTTGTTTTAAATCTGTAATGCTTTTCATTTGTCAGCAGTCTTTTATCAGGAATCTTTCTTTATATATACTTCTCCTTTATAAGGATGGATAGTGGAATAGAACTCATAGTTTTTTATCTCCAGCAGATAATATGACATTATATCACACCAGCATATTTCATCTTTAAATAATTCAAGTTTGGGAAGTGTCCCCCGCTGGCAGGAATTCTCCTTATCGTAATCATAAAGCCCTTCGTTCGCTTCGCACCATTTACAAAATTCCGTTAATTCTTTCGGGTCAGAAAAAACTATTTTAAAATGAGTCTCCTCTTTTACATCTTTTAAATCATCGTTAAGGTAATGGTGATACTTATGTCTGTGTCTAATTATTTTAGCTGTTTTCATTTTTACTATAGTTTACTTGTTCTAAAAATAATTATTCAATTCTTATTCCTATTACTTGTATATAAAATATCCAATTGTATTATGAAAAGCGATAAATATTATTTCATCGTATGACAGATTTGACATATATAGACAACTTTAATACTGAATTCATTTATCATTTCTTTAAATTTCATTGGATTCCATTAATTTCAGATTGTAATTCGGAACAGCTTTTGTCGCTATTAATGATAATAGTTCTTTAAAATTATCAATAATATCATGAGCGTTAAACGAATTTTCGGAATTATCCTAACCATTCTCGGTATTGGCGGACTGATTTACACTGCCACATTATTTATGAATACACGCGGAGCTGCATACGATGTAAAATTACTTGTAGTCTATGGCTTGCTTGGATTTTTATTTTTCGTCTCCGGAATAGGTCTGATAAAAGGCACTAAAGACGAACCGGCTTAATTTTTAAGCTTCACAAAAATTTTAAATTATTTCAAGGATTATTATTTACGCGATTCATAACAACTGACTTACACACAAGAATGGATTATATCGACTTTAGTCCCATCTTATTTCTTATTTATTCTGTATTTCTATGATTAAGCACAGTAAACAATTGCTTCTGTATGTCTTGGTTAGCCTGGTCGATCGGTTACACCATTTTACAATACAATAAACTTAAGATTTTGCAATTTCCAAAAAAGCGAAATAAGTGTAGCAGGAAATGAAAATTAAACTATAAAAAAATGGAAAAGGAATTGTACGAAAAATTTATCCAGTTTTTGGATGCTCTGAAAAGTATTACCGAAGAATTAAACAATTCATCCGGCGGAAAAAATCAGGCAGAGTTTTATATTGCCATGATAAAGTCAGAGCTTGATAAATCCAAAACAGAAAGGGATTGTTTCCTGGTAAAATCTTACATGGCAAAACTTGAAGAGATAAAGGAAATAGCCCCGCTGATAAATAAATCAAAACATGTAGTAGAGTACATTTATTACAATAAATAACACACTTGCATAGTTCTTGTAAATTATTAGAATTAACTTTTGTTTCCCCTATATAAATAATACAAAAAATGAATAATGAACAAACAGTTTCGCCGGCGACTTTCTTACTAGGCGGAGAGTTGGGAACAAATCGTTTAGGCTACGGAGCAATGCAGCTTACCGGAAAAGGTGTCTTTGGTGATATGCCGGATAGAGAAAAAGGGAAAGAAATTCTGCAGTTTGCAGTAGCAAGCGGAATTAATTTTATCGATACTGCCGATTCATACGGACCATATACAAATGAAACACTTATCGCAGATGCGCTTCATCCTTATCCCGCTGAATTGGTAATAGCAACTAAAGGCGGATTCGAAAGACCTTCTGCAGGACAATGGGTGATAAACGGAAATCCCGAACATATAAAGGAAGCCATCGAAGGAAGCTTAAAAAGATTGAAAGTCGAATGCATTGATCTCTGGCAGCTTCACCGTTTTGATTCAAAATTTCCAATAGAAGAAACTCTTGCACCTGTCGCTGAAGCAGTGAAGGCAGGCAAGATTCGTTTTGTCGGATTATCCGAAGTAAGCATCGGACAAATCGAGCGCGCAGAAAAAGTTGTGCCGATAGTTTCTGTTCAGAATCATTACAATCTTAATGAAAGACAATGGGAAGCAGAAGTTGATTACACAACAAAACGTAACATGGCATTTATACCATGGTATCCGCTTGCTTCAGGTCCTGAAAAAATGCAGAATGTTGTCAGCAAAATTGCTAAAGCGCATGATGCAACAACAGCGCAAATCGCAATAGCATGGCTGCTGCACCGCTCACCGAATATAATTTTGATTCCCGGCACAAAATCTCTAGACCATCTGAAAGAAAATCTGAATACGATAAATGTAAATTTGACTGAAGAAGAAGTGAAAGAGTTGACTTCTAATCACTGATTGCGCTGACTACAAATGATTTTATATTATTGGCACTTAGTTTATTACAACTGATTTTTAAAAAGTATATCCTAATATTGAGAATTGAGGCATGAGACATGTTTCATATTAATCATTCAAAATCTGTGCAATCAGTGATTCAAACTTCATGACATTCAATCAATCAGAATTTAATATAAAACTCGAATGGGGCTTACCCGGAATTGAGCAGCTTGCTTCTGTGTCGGATGTAATAATCATTGTAGATACATTTTCATATTCAACATGTGTTGAAATTGCCGTTACCAACGGAGCAATAATTTATCCATATAAATACAAAGATGATTCAGCAATAGAGTATGCAAAGTCACTCGGAGCAGAGCTTGCAGACCGTGACAGAAATTCATCAGGTTATACTCTCTCCCCTGCCTCATTAAAAAATATTCCTTCAGGTACAAAATTAGTTTTGCCTTCACCAAACGGTTCAATGCTTTCTTTAGCAACAGGGAATATTCCTACACTCTGCGGGGGACTTAGAAATGCAAAAGCCGTTGCTGAATACGCAATGACAATTGGAAAAAATATTTCAGTAATTCCTGCCGGTGAAAGATGGCAGGAAATATTTGCAAGCAAAGGCACGATAAGATTTGCAATAGAAGATTTCATAGGAGCAGGGGCAATTATATCTTATTTAAAAGGAAAATTATCTCCCGAAAGCAAATCTGCATTAGCAGTGTTTGAAACTGTAAGAGAAAATTTGTTAGAAGAAATAAAAAATTGTTCCTCAGGCAAGGAGCTTATTGAAAGAGGATTTGAAGAAGATGTGAACTTAGCGTGTGATTTTAACTTGAGTGAAAGTGTTCCAGTGCTGATTGAAGGTGCATACAGAAAAATACTACCCAAACTTCCCTGTAATATATTCTTCAGTTAATTTTTCTTTGGGATTTGTAAACATTCTGCGTGTTCTTGAGTACTCTATAAGTTTACCCATGTAAAAGAATGCAGTGTGGTCACTTACTCTTGCTGCCTGCTGCATATTGTGTGTTACAACTAAAATTGTAAATTCTTTTTTTAGATTAAAGATAAGCTCTTCAATTTTCTGAGTTGATATAGGGTCAAGCGCGCTTGTAGGCTCATCCATTAAAATTATTTCCGGTGATACTGCAATAGTTCTTGCAATGCAAAGTCTTTGCTGCTGACCGCCTGAAAGGCTTACTGCCGGCTCTTTTAATCTGTCTTTAACCTCTTCCCATAGTCCCGCATGTTTCAAACAATTTTCCGCTACTTCATTCAAATCTCTTTTATCTTTATTACCATTCAGCTTTAATCCTGAAACCACATTTTCATAAATAGACATTTTAGGAAAAGGATTCGGCTTCTGAAAGACCATACCGACTTTTTTTCTTAAATCAACTGTATCGTACTCTGAAATGCTGTGCTTATTTATAATAATTTCGCCCGTAACTTTTGACTTGGGAATCATATCATGCATAAAATTCAACGCGCGTAGAAATGTTGACTTCCCACATCCTGAAGGTCCTATGATAGCAGTAGCAGTCTGCTTACGCACACTGAGATTTATATCTGTAATAGCAGGACGTCCGTTAAAAGATACTGAAAGATTTTTTGTTTCAACTTCATATTCCTTTCCGGCCTGTTCAGCTTCTGCAGCTTCCATTTCAGGAATCAGTTCTTTATCATCCTCAACAGGTAAACTTACTATATTTAATTTTTCTTCTTCCAATTCTTATTCAAATACATTAAACTTTGTTTGCAAATTTATCTCTTGTAACAATTCTTACTATAAGATTTACAACAAATACCAATAATATTAATACAAGCGCACCTGCCCATGCCTGCTGATGCCAGTCTTCGAATGGCGAAATTGCATAGTTAAAAATCTGTACGGGCAATGATGCAATCGGCTGATTTAAATCAGTACTCCAGAATCTGTTACCGAAAGCAGTGAAAAGCAACGGTGCTGTCTCACCCGCTGCTCTGGCAATTGCAAGTAATATACCTGTTATAATTCCGCCCGATGCCGTTCTCAATACTATCTGCAATGTTGTTTTCCATCTTGATACGCCAAGAGCAAGCGATGCTTCCCTCAATGACTGCGGAACAAGCTTTAGCATTTCTTCAGTGATACGTGTTATTGTAGGCACCATTAAAATTCCGAGAGCAAAGCTTCCTGCAATTGTTGAAAATCCCTGCATAGGAATTACAATTACTCCGTAAGCAAAAATACCAATGATAATAGACGGCACTCCGCTAAGCACATCCGTTACAAATTTTACAAGATTGGAAAATAGTCCGCCTGAATATTCTGTTACATAAATCCCAGCCATCACACCGACAGGTATTCCTATAACAGAACCGAGCGATACAAGTATAAGCGTACCGATAATTCCGTTCGCCATACCTCCGCCTGCTTCACCGACGGGCTTCGGCATCTGTGTAAAGAAGTCCCAATTCAATGAAGATATGCCTGACTTAGTCGTGTAAAAGAAAATATAAAATAAAGGAAGTATGCTTATAATAGCTGCAACAACACAGAGAAAAAGCATAGTAGAGTTTACTATCTTTCTTCTGCGGAGATTTTTCGGCTTAGCAAAAACTGATGTATGTTGTTGTACTGTCTCTTCCAAATTCTATTTAATAATTATTTGCCTTCTGTTTTTCTTGTAAAGCTATATATTAATAATCTTGCGAACGAATTTATAATAAAAGTTACTGCAAATAAAATTAACCCGACTTCAATCAATGCGCTTACGTGCAGATTGCCTGATGCCTCTGCAAATTCATTTGCTATCACCGATGCCATTGTGTATGCAGGTTCAAATAACGATGAGCTTATCTCTGCCCTGTTTCCTATTACCATTGTCACTGCCATAGTTTCACCTATAGCTCTGCCAAGACCAAGAACTGATGCTCCTAAAATCCCTGAGCGTGCATTTAATAACGCCATCTTTATCGCTTCCCATTTCGTTGCTCCTAAAGCATAAGCGGCTTCGCGCTGCGCAGTAGGGATTGCTTTCAGTACATCACGCGTGATTGCCGTAATTATCGGTGTTATCATTATTGCTAAAATTATTGCCGCTGTAAGTAATCCTGTTCCATAAGGCGTTCCTTTGAAGAACGGTAAAAATCCGAGTGTGCTTTGCAGGAACGGCTGGACTGTGCTTCGCATAAAGGGAGCAAGAACAAATATTCCCCAGAAGCCATATATGATGCTAGGTATTGCTGCTAAAATTTCAATTAAAAAACTTAAAGGAGTGCGAAGCGCTTTATTAACTATTTCGTTTAAAAAAACTGCTACACCTATACTGACAGGTAAAGCAAGTAATAGCGCAAGGACAGAAGATACTACAGTTCCGAAAATAAACGGCAATGCGCCGAATTTTTCTTTTACGGGATCCCATTCATTTGAAAAAATAAATTTCCATCCGAACGCTTCACGCGCATCTATAGAATCCTGAAACATCTCAATAATTATAAACGCAACAATTAATATTATTGAGCATGCAAAAATTAAAGTCAGCTTCTCAAAGAAAATATCTGACCATTTTTTTTTGCTTTTTATTTCGGGGGCAATATTTAGAATTTCTTCGCTAATAATTTTATAAATGTTTTGTAGTTAAAAACTTAACCACAGATTACACAGAGCCTTTCACGGATTGCACAGAGAATATTACTATTATTCTGTGTTCTTTGTGGTTAGAAATGAATCATATTTCTATAGCGGTTTCCCGTTAAAGTTAATTAACTCAACTCTTTGTAGCGCTTTTGCTACAACTGATTCAGGTAATGAAGAATATCCTAAATCATTTGCAAATTTTTTTCCATCAGTTAAAGCCCATTTTATAAAGCTCTTTAAAATTCTGCCGCGGATTAAATCTCTCTGATTTTCAAGAACTAATAAATACGTATAGCTCGCTATAGGATATGCGCCTTTACCTTTTGCATTTGTAACTGAAAGAGTCAGAGACTCCGTCATTTCATCAACCGTGTTATCTGCTGCCTTTGTGACCGATTCAAGTGAAGGAGAAATAAACTCCCCCTCTTTATTTTTTACATTTGCATAGTTCAGCTTATTTTGTAAAGCATAGATCAGTTCGATGTATCCTATGGAATACTCCAATTGCTTCACAATTCCTGTTACACCTTCATTGCCCTTACCGCCTTGTCCTACCGGAAATCTAACATCCTTTGCCGTTCCCTGATTTTGTTTCCACTCGGGGCTAACCTTACTTAAAAAATCTGTGTATATATATGTTGTGCCGCTGCCGTCTGTTCTGTAGCATACAACTATTTCTCTATCGGGGAAATTTATATCGGGGTTATCTGCTTTTATTCTTCCGTCATTCCATCTTTTTATTTTGCCGAGATAAATATCGGCAATTGTTTCGCCGGAAAGATTTATATTTTTATTTATTCCGGGCAGATTGTAAGTCAGTACAACTGCTCCAAGCACTGTAGGTATCTGAAGCACTCTCGAATTATTTTTATCTTCCGCTTTTTTCTTTTCAGTTTCATTCATCGGACTATCTGATGCGCCGAAATCAACAGTACCTTCAGTTATCTGCCTTATGCCTCCGCCTGAACCGATTGACTGATAATTTATTTTTGCGTTCTTATCTATTTTATAATATTCGTCAAACCATTTTGAGTAAATCGGGAAAGGGAAAGTAGCGCCCGCGCCGTTCAACTGACCGCCTGAGCGGTTCAATGCAACATTGCGTTTTCCTCCGCAGGAAAATAATGTAAGTGAAATTAAAAGAATGGAAATATATCGCATAATCTTAACAAATATACCAAAATCGGATTGTAGTTAATGTTAAGAAATTGTAAAGCAATTTTACAAAATGTTGAAACTATTTTTTATAAAAAAGAGTCGAATAAATTATATCTCAGAGAACAAATTTAGAGAATTTTACAACATTTTTAACAATTGTGCGTATGATTAATTAATATATTTTTCAGCTCACCCATCTTCGGTAAATTTATAAATCAAATTAGCATAAATTACTCATGAAAAAAATTATACTTTCAGTTTTAATTTTATTTTTATTCATAAATTCCAACGCTCAGGATAGAGCACAGAAAATTGACGAACTTGTAAGAAAATTTGCTGAAATCGGTGTATTCAACGGCAGCGTTTTAGTAGGTGAAAACGGGAATATATTTTTTGAGAAAGGCTATGGATATGCTGACCGCGAGCAAAAAATGCAGAACACACCCGAAACTAAATTCCGCATCGCTTCTCTTACTAAACAATTTACTGCAATGCTTATAATGCAGCTTGTGGAGCAGGGCAAAATAAGGCTTGATGCAAAGCTTTCTGATTATCTGACTTATTATAGAAAAGATAACGGCGATAAGATTACAATCCATAATTTACTTACGCATACTTCAGGAGTTCCGAATTATACAAACAGTGATTTTATGAACAATCACTTAAGCAAAGCAATTACCCCAAAAGACCTGATACTCAATTACGGCAGCGGTGAGCTTGATTTTGAACCCGGCAGCAAATACAACTACAGCAATACTGCCTACGTAATGCTCGGTGCAATTATTGAAGAAGTAACCGGCAAGAAATATGAAACGGTTTTGCAGGAGCAGATACTTACACCTTTAGAAATGACAAATTCAGGTTACGAGCATAATGAAATAAAAATGACTGAACAGGCAATCGGTTATGATAATAATCCGGGAGAAGTAGTTGTATCTAAATTCATTGATATGAGCATTCCGTTTTCAGCAGGCGCAATGTATTCAACGGTAGAAGATCTTTATAAATGGGATAGAGCGTTGTACACCGATAAACTTATTTCGGCTGAATCAAAGCAAAAAATCTTTACACCGTTTCTTAACAATTACGGCTATGGATGGAATATAGTTAAAGCCAAAACTATGGATGCCGAAAAAACAATTCATATTCATAGCGGAGGAATAAACGGATTCAGTACAAATATAATGCGTGTTGAAAGTGATAATATGGTTATAATAGTGCTTAGTAATTATGCTAACGGCCAGGCGTCAAAAATCTCCAACGAGATTTCAAAAATTATGTACAATATTCCTTACAAGATGCCTGCCAAACCGATAACAAACTTCTTAATTCCATCCGGCTCAAAGAGTATTAAAGATGCCGTTAAAGAAGCAAAAGAACTTGCGAAAAATAAAGATGAATACAGTGTAAATGAAGGTGATATAAACAATCTGGGATACCAGTTAATGCAAAATGGAAAGCTTGATGATGCAATAGAGATTTTTAAATTCAATGTTGAGATGTTCCCGAATTCTGCAAATGTTTATGATAGTTTAGGCGAAGCATATCTGGCTAAAGGCGATAAAGAAAATGCGCTGATAAATTATAAAAAATCAGTTGAACTGGACCCGAAAAGTACAAGCGGGTTAGAAGCTTTAAAAAAGCTTGAAGGGAAGTAAATTTTAAATTACGATTAACAATTAGCAGAAGACCTGTCAGGATTAAAAACCTGACAGGTCTTTTTTATTTTAAGAAACATAAGCGGCATGTACTTTTGATACAGCCCCCTCAGTCCCTCTCCTTAGTATCGGAGGGAGAAACTGCGATAAAAAATTATTTCATCAGTACCATGCTCTTCGTATCAACAAAACTTCCCGCTTCGATTCTGTAAAAATACAAACCACTTGATAAGTTTGTGCCGTCAAAATCTGCTTTATAACTTCCAGCAGCATACATACCATTCACTAACTGATTTACTTCTCTTCCGAGATTATCATAAACGGTAATTTTTACAAATGACTGCTTCGGAATACTGAAATTTATATTCGTAACAGGATTGAACGGATTCGGATAATTTTGCTTCAATGAATACGTTCCGGGAATTTCACTGCTGATATTCTCAACTCCGATTGTAGTAGTCCCTGCCTTTAGAACAATATTTCTTCCCGGATCAAATTCAAATCCATTTGGCTGCTTATTAAAATTAAAAGTGAACTGCTGATTGTTCACATCATTCATTATTCTTATTGTAGTGTCCGTTCCTCCTACAAAAGTGATTTTTATTTCCATGGGCATTTTAAAGAATGCAGGAGACGGCGCTGCCTGAGTTTGCTTTGCAGTGAAATTCACCGTCCAGTTTGAACCGCCGTTATTAGTGAACCAATACTTGTTTGCATATACGGGATGATTAGGCTGATATACCCACTGGTCAAAGAACCAGTTCAAATCCTGTCCTGATACCTGATTTACTCTTGCAACAAAATCTGCCGTGATTGCATTTTTAAATTTAAAGTTTGCCGTATCAGTTGCATAGGAACGCAGGCAGTTAAAAAATACTGATGTATCCTGAAGAACATATCGCAGCATGTGCAGTACACATGAGCCTTTGTCATATGTGATAGCGGTATTGTATAAAGTATTTAGGTTCGGAGTTGTAACTGCCCAGCTAGGATTATAAATCGGCCAGCCGGGATTTCCGCTGAAGTACCCGCTTGCATTTCCATTGATAGATGTTTTATACGCAGTGTAGCCGCTTGTGCTTTCTTTCCACAAAGCTTCGCAGTAAGTTGCAAAGCCTTCATTAAGCCATACATCTGCCCAAGTTCCCGGAGAAACCAGATCTCCGAACCACTGATGCCCGAACTCATGCGCAACTGTATTTTCATTCCAGCCGTTTGCAGCAAGGATAGTTAGCGTTTGATTTTCCATTCCCGCCCATTGGAATAATCCGTTCGATGTTGCGAATCCGTTCTTTTCAAATGGGTGCTCGCCGAACATCTGCGAGTAGCGTGTCATCATTGCAGGCATTTTTGATTTTATATTTGCAAGTCCGCCTTCGCCTGTATTCCAGTAAAATCTTATTGGAGTACTGTCATTCGGATTTGAAATTTTCTTCCACCAAATCACATCAAGATTATAATTTACTTTTCCTATCATTGTCATTAAGTAAGTTGAAATAGGGTCTCTGCTTATCCAGTTATAAAATATTGCTCCGCCGTTAACTGTTGAATCCGCAAGTCTGCCGTTTGAGCCTAGCAGTACAGTTGTCGGTACACGCGCTGTAAAATTCCATGTTGCTTTATCGCCCGGCTTATCCCAGCACGGGAAAAAGCCTCTTGCGCCTTCAGGGGGAAAATCAGTGAACACCATACCATTGCTTACATAAAAACTGTTATCGGTTACATTATTGTGATGATATATAATATTCATGACTACGGTTTCACCGGGATTATAAGTTCTGTTAAGATTTATTGTAACAATATTTGAAACATGGGTGAAGGTAAGAACCGTTGCTCCTATTTTTATTGTATCGATTCCCAGTGACGTGTTATTAGCGTTCAGTTTTATCGAGTTAATAACCGAATCAACTCTGAACGTCATCTGATTCGTTCCTGTAAATGACTTAGGGAACGGAGTTATGAAGCAATTATAAATATCTATGTTCAATTTATATTCAAGCACATTGAATGAATGCACGGGAGAATTCGGAGATAAGTCAGTGTTTTGCGGAATAAACTTTCTGTTCATTTTTCCGTGTGAGCATTGATATGCGCCGGAAACATCTGAAGTCTGAGCAATGCTTAAACCATAAGTAAGCATCAAAAGTAAAAGAGTAAATATTTTCATTAGATAGAATAATTTTATACAGAGATAGAAGAAAAAGTAAGAATGTTTTGAAAGTAAATAAAGGGGAAAATGAGAAGAGTTCAGATTTTTATACATATCTGAAATATTTCAATAAAAAAAAAAGACCTGACAGGATTGAAAACCTGTCAGGTCAAATATATATAATAATAAATTGAATTATTTCGTGAGTATCATGAATTTCGTTTCAACAAAATTCCCTGCTTCAAGTTTGTAGAAATATAATCCGCTGGAAAGTTTCGAAGCATCGAAGCTTACTGAATAACTTCCTACATTATATTTTTCATTTGCTAATATATTCATTACTCTTCCTAAATTATCATAGACTGTAATCTTTACAAATGATTCTTTCGGAATTTCAAAATTTATATTTGTAATAGGATTGAAAGGATTCGGATAATTCTGTTTCAAAGCAAATTTAGAAGGTGTTTCATTCGATACTGTTTCAACACCTAATAAAGTTGTTCCCTGCTTCAATACTATATTTGCATTCGGGTCGAACGTAACGGCATTCGGCTGCTTTGTAAAATTAAATGTGAACAGCTGATTATTTGCATCGTTCATCACTCTTACCGTTGTATCCGTTCCGCCTACAAATGCCACT
Source organism: Ignavibacteria bacterium (assembly GCA_044226845.1). Taxonomy (GTDB): domain Bacteria; phylum Bacteroidota; class Ignavibacteria; order Tepidaquicellales; family Tepidaquicellaceae; genus JAFDZO01. The sequence goes on from JBGAGG010000008.1 coordinate 47,233, forward strand.
TTAATTTCTATTGGCATTTTAAAGAATGCCGGAGTTGATTGTGTCTGCTTCGCATTAAATCTCAAAGTCCAGTTCGTACCCGAGCCCGAATAATTATAAGTGTTAGCATATACAGGATGATTCGGCTGATATATCCATTGATTAAAGAACCAGGTTAAATCCTGACCTGTAACTGAATTTACTTTTGTAACAAAGTCAGCAGTAACTGCATTCTTAAATTTAAAACTTACCGTATCTTTAGTATAGCTTCGCAGCACATTAAAAAACATAGTTGTATCATTAAGAGTATATCTCAGCATGTGAAGAACGCATGCGCCTTTATAATATGTCATTGCTGTATTAAACAATGTATTCTGGTCAGGTGTTGTAATTGCCCATGCAGGATTATAAATAGACCATCCCGGATTTTGTGAAATATAACTGCTTGCATTACTATTTATTGCTGATTTATATGAAGCATAGCTTGTTGTATATTCTTTCCAAAGCGCTTCGCAGTATGTTGCAAAACCTTCGTTCAGCCAGATATCTGCCCATGTACCGGGAGATACTAAATCGCCGAACCACTGATGACCGAACTCATGCGCAACTACGTTTTCATTCCAGTAGTTAGGAGCAAGTATTGTCAGTGTTTGGTTTTCCATTCCGCCCCATGTAAACTGATTGTTTGCCGTAGCAAATCCGTTCTTCTCAAATGGATGCTCGCAGAATAACTGTGAGAACCTTGTCATCATCGAAGGCATCTTCGATTTTATATTTGCAAGTCCTGATTCTCCTGTATTCCAGTAAAATCTGATAGGAATACTATCATTCGGATTTGATATCTTTTTCCACCAGATAACATCAAGATTGTAACCGACTTTTCCAATCATTGTCATAAGGTACGTTGCAATCGGGTCTCTGCTTACCCAGTGATAAAAAATTGCTCCGCCGTTTACAGTTGAATCGGAAAGTCTTCCGTTTGAGCCAAGGATAACAGTTGTAGGTGTTCTTGCAGTTAAATCCCATGTAGCTTTATCGGAAGGTTTGTCCCAGCAAGGGAACCATCCGCGCGCGCCTTCGGGCTCCGCATCCGTAAATACCATTCCATTACTTGCATAAAAACCTGCTGCCGAAACATTATTATGATGATATGAAATCTTCATAATTACAGTTTCCCCAACAGTATATGTCCTATCAAGATTAATGGAAACTATATCACTTGCATGTGAATATGTTACTGAAGTTGAACCAATTTTAATTGTATCAATTCCTATAGAAGTGTTTAAAGCGTTTAGCTTTATAGAATTTAAAGTAGAATCTACTCTGAACGTAATCTGATTTGTACCTGTGTATGCTTTTGTGTATGGAGAAATAAAACAGTTGTAAATGTCCAGATTTAGTTTGTATTCCAGCACATTAAATGAGTGAAGCGGTGTGTTTGGTGAATCAAATTCATGGAAAATATTTGCAATGCCTTTGCTCATTTTACCATGAGAACATACGTCAGCTCCGTTCAAATTGTCTGACTGGGAATTAGCCCAATTACCGCAGCATGACAATAGCAGAAGCAGAATAAGTTTTTTCATTTTTGTTAGTAATATAATAAAGAACAGTTAAATATAAACTTGAATGGAAAGTAATGTTGTTGAATGGATGATTAAAGTCAAAAAGGCAGGGTAAAAAAAACCTGACTCCGTTTTTCACAAAGTCAGGTTTGAAATTTGTCAACAATTCGTTTTATTACTTTAATAACATCATTTTCTTGGTTTCATTGAAATCTTTTGTTTCCATTTTATAAAAATACACTCCGCTTTCAAGCTTACTTCCATCGTAGTTAATCTCATACTTTCCGGCAGATTTAAATTCATTCACGAGATTTTCTATTTCCTTACCGAGCATATCAAAAATTTTAATACTTACAAAATTTCCTTTTAGCATATCGAACTGAATATTAGTTACAGGATTAAAAGGATTAGGGTAATTCTGTTTTAGGGAAAACTTTGAAGGCACTTCATTTGAGATTGTATTAATTCCAACCTGCTGAGTATATTTAAAAGTAATAAAGTCTGAATTATTCGCAGATACAGTAGTTTCGCCCGCGATATATACATTGCCGGTTTTATCCACTGCAATTGAATGAGGTAAATCAATAAAGTTCGCTACTCCATTATACAACTGCTCCCATTGAACTACTCCTGCAGAGTTATACTTTAGAGATGCAAAATCATTAGAGGCTGCGCTTATAGTGCTTCCTGCAACATAAATATCTCCGTTTTTATCGAGAGTCATATCTGTAGGAAAATCATTTCCATTTTGAACACCATTATATCTTTGAACCCATTGCTGCGCTCCTGCCGCGTTATATTTGACTAAAATGTAATCAGAAGATGTGCCAATACCTGTGCTACTGCCTGTAACATATACATTTCCATTATTATCTACTCTTAAAAAGCCTCCGTTGTCATTTGAATTCGCAGCTCCGTTATATCTTTGCAGCCATTGCGTTGTACCTGAACTATTATATTTTATTGTAATACAATCATTACTTGAACCAACTCCTGCGCTAGAGCCGGTAACATACACATTTCCTAAATTATCGAAAACTATATCTTGAGAATAATCATCGCCATTCGCAGTTCCGTTATATCTTTGTTCCCATAATAGCGTTCCAAGTGAATTATACTTAATGGTGATATAATCATCTCCTGAACCAATTCCTTTACTTGGACCGGTAACGTAAACATTACCCGAATTATCAACTGCAATTCCATAACCTTGGTCAGTAGAATTTCCAGTTCCATTGTACCTTTTAACCCATAACGGAAGAGGACCGGAAGCAGCAAATTTTATTGTTACAATATCAAAATCATTACTAACTCCTCTACTGTAACCTGTTACATATATTTGTCCGATAGAATCTACAACTATTCCGGTTGGATAATCATCAGTATTCCCGGGACCATCATATCTATGAACCCATTGCTGGACTCCTGAAGAGTTGTATTTTACTGTAGCAATATCCATTCCAACACCGCTACTGTAACCGGTTACGTAAACATTCCCAGCTTTATCAACTGCAATTCCTGTTGCAATATCAGTTCCTGTATTATTGTCATATGATTGAAGCCACTGCACCGTACCGGCGGGATTATATTTTATTGTTGTATAATTAATATTGTTAGCGCCTACAGTGCTTGTACCGGTTACGTAAATATTTCCTGCTGTATCTAATACCATAGCTTGAGCTTGGTCACTACCATTAGTTGGACCATTATAAGTTCTCAACCATGCCTGGGTTAACTGGGAGTATCCTATCGTGTTTAAAACTAAAAGTAAAAGCAAAGAAGTTACGATTGTTTTCATTCAATTTATATTATGATAGATTTAAAAAGGTATAGGGTAATAAAAATACAATTTAAAAAATTATATTTTAACCCGCTTTCGGAATGTATTTATATTCTTCTTTCAGTAGATAGCTCTATTGAAGAGTAAGCAGAAATTCACTTGGAAATTTTTATGTGAACTTTGAAATATAAAGATTTTTATTTTCTTATACCATAAAAAAACCTGACTCCGTTTTTCACAAAGTCAGGTTTGAGTTCAACTCACAATTAAATTGATTATTTTACTAAAATCATTTTCATTGTTTCTGATTTTCCTTCAGCTTCAAGTGTATAGAAATATACTCCGCTTGAAAGTCCATATTTGCCTGCATCGAATGTATATTCATAATTTCCGCCGTCTCTTCTGTCGTTTACAAGGTTAGCAACTTCTTTCCCTGAAAGATTAAATACTTTCAGCGATACAAATGAATTTTTTGTAAGACTGAAACTTATTTTTGTTGAAGGATTGAAAGGGTTCGGATAATTTTGTTTTAATCCGAATGTGCTTGGTGTTTCTGTTGCTGCAGGATTTTCAATACCTGTTATTGTAATTGTCGGTTTCACACAATAAAATCCTGTGTTGATATCCGATGCAATAATTTTTTTAGATGGAAGCATATACACTGCCCAGCATCCGTTAAATGTACTACCATTGGATGAAGGATATGTATCGTACCATGCCAGCTCTACCGGTGCTGAAGGAACAGATACATCAAGTAATCTGATACCTGCAGTGTAGTGTGCAACTAATGCATACTTACCGTAAATTTCAACGTTGTGAACAATTGCAGTAGTAATACCTGTAGGTGTCCATGTCGAAACGTTTGTGATATTTGTTTTATCCTGAATGTTCCAGCCTTTTAGTTTTCCGTTAGGGCTTGAAGTTTCATCAGTTGTGAAAATATACTTGCCGTCCTGTGTAAATGCAAGATTATGTGTGAACGGATTTGGAACTGTCTGGAATGATTTAAACGGAATTAATGTATCGCCTGCAACTGGCATAGACCTTCCGTCATAAAGTGTTACATATCCTGTATAGATATTACATGCATACAGTGTATCTTTCCATACTCTGCTGTCATGAACATAACCGTTTGTATTTCCGCCGAACTGGTTATTTGCTTTTGTCAGGATAACAGGATTTACCGGGTCGGTACAATCTAATATAACAACACCATTACTGAAATTTGTGCTGTTACAACCGTTTAAAATAATTTTATTTGTTCCCCAAACCTGAATTGAGTGTGTAGTTGTGTGCCCTGTAAAAGATGTTGTCTTTACTAAGCTTACTGAGTCAGGCAGATATTGTAAATCAATTATCTGTACTTTGCTGTTTGAACCTTCAGATACTACATAAGCGTAGTGGCTGATTGTTTTCATTTCACGCCAGTTAGAAGTAACGCCGGAAACGAAATCGCACTCACGGATATTCGCTGAATCAGTAACATCTATAAATGATGTTCCTGAACTGCATCCTAAAATTGCATACTCTCTGCCGTTAGGTGCTACATATCCCCATAAAGCAGAATAACTACCCGGTCGCGGGTTAAGAGCTTTTAATAAAGTCATATTACTGTTAGGAAGCTGCGCATTTGCGCTTGATAACAGCGTGACTAATAACAATAGAACAAGAAATAAACGATTTTTCATTTTCCTTCTGTAGGGTATTTAGTTTTTGTGTTTATAAAATTGGTGAAAAAATTAGGTAAATATAACAAAAAAGACTTTAATTTAATAATGAATTAATCTGCGAAAAGAGGGAGGGATTTTTCCTGTGAAACCATATTACTTTAAAACAAAAATAACAACTATTAGTTCAAAAAAGAACCGCAGAAGCAAAGTATACTGCTTACTGCGGCTGAATAATTTAAAATATAAAAAAGAATTACTTCGATAAAATCATTTTTATTGTCCTGGCAAAATCCTTTGAATCACTCTGTGCAGAAATTATGCAGAAGTATATTCCGCTTGGCAGCTCACTTGCATTAAAATCTACAGTATAAAAATCAGCAGTTTTAAAATCATTCATCAAAGTTCTGATTTCCTTTCCCGTTATGTCAAAAATTTTCAATGTTACCCTGCTATCGAACGGCAGGCTGAAAGTAATTTTTGTCGCCGGGTTAAACGGATTAGGATAATTCTGTGAAAGTTCAAATGAACTTGGCTTCCCTATTATCACTTCATTGCTCAGATTTTTATATTCATAGTTGCCGTTAAAATCTATTTGCTTCAATCTGTATTTATAAGTTCCTGCTGATAAATTTTTATCTTCATAAGCATAGCTTTGTTGATTATTCGTTGTTCCGTTACCTGTTACAAATCCTATTTTACTCCATTGCTCATTTTCTGCTTTTACTGTTCGTTCTATTTCGAATCCTGAGTTATTTGTTTCAGTTACTGTCTGCCAGTTCAATCTCACGTCTCTGTTATTCTGAACTGTTGAAGTGAAAGATGCCAGCTCAACAGGGAGCACCTGGTCATTACTGAAAAGAATTGTACCGGTACCACCGACAACAAGCACATTTCCGTTTGGCTGAATGAATGAATTTCTTAAGGCAATAGTAGTACCGCTTGTCTGTGCTGCCCAATTTGTACCGCCATTTGTTGTAACAAGTATTGTACCTGCCGAGCCCACTGCAATACCATTATTTGCATTGCCGAATTTTACTGCTGCAAGCGAGTTAGTCGTTCCCGATGTCTGTGTAGTCCAGTTAGTGCCGCCGTTAGTTGTTTTTATTATAGTGCCGGATGCGCCGACTGCATATCCCGTGTTATCATCAACAAAGTTCACTCCGTTCAGCAGATTAGCTGTTCCCGTTGTAAGCGCGCTCCAGTTTGTTCCTGCATTGGTAGTCTTTCTCATATTTCCTGCTGTACTTGTTATGAAACCTGTATTCGCACTTGGGAAAGAAACTCCCGTCAGATTTGTTGCCAGTCCCGTTGTTACTGCATTCCATGATCCTCCGCCGTCTGTAGATTTTCTCATAACTCCGGTTGGAGCTGTGAGATATCCTGTATTAGCATCAATAAAATCTATGCCTGCAATTTGTGAAGCAACCCCTGTAGTCAGCGTGCTCCAGGTAGCGCCGCCATCAGTTGTTTTTACCATGCTCCCTGTGGCCCCTGCAATATACCCTGTGGAAGCCGTTGGAAAATCCATACATGTAAAATTTGAAGAGACGGGAATATTTGTTAAGATCTGCCATGTCAATCCACCGTCAGTAGATTTTTCAACAGCGCCACCGATGCCTGCTGCATAGCCTGTTGAGTTAGTAACAAAATTAACAGCATTAAGCTGTACAACAATATTGCTTTTACTCATTATCCACGAGTTTCCCCCGTCACTCGTCTGATAGAATGCGCCGCTGCTGCCGGATAATATTCCGTTATTTGCATCGAAGAAATGAAAATCATAATTGCTCTGGTTTACTAAAGGAGCAGCAACTATGGGTGTAAAACTTGTTCCGCCGTTTGTTGTTTTGAAAATGCTGCCGGCGCTGCCTGCAACAAATCCTGTATTTGCATTCAAAAAATATACTGCCGAAAGAGCTGTAGATGCACCTGTTGTTAAAGGTGACCATGAGCCGCCGCCGTTAGTCGTTTTATAACAAACTCCGTTGTTACCGCATGTAAATCCTGTATTGGCATCAAGAAAGAAAACATCATACAAAGTATTGCCCGTTGAAATTGTTGACATAGCCCAGCTTGAGCCTGAATTAGTTGTTAAATAAACTACTCCATCGGTACCGGTTGTTCCGCAGATAACTCCATTGGTTGCAGAAAACACAGCAGAGGAATATATGATATTAGTAACTGAGCCGACATCTGACCAGCTTCCACCTGCGTTTGTTGTTCTAACCATATAATTCTGCCCGGCAGCAAATCCTGTATTAGCATCAAAAAAATTCATCGCATAAAGTCCAAAGTTGCTTCCGTTCTGATAAACTTCTGTCCAGTTAGTTCCGCCGTTAGTGCTTTTACCTATCTCACCGTTAAAGCCGGCTACATATCCTGTAGTTGTATTTAAAAATTTAACATCATATAGTGCATTGGAGCAGGAAGTAACAATTTTCGTCCAGTTATTTCCGGCATCTGTTGTTTTTAAAACGTACACAATTCCCCCGGTATTTTCTGCATAGGTAGCAAAGCCTGTAGTTGAATTGATAAAAGACATACGTTCAACAAATGATGTATAAGTGCCTTCCTGAACTTTCATCCACGTCTGAGCCGGAAGATTTAAAGACAATAAGAGGAAAAATAAACAAGACAATGTCTTAATTTTCATGATTTGTAGATTTATTAATTTATAAAAAATGGGATAAATTATTCAGAAGTATTATAAAATACTTACTTAACTTAGCATAACTCATATAGTATGCCGAAGTTTTTATTATTTAATACCTGCCAAGGGATTTTAATAAAAATCAGAGGAGCAATAATAATGATAAATTATAATTGCTTAATACCTGAATTTAAAGATTTTATTTCACCGGGGATGGTGAAATTCACTCTGCAGTAATATAATATGCAGAATTTTTTTATGAAACTGAATTTTAAAACTATTTTATTCTTTTTATCACAACAAGAGTTTTATCGTCTGAATAGGTTGCTTTCGCAGCAAACTTCTGTACATACTCTAGTAAATTTTCGCAGATCTCTTTCGCGCTTTGATGCCTGTACTCATGTATCAATTCTTTCAATTTATCTTCACCGAGAAAATTAAAATTTTCATCCGTTGCTTCTACAATGCCGTCTGTAAACATCACAAGAAAATCGTCTTTATCTAAATTAATACTATCCGATAAATATTTCTGATTCGGCGAAATGCCAAGCACTGAGCCAGTTGCATCCAGTGATTCAATCCTGTCTCTTGAGCTGTTATAAAATAGCGGGCTATTATGTCCTGCATTAACAAACATACAAAGACCTTTTTTATCTTCGTAAAGCTCGCAATAAAATAATGTAACAAATCTTTCAAACGGAAATGTTTCATAAACTAAATTATTTACTTTCCCTATCATCGTCGTCATTTTAATAGAATACTCAACACCCATCTTTACTGCGCCGGATACATACAATGCCTGCGCTGCTGCAGAAAATCCTTTTGATGCAGCATCGCCGATTACAACTCCCAGCCTGTCCGAGCCTTCCTGCGAAAGATAATCGAAGAAGTCACCGCCGACTACTTTATCGGGCAATGATATTCCGAAAATTTCATAATTACCGAATAACTGCTCATGGTCGGGCAGAATATTTTTTTGTATCTCGCGTGCCTTTTCCATCTCTTCCCTGTCTTCTTTTACCTTGTTCTCAATTTGTCTTGAGCGGAGAAGATAGCTGAGCGTTGTACTGATAATGTTTAGTGTATTGGTAAGATTATCGTGTAAATTTTTTGCGTTGAATGCAATAAGGTACTGATATAAATAATATGTTTCTTCATCCTGCCTTCTTATCCTGTATCTCTCGCCTACGCCGGTAGCTGAAAATGTTAAAATCCCCTTCTGCACCAGATATGTATCTGTCTCCTTTGCCATTACAGAGCGGTGCGCGCCTACTTCTTTGAACTTAGGATAATTGGCTACAAGTATCTCGTAATTTTTTTCAATGGGGTCCATATCACCTACCTGCTCTATCAGAATATATCCTGTCTTCGTTTCATTCAGTCTCCACAATCGTCCGCCGATAATTTCAGTCGACTCGGTTTTAATTATCTGCTCAAGCACATAAAGCAAAAGCTCCTCATTTTTTTCATAGTTAGGAGCTTCCTTTATTATATTATCTAATGTCTTATAAAGCTTTCTTTGTTCCATTGATTAAGTGTTATTACAATTACAAAATTTTTAGTCTGTTTCTGTTAAGATAAATTGCGCCCATCTCTCCGCCTATCACAAAAATTACTGCTACATAATATATCCAGAATATAAAAATTACCAGAGCGGCGTAAGTGCCGTAAACTCTTCCAAAGTTCGCGAACTTCAGAATATACAACGAAAATAAATGCTTTAAAATCTCAAATAAAATTGCCGAAATGTAAGATGAAAATAACACAACTTTCTTCGGAATCGTCTGATACGGAACGAATCTGTATACTATATAAAATAAAATATATGAAATTGCATAGGCAACAAGAACGGAAACGATGCTCTGCAAAAAGCTAAGGCTTACTTCAAAACCAAAGACTCCTTTCGAAACTATCTCTATCAGCGTAACAGTATATGTGGCAACAAGACTGAGAAGGAATAATAAAATTGTAGTTAGCGCCAGGATAATATCGCGCAGCTTCAGTATAAAATAATTTTTTTCAATTTTTAAATTATATACTCTGCTAAGCACATCTCTGAATGCGCTGAAAAGCCCGCTTACCGTCCACAGCATACCTACAACACCTATTAAACCGGTAATCCATGTATTGGATGAAAGCTCCCTTATTCTATCCAGCAGTTCGTTAGTTATCTGGTTCCGCATTTCGACAGGCAAAGGTATGAGGTTGTTTAAATTCTCATTCAGCTTTTCAATTGTATTGGATGAATCCAGATATAAGCCAAGAATTGTAAAAAGAATCAGCAGAAAGGGAACGATACACAGCAGAAAATTAAATGCTATGCCCGATGACATGATCCAGATATGGTCCATATCAAAACGGTCAAGCAGCTTAATTACATAATAGCGTATAGTCACATAAATCCGCTTTATGCGAAGATACTGTTTTATATCGCTTATTTTATTTTGTAAAAAATCTGCCAACTGGTTTTATAATTTCCCTGTAATTTTTTCAACTGAAGGTAAAAAATTCTCATTGAAAATAATGCTGTGCATTTTTTCTATTTCAAGATTTAATATTCCGTCTTTTGAAATATGTTTGGAATTTTTTCTTATAAAATTAAAAGCAGCGTTTACTCCTGCTCCGCTTTTTAGCGGCAGAAGAAAATCAAGCCCCTGCGCTGCGCAGAGAAATTCTATTGCAATAATATTTTTTACGTTCTCAGTTACATTATAAAATTTTCTTGCGCCGATAGAGCCCATCGAGTTATGGTCTTCCTGGTTTGCACTTGTAGGAATCGAATCAACCGATGCAGGATGTGATAAAACTTTATTTTCGCTTACAAGTGATGCCGATGTGTATTGAGCAATCATAAGACCGGAATTTAACCCGCCGTCTTTAATTAAAAATCTCGGAAGACCGCTTAAGCTGCCGTCGACTAACCTTGCCGTTCTTCTCTCTGAAATGCTTCCAAGTTCCGATATTGCTATGGCAAGAAAGTCGGCTATCAATGCAACAGGCTCTCCGTGGAAATTCCCGCCGCTGATATACTCACCTGTCTCGGGAAAAATTAAAGGATTATCCGTTACAGAATTTATCTCCGTTTCTAAAATTCCTTTGCAATAATTAATTGTATCTCTCACTGCGCCGTGCACCTGCGGCATGCATCTTAAAGAATAAGCATCCTGAATTTTTTCACTGTGGTCATGCGATTTCATTATTTCACTGCCTTTAAGAAGCGCGCGAAAATTCGCAGCAGATTTTGCCTGTCCTTTATGAGGACGCGCTGCATGTATTTTTTTATCAAAAGCATTTTCAATTCCGCGCATTGCATCCAATGACATCGCTCCGGAAATATCTGCAAGCTTGCAAAGATTTATTGCATCGTACATTGAATTACACAGGTAAGCCGTCATCATCTGCGTACCGTTAATGAGGGCAAGACCTTCTTTAGCAGAGAGCTGTACAGGCTGCAGACCGCATTTTTTTAATGCAGCGAAGGAAGAAATTATTCTTCCGTTTAGCTTGCACTTCCCCTCTCCAATCAATGCAAGAGCAAGCTGTGAAAGCGGAGATAGATCTCCCGAGCTTCCCACCGAACCCTGCGAAGGAATTAATGGAATTAACCCTGAGTTAAAAAATTTTACCAGCGATTCAACAAGCTCTAACCTTACGCCGGATAAACCTTTTGCCAATGAATTTATTCTGAATAAAATCATTAAGCGTACAACGTCATCGGGAATAAAACTACCTACACCTGCCGAATGTGACTTTACTAAATTATGCTGAAGTATGTTTAGATCTTTTGAAGATATCTTTACATTTTTGAATTCACCGAAACCCGTAGTAATACCGTAAATGACTTCGTCTTTTTTAATCCAGTCCTCAACTAATTTTCTTGATGCATTTATATTTTTTACTGCCGAAGCGTTCAGCTTCAGTTTTAAACCCAGCCTTACTATGGAAATGGAATTTTCAACAGTCAGATTGCTGCCGTCAATTATAAAATCGTTTTTGCTCATTATTTATATAAAGTAGTCAATATACGGAGATAAGCACGAAGTTTAAATGTAGAAATAATAGCGATAGCAATAAAATTGAAGAAATTGAAAGTGCTGTCAAGTTTTTTTCCCTATATGTAGGAATAGGGAGGATAAGATTGGAAAAGTGATACATGTTAATTAGTTTAGCTTGTAACCTGACAGGTTCGAAAATCCTGTCAGGTTTTGAAATGAAGGTGTAACACGAATGAATGACCTGACAGTATAAATCAGTCGAGTCGGACTCTCAGGTCCGTTTCTTATTTTGCAGAAACCCGTCAAAAATTCATCAAGAACAGAAAAATTTTATTTAGGGAAAAGTTGAGTACTGTAAAAACAACAACGGGTTTTTTGAAAATCCGACAAAAACCCGACTTTTTGCAAAATAAGTTCCCCTCTCCTTACGAAGGAGAGGGGTTAGGGGGCAGGTTAGAAACCCGACTTTCGGAAACAAACCTGACAGGTTCGAAGATCCTGTCAGGTTGAGATGAGATATGAAGGACGACCTGACAGGATTAAAAACCTGTCAGGTCTAAATAAAACCCGACTTTTTTCCGACTTTTTTCAGATGAAAAATATTCGGTATTGTAAAAACAACAACGGGATTTTTAAAATCCGACTTTTTCCCGACTTCTTGTAAAATAAGTTCCCCTCTCCTTACAAGGAGAGGGGTTAGGGGTGAGGTTAGAAACCCGACTTTTGGAAACAAACCTGAAAGGTTCGAAGATCCTGTCAGGTTGAGATGAGATATGAAGGACGACCTGACAGGATTAAAAACCTGTCAGGTCTAAATGAAAACCCGACTTTTTTTCGACTTTTATTCATTTATAAAATATTCAGTATTGTAAAAACAACAATGGATTTTAAAAATCCGACCAAAACCCGACTTTTTCAATTAATAATTAACAATGAACAATTAACAAAAGTCATCTTAAATCTTAAATCTTAAATCTTAAATCTTAATTGATTTACGCTCTCGGATGTGACTGCTTATAAACTTTCTTAAGCTTTTCTGGAGAGATATGAGTATAGACCTGAGTGGTGGAAAGCGATTCGTGACCGAGCAAATCTTTAACGGCTCTGATATCAGCTCCTTTATCTAATAGATGTGAGGCAAATGTATGACGCAGTATATGCGGTGATTTTTTCTTTAGCTCCGTAACGCCCTCTAAAGATTTTTTTGTGATGCGGTTCACCTGCATCGGGTAAAGTTTGTTGCCATTTGAACTAAGGAATAAAATATCGGAGTTGCCTTCTGCAGGGACGGGCCGGACTTTAAGATATTCGTTAATACTTAGCTCGGCGTTTTTTCCGAATGGAACGATGCGCTCTTTAGAGCCTTTACCGAAGACCTTAATGGTTTTTATGCTAAAGTTAATGTTGCTGATTTTAAGATTGATAAGCTCGGATAAACGGATGCCGGTAGAGTAAAACAGCTCAAGTATTGCTGCATCCAATGGCTTTCTGTCATCGGTCTGTTCAGGTTCAAAAAGTTTTTCCGCTTCCGACTCTGTAAGGTACGAAGGAAGCTTTTTATCAAGCTTTGGAAATATAAGAGTAGCTGCAACGTTCTTTTTAATATACTTCTTCTTTGCAAGATATTTGAAGAAGGATTTCAGCAGAGATATTTTACGTGATATGCTTCTGTTAGAATAATCTTCATCAAATAATCCGGCTACGAATGATTTTAGTATGGTTAGCTCGAGGTCGTTAAGATCAAAATCATCTTTACCGAATGTAAGCGTGAGGAAATTTTCAAACTGCTTTAAGTCATTTTCATAGGAAGTAATAGTATGCGGCGAGTAATTAAGGCTTACTTTTAAATAGCTGAGATATTCCTGTATGTATCTGTTAAAGTTCATCGGGTACAATTTGTTTAGGAGGTTTTTTAATCCCCCGCAGACTTTTAATATCTTTTAATGTAACTATCTTGAAAGCAAAAATTAAAACAAAAAATAATACGAGATAAACAAATTTGAAATACCACTCATGCAAAACAGTACCTGCGGTAAACGAATAAATTGCAAACGCTGCTATAGTAGAAAATGCAATAAGATAAATTTTACTGAACTCGTAATCTATTTTATAAAATTTGCTGGATGTAATATAGATGCCGACCATCATTGCAAAATAACTTACAAGTGTTGCATAAGCTGCTCCGGTCATTCCGAATTTTGGAATAAGGGCAAAGTTTACGGCAACGTTCACAGCCGCGCCGATGCCCGTAATAAGAGGAAGATATTTTGTTTTCTTCTCAATATAAATTCCTGCCATGAGGTTTACATAGATTCCGTACATGAGATATCCGGCAAGAACAATGGGAACAATACCGATACCCGACCAGTAGCTTTTGCCGATGAGATAACCTCTGAACGGCATAGGGATTTTAATTATGTTTTCCAGATAGAAGCTAAGGAATAAAAATATGACACACATTGCGAAAATGAACAAAGTCATTATCTTAGAGAAAATCTGTTTTGCATTTGCTTCTTTAGCAGTCTGCAAAAAGAAAGGCCGCCATGCAAATTCGTAAATGGAAACAAAGAGCATCATTAAAATTCCCAGACGGTAATTTGCCTGATATATACCGACTGTAGTATCATCGGTAAGATAAGTTAAAATCGGTCTGTCGATTACCTGCACAAAACTCGCTCCGATACCGGCAGGAATAATAGGCAGTGAAAATCTTAACATCTCTTTGTACAGCTCTTTATTAAAAGTGAAGGAGACGTTTTTTAGAATAAGAGGAATAAAAATTAAGAATGTAACTCCGGATGCAACGGCATTGCTGATGAAGACAGCTTCAGTTCCCCATTTGAGAACGAAGATAAGTATAATGTTTAGACCTATATTAATTGAAATGCTGATAACTTTCAGCAGACCGAATTGTTTTGCCCTGCGGTGCAATCTTAAATAAGCAAAGGGAATAAGAACTACTGCATCAAAAAATAAAATAAGAGATGCATATCTTAATAGCGGCGCATGCGCAGCATCAAGCTGAAATACAGGGGCAATAGTATAAGGCAGAAAAAATATTATTGAACTGAGTATTAAAGAATTTATAAACACTGAAAAGAACGGAAGCGAAAAGTTTTCTTTCTTGCTGCCTATTTCAAGGGATGAAGCAAATTTAAAATAGCCTGACTCAAACCCTATAGAGAAAAAAACATTTAATATGGCAATGTAAGCGAAAAGATTTGATATGATACCGTACTCTGAAGGCGGGAACTGATTTGTATAAAGCGGGACTAAAATGAAAGCAAGAAATCTCTGAATGACCGTGCTTGTTCCGTAAATGAGCGTATCTTTTGATAACGATTTAATCTTGTCTCGCATTGTGAGATAAAATACTCAATTACAAAATTTTATGAAATGATAATAAGATTTTGGAATAAAACAAAAAAGCCGTCCGGACAAAGTCGGGACGGCTTTTAAAAAAATAAGCTGAGTTAAATTACTTCCTGATGATTTCAATAAGAGCAGAAGCTACTGTTCTGTCTTTGCTGTCAAGAAGAAATACTCTGTAAATTCCCGGCTTATCAAAGCTAAGGTCATCACTTGCGAAGTAAATATACTTCATATCAGGGCTGACTGTGTAAGGGAATTTTTTATAGTAATCAAATTTGTTAGTAGAATTGTTGAATTTATCGAACTGAATGTTACAGTCAGATAAGCCTAAAGCATAATCGCATTTTACCATAACAGTTAAATAGCCTGTTGTGAATCTGTCGCTGATATCGATCTCACCTGATGAGCCGTAGCTTGAGCAGAAATACATTACAGGACCATTTTGAGCAAATGATTTCTGGCTGGCACCGAATAAGATTACGATAGCCACCATGCAGAAAAATAGTTTAAGTTTTGACATTTATTACCTTTCGTTTTGGTTTATGAAAAAAATTTTATTTATTAAATTCAATTGTATGAAAAAAGTTCCGAATTATTTTGAAATAATTTCTACTTCGCCGCTGCAAAATGGAATTCCTTTAAGATCTTTCAAAGTAACTCTATAAATTCCGGGTGAAGTGAATTTCAAGTTTGATTTATCCTGAAAATATGCATAGTTCCAGTCTGCACCAATATCAAACGGAACCGTAGCAATTACTTTTTCGGAAATCGTATTTCCATTTTTATCGGCAATTTGAGTAATCAGCAGCTCGACTTTTTCTGTTCCGAAAGGTTTATCGGTTCGGACCATAACAGTCAGCCAGCCGGTTGTAAATCTATCGCTGACGCCGATTTCTTTTGCATCTTTGTAGTCTTCGCAAAAATATAAACTGCCTCCGCTTTGCGAATAAGTTTTACCGGTAGCACAGAAGAAAACCACTACTGCACAAAGTAAGAAATATATTTTTGCTTTAGACATGGCGTTAAAATTATTTTGTTACTTCAACTTCACCGCTGCAGATAGGTGTTCCGTCAACTTTTTGCATGGTAACTTTATAAGTACCGGGTGAAGAGAATTTTAATCTGGATTTATCCTGAAAGTATGTATAATCCCAGTCTGCTTGTACATCGAAAGGAACTGTATCAACTATTTTTTCACTGATTTTATCACCGTTAGCATCTTTGATTTTTGTCATTCTGAGCTCAACTTTACCGACACCTAATGGTTTTTCAGTTCTGACCATAACAGTTAACCAGCCGGTTGTGAATCTGTCGCTAACACCAACTTCTTTACCATTTTTATAGTCTTCACAGAAGTAAAGCTTGCTGCCTGCTGTTTCTTCTTTTCCTGAAGACTCTTTCTTTGTGTCTTCTTTTGTAGTTTCTTTAGTGGTTTCTTCTTTTTTCTCAGTCTTTTCTTTTTCTTTGTCAGCCATTTCTTTCACTTTACTGCAAGCCGTCAATAAAGTAAAGCTTACTACAATTGCCAGTATAAATTTCAAATTGTAAAAGGTGTTTTTCATATGTGAAATTTTTAGGTTAATATTGGTTTAAAATACGCTTATATAGGCTGATTTTCAAGTTATAATGAGAATAATTGGAAATCCTAATTTATAAAGTCTAATGATATATCCAGTGATTTAGCCGAATGGGTTAAAGCTCCTATAGAAATAAAATCAATACCTTTGATTTTAGTATAGCGTGAAATTGTATCCATATTTATACCGCCGGAAATTTCTATTTTAAAATTGCCATCAACAATCTTAACTGCTTCCTTAACATTCTCTATGGAAAAATTATCAAGCATTATTATATCAACAATCCCCTTTCCAAGCGTACAGACAATCATCAATTCAAAAAGGTCTTTTACTTCTATCTCAACTTTGAAATCCTTCTTTATTAAGGCAAGTCTTTCCAGTGTATTTTCGATGCCGCCGTTTGCTTCAATATGGTTATCCTTTATCAGCATCATATCATACAGACCGGTTCTGTGATTTGTACCTCCGCCAACCTTAACAGCGAGCTTTTCAAACAATCTGAAATTCGGAGTAGTCTTTCTTGTATCAAGAATTTTAATCTTACTGTTATTAAGTTTCTTTGTAAATGAATTCGTAACTGTAGATATACCGCTCATTCTCTGAAGTATGTTTAATGCAGTGCGCTCCCCTTTTAATAATGTTCTTGTGCTGCCTTTTATTTCACCTATGACAGTTCCTTTTTTTAGTTTGTCTCCGTCCTTAACGAAAAATTTAATCTTAGTCTTTTTATCAATTGAATCAAATACAGCCTTGAAAATTTTTAATCCCGATATAATGCCCTCTTCCTTCAATAGAATATTTGCAGTTGATATATTCTTCGAAGGGATTAAATTATCGGTGGTAATATCTCCCGTTCCTATATCTTCTTTCAGTGCCATTTTTATCAAACGGCATGCTTCTTTGAAATCAAAATTTTTATAATAATCCATTAGTTGTTTTTAGTTTCGCTTTCAGTAATTCGCTCTTCGGGAATTAAGTTTGGTATTCCGTTTGTTACTCTGTACTTTGCACTGCATTTTGTGCATTCCCAGTATTCGTTTTTATCCATTAGAGGTGCTTTATCAACCGGGCATACAATAAACTCTACAATTTTTTCCATTACTTATTCTTATTAATATGAGATTTTACAAGTTCAACAAATTTTTCCGGCGGTCGGGTCGGGCGGATTGTTTTCAGATTTATAAACCCGAGTATTGTATAACCTTTTGCTATCAGTCTTTCTTCTACAAATAATTCATAATGGATTTTAACCTTCACTCCCGGCACTTCATCCATGAACGCTTTTATGCGGACAACATCATCGTACTTTGCAGTGGAAATATATTTGCAGTAAGATTCCACCACTGATAATCCGTAACCTTCTTTTTCAAGTTCAGTATATGCGTAGCCCATTTCACGCATAAGGTTATTTCTGCCTGCTTCAAAAAATTCGAAGTACCGGACGTTATTCATTATTCCCATTACATCTGTCTGGGCATATAAAACTCTTAGTGTTGTTTCTGCTGATACCATATTATTTCTTTTTTCTTTTTCTCATATAGAGTACAACTAAAACTATTGCTATAAATGGCGATAAAAATATAAATAATGTCCAAGTTGTTAATCCGGAATTTACATCAAGAATCGAAAATCCTTTTTTATGAAATGTCTCTCTATTATTACTGGAATCAGTTCTTGCGGAATCAGTTCTTACGGAATCAGTTTTTCCCGAGAGTGAAAATTTAAACGGTACAAGTACATAACATCTAATTGGTTTATTATCATGATGTGCAGGAGAAAACTTCAGCTTTAAACAGGCGTTTTTCACTACTTCATAAAACACAGCATCACCTTTTATCTCATCAATTTTCTTTACATCTCCATTTTCATCTATGAAAAGTCTCGCTTTGACTGAGCCTTCTATTCTATTTATTTTAGCTGAATCAGGATATACGATTTGTTCTCTGACTTGTTTGATATTAAGTGCTATTGGGGGCTTATTATTAGTCCCGGTATATTCTTCTTCTATTTTAAACTCAGGAATATCCTGTGCAATCCCTCTCAAAGAAACTAAAAGAAATATTAATACAAGCAGACCTTTCATTTCTTAATCTTTAAAAATCTTTCCGGGGTTCATTATTCCGTTCGGATCAAAAACTTTTTTAATTTCTCTCATCAGATTCATCTCATTTTCTTTGATAGCTATATCAAGATAGTTTTTCTGCGAGTAACCTATACCATGCTCACCTGAAATTGTGCCGCCTAATGAAACAGTCAGCTCAAATATTTTTCTTATGGCAGGGTCAATATTCTTTTCCCAGGTTTCATTATCTGTTTTATCTTTTAGGATATTCACATGAACATTGCCGTCCCCTGCATGTCCGTAACAAATAGAAGTTATTTTATACTCGGCACAAATTTCTTTCACACCTTTTATTAATGCAGGCATATTCGCTCTCGGTACTACAGTATCTTCTTCTTTATAAATAGAAATCGATTTCACGGCTTCTCCGATGCATCTTCTTAAAGCCCAAAGCTCTGCCATTTTATTGCTGTCTTCAGCCATTACAATATCGAATGCCCCGGCATCTGAAACAACCTCTGCAATTTTTTCTATATCCTTATCTAAAGCTTCTTCATAATTTCCATCAACTTCAATTAGCAGCTGAGCCTCAGCATGAGAATTGGGAAATTCTTTACCGAGCTGTCTTTTAGCTGCTTCGATTGCGCTCTTCTCCATCATTTCCAATGCTGAGGGAATAATCCCAGCCTGAAAAATCTTTGCAACTGACGAAGCGCATTCATCAATTGAATTATAAGCTACAAGAATTACTTTCTTCTTTGCCGGCAAAGGTAAAAGCTTGAAATAGATCTTTGTTATAATACCAAGTGTTCCTTCGCTGCCTATTATTAACTGAGTAAGATTATATCCTGTAGAATTTTTTAAAACCCTGGCCCCCGTATTAATAACTTCACCTGCTGCCGTTACGAATTCCAAAGCTAAAACATAATCTTTAGTTACACCGTATTTAACTGCTTTCGGACCGCCGGAACACTCAGCAAGATTACCGCCGAGAAAACAACTTCCTCGGGAAGCAGGGTCAGGCGGATAGAATAAGTTTCTTTTCTCGCACTCTTCCTGAAATATCTGCGTTATTACACCGGGCTCAACTACTGCCTGAAAATTTGCTTCATCAATTTCAATTATGCTTTTAAATCGTTCCATCGATAAACATATTCCGCCGAATATCGGCAATGCTCCGCCGGAAAGACCGGTTCCGCCGCCGCGGGGAACAACCGGAATACTATACTTGTTAGCTAATTTTATTATTTGCGATACTTCGTTGGTGTTTTCCGGTTTTACTATAACTTCAGGCGGAAATGAAAAATCTTCGGTATAATCGTGGGAATAATTCTGAACAGAATCTGAATCGATAAAAACCCATTCATCTTTTACAATGGACTTTAATTCGGATAAAATTTCAGTCGTGACTTTATTAAACATATTTAAAAATACCGAAATAAAAAGAAAATTTTAGGCTAAAAATGTTTTCTTATATTTAGATCAAATTGGGTTTTTATTTTCAACATATAAAAGTAATTTAGGATATTATCGTGTCTAATAAAAAACTTTTCTATATAATTTTCTTTGTCGTATTCTCGGCTAATATTTTTAATACAAATATTACTGCCTGGGATTCCAGATGGACAATTCATACTGCATACAGTTTGATATATGAAAGAAATATTGATCTGGATGAATATTCGCATCTCTTTCAAAAAAATGAAAACTACGGAATATGGAAAGGCACAGAACACGTATATAATTACTTCCCTATTGGTGTTTCAATAATTGCGCTTCCTTTCGTATTTGTCGGTGAGTATGTTTTTGAACTTGCCCTCGTAATAAATCCTGATCTGAAAACCAAACTGCAGGAAAAGGGATTTACTTTAATAAACGTCACTAACTATTATTACGTAGTTGAGTATTTCATTGCATCTCTTATAGTAGCAATTTGCGCATGCCTTACCTTTTTAATTGCCAGAAGATATCTGAATGTAAATCAGGCATTGGTTCTTACTTTTGTATTTGCATTCTGCACTTCACTCTGGTCAGTTGCCGGCAGAGCTTTATGGATGCACGGACCTTTGATGTTATGCTTATTGATTACAATTTATTTGCTCACTAAAGAAGAGATTAGTGTAAAGAATGTTATATCACTGGGAATGCTGCTTGCATTCTCATTTATCATTCGTCCCACAGGCTTAATATTTTTCAGCTGCATTTTATTGTACTTCTTTCTTGTTAACAAACGTTATGCGATTATATATTTATCATCGGGACTTGTAATCTTTGTTTTCTTCTTTATTCTAAACTATTCTATTTACGGGACACTATTTTCTCCATACTATCAGTACTACGTAAATATTTTATCCGGCACAGGTTACCCTAATTTTTTTGAAGCTTTGGCAGGTAATTTATTCAGTCCGGGTAAAGGCTTGCTTATATTCTCACCTGTTTTGATTTTTTCCGCAATAGGATTGTATATAAAAATTAAACGAAAGGAATTTTCAAAGCTGGATTTTTCCCTTCTTCTGATATTTGTTTCATACTATATCGCTATCTCATTAGTAACTAAATGGTGGGATGGATGGTCTTACGGACCGAGATACATTTCCGATGCTTTGCCGGTGCTTATTTTCTTTATGATACCTTACCTTCAGCATTCTGAATTCTTCAAACAGAAAAAAACTTTAAGCTTTGTATTCATAATCTTACTTCTTATAAGTTTCTTTATTCACACAAAAGGAGCGCTAAGCACAAAAGTTTGGGTAGAATGGAACAGCAAGCCCGAAGACGTAGACAACCGACCTGAAAGAATGTGGGATTGGAAAGACCCTCCTTTCCTGAGATAATTCTATTTATAACTCTCTTCCAAAATCTTAGTATATATATCTCTTCCTACCGGTTTTACTAAAAAATCTTTTATCTGATTATACGACTTAGCTTTCTTTTTATCATACAGGCTTATAGATGATGAGAGTATATAAATTTTAATTTGTTTTGCGTAGCTTATCCGTAAATTAGAATACTCCTGCAAAAACTGCCAACCGTCCATAAAAGGCATTTGTATATCAAGGAAAATAACGTCCGGCAAGGATTCCGGTTTGTCAAAGTTGTTTTGAAGATATTCAAGAAGAGACAAACCATTCTCAAACTGCAAAAGGGAGTCAATTACATTTAATGATCTTAATATCTTCCCCGTAATGAACTGAAAAACCTTGTCATCATCTACCAAGCCCACAATAACAGATTTACCGTTAATCATTTAACAACTCAATTAAAATTTAATCGTGAATTTTGTTCCGACACCTTCTGTACTTTCAATATCAATTGTGCCTCCGAATGTTTCTATCTGATTTTTTGTCATAAATAATCCTACCCCTTTACTGTCATATCCCGGATGGAAAACCTTATGAAGTTTAAACACTTGATTTCCGTATTTAACAAGATTTATTCCTAATCCATTATCCTGAATTTCAAGTATAACATCACCGTTTTTATTTTTATGTGTTGAAATATTAATTACCGGACTCTCATCCTGTCTGGAATATTTCAATGCATTATTAATAAGATTAAAAAGAATGCTTTCTAAATAAATCGAGGGATATAAAATATGCCTTACCTTCAAGTCCAGATTAATCTCAGCATGATGGCGTACTATAATTCCGTGAAGCTGATTTTTAATTTTTTGAATAATCACTTCCATATCACAATCTTCAAACTTAATGCTTTTATTCATCTTTACCTCAATTATTTCCATCAGCTCAGTCAGTGTTTGCAAAAGCTGCTCTGAACTTTGATTTAGATATTCTATGTATTGGTTTTTCTCATTTTCAATCTTAGATTCATTATACTCATTAAGCAGGATTTTTATATTTCCTGCCGGTCCGCGGATATTGTGGGCAACTATTCTGTTAAACTCTTCAAGCTGTTTTAACTTTTGCTGCAGGTCTAAAGTAGTAGTAACAAGCTGTAAATTTTTTGCCTCCAGATCAATAATCAATTTTTTCACCTCTGAAATATCCTGTATCTGTGAAATAAAAAATCTTGGAGTGCCGTCAATATTCCAAACCAATGATACTGTCAATAAAGCCCATACATAATTTTTATTCTTATGTATATATCTTTTTTCCATCTGATACGATTCAATTTCCTTATTAAGCATCTGCTTTACATAATGCATATCCTTATCAAGGTCTTCGGGATAAGTTAAATCCTGAAATGACATATTTTTTAATTCATCTTCAGAGTATCCTAAAAAATCACATAAGGCTTTATTCACTTCAATCCATTTTCCTTCAGGCGATACCAAAGCCTTACCAATTCCCGAATGCTTAAAGGCGTTTGAAAATTTTTGCTGGCTAAGATGAATATCACCTTCCTTATCTTTAATTGATTGAATATCTGCCTGAGTGCCAGCTATTCTCAAAGGTTTGCCATCGGAATCTATTTCCACAATTTTGCCGCGTGCAAGAACCCATTTGTATTTTCCATTCTTACATCTCATTCTTATTTCCGATAAATAATTTTCCGTTTTTCCTTCAACATACGCTATAATAGAATCTGTAGCATACTTTAAATCATCAGGGTGAATTATCTCTCTCCAGAGATTAATATCGTTAGGCATTTCATCATGAGAATATCCGAGCATTTCCCTTGTTTTATTTGAATAGAAAACTTCATTTGTCTGCGGATTCCAGTCCCATATTCCGTCACCGCTTCCTTCTAAAGCAAACTTCCATCTTGATTCTATCTCTTTAAGCTTTACCTCCATATTTTTCTTCTGTGTAATGTCGGTAATTGTGAGTGAAATTAATTTATCATTTCCTTTCAGCGGAAAAATTTTAACACTATACCATTCATTTTGTTTTCTGTCAAAAAGATCTTCGCACTCAATAAATTCATAAATGTTTTTCTTCAATGCTTCTTCTATTCCTTCTTTAAATTTCTTTAAGCATCTTTCCGGAAAAACTTCCTTAATATTCTTTCCTATAACATTCCTTATGTCAGGAAAAAGTCGTATTCTCTCTGACATCCAGCCGTTTACAATTATTTCAGATTTAATTTCCAGAACAACGTCATCTAGTGAAGTTACAATTAAATCGAGCTCCTTATTATTTTTCTCAATCTTTCTGTTTAACTCTATAATCTGACTAACATCATAAAACGTGACAATTATATATCTCTGATTTTGATTTAAAAATAATCTGGAGTAAACTGATAACCATACAATAGAATTATCAGTACGCTTTACACCCATTATTACATTCTGGCATGGCTCACCTGTCCTATTTGTTATTACTGCAGGATGTTCTTCGGGTATGTAATCTGTTCCGTCTTCCTTAATAACTTTCCAATTGGAATCGAATGAGGTTTTGCCTAACAATTGTTCTTTTGTTAAGCCTAGAAGAATTTCGGTTTTGCGGTTGAAAAGAATTATGGAGTTTTTATCATCATGGATTACAACTGCCTCATTAATATTGTCAATAATTTGTCTTAAAAGCTCAACACTTTCTAAATTATGCAATTTTCCAGGGGTTAAAGTTTCTGTAAGATATAAATAAATCCCGATTGTATAAATATACTTTTTAATTGGAACAAATACACTTAAACAGAGTTACAGACTTATGCTTGAACTAAAGCATTTCAAATTTGTTAATTATTAACTATTTTACAACCAAATTAAACCTAATCTCTCATGAAAAAATTACTTTTTCTTTTTGTTCTTGCTGCAGGATTATCATTCCTCGGCCCAAAAGATTCATCAGCACAAGCGTTAACTTTTGACGTTATCAACAATACTGGCGTTGACCTTGTAGATATTTTCGTAACCCCGGCTGAAACCGCTAATTGGGGAAATGATATATTACCAAACGATTTATTCTTAAACGGCTCTACCGTTACAGTAAATATCCCTGCAGATTACGGAACATCTTGCATGTTTGATATGAAAATTACAGATGGTGCCGGCGGACATATTACATTCTCCGGTGTTGATGCTTGCAAATTAATTACTTTGCAGATCAACGGTGATGGTACATATTCATACGTAGCTACTAAGTAATTTTACCCAACAGCTTACAAAAAAGGCGGATTATATCCGCCTTTTTTATTGCATTATAGCTCCTAAAAATTATAACTTCTTAAATCCTCGTTCTAAATCTTTTATAATATCTTCATAATTCTCGATCCCCACGGCTAACCTTATCAAAGATTCTGAAATTCCTGTAGCAGCAAGCTGCTTTGCAGTATAAAATGGCTTCCATTGCGCTGCCGGAAGAGTAACAACTGTTTCAACTCCTCCTAAACTTACTGCAAGTTTGCACAGCTTCAATGCCTCAACAAATTGGACAGCTTTTTTATAAGTACAGTCCAGTTCAAAACTAAAACAACCGCCAAAACCTCGCATTTGTGAAGATGCTAACCCATATTGCTCGTGAGAAATTAATCCCGGATGAAATACTCTTTTTACTTTAATATGTTCTTCAAGATACTGGGCAATAAGCAAAGCATTTTCATTTTGTTTTTTAACTCTTAACGGAAGTGTTTTTATACTTCTCAGCAATAACGAAGCATCGTTCGGTGCCAGAACATGGCCGATAACATGACCGTAATCCCAACATTTGTAAATAAAGTTTTTTGTACCACAAACTACTCCTGCAAGAACATCGCTGTGCCCACCAAGATATTTTGTTGCGCTGTGAATAATTACATCTATTCCAAAGTCTGCCGGATTCTGGTTAATCGGTGATGCAAAAGTATTATCAATTAAAGATATTAATTTTTTCTTCTTGCAAAGCTTCCCGATAAATTCCAGATCAGTAATTTTCATTAAAGGATTAGAAGGTGTTTCAACATATATCAATTTTGTATTCTTCTTAATTGCTTTCTCGAAAGCTTTGTTACTTGTCTGGTCAACAAATGTTGTTGTTATTCCGAATTGCGGCAGAACATCGCGAAGATATTTTATGGTAGTTGCATATAAATTACTTTGCGCTACTATGTGATCTCCTGATTTCAGAGTGCAAGCAATTGCAGAGCTTATCGCAGCCATGCCTGAGCCAAAGATTACTGAATCTTCCGTCTTTTCTAAATCAGCGCATACTCGTGAAAGCTGCTTCAATGTAGGCGTTGAATATCTTGCATAAAATCCGAGCGGTCTATCCTCCATAGAAATCTTTGCCATAGTAAGCAGGTCTTTTGTTTTATAATTAACAGACTGCCATACAGGGGGCACAACTGCTCCGGTAACATTGTACTCATCACCTGAGTGGATTACAACTGTATCAAGATTTTTCATTATAAGATTTTAAAAATTTAGGTTTTGCATTTCCTGAAAGATAACTACTTCTGCCAGGATTTCTTTTATTATTCTAGGTTTTATTTCCTTTAGATTATGATATTGAATCCAACCGATTACTTTACAGCTTCCGCATGAAATTATGTCAAATTTCTTTTTTAAAATAACTCCGTTTGAAATTCCGAAGATCACTCCCGATTTAAAGCCGCTCCGCGGTACAAAAGTCGGCCACACAAAACACACTCTTTTATTAAGATAATAATAAGGGACTCCGTAAGCAAATTTTTCTTCAAAGGAAGGATTGGTTTCGAGAATGATTTCTCTTAATCGAATTGTTATATCTTTTTGATTTTCAGGAAGCGAGCTTATAAACTCTTCGATTGATTTTGGCATAAAAAAAGCCACGCAAATAATACGTGGCTTATAAATTATTACAAATTATATTTAAAAGAAATTTATTTCTTTTCAGCAGTTAATTTTATTTCTATTTCTTTTTCAGATTTGCTTCTCAATACTTTCAACTTTAATGTTTCACCTACTCTCAGATCATTTACAACTGCCAGTATATCCTGCTCGTTTCTTATCGGTTCGCCGTTTGCCTGAACGATAACATCTTCTGTTTTCAATCCTGCATCATCAGCAGCGCCGCCTCTTGCAACCTGATTAACAATCACACCTTTTGTATCATCAAGGTTATAATACTTTGCAATTCTTTCATCGATTCCCTGAATGTTAAAGCCAACATTGAAATTTCTTTCAATCTTGCCGCTGGATTTTAACTCTTCCATTATTTTTCTTACACGATTGATAGATATTGCAAACCCTACACCAATACTGCCGCTTGCACCATTGCCGCCTGTATAAATAATTGTATTCATTCCTATCACTTCACCGTCAACATTTACCAACGGTCCGCCTGAATTACCTGAATTAATAGATGCATCAGTTTGAATCATATCTTTATAAGCACGTCTGTTATCAGCTGCAACTTTCATTTTTGTAGCGCTGACAACACCGACCGTTACCGTAGGCTGGTCATTAATTTCAAAGAGACCGAAGGGATTGCCAAGAGCAATTACCCATTCACCGATTATTACATCGTCTGAATTTCCTAACGGTAAATAAGGAAGATTTCCTTTATCAATTTTTATTAATGCAACATCTGTATTAGGGTCAGAGCCTATCAGCTTGGCAGAAACAGTTTCACCTGTTGTGAGTGTAACGGATATTTTTGTAGCGTTACCGGCAACGTGGTCATTTGTTAAAATGTAACCGTCTGAAGAAATAATATATCCCGAACCAAGTCCTCTTACAATTTGTTTTTGAGGACCTTGCTGTCCCCTGTCACCAAAGAACTGTCTGAAGAAAGGATCATTTCCCCAAAAGTTTGCGAACGGGTCCTGTATCTCCCTTACTTCTTCAACATTTATTCCGACGATACAAGGTGATACTTTACTGACTGCACGAGTGATTGCAGTCTGGCGTGATTCACTAATTTTCTGGTTATCTTGTCTTTCTGTATTTGAAACTAATCTTACATTATTATCAGGAGTTTTTCCCGAAAAAAATATCTTGCCCAGAATTACTCCGCTTGTTAGAACAAGAATTGCCAGTGATGAGATTAAAAATATTTTTGTTTTTGACATTTGATTAAGAACGGGGCTTGTTAATGTATTACTTTGCATTCTTCTTATTAGTTAATAAATATTTTTAATGTACGAATTATTTCTTTAAATGTTTTTTAACTTTGCGTATAATTTCGTGTCTGTCTATTTTATATTTGCTCATAAGCTGCTCCATTGTTCCGCTTTCACCGAATGTATCTTCGACTGCAACATAATCCATCTGTGTCGGTCTGTGTAATGATAAAACTTCAGCAACTGCTCCGTAAAGTCCGCAATTTTTCTGATGGTCTTCACAAGTAATTACAAGTCCGGTTTCTTCTGCGCATTTTACAATTGTATCCACATCGATAGGTTTTATTGTATGCATATTCACAACTCTTGCTCCGATTCCCTCTTTTTTGAGTTCCTCTGATGCGATAATTGCTTCCCAGACTAATAAACCGTTTGCTATAAGTGTAACATCATTACCATCTATTAAAGTGTCCGCTTTTCCGAATTCAAATGGAGCGTTCATATCTGTATAGTTAGGAGTCTTATCTCTGTAAAATCTTATATAGAATGGTTTATCATACTTAGCGCATTCTAAAACTGCTCTGTATGTCTGATTATAATCGCAAGGTGTTACAACTGTCATGTGCGGAAGTATTCTCATAATTCCGACATCTTCAAGTGACTGGTGAGTTGCGCCGTCAGGTCCAACGGATATACCGCAGTGTGAAGCGCAAATCTTTACATTCATCTGACTGTAAGCAATTGATTGTCTGATTTGGTCGAACGGTCTGCCGGTGGCAAACTCGCCATAAGTGGAAGCAAAAGGAATTTTGCCTGTAAGTGCAAGACCCGCTGCTGTTCCCATCATGTCTTGTTCAGCTATACCGACTGAAAAGAAACGGTCAGGAAATGCATCGCGGAAAATATTTGTTTTTACTGAGCCCGATACGTCGCCGCCTAAAACTACAATGTTTGGATTCTCTTTACCGAGAACCATTAGTGCATCTGCAAAGCCCTGTCTTGTTTCTTTCAATTCAGGGTTATCAATGTTAAAGGACATTTTGATTAGATTCGAATATTAATAAAATACAAAAATACTTTAATAATGTGTGGTTTTCAAATCAAATAAAAATGCCCCCTATATCATTTTCTTATTTTATAAGCGTAATATAATGAAAAAATGATAAGACCCACAAAGATAACTGAAAATAAAACTAATTGAACTTTTTGTTTAATTTTATGCTTTTTTCTTTGTTCTCTTTCAAACTCAAGATTTTCATCTACGTAGTCTCCTTTAGAAGGGTCCCAATTTTTATAAATGTTTATGCTCATAGTTTTAATACGTTAATTTTTTCTAAATAGATTAATTTTTAATTAAATTTTATTTTAATCAAAAACTAATATC
The DNA here is from genome assembly GCA_044226845.1 of Ignavibacteria bacterium. GTDB lineage: Bacteria > Bacteroidota > Ignavibacteria > Tepidaquicellales > Tepidaquicellaceae > JAFDZO01. The sequence goes on from JBGAGG010000008.1 coordinate 76,186, forward strand.
ACCTTCACCGAATTACATATTTAAAAATTTTCCCGGAAGAGGGAGCTGATAACATCCCTGATTAAGTAATCGGCCGAATCTGGGAGTAGTGGAATAGATAGCTGGGGTAACTGAAAAGAACTTCATTCAAAAATACATATTATTTTTATAATATCAAAATTGATAAACCATACCTAATTAGCATTTTATTTATAAAAAAAAATTAAATTATAGTTTTTTAACTGAAATTAAAGTTTCTTTTTCACCAAATTGAAATACACACTCTTTTTAAATATTTAAAAATGGAAAACAACGCAAGTAATAAAGTAAGACTGACACAAATGGTAACATCTGCAGGATGCGCTGCAAAAATTTTTCCGCATATTTTATCCGATGCGCTGAAAGGAGTAAGATGGCCGACAAATGAAAATGTTCTTGTCGGATTCGAAGGGAAAGATGATGCTGGAGTTTACAAAATTAATGATGAATTGGCATTAATACACACAACAGATTTCTTCACTCCCGTAGTTGATGACCCGTACACTTACGGACAAATTGCAGCAACCAATGCTCTTAGTGATGTCTATGCCATGGGTGGAACACCAATTAATGCTTTGAATATTTTAGCATTTCCCCAGAAGGAGGATATCAGCATAATAAAAGATATTTTATCCGGGGGTGCAGATAAAGTTAAGGAAGCCAACTGTGTTATTATAGGCGGGCACTCAGTTGATATAACAAATATTTTATATGGCCTTGCCGTAACAGGTACTATCCATCCTAAAAATATTAAAGGCAATGACGGCGCAAGGCAGGGCGATGTTTTGATTTTAACAAAAGGACTCGGAACAGGCGTACTCAATAACATGGTAAAGTTTTCTGAATTGAGTGAAAATATTTACAACACACTGATATCTTCAATGACACGTCTCAATAAAAATGCCTCGGAATGCATGGTAAGAGCAAACGCGAATGCATGCACAGATGTAACCGGTTTTGGACTGGCAGGACATGGAATGCAGCTTGCCAAAGCAAGTAAAATAAATTTAGTTATAGATGCTAACAAACTACCGGTACTTGAAGGAGCATTAAATGCTGTTGAAAACAATTTTCTTACCCGAGGCGATAAATCCAACAGAGAATACACAAAAGATTTTTATGCAGCAAAAGGAAATATAAATAAAACTATCGAGCATCTTATTTTTGACCCGCAGACTTCAGGCGGATTACTTATCTCTGTTCCTGAAAAAAATGCCGAAGCTTTACTCACAGATATAAAAAACAACGGCGATGAAAAAGCAGCAATTATCGGACATGTTGATATATTAAATGAATATCCTCAAGGAACAATTATACTAGAATATTAATACTGATGATACCTGCAATAAGCTCTGACAAAGAATTATTCGAATTTATAAGAAATGCTGAAACCAATTCTGCCATTAATGAGAGTATTTCACTAAAGGAAATATTCTCAAAATATACTTTTCTAACAATCGATATAGATAAAATATTAGAAAAAAATCGGACAGATAAAGATATTTTGCTGATTGATGCGAGAAGTGAAAATGAATATAACGAGAGTACCCTTCCCTTTGCAAAAAATTTTCCCGTATTAAATAATCTTGAGAGACATAATGTAGGACTGCTTTATAAAAAATACTCTCAAAGTGCAGCAATATGGCTGGCAACAGAATATGCAAATCCAAAAAGTAACTCACTTTTGAAATTTTTAAAAAGTAACGGCGCAGATGAAAAAGAATTGATTGTTTTCTGCTGGCGGGGAGGAGGAAGAAGTAAATATCTTTCTAAAATGATTACTGACCTGGGTTATAACGTAAAATTTTTATCCGGCGGCCAGAAAGCTTACAGAAGAAAAGTAAATGAATTTTTCTCTGACGAAAATCAAAAATTTAAACTTATAGAGTTAAGAGGGCAGACAGGTTCGGGAAAAACTGAACTTCTGAATGAGTTAAAAAAAGAATTACCTGTCATTGATTTAGAATTTGCTGCAAGGCATTATTCAAGTTTGTTCGGAAATATCCCATACGATATAAATGATTTTCCGCGGGTAAAAAATCAGACTGCATTTGAGAATTCATTATTTGAGCAATTCGCAAAATATGATTTAATCAAACTGCCTTTATTTTTAATTGAAAGCGAGAGCAAACGTGTCGGCGATTTCGAAATTCCGAAGAATTTGTTCAATGCTATAGAAAATGCTCCATGTATCGAAATTGAATCATCCAATGAAAACAGAATAAAAAGAATAGTGCATGATTATTTTGGCGATGATAATCGCGGACTGGAACCAATGAAAAAAATCCTTTCAGATAAAGAAAAATTTTTTAAGGCTCAGCTTAGCACAGAAGTTTACGACAGATTAATGGACTATTTACAAAATGCAGAAGTAAGTAAATTTACGGCTGAAATGATGGCTCTATATTACGATAAAAGATATAAAGTGAAACCTAAGGAACCGGCTGCTAAAATTAGTTTTGACGAAATTGGGAAAACAAAAAAACAAATTGTTAACATTTACAAAAGTTTACTTTAAGAAGGTTTAAGTGGATATATTTACAATTGTTCTTACAATTCTTGGCTTATGCCTGTTTGAAATTATAAGCAGTGTCGATAATGCTATAATTAATGCAGAAGTTTTATCGACGATGTCTGAAAAGGCTAAAAGATGGTTCTTATTCTGGGGAATTCTTTTCGCTGTTTTCCTTGTACGCGGAATGCTACCAATGGCTATTATTTATTTCACTGTCCCTGACCTTGGCTTATGGGGCTCAATAACAGCTGCATTCAGCAGCGACCCGAGTGTTCATAAGGCAGTTGATGACGCTTCACCCGTTCTGCTTATGGGCGGCGGTACATTCCTAGTATTTCTTTTCCTCTACTGGTTATTTCTTGAGCAGAAACATTATGCTTTTAAGATTGAAAAGTTTTTTGTTAAACATGGTATCTGGTTTTACGCACTTGCTTCAGTTATTCTTTCAGGACTTATCTGGTTCTCTGTCAAAACAAATCCTATAATGTGTTTCGGTGCTGCGCTTGGCGCTTCGGCATTTTTTATTACATCAGGTTTTAAAACCAATGCTGAAGAGCAGGAAAAGAAACTGATGAAAAAAGGAATGTCGGATATCAGCAAAATTATTTATCTCGAGCTTATAGATGCAACATTTTCTATTGACGGAGTTCTCGGAGCATTTGCTTTTACTTTATCGGTTCCTCTTATCCTTGCGGGTAACGGACTTGGAGCAGTAGTATTAAGACAATTGACAGTCGGTAATATAGACAGAATTAAGCAGTACTTGTATTTAAAGAATGGCGCTCTTTACTCTGTATTCTTCCTGGGAATAATTATGATTGTCGATAGCTTCCGTATTCATATTCCTGAATGGGTTTCTCCGGCAATTACATTTTTAATTGTAGGTTATTTCTTCTACCGCTCGCGAAAAGAGATTATCAGAAAAGACAGATTAGAAAAAAAGAAAGGGGCATAAAGCCCCTTTTTATATAATTTCAAAGTAGTTTTTTCCACGACTTAAACATTTTTGTTCTATCTCCATCTTTACAATAAATTCTCATTGATGGTTCATTTGCCAGATTACTACAAAATTTAGTGTGCCAGAAATTCTTTGTTTCAGTTACAGCTAAAACTATACTGTACTTCTCAATCGGTTCAACTATTTTACAACTTCCTATTCCGCCAACTTTTTCCGCTTTAGTGATTCTAATCGCATTTTCAATTTCTTTTCTTTTAGTTCTTAAATCTAGATTTTCATCCGTGTTGATTAAATCTAATTTGTACTTTACTGATTCTACCATAGAAAAGCCTAAAGTGTTTTTTTATTTTACCAATATCATCCGTTTTGTTTGTACAAAATCTTTCGTTCCGAATGAAGCATTAATTGTATAGAAATAAACTCCGCTTGAATAATTTTCAGCATTTAATTTCACTGTATTATAACCTGCTTTAAATTCAGAATTCAATAACACGCTAATCAATCTTCCGGTTATATCATAAATCAATAAATTCACTTTAGAGTCCACCGGCAAATCAAAATTAATTGTAGTAGATGGATTAAACGGATTAGGGTAATTTTGCATCAAAGCAAATTGTGTTGGTAAACCTACAATCACTTCATTCGATAAATTATAATATTTAAAATTTCCATTATAATCTATTTGTTTTAAGCGATAGTGATATTTACCCGTATTCACATTTCTGTCTTCAAATGAATAATAGTTTATCTGATTCGAATTTCCGTTTCCGGCAATAAAAGATAAAGTACTCCAAACATAATTTTCATTTGCTCTCTGCACTTCAAAGCCTTTATTATTAATTTCAGAAACCGTGCTCCAGTTCAATTTAATATTATTTCTATTAGCAATAGATGTAAAATTACTGAGCTCCACCGGAAGCGGAGTATCACTTTGTAAAGAAACTTTGAACGTTGATTTCGAGGGATCATTAGTTGTAATATCCATCGTTGCATTTTCTACTCCGTCTAACTGAATCTCATTTCCGCGCGGAGGTTTAGCTAAGGGATTACATCTCACTCTGAATAATCCGCTGTCATTTGGAGCAATTACTCCCGGAAGCGATGAAAGCAAATTATACTTTGAAGCATAGGTACCTGAGAACGATGCACCAGAAACTGTTAAATTTGCATTTCCCTTATTCTTCAAATAAAAATCTACAGTATCGACAAAATCCGTTGTGCCAAAGTTCATTGTTGAATCTACCGGTGAATCTAATCTTGCGCTAGGGCTAGTTGTCCCGGAAGATTTATATAGAGTAATAAAAATACTATCTGCTGTTCCTGTATAAACATTATACATATTATAATACAATATATTCCAGTTGCCGGCGGCATCTAATCCGTTATATCCCCTGAAAAAATAATCAGGCTTATAAAATCCGTTTGTGAACGGGTCGCTTCCCTGCGCCCAGAACTGCGAAGCTGAATCAACTGCAGTTGCATTAGTAATCCCGGTCGTAAAAGCAAAGGGACCGTTATTAGCTGTAATACATTTTCTATTAAAAGAAGAATTGGTATTAGGATTAACTAGTATCAATTTGTAAACAAGATTTGCCTGATGGCGAACATATAACCGTACTTTTGTTTTTAGAATTTTGAATGAAGAAAAAGTAACGTTAGATGATGTTGCTGTACCTGTTCCCGGCAATGCAAAGGAAGGAACTTTCTGAGTAACACCTTCTAATCTTGCAACAGAATAATAGCATAAGTTTGTAGTGTCAGGTGCATGTACTGGAAATATAGCAGTGTTGCCGGTATTATCTTTTGCTTTCAGATAATATTGTATCTGGGTTTCCCACCCTTGTCCCGGAATACTAAAAGTAAATGAATCTCCTATCTTAGTAATAAAATTTGCTGAGTCAAACGCAGACCATCCCGCATTATTTTTGTTTGTTCTGTAAATTACTTTGGGCTTAGATATTGAAGTATCTATAGAAGTACCATCTTGATCTATAATTTCAGCAATGAACTGAGTTGGATAAGTGTATGAATGTGATTCAACTGCAAGATGATTTATAGTCGGAGGCGCAACATCCACACCTGCTGCTAATCTAACTGAATTGAAAGCATTCAGCCTTCCGTATGCCATATAGCTGCTCCACTTACCATAGGTTTTTGTTAAAGCATAATCTGTGTTTTCAATTTTATCGCAGCCTCTTAAAAGATTTCCAATTAACTGTGCTCTTGTTTGAGAAGTATTTATTGATAAAACTAATGCAGCCACCCCAGCAGCGCTAGCGCAGGAAGCAGAAGTACCTCCGAATACCATACTGTAATTTCCTGCAACGCCTGCTGAATCATTATCTCCGCCTGTACCCTGTATATCTATTGTCGGAACAATAGAGGGTGCAACGCAATCAACATCTCCGTTAGCATCCTCTCCGAAGTTGCTGCCGACTCTGAACTGATTTCCTGTACCCGGTGATTTTAACTGGTCGTATGGAGTTGATGAACCGACACTGACTACATTAGGTAAATACGAAGGATATGCCGGAGCATTTCTTCCTTCATTTCCGGATGCAAAAAATATTATTGCTCCAAGTCCTCCTCTACCGCTCGTTGCGCAATTATTAATCGCAGTGGTAAGTGTAACATCTGCTTCAGCATCCCAGCTGCAGCTTATTATAGATATACCATTCACTCTTGCCGTATCAAATGCTCTCGCTTGAATTATTGTAGTAGTAGTACCTGAACTTGTGAAAATTTTATAAGAACGGATCTTGCAGCCGCTTGCAATTCCTGAGACACCTAAGTTATTATTTGTTACTGCACCAATAATTCCTGCGCAGTTAGTGCCGTGTCCGAAAGAAATAGAATCTAACGGTACTCCGTAAGAGTCAATCACAGCATCATATCCTGTTAAAACATTCCCGGCAAAATCCGGATGAGTGGAATCTATACCTGTATCAAATATTGCGACTTCAACAGAAGCTGAACCTGTTGTATAATCCCAAGCTTCAGGCAAGTTCATGTCAGAACCGGCTAAACCATTGAAAGTAGTTACATCTCCGTTGGAGCTGGAACTGCTTTTTACAGTCTGTCCTGTATTATTCAGATTCCATTGTCCGCCGAATCTTGTATCATTAGGATTAAAGCATAGCGTACTGCCTTCAGGATAAATAAAATTCGGCTCACAATATTCAAATAGTCCTGACTGAAAATATTCATCTGAAAGCACAATAGACGATTTTGAAACTCCGTTTTTCGTTTTTAAATAAAATCCCTTTTCATCAGTTACATTGCCTAAAATGGTAACTCCATTTTTTTCATTTAAAAAATCAATCTTTGCTTTGTCACTTATATTCTTTAATCTAACTATAAATTCATCTGCACAAACTACAGTAATATCGGAGGAAGAGCCGTGATATACTGGTGCTGCAAACTTTATTAAATCATTTCGTGAGGATAATTTTGCTATTGCACTTCGCATTTTAAGCTCACTTCCTATTCCTTTGAAATTAATTGTATAAATATTATTTATTGCCTCTTTAACTTCATCTTCTTTGCTTACCAGATTTTTTAATTCATTTTCAACAGAAATTCTTGAACTTCCGTATTGATTTAAAACAACAACGACCTTATCGTTTCTTTCTTTTAAATCAAACGTTCTTTGTGCTGAAACTGAATTGTAAGCAATAAGAGGTTTAACAAGGAGAAGTGATACTATTAATATGAAAAGATATTTCATAAGCGGTTAGTTTAAAATTGAAGAAATTAAATATAAAAGGAATAGGTAAAAGAAGAAATTATATTTGGGAGATAAAAAAAATCCGGCAGACAATGAAGCCTGCCGGATTGAAAAGAAAAGTTTGTTATGATTATTTAATCAACATCATTTTCAATGTCTTTACAAAATTTTGGTTTCCACCATCTGCATTGATTTGGTAGAAATAAACACCGCTTGAAAGACTTGAAGCGTTAAAGTTTATTGTGTAGTAACCTGCAACCTGTACTTGATTTACAAGTGAAGCAACTTCTCTACCTGTAACATCAAATATTTTAATTGCAACTTTACTATCGAATGGAATATCATAACTTATCTTTGTTGCAGGATTGAATGGGTTCGGATAATTCTGAGCAAGCTCAAATTTATTCGGAACACCAACACTTACTAATCCTGATAATTGATAATATTTGTAGTTACCATTGAAATCAATTTGTTTCAATCTGTAGCCATATGTTCCTTTTGCTAAACCTGCATCTTTAAAGGTATATGACATTTCTGAATTTGTAGTACCGTTACCTGAAACAAAACCAACTTTAGACCAGTTAGTTGTTCCATTTACAGCTCTTTCAATTTCAAAACCTGAATTGTTTAACTCAGATACTGTTCTCCAGTTTAATGTAACTTCGTTTCTTACAGAATTTGCTGTGAAAGAAGATAACTCAACCGGTACTAAACCACCATTGTTGTTAATGAAACTTGCAATCACGTCAAAAATTTCTATCGGTGAATCAACTGTTGCTGCTTTCGTTCTATAGTTTGCATAAACATTTGTACCATAAAAAACATTGTAATTAGCACCAATGTAATATACTGCTGCAGATGAATCACCTGTTGTAGTTGTTAATGGTAAAAATGCTGCTGCACCGCCGTACCATGTTGCTGCCTGTACCATATCAGGGAATGGATCTGCTACTGAGTCACCTGAAATACCTGCAAATGGTGAACCGGGTGCACCGTAGATTTTGTCGCCTGATCCCAAAACAGAAGTTCCCCAATCATCGGAAACATAAGTTGCACGTAAATATTGTCTGTAGAATAATGTATCAGCAGCAGTAGCTGAGACATTTCTAATAGGATCATTATTATATCCTAAATCATTACCGAATATTGCTAAAGATTTTTTATTAGGAGCTGTTGAATTATCCAAGAAAGCTTTTAATGAATCTCTTACAACTGCAGTCCAGGTTCCGGATGAAGCCAACAAATAATAAACACTTCTCCATGCTCTGAATGAGTTTGTAAAAGTTGCACCGTCAACAACATCAAACATTCCTGTGTAACCGCCGTTGTTTAACTGATTTGTGAGAGAATCACGGCTTGCTGCATCTGTATAAAGCAAACATACATTTTTAGCAATTATAGGTGTAAATGATTTTGTAAGTTTATCGTTTGTATTGCTTTGGTCTCCGCCTAATTCAGTTGAATCAGCAATTGTATAAGCAGTACCTGATACAAATCCGGTGAAATCAGGGAATGTAGTTACAGCTGTTCCGTTAGAAGCAAGATTTGAAATAGAAACAGAATTGTTATATACCAATGTATTTGTATTATCGTAAATTTTTCTTACAACATTGAAAGAATTTGTAGATAAACCATAATTTGAGACAGAGCCTGTCATTGGAATTGCTGTGGTGCCTGATGTGAAATAAGTTGTTCCGCTTTGATTAACCGCTGAAGTACCAACATCGTTATTAAGGGCAAACTTCGGCTCAATCATAAATCTGAATGCATTTGCCGGTGAAAAGTCTGTCCATGAAGTACCGCCTGTAGGACTTGTATAATAGAATGTACTGTCTCTTATTGGTGTTTCACTTTGATATGAAAAACTTACGTTCACAATACCTGTTTGTCTTACACCAACAAAGAAATCACCACTAACTGATACAGGAGGATCAACTAAAACAGTATAAGCACCCGCTGCAGAAGTTAATGACGATGATGTATATAAATTTGTTCCTGGTGTTCCGCCTGGTCCCGTAGCATCCCAAATACCTACCTGAAATGGCTGACCGCCGGTTGAAAAGTTTACATCTATTTGATTGATTGAATTTGGAGAATTAGTTTTAAATCTTGCAACAAAGTCACCTGATGCCCCTGTAAATCCTACACCACCATCAGGAGTAAACTTTTGTCCGTATCCATAAGTATTTGAATTAATCCTGGTAATTTTTGCACTCCTATTATTTGATATAACATCTTCTCCCGGCTGCTGAGCAATATCCACAATAATAGAATCATTTTCACTTAACGTAGGTGTAAAGTCATTAAAGAAAACTTCCTGAGATGTATTTGAGGCTAATCCCGTTACTGTTGCAACATTAGAATATCTGACTGTACCTGTTGCAGAATCTTTTATTGAAATATTTACATCGAAAGTAATTGGAGATGCTGAATTATTTTTTACTAGAGTAGAAATATTAAAAGGAACACCGAATGGTCTTGGTACTTTACCATAAGTATAAGTTTGAGTAATTGCAACTACGTCATTTAATGCATTACCGAATCTTGTTTCAGGTCTGAAAGTTGTGGTTGCACCAGTTTGACCATTTACTGGAGTAACAGCATTTGACTGAAAAGTTAACATAACATTACCTGCCAAAGCCGTATTACAATAGACAGTCGGATTTCCTGTTGCTAATGTCGGGTCTAAAGTTGTATAAACAAAGATTACTAATACTCCATTACCCGGTGTGGGGGTAAATGTTGAAGTTCCGGTACCGCCCACTGGAACATCAATATAGAAAGCTGTGGACTGCGCCGGTATGCTTATTGTCCCTTCAATAATTTTCGTGAAACCTGTCGTGCCGTTTGTATCAATAAAAGTGCTTCCCATTGTAAGAGCAGTTGCTGATGTATCTTTTACATAAACTTTTAGTCTGCCTGTTGTTCCTACTGATTGGGCAATACCACTGGCAACGTTCCAAGACCAGCCAATCGATGTTAAAGCATTTGCACCAAAACCTGAAGTAGTCATTTCTGAACCGGAAATCAAATATTTACCGTTAATAAATCTTCTTGACCCTTGTGGTGCTCTACCGTTACCTGAAGTTGAACCATTAGATGGTAAAACTGTTACGTTCATTGCATCTAAATTTGAGCCGTTATTATTAGTTGTTGTGAGCTTGGGTGAATTACCAAGACTCATAGGTGTAATTTTTACAGGAATATTTTGAGAAAAAGATGTTCCTGTAAAAATGCACAGCATTAATATTACGAAAAAAAGTGTGTATTTTTTTTCCATAGGTTTGTTTTTTTAGGTTAAATTTTGTTTAATAATGATTAGAATAAAACTAAAAGAAATCCTAACAAAAACCTAACATTTTTGAAGGTTTATATATAAATGAAAAAACCTTGCTATTCAAATGAAAACAAGGTTTTAGATAAGAAATATTTTATCTTAATCAGAATTTAGCCGTTTAATCCTTTTTTTCTGCCGTCAAGAATTTTTAAAAATGATCTGCCGCGAACTTCTTCCAAAGTCAACCCTGTTTTTGCAATCTCGTCTTCGCTTATTGCACCGCAGTTTAATGCCCTTAAAAAATAATTCAATAAACCTTGTCCAGTAGCAGCATCATCAAAAATATCTCCAACAAGTGTTGCCTGAGCAGCTTTCTCAATAAAGTTTTTCAATCTTACTGAAGCCGAATCAAGTCCGTCTAAGAAAAATTTATAACATGCTGCATAACGTATCGGTAATTGCGCCGGATGCAAATCCCATCCCTGATAAAATCCCTGATTCAATGAATGCATAATATGGTCGTAGCCAAGCTTCCATGCTTTATTTACCGTATCGATATTTTCCTGTCTTTGCTCTTCAGAAATTTCTCCTCTGTGCGGACCGACAGGCATTACATTTGTTGCGCCGTCAGATAGCCAGACTCCTGTTCCTGCCAGTGTAACTTTCATAACATGCCTTGCAAAATCACAAACTGTATGGTCCATTGCCTGAAGCCTCGCTGTTATATCCATAGAGGCGGTGTAATCATAAACACCAAAATGCGCTGCTTTACATCTGCCTTTGCATGCTTTTACAAATCCAAGCAATGAAGCTTTTCCATCCGCACCAAAAATAGATTGCGGTGTTTCTACCATCAGCTCCATTTTAATTTTTCCTTTACGCATCTTCAATTTCTTTTCTAGAATTTCCAATGCTTCGATAAATGCTTCAACCTGTTTTTCATGGGTAATTTTAGGAAGTGTAACTACAAAATTATCGGGAAGCTCTCCGCCTGAAAGATTTGCCAGTGTTGAAATATAAATATCAAGAGTTCTTAATGCTCTGTATTTTAACTCATCAGATAAAGTTTTTATTCTTATACCTATGAAGGGAGAGAGTGTATTTTCCTGCATTCCCTTCCATGTTTCATTTGCACAGTTCACAGCAGTTTCATCTTCTTCTGCATCGGGACGTATACCAAATCCGTCTTCGAAATCAATTCTGAAATCTTCAACTCCTTCTCGTCCAAGTTTCTCTTCGATTTTGTTATAAATAATTTCATTGAGTTCATCTTTCTGTTTCCAGCCAAGTATGTTTGCAAGTACATGTGCATTTGGAATGAACTCTCTGAATGCTTTTAATCCAAGTTCACCTATTCTTACAGTTGTATTGGATTTAAACAGCTGTGCTCCGCCGTAAACCGTTGTAACAGGCTGCCGTTCAATCGACTCTCCGGGATATATTTTTTTATATTCTTTGTTTCCTTTGGAAATTGTTTTATAAACATCTTCCAGACTTTTATCCGATAAACTTAATTTCATATAGTTCTTATGATAGATTTAAAATTTATTTTAGCTGCCTCTGTATGTTGAAAATCCATAAGGACTTAATAATAATGGTACATGATAATGCGCATCTGAATCTATTCTAAAAATTACTTCTACTACAGGGTAAAACGAATCAATTCCTTCCCGCTCAAAATACTCACCGGTATTGAAAATTAATTTATACGTTCCATGCTCCATTTGAACATCATCGCCTAACAAGTTTTTTATTCTGCCGTCTGAATCTGTTTTCCCTTCAGCAAGGTCTACCCACTGAAATTCATTCTGTAAAAACTTTAACGTTGCGGGAACATCCTTTGCAGGCATGCCGATTGATATATCTAAAATGTGAGTTGTTAACTGACTCAAAATAATTTCTCCAGTCTTAATTTTGTAATTTTGTTTTGTTCCCCCATTGCAATTTTTAGTTCTTCTTCGTAGTTATTTTTTATTCTTTTTTTTATTAATCCCAGCATTTCATCTGCCGTTTTACCTGTGGCACATACTATGAATATAAACCCAAAATCTTTTTCATACCACTCATTATATTTTTTAAGTTCTGTAAGCGTTTCCTTTGATGCTGCGCTTACTGATGATTGTTCCTTCGTAGTAAAATCTTTCGTGCTGCCAAACTTCTTTTCAAGCGATGCTAAGTCACCAATTTTCGGATGCTGTTTAAATGCCTCAAGCCAGTCTTTTCTATTAAGACTAAACCATATCTCTTCTGCTTTCTCAAACATCTTTTCTTTGCTGTCAAAAGGAAAGTGCAGGGCAAATTCATTCACCCAGTTAACGCTTCCGCAGCAGTTATATAAATTTTCTTTTAATTCTTTCTTATTCATTAATTTTTTGAAGTCTAACTAAATTTTAAACCGTAAATTAAATTATACCGTAAATTCTTAATCTGCTCACTCCGCCGTCAGGAAAAATATTCAGTTTTACATGCGTAAAAATTTCTTTGCTCACAATTTCCTCTTCAAAAAAATGCTCAGTATCTGCCTGAAGTTTTACTTTTGGCAAAATTTCTTTCCATTGAATCATGGTGTCCGTCACTCTATAATCCTCAAGATGCGGCAAGTTTACTCCTTCTATTGAACAGGTGTCAGGATAGTTTCCTTTGAAGTGCGCCGTATCAACCATTATTTTTTGAATACTGCCCGGCTCTGCTAATTTTAATATACACCAGTCATATCCCGGGATTCTCTTTCGTTTCGTTTCCCATCCGTCACCCATATACATGCTTTTTGTAGGTGAATTCAAATTATCTTTCGAGCCGAAATACATATCGTTACAGATTATAACTTTCCCGCCGTTTACAAGTCCCGCTAAGTCAATCAATTCACCGTTATAATTCTCTTTCCATTTTTTATAAACGTCTCCATAAACCCTGAACCGCGCAACTCCGCCGTCAGGAAAAATATTCAATCGCAAATGAGTAAAGTAATCAAGATTATTTATTGTTGAAAATAAATTTTGCGAACCCGGATTTAAGGAAGCCTTAGGAACAATCTCAGTCCATTCCATTTTCTCTTTGTACAAAGAATCTTCATCTGCGCCATCCTCAAGCTTTGCTCCCCATACCGATGCGTATGGCGGATGATTGCCTGTGAAAAATGCCGTATCTATATCAACACCTTTTACATAGCCGGGTATGCCAAGGCGGATAACAGCCCAGTCATAACCTTCAACTCTTTTGCGTCGTGATTCCCAACCGTCCATCCATTTACCGTGATCTGTATATTCATCCGGTAAAAATATAGCCGGCTTTACTTTCAATAGATTTTCTTTCTCTGCAAAAAAATCATCGGTGCAGTATAAAACTTTTCCGTTTACTTTTTCCGAAGCAAGTTCTGTCAATCCTGCAAATGCTGAAGATGTAGTTATATTCATTAATTAATTCTTAAAATTATTTTACCTTTTGGTTCAGGAGAAAATTTTCCTTCATCAAATATTTTTCCACCATTAAGAAAAACCGTATGGACTTTCCCGAACAGCTTTTCATGGTGATATGCCGAAATTTTATTTTTGTGATGCAGCGAATCCGGCTCTACAAAAAAGCTTTCTTCAGGATTAAAAATCGTAAAGTCAGCATACTTGCCTTCTTCTATTGTACCTATGTATTTATCCAAGCCAACGAGCTTTGCAGTATTCCTGCTCATCCATTTTGAAACTCTCTCTAAACTTATTTCTCTTTCCTTTGCTTTAGTCCAGACGGCGGGAAATGAAACCTGCAAAGAAGCAATTCCTCCCCATGCATCTGAGAAAATTTTTGCTTTGAGATCATGTGTACAAGGTGAATGGTCGCTTGCAATCATATCTATTGTTCCGTCTTCAAGCGCTTCCCAAAGCTTTTCGTTATTTTCTTTACTTCTTATGGGAGGAGTGCATTTGAAACGTGAATCATCCAGCGGAATATCCTCGCCGTTGAAAAATAAATAATGTGGACAGGTTTCCACTGTTAAGTTTAAGCCTTCGCTCTTAGCTTTCCTTATCTGCTCCAACGAATCAGCTGATGATAAGTGAACAATATGTATGTGTGTATTAAATTCTTTGCACAGCTTTATTAAAATCTTAATTGCCTCATCTTCCATTTCATGCGGTCTGTACTTTACAAAATCTGAGAAAGAATTCGCAACGCCTTTCTTACTATCAGTAAAAATTTCTGCATGCACTAGCAGCGGCAAATTAAAATCTTTCATTACATTCAGAACATTTCTTAAGTCACTTTCACTTACATACTTAAATTCATCAAGTCCCGAATCTATCATAAATGATTTAATTCCAAGCACACCTGAGCCGCACAGTTCTTTCAGTTCATTTAGGTTATCACTTACTGCTCCGCCATAAAATCCGCAATCGACCCATAGCTTCCCTTTGGCTGCTTCAAGCTTTTTATCAAAATTTTTCTTTGATGTAGTTACGGGAGAACTGTTCAGCGGCATGTCAACAAGTGTTGTTATTCCTCCGGCAGCTGCTGACTTAGTTGCAGTTTCAAAGCCTTCCCATTCCGTTCGCCCGGGCTCGTTAATATGAACATGTGTGTCAACCACTCCGGGCATTATAACAAATTCACCAAAGTCATCTGCTTCCTCACTATAACTTTTTACACCTGTAATCTTACCCTTATCAATCAAAATTGATGCGGGAATTAATTCACCGTTTATTAGAACTCTCTTGCTTTTTATTGATTGCATGAGTCTCAATTTACGAATAACTAAACTTTTTTGTAAGAGAATAAAACTATAGTGAAGAAATTTATATCGGACTAATATAATCCAATATTTTCAAAAAAGGATTACTATAAAAGTTTACAAACGCTATATTACAAAACTTAGATAGAAAATTTAAATCTTAATATGAAAATAGAATTAATTCAAAGCAACTACGGAAAGTCAAAAGTCCGTGTCACTAAAGTAAAACGTGACGGCGAATATCATGATATGAAAGAGTTTCTTGTAAACGTTCAGCTCGAAGGCAATTTTGATACTGTTCACTCTGACGGAGATAATACCGGGCTTCTATCAACCGATGCTATGAAAAATACTGTTTACGCTTTAGCAAAAGAACATGATGTTAACTCAATAGAAGAATTTGCTCTTTTTCTTTCAGAACATTTCTTAAAGAACAACGATAATGTTGACCATGTATCTATTGAAATCATTCAATCTCTCTGGGACAGAATATCAGTAGATGGTACTCCGCATAATCACTCATTCGTCAGCGGCGGAAATGAAAAGCGTACATGCCTTGTTGAAAGAACTGCCGATGATGTCTATGTCAGCTCGGGAATTCTCGATTTACTAATAATGAAAACCACAGGTTCTGAATTCTGGGGATTTAAAAGGGAGCAATATACAACTCTGCCGGAAACAAGAGACAGAATTTTTGAAACGAGCGTAAAGGCAACATGGGACTATGTGCGCGATGAAAATATAGATTATAATTCGAATTATAATAAAGCGCGTCAAACTATACTGGAAGTTTTTGCAAATCATCAGAGCTTATCAGTTCAGCATACAATTTACGAAATTGGAAAAGTCCTGCTTGAAAGCTGCGATGATATTGATGAAATCGCATTCTCAATGCCTAATAAACATTGCTTATTAATAAACCTTGGAGTGTTCGGTATGGAAAATAAAAATGAGATTTTTGTTC
This sequence comes from Ignavibacteria bacterium, assembly GCA_044226845.1. Lineage (GTDB taxonomy): Bacteria > Bacteroidota > Ignavibacteria > Tepidaquicellales > Tepidaquicellaceae > JAFDZO01. Next base: position 92,359 of record JBGAGG010000008.1, read on the forward strand.
CGACTGACGAACCCCATGGTTTAATTGAAGCTGTGATTGGCAGAGAGATTTTAAATGATGAAGAATAATTTTAGAAATATGAATAACATTTTTTTAGAGACCTGACTTTATTTAAAACCGGTCAGGCATTTTTCTTACCTTAATTTTTTATTTTTTAAAAAAAAAATCCCGCGGTGAAACTATACACCTGCGGGACTGAGAAGAAATATTACTATCTCTATTTCATTTTATTTAACCAAAGTCATTTTCTTTATTTCAGAGAAGTTTGTAGTTTTTATCTGATAGAAGTAAACTCCGCTCGATAAGCTGCTGCCGTTGAACTGATATTCATAGGTTCCTGCATTAAGCTGGCCGTTAACTAATTCTGAAATTTCTTTACCTGAGATATCAAATATTTTAACCGTTACAAATTCACCTTTAGGAAGGCTGAATGATATTTTTGTTGTTGGGTTAAAAGGATTCGGATAATTTTGGTTTAAGGCAAATTTATCAGCTGTTCCGATTTTGTTTACACCATTTTTTGATGTTTCTGTTTTAGGCGCTACGTTCATAGCAGGTTCACCTGTGAATGGAAAGTTATCAGCTACAACTCTTCTTGTCCATACTTTGCTTAAGTCAGGTGTATTGTACCATGTCGTATTTGTTGTGCGTCCGCTTAAAATATAGTCATCGAATTGCGGGAAAGAGTTCCATATGGCAGTGACTTCTAAAGACCATTTCCAGTCATAAGGAAGTCTGTAACCTAAATCAAGAAAGTAACCGTAAAGAACTGATGATTGACTACCGATGTTATCTACGTTCTGAGTATTCCCTAATGTTCCTGCTAATGAAGCAATGTTTATTTGTTTGTTCAGCTCATTTATCAAATAAGGCTGTGAGTTGTTTCTTAAATAGTTTGCTGATGTATTTGATGTTCCGTCAGTATTGATTGTAAGGGTTGCTGTATAGCCTTTTACAACGCCGGGTTGTGAAATTTCAACGTTTGTAAATGCACCTGTTCTTGGGGGAAGCGCGTTGTACGTATTTGGAAAAATCGCTGTGTTTATATTTCCTGAAAAAGCCCTGTTTGTAAATCCTAAAGAAGGAAGAACAACTCCGTTTGAATCCTTTACAACTAATGTTGCTGTTGAATTTCCTGCAAGTTTTATAAAGTGATGAAATTTATTTACGAATGCCGAGCCTCTTGCCAATGCTTCGTAATCAAAAACTATTTGTGTAATCTTATTTGAACCGTCGAATGTAACTCTTTCTCTCATACCTGCAACAAAGTCATTAACATCCCAGTCATTCCATCCGCTATTCTTTAAATCTTCAAATGCAACAATATATGAACTGTCTGTTGTTCTGGTTGGATTGCTTATATTTTCATCTGCTCCAAAAGCTCTGTAGTTTGCGCCGCTGAATTGACCGGAAAAGTATACAACTGAACGATATGTTAATGGCGCTGATTGCACAGCAGTAACTAGTAATGTAACAGTTACAGAACCGTTTGACTGCGGGGAAACTGAACCTATATTCCAGCTAACTACGTTGCCTGATGCAACTCCGCCGCCTGTTGCTGAAACGAATGATGTTCCGGCAGGTATTGTATCAACTAATCTTCCATTAGATAAACCAGAACCTTCATTATTGGAATATTTAATTGTATATGTAACTTGTGAGCCCGGTGAAGGCATTACTGTTGAACCGTCTGATATTTCTGTTGTAATATTTTTTGTTGCATAAGTCGCAGTTCTTCCTGTTAAGTTCCAGGTTAAAGAAGTGCCGTAAGCAACTGGCATACTCCATACCGAAATCTGACGTCCCATTTGAAAAGTAGTAAGCTGACCTCTATTTATAACGCCAGGATAGAAGAAGTTTTTTGTTCCCGTTCCGTTATTAACAGGTATATTTACAATTGAACCGGATGTGTTATTATATCCGTAAAATACTACATAATTTCCATTTCCATAGTTTGTAACATTTTCAATTATTGGCGATACTGACTGTCCGAAAGCATAAGCAGAGAGTAAGATAAAGCAGATTGTTAGAATATTTTTTTTCATTTTTGGTTAAATATTTTGGTTAAATTTTTTATCGATTTTACCCCCCTTAGTTCAATTGCTGTGCCATTTATAAATCCCAGCCAAACATTGTTTTTACAATATTATTAATATTCAATGTCGTTTTCTAAAAAATTTAGTGTAGTTTTGAAACTATTCTATTTTGCTGAAATTCACTCTAATACTACATATTTTAGTTATTTTATAAAAAAATCCCTCAATGAAATCAATCACTGAGGGATTTGAGAAGAGTTACAAATATTTCTCTATTTTTATTTAACCAAAGTCATTTTTCTTGTTTCTGTAAAGTTCGGAGTGCTTATCCTATAGAAATATACTCCGCTTGGTAAACTGCTGCCGTTAAAAGTGTATTCATAACTTCCGGCTTTCATTTCATTATTGACTAACTGAGCGATTTCTTTTCCTGAAATATCAAATACTTTTATGCTCACAAATTCATTCTTCAGAATGCTGAACGAAATCTTTGTAGAAGGATTAAAAGGATTCGGATAATTCTGACCTAATGAATATTTATCTGCAACTGAGTTATTGTTTACTATTCCAACCGATGTTAATGAATCCCCTACTCTTGTATTACCTAAGTCATTACCGAATGAACCCCACCATACTTTTGAGTTAACATCGGTAGCAGGCAGGCTGAACGCTTTTATCCTTTTATCCATTGATGCTGCAACTAAATCAACTTTGCCGTCTTTATCAATATCTCCGACTGCGCAAGTAGAAATTATCCAGCTATCGAAAGGCTCAACTGCAGCCATTGTAAGCGAATCAACCAATGCACCTTGTCTTGTAAGAGGCAGCAAAAATCCGCTTTGACCTCCATACACCATATCTAAATAATTGTCACCGTCTATATCTGCTATTACGGGTGAAGAGTAGATCTGCTGTCCTGTAGGAAGCTCCCATATTGTTGCAAGCGTTACTGCATTAAGTTTGTAAACAACTCCGTCTATTGTTGCAGCCATTAACTGCGGTGTTCCGCTCTTATCTAAGTCTGCTAGTACAGGTGATGAAACAAATCCTGAACCCATATTTCTTGATGTAACTAAGTTACCACTGTTATCATAGATGTAAATTGTTCCTGATGCAGTTGTTACAATTATTCTGTATGTTGAACTGTTTATCTTTGCAATTAAAGGTGATGAATATACTGCGCTGTCTAATGTTTTGGTGAATCTTACGCTTCCGTCTGAGTTTAATACTTTTAGTGATTTATCTAATGTTCCTATTACAATTTCTCTTGTTCCGTTGCCGTCTAAATCAACCGCTGCAGGAGAAGGCATTATAATAATATTTCCAAAGTTATCTTCTGTGTTCTGCACCTGAACAGGAAAACCTGTTAATGCTGCTCCGCTGAATGAATATGCATACATCTTGCCGTCACCGGAAAGTACCACTATCTCTTTTTGTCCGTCATTGTTCAAGTCAACAATCATCGGAGAAGATTTAATTGCCTTTGGTGTTTGTTTCGGGAAGCCCGGTAAGTTTGCTCCGTTTTTATCAACTGCATATAGCTTACCGTCGTCCGAACCGAATGCTATTACTCTGCTTCCGTTAGGATTTAAATAAACAGCCGCTGTTGAGCGGATAAGTCCGCCTGTTGTTACTGGGAAACCGCTTACTTCAGTGCCATTTGTTTTGTATGCATGAAATTTACTATCGTATGAACCTATTAAAATTTCTAGTTTATTATCGTTATCTATATCTGCTAATTTAGGTGATGAGAAAAAGCTTCCTGCGGAATCTAAAAAAATCAATTCATCTGTTGAATAACTTAAATTTTGTAATCTCTTTAAGACCGAATTGTTATTTTTTTCACCGGTGAAAGCAATATTATCTGTAGTAACGTTTCTTCTTGTCCATACTTTTGCAAGGTCGGGAAAATTATACCAGTCAGTATTTGTTGTGCGTGAGCTTAATATGTAATTATTAAAATTCGGAAATGATCTCCAGATCGCGCTTGGCGGACCTTCAAGAGGCCATTTCCAATTGTATGGAAGCCTGTATGCTAAATCTAAAAAGTAACCGTAAAGAACTGTGCCTGCATCAACATTATTATCAACGTTTTGAGTGTTCCCTAATGTACCTGCTATTGATGCAATATCAATTTGTTTGTTGAGTTGGTTTATCAAAAATGGTCTTGAGTTTGCCCTTGTATAGTTCGTCGAGTTTACTGAATTAGGATCAGTATTAATTGTCAATGTTGCAGTATACCCTTTTACAACACCTATCTGCTGAGTTTCAACATTTGTAAAAGTTCTTCCTGACTGGGGAGGAAGCGCATTGTAAGTATTAGGAAATACTTTCGCTTCAACACCGTCTGTGAAATTAACATTTGTATATCCTAATCCGGGTACCGGTACTCCGTTAGAATCTCTTACAACTAATGTAGCTGTAGAATTTCCCGGAATTTTTAAATTATGATAAAATCCGTTTACGAATGCAGAGCCTCTTGCCAATGCTTCGTAATCAAAAACTATTTGTGAAATTTCATTTGAATTGTTAAACGTTATTCTCTCTCTTATTCCTACAACAAAATCATTAACGTCCCAATCATTCCAACCGCTTCCTTTTAAATCTTCAAATGCAGCTATGTATGAGCTATCAGTAGTTCTTGTAGGGTTTCCTATGTTTTCATCATATCCGTATCCTCTAAAATTTGCACCGTTGAATTGTCCTGAAAAATAAACAACAGATTTATATCCTACCGCAGCATCTATAGCAATTACTTTTATTGTAACTGTTACACTGCCGCCCGTTTGACCGTTCATTGAACCTATGTTCCAGGTAACAACTCTGCCGGAAGCAGTTCCCCCGCCTGTTGCTGATACAAACTGAGTGCCTTCTGGAATGGAATCTATCAGTCTTCCGTTTGAAAGTCCCGATGTTTCATTATTTGCATATTTAATTGTGTAAGTTACATTTGTTCCAACAGGAGGCATTACTGTTGCTCCGTCTGTTATCGATGCCGTTATATTTTTCGTAGAGTTTGTAGCAGTTCTTCCAGTGAGATTCCATGTGAAGGAATTACCATAATTAACCCAAAGTCCCCAAACTGCTATCTGTCTTCCTGCGAGATAAGATGTCGGTTGGCCTCTGTTTATATCTCCCGGTTTGAAAAAGTTTTTTACTCCTGATCCTGCGTTTACCGGAATATTTACAGCTGCTCCGGTGTTATTATACCCGTAAGAGATATAATAAAATCCGTTTCCGTAGTTTGTTACATTTTCTATAACAGGAGATACAGATTGTGAAAAAGTATAAGAAGATATCAGCATAAAGCAAAACAGGCCGATAAAATGTAGTATTTTTTGCATGGGGTTTGTATTGGTTAAATATTATAAATGTTTAATTATAACTCTATGTAGTGTATTATATCAATTCCTATACCATTATTTCAAGTCAGTTCAAAGATATGTTTTATTAACAATTGATGTTATAAAATCTATTCATGATATGACCGGGCGAAGTTCGGTTGTTTCATTAAGAAGTCAGGAATTTATCGGAAAGAGGTAATAGAATTTATAAAGTCTTTAAGAAAAACCTTCCCGAAATTTCGGGAAGGTTTAGATAATAGAAATTATTTTTTGTACATCTTGAAATCTTTAATTGCAATATAAGGTATTACACCTCCTGCAGTACTGGCTTTTATAGTAAGGTAGAACTGAGCATTAACTTTTATTGAAGGCACAGTTACATTTATTGATTTATAAGTATTTGTTGGTGATGCATCTCTTAATGTATAGAGTCTTGTATCGCCTGCTGCATTGATATACACTAATGTATCATTTGTGTTGCTTGCAGCTTTATAGGAAAATACAATACGTGTACTATCTCTATCTGTAAAATTCATAGAACTGGAAGTTATGTTCCTGGTATAAGAAACGTTGCCGCTTCCGAATGAGCCTGAAATAGAATCAGATATAGCAGTTGGGAACATCTCAACTTCGCCTGTATTTGGTGTTGTAGGATTATCATCTGATTTGCATCCTGCATAAATGAATGCTGAAGCTAAAAAAAGATAAATAATAATTTTCATAGAATGATTTTCTTTTTAAGTTGTCTTAGTTAATAAATAATTTGGTGTTGTTCTTAAACACAACGAAGCAAATTTAAAAATTTTCCAAAATATATGCAGGAAGATTAATTCAAAGCTTTCCCCAAAAAAATACTACTTTTTGATAAATTTCATTGTTTATACACTTGATTTATCAATGTATAACTGAAACTTATTTTTCCTGAAAAAACGAATAGAGATAACATCGTTTTTCCCACGGGAATCAGTACTTACTTCACAAGCAGCATCTTCTTTGTTTCAACAAACTCCCCTGCTGATAATTTATAATAATAAATTCCGCTTGAAAGATTCGATGCATTAAACGTTACTGAAAAACTTCCTGCGCTTTGGTTTGCATTTACCAGCTCATATACTTCCCTTCCCATCATATCAAAAATTTTCAATGTAACGTAATTCGAAATTGGTAATTCGTAATTAATTTTTGTAGAAGGATTAAACGGATTCGGGAAGTTCTGACTCAAGATAAATTTTTCAGGCACACCTGTACTTGTCTGCGTTACGATTACTAAAGGATTATCATACTCAACCACTGTTCCTAAGTTCCCGACAGCCCACGCTAAATTTCCGTCGTCATTAAAATGCACTGCATTCAATTGATTAAAGCTCCTTCTCGGCGGCGCAGCCCATGTTACTCCACCGTCAGTTGTCATAAAAGTATATCCGCCGCCACCGACTGCAATTCCTGTCAACGCATTCGCAAAGTCCATTCCCCAGATTGACTGCCCCAGGTTTGCGCTGTTCACCCAGTTCGTTCCGCCGTTTGTAGTTGAGTACATTTTACCTGCCGAGCCTGATGCAAAACCTGTCAGCTCATTTGCAAATGCTATTGCAAACATACCTATCATACTTCCATCGTTTACCTGCTGTACCCAGCTCTGTCCGCTGTTCGTTGTCTTATAAACTTTTCCGTTAAGGCTTCCACATACGTAGCCTGTATTCTCATTTAAAAAGTCCATGCTCCATGTCAGAAAAGTTGGTTCCGGAGGAGTTAAAGCATTCCAGTTAGTTCCGCCATTTGTAGTTTTCAAAACTACTCCGCCTTCCCCGCCGATAAAGCCTGTAGTTGTATTTAAAAAATCTACTGCAAGCAGATCATTCGTTCCTGCAGTTGATGACTGTGATATCCAGTTAGTTCCGCCGTTAGTAGTTGCAAGTATTACACCGTTATATCCGGCAATGTAAACTACATTGGGAGTAACTGCTTTTACATTAGCAAGCTGTGTTGTTACACCTGATGTCTGAATGGAATATGTTAAACCTTCATTTGTTGTCTTTGTAATAAATCCTGAATTGCCGGAAATAAATCCAACTGAATTACCTGCAAACGATACTCCGTTAAGCGCGCCTGTAGAAACTCTTTTACTTATATCCGTCCATGTAAGCCCGGCATCTGTTGATTTTAATATTCTTCCGCTCTTTCCTCCTATGAAAGCAGTATTGTTATCCGCAAATTTCACACTGAAAAAATCATCTGTAAAAGCAGTAGTTATAATGTCCCATGTCTGCCCTGTATTAGTCGTTCTTAAAATTTTACCGTCAGTGCCTGCTACAAGCCCGACTGCATTTGTTGGATTAAAATCCACCGAGTATAAAATAATCGAACCTGTATTGTTTCCGTAAACTGAATCCCAAGTTACGCCGCCGTTTGTTGTACGGGCTATTCTTTGCCTCTCGCCTAATACAAATCCTGTATTTCCTGAACCGGTGAGTAAAAATTTTATGCAGCGGAAATCATCTGTCGAAGGTCTGAAAATTGTCGGAAGCAATGTAAATGTTGTGCCGCCGTTAGTCGATTTTATAATTGTGTTATCGCTTGCACTTCCCCATACAATATTTGCATCAGTTGCGTCAGTACTCCAGATAGTTTTTGTTGTTACACCCGGATTTGTCTGTGATACCCATGTAACGCCGCCGTTAGTTGTCTTCTGTATAAAACCGCCGAATCCCATCATCCATCCTGTTGATGCATCTATGAATTTTAAACCGTACTTAGTAGTATCAATTGAAGTTGAAAGTGCTGTCCAGTTCAATCCGCCGTTTGTAGATTTAAGCGGCTTATCCGTTGGTCCTCCGCCTATTGCATAGCCTGTCTGATTACCAATAAAAGTTACTCTTCTGAAAGGACGCTCAGGCAATGCGCTCTGCACCTGCCATGTTGTGCCTCCATCGAATGTAAGCATGGTTTCGCCTATGCTTATTCCGTATGTTACACCGATAATGTTATTGGTATTGAAAGCATGAAAATCATAAACATCGTTTACAGTAGGGTACGGACTGCGCAATATCCATTGAGCATTAGAATTGGAAAAATTTAATATGGTTAAAAATAAAATGAAAAGGGGCAGGATATACTTTTTCATGGTAAAATTTTTTCTTTAGGTTAAAGTAAATTAAGAATAAAATCAAAAAGAATGAATATAATTGTTAATCTATTCTAGACAGTTCTGACAGCAGAGTACAATCTTTGACACAATATAAATATCTCTGAATTTTGATTAGTATAGAAATCCACTCTATTCGAACAAATTGTAATAATATAAGATAAGTCTAAATAGTTTATAATGGCATGTTAGTTGTTATTAACTGATATACAAATTGAGATTAAAAAACATCCTGAATTAAAATAATTATTCGAGAGATTATTTTTTTTATAAACTAAATAAAATACATGTACTATCACGTTCAGAAATTAATAAATGAAATTCCGGTTGATCAGCCCGATCCTTCTGCAGCTAATGCATTGCAGGAAGGTCTTGGCGGACAGTTCGGCGAAATGCGTACGATGATGCAATACTTATTTCAAAGCTTTAACTTCAGAGGAGATGCAAAACCTTATCTTGATCTGATTCACGGAGTTGGTATGGAAGAGATCAGCCATGTTGAGCTTATTGCAACTACTATTTCAAAACTTTTAGACGGAGCGCCTGAATATCACGGCAAAAAATTTGAGACACCCGGCAAGGGCGGAAAACCGACGATGGATATGGCAAAGGAACAAATGAATCCTCACCATTTTATCGTCGGAGCGCAGGGCGCACTGCCTGTTGATGCAGCAGGAAATCCCTGGAGCGGTTCATATGTGCACAGTCACGGTAATCTCGTTTTAGATCTTATGGATAACCTTGTACTAGAGTCTACAGGTCGTTTGCAAAAATGCCGTATCTATCAGATGTCTGATAATAAAACTCTGAGAGCCACAGTTTCTTTCTTAATAGTAAGAGATGAAGCGCATCAGATGGCATTTGCAAAAGCTCTGGAAACACTTGGCGTTGACTGGAGTAAAGTTCTTCCTATTCCGAAATTCGATGCGACTAAATATCCTGAGTGTAAAAAATTGATGGATGCAGGCATTCACAGAGAGCAGTATCATTTCAGATTAGACGGTTCTGAAATGGAGAAGATTTACTCCGGCTCTGCTCCCGCTAATGACGGAACAGAACTCACAACATTGAAGGAGCCGAGAGTTGGTTTCCCTATGGATATGGCACCTGAAAGACCTGAGGAATTTTCTCCGGGCTTAGATCCTGAAATGCAGGAAATGGCTGATGCACTGGTAGACTTTAAAGAAAAGACAATTAAAAAAATGAATAAGAGCAAGTCCGGTAAAAAATAATAGTGTTCACAATATAGATTGCCAAAAAAGCCGTATGCATTTTTATGTATACGGCTTTTTTTATAAAAATGCCTTTCCCTAATTCGTATTAAAAAAGGAAGCAATGAAAACGGAAGCTACTTCACCAGCAGCATCTTTTTTGTCTCTACAAATTCATCTGTAGTTAGCTTATAAAAATAAACGCCTGATGATAGTTTTGATGCATTAAAAGTTTTTTCAAAAATACCTGCACTGAGTTTTTGATTTACAAGCTCCTCAACTTCTTTGCCTAATGAGTTATATATCTTTAATGAGACAAAGGAAGATTTCGGAAGCTCGAATCTTATTTTAGTCGTAGGATTAAAAGGATTTGGATAATTTTGTGAAAGCTTATAATTTTGCGAAGCTATAGTGGAAATATTTTGTATAGAAACCTGGTTCAGATCTCTTCTGTGTATACCGATATTGGCCGGAGCAAAGACATAATTGCCGCACTGAACAATTGCATTTCTCTGGAACTGCGCGCCGGGTCTGATTCCCTGATTCTGTGCGAACCAGTCCTGACCCTGATTTGTGCTGAGAAACATACCGTCATTGCAGCCGACTAAAAGGTTATTATTAAATTTTGCAATGGCATAGACAGGATTGTAGAAAGAAGGTATTCCGCTGTTAAGCAAAATCCATGATGTGCCGTTATTTGTAGTCCTGAAAACCTGTCCGTCAGTTGACGTTCCGTAAATGTAACTGTTATAATTTACCATCGAGTAAATTGTAGTCTGCGGCGGAAAACCGTAATTAACTGTATACCATGTTAAGCCGTTATTAGTAGAAGCGTAAACTCCCAGCCCCGTTGTAACGCTTGCGCCGAGTATACCTGCAAAAAGTGTATTGCCGTTAACACATAGACAGGAAATAACACGCTCATCCAATACGGTTGACGGCTTGAACCAGTTTGCTCCGTCATTTGTGCTCATGTAAACTCCATCCTCAGTTCCGGCAAAAATATTCCCGTCTTTTTGTATGAAACATGAAACAAGTGTTCCGTTTATCATTCCATTAGCGGATGGAATCCAGGTTTTACCGCTATCGAGACTTTTATAGACACCAACTGAGCCGGGAGGTGTGCCATTTACATCTATACCTAAAAAAACAATATTTCCTTTTGTATAAAGTCCCCTTGCGTAATCTGCCATCCATTTTGCATAAGGAAGTCCTGTTACTGTATAAGTCCAGTTAACACCAAAATTTGTGCTGTATGAAACTCCGGCTTTAGCAGAAATAATAACATTTCCTATTGATGTCATTGCAAAGGCACCGACCGTATCACCGGGGATTGACCACTGTGCATTGACACTTGAAGAAAATATTGCTAAGTTTGTTAATATTAAAGCAATTATAAAAAATATTTTTAGGTATTTATGTCTCATATACTCTGCAAAATAAAGGTTTTTTTAACGACCTGCAAATTAAAATTTACTGCACCGCCTATAGAAACTGACGGCAAATTTGAAACTCAGTTATATATTAATAATCAAAAAGTATAGTATTGAACTTTCGTTTATTCAAAAGTGATGTAGTAGTATTCTCGCGTATAAAAATAGTTTCCACACTACTTTTTCAATTATCCTGTAAATTAAAATACTTAAAGAACTTTCAAAACTCAATTTTTCATACAATTTTAACGGTATGAAATTTGTTATACATAAAGTAAGTTCAAATAATATACCAAGTGTTTAATATTAGCAACTATACAAATATGAAGATAAAAAATACACATTGCAATAACTTCCGGAACTTAACTATATCGGCGTTATTGTTTTTATTTTTGACAATATCTTCAATCTCATTCGGTCAAACACCGGGAATGTGGATGCAGCAATCTACTCACGATACAAATTATACTTATAACTCCGTTTACTTTGCAAACTATAAAACCGGATGGGTATGCGGTACGCATGGCAAAATATTCAAAACTACTGACGGTGGTTATAACTGGACTCAGCAGCTTACAAATTCTTATGAAAACTATCTGCAGAAAGTTAAAGGTATCGATACAAATTATGTTTACGCATGCGGCTTTGTAAATAATAGTGCTCCACCATCGGCGGTAATTCAGTCCACTACAAATGGCGGCACTATCTGGTATAATAATACGATCAATTTTCTTAGCTTTAAAAATGTTCACTTCATAAATGCCTTTACCGGATTTATAATCGGCAGCCGTGTTGATTCAGCTAACACCGGAAGAATATACAGAACAACTAATGCCGGCGCAGGGGTCGGGGTAAATTACACAAGCTACGATAATCAGAACGTTTTGCGCCTCGGCACTTTCAGAGCTATAAGCTTCATCAATACTAATACAGGCTGGATAACTGCAACAAACTCATCCGATAACACAACCTTGCTGAAAACCACTAACATGGGCGTTAACTGGAATGTAGTCGGAACCACAATCAACGGAATATACATCAACGATATAAAATTCATAAACGAGCAGACAGGCTGGGCATGCGGCGGCGGTACTGAGGGCAACAGAGCAAAGATACTCAAGACCACTAACGGCGGGCAAAGCTGGACTGTTCAGACTTTTATGAATGCCAATATGTTCAACTCAATGAGCTGGCCTATATATTACACCACAAATTTTAGTACATACTGGGGTTACATTTGCGGAGAGAACGGACTTGTCTACGTCTCCTATGATTTAGGCGAAACATGGATACAGCAAATTACACCTAACATCAATAATCTAAACGGCATTTACTTCACTGACCCGAAAGTCGGATGGGCTGTCGGTAATAATGCCGATATCATAGCTACGTATAACGGCGGTGTTTCGGTTCAGAATATCTCAACTCAGGTGCCGGATGCATATAAAGTTTATCAGAACTACCCGAATCCGTTCAACCCTACTACTACTATAAAGTTCGACATTTTAAAGAGCAGCTACGTAAACCTTCAGGTCTTTGACCAGACGGGAAGAATGGTTGAAGAGCTTGTCAATGAAAGCCTTAAACCGGGCTCTTACTCAGTTAACTGGGATGCGAAGAGCAGGCCGAGCGGGATTTACTACTATAGAATTTCAACTCCCGAGTTTACAAAGACAATGAAAATGAGTTTGGTTAAATAAATTAGTAAAAGAGAGAGAAATAAAGCCCTTTTTGAAGAAATTTGAAAAGGGCTTTTTTGTGCTCAAAAAAAGTCGGAAAAAAGTCGGGTTTCTACTGACACATTTCTTTTTACCTTTTTCACCTTTTAAAATTTTTTACTCTCTACGTCGGATTTTTGTCGGATTTTGAAAATCCGGTATTGTTTTTACAATGTTTCTAGTTTTGATTTTCAGAACTCATGTCGGATTTTAAAAACCTCGGTACTGTTTTTACAATCTTTCCATTTTTGATTTTCCGACATCGTGTCGGATTCTTAATTTCAAATTACGAATCACGAATAGATTTTTAAAAAGCCGGGGTTTCCTGTATCATATAATCAGAGAATGCCTCAGGATTAATTTAAGAAGATTTTTATTAAGTAGAAAGAAGATGTTCCCTATTACTATATATAGACAAGAATTATTTTTTTGGTATTGACAGGAGATTTAGGGAGTGGTGGGTTATTTCATATCCTTGTGGTTGTTGGTCAGAAGACCAACAACGGCTAAGAAAGCTTCGCCCTCTTTATTATTAAACTTATACTAATATTTGTCCCCGTAATTAATTTTATGGTCCGCTTTTCATAACAGCTCCTTAAATTTATTTAATTAATAAAAATGATTTTGTAATACTGAATTTCTCTGAGGAAAGTTTATAAAAATATACACCTGAAGAAAGAAGGTTAGCATTATAGTTGATCCGATACGTTCCCTCAGTCTTAAATCCGGTGAAAGTTGTTTCAATTTTTTGTCCAAGAGAGTTAAATACGTCCAGACTGTAATATCCTTTCTCTTTTACAGAAAACTCAATATTAGTCTGTGCATTAAAAGGATTTGGATAATTTTGCTTCAATTCAAAATTATCGGGAATTGCTGAAGAGATTTGATTTACATTTGTCATTCCCCCGTGCTCAGTGTAGATCAGTCTACCGGCACCGCCGCAAATAAATCCTGTAGAATCATTTGTAAAAAATATTGAGCCAAAATACCTGGGATCAGTTCCCGTGTTTTCTCTCCGCCACGAATAACCCCCGTTAGTAGTTTTGTATAATTTCCCTGAATCACCCCCGGCATATCCAGTATTTTCATTCACAAAGCTTACTCCTCGTATAGGAGGTTGTGTTTCTATAGTGTCTATTATAACCCACGTATCACAAAAATCATTTGAGCGAAAAACTCTTGCATCATTTCCTATAACCCAGATAAATTGATTATTATATTTCCCGATTTTTTTAAATTGTGAAAAGGCACCTTTTACAGGTATTTTTGTTTCAAACCAATTCAATCCTGCATTAGTTGTTTTAAAAACAATTCCATCGCCGCACAATATCCCTGTAGAAGAATTTTTAAAATAGAAATCACTCAAGGTTCCCCAAAAAAGATAAGTTGAATCCAGTGATATTCCTCCATTTGTTGTTCTCCAAACTACCTGACCTGTTCCTGTTATCCACCCTGTATTCTCATTTATAAAACAAATTGTATTATAGCTATGCCCCTGTCCAATTGGTCCGTTTCTTATTTCTATCCAGCTGTTGCCGCCATCTGTTGTCTTTATTATAGTTTCAAACCACCCGCATACGTAAACAACATTGCTATCTATAGGATGAACTCCGAATAATGGTTTTCCTATTGCAGGATGAGAAATACTTATCCAGTTCAATCCTGCATTCGTTGTTTTTATTATTACTCCGTCTCCTACTGCCCAGCCAGTATTCTTATTTATAAATTCAATATCCCGCAGATTACCTGTTACTCCGCTTGACTGCTGTATCCACTGAGCATCTACATTAGATGAGAATAAAAGTAATAATATTGGTATTATTTTATTCATTTGTCAAAGTTTGAAATTTAAAACCAGATTGAGTACGATATAAATATGACAGTTCATAATTTTTCTAAAATATGATTTATCATAAATACTCTTACCCGGTATTTAAGAATTGTATAAGGGAAAATGTTTTAAGGTGTGCCGCTCCATTTTCAACTTATAAGTTTTTTTAAAAACAATCAACTGTAATTTCAATATGTATGTAAATTAATTATAAAGTTTTGCTTTTTAGCTATAAAATTATTCCTTTTCGGAGGAAACCCTCTCCCCATTTTTCGTTTCCGCAGTA
The DNA here is from genome assembly GCA_044226845.1 of Ignavibacteria bacterium. GTDB lineage: Bacteria > Bacteroidota > Ignavibacteria > Tepidaquicellales > Tepidaquicellaceae > JAFDZO01. The sequence goes on from JBGAGG010000008.1 coordinate 107,360, forward strand.
TTATTGTGCTTGACATTAAAATCCATTCTTTCTAATTTGGAAACCATATACACGATTATAGTTTCCGTTGAAACTTTAGAAAATCAGTTCCGTAACACAATTTAACACACCAATTACATTTTAAAAAATATGATGAACAATTTACATCCTGTAGAATTATCGAAAGATAATGAGAGGATACTGCGCTATGCACAGGAGAAATTCCAGAAAGAGGGATTTTATAAAACCTCTATGGATGAGCTTGCCCGTGAACTCCAGATAAGCAAAAAAACAATCTATAAGTACTATGCCAGCAAGGAAAAACTCGTTGAGCATATTGTAATGGATAAGATGATGTGCGACTCGGGGAAGATAAAAGATTTCCTTAATGCAGAAGATAATGTAGTAATGAAATTTATAAAGATACTTAACCTGAACCGCGAAAGATTTTCATGCATGAGCGAAAAGTGGTTCAGAGACCTTCAGATACACACTCCCCAGCTATGGAGCGAGATGGATAAGTTCAAGATACAGATGATAGAAGAGACGATGAAAAAACTTATCGAGCAGGGCAAGAAGGAAAAGCTGATAGAGAATTATCCGAGCGAAATAATCATAGCAGTTATGATTTCCTCAGTGAAGGCGATACTGAACTCTGACTTCATGATGAACTCGAAGCTGAACGTAAAAGAATTATTCCACTATACAATGGAGCTTCTTCTCAACGGAATGCTGACTGAGAAGGGCAAAAAGATTTACGAAAAAGAAAAAAATAATATCGAGAACCAAATCGGTAAAATAAATCTAAGTCAAAATTAATTTTACAGAATTGAATTTTACAGAATTAAATTTTAATAAATACATTACATAAATGAAAAAAATACTGGTAATAGTTGTTGTACTTATAGCCATGGCTGCAGTGGTATTCACTCTTATGAACAATAAGAAGAAGGCAGCGGAGAAGCTAAAAACATCTAATGATTTTTCTACTAAGATTCCCGTGAATGTGATTCCTGTCTCTGAAAAGGAAATTAAAAATTCATTAACCTTGGTAGGAACAATAAATCCTTTCAGAGAAGTTAACATTGCATCTGAAGTTCCGGGCAGAATACGCACCGTCAGCTTCAAAGAAGGTGACTTTAAAGGACAAGGAAGCACACTTGTAACACTTGATAACGAACTGAAAAGTATTGCTGTAGAAACAGCCGAAAATAATTATGCAAAAGCCAAGCAGGACCTTGAGAGATATCAGCAGCTTGTAAGAGAAGACGCTGCAACTCAAAGCCAGCTTGAGCAGTACCTGTTTGCTTTCAATAATGCGCAGCTAGCGCTGAATACAGCTTACAGAAATGTAAAAGATACAAGAATAACTGCGCCGATGGGCGGGATAATAAATATAAAGAGTGTTGAAGTCGGCAGCTACGTTGCTCCGGGCACAGTGATTGCAAACATGGTTGATATATCGAAGCTGAAAGTAAGAGTGAACGTACCGGAGACGGAAGTGTTCAGGCTGAAAGTCGGTGATAATGTAATTGTAACAACGGATATATATCCTGATGAGCAGTTCGACGGAAAGATTTCCGTTATCGCGCCGAAGGGTGATGAAGCGCATACTTATCCTGTAGAGATAGTGATTTCAAACTCAAAGAAGACTCCGTTAAAAGCGGGTATGTTTGCGAAGATAGATTTCAGCACTATTAAAGGAAGAACAGGACTTGCCATACCAAGAGAAGCAATTGTAGGAAGCATAAAAGATGCTCACGTTTATGTAATAGTAAACAATAAGGCACAGTACAGAAAAATTGAAACAGGACTTGAAAGCGATAATGATGTGGAAGTAACATCGGGACTGAATGCAGGTGAGCAGCTTGTAATAACAGGCGGCAACAATCTTAAAGACGGCTTAGAAGTAAATATCGTAAAGTAACAATAACGAAACTGAAGAAATCTACAATAAAATTTTAGAAAATGACATTAACAGAATTATCAATAAAACGGCCTTCCTTCATAGTGGTTATCTTCGCGGTAATTGCTCTTGTGGGGACCTTTTTATTTGCACAGTTAAAATACGAGCTTCTGCCGAAGATATCTTCGCCTGTAGTAGTTGTTACAACTATTTACCCGGGCAGCTCTCCGTATGAAGTGGAAACTTCGGTAACGAAGGTTATCGAAGATGCCGTATCAGGTATTGAAAAAATTAACAAAGTAACAGCTTCCTCATTGGAAGGTGTTTCATTTGTTACAATTGAATTTATACAATCGGCAAAGATTGATATTGCATTGCAGGATGTCCAGAGAAAAGTGAATGAAGTTATCACACAGCTTCCTGATGATGCGAAATCACCGACACTCTCGAAGATAGCTATTGATGAAATACCCGTTATCAGAATGGGTGTTACAAGCAATATGCCTTCCAGAGAATTTTATCAGTTAATGAAAGACCAGGTGCAGACAAGACTTGCAAAGCTGCCCGGAGTCGGACAGATTCAGCTTGTCGGCGGTGATGAAAGAGAAATAAGAGTAAATCTTGATTTAGATAAAATACAGTCTTTCGGCCTATCGGTTGCGAGAATTGTCGGAACAATAAAAGGAAACAATGTTGACTTCCCTACCGGTAACTTAAAAGGCGATGACAGGCAATATGTAGTCCGTGTTGCAGGTAAGGTTACTTCGATGGAAGAGATGAGAAATTTGATTGTCGGACAATCAAAAATGGGCGGCGATGTAAAGCTTGGCGATATTGCAGAAGTAGAAGACGGACAGGCTGAGTATACAAAGATTAGCAGACTGAACGGAGTAACGTCAATCGGTGTGCTTGTATCAAAGCAGACAGATGCTAATTCAGTTGATGTGAGCAGACTAGTAAGAGAAGAGCTTCCGAAGATACAGAAAGATTACGCTAAGGATGATATTAAATTCGATATAGCGCAGGACGGGTCGCTGTTCACGCTTGATGCAGCTAACGCTGTAAAGAAAGACCTTGCGCTTGCAGTTATACTTGTTGCGCTTGTGATGCTTTTATTCCTTCATAGCTTAAGGAACTCGTTAATCGTTATGGTTGCGATTCCCTGCTCAATGCTTGCGACATTTATATTTATGTATATATTCGGACTATCGCTTAATTTAATGACACTGCTGGGGCTATCGCTTGTTGTGGGTATTCTTGTGGATGACTCGATTGTAGTTCTTGAAAATATTTATCACCACCTTGAAAAAGGCGAAGAGAAACGTTCAGCTGCTTTAAAAGGCAGAAATGAAATCGGCTTTGCTGCTCTCTCGATAACACTTGTAGACGTTGTGGTGTTCGTTCCGCTTACATTAGTTGGCGGTCTTATCGGTAACATCTTAAAAGAATTCTCTTTAGTAGTAGTAGCCTCTACATTAATGAGTTTGTTTGTATCCTTCACCGTTACTCCGATGCTTGCATCAAGATTTTCCAAACTGCAGGATATCAGAAAGCCCGGTATTATGAATGCTTTCTCAAGAGGATTTGAAAGTTTATTCAACAGAGTAAAAAGACATTACGAAGGTCTTTTGAAATATGCATTAAGACACTGGATACTTACATTACTTGTAACATTCATTTTATTCATCGCTTCATTCTTGCTTCCTGCATTAGGATTCATCGGCGGCGAGTTTATTACACAATCGGATAGAGGTGAATTTACAGTTACAGTTGAGCTTGACCCCGGAACTACATTAGAAAATACAAACTATACAACAAGAAACATTGAGAATATAATCGGTACAATGCCCGAAGTTCAGAAGACGTTTGTTAACGTCGGCGCATCGGCTGAAGGTCTTTTCTCACAGTCAGCGAATAACGCTTCGGAAATTAACGTAACACTGGTTCCGAAAGAGCAGAGGCTGCTTTCAACTGACCAGGTTGGAAATGAAATTAAGAAGAAACTACAGAACATTCCCGGGGCAAAAATCAGAGTTAACCCAATCGGCATCTTCGGTGTGGCTAACCAGACACCGGTACAGATTATTGTCAGCGGACCTAATATGAACGTTGTAAAATCATCGGCTGATTCAGTGTTTAATATACTGAAAAGAATTCCGGGTACTGCTGACGTACGTCTTTCAACAGAAGACGGTAAGCCGGAAACAAGAGTTGAGATTGACAGAGACAAGCTTTCCACATTCGGAATTTCCATTGCTGAGGTTGGTACTGCATTAAGAGTAGGGTTATCCGGTGATGATGATTCAAAGTTCAGAGACGTTAAAACAAATACAGAATATACTATAAGAATTGCTTATGATGAATTCAACAGAACAAAAATGAGCGACCTTAACTCAATGGTGTTCTTCACACCACAGGGCAGAGCAGTTCAGTTGAATCAGTTTGCAAATATTTACCAGACAACAGGCCCGACTAAGCTTACAAGAAAAGACAGAAACCCGACTATCTATGTTTATTCACAGGTGAACGGTGTTCCTTCAGGTACTATCGGCGCGGCATTTCAGGAAGGTCTTAAAAAAGCAAATCTTCCGCCGGAAATTATTATAGGATACGATGGTGATTTAAGAAATCAGGCAGAAGGTTTCTCAAGCCTTGGACTTGCATTGCTTGCAGCTATTATCTTTATGTACTTAATTATGGTTGCGCTCTATGATTCTTATATTTATCCGCTGGTAGTTATGTTCTCATTGCCTGTAGCTATTATCGGAGCTTTCCTTGCTCTCGCATTGACAATGAAAACACTTAATATATTCTCTATCCTCGGATTGATCATGTTGATGGGTCTTGTAGCAAAGAACGCTATCCTTCTCGTTGACAGAGCGAATGACAGAAAGCTTCACGGGATGAGTTCTTATGATGCTATTGTTGAAGCAGGTGATACAAGATTGAGACCGATTCTTATGACTACAATTTCGATGGTCGTTGGTATGTTGCCGATTGCGCTTTCACACGATTCGGGCTCTGAATGGAAATCAGGTCTTGCATTCGCAATTGTCGGTGGTCTTACAAGCTCGATGTTCTTAACACTTGTAGTTGTTCCTGTTATATTCATCAGAGTTGATAAAATAAAAGACTGGTTCGCTAGCAGAAAAGAAAAAAGAGCGTTGAAAAGAGAAGCAAAAGAAGCATTAGCAAACACTTAACAATTTTAATTATTTAGATATCAATCATGAATAAGATAAAAATATTTATAATAACCGGACTCGTTTTTTTAGCAGCGAGTTCGGGATTTTCACAGACCAGAGTTATCACTCTGCCTGAAGCAGTAACTCTGGCAAAGAGCTATAATTCTGAGCTTAATATTGCAAGGCTGGATGAATCAAAGGCTAACGAATACGTTTCACAGGTATACAGTGAAAATCTGCTTCCTAACTTAACCCTTAACTCACGATATACAAGAAATATTAAGAGACAGGTTTTAAGCTTTGCAGGACAGTCGGTATTCCTTGGAACAGATAATGCAATTACAAACACTTTTGATTTGCAGGAGCCGATTCCTATTTTAGGTACTCCGGTTTTTTCAGGAATTACAATTGCAAAGTATTATTCTAACCTTGCAAGTAAAAACACTGAAGCAAAAGAAATTAAAGTTACATCGAATGTAAAGAAGGCTTATTACGGAGTGCTGCTCTCGAAGGAAGTAATCACCGTAAATCAGAACAGTCTTGAAAATGCGCAGGCAAATCTAAAAGTAGTGGAGTCACGCTACAAAAACGGTGTTGCAACAGAATTCGATTATTTAAGAGCAAGAGTAAGGGTAGATAATCTTCTTCCTGCTGTTTCAAGCTCGCAGAATAACTTACTTCTCAGCAGACAGAATTTAAAACTCAATATCGGTTCAAAGACAAGTGAAGATTATGATGCTGCAGGAAGTTTATTATACGATTCACTTGAAGTGTTCGGCACGACAAACAGTTTATTGGACAGAATTGCAAAAGAAAATATTACAATAAAGCAGCTTGATATAAACAGACTTATAAATGAAGAGCTTGTAACAGTTGATAAAGCAAACTACCTGCCTAAGCTTTACGGTTTTGCGCAGTACGGATTAGCAGCCAATGAAGATGACAACAGATCACTTGGCAGTTACAGATTTTTTAATACATTCAATTTAGGTTTAGGTCTTTCATGGAGTTTGAACTTCTTCAAAAACGATTACAAAGTACATCAGAGCTTAATAGAAGTTAAAAAAAGCGAAGAGCAGATAAGCGATGTTAAGAGCAAACTAAGAACTCAGGCACAGAGCGTAATTTTAAGAATAGAAGATGCAAGAAACAGAATCCGTTCGCTTTATGAAACAGTAAGACTTTCTGAAAGAGGACTTCAGCTTGCAGATGTCAGTTTTAAGAACGGTGTATTGAATCAGATTGATGTACTTGACGCAAATTTACAAGTAAGCCAGTCACGCCTTGCATATCTTCAGGCAATTTATGATTACCTTATTGCAAGAACTGATTTAGAAGAATTAATGAACAGCAAAAAATAATTTTAAGTAAGTAACACAATAACGTTCAGGGGCGCCCCTTCCGATGCATTAGTCGGATTCCACTTAAGCAGAGTAAGTTTAATCTCATCGATTGGGATAAGAGAAATCTGCTAAAGGAGAGATAAGTGGAATCAGGTTTTTCGGAAAGGGCGTTTCTACTTTAGGCTTAGGGAATTTTTTAAAATAATTTAATTAAGGGATTAAATATATTATGAACAAAATAGCTCTTATAACAGGCGGCAGCAGAGGACTTGGAAAAGATATGGCGCTGAGGCTTGCCGAAAAAGGAAATGATGTAATCATTACTTATCTCTCAAAAAAAGATGAAGCAAATGATGTGGTAAAAGAAATTGAAGCAAAGGGAAGAAAAGCTCATGCGTTTCAGTTTGATGCAGGAGATATAAAATCGATTGATAGTTTTTTAAGTGAAGTAAAGAAAGTTTTAACCGAAAAATGGAATACGGAAAGATTCGATTTTCTTATTAACAATGCCGGCATGGGACAGACAATTCCCTTTTCACAAGTGACGGAAGAGGATTTTGACAGATTTATGAATGTGCATTTTAAAGGAGTATACTTCCTAACACAAAAAGCTTTGCCTATGATGAATGATAATGGAAGAATAATAAATCTTTCAAGCGGGACAACACGATTTGTAAATCCGGGCTACTCAATATATGCAACAATGAAAGGCGCAATGGAAGTGCTTACAAGGTACGTAGCTAAGGAAGTCGGAGCAAGAGGAATTACAGTTAACATTGTAGCTCCGGGACCGATAGAAACCGATTTTAATAATGCAGCAATACGAAGTAATCCGAATGTGAAGTCATTTCTCGGGACTGCAACGGCGCTCGGAAGAGTCGGCACGGCAGAAGATATAGGCGGCATAGTAGCCTTTTTATGCGGTGATGATGCAGGCTGGATAAACGGCCAGAGAATAGAGGCATCTGGCGGCATTAACCTCTAAATCCGGACTAAGTATTTATACGTAATCAAATGTAAATAAAGAGTAGGGATAATTTTGTAAATTATTTTTTTCATTAAAGTTTATTATTTTGCAGTCATGAGCTTGATAAGATCAAAAGGAAAATTTGTTTCCAATAGAGATGAAACCGTAAGATTATTTAAGAATCCTATTCTTGAATATTTCTCGCATATTCATCCTATAACGCCTGTGGTAGTTTTTGTGCCTTTTGCACTGATATTTCTGTATATGTCGTTAACAACAGTAGGTATTTTGAACACGATATTTCTGTTCATTGTCGGTGTATTGTTATGGACTATCTTTGAATACTCATTCCATAGATGGGCATTTCACTATCATCCAAAATCCGTAACAGGAAAAAAGATACACTTTTTAGTGCACGGTATTCACCATGATTATCCGAGAGACAGGACACGTCTCGTGATGCCGCTGCTGGTAAGTGTTCCGCTTGCTATACTTTTTTACTTTATATTCCAGGCTGTGTTTGGAGTATTTGGCTACACAACGTTTGCAGGCTTTATTTTAGGATATGTATCTTATGATTCCATTCATTTCGCAACGCATCATATGCCTATGAAAGGTAAAATCGGTAAGTACCTTAAAGAATATCACCTGAGACATCATTATAATGATGAACATACTGCATACGGAGTAAGCAATCCCCTATGGGATTACGTATTTTCCACTGTTCCTCCTCATATAAAGGAAGAAAAAAACGATGCTAATTGATTTTATAATTAAATAATTTTAATTTAAAAAAGGTTTTTGAACGGAGTTTGAAAACCTTTTTTGTTTTAAACCGTGAATGAAAAATACTGAAGATAAAAATACCGGTTTACGTGATGAAGTTGACAAGCTTAATGAAGAAGCATTAAAAGCATCAAATTCCGATGTTCTGCTTGCGAAAGAACTACTCGAAAAAGCCAATATCCTTGCAAAAGAAATATCACATAAAAAAGGATTGGCGCGTAATCTTTATATTTACGGATATTATTATCTGAGAACAAGCAGATACGAAGATGCTAAAACAGTTACCGATGAATCCCTTTCACTCTATGAAAATTTAGGAGATAAAGCCGGTGTAGGACATTGTTATAATAATTACGGCGGTGTTTATCTTTATCAAAGCGATTTTAAAAAATCTCTCGAGTATTATCAGAAAGCCCTTGCAGTATCTGAAGAATTGAATGATAAAAAGTCAGAGTCAATCGCTGAAAACAACATTGGTAATATTTATCTTCAGCTGGGAGAATCCTACAAAGCATTAGAGTACTATATAAGAAGTCTCAACATTAAAATTGAGTTCAATGATATTGCAGGAATAGGAAATACGCACAGCAATATAGGAACTGTGCATTTAAAGCTTTCTAATTTCAACATTGCAATTGAGAATTATAAAAAAGCTCTCGATCTGGCGGAGAGAGTTAATGATAAATATGTGATCGGGAATGTGCTGATGAATTTAGGAGTGGCATACTCCAAAATGGATGACCACGAAAAAGCACTTGAGTACTACAAGAGATGCCTTGCCATGCGGCAGGAAATGTCAGACCGTCATGGAATGGCGCTGGTACTGAATAATATCGGGGTGAGCCTATCGGTTACAAAGGGATTAAAAGATTCAATGAAGTATTTCCGCAAATGTCTGAAAATACAAAAGGAGTTAAATTATCCCTTTGGTCTTTCAGAAACGCTGGAGGAAATTGCCGAACTGAATTTCGCCGAAGGAAATTATGATGAAGCAATTGATTACCTGGAAAAAAGTATAAAAATAGCTGAGGAGAATGAGTTTAAAACAATGATTGAAGGATGCAACTTATTGTTTTCAAAAATCTATGCGGCAAAAAAAGATTACGAAACTGCATATAAACACCTTCAGGGGTATATCAAAATAAAGGAAGAGCTGTTAAATGATAATTCCGAAGCGAGAATAAAAAATGTGCAGATAGTTTATGAAACAGAAAGCGAACGAAAGTTATCGGAATTCTACAGGCAAAAATCTATTGAGCTGGGGAAATTAAACGACAGGCTGGAAGAAATCAATAAACAGAAAAATGAATTTATGGGAATTGCCTCTCATGATCTGAGAGACCCGATTTCTTCTATTCATTCTATTGCAGAGATAATCCGCGAAGAGAATATCAAGCTTAATGCAAGTGAGATAATAGAGTATTCAGACGGTATTGTAAAGCTCTCTGATAAGCTTCTCGGGCTGCTCAAAAATCTTTTAAATGTAAACAGAATTGAATCGGGAAATTATAACTACAAATTCGAATCTGTAAATCTAAATGACACTATCAATGAGATAGTAAGAATGTATAACGCATCTGCCGATGAAAAAAATATTTCTATTGAAGTCGATGTACCCAATAAAGGCTTAAAAATAAAAGCAGACAGATATTCGCTTGAACAGATATTAAGCAATCTTATTTCTAACGGAATAAAATTTACTTATCCCGGAAAGAAAGTTTATGTAAGTGCTTCTGAAACTGATAAAAAAATAATTCTGGAAATCAGGGATGAAGGTCAGGGAGTAAAGCCGGGAGAAGTAAGCAAGCTGTTCGAAAAATTTGCAAAAATAAGTTCGAAGCCGACCGGAGGAGAGCTTTCAACCGGTCTTGGGCTTTCAATCGTCAAAAAACTTACTGAGATAATGAAGGGCGAAATTTCCGTTACTTCTGAAATCGGAAAGGGAACTAAGTTCACTCTCGAATTTAAAAAAGCTTAACATAGCAGTTATTACATCTTCACTACTTCTTTATTAAGAATAGCATCTAATTCTTTATAAGACAATTTTATTTCAATCACACCCATAGCATAAGCAGCTATCTCGTATTGATTATAAAGGAATTCTATTCCGTCTTTTTTAATTGCAAAGTTATCATTAAAGGAAACTTTATTTTCAAATAATCCCCCTTCAACTAAACTCTCATTCGGCTTTATCTCAAAATGTTTTCTTATTTTCTCTTCAATGAGTTTATTCAGAACTTTTTCATAACCTTTCGTAAAAATATCTTTTGTCTTTAAAACGTTGCCGGTTCTCATATCAAAATTTGTATAGGCTGCATTATATGCGCCGTGCGCACCGCCCATATAGCTCTCAGAGATATTTTCAAAGCAAAGGATATCAGGAGTATTAGTAATGATTGCAGTTGTATCTTTCAGGTACCATCCGCCCGGAAAATCAGGAGCTTCCTTTCTGAAATCTTCATAATCCTTCATGAACTGGCTTATCAATTTATCAAAATCAGGATAGTGGACATCGTCAGTAGAATAACAGCTTAATGCCATATCTTTGACTAAAGCATTTATTTTGTCTTTATACTTACCGTCAGTCATTTCAGGGTAATAAATTTCGATACGTGTGCACATCTCAGCAGTATCTAAGCAATTGTTATAATTCTTTTTAAATACTTTCTGTGTGAATTTTGGTAAATCGCTTCCGTTATTACCTGCACCTTCAGGTGAATTTGGCTGTCCTGTCTGAGAAGATTTATTATCAGATGAGCTTGTGCTTGTCTGTTCCTGCTTTTTATCAGATGAGCCGGTTGTGTTTTTATTTTCTGTAGTCTTAGTGGAATCGCGTGTGCATGCTGCTAAAGAAAATGAAAGTAATACAAGTAATGCTGAAATTATTTTATTCATTGTGATAGGGTTAGTAAACAGAAAAATCATATTTATAAGAATTATTTGCAAGTTTCAAAACTCTGCCTTAATTAAAGAAATTCTCCTCAATAAAAAAATGCCAATGAGCTCTCGTCCCATTGGCATTTCTTTTATTACGTCTTCTTTATTACTGAACAAGCATTTTGAAGAATCAGAATCCCATTCCGTCATTCGATGGCGGAGCAGTATCATTTCTTCTTCTTTTTTGATTCTTATCTTCCTTGCCGAATTTATATGTAAATGTAAGGTACGCTGCTCTTGTATCTCTTTTTCTGAACAGAGTTTCTGTAAAGTTAGGGTCATCTAAAAGCACTTTGAACTTAAGATTATTAAATACATCTGAAACCCTTAAGCTCACACTTGCCTGATTATCAAAAAAATCTTTCTTTAACGATACATCGAACGATGTGAAAGGCTCCACGCTTCCCTGAGTTGTAACCATTTTTCCGGAGTAGAAATACGAGAGCTGAATATCTACTATTCCCGGTAATCTCATGAAAGATGATGCTCTTCCGCTCCATGAATATGTTGAGTTTGTTGCAGGCACGTTCGGTATATTCGCCGTAACGTCGTTCTTAAAATAACTTACGCTTCCGTTAAGGCTCCAGAACTGAAATAAAGTTGTATTCATTACAAGCTCTGCGCCGTAAGATTTGCTTCTCTCCAGATTAGCCATTGTAGTAAGAGTTCTGTTGCTGTCTATCAATGTTCTCGTTCTTGTAATTTTATCATAAGTATCTCTGTAGAATAAAGTTGGTGTTACAGTAGTCTGGGAAAAATATTTTATAAAGCTTAGCTCGTATGAGTTTGTATACTCGGGCTTCACTTCAGGATTTCCGGAGTAATAATTCAGCGGGTCTGTTGCATTTACAAAAGGATTCAGGTCCCATAATCCCGGGCGGTAAATTCTTCTGCTGTAGCTTGCTGAAAGCTCTTCAGTTATCCCTAGCTTTTGAGTAACACTTGCGCTTGGGAAGAGGTCAAAATAATTTTTCTTAAAAGTCTCACCTGTTGTTACAAGATTACCGTCGGTATTTGTCTGCTCGCCTCTTACTCCAAGGATGAAGCTGGTATTATTTATCTTTGAAGAGAAAGTAAGGTAACCTGCAAGTATGTTATCTGAATATTTAAATCTGTTAGTCAGGTTAGTATTGTTTACAAATGTATTTGTTGTATAGTTATAATCTTCGCTTCTGTAATCTTTATCAGTATTTCTGTATGTTTCTTTTACACCTGCTTCAAGCTTTGCATTTTCTGAGAACGGATGTGTGTAATCCAGCTGTCCGTTAAATTCATCATTCACTTCGTTATTCAGCTGGTTTCGTTTGGACTGAGGAACTCCCTGATTTATGTAATAATCCGTAACGTTATTCGATGTGGAGTTATCTGTCCATCTTAAAAACGTCATATCGTTTGTCAAAGTTTGTTTTGGATTTTTAAACTTTAGAGTGTAGTTACTCGCAAGATTAAAGCTGTACCCGTCCCCTTTTTCAAAAAGCGAAGTGAGATAATTTCCGGTCTGAATACCTTGTGTATTTTTTTGTGATACATTATTTGTTTCGCTTCTCTGTCTTCTTCTGTCACTATAATTTCCTGATAAACTCAGTGAATTATTATCATCAAATGTATAATCAAGTCCTCCCTTTCCGAAATGAATGTAGTTCCTGAAATTTCCATCAGTGGATTGATTAGTAAATGCATAAGTGCTGTTTAAGAAATTATTCCTGTCCCCGTTTCCTTCTATGAAGAAATTATTCAGCCTGTAATCATACCCTCCGTAAAGATTCAATCCTTTATTTTTCACATTTAGGTTAAATGAACCGTTGTATTTATCTCTCGTACCTGCATTCAGAGTAAAATTTCCGTTATATCCGAATCCGTCATTCTTCTTCATTACAATATTAATTATTCCTGATGCGCCTTCTGCATCGAACTTCGCACCGGGATTTGTAATTAACTCAATAGATGATATCTGGTTTGCAGGAATCTGCTCAAGCATCGTATTCATATTATTGCTGTTAATTCCGAAGGGCTTGCCGTCAATAATAATTTTTACATTTGAGTTGCCGCGAAGCGTTACATTGCCGTCAACATCAACCGAGACTGAAGGTATATTTTTTAACACATCGATTGCAGAACCGCCTGTTACGTTCAGATTTTTTTCAACGTTAAAAACTCTTCTGTCAGGCTTAAGTTCAATATCACTTTTTTCGGATTCCACAACAATCTCCTCAGTAGTGGTAGTTCCTGATTTTAATTTCAAATCAAGAGTCTGTGAAGAATTGTTTTCATCAAGTGTAATACCTCTTGCATAAGATTTTGAGTAGCCTGTCAGTTCAACTAATACCGAATACTTACCAAATGGAACATTATCTATTGTAAAGGCTCCGTTTGCATCAGTTTCCGTTCCGGAAACTAAAGTAGAATCAACAGCGCTGAGCAGTTTTACAGCGGCAGACTGAATTGGGGCATTATTATCTTTATCCGTTACTTTTCCTGTTATTTTTCCCTTAGTATTTTGAGCCTGCGAGGGCGCATAAGCTGCAAAAAATAAAGGAAGAATCAGCATTAATTGAAGAATTTTTCTCATCTGAATAGTTTAAAATCTTTAGAAGTTTAATTTTTGTTTGTTTACGGTATTAAATGCGAAAAGTTGTAAAAAACTTAGAAAAAAATTGAGGGGCTTTGAAAGATTAGACTGATAATTTTTCAAAAGGTTGCAGTGGTAATCTGCACTTAACTTTTGACTATTTTTTAATGTCTTTCAAATTAAATTTAATTTTCCAAAAAGTACTTTGCAGTACAAAGTTAACGAATAAATTTTTCTATGTCAAGCTTAAAATATTAAAGAAATAAAAAATTTAAAAATGTTTTTATTTTATCTTTATTTTAGCAATTCCTGTTAATATATTTGTAAAATTAATAACACAAATTACAAAATAAAATTTTTCTAATGCCTAAGATTATCCTTGAGTTAAACTACAGTATTTATCCTGAGAAAAGAGATGAATATCTTGAGATCGCAAAAAAAATGACGGAGATAATTCAATCTACCTCCACAAAAAATTATTCAATTTACGAAAATAAAAAAGGCTCGAACAATTTCAGCGAGATATATCTGTGTGAATCTGAGATCGAGTTCGAAGCTATAGACGATAATGAAAACGATGAAGTAACTGCTCTTACAGATAAGCTCTTCCAGAGCTTCATAGTAGATAAAAAAGTGACTTACTCTACTAAATACGAATTATAATCGGTCTTTTGTAAAGAATTGTTATAAGTTTAAAAATGATATAATTTCAAGGAGTATACCTATAAAAAGGCGTACTCCTTTTTTATTTAATGGCTACAGCGAACGAAAACAGAATAAAATTTTTTCATCTTCCGGAAGGGTTTAATTTCAAGACAAGCAAGACTGCAAAGCTGCTTATCGGAATTATAACCATCATCGTTATTTCGTTGATGCTTCCCAGTTATAAAAATATAGATACGGAATATGAAGTGGGAACGATATGGTCGAAGGAAGATCTTATTGCTCCGTTCTCATTTCCTATCTATAAAGATGAAGCCGATTATGAAAAAGAAAAGCAGGATGCAAAGCTAAGCGTAAACCCGGTCTTCGATGAGCAGAATAAAAGCTCAGTCACTGCAGACAGCCTTTCGATTTTTTTCAGGGACTTAACAGGTGTATTCCGCGATGCTAGCGAGCTTGAAAAAAATAATCAGGGCGGACTGAAATCATCACGCCTTGAAAAACAGCTCGGCGATCTGGGTTCAGTTTTATCTCCCGAAGATATTACATGGCTGTATCTTCTATACAAAAAAGAAAATACAAGCACAGTTATTACATTTGATCAGTTCAGAAATGCAGTCGAAAACGCCGCTCAGGAAAATTATTACAATAATGTAATAAACATCAGCAAGGATTCGCTCAAGTCTGCAAAGCTTTCTGTAAAAAAGGAAAATGTAAAGGTTCAGCTTTCAGAAGATAAGACAAGTGTTATCGATAAAAATGAATTGATGAATATGATGACCGATAGGCTGCGGAATTCAGTAAAAGACTCTGCTTATATTGTCATCGCAAAAAAAATATTATCTGCGTTTGTAAGAGAGAATTTAATTTATAATAAAGAACTGACCGATTTAGAAATACAAAATAAGATTGAAAAGATTCCGAACACAATAGGGATTGTAAAAGGAAACGAGAGAATTGTCAGTAAGCACGATCCTATCAACCGTGCAACGAAGCTGAAGCTTGACTCATATAAGAAGGTCCGCCTGGAAAAGCTCGGCGTTGAAGATTATTTCGTGCAGTATGTAGGTAAAGTTTTAACCGTGCTGATTCTTGCATTGCTAACTGCATTCTTCCTCTACTATATAAGAAGAAATATTTACGATAATAATAATATGCTTATTTTATTATCATCGTTAATAATACTTGTAAGCTTTATAGCATTTATCAGTTTAAAGATTACCGTTAACGCTCCGGTAGAGTATCTTATTTTCGTTTCAGTAGCATCGATCCTTCTTACAATTTTATTTGATTCAAGACTATCATTTTATATTACAATTATTAACTGCTTCCTTGTTGCGTCGATTCGCGGCGGTGATTATACAATTGCATTCGTTTCATTCTGCGGATGTGTGCTTGCAATTTTCAGCGTTCAGGATATAAAGAACCGTTCACAGATTTTCCGCTCGTTTTATTTTATGCTGATAGGATATTCTATTTCTATTCTTGCAGTCGGACTCGATAAAACCGAAGACACTTCAAAAATTTTAGTGCAGATCTTATTCGGCGGCATTAACTCAATGCTCTCCCCTATCATTGCATACGGACTTTTGATTTTCTACGAAAGAACATTTAAGATAACAACTGACTTAACGCTGCTTGAACTCTCAGACTTCAATCATCCTTTATTAAAAGAGCTTTCATCTAAAGCGCCGGGTACATTCCACCACAGTATAGTTATGGGAAATTTATCCGAAGCGGCAGCAGAGGCAATCGGCGCAAACTCAACTCTAGCAAGAGTCGGCTGCTACTATCATGATATCGGCAAAACAATAAAGCCGCAGTACTTTATTGAAAACCAGCTTGACCACAATAAACACGAGAACTTAAATCCGAACATAAGCACAAAGCTTATTATCTCACATGTAAAGGACGGTATCGAGCTTGCTAAAAAATATAATCTGCCCCAGGAGATTGTTGATTTTATCCCTATGCATCACGGCACTACGTTAGTATCATATTTTTTTCATAAGGCAAAGTTTAATGCAAAGTCAGAAGAGATATCGGATTACATATACAGATATCCCGGACCCAAGCCGCAGACAAAAGAAACAGGAATTGTAATGCTTGCCGATGCTATCGAAGCCAGCACGCGTGCAATAGAAGAACCGACTCCGCAGAAAATTGAAAACAGAATAGACGACGTTATTAAAGCGCGTTTTATGGAAGGCGAACTTGATGAATGTGAGCTGACGTTAAAAGACTTAACAAAAATAAAAGGCGCATTCATAAAAATTCTTGTAGGTATTCATCATCACAGGATAAAATATCCCGAGCAGAAAAAATTAGAGTTCAAATCAAAAGTTTATTAATTGTTATATTAAATGACGCAGGACTTTGACTTATCACGAAAATTATTTGTAAATTATCTTAAGCACGAAAAATCTTTATCTGAAAACACAATAAAGTCATACAAATTAGATCTAGAAAAATTATTCGATTATCTAATAAATGTTAAGCTTATTGAAAAAATCGAAAATATCCGTGAGGATGATTTAATAGATTTTTTTAAGTTTGCAAATTCTTCTAAAGAAGATTCAGAAGAAAAATTTGCAATCCGTACAATGAGCCGATATCTTTCAACGTTCCGCTCGTTCTTTAAATTTCTCGAAGCAGAAAAAAATATTGATGCAAATCCTGTTGAGAACATTGACTCGCCTAAGATTGCAAGAATAATTCCTGAATATCTTTCTATAGAAGAAGTCGATAAAATTTTAAGCAAGCCAGATGTATCCAATAAGCTGGGCTTGCGCGATAAAGCAGTGCTCGAGACAATGTACGGCTCGGGTTTGCGCGTAAGCGAGGCGATAAATTTAACTGTTTCAAATGTTTTTTTTAAAGACGAATTTATACGGGTCTTCGGAAAAGGCAACAAAGAAAGAATTATTCCGATAGGAAGAACAGGACTTAAGTTCATTGATAAATACATAAACGAAAGCAGAGCAGCTTTAAAAAATTCTCACTCGGAAAATTTTTTATTCCTGAATTTCAGAGGTAAAAAACTTTCACGCATGGGAATTTATGATATAGTAAAAAGATACTCACGCGAAGCAGAGATAGAAAAGGACGTTCATCCGCATACGTTAAGGCATTCATTTGCAACTCACCTTTTGCAGGGAGGCGCAGATATAAGAATTATACAGGAGATGCTCGGCCACTCCGATATTTCAACAACACAAATTTACACACATACAAACAGAGATTATTTAATTGAGGTGCATAAAACTTTTCACCCCAGAAGTTAACGAAGTTAATTGAAAGCAGTAGAGTTTAACAACATCACCAAAAGTTTCGGGCAGCTTACGGTAAACGATAAGGTTACATTCGCAGTGGAAGAAAACACCGTGCATTGTCTTTTAGGAGAAAATGGCGCAGGTAAATCCACACTGATGAAAATTTTATTCGGCAGCTATAAGCAGGATGCTGGCACTATAAAAATACGAGGCAGGGAAGTTAATTTTAAATCACCGCTCGATGCAATAGATGAAAAGATAGGAATGCTCTACCAGCACTTTATGCTCATCGATGATTTTACTATATGGGAAAATGTTGTAATAGGTAACGAGCTAAGTTCAGGCGGCAAGCTTGACTACAAAAAAATAAAAACTCGCCTAAACGAAATTATAGAGAACTACAATTTAGGTTTAGATATAAATAAAAAAGTTTGTGATATAAGCATAAGCGAAGAACAGAAAGTCGAACTGTTAAAACTGCTTTACAGAAATTCGGAAATATTAATTTTCGATGAACCCACAGCAGTACTCTCCCCTGTCGAAGTGAAAGAATTTTTTAAGATTATTGAGAAATTTAAAGCTGACGGCAAGACAATAATTTTCATCACACATAAACTTAACGAAGTAAAAGAACTTGCCGATAAAGTTTCCATTCTTAGAAAAGGCCAATTAGTTTATGAGACAACTAAGGAAGATATTAATGTTCAGAAACTTGGCAATGAAATAATAGGCAACGTAGAAATTGCTGAGTCCCCTGCTAAAATCCATCCCGGCGAAGAGATAAAAAAAACATTTCTTGAGATGAAAAATATTTCATTGGTGAAAAATAAAGTTACTGTGCTTGATGGAGTAACCATGGATATTAAAAAATATGAGATACATGGAATTTGCGGTGTTGAAGGCAACGGACAGCAGGAATTAGTAGATGTTATTCTTCAGTTTGAAAAAAACTTCGGCGGTACATTGATGATGAAGGATGACAGAGTTTCCATTGTACCCGATGACAGATATAAGCGGGGAATGATAAAAGAATTCACCATTGGTGAAAATATTTTATTAAAAAAGAAAAAGCAGGGAATACTTTCAAAGCATAATATTGATGCAATGTCACAGCATATAATGAAAAAATATGATGTGCGCGCGCCTTCAGCCGAAACTCCTCTTGGTTCGCTCTCCGGCGGTAATCAGCAGAAAGCCATCATTGCCCGCGAGATTGAAATGCAGCAGAACACTATGATATTTTATCATCCAACAAGAGGCGTCGATATAAACGCAACTGCTTTTATTCATTCTGAAATTGTAAACCTGAGAAATGCAGGCAAAGCAATTTTATTAATTTCTTCGGACCTGGATGAACTGCTAAAATTATCTGACAGATTAAGCGTTATGCATAAAGGAAAAATCATTAAAACTTTCAGTGAGAAAGAATTGAACACAGATAATAAAAATGATTTACTCGATAAGATCGGGAAATTTATGATAGGGTGTGATTAGGAGAAAGAATGATTAGAGCATTAGACAGATTCAGCATAGAAACCCGGGCAAATATTGTTTCAATATCTTTATCATTGCTTGCTACATTTGTTATTACCGTAATTTTAATTTTACTCATTGGTAAAAATCCGTTACCGATTTTTACAACTATGTTTACCGATGTATTTTTAAGCGGGTACGGAATAGGACAAACTCTTTTTAGAGCAACTCCTTTGATAATCTGCGGATGCGGACTTGCATTCTGTTTTCATGCTTCACTCTTCAATATCGGAGCGGAAGGACAGCTTAATGCCGGCTCATTTACTATGGGACTTCTTGCCGTCAGCATGAGCAATTTTCCATGGTATATCAGCATTCCTGTTTGCATAATTGTTTCATTTGGAGTGAGCGCATTTTTCGGATTGATACCGGCAATCATAAAAATTAAAAAAGATGTTAGCGAAGTTATCACAACTATAATGCTGAACTTTATCATTATGGCTCTGATAAATTATCTTCTGGTAGATTTTTTCGCAGTGAAATCCACAATGCGTACTGAAAAAATTCCGGACAGCTTTATGCTTTTAAAATTTTCATCCGTCTCTTCTTTCTTTCAGGGTTCATCGCTTAATATATGTTTTATAATTGCCCTTATACTTGCATTCGTTTCCTATATAATAATTTACAAGACAAAATTCGGCTATGAAATAAGAGCAGTCGGTTTCAATCCTTCTGCAGCAAAGTACATAGGTATCTCTCCGAATAAAATTATAATTCTTACATTCGTTATTGGTGCAGGAATAACAAGCCTTGTTGGATTAAATTTTATTATGGGCTATAAAGGATTTTATGAATACGGATTTTCAAACAATGTCGGCTTTACAGCAATTGCAGTTGCTCTGCTTGCAAGGAATAACCCTATAGGTGTAATTTTCTCGGCAATACTTTTCGGAGTTCTTGATTTCGGCGGACTGGCAGTAAATGATTTGGTTCCGAAGGAAATAGTTCTTGTTGTGCAGGGTGTAATTATTCTCACAATACTTTCAATCAATACAGTTGTAGATAAAAAATATAATTTGCAGAAATAACTTTACAAACAGTGGAACTGATAAATTCAATATTAACGGTAGCATTTCTTACACAGGTTTTCAGACTGATGACTCCGTATTATCTCGGCGCATCTGCTGCAAATTTTTCCGAGCGCGGCGGAGTAATTAATATTGCTATCGAAGGCTTCATGGCTTTATCTGCATTTTCATTTGCAATGTTCTGCATCATTACGCATAATGTTACGCTATCAGTTTTTCTTGCTATAATTATCAATTTATTTTTCGCGCTCTTATATTCCCTCTTCACTGTAAAATTAAAAATAAATCAGATTGTAACAGGTGTCGGATTTAATATTCTTATTGCTGGACTTACTAAGTTTTTAATGATGATAATCTTTCACAGCTCAAGCAATACAGAAAGATTCGAAGGCATTCCTGATAACCCATTCATTGCACAAATCCCGATTATAGGCGGTATACTTTCAGATTACATTGTTCTCTTCGCAATTATCTTAATTTTTCTTTCTAACTTTGTTTTATTTAAAACTACATTCGGACTTAGATTAAGAAGCGTGGGTGAAAATCCTGAAGCGGCAGAGTCACTCGGAATAAAAGTGAGACACTATAAAGTTTACGGAATTTTAATCAGCGGATTTCTTGCCTCGCTTGCAGGCATCTGGCTGGCTTCCGAGCAAAAATCTTTCAGCGACGGAATGATTGCCGGACGCGGATACATTGCTCTTGCCGCCATGATAATCGGAAAATGGAAACCCGTAAATATTTTCTTTGCTTCATTAATATTCGCTTTCTTCGAAGCGCTTCAGATATCAATTCAGCTATCGGGCACTCCGATACCATCACAGATTATTCAAATGCTCCCTTACTTAATTACTATTTTAGTATTGATAGGATTAATAGGAAAAACAAAACCGCCTGCAGCCGACGGTGTGCCGTATTAAAATTTTATTTACAAATGTATAAAGCCCTTATATTCGATTTAGGGAACGTTGTGTTCAATGTTGACATGAATTTAATTCCTATTCATTGGGCAGAACGGTCCGGAATTCCTTTAGAAAAAATAAAAAAATATTTCGAGACTGAT
Organism: Ignavibacteria bacterium; assembly: GCA_044226845.1. Classification (GTDB taxonomy): domain Bacteria; phylum Bacteroidota; class Ignavibacteria; order Tepidaquicellales; family Tepidaquicellaceae; genus JAFDZO01. The sequence continues at coordinate 128,591 of JBGAGG010000008.1, forward strand.
AAGAGCTTCGATAAGTTTGAACGAGGAGATTTAACAGAGGAAGAATACAGGAAGATAACTAATGAAAATCTTGGAATGAATTTATCAGAAAAAGATTTTGATGAGGGACTGACTGCGTTGTACTTGGATGAAACCGATGATATTAAGTTTTTGCTGAAAGAACTAAAGAAAAATTACCGGATAATTGCGCTTTCCAATACAAATATAATTCATAAAAGGATATGGAGAGAAAAATATAAAGATACAATGGACGAGTTTGAAAAAATATTTTCCTCGCATGAAATTAATACAAGAAAACCGGAGACTGAACCTTATTTAATTGCTTTGAATTATCTTAAAATGAAGCCTGAGGAAGTGATTTTTTTAGACGATAAGCCTGAAAATATCGAGCCGGCAAAGACGCTTGGTATGAAGACCATTACCGTCAAGTCGCCGGCTCAGATGAGAAATGAGTTAAAGACCTTGGTTAAACTTAATTAAAATGTAAGACAATTTTATTTTAAAAGCACCATCTTTTTTGTAGATACAAAATTACTTCCTGATGCGCCTGCCGCAGTTAATTTATAATAATAAATTCCGCTTGGATAATTTACTGCATCGAATCTTACACCGTACTCGCCTGCATCTTTATTTTCATTTAAAATAATTCCAACACGCTTTCCTTCAAGATTAAAAACTTCCAGTTTTATTTCAGATTTTTCTTTAAGATTGAATTGTATATAAGTTACCGGATTAAAAGGGTTCGGATAATTTTGCTTTAAAGAAAATTCCGAAGGAAAATTTGTTTCGTACGGCTCTGTGCCGACAGTATTATCAACTAATTTATAAATTTTATTATCACCGATAGAGCAGATATAAATATTTTTATTCTTATCCATACCGAATGATGAAATATTGTAAGGGCTATCTAATAATAAAGTTGTAGTAGTCGGATTTATTCCATCATAAGTTAACGCCCAGATTTTTCCGTTAGTATAATCTCCATAGATGTATTTTCCTTTTACTGCAGGAAGTTGATTTGTATAGCTGACATACCCTCCGCTTATTGAAGTACCGTCAGTTCTGGGGTATTGGTAAATAGGCTTTACGAGTCCCGTTGTATCACAAGGATTAGGATTAAAACAATTATTGCCTTCCATTATTCTCCAGCCGTAATTTTTTCCGCGGTTTACGATATCAATTTCTTCAAAGGTATTTTGCCCAACATCGCCGCACCACATTCTTCCCGTTGAATCAAAATTAAATTTCCACGGATTGCGGAATCCCCATGCATAAATTTCTTTTCGCTGAGTTCCGACACTATCCCTGAATGGATTTGTAGATGGTATTCCGTAGTTATTTCCGCCGGCTATTGTATCAATATTTATTCTTAAAATTTTTCCGAGCAGCAGAGATAAATTCTGAGCATTGTTTGGCGGGTCATTCTGCCCTGTACCCATTCCCCAGCCGATATATAAATAATTATCTTTACCGAAAGCAATTTTGCCGCCGTAATGAGAGGCAGATGACATTGTATTTTGCAAGATAATTAATTCAGAAGATTTTAATGCAGAGTCCGGATTAGTCGGGCTTACTTGATATCTTGCAATAACTTCCTGCGTTCCGGCAGGTGTATCGTAATAAACATAGAAGTAACGGTTTGAGGAAAAGTTAGGATGAAATGCCAGACCGAGAAGACCGGGTTCGAGACCGGACTGAATTACTTTATCCGAGATATCAAGAAAAACTTTCCCCGGTGTTGAAGGCTGCGAAGGATATACTACGGTAATAATGCCCCTTTGCCCGACAATAAAAAGCCTGTCCGTACCGTCAGTAGGAACAACCATTTCGAGCGGTTTGTTAAATGTTGTAGTACTAAATACATTCTGCAGCGAATACTGCGAATAACAAAGTGAGAAGGGAATGAAAAATATTCCCAGAATAAAAAGTAACGACTTTTTCATTAGGAAGGAATTTTAGTTATGTTTACAAAATAATATTTTTCTATTAAATTTAAACTATGGAAAATACCACAGAAGTAACTCAGCAAACACCCACAAGCGATGAAAAACTGCTTGCAATGTTCTCCCACTTTTCTATTTTTCTGGGCGGAATAATTTTACCGATTATTTTGTATTTTGTTCAGAAGGATAAATCGAAGTTCGTAGCCTTTCACGCGCTGCAATCGATATTCTTTCATTTATTCTATGCCGCTATTATCTTTGTATTGATTATATTTTTAGTGCTTGTATTGCTAGCTACAGGAGTTTTAGGTTTAGCACTTTCCAAAAGCTCAGGTTCGGGTTCACCCGGTGCAGGATTTTTTATAGGTATGGGAATATTCTATATAGGTTTATTCGGTTCAATTCTGCTGGCTATTGCTTACGGCATTTACATGGGAATAAAAGCTTATAATGGAGAGATGAAAAAATATATAGTCGTCGGTAACTGGGCTTATAAAAAAGTATACGGAAGATAATGTATTGGGTAGTGTATAGTGAGTAGTGAGAATTTCAAATTGTAATTAAAATTCTACATCAACTTTATAAATAAAGAAGGGGTCATAATGACCCCTTTGTTTTTTGTAGAAATTTATACCGCCCCCTCAATCCCCCTCCTTCTCAAGGAGGGGAAAGCAAGGAGTGACTCATTACTCACTCGCATCTTTAGATAAATTTATCACCGCGCTTTGTATTCCAATCGGAACTCCCATCAGCTGCCCTGACTGCACCACTGTACCGAGTATCAAACTCTGCTGCACGCCTGCATTTGTTCTTTTATACTGAATTACCCACAAGTCAGCAGGAAAGCCCGTAAGATTTGTAATATACGAAGGAAGATTCAATGTTCCTGCGGCAGGGATCAAAAACATATTTCTTGACTGGCCTGAGCTTCCCGATAAAAATATACTGCCGTTCATATGGCTCGTATCGGGCACAAAGCTTGAGTTAAATTTTATAATGGGATTTGTTGCGTTAGCAAGATTCAATGAAGCATCACTGTTCAATAAAACAGAAGGTGATGTAGTAATCCCCACATTTGAAGATGTTACAACACTAAACGCTCCTGAAATTATATTCCTTGCCGTAGTATCTTGTATAAGACTTATTAATTGATTCGGATTAAAAAAAGCAGTCAGCTCTATACAGTCGTTAGCAGTTATTAAAGGATTCGGTGTGTAGATTCTAAGCGATGTATCAAAAGGCACTCTGTAAACATAAAGCCATGCACTAATTGTATCGGGATTTGCTACGGAGTTTAAAACAGAGAGCGAGGTTTTGCCGTTAGCATTTACATTTCTGCCCATGATAAGAACAAGCTTTGTGCTTGCGCCGTATTTTCTTGTTGCCTGTGCATTAGCGCTATCGAGTCGTTCCTTTGCAGTTACTTCAACTGTTGTAACAGCGTTGATTATACTTTCCACAGTGTTATTGCACGAGGATAAAGATAGAACAAAGATCGAGAACAGAGAAAGGAAGAGAAGTTGGTAAGATTTACTTTTTAACATGTTAAAGGTTTAGTTATCAAAATTTTACAAATTCATTACTTATTTGTTTCAACTCTCCATTTAGGTGAAAGGTTTCGTATTATCCTTATAAAAATTAATATTTGTTTTTTTGTAAATCATAAGCTTTTTCAAGCAGCCATGATTTATTTGTAGTAATATCATAGTATGAAAAATTATTGATCTTACGGATAAGCTTTGATAACTTATATTCATCATTTTTAATGGCAAGCATAGTCAATGAATACAAAACCCCTATGAAATTTTTATATCGTGCAACATTTTCATTCGGTATTAACGGATTACCTGTTATGTAATGCTTAAAAGAATCAATCAACGATAGCAGCTTTTCAAAATCTTTTTGTTCAAAATATATTTTTGCCTGTAGCGTTTTAATTCTAAAATAATAAATATAATCTACATCTTTTATTGCGGCAAGTTTTTCCAGAGCCTCTCCATACTTTTTCTTGGCATGCATTAAAGATGCACTTGCAAATGCCAGAGTATCTTCCCTGTTTTCCGGCTTAATCTTATCTTTATATTCTTCTGCAAATTTTTCAGCCCAGTCAGTTTTATTAAGGGAAATAGGAATCAGAATTGCATTGATGTATTGTTCCCGTTGGATAAATCCGTTTACTGAAGAAAAAGTTTTATAAAGCAGCTGCAGCTTTATTTGTTCAAATCTTTCAACTGAAAATTTTTCATTGCCTTCCATATATCTTTTTTGCGCATAGTTATATAATGTAACTGCAACCATAGTTTTATCATAAATACTAAAACTGTTAACTTCACTTTTGAATAGTTTTTTAAGCTCAAAATAAAATTCTTCATTATTTTTATCTTCCTCCATTTTCAGCATCAGATATGCTGCACGAAGTATCGGAGGCTCATTCAATTTATTTTCTTCCACAAATTTCATTATAGGCTCATAAAGCTTGTAATCAAATTTATGATTTGTATGCATCGCCCAGTTACCCATGGTTATATAATATAGAAGCATTTTTGTAACAAAAAACTTTATAAAATTTTCGACTTCATATTCAAGCTGAACATTAGAATTTTTCCTTTTTCCTAAAAGATTTTTGTATTCGGCAAAATCACCCTTTATCGCTTCAATTAAAAACGAATCATACAGCACTTGAATATCTAATACTTTTGATTTCCCAATCATATGCCGTATTTCACTGAATTTTTTTTCGAAATGGAGCAAGAGCCCTCTATCTTTGTATTCATAAAGCGTAAGAATTTTTTCATCGCGGGACAATTTCTTAAGATTCACCATTGCTAAATACTCTTCAGAAAGTCTTAATAAATCTGAAAACCTGTCCCTCAATTTTTTATCGTTATATTTATCGCTTCCGTACATTGATGAATATGCTTCTTCCTTCATGAATTTTTTATCCTCAAACTTCGGATAAAATTTTTTCAAATAAGTATAAAGATTTATCAGCTTCTGACTTTCGTTGTGAAACGGAGAGTTCACAAACTTTCCGAATTCAGTAATTTCTGACTGCGAGAAACTTTTGAACAGTTGAACTAGCTTAGAGTTTTGCAAATATCCGGGGTTTAATTTAGTTTACTTGCTTATAAAATTAACGACAACTTTTAGTAAATATATCCTAATTCTATTTAAAAAACGAAATATTTCTTAGTAGCCCACTAAATCTGATTCACGACAACCTTAATTACTTTTCTTTGCTTTAAATTTTTATGAGGTACATTTTGCGTTTAGTGTGATTTCAATAACCTAAACTCAAAACAAAATGAAACAAATCAATTCAAAAACAATCGTATTTCTCACAGGAGCGTTTGTAGGAAAGGAAGGATGGAACGACTGGATGAAATTTTTCGAAGCAAAAGGATATACATGCTCAAATCCGCCGTGGCTTAATAAAGATGAGTCGCCGGCTAAGCTGAGAGCAAAGCATCCTTACTCGAATATTGCCGATATTACTCTGGAAGTCGTACTGAATAATTATGCAAGATTTGTAAAATCGCAGAAGGAGAAACCGATTGTAATCGGTCACTCCACCGGCGGATTGCTTGCGCAGCTTTTGCTTAATCGCGGACTTGTTGCTGCCGCCGTTGCGGTGCACTCACTACCGCCTATGGGAGTAATACCCACTCAGTTTTCATTTTACAAAGCTGCCACACCTTCACTCGGATTTTTTACTTCCCTGAAAAAGACTTATCTGATGTCTTTTAAAACATGGCAGTATGCTTTTACTAACGGAATGACTTTGAAAGAACAGCAAAAAGCTTACGATGAAAACGTTGTGCCGGAATCGAAAAGACTAACACGTCAGGCATTAACAAAGGTTGCTAAAGTAGATTTTAAAAAACCTCACGCACCTTTGTTATTTACTGCAGGAACTGAAGACCATATAATTCCTGCGGCATTAAATTATAAAAATTTCAAAAGATATAAAGATAAAAACTCTGTAACGGAGTATAAAAATTTTGAAGGGAGAAATCATTATGTTCTCGGCCAGCCAAGTTGGAAGGAAGATGCAGAATATATTTTAAACTGGATTGAATCACACTGAGATGTTTTCAGTACAATCCATCGGCGTTCTCCGGAGGAAACTCCGGAGAGCGTTTTATTTTTCGGCTTACTCGTTCCCAACGTCCTCGTTGGGAACGTAAATTATAAATATAAAAATTTCAGCCGTTGTTGGTCTTCCTGACCAACATACATTAGCATAATAAATCGTTATTCCTGTCAATACCTTTTCAAATAAATTTACCTATTAGTAGGAATAGGCAGTATCATCTTTTTTATTTAATCCTGACTTCTTAAATTATACTGCGCAAATTGTATCAAGTTGAGTGTATAAGGAGCTGTGCTATAATCCCGCTTAGGCTGGACTGAGTTTCACTCAGAATGTGACAATAATGTTACAATTGTAAGCCCCCTCCTTTTTTTAAGGAGGGGATAGGGGGTGGTCAGAAATGTTACAATAATGTTACTTCATACTCATAACTCAGTTCTTATTTTGCAGAAATCCATCAAAAACCCGTCAAGATGGAAAAAGTTTCAAATGCGATATTGTAAAAACAACAACGGAGGAATGGAAATTCGTCAGAGATTGGGAAAGTGTTGAGAACGTGTTAACCGCCCCCTCAGTCCCCCTCCTTCGTAAGGAGGGGTAAGTATACTTATATTAAACAAAAAAGGGATTCAACTTTCATTGAATCCCTTTCGTAGTAGCGGGAACAGGACTTGAACCTGTGACCTTCGGGTTATGAGCCCGACGAGCTACCAACTGCTCCATCCCGCGATGTATTTACAATATAGTCATTTATTATGAGACGTTCAATCCCATATTTTAACTTATTTTAAGCTTTTTTAAATAATCGTGAGTTATTTTAATAAAACCATTCGTTTCGTATCTGAAAAGCTGTTCGTTTTTATGCGATAGAAATAAACTCCGCTGGTTAAATTTGCGCCGTTAAACGTATAAGTTTGGATTCCGGCAGCCTGGTTCAATTTTACTTCTTCCTGAACTGTCTGACCAAGCATATTAATAATTGATATTTTTACATCACTTTGCTCAGGCAGGTCATATTTTATTGTGGTAACAGGATTAAATGGGTTCGGGTAATTCTGATATAAGCTAAATGTAAGCGGTACTCCGTTATTCGGAAGCGGATTCCATGAATCTCTAAAAGCTCTGTAGCTTACCTGCCCTGCCGGCAGAGACATTTCAAATACTATTTCACCGGATGATGTTACTTCGGTAACGGAGGGAGTACCTGCTCCCCAGCCGATAATTGTATTGCCGTTATCAAGTCTTTCTGCATAGCCCATTGCAAACCCAAAAATGGGAGGATTATTCACGTATTCCCATACTTTTGTTGCAATCAGGCGGGTTTGATCTAAACGGTATTCTAAAACCCGTGAAAAAGGAGCAGCATTTCTGCCATGTATAGGGTCAATTGGTTCATAAAAGTTTCCGTTATCGAATATTGTAATATTTCCGTTTGGAAGCTCACGAATGGCATGCTGGTGAGAGAAATAATGAGTCTCATTTTCAAAGGCAAACTGATTTCTTTTTCCGCCAAGCCGCCAGATAATGTTTCCTGTGCTTCTGTTAATCTTGGTTATTTCATCCATGTGTCTGGAAGAAATCAGTATATTGCCGTCGCTGCAAAGCTCAATAGCATTACCGTGGGCATAATCGATTTCATGCTCTGTAAAATTTATATGCTTCGCATCTAATATGTTAAAATAGTCCCAGCTTCTCCACTGGAAGATTACATTTTTGTTCTCATCAAGCTCCTGAATTATGAGTCCGATAACAACTGCATTTGAATCACCATGAGATACTAGACCGGCCATATTTACTCTTTGCGGGTCGTAGCTCATCAGGAAGGAATGTCCGTTTTCAAAAAGAAGGAGTTCATGTAAATCTGTTGGATATCCATTGCCGCATTCAAAGCTGTCTATTATCTGATATCTCGAATTCATCTCATAAAATTTTTGAGTTCTTGCAGCATAATAAGTCAGGTTTCCGTTCGGCTGTCTTTTAAAATCATAGGCCGCAGTATCAAGCTCTTTATAATAAACAGGTGTACCTGAGTTATCGACAATCATTAAATAATACCCTGTTGTCATTGGTCCACCAATTGCGAAATTACTAAGGAATGTATAGCCCTGGCTGGGGCTGAGATCATTAGTTACAGTTAATCTAGGAAAATTTGACGGCAAACCAGAAGGCGATTTACTTAAAAAAGGAGGGAGTGTTTTAGATTTATATTCCCCTGCTTCATTAAATTCTCTTTTCAGTATTTCTACTGAAGAAACCGGAATTGATTCCTTTTCCGTTTCAAAAGTAAAGTTGATTGGCTCTGAAAAATCTGATTGTGTTTTTAAAGGACTGATATTAACGCTTACTGTTTCTGAGTAATGAAAATCCTCAACAGGAGTAAAAATTATAGTAAAACCATCGCTGCTGATTTTAGCATCACATTTATGAAGACCTGACTTGCTTCCTGAAATTGTAACAGAGCTATTTTTCAACGCGCTCTTATCAGGCTTTGAAGTAAATCTCAGAATAACAGAAGAAGAAGTTTTGATAAATTTTGAGTTCGGCTGCGGTGATAAAAATTGTATATCCGTTTTAGCCAAAGCAATTTGAAAAAAGACAAAGAAGAAGAAAAACAGTAATTTTATTTTCATTTGGTGAATACAATTTAATTCTATTATAGAAGGGAAAAAAGTTAGACAAGTAAATCTTGAGAAGGTTTAATTGTGGTATCTTTTTGCTAAATCTCGTTAGACTAAAATAAAAACATAATGAAATTAATTCAAGCTATATAAACTATTAAATTTTCGGCAAGAAAAATTATTGGGATTATTTAATCTAATTGAGATATATTTAAAAGACCCCACAACATAAATTAATCAATCAATATGGATACAAACAGACTTTCAGCTAAAATGGCTGAGGCATTAAACAGTCAAATGACTAAAGAAGCTCATGCTGCGCAGATATATTTATCGTATGCCGCCTGGGCTAGCAGCGAAGGTTACGGAGGAATTGCAAATTTTCTTTTCAGACATGCGCACGAAGAGAGAAACCACATGATGAAAATACTGGAATACATATTACAAAGAGGCGCTAAGGCAAAGGTAATTGCCATTCCTGCACCTGACTCTGACCCGACAAGCGTAAATGACTGCTTTGAAAAAGTTTTTAAGCAGGAAGTAAGCAATACTGAAGCTATTTACGGCCTGGTAAATTTGAGCTTCGAAGAAAAGGATTGGGCAACATGGAATTTTATGCAATGGTTTGTGAAGGAACAAACAGAAGAAGAAACACTTGCTTTAAACTTACTTGATAAAGTAAAAATTGCAGGCGGAGAAAAAGCTCCTGATACGGCTTTATATACGTTGGATAAAGACCTGGCAAGTACTCCTGATGATGCAAAGTTAGCTCAGGAAGTTACTGAAGAAAATCCTTAAAACTATAAACAAAAAGGGAAGATATAAATATCTTCCCTTTCATTATTAAAATATTATAATTTATTCAGATTATTTTACAAGCATCATTTTCTTTGTCTGAGAAAAATCCCCTGCTTCTATTTTATAATAATACACACCGCTGGTAACTGATGAAGCATTGAATTCAGTTTCATATATGCCTGCATTGAGACTTTGGAATATGTAACGTTAGAGCATTTAATTTTACAAACCTTTAACTTTCTTACAATTTGTCCCTTCCTTTTTAAATTGAATGTCTTTGCCGTAAAAAGTATTTTATAGTTTATTCCAAAAATCTTAAATTTTACTAATATATAATGAAAATTATTGTTGGCGTATCACTGGTGCCGGACAGCACGACTAAAGTGAAAATAGGCGCAGATAAAAAAACTATTGATGAAGCAGGTGTGAGCTATATTTTAAATCCTTATGATGAATTTGCAGTTGAAGAAGCCCTTCAGCTGAAAGAAAAAAACGGCGGAGAAGTTATTGCAATCTCTTTCGGAACCGATAAAGCTAAGGAAGCGATTAAAAAAGCTTTCCAGATGGGCGCAGAAAAAGGCGTTCTTATTAAATCAGCAACAGCCGATTTCGATACATACACTGCTGCAAAAAATCTTGCAGACTATATCAAAGGTCAAAGCCCTGATTTAGTTCTTTTCGGAAAAACATCCATTGACTTCGACGGACTTTCAGTACCTGCAATGGTTGCCGAAATGATTGACTACCCTTGCATTAATGTTGTGGTGAAATTAGACATAAACGGAAATGAAATTACAGCTGAAAGAGAAATTGAAGGCGGTAAGGAAATAGTTGTTTCAACTCTTCCTGCAGTTATCGGCACACAAAAAGGAATTAACAATCCGAGATATCCGAATTTAAAAAGCATTATGGCTTCCAAATCAAAACCGGTTGAAGAAGTCGCACCGACTTATAACGGAAATAAATACGAAGTGACTGAAATGAAGCTGCCGCCTGCAAAATCAGCGGGAAAGATATTCACAAACGGCGCTGCAGATGTACCTGAGCTTGTGAAATTATTAAGAGAAGAAGCAAAAGTAATTTGATTAACTTATTTAATTAATTTTTAATTTTAAAAAAGAAAATTTTTATATGTCAAATAAAATATTAGCCTTCGTAGAATCCAAAGACGGAAAATTCAAAAACTCTGCATTTGAAGTTGTAAGCGAAGCAAAAAAATTATCAGGTGAGCTCGGATGCGAATTCGAAGTACTTACAATCGGTTCAGGCGTAGATACTGAAGCTGAAAACCTAGGAAGCTATGGCGCATCAAAAGTGTTAGTTGTTGATTTAAATGACCTGAATGCAAAGAGCAAATTCCCCGGTACACAGTATTCACACTCAGCATTTGCAAAAGTTGTTGCTGAAACAGCTTCACAAAAAGGAGCAAATATAATTTTAATATCAGGTACAGGACTTGGAAAAGAAATCGCGCCGAGAGTTGCTATAAAAACCGATTCTTCTTTCTGCCAGGACTGTGTTGCCTTACACGTAAACGGCGGAAACATAGTAGCAACAAAACCTGTTTATGCAGGCAAGAGCATGATTGATTTGAAATTTAACGGCGATAAAATATTAATAACATTAAGACCAAATGTATTCAAACCAACTAAATCAGGCGATGCAAAAGCAGCAATTGAAAAAGTTGATGTTGGTTCATTGAATATAACTGATAAAGACTTCAGTTCTGCAGTAAAAGAAGTTGTAGTTAGCAGGGAAAAACTTGACGTAGCTGAAGCAGATATTATTGTATCAGGCGGACGCGGTTTAAGAGGACCTGAAAATTTCCATTTAGTTGAAACACTTGCAGGTGTTCTTGGCGCAGCAACAGGCGCATCAAGAGCAGTTGTTGATGCAGGCTGGAGAGGACACGGCGAACAGGTCGGGCAGACAGGAAAAACTGTATCTCCAAGTCTATATATTGCAGTCGGTATCAGCGGCGCTATTCAGCACTTAGCAGGTATGTCTTCATCGAAGACAATAGTTGCAATAAATAAAGATAAAGACGCTCCGATATTCCAAATTGCAGATTACGGAATGGTTGGCGATGCATTTGAAATTCTTCCTGCCTTAACGGATGAATTTAAAAAGGTTTTAGGCAGTTAATATAAATTGAGTTCTATTTAATTTATTACCACGCGTTATTTTGTCCACGGCTTAAAAGCCGTGGCAATTGTAATTGAACAAAAAACAGAAAGAATAAAAAATTTTACTGTAATAATTTACTATTATCTGAAAGGAAACTTTTTTAAATTGAAGCAGTAGAATAAAATAAATAACTATGGATAACGATTCAGATTTCTTACAAGTGGATATTTTCGGCTTATCACTGACTCCTTACAAGAGCGGTGGCGGCTTTGCTATTATATTAAAAGAGACCGGCGGCGACAGAAGACTACCTATAATTATCGGTCAGTTCGAAGCACAGGCTATAGCATTAGAACTTGAAGGCAAGAAACAGCAAAGACCTCTAACACATGACTTATTAAAAGAAGTAATTGAAAATTTCGGATATGCAGTCTCATCGGTTTATATTAGCGAGCTGAAGGATTCAACTTTCTTCGCGAAGATAAAATTTGATTCAATGAGTGTTGAAGAGCTTGATGCAAGACCTTCAGATGCAATTGCAATAGCACTAAAATTTGCAGCTCCTATTTATGTAGCGTCTTCCATAATGGATGAGGTAGGATTTACACCTGAATTCGAAGATCAGATAACTCCAAAAGATGAAGATTATGAAGGCGGAGAAGATGCAGAAGCCGAAGATATTGATGATGAAAATGAAGAAGGCAGACTTTTAAAAGAAGATGAAAGCAAAACACTTACTGCAAAAGACAGAAAACTAAAGCAATTGAAAAGCGAGCTTGACGAAGCCGTAACACAGGAAAATTATGAAAAAGCAGCTCAGCTAAGAGATGCTATTCAGAAACTGGAAATATCAAACAACTAAAAACTTAAAACAAACAAAACTAAAAATTAAATTTGAAATCTAGACTCTTATTATTAGCAGTTTTAATATTCACTCTCAGTAATATTTCTTTCGCGCAGAATTTAAACAGCTTAAAGCTGAACGAAAACAAATCAAAAATTAATTCGCTTGTTCCCGGCTCACCGGTTTCATTGGGTATTCACTTAGGTGTTGCTTCAATAGAAGGCGAAGCAGGGTTTAATGTCGGCGCATTGGCAGAGATTGGTTACGGAAAATTTTCTTTCACTCCGCAGATGAATTACTGGAAATTAAAAAATACAAATAATTTCGAATTATCAGGATTAGGAAGAATAAAACTTGCCCCCGTGGGAGCAGGTTCACCAATTAATCCTTATCTCGATGGCGGTCTTTCAATTAATTTTTATAACGATGCCGATAAAAACAACAATACGAGATTAGGAATTGTATTAGGCGGCGGTGTTGAATCACCGATGCTTTCATCAGGATTTTCTCTTTATGGAGATATAAAATATAAATTAATTATTATTAAGGAATCAAATGCATCAGGTGTAGTAGTTAACGTCGGTATAAAATTCCCAATGTAATTCTAACCGTTTTTTTAATATACACAGCGTAAAGGTTAATTCTTTTACGCTGTTTTTGTTTTAAACAGAAACATATAAAAATCTATTTGAAGAATTTAGTTATAGATATTGGCAACACAAGTATAAAGTTTGCAGTAAGCATCAATGGAAAGCTTGGCAAATCAAAGTTTGAAGATTACGATAAAAGTAATTTTATAAAGAAAATCGGAACGCTGTTATCGTTCGGTGTTCAATATAATGCAATCGGCATATCATGCGCTAATACAGAACATATTTCTTACATAAAGAATAGATTTAAGAAAGAGGAAAATATTTTTTTAATCAGAGCTGACTCCAAGCTTGCCATAAAAATTGATTATGCAAAAACTCTGGGTACCGATAGAATCTCCGGAGCTTTGGGAGCAATTAGAAAATATCCGGGTAAGAAAAATATACTGATCATAGATTTCGGCACTGCAACAACTTATAATTTAGTATCGGATAAAGTTTTTAAAGGCGGATTAATTACTCCGGGGATTAAAACAGCATTAAAGTCACTGATTCAGAATACTTCCCTGCCTGAACCGGAGTTGAAATATAAAAAGAAGTTGTATTATAAAAACACATTAGATAATATAAGTAATGGAGTTGTTCTTCAAAGTTTGTTTTTCACAGAAAAAATTATTTCTGAATACAAAAAAGAGTTTAAAAATCTTTTTGTAATTGCAACAGGAGGAAATGCAGGTTTAATTTTCCCTTATACGAAGCTTATAAATAAAAATGAGCCTGATTTAAATCTTGAAGGACTAAATTATTTCCTCGAATTTAATAAAAAATGAAAATAGTTAACGAAGAAATATTAGTCGATACAAACGGCAACTGTGATATTATAAATATTACTTCCCTTGTTCAGGATGTCTTAATAAAAAGTAAAATGAACAAAGGTAACACTACGGTATTTTCGATCGGCTCAACTGCATCTATAACTACATTGGAATTTGAACCCGGGCTGCTGAAAGATATACCCAAAGTACTGGAGAAACTAATTCCTACTTATCAGAAATATCATCACAATGATACATGGGGCGACCATAACGGACATGCGCATATTCGCTCGGCTATTTTCGGTACATCTTTCAATGTTCCCTTTGTAAATAATCAGATGGTGCTTGGCACATGGCAGCAGATAGTATTAATTGATTTTGATGACAGGAAAAGAACACGAAGAATTTTCGTTCAACTAATCGGACAATAATTTGCCCCGTAATCTATACTATATAATAATAGGTTTAATTTTTGTTCTGGCGCTTTCTCTTCGTGTATATAATATCGAGCAAAAAAACATGTGGTTCGATGAAGTATATTCATGGAATTTGTCGCTGGAAACTCCTAAAGATATTATTGCTATAACTTCAGGTGATATACACCCTCCATTGTTTTACATTGTGCTGAAAGGCTGGACAAGTATTTTTTCAGACTCGGTTTTTTCTATGAGGATGCTGGCCACTTTATTAAGTATGTTTAGTCTGCTCTTTCTTTTTATGATTTGTAAAGAAATAAAGATTACTGAAAAGCGGACTATTTTTGTTTTGCTCTTATACGCTGTTTCACCACTGAATGTTTATTATTCGCAGGAAGTCCGTATGCAAAGCCTGAATTTATTTTTGACGATTGGCTCTACATTTTTCTTCCTCCGATTTTTAAATAATAAAAAAAATCTTTACGGATTTATCTGGGCTATATTTTCTGCTCTTTCATTATATACACACTACTTCGCCCTATTGATTTTATTCTCACAGATGGTAATTTTATTAATAAAATTCCTTCAGAAAGAGATTGATTTGAAATTCGGCGGCTTTGCTTTTTTGTTCTCGTTAATTCCTCTCATACTTTTTTCACCATGGGTGCCGACATTTTTACAGCAGTCAGCACAGGGACAGCCCTGGCGTGTGGGACAAACGTTTGCTCAGGTTACAGAAAATTATTTAACGTTTTTCCGTGAGATATTTTTCAGCAGTTACTGGAATTATGAAAATAAAGGTGTCATAATCGGAACTACCGTGTTCTCTTTTATATTGATCTGTTTTCTGATTGCATCTGTAATAAAGTATATCATACAATCTGACAGAAAAAAAATTTCTATGATAGTACTATTCTTTGTTCCAAGCATAATTGCATTTATTATTTCATTCCGCCAGAGCATAATTTTTTCAAGATACTTAAGCATTATTGCACCTTACTTATTCATTCTATGTACGTTCTTTATTTTCAGAATTCATAAAAAATATATCAGCTATCCGCTGATAGCGATTTTAATATGTGCTTCCGCATACGGTCTTAATATAAACTACAGCAACGATTACAAAAACAACGACTACAGAAAAATCGAAGCTTATCTTGAAAAAAATTTAAAACCAAACGATAAAATTATCGTTGACCCGCATTATTTAGGCTGGATTATAAGATATGACAACATCCATCAAAAAACGAAGCTTCCTGTACCGGAAGTTTTGGGATGGACTTTACAAATGCAGATAGATTCACTTGCAAAAAGAAATGAACCGAGTAATATCTGGTTTTTGCTGGATTATGCTTCAATGGAAAAGGCTGATTACGACTCATTGAATTTTAAAATGAGCTTAACAGGTTATAGAAGCGACAGCACAAAAGAAAAAACGTTCTATATTTATCCGAATAAAGTAAAAGCCTCTTATTTCTACCGATAATTATTCATTTATTCTTAGCTACTATTTAGCTATTTTGCATAAATTTATCTCATAATAAATTCTCTTAACAAACTCTTTTAATGGTAAAACCAATAATTTTCGGAATCATCTTTTTATCCGCAGTTGGATTTTTTCTTTACTCCATCAATAGATTTTTATCTTATTTAAAAATCGCGAAGTTTGAAAATCGTTTTAATGAAGTGGGCACACGTCTTAAAAATGTATTTGTGTTCGCATTTCTACAGACAAAATTATTAAGAGATAAATTCGCAGGTATTCTTCATCTATGCATTTACTGGGGATTTGTGATTTTATTGTTGGTAGTCGTTGAATCCATCGTAGAAGGTTTCTTCCCGCAGTTTTCATTTTCTTTCCTGGGAGCACCTGTTTATTCAGTTATAACAGTTACGCAGGATTTCTTCGGAGCGCTGGTTTTCTTCACTGTTTTATTTTCGCTGTTCAGAAGATATATCGGAACTCCTAAAAGATTGCAAGTCGAGGCTTCCTCAAAAGCAGATGCGACTTTCATTCTTATCATGATAATGTTGGTAATGGTTACAATGTTCGGACAGAATGTAGAACGTATTGCGCTCGGACACTCAGAAGGCTACAGACCAATTTCAGATTTCTTATATAATTTATTCAAACCGGAAGGCTCAACATTTGCTTACGAAGCTTATTGGTGGGGACATATAGCAGTTGTTCTCGGATTCATGAACTATCTTCCCTACTCAAAACATTTTCACGTACTTTCATCAGTGCCTAATACTTTCTTCTCCAATTATGATATAGAGCCTAAAGGAATTTTAAAGCCTATCAATTTTGAAGACGAAAGCATTACTCAATGGGGTGCAAAAGATATAAAAGACCTAACCTGGAAAGAAGTTTTTGACGGATATACTTGCACAGAGTGCGGAAGATGTACATCAGTCTGCCCCGCAAATACCACAGGCAAGCTTTTAAATCCGAAACTGATTGTTACAAAAATCAGAAAACGCTCTACTGAATTAGGTGAAGTTGTAACTGCAGGAATAACTGAAAGTCCAGTGCTTGAGCAGCCGTTAGTTCCGAATTATATTACTCCTCAAGAGCTTTGGGCTTGCACAACATGTATGGCATGCGTTCAGGAATGTCCTGTAATGATTGACCACGTTACATCGATTGTTGATATGAGAAGAAATCTTGTAATGATGGAATCAGATTTTCCTGAAGAATTAAATACAGTATTCAGAAACTTAGAAAATAACGAATCACCCTGGGCATTCGGCGCAAATGAAAGAAATGACTGGATAGATGAACTCAGCGATGAAATGGATAAAGAAGGAAAACCGAATTCACTAAAGAAACTATCCTCTATAGGAAGCGCTGATGAAGTTGATGTTGTATTCTGGAGCGGATGCATGGGTGCATTCGATAAACGTTACCGCAATGCTACAAAATCTTTCGCACAGATAATGAATGAAGCAGGAGTAAAATACGGCGTGCTTGGCAGCGAAGAAAAATGCACAGGAGATCCTGCAAGAAGACTTGGCAACGAATATTTATTCTCTACTTTTGCGCAGCAGAATGCAGAGACTTTAAAAAGATATAATGTAAAAAAAGTTGTAACGGCCTGTCCGCACTGTATGCATTCATTGAAAAATGAGTATACACAATTCGGTGTTGACCTTGAAGTAAAGCATCATACAGAATTTATTTCTGAATTAATTACAGATGGTAAGATTAAACCAAAGACTGCGATAAATGAAACGATCACTTATCACGATTCATGCTACTTAGGAAGATACAACGATATTTATGATGCACCGAGAAAGACACTGGATAATATTCCGGGACTTAACATTGTTGAAATGGATAAGAACCGTGATAAAGGAATGTGCTGCGGCGCAGGCGGCGGAAGAATGTTCCTTGAAGAGCATGAAGGCAAAAGAGTTAACATAGAAAGAACGGAACAGGCATTAAACACAGGCGCAACTACAATTGCTGCGGCTTGCCCTTTCTGCATGACTATGATGAATGACGGCGTAAAAGCTAAAGAAAGAACAGATGATGTAAAAGTAAAAGATATTTCAGAAATAGTATTAGAAAGTTTAAAATAAAATTTAAAAAAAAATAAAAGCCCTGTATGTCAATTGTTGAAGAAATAAAAAATAATCCTGATATAGATCTAACCGGAAAAAATATTTTTTTCTACGATGGTGTTTGTGTGTATTGCAAAGGCATTGTACATGCCTGCATCGATGGAGATAAAGATAACCAATTTTTATACTCGCCGCTTCAAAGCGAGTTTGCGCAGAAAGCGCTTGGAAGATTCGGAGTTAAAAGCACAGACCTGCTTTCAATGTATGTAATAAGCAATTACAATACTTCAGATGAAATTCTAATGAATGCTGCACCTGCAAGTAATTTTGTTTTAAAAAGAATGCACGGCGAATTGAAAGAAATTGGTGAAATAAATTCGAAGAAACCGAGAGATGTTCAGGATGCAGAGTATAAAGAAGTAGCGGATACAAGATACGAGAAATTCGGTAAGATGGAATCCATTTATATACCTGAACCGGAAATAAGAAGTAAATTTATTTTTTGATTTTAAAAATATTACAATATAAAAACTAATTAAGGAGAATTAACTAAATGTCATACTTTTTCACGTCGGAATCTGTCAGTGAAGGTCATCCGGATAAAATATGCGACCAGATATCAGATGCAGTATTAGACGACATACTTAAACACGACCCGAATGCAAGAGTTGCCTGCGAAACTTTTGTTGCAACCGGCTTAGTTCTTGTAGGCGGTGAAATTACAACCACACACTATGTAGATATCCAAAGAATTGTTCGCGACGTTGTAAAAGAAATCGGATATACTAAAGGCGAATATAGATTCGATTATCATTCAGTAAACGTAATGTCTGCCATCAACAAACAATCCCCTGATATCGCAATGGGTGTTGATACAGGTGGTGCAGGAGATCAGGGTATGATGTTCGGTTATGCAACTGATGAGACAAAAGAATTTATGCCAATGACATTAGTTTATTCACATAAGCTGGTAAAAAGATTAGCAGATATCAGAAAGAAGCAACCGAAGCTGATGCCATATTTAAGACCCGATGCTAAATCACAGGTAACTGTTGAATATGATAACTCAGGCAAAGCAAAAAGAATAGATGCTATCGTTATTTCTACACAGCATGACGAAAACGTTTCACAAAGCAGGATTAAATCTGATATAATGAAACACGTCATTAAAAAAATTATTCCTGCAAATCTTATAGATAAGAATACAAAATATTTCATCAACCCTACCGGTAAATTTGTTATCGGTGGACCTCACGGTGATACAGGATTAACAGGAAGAAAAATTATCGTTGATACCTACGGCGGTAAAGCTCCTCACGGTGGCGGCGCATTCTCAGGAAAAGATCCTTCCAAAGTAGATAGAAGCGCAGCATACGCTGCAAGGCACCTTGCTAAAAACGTAGTTGCTGCCGGGCTGGCAAAAGAATGTATGATTCAGCTTTCCTATGCAATCGGTGTTTCAAAACCGGTTTCAATATATGTGAATACTTACGGTACGGGAAAAGTCGATGATGATAAGCTTTCAGTTTTATTGAACAAACATATTGATTTAACTCCGAGAGGAATTGTTGAAAGATTAAAACTAAAGAGACCTATTTACAAACAGACAGCTGCTTATGGCCACTTCGGAAGAGATGAAAAAGACTTCACATGGGAAAAACTTGATTTAGTTTCGACCTTGAAAAAAATTACAAAGTAGTTTGACATCAAAGCCCGATACTCAGTCGGGCTTTTTTATTTATACCAATTTTATTAAATAGAATGAAAGATTTCTTCTATGGTTTTTTCTACCCTTTCAAATCCATAGCTTTCTTTTTTAAACATCCCAAAGTTATTTTATTATCAATAATTCCTACGATAATAAACATAACTATCTATGCCCTGATATTTTATTTCACTTATAAACAGATTACAAATTCTCCAATAATTGCAGACGGACAGTCAGAGACCATGGCAGGTGAAGTGATAGAAAAGATTTACAATTTTTTGGTTTACATTCTTTCCTTTATTATAATTTTAGTTATAAGTTACTTTGCTTATGTAATAATCGGAGGAATAATTTCTGCTCCGTTCAATGAAACGATTTCGCAGTATGTTGAGGAAACCATTACCGGAGTAAAATGTCCTTATATTCCTTTTTTAAAAGACACGTGGCTTAGTATTAAAGGCGAAATTTTAAAATTATTATTTTATTTTAGTGTTATAATTCCTTTGTTCTTTGTGAATTATATTCCGGTTGCAGGTACTATTATTTCCACTATACTGGGTTTGCTTTTTTCTTTCTTTTATAATTCACTGGATTTTTTTGATTACCCTATGCAAAGAAAAATGTTTACGTTAAGACAAAAAATAAAAGGAACAAACTCAGGTGGAATGTTCACATACGGATTCGGTTCTATGGCTTTTTTAATGATGTTTCTTCCGTTTATAAATTCTTTATTTAAACCTTTATTAGTGGTGGCAGGAACAAAATTATATCTTGAGAAAATAAACTATAATGAGTTTCTAAAGAAATGAGTGAAAATACTTTTTATGAGCTGACGCCGCTTCAGGTTTTGAATGGATACATTAACGGAATTTTCCCTATGGGAAACAAGGATGGGAGCATTAACTGGTTCGAGGCAAATCCCAGAGCAATTCTTCCTCTAGATAAACCCTTAAACATAAATCGTTCTTTGAAACAGGTTATTGCGAAGAAAACATTTGATGTAAAAATTAATGAGAATTTTTCAAAAGTGATTCATTATTGCGCTGACAGAGACGCAACATGGATTAATAAATTAATAATCGATGCTTATACTCAGCTTAATGTGATGGGCTATGCTCACAGCGTTGAATCATACTTTGAAAATGAACTAGTCGGGGGATTATACGGTGTTGCAATAAACGGAGCTTTTTTCGGAGAGTCTATGTTCTTTAAAAGATCTTATGCATCAAAAGTTGCCGTTGTAAAAATGTATGAAATTCTTACTAAGAATAATTTTTTATTGCTCGATATTCAAATGATGACTGATGTTTTTGAATCATTCGGCGCAATGCAAATCACAAAAAATAAATACCTTAAAAAATTAGACGAAGCATTGCTTGTAAAATGCAGCTTCAAATTATAAAAGTTTTATCTTAACATAATGAATTATCCTCAAGTAGATTTACAGGTTGCAAAAGGACTCGGATTAACAGAAGAAGAATATAATAAAATTTTAGAAATTCTTGGCAGGACTCCCAGCTATACTGAGCTTGGAATATTTTCCGTTATGTGGAGCGAACACTGCTCATATAAAAACTCTATTCTTCAGCTAAAAACTTTACCGCGCAGCGGAGGAAGATTGCTTGTAGGCGCAGGTGAAGAAAACGCAGGACTTGTAGATATAGGAGACGGACTTGCAGTTGCTTTTAAAATTGAATCTCATAACCATCCTTCAGCAGTTGAACCGCATCAAGGCGCAGCTACCGGAGTCGGTGGCATACTTAGAGATATTTTTACAATGGGTGCAAGACCTATTGCGGCATTGAACTCGCTTCGCTTTGGTAAGATAAATTCAGATGATAAGAACATAAATGACCGTTCAAAATTTTTATTTTCAAATGTTGTCGGAGGCATAGCTCACTATGGAAACTGTTTCGGAGTGCCGACTGTATCAGGTGAAGTATACTTTGAAGAATGTTATCAGGATAATCCATTGGTAAATGCAATGGCAGTGGGTATTGTAAAACATAACCAGACTGCAACTGCAATGGCAAGCGGTATTGGAAATCCCGTTTTTATTGTAGGCTCATCAACAGGTAAGGATGGAATTCATGGAGCAACATTTGCATCGGAAGAAATTTCGGAAGAATCTGAATCAAAAAGACCTAACGTTCAGGTCGGAGATCCGTTCACAGAAAAACTTTTGCTTGAAGCGACATTAGAGTTAATTCAATCGGGAGCAGTAGCCGGAATTCAGGATATGGGTGCCGCAGGAATAACCTGCTCAACAAGTGAAATGAGCGCAAAAGGTAATTGCGGAATGAAAATAAATCTGGATTTAGTTCCATTAAGAGATTCAGATATGAGCGGATACGAAATTATGCTTTCGGAATCACAGGAAAGAATGTTAGTTGTGGTTCATAAAGGACAGGAAGAAACTGCAAAGAAAATATTCGATAAGTGGGATTTGAACTGTGTTGCCATAGGAGAAATAATTGAAGAACCGAACGTAAAAATATATCACAAAGGAGAACTTGAAGCAGATGTGCCTGCGGAGCCTCTGGTATTAGGAGGCGGCGCGCCTGTTTATATAAGAGAAACAAAAGAACCTTCTTACTTTAAAGAAACAAGAAATTTCGATTTTAATTCTTTGGCAGAGCCGAAGGATTACAAAGAAGTTTTATTGAAATTACTTTCGTCGCCAAATATTACAAATAAAAATTGGGTATATACTCAGTATGATACTCAGGTAAGAACAAACACAATGCTCTTACCCGGAGGCGATGCATCTGTAATCAGAATAAAGGAAACAAAGAAAGCGCTTGCAATGAAGGTTGATTGCAACGGAAGATATGTTTATCTGAATCCTTACAAGGGCGGAATGACTGCTGTTTGTGAATCTGCGCGCAATGTTGCGTGTACGGGAGCGACTCCGCTTGCAATTACAAACTGTCTTAACTTCGGCAATCCTTATAATCCCGAAGTTTATTATCAGTTTACTGAGGCAATCCGCGGAATGGGTGATGCCTGCAAATTGCTTGAAACTCCGGTAACAGGCGGAAATGTTAGCTTTTATAATCAGTCAAAAGATTATGCCGTCTTCCCTACTCCTTCAATCGGTATGATAGGCTTGCTAGAGGATTATGAAAAAATGGTGACAAGTTATTTTAAAGATGAAGGTGACCTCATCGTACTTCTTGGAAATAACTCAAATAATGGAATAGATGGAAGTGAATACTTGAATACAATATATAATTTAATTAAAGGTGATGCGCCGGATATAAATTTAGAAGAAGAGAAAAAATTAATTGATACACTTATTGAAGCAGCGGATAAGAAAATTTTGAAGTCTGCCCATGATATTTCCGATGGCGGACTTGCAGTGGCTTTAGCCGAATGCTGTATTATGGATAGAAATAATCCGGTAGGATGTAAGATTCGTTTTGACTATAATTCAAGGAAAGATTTCGCTTTATTCAATGAGTCACAGGGAAGAGTGGTAATTTCTCTTTCCAAATCTAATTTAACAGTTCTTTCTTCTCTTTGTAAAAAAAATAAATTGGATTTTACGGTCTTAGGTGAAACGATTATGAATACCTTTGAGTTAAACGATGAAGTAAGAACAACCCCAGAAGAGTTATCTAATGCGTACTTTAATTCATTAGAAAAAATAATGCTGTAATTTAAAACACCTAATGAGGGGATTTTTACAAAAATTTATTTTATTCATACCGGTCTTTCTTCTTGTTTCGAATAATCTATTTGCTCAGTCAACGCAGCAATCTTTTTTGCAGCCAACATTGCATTCGCAAACTTCTTTGCATTCCTCATTTCAGTATAACAATCAACATAAAAAATTAAATAAACAAAATTTTTATTCGTTCAGAGATTCCGTTGATACAGTTCCGGAAGATACAAATTTTTATTTGCCGAAAGGCGGCTCTAATCCTACCATTCCCGTCGCGTTAGGCGTCGTTGGATTTTTCTATTTATTAAATCCAATTGTATTATTCGAGAACGATAAAATTGCTCTTGGTATAACTAAGGAAGTATCAATGGGCTTTGGTTATTTTGGCGAAGAAAGACTTTCATTTGAATATTCATTTATATTCCGGGACGATCACACGAGCCATTTCAGATTAGGATATAAACATGATTTTATTACGTCAGATATTCTCCCGTCAAACTTTTTGCAAAGTACAGGAGTATTTACTTTAGGTGCGAGTGGCTTTACAGACCTTGACGGCTTTGGAGTATCACCTGAAGTTGCTTACGGATTTTCATTCAGGAACGATAAGCTTTTAATTTACCCTCATGTTAAGGGTAGATATACTTATACTTTCGGAGCAGAAAGATCTAACATTATAGATTTTTCATTCGGGCTTATGATTGGGTTTGCAAATCCATTTACAGATTTAAAAATAAGAAGATACTGGTAAACATAAAAAATAATTGATCAAACTACCGAAAAATATAGCGAACTTTTTTGTTGATACATGGGATTTGTGGAACTTCGCAAGAAAGTTTGTAGTAGCTCTATTCAGAAAGCCCGTAGAAGTTCAGGAAACGATTAAACAATGTTTTCAAATCGGGTACAAATCTTTACCGTTAGTCAGCATAACAGGATTTATCATCGGGCTTACTCTTGCTTTGCAGATAATCCCTACTTTAGATAAATTCGGGGCAGTATCATTAATTCCTCAGATGCTTTCAATAGCTATAGTGCGTGAAATCGGTCCGGTTATTATAGGGTTAATCTGCGCGGGAAAAATGGGCTCAGGAATCGGCGCAGAACTCGGTTCGATGAAAGTTACAGAGCAGATTGATGCTATGGAAGTTTCTGCCGTGAATCCGTTCAAGTTTTTAGTAGTCACAAGAGTAATGGCTGCAATGTTAACAGTGCCCATACTGGTTATTTATGCAGATACTCTTGCCTTATTCGGCGGTTATCTGGCTATGAGTGTGAATGCAGATATGACTTTGAAATTATTTTTTTCAACTGTGTTTGAAACTTTAACATTTGAAGACGTTCTGCCTGCAACTATTAAAACTTTCTTTTTTGGTTTTGGTATAGGTTTGGTAGGAAGTTACAAAGGGTTTAACTGCTCACGAGGAACAGAAAGTGTCGGTATTGCTGCGAACAGCTCTGTAGTGCTGGCATCACTTTTAGTTATACTAATGGATTTAATAGCAGTACAAATTTCTTCAATATTATTTTAGTATGGGAAAAGATTCAGATAAAGATTACGTAATAAATATCGAAAATGTAAAAAAAGCATTCGGAAAAAATGTAGTGCTAAAAGATGTTAATCTTAAAGTTAGAGAAGGCGAATCGATTGTTACACTGGGAAAATCAGGCACAGGAAAATCAGTTATACTTCAGTGTATTGCAGGATTATTGAAACCGGATGAAGGAAAAATTTTAGTTTATGGAGAAAATGTCCCGACTCTTGATGATGAAGAACTTCAGACAATCAGAAAAAAAATAGGGTTTTTATTTCAAAGCGGTGCATTATATGACTCAATGAGTGTAAGAGAAAATTTATCTTTTCCGTTAAAAAGATTGACTGACCTATCTGATGAAGAAATCACCACAAAGGTAATTGAAGCACTAAAAAATGTCGGGCTTGAAAATGCAATAGATAAAATGCCTTCTGAACTTTCCGGAGGAATGAAAAAAAGAATAGGATTGGCAAGAACTCTTATTACTGATCCCAAAATAATGCTTTATGATGAACCAACTACCGGACTTGACCCCTCCACGTCAAGAGAGATTAGTCAGCTGGTTTTGGAGGTGCAAAAAAAATATAAAACAACCTCTATTATAGTTACACACGATATGGAATGCGCGCGGATGGTAGCCGATAGAATTGTAGTGCTGAAAGACGGCGAGTATATTGTCGAAGGAACATTCGATGAACTGCAAAAAAGCGACGACCCTTTTGTAAAATCTTTTTTTGAAGGTTTGAATTTTTAAAATATAAGTTTTAATTTCAATATTATGGATGTAGATATCAGAAAAAAAGTCATCACGGGAATATTTATTATTGCAGGTCTTGCATTATTCCTTATAGCCACATTTATTATCGGCAGCAAAACAAATATGTTCAAGTCAACTTTTGAACTGAACACAATTTTTCAGAACGTAGCAGGGATAAAAGAAGGTAACACTGTTACCTTTGCGGGGATAAATGTTGGTACTGTTGATATGGTAAAAATTGAAACCTCTAACAAAGTTGTTGTTATGATGACGATTGATTCCAAAATGAAAGGCTTTATTAAGAAAGATTCCAAAGTCGCTATAACATCTGAAGGGCTTGTCGGGAATAAAGTTGTTTCTATTACCTCGGGGAATGATAATGGTGTGCCGGTTGAAAATGGAGATTACCTTGAATCCGTAAAACCTATCGGTGTAGAAGATATTATAAAAGATCTGAAAGCTACAACTGAAAATGTTAACACTTTAACAAAGAGTTTATCTAATATTGTAGATAGCGTAAGCCAGGGCCAAGGTACAATCGGGCAGCTTATTAACAATGCATCGCTTTTCAATAGCGTAGATTCAACATTCAGAAACTTTGCAACATCAACACAAAAAGTTGATATGATTCTGGCAAAAGTAAGCACAACGGTAGACCAGGTAACTGCAAACTTTAATGAGCTTTCTAAGGGAGTAAACGATATTACCACTAATATTGCAATGGTGACACAAAAAATTAATTCAAGCCAGAGCTTAGTTGGAACATTGCTTACTGATACAGTATTTGCAAATAACCTGAAGATGGTAATACAAAATTCCAGCGAAGCAACTGCTAAGCTTGAGGATGGAGCGTTCAGCTTTGCGCAAAACATGGAAGCGCTTAAGCATAATTTTTTATTCAAAGGATATTTTGAAGATATAGGCTATTGGGAAAAATCGGATGTGGATAAAAAGATCAGTGATATAGAAGAGCAGATAAGAAAAAGAATAAGAGAGCTTAATGAAAAGAAACTGCAATTGAAGCAGTTAGAAAATCAGATTGACAGCCTAAGCGGTAAGCCGAAAAAATAAATAAAATTATATGAAAATTATTTTCAGATTAATTTTTTTAATTTCAGTTACAATAGTTCTTTCAAGCTGTTCTTCATCATCTGAGTATGAAGAGACAAAAACAGAAAATACAGAAACAAACGATAACACTTCAACCGAAACTTATTCGGAAGAAAACGGAAGCAGGATATTATATCAGGCAAAGATAGAACAACAGAATAGAATGTACTCACCTAGCGTTGACTCCACCTATCTATACTGGCTCGGCAATAAGTTAATTCTTCTATACAATACAACTAAGTGCAATATATATGCGCTGAACACTTTGCAGAAATCAGGATTTAAAACCCCAAAGGTAAATGCATTGTGCAGAGATTTGTATGATACAACAAGATTCAATGATGTTTTCCCCTATGTATCAATAACCAGTTTGAGTGATATACGAAAAGGCGACCTTGTAATATGGCGGGGACATGTAATTTTATTTGATTATTTATTCCCTCCAAATAAACAAAACAGGGTTTTTGCAAAGGCCTGGTGGGCAGGCACAAGTAAGGCAGATGATGGCGAAACTGTGATAAACAACGTTATTTACGGGAAATATGAGCTTAAAGGCGATTTTGTTATAAGGAGACCAATTAAAAATTAAATTCTTAAGGATATTCTTAGACCTTTAAAATTTTTAGTAAATATACTATATTTACAGAATTATAAACTTATCCTAAAATAAAAAAACGGAGATATAAAATGACTGTAGAAGAAATAAAAGAGAAAGTAAAACAAGCTGTTGTCGATAAGCTCGGTGTAGAAGATTCAAAAGTTACCGACGACGCATCTTTTATTAATGACTTAGGCGCAGACTCGCTTGATACTGTTGAATTGGTAATGAAATTCGAAGAAGAATTTGATATTAAAATTCCTGATGAAGATGCAGAAAAAATTCAAAAAGTAGGTGACGCTGTAACTTACATTCAAGGAAAATTAGGATAATTTATTTTTATTTCCCCTAATATAATATTTAATTTCGGAGCGAAATTTTCATTTCGCTCTAATTTTTTATAAACAAAAGCAGTTTAATGAGAAAAAGAGTTGTTATCACAGGATTAGGCGTAGTCAGCCCCGTAGGATTATCAGTAAATGATTTCTGGGACGGACTAACATCAGGAAAAAATGGTGTTGGTAATATTACGTATTTCGATACAACAAATTTTAAAACAAAGTTTGCAGCACAGCTGCCAAGTGATTTTAATCCGCTAAACTATTTAGACAGAAAACTTTCCCAAAGCGTTGACCCTTTTACAAGATATGCTTTGATTGCTTCAGCTGAAGCTGTTAAAGATTCCGGCTTAGATAAAGATATGGCTAAGCTTGATGCGCATCGCTGCGGAGTAATCTATGGCTCAGGTATCGGCGGTATGAATACTTACAGAGACGAAGAATACAAACTATTTAAAATGAGACAGGAAGTCGATGGAAAATTCATCGATGACCCGAGCAGAATAAGTCCTTTCTTTATCCCAAAGCTTATTGCAGATATTGCTGCAGGAAGAATTTCAATGGTGTATGGATTTAAAGGTCCGAACTATGCCACAGTTTCTGCATGCGCTACATCAGCTCACTCTATTGCAGATGCCTTTATGTTAATCCAGAGAGGAACTGCAGACGTAATGATTGCAGGCGGCGCTGAAGCCGTTATTTGTGAAATGGGAATCGGCGGATTCAATGCTATGAAAGCTCTTTCCACAAGAAATGATGACCCGACTAAAGCTTCCAGGCCGTTCGATAAAAACCGTGACGGATTTGTTATGGGTGAAGGCGGAGCAACATTAATACTTGAAGAATATGAACATGCAAAAAGAAGAGGCGCAAAAATTTATGCAGAGCTTGCCGGTATAGGATTAACAGGTGATGCATATCATATCACTGAGCCTGCACCTGAAGGTGAAGGGTTAGTCGGTGCTATGACAACAGCATTAGCAGATGCAAATATGAAACCTGAAGATATCGATGTTGTTAATGCACACGGTACTTCAACTTACTACAACGATAAAAACGAATCTACAGCAGTGAAAACTGTTTTTGGTGAAAGAGCATATAAGATGCCAGTTCACTCTATAAAATCTATGATTGGACACTTACTTGGCGCAGCAGGAGCAATTGAAGCAATAGCTTCAGTTCTTACTATCGTTAACGGAGTTGTTCCCCCAACAATCAATTATGAAGAGAAAGACCCAGAATGTGACCTCTTCTACGTTCCAAATACTTCCATAAAACAAGACGTAAGAGCAGTGATTTCAAACAATCTTGGTTTCGGCGGTCATAATACAGCGTTAATATTCAAAAAATACGAAGAATAATTCTTGCTTATCCTTATACATGTTTAATTTTTTTAAGAAGGCTATAACAAAGTATCTTCCGTTTTTCAAGAGTAAAGAAAAAACGGAAGATTTTCTATTGAAGGCAATCCAGCAAATTGATTTTGACGGCTTTCAAAACAGCATCCATTATAAAATAATCGATAAGACCTTTTTCATAACTGCCTTAACACACCGCTCATTCATAAAAGTAAAAAAAGATTTTCAGGCTATCGGATTAATTTCCAATGAGCGTCTTGAATTTTTAGGTGATGCAGTACTTGATTTAATTGTCGCCGAATATTTATATAAGAACTTCCCTCTTAATGAAGAAGGCGATTTAACAAAGTTCCGCTCAATATTAGTAAATAAAAAATTTCTTGCTGAAAGAGCTAAAGTAATTAATTTACAAAAATATCTTCTTGCATCTTTCACTGCATTAAAATCAATTGAAGACGGATACGATACAATTTTATCCGATGCATACGAAGCATTAATAGGGGCAATATTTCTTGACTCAGGATATGAAGCAGTAAAAGAATTTTTGAACAAAGAAATTTTCAACAAACTTGATGTAAAATGGCTTAACCATTTTGACGAAAATCATAAGAGCAAATTTTTAGAATATATACAGGCTCATACAGACTACATTCCCGAATACAAAGTTATAAAAGAAGAAGGCCCTGAGCATAATAAATTATTTACAGTGGAAGTATTTGTGAACAGCAGAAGTCTTGGAAGCGGAAAAGGAAAATCGAAGAAACAAGCCGAGCAGGAAGCAGCTAAGAACGCTTTGAATCATTTAGATGTAATTGAGAAGATGGGATTGAAAAAGAAAAAATAATTCAGTCTTGTTTTTTTAATAAACTACTTCTATATTTGTTTAAATTTCAAACCAAACAAGGAGAAGTCTAAAGAGTTTTTGATATTAATTTAGTTTAAAAAACCAATACCTTCTTATTTGAAATAATATTGACCATTTATTAAAGTACATTCAATTCCTTGAATTATTTGAACTTTAATAAATGGTTTTTTATTTTATATATTAAACTTAAAATTTTAAAATGAACCTGAAGAATTCAGTTGTATTAATAGCGCTACTATTATTAAATACTTCTATTTTTTCACAGAGCAAAAAGTTATCAAAGCAAAAATCCCAGCCTGAAACAAAAGCTGATACTAAAAGCGAAGTACAGGAAAAGCAGGAAACTTCAGTTCCGGATTTTAAGATAATAAGCTCAAATCAGAATTACATTGAGATAGAGTATACACCCCAGTATGTAAAAAACAGTTATGATTTTAAATACGGTCAGGCAAACGGAAAAAAATACGGAGAGCCTGATTTAAGGTTCAGAGCATTTCCGGTTTACTTCACATCACAGTTAAATAACAAAGTTGAAATTATTGATTCAAAATTTGAATTGATAAACAACGTTGATATAAAACCTATTCCTACTCCTAAAAAAGTTTTAAAAGGAAAAGACGAGACAATAGAGAGCAGTTATATTAAAAATGATAAAGTTTATTCTTTGAATAAATTTCTTCCTTCCGACTCCCCTGCTGAACTCGGTACAATGGGCGCAATAAGAAACAGATATTTTACAAATGTTATTGTTACTCCTGTTGAATATAATCCTGTTTCAAAAACAGTGAAAAAATATTCTTACATAAGATTAAGAATAACTTTCGGAAGTGCACCTGTTATTTTAAACAAGCCTTTAAGTACTGAAGAAAGGGATTTTCTTAAAGGAGCAGCACTGAACTGGAAAGAAGCCGAGAACTGGTCGACAAAAGAATTTAATCAGATAAAGGACAATTTAGTTGATAACAGTGTTTTTGCTGCAGGTGATTTTTATAGAATGGAAATCACGCAATCCGGTATGTATAAACTCGATAAGAATTTTTTACAGTCAGGCGGTATAAATGTAAGCGCTATAAATCCTAAGACAATTAAAATCTATGGCAATAACGGATTTGAAGTTCCCTATAATAATTGTATAGATTATCCGAATGACCCATTGGAAAATTCAATTTATGTTGAAGGAGAAGCTGACGGAGTTTTTAATGATAATGATTACGTACTGTTTTATGGGCAGGGAGTAACTGAATGGAGATATGATTCCACGACTTCAACTTACTTCCATTATCAGAATCCATACTCAAAAGCTAATTACTATTGGATTACTTTCGGAGGTAGTAACGGTTTAAGAATGCAGACAGATATCAGCCCAAATGTGCCAAATGCTTTTTCACCGCAAAGTTTTATTGACAGAACGTTCGAAGAACCTGAAATTAATAATCTAGGCGCTACAGGTTTATTATGGGTCAGCCAGAGAATTGGATTAACTGATAACTTCAGTTTCAATAAAGATTTAAAAGGGTATATAGACGGCACAAATGTTAACTTAAGATTAAGACTTGGAAACGGTTCAAGCGGCATTAATTATTTTAATATAGTAGACGGTAATTCACAATTTCAGGCAATTAAAGAAGTTTACGGTGTAAGTGGTACAGGTAGCTTTGCACGTATCAATTTAGATTATCTTGGAAATACACAATTAGGTGTTAATTATCCATTGAGTCCGGGCAAAAATTCAGTTAGCATTAAAGTTTCTTTACCCGCTTCTCTCGGTAACACTGCGCAAAGCGCCGGCTATTATGATTATTATGAATTACTTTATAGCAGAACATTTTCAAGTGCTGATGGAAATGTACTACGATTTAACGGCATGGATACAGCTGCTACAATTGAATACAGACCTTCAGGATTTAATACTTCAGATGTTAAAATTTTTGATGTAACGAATTCCTCCAAACCTAAAATGATCTACCCGATTTCATATTCCGGAGGAGAGGTAAGATTTCAGGCCGCACACGCCGAGAATCTTCCTAATGAATATTATGTAGTCGGCGGATTAAATTATAAAGTCCCCGCATCAATTACCAGAAGCGCAAATCAGAATTTAAAAGGAAATCTGGCAGCAGGCGCAGATATGATATTATTCTATCATAAGGATTTCAGCGAAGCAGCAAACAGATATAAAAGTTACAGAGAGAATTCAGGTTTTAATTCTTTAAAGGTTGCTCTCGTAGACGTTGAGCAGGTATACAATGAATTTTCAGGCGGTAAATTAGATCCGGTAGCGTTAAGAAATTTTCTGAAGTACTCTTATAATAACTGGGCAGTTAGACCAACGCTTGTTTTCTTCTTTGGGGACGGAAGCTATGATTATAAAAATATTTACAAACTCAGTACAAAGAATTTTTTACCTCCTATAGAGTTAACATCCGATCAAAGTGATGATATTACAAGTTTCTGCAGCGATGACTTTGCAACTGAAGTAAATGAGTGCTTCTCATACCCTACTCCTTCAAAGCCTGATTTCGGAACGGGACGAGTCTGCGCAACAAGTAATGCTGAAGCAAACATTTATGTAGATAAAATAATTTCCTATGAAGACCCGTCAAATTATGACAGATGGAGAGATAAAATTATGTATGTTGCCGATGACGGGTGGACGACTGAAAACACTTTAGGGCAGGAAGGCTCTCTTCATACAGGACAATGTGAAGACGTGGCAGAAAATCATACTCCGAAATTTTTTGAAAAAGAAAAAGTATACATAGTAAGCTATCCGGCAATTTATACTCCGCAGGGAAGAAGAAAACCCGATGTAAATCCTGTAATTGTTAACGGATGGAATGAAGGCAGACTTGTTATAAATTACACAGGTCACGGAAGTACTGACTTATGGGCACACGAACATATTTTTGAAAGACAGGTAAGTATTCCTTTATTAAATAACAAAAATAAATATACATTCTTAACAATTGCAAGCTGCGACCTTGCCAGATGGGATGATCCTTATGGAATCAGCGCGGCAGAGCAATTAATAAATGAACCGAATAAAGGGGCAATAGGTGTAGTAGCTGCTGTACGCCCTGTTTATGCTGCTCCTAATGCAACGTTCAATAATCTCTTCTGGGATAATTTTACATTCTTAAAGGATACTTTAAACCTGCCTATAAGAGTTGGGAAAGCAATGTTCAATACTAAACAAACATTGTTCCTCGATAATGATTTAAAATTTGCATTACTCTGTGACCCTTCTTTAAGGGTAGCAGTACCGCAGTATTTTACAAAGATAGATACTATTAATGGTTCTACAGGTAATAAATTCGTTCAGATGAAAGCTCTTCAAAAAGTCAGAATTTCAGGAAGCGTATTAAGACCTGACTCTACTTTATGGAGTAATTACAATGGGACCATTTCGTTAAAAGTTCTGGATGTTGATAAGCAGATTCATATAGAAGATTTCGGTTATCCGTTCGATTTCAGATTAGACGGAGGTACTATTTTTACAGGTAAAGCAAATGTTGTAAACGGTCTTTGGACAATAGAATTTATTGTACCTAAAGATATTTCTTACAGTACGGGGAACGGAAAAATCTTAGCTTACTTCCAGAATACAAGCAGTAATGGAGTAGGATACTCGGATAATTTCACAATTAATGGAATTGATTCAACTGCAGTGCCGGATACAACCGGACCATCAGTAAATCTATTTCTTGACAGCAGAAATTTCAGGAACGGTGATTTAGTAAATCAAAATCCGAAACTAATTGCTGATTTCTTTGATCCATTCGGAATGAACCTTACAGGTACCATCGGCCATAAAATTGAAGCGACACTTAATGGTGATAATCAGAATAAAATTGATCTTACTTCTTTCTATAACTCAACAAATGGTTACCAGTATGGAACTGTTGAATATCAACTGCAAAATTTACAGACAGGACAGAATACGCTTTCAATAAAAGCATATGATACATATAACAATTACACAGTAACCGATATTAGTTTTAACGTTCAAAGCAGTTCAGTGCTCACACTTGAAAACGTTTATAATTATCCTAATCCGATGAGAAATAATACAGCATTTGTGTTTAATCATAATTTTGACAAGAGTTTGAACGCTTCAATTAAAATTTATACCGTTTCAGGAAGATTGATAAAAGAATTGAATAAAACGGGTATTACGGATAAATTTGTAAGTATCGATTGGGATGGCAGAGACAATGACGGTGATGCTATCGCCAACGGAACTTATATATATAAACTGACTATAAAATCAGACGACGGAACTTTCACTCAAAGCAACGTCAACAAATTAGCAAAATTACAATAACTTCTAAAAATAAAAAGAGGAAAAACCTTTAATGTTAAAGAAAATGAATATGAGAATATTAGCCGCTGTGATAATAACGCAGTATCAACCGGTGTGCCCTTTCTTTTGATTGGCCCGAATTCAAGATTCGCAGCTATGGGAGAAACAGGTACTGCTATTGCAGATGATGCTTCAGCTATGCACTGGAATCCCTCCGGCTTGGCATTCCAAACAGTTGGGACTGAAGTGAACTTCACACACAGCCCCTGGCTTGCAGGACTTAATATCGGTGACTTGTTCTACGATTATGTCGCAGGCAGAAAATACATTAAAAGTATTAACGGTACTGTCGGCGCTAGTTTAACTTACCTCAATATCGGTGAAATTGTTTTTACCGATGAAACAGGAAGAGAAATTCCGGAAAAGAACTACAAAGCTTATGAAATGGCTTTTGCATTGGCATATGCCACTAAATTAAGCCCGGCATGGGGTGTAGGTATTACCACCAGATTTATATACAGCAGACTTTCACCTAACGATATTAATATCGGGAATGAAAAAGGAACCGGAACAGCATTTACAACAAGTTTTGACCTCTCTGCATTATGGAGACCTACTACAGGCGCTAAATGGTTAAAAGATAAGTTCTCATTTGGTGTTAACTTATCAAACCTTGGACCTAAAATTTCTTATGTTGATGCTGCTCAGGCAGATCCGCTCCCCACACAATTAAGAATCGGTTTTGCTTATGATATTGTTAAAAGCGAATTCAACAATCTTACACTTACTGCAGATTTTTCGAAGCTTTTAGTGAACAGATTTTCTGATGAAGCAGATCAGCCGCAATCCGATCCTTTTTACAAGGCTATCTTCACATCCTGGAAAGGCGGTCCTGAAGGAATTGCAAGAACAATTCAGTCTTCAGTAGGTGCCGAGTACTGGTATGGCGCTCCAAGACTTATTGCTTTAAGAGCGGGATATTTTTATGAAGACCCTTCAAACGGAAACAGAAAATTCCTTACACTCGGTGCAGGTATCAGATACAGCGTTTACGGATTTGACTTCAGTTATATCAGTGCAATTGAAGAGAATCACCCGCTTGCCAATACATTAAGATTCGGCTTGCTCGTGAGTTTCTAAAACACTTTTTATCAAGTTGAAACTAAAACCTGACAGGTCTGATGATTTGTCAGGTTTATTTTTATAAAGCATATATTACAAATGAATTTAATCGGAAAAGTTTTCACTCTTTTACTAGTTTTAATCTCTGCAGCATCTTTTGCTCAGAACAAAAGGACGGACTACAAATTATCGCATCCTCTGAAATTCGGCGCTGAAAATCAAAATTTGATACCTAAAAATTATGACGGTATTCCCGATACTTTTAAAGTAGTTGCTATAATGGCTGATTTTCAGTTAGATGATGTTTCGTTTTCAACCGGGAACGGGAAATTTGATTTATCCAATAAATATCTCAACCCGTCGACCGGAAGAGATACTATAATTGACTCCCCTCCTTATGACAGTTTATACAAAGTTGTAATCAGTTATGAATTATTCGGTTCAGTGATTCATCTTCCAAATAAGATGCAGGATTATTCGCCGCAAAGAAATGAAAATCTTTCCAAGCTCGGAAACTTATTTAAAGATGCATGGGCAAGAGCTGACAGCATTATAAATTTTTCTTCTTATGATCCAAACAAAACAGCATTTGTCGTTTTTCATGCAGGCACAGGAAGAGATGTAGACTTGACTTCCATATTCGGTTTTGACCCTACTCCCTTTGATTTACCGTCTGTTTATCTTGGGCTGAAGAATTTACAGGAGTTTTTCGGATCATCATATAACGGGTATCAAACTTCCGAAGGTTTCTTTATTAAAAATTCACTTATCATTCCTTCAACTGAAGTAAGAGAGTTAAATCTTACATCGGGCAAAGTTATTCTTGAACTTGGAATGAACGGAATTCTTACGGCAAGTTTTGGAAGTTTTCTCGGGCTTCCGGATTTATTTAATACCAATACAGGAAAGACTGCAATAGGCAGATTCGGTTTAATGGACGGCCAATCAATTTTCAGCTTTAACGGACTCTTTCCGCCAGAGCCTTCTGCATGGGAAAAAGTTTATCTGGGTTGGGTTAATCCCATTACAATTTCTTCCGGTGAAGCAAATGTGAAGATAAAAACTTCATCAGGGAACACTACTAACACAGATTCAACGATGTATAAAGTTTTGATAAACAGCCGTGAGTATTTCTTAATTGAAAACAGAAACAGAGATTATTTAAACAACGGACAAAAATTATATATAAGAAACAAAGCATTCAATGATGTTAATACCTATACAAAGGATGTTGATGATTTCATTTATTTTAATACTTCAGCAATTGGCGGTAATATAGTAGATGTTGAAGATCTGGACTGGAGCTTGCCGGGACTTATTAATGATACAATTAAATACCGCGGCGGTGTTCTTATCTGGCATATTGATGAAAATGTAATTAATGCAAACTTTTCATCTAACACTATAAACAATAACATCGACCACAAAGGAATTGATCTTGAAGAAGCAAAGGGAGCGCAGGAGCTTGGCGTTACATTCAACTCCCCATTTGGAGCAATAACAGGTGACGGTACAATCGTAGATTACTGGTTCAACGGAAATCACTACGTTCCTTCTACCATTTACAAAAATGCTTTTACTCCGACTTCTATTCCGAATTCTTTAAGTTATTCCCTGGCAAACAGCGGTGTAAATATTACGGATTTTTCTGCTCAGGATACTTCAATGACATTTAAAATCAGTATCGGCGGAAGTTTTATCAAACCTCTTGCAGGGTTTCCAAAGTTTGTCGGAATTGATACAAGCGGTAATGCACAGCCGATAGGATTACCTTTTACAAATGCAACAAATGATGATATTTTTGTAAATGCGAATAATTTTGGTTACGGATATCGATATAATGGTACTCCACTGTTTTCTGTGTCAGGAACTCTCCCACACCATGGAAAGTATATTATTGGCGGTGTTACGTTAGAAAACGGAACCAGAATTGTATATGGAGTTAGCGATACATCAATAGCTTTGTTTTCATCATCTCAACCGGTTGTAGTTCCGGTAAATATTTTTAATACAGGTAAATCAAACGCCCCCACTTTTGGTAAATCCTCAGGTCCATATACCTATGTAGGAAAAGATAACGGTTCAATATATCGATTTAGATTAAGTCAGACAGGAATAGGTAATAGCAACGTACTGAGAGTTGATTCGCTTACTTCACCAGTAGTAGAGTTTGCTAAAGCACTGCCAGATACTTTCACATATGCTAATGCAAACAATAAATTTATTGCAACAGGAAATATTCTGGAAACTAATTCATTTGATGTATTAACTGTGAATAACAACAATGAAATGTTTGTTAACGGAAATAAGCTTGTTAACAATTACGGAATAGCCAATATACTTACTTCACCCGCATTGGCAGATATAAACAATGACGGAAGACAGGAAATTATTTTTAACGGTGATAATAAAATTTATGCAATCAATTCCGCAGGTACACTTCTTGAAAATTTCCCTGTAAATTTTAATCAGAAGATTACTTCAGGTGTTTCAGTTGCAGATATTAATAACGATGGTATTTACGATTTACTATTTACCTCTGAATCAGGTGATTTATTTGCATACGGAACAAACGGTAAAGTAGTGTCAGGTTTCCCTGTTAAAGTCGGATTTAATTCCAACTCAACTCCTGCACTTGCAAATCTGAATGACACACTGGGCATTTTAGCCTACGGCAGAGACGGATATCTTTATGCATTCAAAACTACAACAATATATAATGAAAGCAAAGTGTTATGGAAAAATTACTTAAAGGATAATTTCCACTCAAACAGCAGTACTCAGTCAAACTACGTTGCACCTAGCTATACAGAAAAACTTCCTAAGGACAAAGTATACAACTGGCCTAATCCTGTTTATGACGGTAGGACATACATAAGATATTATTTGAACGGCAGCGCAAGTGTTGTTAGCATTAAAATTCTGGATTTATCGGGAGAATTAGTAACATCCCTGCCTTCCAAAAATATTTCTAATGCCGATAACGAAGTGGTCTGGGATGTTTCTACTGTACAAAGCGGAGTTTACTATGGGGTTATAGAGGCAACCATTGACGGTGCAAAGGAAACAAAAATAATTAAAATAGCAGTAGTTAAATAAAAAGATTTACATATATTTTTTCTAAAAAGCGGAGCATACAACTCCGCTTTTTTTATGCAGTTCAAAATAAATTTCAATTTAATACTCTTCCTTATATCTTACCAATATTTCTCACATGGTAATTTTTACACTCTCTTTAATATTTATTTATTTTCTTACACATCTTTTTCTGAGGTACGGATTACAAAAATCTTTATCATTGCCCATAGTTAATCCTTCACCCAAAAATAAAGTCACAGTAATTGTCGCAGCAAAGAATGAAGAGAAAGTAATTTCTAAGTGTATTTCTTCACTTAAATTGCTTACCTACGATAAACAGAATCTTGAAATTTTTTTAGTAAATGACAACTCTTCCGATGCAACTAAAGAAATAATGTTAAAGGAGACCGCAGGTTTAAGTTATTTCAAAGTAATTGATTCCCGTCCTGAAAGCTCAACTAATCTAAAAGGTAAAGCAAACGCTCTTGATACTGCCATTCACTTATCTACAGGAGAAATAATTATTGGTACGGATGCCGACTGCATAGTTAATAAGGACTGGTTACAGGAAGTTATAAAATATTATGATGAGGATACAGCAATGGTTTGCGGTGTAACTTTCATAAATTCATCTAAATCACTTTTTCATAAAGTTCAGGCATTAGACTGGATCTATCTTCAAACGCTTGCCTCAGCCAGTTCCGGAATAAACATGACACTAAGCTGTATTGGCAACAATTTATCATTCAGAAAAAAAATATATGAAGAACTTGGCGGTTACGGGAATATAAAATTTTCTGTAACTGAAGACCTTGCTTTAATGCAGGAGATACACGCTAAAGGTTATAAAATTAAGTATCCGGTAAATGACAAATCATTAGTTGAAACCGAACCTTGCAAAAATTTAAATGAGCTCTTCAAACAAAAAAGAAGATGGTTCAGAGGAGGATTGAAAATAAATATTTTGGGACTCTTACTGGGTGCTGAAATGTACCCGGTAAACTTAATTCTGATTTTCGGATGGATTTTTCTTAATTGGAAAATTTATTTTTTATTTATACTCATAAAAATACTATCTGAAGTAATTCTGATGTATAAACCTATCGGTATTTACAAATTTACATCCCTATACAAATTCTTCATTCACTTCCAGTTCTTTTTTGCTTTCTACGGACTTACGTTACCATGGACATTTCTTTTCAATACCAAAATTCACTGGAAAGACAGAAAATTTTAAAACTTAAACAGCGGTATATGAAATCGTGTGTTGATGCTAAAAGTTGAATATGATTTTGAATAAGAGTATTTCCCGTATATATCAAAAATATAAAGAGTAAACCCCAGTCCTCCCCCATAAGAAATCTGACTTTCACTCAATACAAGACCGGGAATATTCGCAGTCTCAGGAGCAATTTTAGTAGTAGCACTTATGTATTTCAC
Source organism: Ignavibacteria bacterium (assembly GCA_044226845.1). Classification (GTDB taxonomy): domain Bacteria; phylum Bacteroidota; class Ignavibacteria; order Tepidaquicellales; family Tepidaquicellaceae; genus JAFDZO01. The sequence goes on from JBGAGG010000008.1 coordinate 168,281, forward strand.
TTCAAGTGTTGCAAACGGAATCGTAAAATTTGTTTTCAGATACTTAGAAAGAATTATATCTACGCTACCGCCTACTGCAGTAGTTTTTGTTTCATAAGTAGTAAGCAGATTTAATGTCATAAAATCATCTTTACCGTTATGCTTTCCGTATTCAAATAATGCACCTATTACAAAAGGATAAATTTTCTTTGAAGAATATTCCAGCCTAACTCCATATTGGGCAGCAGTTTTTGAAGTCTGAGAAAAAGTACTGACAGGATAGACTGCCGATAATGTGGGCGCTAGAAAAATGCCGCCCGGATTAGATGACTCTTTTTTTACCGGAGCTCTGAGAGTATCCTGCGCAAATAATACTATTGGGCAAATACAAAATATTACGATGATAAGAATTTTCAATTTCATTTGTTTGATTTTAATTAAGCGCGTAGATATTTCTTCATCAGGCTTTCAAGTTTAGTTTTATCTTTCTTACTTATACTACGTTTCTTCTCTGCAAGTTCTGCTGCAATCAGACCAAAATTTAGGTATAAAGCAGTGAGGACAGGATCAACTTTTTTTAATTCTTTTATATGCTTTTCTATAATTGCTGTATCATTTCTGTCTATCGGACCCGTAAGAGATTTTATAATCCCCTGCCTGTTAATATTTTCAAGAGTATTTTTTATAATGGGTTCATATATCTTATAAGTCTGCTTTTCATCTGCCCCGATTTCTTTTATTATCTTTGATGCCGCATATATTAATCCGATAAGATAATTTGAAGTTACAACTGATGCAACATGATACAGGTGCTTCTTCTTTGGATTAACTATTATATAATTTGAATGAAAATCTTCAGCTATTTTTTTCACATAACCGCATGCATTCTTTCCGCCTTCAACTCCAAAATAAATATTTTCAACTAAAGAACTGTTCTTCGTGACTTCACTGAATGTTTGTATCGGATGAAATGAAGCGCAATTACTTTGAGATATTTTCAGTTTTCTAAAAACTTCCGATGATAGAGAACCTGATATATGAATGAATAGCTTTTTTCTTAAATCAATTTTCATTTTACTGATTTCTTCAATAACAGAGATTATGTAAGCATCCTGCGTCATTATAAAAATCACATCTGATTGATTGATAAAATCAACTTCAATCTTTAAAGAACATTGAACTTTGTTTCGCTCTAAATCTTTTGAAAGAACCTTTTCTTTTCTCAAGTTTCTTTCTGAAACAAAATTTAAAGCATATTTCTTTTTATAAAATTCATAAACAAAAGAAGAGCCGACCTTTCCTGCGCCTATTAAATATATTTTCTTCTCTTTAAAATTCATTTCTCTAAAATTATAGTAACTGGTCCGTCATTCAACAACTCAACTTTCATATCAGCTGCAAATACACCTGATTTTATTTTAGCTTCATCATAAATAGTTTTCATTTCAGATATCATTTTCTCATAAAGCTCATTTGCCCGTTCAGGCTTTTCTGCCTGAACAAAACTAGGCCTGTTCCCGCTTTTACCATTATCAGCACACAAGGTAAACTGTGAAATAACCATAATCTCTCCATCAAAATCCTTTACGCTTAAGTTCATTTTGTCCTGCTCATCAGAAAAAATTCTCAAATCAATAATCTTTTTTGAAAGATATTTTACCTGCCCTTCATTATCGCCGGATTTAACTCCCAGAAGAATCAGAAGGCCTTTGCCAATCTCACTGTGAAGTTTACCGTCTATCGTTACAGATGCCTTTGCAACGCGCTGTATTACTGCAATCATTTACTTACCTCAAGCACTCTGTCGTTATCATTATAATCTTTAAAAAATTTCCCGGTAATATTCGGGAAGTCTTTTAATAAATTCTCCAGATTTTTTTTCTGATTATAGGCAATTTCAAAAAAGAGCTTTCCTGTTATTACCGGACTTGAATACAGACCTAAAATCTTTTTGTAAAAAGTTAAACCGTCTTTATAATCCGTTAAAGAAATTGTCGGTTCATACTTATTTACTTCTTCGTTCAACCCTTCAAATTCTGCGTAAGGTATATACGGCGGATTCGATACAATATAATCTATATCTTTGTTAAACGTATCAATCTCAAAAATATCCTTTTCTACAAAAGAAATTTTTTCATTGCTCCCTTCTATCTTATCCAGATTATATGCTGAAACATCTAAAGCCTCTTTAGAAATATCTATAGCAACAATATTATATTTCATCCCAAGTTCATCAAGCTTCTTGCCTATGGCAATAGATATACAGCCCGAACCGGTTCCTATTTCCAAAATACTTAAATTTTCTTTCGGATTTTTTTTAATATCTTCTAAAACTTTTTCAACAAGTATTTCTGTTTCCTGCCTGGGAATAAGCACCTGTTCATTTACTTTAAATCTGTATCCGTAAAAATATGCATGTCCTGTAATGTACTGGAGCGGTTCATGATTTAATCTTCTCTTGAACCACTCCCTATATAAATCAAGTTCGTTTTTTGTTAGAGGCTTTTCAAAATCCAGATACAACTTCACCCTGTCGCAATCTAAAACTTCGCAGAGCATCAGTTCTACATTTAATCTTGGGTTTGCAATATTTTTTTTCGATAAAAGCTCTGTTGAAGATTTTATTATATCAAGTACTGTAGGGTTTGAAATTCTTTCCATCTTTTATCTGCCGGCGTTCATTGAATCATAAACAACTTTACCGTTAATTATTGTCATTAATACTTTTGTATCTAACAATTTTTTAGGGTCCGTTCCGAATATATCATTGGATATCACAACCATATCGCAGAACTTATCCTTCTCTATACTTCCTTTAATGCCCTCTTCAAATGAAGCAAAAGCTGCATAAGTGGTGTATGTTCTTAATGCCTCTACCATAGTAAGTTTTTGCTCAGTTCCGGGTAACGACATTACTGTATCTAACATCTGCCTAGTTGTGAGATAATACATCTGAACAAACGGATTTATCTGATTGAACGGAAATTCAGAGCCTGTCAATATATACCCTGAAGACTTTAAAATTGAATTCCAAAGTCCTGCCTTCTTACTTACATCCGGATTTATAAGCTGCGGTATCAAAGGCATATCTGATAAACTCTTCTCCGGGTTTACGCTTGCAAGCACTTTCAGGTCTTTTAATCGGTTAACATCATTTTGCTCTGTAAATTCTACTGAGCTTAATATAGTTCTGTGATCTTTAAGATTTTTTTCTTTAATTACTTTTTCGATGGTGTTTAATACTCCGTTAAATGCTCTATCACCAACTGTCTTCACAGAGAACTGAAAATTTTTATCAGATGCCTGTCTGAAAACTTTCTCTACTTCAAATTCATCACTGTATGGAATTTTTCTTTTCGGCTCTTCCTTATAATCATCTTTCATTGCAGCATCCTGAATTTCAAATGCTCCGTCATAATCAAGACAGACTGAACGAACAGTCAGCTTATCTTTATAATTTACTTCAATACCTTTCTTTAAATAGTCTTCAAATAATTTATCATTCCCGGTAAGAATTGCATACATCCTTATAGGGAAATTTCCTTTATCTATCAGTTCTTTAAAAACTTCTATACCGCCTTCGGCGATATTTCTGTCATGAACTTCTGTAATTCCGTATTTCAAAAGTTCGTATGCGCCGCGCTGAACCTGTGTTGCCATTTCGTCATGCGATTGCTCAGGAAGTTTTTCCCTTATCAATAAAACTGCTGCATCGTAAAATGTTCCGTCAAGCTCCCCTTTTTCATCTTTACCGAATTCTCCGCCGGGAGGATTAGGTATGCTTTTATCTATACCTAATATGGTAAGCATCTTGGAATTCACAAAAGCGAAATCCATATTATAATTAACAACGTAAATTCCGTTATCCTTTGATAATGAGTCCAGGAAAAATTTATTTATCCTGCTCGCTTCTGCATCAGAAATATAAAAATCATTCAAACCAAAGCAGCCCAGAATTTCATTTCCTTTGAGGGTTTTAACTCTTTCGGAAATTGCCTGTTTAACTTCAGCAAGATTTTTTGAATAAAATAAATTCACAAAGTTAAGATTTTGTGAGAAATCTATTATAGAACCGTTCGCATCAATTAATCCCGGAATAACAACTGCGCCTTTCAAATCAATAACATTTCCGCTGCCGTATTTATCTGAAATTGCTTTCGTTGTGCCAGTTTCAAGTATCTTACCTTCCTTTACAGCAACGGCTTCAACAATAGTATTGTTGTTATCCATTGTGTATATTTTTCCGTTGATATAAACCGTATCAGGCTTTTTTGAACATGAAGATAAAGTCAGAATTAATAAGAATATAGCTGCAGTTTTAAGAATTTTTTTCACCATTTATATTTATTTAAAGTATAATACTAATTTCGGATTTTAATTAAAATTTAATAATTTCTAGAGGGAAATTCGCAGATTTTAAGAAAGGTTTTTTATTTTTTCATCTCTGAAATTACTGCCCGCAGTCTTTTGAATTCATCAGTTATTCTTGATGCGTTGATCTGCCCGACGAATTGTTCTCCTGCATTTAAAGCTTTCCCGGCATTAACGGCATCATTGATATCTATATATACCAGTGCAATCAGAATATAAGTTTCGCACAGCAGAAGCAAACTGTTCTGCCTTAAATAAATATCCAGTACTTCTTCATATATGTTTAATGCTTCGGAGTATTTTCTTTCAGCATGTTTTATTGAGCCAAGTATATTTTTTGCAAAAGCCAGGCTTTCTTCATCTTTAAATGTTTCTGTATACTTCTTTTTTATTTCAATCGCCTTAGTAATATATTCAGAAGCGAGTTCGATATTTTTAAGATTTTTTTCCGTTACAGCCAGATTTGTATACGTCGCCCCTAAACTTTTTATATCGTTTATTTTTTCTTTGATAGGGACTGACATAAGATAATATTTCTTTGCGGAGCTAAAATCATCCATAGAGTAATATAAATTTCCAAGGTTATTCAGTATTTTTGCATGCACACTGTCATTTTTAAATTCTTCTGCTAAATTTAAACTCTTTTCCATATAAGCTAAAGCCTCGTTAAAATTACCAAGATAATTATAGTTCATTCCTAAAAGGCTCAGTGTATTTATTTGTGATTCCATATTTTCCAGCTGTATATAAATTTTCAATGCTGATTTTAGATTTTTTATACTCTCTTCATAATTACCCAGAACAATATAAACTCTTCCCAACTGAAACAATATCAAGGCTTCACCTTCAATATATTTTACATCCTGAGCCTGCTTTAATGCCCTTAGAAATGTATCTAATGCGATTTCAGGAGAATTTGCAACAACAGAAACTGCCCGCCTAATAAGTTTATCTATCTTTTGATTATCGGTCAAAATTGATTAAAACATTAAATTTAGTACTTATTCAAAAATACTTTAATAAAAATCTACATTCATCGCAATATTTTACCTCATATTCGTAATTTCTCCCTTGAGAAAATTTTAAAAAATGAGTATCTTGTTAATTCTGCCGGAGTAGCTCAGGTGGTTAGAGCGTCGGAATCATAATCCGCAGGTCGGGGGTTCAAGTCCCTCCTCCGGTACACTTTTCTTCAATACTTTTTCCCTTATCACAATCAACTTTAATTTGTATTTTAAAGCAATTAACCACAGGTGAAATTGAAAATACTTGCTTTAAGCCAGGACATATCTCTTCTGAATGTCATCGATTACATTCTTTATAAAGACAACAAAATTGTAAAATCCACCTCTTTTGAAAATCTGGATGTAGAGCTGAATAGCTTCGATCTGATGATAATCGATCTGCCCTACTGGCAAAGCAATTCAAATATAAATAAAGTTCTGCTGGCATATAATAATATTCCTATAATTATTCTTACCGAGGATAAATCGTCTTCCCTTATTTCAATTTTAAAAAATGATTTTCATGTAAGAACCGTACTTAAAGAACCCTTAAGCAAAAAAGAATTAAAGGAAACCATAAAAGAGCTTGGCAAAAAGAAAAAACATAAAAAAGATAAAGACAGAAGCGAAGAAATAATTGATAACTTTTATTCTTCCCCTGTTGAAGAACTTGTAAACAAAAGTGAAGTTATATTTTTCAGAATAACAGATTTACAGGAAAAAAGAATTGAGTTTATTTCAGATAATTTTAAGAATGTTTTAGGCTTAAATGATAATATAGGCAACCTTAAAGATCTGACTGATGAAAATGAAATTCCTTTTATATCACAATCAGAACCAAATTACACATTAATATATAAATTAAAAAATAACTCATCGTTTAAAGTTGTTAAAGAAACGGGGAAAGGAATATTTGATGCTAATAAATATCTTACTAACGTTGAAGGCACCATTACCGACTACACTGAAACTTTTCTAAAGAATAAACTTCTGAAATTATTAACCATATTTTTAAATTCTGAAAATTCTTTGTTGGATACTTCGGAATTTATAAGAAGTGTTATTCATAATTTCTCGCAGGAAATCCCCAAGGAGCTTGTTCAGCTCAGCGTATTTTTTTCAAATAAAGACTTTTTTGCAAAGGATTTTATTACTACTGATTTTCTCGTAACAGGAGATATTAATTCAGAGGATAAAAAACTCGGAGAAGTTCTCTTATTTTCTTTGAATAATAATTTTGATGAGATCCTGAAAGAGTTTTCAACAATTCTTGCTGCTCTTATATTTTACCGTTATCAGATTGAAAACGTAAATGCAAAATATACAGATGAAACTTTAAAATTAAAGCAGAACTTATCAGCAATTTCCGAAAGACTCACTCAGGCAGAAACTGCATTCCATGATAAAGCAAGCTCATACGATAACTTGAACGAGTTATTCGGTTCAGCCATGAGAGATTTTAAAACAATATCTTCAAAGCTGAACAGAACTGTAATTTTATTCGAAACTAATGCTGACGGAAAATTTTTATCTGCTAATGAAAATTATTACAGGGCAGTTGCTACGGACAGAGCTGCTTTAGCAGGAAAGTACTTTGATGATATTTTTGAAAATACAAGCTGGCAGAATTTCCAGTTCGAATTTTTTAATAATTCGAATCAGGAAATCCTGCTAAAGCAAAAAAATAAAGAAGGCAAAGCTTTTTATTTCAGTTTTCATATATCAAGGGAAGAAAGCGATAGCGGATATAAATTTGTTTTCTACGGTAAAGATAAAACAGAAGCAAAATCACTCGAGATTGAATTAGGTAAACAAATAAGTGAATATAACTCTAAAGTTACAGAGCTTATAGACGCAAAAAAAGCAAACGAATTGCTTTGGGAAGAAATGAATATTCTCAGAGAGGAGCTTAAAACAAAAGATGAAGTTATAAAAAAACAGGAAAAGAAACTATTAAAAGTTGAAGAGGACTTAAAAGAAAAACAGGAACAGGAAGAAATGAATATTCTCAGAGAGGAGCTTAAAACAAAAGATGAAGTTATAAAAAAACAGGAAAAGAAACTATTAAAAGTTGAAGAGGACTTAAAAGAAAAACAGGAACAGATACAGGTTACTAAAAAAGCCGGACCGGAATACAGCTTAGATAAACCCGAAGTGGAAGAAATTTTTAAGGAAGATGTAGAACAAAAAATTGAAGAAGCAAAAGAAATTATTGAGGAAACCAAAGACGAGAACGAAGCAATATTTAAAAATCTAAGAGGCATTGATTTTAAAATCGGGCTGGCAAATGCATACGATAACATAGATACGTACAATGAAATCCTTGTAAATTTTGAAAACGATTATGACGGCTTTACAAACGACATTAAAGGAATGTATCTGGTAAATGACAACGAATATATAAAATCAAGACTGCTTACTTTAGCAGAGGAATCAAAATATATCGGAGCCGAAGATTTGGAAAAATCAGCGCACCTTTTCCATGACAAGCTTAATGATAACAAAATAAATAACTTCGATTTTGAACTGTCAGTCTTAGGAGTTCATCTGAATTTCACTCTGGAATCAATCAGAAAATATAAGGATGAGTATTCATTACTTGACCCAAAACTGAAAAATGAAGAGGAAGAAGTTTTAATTGAAAATAATTTATCACAAGAATTAGAAAAGGAACCGGTAGTATTTGATACCTTTGCTGAAAGTAAAGTTGAAGATGAAGTTATTGAGCAGCCTAAATTAAGCATCAGCCTTGCTCCGGAAAAAACTGAAACACCTCAGAATGTGACAGAAGAGTTTATATCTGAAGACATTGTTGAAGAAAATAAATCTATAGAAGACATCACGGAAGAAATTCATTCACAGGAAGAATCTGAGGAAGTGATTAAAACTGACGAAATTGAATCTCAAATGGTTGAGACTAGTACTCAGCCCGACTCTGCTTTTACTATACTCATTAAAGATCTGAAAAAATCAATCGAGAGCTCCGAAGATATTTCAGTACTAAAAGAAAAATTATTCAAACTTAAGTTTGAGAATAACAATTTCGATAATATAGAAAGAATAGAAGCGCTTGAATCAGGCATTGAAAGCGGAAACCATAGCGGAGCTATTTCTATTCTGAAAGAACTAAAATCTTAATTTTAACCTTAAGCAAAATCTTATTCAAAATCATTCCGCATTTTCCGGTAAGCCCGGCTTTACAAAAATCACTTTTTCTTTTTCAAGTATTACAGTCCCCTCTCTGAATCCTTTTTTCTTCTTTACATATTTTCTTTCCGTATATGCTACCGGCACATTGCCGCCGTTACGCGCCTTGCTGTAATAAGCAGCTATAGATGCTGCCGATAAAATATATTTTTTATCAATTTCTTTTTTATTTCCTGTTTTTAATACTGTATGTGAGCCGCTGAATCCACGCACGTGAAACCATAAATCATTGTGAGCCGAGTAATGCATAGTCAGCAGATCGTTTGTTGCGCTATCCTTTCCAACCCATACTTCTAAATCTTCAGCAACTTTAAATTTCCGGAACTTATTCGTCTCATCATCTCTTATTTTTTCTTCTTTCACTGCTAATTTTCTTAAATTTTTATAATCTTCGTTATTTTTTATTAACTCAATTTCTTCCTCTATTTTCTTCTTATTGTTTTCAGCATCTGCAAGTTTTTTTTCGATTAATTCAACCGAGCCTTTTTGTTTTTTATATTTCTCATAATAGTTTTTAGCATTTTCCTGTGGGGAAAGGTTTTCTTTAAGCTTAATAGAAATCAATTCTGTTTCATCTTCTGCTTCAAATATTATATCGCCTTTTTTTATCTTCCATATATTCTCCATTATTTTATCACCGTACAGCTTGTACTTATGAGATTCACCTATATTCTGCAGCTGAGTTTTCAGACTTAACACATTTTTTTCTGACTGCTTTAGCTTCTTGCTCAGTCCGCTTAAAACTTCCTGCTTAGCCTCATTAAAATTCTTTTCTTTATTTCTGTATTTAATCCAGTTGAGAAGAAGAGCATTTATATTTTCACTTTCAGATTTTTCGTAGTCAATTTCATTTGCAGCCTTACCCTCTATTTCAAAAAATGATGCAAAAATTTTTTCTCCTGCCCTGTATAAATAATACTTGGGAGCTGCATACAAATCTTTCAGTTTTTCTAAATCAGAAATATTTAAATAAGCTTCTTTGCCGAACTTACTTAGCTCTCTTTTCATCACGTCTGTATCATCTCTCTTATCAACAAATATTTCACTGATAGATTTACCTGCAAAGTCCTTATTACTCTTATAAGAGTTTACAACAATTCCATTCTGAACAAAAAAACAATTTTGTTTATTATTTACAAAGTTAAAAAGTAAGCATGAACTATCGTCAAAAAAAATGCTGATTAACCTGTCATCATTTACCTGTGCAACATACGATATTTTTTTTCCGAAACATTCTTCCATTATTAGTGCAATATTCTTTGAAGGAAGAAAAAAATTATCTCTTTTTATTAAATAAGTAAAATCGTTTTCAATGCTGTACTCTAGCATTATTTGTTTATCACCGCTCACACATTCTATATGCAGTCTGTCTTTTTCAAATGTACTTATACTTTGAATTTCAAAACCGGTAAGTTCCTTGTTTAGATACTCCGCCTGCTTTTCAAGTATATAAAAATTATTAATGCGTGAAATCATAGTAAACAATTTTGTATATATGCTTTATAATTACAATTCAAAAACTTTTTTTGAATTGATTATAAATATACGCAGTAATAATTTATTAATATCTTAATTTATCAAATCCCACATGAGAAATATCTTAGCTTTTATTTTTCTTTTACTGTCATTAACAACTACTTACGGGCAAAATATTTATAAAGACTATAGTTTACTTGATACAATTCAGGGCGAAAAACTTAGTCTGGGAACAAGCGGATTTTCCTACTCTCACTCAAGCGAATATGGAAATTCCTTAAACCTAAATTTGAATGCGGTTTATTCCAAATGGAAGTACGACCCCAAACTGTTATATTATTTTCAGGCAAATGCTTATTCATATTATAATCGTACAAGTTACAATGACGGCTTTGTAATTGACGGCGCACAAGATCTCAATAGAGATTATAACTATGAAAATATAAATCTTATGTATGCCGGTGCCGGTGCCTCATATTACGTTCAGCCAAGAAAACTATTTTTTTCAGCAGCTTTTTCAGCCGAGCTTAGGAATGTAAATGCAAATTATTATCAGAGTGAAAGTTATACCAGCAACAGAGGGCAGGGATATTTGTGGACAGGTATTGGTTATGGCAGGATTGATAATGCCGAAGGCTTGGCTCAAGCGATGAATGTCTCAGAGGCACTTCTGACTAACAATGTAATCAAAGGAAAATTATCTCAAGCAACTCTTAAAGAAATAAACAGCAAGCTTTTTAAATTCCGCAATCTGAATTATCTGAATAAATATATTGATGATGCATCAATTATGTTGATGAAAGATATTGAATCAGTATTGCTAAAGAATAATGAAATAGACCGTCCGCTCGATACGGAGAATGCTGTAAGGCTATATCAGGTAATAATGAATACAAGCCGAAGATATTTTTATTATCCCAAATATATAGGTTCGCAAATTGAAGTCCAGCTTCAAACACAGGCATTCAGCAATGAAAAGCCTACAGAAAATTATCTCAAAATTGGCGGAGTTTATGGGTATCCGGTATCGGATAATACCAATCTGCTGATAACGGCTGCTTACAGACGAATGCTTAATGAAGATGGCAGCGGCTACTTTTATCAGTTTCCGTCCTATTATTCGTTTTATAGCGCAATCCCTGATTACTTCAACAATCAGATAAGTAGCGGACAACATGAAGTTGGAGTATATTCAAATAACTATAATGTAAGTTTAAGAGGTCACAGTTCTCAATTCAGTTTAGGATTTAACATTACACATTCATTGAACAGCACTGCAGGACTAAACTTTAAAGCCGATTATTATTACTATCCGTCAAATTCAAAATTAAACTATGTTTACAATTATTATGATCTAAACAAAGACGAATTCACTTTGAATGCCTCAGGTCAGCTTGATTATAATATATATTCGCAATTATTTTCGCATCTGAATTTAGGATTAGTAAAATCATCCAATAGGACTATATTTGGCGTTTCATTGGGTTTTGAGTATTTAATTTTTTAGCTATTTTGCAACACACTTTCTGCAAATTAATCTGCAAATTAACCACTATATATTTATAGTAGTTATGCAGAAAATTTAAAGTGAAATATCTTGACATATTAATTTATAAGATGTAATTTTATTCATTCTTATAAATTAAAATCTTCTCTTATGAAAAACATCTATTATTTAGCAGTACTGGTTTTAGTAGTTTTTGTAATTGCAAAAGAGATTCTTTCGTAAGAAAAAGAATAATTTATTAAGAGAGCCCAATCTTAATTTCTTACCCAAGACTATAAACTTAAAAGGGAGCATCCAACTGCTCCCTTTTTTATTTACGTTTCAATCATTGATCACACTGATTTTAATGATTTTAATGATTCAGTAATCCGCATACAGAAGATGTAAATTTCATTTTAGTAATTTCAACTCCCGACTTGAGTCATAGATTCAATTCAAACATTTCTAATAAAAAAAATCTGTCATTCATTCTAATCAGTCCAAATCAGTCCAAATCAGTCCAAATGGCGATTAAAAAAAAAACAATAAAAAAACCCTGATTCGATTTCTCAAATCAGGGTTCTGAATATTATTTATTTGTTTGGTACTAAGCTGCTATGTAATTAGCATCAGTTAACTTAACGATGCTTACGCATCTTGTATTAAGCCTCTTTGAGAGCTTCTGCACCACCGACAATTTCAAGAATTTCCTTGGTAATTGCTGCCTGTCTTGCCTGGTTGTACGATAACTCGAGTATCTTTAATAAGTCTGATGCGTTCTTTGTTGCCGTTTCCATCGCCGTCATTCTTGCTGCCTGCTCTGCTGCATTTGATTCAAGTAGTGCTTTCCAGAACTGTACGTTCAACTGCTTCGGAATTAATGTGTTCACAATTGATTCTGCAGAAGGCTCATAAATATAATCTGACTTCATCGCCTTCTTCTCATCACCTTTGCTTTCTACTCCGGCAAACGGTAAAAACTTTACAACCCGCGGAATCTGTTTTGCAACGTTTACAAATTCATTGTAAACGATTTCAACTTCATCCACTTCCTTGCTTATATATCTTTTAACAATGTCCTGAACTATTTCATTCGAAACTTCAATTGAAAGAGTCTGGAATATATTCGGATTGTTGCCGATTACATCAAGATTTGATTTCTTGAAAGAATCATTTGCCTTTCTTCCGACTGTTATAACTTTAGTATTTGCACCTGAACCTATGTGATTGTAAGCATACTTCAGAAGGTTTGTATTGAACGAACCTGCAAGTCCCCTATCGGATGTTACAACAACAACAAGTTTATTTTTTACTTCTCTTTTTTCGAGAAGAACGTTTAAGCTTGTATCAACCGATGGAAGAAGACTTTTTAAAAGCTCGTCAATTTTATGCGCATAAGGTCTTGCCTGCATAATTCTTTCCTGAGCTCTGCGAAGTTTTGCCGCAGCAACCATCTTCATAGCCTTCGTTATCTTCTGAGTGCTTTTTACACCGCCGATTCTGGTTTTTATCTCTTTAAGTGTTGCCAATCTCTTTGTCTAAGATTATAAAATTATTTAACGGTAGATCTGAATCTTTCCGTAAATTCTTTTAAGAATTTATCAAGCTTCTCTGTAATTTCAGCAGTCAATTCTTTCTTCTCCCTGATGCCTGTTAAGATATCATTGTGAAGGCTTTCGCATTGTTCAACAACTTCTCTTTCATATCTTGCAAGTTCGTTTACAGGAACTTCATCTAAGAATCCTTTTGATGCAGCATAGATAATTAAAATCTGCTTCTCCACAGGAATCGGAGTGTATTGTTTTTGTTTTAAGATCTCTACAAGTCTTTCTCCTCTTCTTAACTGCTGAAGTGTAGATTTGTCAAGGTCAGAACCGAACTTAGCAAATGCTTCAAGCTCTCTGTACTGGGCTAAGTCAAGACGCAATGTACCTGCAATCTTCTTCATAGCTTTAATCTGAGCGTTACCACCAACCCGTGATACAGAGATACCTACGTTAATAGCAGGTCTTATACCGGCGTTGAAAAGGTTTGGCTCAAGATATATCTGTCCGTCTGTAATCGAAATTACGTTTGTAGGAATATATGCTGATACGTCACCTGCCTGTGTTTCAATGATTGGAAGAGCTGTTAAGCTACCGCCGCCTAAATCAGCTGAAAGCTTTGATGCTCTTTCGAGTAATCTTGAGTGAAGATAGAATACGTCACCCGGATAAGCTTCACGTCCCGGAGGTCTTCTTAAAAGAAGAGAAACCTCTCTGTAAGATGCAGCTTGTTTCGTTAAGTCATCATATACTACCAATGCATGTCTGCCGCTGTCTCTGAAGTACTCGCCGAGTGTTGCACCTGAGTAAGGAGCAATGAACTGAAGCGGAGCAGGATCAGATGCTGTAGCTGAAATGATTGTTGTGTATTCCATCGCGCCTGCTTCTGTTAAGCTCTTTAATACCGATGCTACTGTTGAACCTTTTTGTCCGATAGCAACATAGATACAAAATACATCTTTACCTTTCTGATTGATGATAGCATCGATAGCAACAGCAGTTTTGCCTGTCTGTCTGTCACCGATGATAAGCTCTCTTTGTCCTCTACCGATTGGAATCATAGCGTCAACAGCTTTAACACCCGTTTGTAACGGTTCTGTTACAGGCTGTCTTTGCATAACGCCAAGCGCTTTTCTTTCAAGAGGAAGGAATTTATCTGTCTTAACTTCACCTTTACCGTCGATAGGCTGGCCAAGCGGATTAATTACACGCCCTAGCATAGCTTCACCGACAGGCATAGATGCGACTCTTCCAGTTCTCTTTACGGTATCACCTTCTTTTACAAGAGATGAATCACCGAATAAAATACAACCAACGTTATCTTCTTCCAAGTTCAACGCCATACCGAATACACCGTTAGGGAATTCAATCAGCTCACTTGCCATACATTTTGAAAGTCCGTAAACTCTCGCAACACCGTCACCAACGAATAATACTGTTCCTACATCATAGGATTCCATTTCATTCTCAAAACCGGCAAGCTGTTTCCTTAGTATCGCAGAAACTTCATCTGATTTTACCTGTGCCATATATTAAAATTTAAATTTTAAATTAAAAATTAGTTTAACTCTGCATCACCGCTCTTGTAAAGCTTATGGAGCTTTTCAAGCTGTGACTTAATGCTTGCATCAAGAATTGTATCTTTGTAGCTGATTTGAAATCCGCCGATGATATCTTTATCGATTTCAAATGTCGGATTGCTCTTCAGATTAATAAGCTCGTCAATTTTCTTCTGCATGTTTTCTTTTTCTTTAGCGCTAAGTTCAACTGCAGTTTTAATCTTCACATTCATAATACCAAGGCGCTCATTTCTCAATGCAAGATAATCTTCATAAATAAATTTCAAAAGATTATCTCTTTTTCTCTCGATAAGAAGGTCAATAAATCTCATAGAGACTTCAGAGACAGAATCCCCTAAGATCATCTTTGCTATTTTTTTCTTCTTAAGCTTATTTATTATAGGGCTGGAGAAGAATAAAAACAAATCGCGTGACTCGTTAAGCATGCTGATAATAAAATCGGCATCCTTCTTAACTTCATCAAGCTTCTTTGTATCTTCTGCAACGCCGTATAAAGCGAGAGTATATCTTCTTAAAATCTTGTAATGCATCAATAATAATTTAGATTCAAAACAATAACATCAAATGTTACTATTAATTCTTTGAAGGAATCTGATTTAAGAAATCATTGACGATTTTCTTTTGCTTAGTTTCGTCAAGATTCTCTCTTATCACCTTTTCAGCTGTCTTAATAGCAAGGTCTGCGACTTCGCTTCTTAATTCAGATAAAGCTGATTCCTTTTCCTGCTGTATATCGCGTTTGGATTGCTCCAGTATCTGCTTTGCCTGTTCATTAGCTTTGTGAACGATTTCATCTTTCACCTTTCCTGCAGCTTCTCTTGCTTCATTGAGAACTTTCATTGACTCTGCATTTGCATCAGCCATTGCTTTTTTGTTCTCTGCAATCATCTGCTCAGCTTCTGCTTTAATTCTTTCAGCGCCTTCAATTGCATCTTTAATTGATTGCTCGCGTGTGTTCAAAGCAGTCAGTAAAGGTTTCCATGCAACCTTTTTTAAGAGGATAAGAGTTAAGACAAAGATTATTATAGTCCAGATAATAAGACCCGGATTAACGTCTAATAATCCTGCTTTATGCTCTCCGCCTTCGCTGAATAGCAATACAACAGACCAGTTATATAATAATGTTAAATAGTGCATGTTCGATTAATTATAAAATTACCTGGCTTTTAAAAAATAAAAACCGGTAAACCTTAAATAAACATCCTGGACCTTTTTTTCTTAAAGCGTAAATCTTAAGATGTAAAATCTTATGATTTTGTTGCTAAAAGAATGCAGATAACAAGACCGAAAAGCGCAACACCTTCTACAAGAGCTGCAGCGATAATCATTGAAGTTCTGATATCACCAACTGCTTCAGGCTGTCTGCCGATTGCTTCTAATGCTGAACCTGCAAGTCTACCGATACCTAAACCGGCACCAATAACTACTAAACCTGCACCGATACCTGCTGCTAAATAAGCTAAATCCATTTGATTTATTCTCCTTTTGTTTTTTTAATTTATTTTTTATTTGAAAATTTTATAACCAATTTTAAAAGTCCGCTAAACAATTATTAATTATTAACTGTATTAGTGGTCCTGATGCATTGCCATATTAATGAACAATACAGATAGCATTGTGAAAATATATGCTTGCAATAGCGCAACGAAAATCTCTAAGCAATAAATAAACATTGCAAAAGGCACTGCAATAACTGCCCCTGCCCATTTCAAAATAAATACTAAACCTATTAATGATAAAATGATAATTGTTCCCGCAGTAATATTTGCGAACAACCTGATTAAGAGTGAGAATGGTTTTGTAAACAATCCGATGAACTCAACAATAATCATGATCGGCATAACAAAGATTGGAATTCCCGGAGGAACAAGACCTTTGAAATACCCGACGAAACCGTTTTTCTTTACACCCATTACCTGAGTAACTGCGAATGTAACAAGTGCAAGACCGCCGGTAACGTTTACATTCTTAGTCGGCTGCGCCATAAATGGAAACATACCGATGAAGTTTGCAAACAGAATAAAAAAGAAAATTGTGAGGAAGAAAGGAAGGAGCTTTAGTCCGTCTTTTCCCATATTCGCAACGACAATGTCATCGCGTACAAAAACTATAAGTGATTCAATTAAATTACCAATACCTTTAGGAACTTTGTTCTTCGCATTTTTAGATGCAGCAACTCCCAATACTATAATAAGAAGCAATGATGAAACCATCATCATAAACAAGCTCTTTGTAATTGAGAAGTCAATGGTCATTCCGCCTATATGAACGGGCGGGAAATGCGGCAGGTAAAGTTTGCCAAGGAAGTAAAAATCTACGTAGTCGTGGTCAACAACTTTGCTGATGATATCAAGCTTTGAATTATCTTCTTCGTGTCCTGATGTTTCTGTGTGAGTCGGTGCGGATTCAGTCTTAGGCGCTGTTGTCCCCGTTGGTGCTTTCTCATGCTGCGAGAATGCTGAATTAAAATTTAAAACAATAAAACCGATTACAAGTAATACTAAATTTTTCAATTATAAACCCTCTGGATTTTTTAAACTTTTGTTTCCGATTTTTCCTTAAAACTTTTTGTTATGAACTGAAGCTCAAGTATCAGAAATAAGATGTAAAACACAAAAAAACTAAGAACAAATACTAACCTGTCGAACTTAAAAAACTGAAGACATACGAATATCAGACCTACATTCACAAAAATTCTGACTACCATCGAGCCGAGAACCTTATTAATAAACTTCTGCGGTGCAAGGCTGCTGTTCTTTACTAAGATCAGGGCGCCGGAGTAAACATTCAGAAAGTTTATTATGAAGCTTGTGAAAACTGCCCCTCTCCATTCATTTTTTCCGGAGATGAGCATATATAAAAGAGCTATTGTTAAAAGTGAAACGCTTACTATAATTAAGTGAGAAACAAATTTCTTAAAACTTTTATCCATCGGCGTTGCCGGTTGTTCATTCATTTCGTTCATTTCATCCCGTACTTTGCTTTTCTGTTTGCATCGTCCTCTTTAGTAAGCTTTTGAATCGTGAGGAAAAAATTATAGAACCCTCCGAAAAATCCCAGCATCGTCATTGCCAGCGTAAACCATGGACTTGTTCCAAGCCAGTCATCTATTTTCATTCCGAGCCATAAAAAAACGAGTATTACTACAGCCAGTGTAATTCCCAGTCCTGAGTACTGAACATACCGCGAATCAGATTTGATTATCGGCTTGCTTAAAAAATCCTTCAAACCACCCGTGCTTTTATTGCTTTCCGGGCTATTTTCGGAGTTTTTCGTGTTATTATTTACCTGTTCAGGCGGGATGTCTTCTTGCATTATTATGATACAAATAAAAGACAAAACCAAAGATAATGATTTTAGAAAATTTAATCAATTTAATAATGCAGGGATTTTTGAGGGAAGTGTTATTTTGCCACAAAAGCACAAAAGTGTTCAAAACAATACTGGTTATATTAATACTATCCTCATTAATTGCATTAAACTACAAATATCCATAACTTGCAAAAGGTATTGGCGCAAATATAATCCTCATAATTAAACGGAGATAACTATGAGAAAATTATTTCTATCCCTCATTATTCTTTTCTTGTTTATTTTGATTGAAATATGTGAAGCACAGCCTCGTTGGGTAAAACTCAATACATTCCCAAATAGAAATACCCGCAGAGATGATTTTTTCTTTATCAATAGCCGGACCGGATGGGTTGTCGACGGAAACGGATATGTATGCAAAACCACTGACGGCGGATACTCATGGTCTCAAAAATATATTGGCGGCTTACTTAGATGTATTAGTTTTACCGATAGTCTTAACGGTTTTATAGGAATTTATGATATTTCGCTCGGCGGAACTTCTCCCTTATACAGAACCACAAACGGCGGCACAACATGGACAGGAATTACAAATTTACCCGCACCTGCTTCAAAGGGTTTTTGCGGAATTCAATGTGTGGATGCAAATACAATTTATGCAGTCGGCAGAATTGAAGGTCCTCCAAGAATTCTCAAATCAACAAATGCAGGAAACAACTGGTTTTATCTGAACATTGATACCTCACTGGCATCAAGATTTGTTGATGTAAAATTTTTCTCGCCGGATTCAGGATTCGTATCAGGAGGTCACGGCCCCTACAATGCTTCTTCAGCAATAATTTTATTTACATCAAACGGCGGAGCTTCCTGGGTTAAAAAATTTACAGGTTACAATACTAAAACATACCAGGCAATCTGGAAATTTTCTTTTGTTAACAGATTAACAGGCTATGGTTCTTATAATCAGGAATCAGATTCGCTGCAGTTTGTGAAGACAACTGACGGCGGTAACACATGGACTACCTATTCAAAACCGGGCACACAAACTTTTTTTTCGCAAGGTATCGGCTTTTTGAATGAAAACACCGGATGGATAGGCGGCGGTACTCCTACATATTTCACCACTGACGGAGGAAATAACTGGCAGAGTACTTCATTTGGCGACCAGCTTAACAGAATACGATTTTACTCAGATACTCTCGGATATGCAAGTGGCAAGGGATTTTATAAATACACGGCTGACCCTAATATAAAAGTAGTTGAAGAAATTTCCTATGTTGCTGCTGATTTTAAACTCTACCAAAATTATCCCAATCCTTTTAATCCCTCAACTATTATAAGCTATGAAGTTCCAAAAACTTCATTTGTAACAATAAAAATATTTGATCAGTCAGGGAAGGAAGTAAGAACCCTTCTTGAAACGGCGGCATCGGCAGGTTTATATCAAATAAGCTGGGACGGAAGAAGCAATACAGGAGCTGATGCTCCCTCAGGAATTTATTACTGTGTGTTTGAAGCGGGAGATTTTAAAGAGACGAGAAAAATGGTGCTGATGAGATAGAAAATTATTCTATCTAGCCATACTTATAATCAATTTTTAACTCAATCCCCACGCCTACATTGGTAATGTATCATTCCTTTTGAGTCATATTTTGAACAAGTTGTCAAGTCTTTATAAAATATTTCTACCTATTAGTACTAATGCATAACATTTCATTTTTATATAAAATCATACTTGTTATATTTTAGATGGCTTATGACAGGTTAATCTAATCTGATAACTGAAATCAAAAACAACTTTACATAATAACCCGACTAAAATCCGACTTTTTACAAATTTTAAATAGAGAAAAAATTAAAAAGGCATTTTTTGTGTAGATTTTGAGCTTTTTGTATTTTCATGTTAAAATAAAACCCGACTTTTTCCGACTTTTATTTTAGTGAATTTTTGAGCTTTCGTGTTTTTTGCGGCGAAACAAAACCCGACCAAAATCCGACTTTTTAAAATTTATTTTGTGAAGTTTTGAGTTTTAGTGTTTTTGTGGCAAAAAATAGATATCACAAAGCCATAATTTTAAGTATCGTATTCCAGTTCCTCGTAGTCGCCGTGATTTTATGCTCCTTCTCAATAAATAAATTTGCTCCTCCTCCTGAACCGACTATATCCGGGCGGGCAACGCAGAAAAAATTATTATCAAGCGCAGCAATTACTTCCACTGCGTATTTTTCAGAGACGAAAGGAAGCTTCAGTTTTGTAAATTTTTCTTTCATAAACAGAACATAAAACTTCGGTTTCTCAATTTTTATTTTCGCGAACGGATTCAGCTTAACAATTTTTTCAAGCTCATCGATTGTGCGAATAAAAACAACTACATCGAATCCGAATGTCTTTAAAATTTCTTTTTCAATTTTGCTTCAAGCTTTGAAACATCTTTTTCATTGGAGTCAAATAAAACATTACCGCTTGCAATGTAAGTCTTTACGTTTTTAAATTTTAAACCGATGAACATTTCAGCAAGGTCAGCCATTTTTATTATCTTATGCCCGCTCACATTTATTCCTCTGAGGAAAGCGATGTAGGTTATCATTAATTAAAAAAATGTTTGTAGCTATCTTCAAAATACTAAAGAAATGCTGTAAGAAAAATGACCTATGGAATTTACTTCAAGCTGAATAAACTTATACTTTAAAAAACAATTTTAGTATTTAACTAATTTTACTAACTTATAGAACATAAACCTTTAAGGAGGATTCAAAAAATGAAATTTGTAAAAAATTTTCTTTTTGTAATCTGTTCATCTGTAATCTTACTCGCAGCTTCTTCCCCTGCTGCAAAAACTTTTGAAGTAAAACCCGGAGCTGTTGACTTTTCCAATCTTAATTACAATCAAAGTACAATGTTCGGGCAGGATGTACTCGTTGCTGCCTCTGAGCCTGAAGGTCCTATCAGCGGAGTTAAAGCAGCCAATGGAACAATCTGGATTGCTATTAACGACACAACAATTTCTGCAGGAAGAGGAATTCTTTTTTATAAATCTACCAATGCAGGAAATAACTGGTCGCTTCATTCAACTGCTTTGCAACCTGCATTTATTGCCGATCAGGTTAAAATGTTGAAAGCGGGAGACTCGACCTTTTGCTTCTTCCGTATCGGAGGTACGATTTATAGATTCAATGTAGTAACAAATTCACTCAATACATTTACTCAGTCAACAGCAGCGACTCAGTTCGACGTAGTTGCCTCTTCAACAAATTCACTTTATCTCTATTACTCTACAACTACAACTGTGTTCAGAAGCAGTTCAATTGACGGAGGATTTACATGGGTTGGAAATTCAAATGTCTCATCAAATGTAAAACCTGTTCTGGGAATTTCAGCTACAGGTGATACCGTTACCGTTATGTATAGAGCATCTACTGGAGGAGACCAGTCGCAAATTTTAAGATTCCGTTACAGGGAAACTGCGCCGGGAACACTTGCAACATTCGGAACTTCACAGGTGCAATTAGCAACCGGCGTAAACAGGACAATGTACCGTCCTTTCAGATATGCAAATACTGAATGGATAGTATACACAGAGGGTGATGTTCCTAATTCTGAAGTAAAATGTATAATTAGTACTGATGGCGGAACAACTTACGGAGCTCCTGTTACAATTTCTCAGACTACTACTTCTAACTATCCAGCGTTTGCGGGAGGAATTTCTCCTAACGGAGCATTCCTGGGAATTGATATGTTTATTGTAAAAGACAGTACGGGAGCTGCAAATGACAAAATGTTATATACTGGAGCGCCTGCATCTTCCCCGGGATTTGGCGGTACAAGAATTCCAATATCGAATTTTTCTCCTGTGCCTACAAGTTTCACTCCTGCTGCAATTGAACTCGGCAATTCAGATGTTGGCGTTGCATGGGTAGGACAGAACGGTCCGAACAGAAATGTTTATTGGGACAGATATGATTATCTAACAAACATTGAGCAAAATTCAGGTATTGCTGATAATTATGATTTAAAACAAAATTACCCGAATCCTTTTAATCCTTCGACCACAATAACATTCAGTATACCGAAATCTGATTTTGTAGCACTGAAAATTTATGACGCCACCGGAAAAGAAGTAGCGGACCTGTTAAATAAAAATCTTGTACAAGGAAGTTACGATGTAAAATTCGATGCAGCAAAATTAACATCCGGAGTTTATTTTTACAAACTTATAACCGGTGATTTTGTAAGCACTAAAAAAATGATGCTTGTAAAATAATACAATTTTTGCCACAAATAACTCCCCCCTCCTTACGAAGGAGGGGGGCTGAGGGGCGGTTATAAAGACAAAAAGAACAGTGAAACGAAGTTTCACTGAACAATTACATCCTACCCAAAAATGCCATTTTAAAAAATTGTTCAATTGCGTATCTTCAAATTTCCGCAATAATCCGACAATAATTTGAAGCCAAACCGACTACTCAATGAAAAAAGCCCTTATCTGATTCAACATGCATACAATCCCGTCGACTGGTATCCTTGGGGCGAGGAAGCCTTCGAAGCTGCAAAAACACAACAAAAACCCATATTTTTATCTATAGGATACTCCACCTGCTACTGGTGCCACGTAATGGAACGCGAAGTTTTCGAGAACGAAGAGATTGCCGAGCTCATGAACGATTCCTTTATCAACATTAAAGTTGACCGCGAAGAGCGTCCGGATATTGACCGCGTTTACATGACTGCATTGCAGGCTTTGACCGGTTCAGGCGGATGGCCGATGAGCATGTTCCTTACTCCGACACTCAAGCCTTTTTACGGCGCAACATATTTACCTCCCAAGGCAAAGTACGGCAGAGCTGGAATTGAAGATATCATTAATGAAATCAATAAAGTCTGGAAAGATAAAAAAGAAGATATAATTGTAAGCGGCGATAAAATTTTAGAAGCTTTGGCTTCTCATAAAAACAGCAAGCCCGCAGAGGATGCTGCGATTGACATAGGTGTTTTTGTAAAATGTTATGAGCAATGTGTATCAACATACGATGAAATCTACGGCGGATTCGGTAAAGGGAATAAATTTCCTCGTCCTGTCATTTTCAATTTCCTTCTTGAGTTTTTTTATCACACGAAAAAATCAGAAGCGAAAGATATGGTGACTTACACTCTGAAAAAAATGTATGACGGCGGAGATTACGACCATATCGGCGGCGGATTTCACAGGTACTCGGTTGACTCCCAATGGAGAGTCCCCCACTTTGAAAAAATGCTGTACGACCAGGCGCAGCTTGTTTGCTCATACCTGGATTGCTATACTATTACAAATAAGCCTTTCTTCCTCTATGTTGCAGAAGAGATTTTAAAATATGTTTCAAATAAATTAACAGATGAAAGCGGAGCTTTTTATTCCGCTGAAGATGCAGAGAGCGCAACTGACCCTGCCTTCCCGAAAGAAAAAGAAGAAGGGGCTTTTAATCTATGGGAGAAAAGTGAAATAGATAATTTACTTGGCGATGATGCCGATATATTTAATTATCATTTCGGAGTTCTTCCCCATGGGAATACATTGAATGACCCGCATGAAGTTTTCGGTACTAAAAATGTTTTATATAACGCTTATGATATTCACGATACAGCAAAGCATTTCGGACTTGAACCGGAAGAAGTCCTTGAAAGAATAAACAAGAGTATTAAAAAACTTTATGTAGTCCGCGAGCAAAGACCAAAGCCGCATCTTGACGATAAAATCTTAACATCATGGAATGCATTAATGATTTCCGCTTACGCTTATGCTTATAAAGTAACGAAGAATAAATCGTACCTTGATTCCGCAAATAACGCTAAGGACTTCATACAAAAATATCTTTTAAAAGATGACTTTACTTTACTGCACAGATACAGAGACGGCGAGGCAAGATTCGAAGGAACTCTTGAAGATTATTCATATTTCATTAAAGCATTGATTGATTTATACGAAGCAGGTTTTGATGAAAAGACATTGCAGCTTGCAATTGATATCAATAACAAAACAACTGAGTTATTCTATGATGATGTAAACGGCGGGTATTTTGATGTAAGAGAAAGCGAAACTGACATCGTACTCAAAACAAAAGATACATACGACGGCGCCGAGCCCGGAGCAAATTCAATTCAGTTGCAAAACATACTGCGTTTATCAGTGATGACTGATGATGCTGAATTATGGGATATGGCAGAGAAGAGTCTGAAATTATTTTCAGATGATTTCAACAGAATGCCGTTCACCTCTCCGCAGATGCTTTGCGCTTTGAATTTATTTTTAAATCCTGTTAAAGAAATTATTTTCACAGGAGATCTTAAAGACGAGAAAACAATTGCATTACTTGAAGAGATAAATAAAAAATATAATCCTAATAAAGTTGTTATCCATGCAACGGAAAAACTTTCAGAAGTATTTCCGTATGTAAAAGAAATCATTGCCGATTTTAAAGAACCGAAGGTTTACATCTGCGAAAACTATAAATGCAATCTGCCTGTTGATAACGTTGAAGATTTAAAACCATTACTTTAAAAAAAATTTTAATATTTATTTTATATAATTCATTTTAAGGAGTGAACAAATGATATTTGACATAGACCTAATAAGAAAAGTCTACACTGAATTTAAAACAAAAGTTGATGAAACTAAAAAGATTCTTGGAAGACCTCTGACCTACGCTGAAAAAATTCTCTACACACACTTATTTAATCCTGTTACAAAAGAGTATGCACGCGGAAAAGACTTCGTTGATTTCAAACCGGATAGAGTTGCTATGCAGGATGCAACTGCTCAGATGGCTCTGTTACAATTTATGTCTGCAGGTATTCCTACTGTTGCAGTGCCTTCTACAGTACACTGCGATCACCTGATACAGGCAGAAGTCGGCAGCAAAAATGATCTGCTCAGAGCATACGATGAGAATAAAGAAGTTTACGATTTCCTTGCAAGCGTATCAAATAAATACGGTCTTGGTTTCTGGAAACCCGGTGCAGGAATTATACACCAGGTAGTTTTAGAAAATTATGCATTCCCCGGGGGAATGATGATTGGAACAGATTCACATACACCAAATGCAGGCGGACTTGGAATGATTGCTATCGGTGTAGGCGGCGCAGATGCTGTCGACGTAATGTCAGGTATGGCCTGGGAATTAAAATTCCCGAAATTCATCGGAGTAAAACTCACAGGTAAACTTAGCGGATGGACATCACCTAAAGATGTTATCTTAAAGCTAGCAGGCATCTTAACAGTTAAAGGCGGAACAGGCGCAATCATAGAATACTACGGCGAAGGAACTGAATCAATTTCATGCACAGGCAAAGGTACAATATGTAACATGGGTGCGGAAATCGGTGCAACAACTTCCCTCTTCCCATACGATAATAAAATGGCAGAGTATTTAAAAGCCACTGAACGCGAAGAAGTTGCAAAGCTTGCCAATGAAATAAAAGATTATTTAAAAGCAGATGCAGGAAGCGACCAGTATTATGATCAGGTAATTCATATAGATTTATCAGAGCTTGAGCCGCATGTTAACGGACCATTTACTCCTGACCTCGCATGGCCGATCTCAAAATTCAAAGATGCTGTAATAGAAAATAAATATCCTGAAGAGTTAAAAGTTGCTTTGATAGGCAGCTGCACAAATTCTTCCTATGAAGATATGGAGCGCTCTGCATCAGTTGCAAAGCAGGCATTGGAAATCGGTGTAAAAGCAAAATCGGAATTTACAATTACTCCGGGCTCAGAACAAATAAGAGCTACAATAGAACGAGACGGACAGTTAGAAACATTTGAAAAAGTCGGCGGTATGGTTTTGGCAAATGCCTGCGGACCTTGCATCGGACAATGGAAAAGACACGATGTAAAAGAAGGTGAAAGAAACTCTATCATAACATCTTACAACAGAAATTTCTCAAAAAGAAATGATGGCAACACTGCAACACATGCATTCGTTGCATCACCGGAAATTGTAACAGCATTTGCTTTAGCCGGTAACTTAACTTTTAACCCGCTGACCGATACTATTAAAAATAATAAAGGCGAAGATGTTAAATTAAAAACTCCGACAGGAAATGAACTTCCTGAGCACGGATATTTAAAAGGAGAAGACGGTTTTGTTGCCCCTGCATTTGACGGAGCAATAGTTGATGTAATAATTGACCCTGCAAGCACAAGACTTCAGAAGCTTGAGCCTTTCGCTGCTCCGGATTTAGATAAAGATTTCGAAGAGCTTCCTGTTTTAATCAAAGTAAAAGGAAAATGCACAACTGACCATATCTCTATGGCAGGACCGTGGTTAAAATACAGAGGGCATCTTGATAATATTTCTAACAATATGTTCATCGGCGCAATTAACTTTTTTAATGATAAAGCGAATCACGTAAAAAATCAGTTAACAAAAGCATACGAAGAAGTACCGAAAGTTGCCAGAGATTACAAATCAAACGGCTTAGGCTGGGTTACTATCGGTGAAGAAAATTACGGCGAAGGTTCATCAAGAGAGCATGCTGCTATGGAACCGAGATTTCTAGGCGGCCGCGCAATCATTGTAAAATCTTTTGCAAGAATTCACGAAACAAATTTAAAGAAACAGGGAATGCTTCCTTTAACATTTGCTGACCCTACAGACTACGATAAAATTCTTGAAGACGACAGAATTTCATTGAACCTCAGAGATTTGATTCCGGGAGAAAGAGTTACAATGAGAGTTATTCATGCTGACCCTAACGCAGACGTAGATGTGATAATGCTGAATCATACATTCAATGAACAGCAGATTAAATGGTTCCTTGCCGGAAGCGCGCTAAACTTAATGGCTAAGAAAGAAAATACTGTATTTTAAAATTCAAAATTTCGTTTATCAAATCATTGACCTGACAGGTTTTTAATCCTGTCAGGTCTTTTTATATAGTTAGAAAAAATGATACAACAACTCGAATTCCTTCTCGGGACCTGGAAGGGCGAAGGACATGCAGCATACCCTACTATAAAATCCACCGATTATACAGAAGAACTTATTTTTAAAAGCTGCGGTGAAGAAAATAAAATTGAATTTAGTCAGAAGACTTTATATAAAAATGAGAACAGACATCTTCACCGTGAATGCGGATTCATACTTGAAAAAGAAAAAGGTGTTTTCACTTTTATAAATGCTCAGAACAACGGAAGGACAGAAGTTTTGAAAGGAAAACTTGAATCTACGTTTAAACTTGTTTTAGACAGCACTCATTATGGAAACGATGAAAGACCGGTTAAGACAAAAAGAGAATATTTTTTAGAGAATGAAATGCTTCATTATAAACTTTTCCTTCAGACACAAAACCAGCCATTCCAATTACATCTCGAAGCAAAGCTATCAAAACAGAATTAAAACAGTTTTAATATTTTTTTAAAACAAAAATGCCTGAAAGAAAAAATCTCTCAGGCATTTATTTATACAACTTATTTATTCTATGCTAATTCGGTACCTTCGTATCCTTATTAATAATTATCTCAGGCTTGCCGGCTTCCCTTAATTTTTTATTAAGATTGTTCAAAGGCTCTTTAAATAATTTATCAGCTGCTTCTTTAGATAAATTCAGTTCATATAATAAGCCGTCATATCTTTGCATAATTGATTCCGTCGGCTTACCGTTATAGAAAAGAATCGTCGTGAACACATCACTCACCTTTGAACGCAGCTGCTCTTCCCCTATAATTCCAGTTCCTTCTTTTGTTTCAGTTAACTTCTTTCTTTCCGTTTCAACTTTATCTAAGAAATCAGCTAAGTCATTTTTAAGTGAACTGTTCTCGTCTACAACTTTCTGCCTGTCCTGCACATCATCACCTACCTTCTTTAACTTATCCACTAAATTTGCTAAGTCTTCCGTCATCTTATATGTATCCATAAGATATTTTCTTCTTATCTCTCTTTCTTCCTGTGAATGCACCGATTTCGGATCAGCTTTTATCTCTATCGTTCCCTCCACTGTCTTATCACCTTTTATTAACTTAACTTTATAAATTCCCGGCAATACTTCCGGTCCTGTAAACCCACCAAAATCTAATCTCGCGCCCGATGCAACTTTCGGCGGCTTCATTCTCATATCCCAGTAAACTTTATTCAGTCCCTTTCTCTTCGAGCCCGGGATTGTCTGCAGCACTTCTCCCTTATCATCGAGTATCTGTACCTTTACATCTTCCGTCATAGGTCTTTCTTTCAGATAATATAAAATCAGAGCGTCACTATTCGGATTACTTCCTCTGAAATTCCCTGCCTGATTCGGAAATCCCCCGCCGTTATTTTCATCTGTCCAGATAGTCGGACGTGTCGGCACCAATGCCATATCCGATTCCAGTATTTTCGAATTCACATTTCTTATTCCCGTTAAGTCATCAATTATAATTACTCCCCTGCCGTGCGTACCAAGCACTAAATCATTTGTAACAGGGTGAATCACCATATCTCTTACAGGAGTATTCGGCACTTTTGAATTCATCTGCACCCAGTCCATTCCGCCGTTAATGCTCATAAACAAACCGAACTCCGTTCCAACAAACAATAAATTCTTATTTACTAAATCCTCTTTTACTTTATGAGCAAAGCTTTTAATATCATTTGTTGAAATTTTTCTCCATGTCTTTCCCAGGTCGCTCGTCTTATACACATACGAATTCATATCTCCCATTGCATGGCCGTCAACCGTTATGTACACAACATTCCTGTCAAATCTGCTTGGCTCAATGCTTGAAATGCATAAGTATCTCGGCAGCCCGCTTATATTCGCAGCAACGTTTCTCCAGCTCTTTCCTTCATTCTCAGATATCTGAACATTGCCGTCATCAGTCCCGACAAATAATAAATCCTTATCTATCGGCGACTCAGCTATAGTGAATATCGTACAATGGTTTTCCGCTGATGAGTTATCAACACTCAGCCCGCCTGATTCATCCTGCTTTAGTTTCTCAGGGTCATTCGTTGTCAGGTCTCCTGAAATCCTTTCCCAGCTATCACCCTTATTTGTTGAGCGGAACAAATACTGCGAGCCCATATACAGCACACCGGGATTACTCATCGGCATGTATATCGGAGTGTTCCAGTTGAACCTTAACTTCTTCTCACCTTTCAGCGGCTGCGGTCTTATATCTTTATTTTCATTTGTTGCTCTGTTAAGTCTGTTTATGTTACCGCCCTGCGATTCCCAGTAAATATAATTTTTATCACTGTAATCCGGTTGCACCCAGAAGCCGTCGCCGAAGCCAATCGGTTCCCAGTCCTTGCCTCGCACTCCGCCGGGAGCGCTGGATGGTCCTATCCAAGAACCGTTATCCTGCAAGCCGCCATATATATTATACGGCGATTCCATATCAACAGCCACATGATAATACTGCGCAAGCGGAAGATTATTTAAAAACATCCAGTTGTTGCCTTTATCAAATGACATATACACTCCACCATCTGTGCCCATAATCATATTAGATGAGTTATTCGGGTTTATCCACAAAGCATGTATATCAGAGTGCACCCATCCGCCTTCCGTAGATGCATCGAACCACGATTCACCCGCATCATCACTTATCGATAAATTAAATGCAGGTCTGTATAATCTGTTCGAGTTCGTCGGGTCAACTGTAAGCAATGAAAAATAAAAAGGTCTTGCAGTTACATTCGATGACGAGCTTTTCTTCGTCCATGTCTCGCCGCCATCGGTTGATTTAAACAGAGCAGTATTCTTTGCTTCTGCAATTGCATAAATTATTTTTGAATCAGATGGAGACATTGCTAAAATTATTCTTCCCAGTATTCCGTCTGTAAATCCTTTATCAATTCTGTTCCACGTTGCGCCGCCGTCTGTGCTTTTATAAAGTCCGCTGCCCTGTCCGCCTGAGCTGAACGACCACGGCTTTCTACTGAAATCCCACATCGAAGCATAAATTATATTCGGGTCCTTCGGGTCAACCATTACATCTGCGCATCCTGTCTTATCATCAATAAATAAAATCTTATTCCACGTTGCGCCGCCGTCCATAGTTTTGTACAAGCCTCTATCGGGCGAATCTCCCCATAGCGGTCCCGGCGCTGAAACATAAACTATATCCGAGTTAGTCGGGTCAATTATTATCCTGCTTATATGTTCCGTGCCGTCAAGCCCCATCTTCTTCCACGTCTCGCCGCCGTCAACAGTTTTATAAATTCCGTCGCCGACAGATACGCTGTTTCGCATATTCGATTCGCCCGTTCCTACCCATACAGTTTCAGGATTTTTCTGGTCAATTCTTAAATTGCCGATTGACTGAGTGTGCTTATCAAATACGGGCTTCCAGAGCGTTCCGCCTGTGATAGATTTCCACACGCCGCCTGCCGCTGAGCCTACATAAATAATACGGCTGTCTTTATTGACAGCGTCAATTGCAGTTACTCTTCCGCTCATCACCGTCGGGCCGATATTGCGCCCTTCGAACATTCCGAACGTAGAAGA
>JBGAGG010000009.1:0-164162 GCA_044226845.1 Ignavibacteria bacterium
AAAGATGAGAGAAAGTATTCATTGGAAGATGCAATGCGCGCCCTTGCAGATTATCTGAAATTTAATGAGATTGAAACTCTTGAATGTGAAACGGAAATTATTATAACACCCGGTTATAAATTTAAAGTGATTGATGGCCTTATTACGAATTTCCATCAGCCGAAGAGTACACTTCTGCTTCTGATAGCTGCATTTACAAAAGGTGAATGGGAAAAAATATATGAGTACGCTATGAAAAATGATTTCAGATTTTTAAGTTATGGCGACAGCTCTCTACTTTTAAATTTTTAAATATTAAATTTATAATTTTTCTGAATGAAACAATTTTCAATTCTTATATTCTTAGCGTTACTCCTCATTTCAGGAGAATTAAAATCACAAACAAATCTATACCTTCCAAAAAATTTCCAGAAAGCCTACGAGAAAGGAACACGTTCGTATGACGGGAATCCTGGATCTGAATATTTCCAGAATTCATCTGACTATACTATAAAGGTGGAGATTGAACCTGAAACACGAAATGTTAAAGGAAAAGAAACTATCATTTATAAAAATAATTCTCCTGATACATTAAAAAAGATTTATTTCAGAATGTATCAGGACCTTTACAGACCGACAACAAGCAGAGACAGAGCCATAACTTTAAGTGAACTAACGGATGGAATTTTACTTTACTCCTTGAAAGTTAACGGCAGAGAAATACACGAAGCGAATATTTCAAGAAATGAAACTACAATGATAGCCTTTTTAGATGCAGCAATTCTGCCTTCATCAGCAGCTATCATAGATATTGAATGGAGCTTTACAATTCCTAACGGCACAAGCATCAGAATGGGTGCAAAGGATGCAACAACGTTTATGGTTGCATACTGGTATCCGCAAATTGCTGTATATGACGATATAAGCGGATGGGATGAACTCCACTATAACGGAGCAACTGAATTTTACAATGACTTCAACAATTATGATGTGGAAATAAAAGTCCCTTATGATTATTTCGTATGGGCAACCGGTGTTTTGCAAAATCCTTCTGACGTATTAAGCGCTTCTGTTTTAAATAAATTTAATGAAGCAAAAACTTTCGAAAATATAATTCACTTAATCGATTCAAATACATTAAAAGAAAAAAAATATTTAAATAAACAAAGCGACTTCAATACATGGAAATATAAAGCAGAAAATGTTTCTGACTTTGTATTCGGTACAAGTAATAACGCTTTATGGGATGCCACAAGCGCAGAGGTTGAACCCGGAAGAAGGGTTTTTATTTCAGCCGTATATAACAAAGCATCAAAAGATTTTTATGAAGTAAATAAAATTTCACAGGATGCAGTTAAGTTTTTCTCTGCCGAGTTTCCTGCTGTGCCTTTTCCTTATCCTTCACTCACTGTATTTAACGGCCAGTTAAGAGGGGGAATGGAATTCCCTATGTTCGTTAATGACCGCTCTGCAAAAACTCATAATGATGCAGTTGATGTTACGACACATGAGATTGCTCACCAGTATTTTCCTTTTTACATGGGGATAAATGAAAAGAAATATACATGGATGGAAGAAGGAATGGCGCAGATGCTCCCGGAAGAATTGCAGGACAGGTTATCCGATAGAACAAGAAAGAGAAGAGCCAATACAAGAAGATATGAAAACTTTGCCGGAAATGAGATGGAAGCATCAATGATGACTACTGCATATTTATTAAAAGGCGATGCATTTTCTCACAATGCTTATTTTAAATCGTCGGTTATTTATAATCTGTTAAGAGATTATTTCGGCCGTGAAAAATATACTGAAATAATGAAAGAATATATGAGGAGATGGAACGGTAAGCATCCCACTCCTTACGATTTTTTCTTTACAGTGAACGAGGCTTCCGGGGAAGATTTAGAATGGTTCTGGCAGCCGTGGTTTTTCGATAAAGGGTATCCTGAACAGGGAATAGGTGAAGTAAAAAAAGAAAACGGAAAGAGTATTATAGTGATACAAAATCTCGGAACGCTTCCAATGCCTGTTGAGCTTTCTATCATTTATTCTGATGGCAGCACAGCTAAAATTGTTAAGAAAATGGATGTGTGGAAAAACGGAGAAAAGAAAATTGAAATAGCGGATGAATCGGGAAAAGTAATAAAGAGTATTACCTTGGGCAGTGAGGTAATTCCGGATATAACTTCGGAGAATAATGTATTTAATCCTTAAAGGAGTTAATAGTAGTAATAATAAACCCGGCACGCTCATCTATAGGAAGCAGAGGAACATCAATAATTTTGTAATCCAAATCTGTATATATTTTTCGTAAAGAGATTCCGAAATTATTCGCTGTTTGAAAATCAACTTTTCTTTCATCATCATTAGTATAGATCTTTTCGCAGCCGTTAAACATAAAAACATGTTTATTGTATCTGAATTCTTCCGCAGCTTTTTCACTCATTTCTTTTTTTGTCTGCAATAATTCTGCGTACGCAGTTATATCAGGAATTCCCCTGTCTAAAATAATTACTTCGTTACTGCTTAGATTGTTTTCGTATTCAGAAATCATTCGTTCCAGCATAAGCTTATTAAACAGCTCAGGATTTTTTTCAGGGACACCTACACCTCCTATTGCTCTTTGCTCTTTTAAAATAATTCTTGCAGGCTCATCAATGCAGCGAATTCCCTTCTCTTTTATTTTATAAATAACAGATGTTTTTCCTGCACCCATTGCACCGGTAA
Source organism: Ignavibacteria bacterium (assembly GCA_044226845.1). Classification (GTDB taxonomy): domain Bacteria; phylum Bacteroidota; class Ignavibacteria; order Tepidaquicellales; family Tepidaquicellaceae; genus JAFDZO01. The sequence goes on from JBGAGG010000009.1 coordinate 2,707, forward strand.
GAATGAAATAATTGTTCTTAATCATAGATTTTGACAGATACTAATGGCTTTTATAAAATAATGTTTGATATTAAATTTGAAAATAAAAATTTACCTACTTGTATGATAAAAACTGAAGGTTTAGACCACATTGCAATTTCCGTAAAAGATGTTCAGAAAACTATTGAATGGTATTCTGAAATTATCGGACTTGAAAGAGTTCATGCAGATAAATGGGATGGTGTACCTGCATTCATGCTTGCTAACGGAAGCGGACTTGCAATTTTTCCTGCCGATGAATCGTTAGAAGATTCAGGTCCCGCTAAAGAAAAATTTGATGTAAGACATTTTGCTTTCAAAGTCGATAAAGATAATTTTGAACGCGCAAAAAAACTTTACAAAGAAAAAAATTTAAAGCATACTATCGATGACCATGGTATCTGTTATTCAATTTATACAAAGGACCCTGACGGATATATAGTAGAACTTACTACATACGAAATATAATTACTGTTGAAAATCATAGAATACAAAAAACACTGCACCAATAATAAATCCGAACGCCACCATATAATTCCATTTCATCGACTCTTTAAAATAAAAAATAGCGATTAAGACAAATACACTTATTGTAATAACTTCCTGCAGAATTTTTAACTGAAATATCGTAAGAGTCTGAAATCCGATTCTGTTTGCGGGAACCATAAGTACATATTCAAAGAAAGCTATTCCCCAGCTTACAAGTATAGCCTGCCATACAGGATACTCCATTTTTTTCAAATGACCGTACCATGCAAAGTTCATGAATATATTGGAGATGACAAGTAAAACTACTGTGGTAAGTGTATTCATTAAAGATTTTCTTTTTTAATTAGATTGATAAAAAACTCGGAGCCCGCTCTTGGCGGAATGGAGTTATAACACTCATCAAAATATTTAAAATTGAAATAAGGTTCAAACAGTTTCACATACTCATTTTTTGAACCTCCAAATGGAGGACCGGGTGAGTTAAACTCTCGGCCGAAAAGAAGTCCGGCTAAGTTCCCGTTTGGGGACAACAGCTCATGCATTTTTTTTACATAGTTTTCTCTTAAAGAAGGATGGAGAGCACAGAAGAATGTTTGTTCTATTATTAAATCATATTTTTCACTGTGAAGAAAAAAATCTTCCTGAAAAATATTCTTTACGGGGAATTTGGGGAAGCGCTGCATGAAATTTTTTATTGCAGTATCTGACCACTCGACAATAAAAACATTTTCGAATCCCAGAGTGAATAAATATTCAGCTTCATATCCGTTGCCGCTGCCGGGAATAAGAATTTTTAAATCTTTATTTGTAAGCCCGTCAAAATATTCTTTTATCGGAGTTGAAACATAGCCGATATCCCAGCCTGTTTCATTATTAATAAATTTTTCTTCCCAATAAGATTTGTCAAATTTCATTCAGTGTATAATTATAAATGAAGCTCTTTAGTTCTTTTCTTTTCAGCTCTTGTAAGGAAATAAACTGCCACAAGTATGAAGCCTAAAGTTCCCCAGTCTTCCGTTGTAGGATATTTTCCGCCAAATGAAAATGCAAATACAAGTGTCGCTGCTGTGCCTGCGACAAGTGATGTTAATCTGTTTACAAGTCCGGCAAATGTCGCTGTTCTTCCTTTGAACATAAAGATGAATACAGAAAAGAAGGCAACTATTCCGAATGCAAGCCCCGATACAGTAGCCCAATACCATAACGGCTTAGGATTTTCTATTGCAGATTTAAAAGCGGCAATTTCCGGTACATGTGTGTTATTCCCCAAAACATAAAATACAAATGCAGTTATCATAATCATAAATATAGAAGCGGAGATCTGTTCTATCGCAAAGAAACTTTTATTATCCTGTTTAACATTCTTTCCTGCAGTATTTTTATAATAGTTCATTATATAGATTCTGAATGAGTATGCTATAAGGTAACATGTAAGTATTCCTACAGCGGCAGGGGAATTCACAAAATCAAAACTGCCTGGTTTCAATGAAACTAGATTAACTCCAACTGCAAGAATAGCAAAAACAACTGCAACGTTCTCTTCCCAGTAAACACGTTTTTTTAATATTCCCTGTTTTATCTGAATTGCATCAACCACTCTACTTATAACAATCACACTTCCACGCATAATAACCATTGCAACCATAACCGATATCGGAAGCATATACATTAAAGTAGTAGTAGGTATAATAACTGCTGTGAAAAGTCCCGAAGGAATTATATAAAGGAATTGATAAGGCATACTGATAGGTCCGAGCTTAACAATTCTATCCGCAGGGAATTTATACCACTTCAACCCAAAGACAACTAAAAGCGCAATAAAATTTCCACCAAGAGTATTATAAACCAGATACTCCATTGAATTCATAGGGGAAAGATCCCGTGTAGGGAATTCAGTGAAGTACTTAACAGCAATTCCTGTAATCACATAAAACACAAAATACCCGATGCACAATTGGATGAGCCTCGCAGTTGAACCTTCTTCAGATTTCCACATAGGGGAGAATTTAATTGAAATAAAAAAAGCTCCGGTAAAATAAATTGCCGGAGCCTGATAATTTTTAAACTGATAAAAAACTTAAATCATTGTGGCAAATTATTTACTTTAATAATATAATATTCTGTACAAAAAAATCAACGTATTAATGACTTTTATTAATCTGAAAGTGTTGAAAGATCACCGGGGTTTTCTCCCATCTCTTCTGACTTCAATAACCTTCTTACAATTTTTCCGCTGCGTGTTTTAGGAAGGTTATCTCTGAATTCAATTTCACTCGGCGTAGCAATCGGACCTAATTCTCTTCTTACATGATCACGCAGTATTGATTTTAAATTATCCGACTTTTCATGCCCCGGTTTTAATACAACAAACGCTTTTATTCTTTCTCCTTTCAACTCATCCGGCAGCCCGATTACTGCAGACTCTGCCACAGATGAATGGGAAATAAATGCACCTTCAACTTCTGCAGTGCCTATTCTATGCCCGGCAACATTCATTACATCATCTGCCCGGCCAAGCACACAAAAATATCCGTCTTCATCATAGAATGCCACATCGCCGCTTGTATAACATCCTGGAAAATCTTCCCAGTATTTTTTATATCTCTCATCATCTCCCCATATTGTTCTCAGCATATAAGGCAAAGGCCTTTTTAAAACAAGCACTCCGCCTTCATTGGGTTTTACTTTTTCTCCTGTTACGGGGTTTACAATTTCTGCTACTACTCCCGGCAACGGCTTACCGACTTTACCAAGCTTAGCATTTGCGCCGGGCAATGTTCCCAGTACAGGTGATGCAATTTCAGTCTGCCACCAGTTATCAACTACATATCCCTTTTCTTTCACAATATTCTCAATTGCCCATTTATGCGCTTCCGGATTTAGAGGCTCTCCTGCGCACGCTATCAATCTCAGAGTAGATAAATCATATTTATGGATAAATTCTGTACCATGCTTCATGAACATTCTTATTGCAGTCGGAGCAGTGAACATAGTATTTACTCCGTGTCTTTCTACAGTACTCCATATAATTCCGGGATCAGGATAATCTATCGCTCCTTCTCTAGCAAGGATTGTTGCGCCGTTCAATAACGGACCGTATACAATATAACTGTGCCCTACAATCCATCCGATATCAGAAGTGCTCCAGAAAATATCTGACTGCTTCATATCAAAAAATGCTTTTGAAAGATAATAAGTACCTACCTGATATCCACCGTGGACATGCACAACTCCTTTAGGTGTTCCTGTGGTACCGCTTGTGTATAGAATAAACAACGGATCTTCTGCATCCATTACTTCCGGCTCGCACCATTGCGGCTGCGAACTAATTGCATCCATAAAATCTACTTCCCTCTCTGAGTTTAATTCAATCTTCGGCTCCTGTCTTCTATCTACAATAATTTTTTCTACACACATAAGATCTTCAACGGCATTATCCACAATCGATTTCAAAGAAATTCTTTTACCGCCTCTGTAAGTTACATCACAGCAAATTATTACTTTTGCCTGTGAATCTTCAATACGTGAGCGTAATGCATTTACTCCCATGCCTGCATAAACAACTGAATGTATAGCGCCAATTCTTGCGCATGCAAGCATCGAACAGATTCCTTCGGGAGTAAGAGGCATATAAATAATCACCCGGTCTCCTTTTTTTACTCCATAAGATTTTAATGCATTGGCGACCTGACAAACTCTTCTTAGTAATCTGTCATAGGTAAATATTTTTTCATGACCGTCTTCAGATGACCATATCAAAGCAACCTTATTTCTGAGATTTCCTTTGGCGTGTCTGTCTAAAGCGTTATGTGTGATATTTGTTTTACCGTTGATGAACCATTGATGATGAGGAGGATCAAAGTTCATAACTTTATCCCATTTGGAGAACCACTCTAATTCTGAAGCAATTCCTTCCCAGAATCTTTCAGGCTGGGAAATTGAATACTGATAAATTGCTTCGTAGTCCTGTATATATGCATTATCTTTTAATTCACTGGGAGGAATGAAAAACCTGTTTTCATTTATCAGAGTTTGAATTGAGCTCATAAGGGCATAGGATTAAAATTAAAAAATTTTCACCACAAGCCCGGGAAGATATTTTAGGTTGTACTTATTTTACGTATTAATGTCCTGCATGTTTCTTAGGTCTTGCATTCCAAAGCTTAAGCATCAGGATTGCACCAATAACAGAAAATCCAATCATACTCGGTCCCCATGCACCCCATCCGTAAGTATCGATAAGCCAACCCGCACCAACACCCATCACTGAACCTCCGACATATTGCATCCCGTCAAACATACCAGCTGCAGTTGCTGCAGCTCTCTGCCCTCCGAAATCCATCGAAGCCGTACCGGATAACATTGAGTGCACCATTGATATAGCCATCGAGTTAAGAATGAAAGCAATTATAATAGCATTTAAGCTTGGTGCAAGTGAAACAATTGCAAGAGCTATGATTTGTATTATATAACCTATGAAAGCTACGGGAGGTCTGCGTGAACCAAAAACTTTATCTGACATAAACCCTGCAATGAATGCGCCGGCAATACCTGCAATTACTATAGCAAAAGCATTCCTTTGAAATATAGGACTGTCTAATCCAAGATGCTGGGCTTCCTGCATATAACGCGGAAACCATTCTTCAAATCCTTTACGAACTAGTCCGGTACAGAATTCTGCAGCAGCGATAGTTATCGCAATAGGATTAGTAAAAACTTTTTTAGCTACATATGCTAAAGTAATTTTTTCTGTATCGCCGCTTGTTGCATCCTGCGGGTCAAACTCCCCTAATCCCGCTTCTTTTGGAGTATCCTTAACTATAAACGAAGTAAGTATTGCAAATATACCAACGATTATGGCCGGAAGAAAAAACTTCCATTGCCATGGAAGAAATACCACTGCAGGAACCGTCATTAAAAAATAAACAAAAAACCTTCCACTTTGTATAATCGAGCCGAAGATAGCAGAGAACACTCCCCGCTCACTTACGTGAAACCATCCCGCATTTACTTTTATCAGAGCAAGTGCGCTGTATGATTGAAAGTACTGATTCAATGTCCAGGCAGTTGCAAGGTACATAAGCATAACCGTTCCTGTTCCTAAAAATCCCATGTAAGCAGCCAAGCCGAATGCAAAGTTAAATATACATGCTCCCACTGCGCCGGTAATCATTGCGCGTCTGCCGCCCCACCTGTCTGCAATTGGTCCGTTGAATATAGCCGAGAGACCGTAAACTAAAGTACTGACTGTAATGATTGTTCCGATTTCTGTTTTAGAAAATCCGAATGTATCAGAAAGCTCCTTATTGGCAAAACCAAAATTATATCTAGCCATGTACATCGTAGCGTAAGTGAGACCGAGTGTAAGCCAGTTCATCCCTCTGCGGTTTTTAAACTGCTGTGTGTGGACAGGTTTTTCTAACTGCTTAAATTTTTCTACTGCCATAAAATAATTAGATTAAAATTTACAGTTCGCCGATATCTTCGCTCCAAAGCTGTGGATTTTCTAAAATAAATTTATTCATCATCTGAACGCATTCTTTATCTTCAAGATCGATTACTTCAACCCCATGAGATTCCATAAATTCTCTCGCACCATTAAATGTAAGAGATTCACCTACTACAACTTTTTTTATACCGAATTGCACAACCGCCCCTGCGCACAAATGACACGGCATAAGTGTTGAATACAAAGTGGTTCCTTTGTATGAGCCTATTCTTCCGGCATTAAAAAGACAATCAATCTCTGCGTGAAAAACAGGATTTGATTCCTGCACTCTTTTATTATGGCCGCGTCCTATAATTTCTCCGTCTTTTACCAACACTGAACCTATAGGAATTCCACCCTCGGATAATCCCTGCTTTGCTTCATCTACAGCTGCTTTAAAAAATTCATCCATTTTTATAAGTTTTATGAGCTAAGTTTTCTATTACTTCTTTATGCTGAGGAAAAAGTTTTAATAATTCTTGTTTATCCCCCATTACAAAATCTTCAAAATCAAATCCCGGAGAGACTGTGCATCCGACAAGAGCATAAGAATCTTTATCTTTTACCTTTGAACCGAACCACTCACCTGCTTTTATTACGATTTGCGGCTGTTCGTTATTTTCAAAATTTTTGCCGAGCTGATGTACCGTTAATTTGCCTGCATCATTAATCGAATATATCTCGAGTGTGCCGCCCTCATAGTGATGCCACATTTCATCTGACTGTATTTTATGTAATGCTGAATAATTTTCTGATGTAAGCAGGAAGTAAATAGAAGTGCTGTGCGCTCTATCGCCTGTAAATCGCGGATGGAGATTTTCTTTTTTAACAGACTCTTCACATCTGTAAGTCTCTTTAAAAAAGCCGCCTTCAGGGTGCGCCTTTAGATTTAGTTTTTCGATTAAATAATCCACTCGGGAGGACATAATACCACAAAGAAAGTAGATATAAATTAATTTATCAACCTAGTAAAAAATACTTTTTTGCCGGATTTTTCAGAAATAAACGGCAAACCAGATACAGGGCGGATTGCTGCTTGTATAAGTTACTTTATGCTTTCTGTTTGCAGAAATACCGTAATAATCTCCTTTTGAGAATCTTTTGACTTCACCATCCTCAAATAAAATTTCAGCATTGCCTTCAAGGAGAATTACCCATTCATCAAACTCTGAATCAAACCATTCGACTTCAGGGGTAGTTTGCCCTGTTGAAATAATTCTTTCAATCCGTACTTTATTATTTTGTGCAAGTATCTCAAAGACTTCGTGTGAAAAATCTTTAATGTTCGATAGATCAAAAATGTTGTTCGTTGTGCTTATCATAAAAGACTATTAAAGATTTCCAGTGCTGCGCCGTATCGCAGACCTTTTGTTGAAACTGTTATTTTTTCGAATTTAAAATGCTTCATAAAATGAAGCAGTATAAATGTACCTGCTGTAATAATATCACTTCTGCCTTTCATAAACTCACCCATCTTTTCAATTTGCTCATCTGTCATTTCGACAAGAGTACAAAAAAGTCTTTCAACATCGGTTAAACGTAAAACGGAATTGCTTATTTTAACAAGCTCGAATTGTTTCAGTTCAAGATTCAAAGCGGCAAGTGTTGTAACCGTGCCTGCAACTCCAACTAAATTGTAATTTTCAAAATTAAGATAGGCAAGACTTATAAAGCTGTTAAGAATGAACTGCTCCGCTTTATTAAGATTTTCAATATCGTAAGATTCTGTAAAAAATTTTTCTTTCAATCTTACTGCGCCGATATTCATGCTGAGCGAAGTAAGCCTTCCGTTATTCAACAAAGAAACTTCCGTGCTTCCGCCGCCTATATCGAGAACGACCTGATTTGTCTTGCTAGGAAAATCTATCAACGCTCCTTCAAATCCCAGCTTAGCTTCTTTTTTTCCCTCAATAATATCTATCTCGATTCCTGTCTCGGCATTTATATAATTTATAAACTCATCCTTGTTTGCAGCATCCCGCAATGCGCTTGTTCCGAAAGCAAAAATATTTTCACAGTAATTTTCTGCTGCAAGCCTTTTGTATTTTAAAAAAATCTCGCGGATTTTTTCGAACATCGCTTCAGAAATTACTCTATCTTTATCAACACCTCTGCCAAGACGCGGCATTTCCTGCACATCAGCAATGGTAACGATTTTATTATTGGATAATTCTGATATTAAGAGAAGGCATGTATTTGTACCAAGGTCAATTGTTGCAGCTCTTTTATTTTTTTCTTGCATAAACTCCCAGCCACTCTATTTTTTTTCTTACTTCAATAATTTCAATATCGAATTTTTGCAATTCATTTATCAAAAGCTCTTCCTCTTCTATTAATATTCCTGATATAAATAGCTTCCCGCCTGATTTTAATTTAGAATGAATATGCATTAGGTTTGCTGTTATCACTGAACGGATAATATTAGCAGCTATTACATCAAACTCACTTTCTTCAACATGTGATATATTGCAGTTATCAAGTCTGATATGTTTTTCAACTCCGTTATTTCTGATATACTCTTTTGCATTTTCAATTGAATCAACATCAATCTCAATTGCTAAAATATTTTCTACTCCGAGCTTTGCAGCAGCTATGGAAAGCACTGCCGTGCCCGCACCGAAATCCAACATAGTTTTATCGCCTTCATCTAAATATTCACAGAGCATTTCAAGAACTATCTGAGTCGTTTCATTATGTCCGGTTCCGAATGACATCTTCGGATCAATCTCAATTAATATTTTTCCTTCGGGATTAACGACTGTATCTTTATTCCATGAAGAATGGATCACAATTTTATCTTTTATATATACAGGCTGAATGGAATTCTCCCACTCAGCATTCCAGTTTTTATCTGTGAATTTCTCCACTTTAATTTCTGTTTGATGATTATTTTTTAATTCAGATTTGATTTTTTCAATCAGTTCTTCATTATTATCTTCTATGTAAATTTTTACAATACCATTCTCTTCAAGAATATTCTCTATCCCGAAATAATAAAGAGTATTTTCAATCTGTTCAAAATTTCCTTTGTTAAACGGAATTGTTATTTCAAAATAATTGGAATTCATTTTAATGTGTTGTTTGCTGATTTAAGCGTGTTTTTCATAAGCATAGCTATAGTCATAGGTCCTACTCCGCCCGGAACAGGTGTTATCTTCGAACACTTTTCAAAGCAGTCGTTATAATCAACGTCTCCTGTAATTCGAGAACCCGATTTTTTTGAAGCATCTTCCACTCTATTAATGCCGACATCGATAATAACGCAACCTTCTTTAATCATATCTTTTTTTACAAAGTCAGCTTTGCCTATGGCAGCAATTAAAATATCTGCCGAAGCAGTAATTTCACTTAAATTTTTTGTTGCACTGTGGCAAATAGTAACAGTAGAATTAAATTCTTTCTGCACCATTAAATTAGCAATCGGCTTGCCTACTATATTGCTTCGGCCGAGAACTACTACATTTTTTCCTGATGTTTCTGTACTTGTTCTTCTAAGTAATTCAGTTATTCCGTATGGCGTGCATGGTATAAAGCTGTCAGTACCAATTACAAGCCTTCCGATATTCTGCGGATGAAAACCGTCTACATCTTTTTTGTAATCGATTGACTCAATTACTTTTTGTTCATTGATATGTTTCGGTAATGGAAGCTGAACAAGTATACCGTGAATTAATTTATCGTTGTTGAATCTGTCTATCAGCATAAGCAGTTCGTTTTCAGAAACATCTTCTGGCAGCTCTTCAGTCACTGAATAAAACCCGACTTTCTCACAAGCTTTAGCTTTGCTGCTTACATAAACTTTTGATGCAGGGTTTTCACCTACGATAATAAAGGCAAGTCCCGGAATTGTATTATATGAATCTTTTAAAACTCTGGTTTCTTCTTTTACTTCTTCAAGAATCTGATTCGAGATTTCTTTACCGTCTATAATTTTGTTTTCAGTCATAATTAATTTTTTGAAACAATTTTCATAAAATCTGTAAATAAATATTTGCTGTCATTAGGTCCCGGTGATGCTTCCGGGTGATACTGCACACACATAACAGGATATTTTTTATTACGAATGCCTTCATTAGTACCGTCATATAAATTTGTATGAGTAATAACTATATCATCATTCTGAAATGATTTTTCATTCACGGCAAAGCCATGATTCTGCGAAGTGATCTCTATTTTATTTGTTTCATGATTCTTCACAGGATGGTTTCCTCCGCGATGCCCGAATTTCAATTTATACGTTTCACCGCCAAGTGCTAATGATATCAACTGATGACCGAGACAAATTCCGAAAATAGGAACACCTGAAGGGATTAAATTTTTTGCATTCTCAATTCCGTATGTAACTGCTGCAGGGTCGCCGGGACCGTTAGAGAAAAATATTCCGTCAGGTTTATAATCCAGAACTTCTTTATACTCTGCTTTTGCATTGAACACTTTCAGCTCAACATCAAAATACAAAAACTCTTTTAAAATATTTTGTTTAATTCCGAAATCATATACGGCAATTTTATATTTCGGATTATCTGCTTTTACTATGTAATTTTCTTCCGTTGTTACATAACCGACTAAATCTGCGCCGCTCATTTCAGGCGTCTGTAAAACTTTCTCCACTAATTTTTTATCGGAAATTTTAGCTCTGGTAATAATTCCTCTCATAGAGCCCTGATCACGCACCATTTTAGTCAGAGCGCGTGTATCAATTCCTGTGATAGCTGTTACTTTATTTTCTTTGAGATAACTTTTTAAAGATTCTGCTCCTTCATAGTTGCTCCAGTCATCTTCATAACTTCCGACAATCAATCCCTTAGCTTGTATTTTCCCGGACTCTCTGTCATCATCATTCGTCCCGTAATTCCCTATTAAAGGATAAGTCATTATAACTATCTGTCCGTAGTAAGAAGGGTCCGTCAAAATTTCCTGATAACCGCAGAGAGCTGTATTGAATACAACTTCTCCCGAAGTTTCAGCATCATATCCGAAAATTTTACCTTCGAAGATTTCGCCGTTCTCTAGAACTAATTTGCCGTCTTTCAATTTTATATCAGAGTTATTAAGTGTGAGATAGGTTATATCAAATTAGAAAAAAAGTAATTTTATTCAAACTCACAACCATATGCATATTTTTATTTAAAACAAAAAAGCCCCTTTGATACTGAAATCAAAGAGGCTTATGTTAAAATCAAGTTTCAAAAATTATTGTAAATATTTAGTTTCTTTAATAAAAGCGTCGCCGTAGCCTTTTGATTTCACATATGCGAGGTCCTGTTCAGCTTTTCCAAGATTATTATATTCACCGGTGACAATCTGATAAAATCCTTTTTTATTCCACTTCATATCAATGAAATATCCCGGTAAATCAACTTTTGCTTTAGCTGTAAAATTATCTGCATAAGTTTTATTTACGAATGCACCTATTTGAATTACAGTGTTTATAGGTGTATAATTTACAGGCGGAGGATTAGTCGTCGGCGGTACATAAGTTGTCGGCGGTACATAGGTCGTCGGTGGAACATATTGCTTCTTTTGCTCTTCGCAAAGTACACACGGATCATCACTGCCGGACTCATCGAACGGAACACATCCGTTGAAAATGTTCGACATCAAAATTACAACCGTAAATAATATTAAAGAAAAAAAAGTTTTTATACTTCTCATATTCAAATAGGAGTTTGGTAAAGATAACTTTATTTTAAATATTTATCGAGGAAATTCAACATTAGCTTAAAAACTTTTATCTGGTTCGATACCTTTGAAAAACCATGGCCTTCATCTTCTAAAAGTAAATATTCAACGGGTTTGTTTACTGATTTTAATTTTTCTACAATCTGTACTGACTCCGCTTCCACTACTCTCGGGTCGTATTTTCCTTGTATAACCAGCAGAGGGCATTTTATATTATCTACGAAGTTGATCGGGCTTCTTTCCGTCAGCATCGCTTTATCTGTTTTAGCATTCCCCACAAGTATATCAGTTCCCTGCTTCCAGTGCTCAGGAACAGACTCAAGGAAAGTAAATAAATTTGAAGGTCCGAAAATATCAATAGCGCATTTCCAAATTTTAGGAGCTTTTGTTACACATGTAAGAGTCATAAATCCGCCGAAGCTTCCGCCAACAACAGCAATTTTTTTCGGGTCAGCATATCCGGTTTCTTTTAAATAATCTACAGCGCCAAGTACATCCTGCAGCTCTGCTCCGCCCCAGTCTTTGTAAATCATTTTCTGAAATGATTTACCGTAACCGATGCTTCCTCTGAAATTCGGTGCAATGACAATATATCCGGCATTGGTAAAGACCTGGAGATATTTATTGAAGTTATGCATTTCAGATGCTTCCGGTCCGCCATGCGGCCAAAGAATAGCAGGGTTAGTTCCGTCTTTCAATGTACCCTTAGGAATGTAAAGTAAACTATGAATTGAAAGACCGTCAAAGCTTTTATAAAAAATATCTTTCGGTTCTGTAAATGCATCGTCACTTATGTTTCCTATGAGTGAATCTGTAATGGCATGTTTTTTATCTTTGCTTAAATCATAAACAAAAATTTCTGTCGGGACGAGCGGACTATTGCACATATAAACAAGCTTTTTTCCATCTTCACTAAAACGCATTCCTGAATATGTTTCTTTCTTCAGTTTTAGTTTTTTAATTTTTCCGTTCTTCAGATTTTTTATTTTAGGAATATGGCTGCCATTTTTATTTATTATCCAGCTCATATTTTTGAAATCTTTTGAAAAATTATAAGTAACTATATCCCAGTTCTCAGTAATTACCCACTCTGATTTACCGCTTTTTATATTGTAGTATTTAATCCCTTTAAATTCCCTGCCTTCATCGGTAAGATAATAAAACCCTTTATTATTTTTATCAAAGTGTATATTTCCGTAAAAAGTATTTATACTTAAATCATGTTCGGTAATATTTTTTAATGAACCGTCTTTTGTATCAAAAAGAAGAAGGTCCATATTCATATTGCCATATACTTTTTCAAAGATGATATATCTCTCATTGCTGCTCCATTCGGATGCATGCGTCGGATATTCATCTTCAAATGACTTCACAAGAATATTCTCGCCTGTCTTTATATCTTTTATATAGTTATCAAAATTGTAATCGAGTCTTTTATTTGTTGCAAATAAATATTTATCTCCTTTTTTGTTAAAAGAAATAAACAATGTTTGCGAATTTTCGAAACCTTCGGAAAGATGCAGTACTTCACCTCCTTTATCCGGCATTGAATAAATCTGTGTCTGCTCGTCTCCGTTATTATCGCTTATAAAAATAATATCGTTTGTCTTAGGATTGTGATGTACCTCTCTGACAGCCTCCGGCCAGATAGATATTTGTTTTGTCACTCCGCCTTTTAATGATGTTACCCAAATCTGCGGAATTCCTGTGGTGTTAGTAATGTAATAAACTTCATTATTCTTTTCAGATAGAGAGAATCCTGAAATAGATCTTATCGCAAAAAACTGTTCTACTGTTAGTTTTCTTACGCGGGGTGATTTGCTTCCTGGCATGTTGAATTTGATTGAAGCATTAAAATATATTTTTTTTTAGATATATTTTAGTCTATTTTAATCTCTTTCAATATTTGTTATGTTTAAACTAAAGCAAATACAATTTATTACAATAAAAGAATGAAGTTCAAAGAGAATTTTTTAAGCAATTTTTTATTGCCCGTTGATGAAATAGGTACGAAAGAGCGTGCAGCTATGCTTGCCGGTAGAAGCATTAAGACAGAAAGTAAAATCTGGGCTTTAAATACTGCGATTTCTATGATTGACCTTACAACTCTTGAAGGTAAAGATACTGAAGGCAAAGTGCTTGCAATGTGCCAGAAGGCTATACGCCCAATGCCCGGAGATTATACTATTCCAAGCTGCGGTGCTGTATGCGTTTACCCTAATATGATAAAAACTGCAGTGAAAGCTGTAGGTGATTCAGGCGTTCATGTTGCATCTGTAGCAACTGCATTCCCTTCGGGACAATATTCAATGGATTTAAGAGTTCAGGATACAGTAGACTGCATTCGTGACGGAGCAGATGAAATTGATATGGTTATTTCCAGAGGAGAGTTTTTATCAGGTGAATATCAATTGGTGTTCGATGAGATAAAAGAGATTAAACAAGTCTGCGTACAGGAATCAAAATACATGAGCGAGAAACTCGGTAAAAAAGTTGACGTGCACTTAAAAGTTATCCTCGAAACAGGTGAGCTTGAGACATACGATAACGTCAGACGTGCAAGCATTCTAGCAATGATGGCAGGCGCGGATTTTATAAAAACCTCAACAGGAAAAGTTCAGCCTGCTGCTACCTTACCTGTAACACTTGTAATGCTTGAGGCAATCCGTGATTATTATTTTGAAACAGGAATAAAAATCGGAATGAAACCTGCCGGCGGAATAAAAACTGCAAAAGATGCTATTGCTTACTTAGTATTAGTAAACGAAACATTAGGACCCGACTGGCTAAACAATAAAATGTTCAGAATAGGCGCAAGCACATTGCTCAATGATTTATTAATGCAAATCAAAAAACAAAGAACAGGCTTCTATCAGGGAGCTGATTACTTCACAATCGATTAAAAATTAAATTATACTACAATGCCAGAACTAACAGAGTACAAAGGAAATGCCTTAATTTGTTTAAATCCCGGAGAAAAATTTCCATTCTCATTCGGCTTGGGAAAGGCAAAAATGATATTGGCAAACATAGAAGCGATTAAAAAGTTTGTTGAGTCCGAAGGAAAATCTGTAGAGTAAATTATTATTAAGAATAAAAAGAATTAAAAATCAGAAAATGAGTTCAAAACTACCCGCTAAGACTAAGAAAGTTCAAGGCAAAGAGATTACTGTAAAGGGCAGCAACATTACGCCTAAATGGAACTATTCCAAATCAATCGAAGATCCTTCCCACATAAAACTAAAACCGAAATATGATCTTTTCATAGACGGCAAATGGCAGAAGACGGCAAAATATTTTAATACAATAAACCCGGCAACTGAGGAAGTTATTGCAAAAGTTGCATCCGCTGAAAAAAAGGATGTCGACAAAGCTATCAACGCTGCTGAAAAGGCTTTCAATGGAGAGTGGAGCAAAATTTCAGGCAAAGAACGCGCAAAATATATTTTCAGAATTGCAAGAATATTACAGGAGAAGGCAAGAGAATTTTCAGTTATAGAATCTATGGATGGCGGTAAGCCGATTCGTGAATCGAAATCTGTTGATATTCCATTAGCTATCGCACACTTCTTTTATTATGCCGGATGGGCAGATAAATTAAAGTATGCTTTTCCCGGACAAAACCCGAAACCGATCGGAGTAGTAGCGCAAATCATTCCATGGAATTTCCCGTTATTAATGGCTGCATGGAAAATCGCTCCGGCACTTGCATGCGGAAATACAGTTGTAATTAAATCTGCAGAGACAACTCCTCTTACATTATATAAACTTGCTGAAGTTATTCAGGAAGCAGGCGTACCCGATGGAGTAGTAAATATTATTTCAGGCGCAGGTGAAACAGGTGCCTGGATGGTGAATCATCCGAAGGTAAAGAAGATTGCTTTCACAGGCTCTACTGAAGTCGGAAAGATAATAATGAAATCTATTGCCGGAACAGATAAAAAACTTACATTGGAATTAGGCGGTAAAGCAGCAAATATAATTTTTGAAGATGCGCCAATTGATGCCGCTATAGAAGGAATTATTAACGGAATTTATTTTAATCAGGGACATGTTTGCTGTGCAGGCTCAAGACTTCTTGTACAGGAAAGCATTAAAGATATTGTGATTAAAAAACTAAAACACAGAATGAGAAATCTGCGAGTGGGAGACCCGCTTGATAAGAACACTGATATCGGCGCTATCAATTCAAGAATGCAGTTAGACAGAATTAACGAAATGGTCAACTCGGGAATCGAAGAAGGCGCAACAATGTATCAACCGGAATGTACTCTTCCTTCTAAAGGATATTGGTTCAAGCCGACATTCTTTACTGACGTTGCTCAGTCTAATAGAATTGCAAACGAAGAAATTTTCGGACCTGTACTTTCTATATTAACATTCAGGACTCCGGCCGAGGCAATAGAAAAAGCTAATAATACTTTCTACGGTTTATCAGCAGGCGTATGGACAGATAAAGGCTCAAAAGTATTTAATGTGTTGAGCAAATTAAGAGCCGGTGTCGTATGGGCGAATACATTTAATAAATTTAATCCTGCATCTCCTTTCGGCGGATACAAAGAAAGCGGATTCGGACGCGAAGGCGGTAAGCACGGATTGGATGCTTATGTCACTTTATAATATTTCCTTCTCTAAAATAAATGAAAAAAATTCTTTTTATTATTCTCTTACTGGCAGTTGTAAAGGTGTATTCACAGGATATTCCTTTAGACGTTATATATTTTAAAGATGGTACAAGAATTATGGGAGTTATTACTGAGTTAATTCCCGGAAGCACAGTAAAAATTACAGATAGAAACGGTAAAGATTTAAGTTTTTCTATGTCTGTTGTTGAACGTATAGAAAAAGAAAATTTCAACCGTGATGATTATTTAAACAGGCCGAAGCGTGATTCAATATATTACGCCACAAAAAAGTTTACAAACATTACAAAAGTTGGTTTAGTTAGAAACATTTCCGATTATAAAAACAATGTGACTTTCTCCAATGTATTTTCATATCAGGTTAACGAACTTTCGTTCGGTATAGGCGGCTCATACATTAAATATGCTTCCGGATACACAGTTCCGGTGTTTATAGATGCAAAGTATACTTTCCTTTTTCAAAAAATTAAACCTTACTTTTATATTGATCTGGGCTATTCTGTTTCCGATGAAAAGGGTAAAGGGATTTATTTTCAGACAGGAACAGGAGTAAGATTTAATATTAAAAATAATATAGACCTTGTTTTTGACGCAGCTTACAGTTATCAGAAGGTAGACTTTAATGTTTCGAGCTATAGAATAGTCGAGTATAGAGATAATCTTCACATTACAACCGGAGTCCAGTTTTAACTATTATGATTCGTACGCTAAAATATTTAACTATATTATTACTAACAGTACCTGTAATTATTTTTTATGGATGTGAAAAGGAAATCGGCGATGTTATTATTGCTGAGATAAATAATCCATATGAAGGCAACTATATATTTTCAATAACAAGTGAACTTACGGGGCAAAAAGATGTAGTCATAAATAACAGAGGTAGTTTCAGTTTTTTCATTCAGCTTCGCTCGTCAGTAGGTACTGAGGTTTTTCCGGTAATTATCACAGGAGTTGTAGACGAGAATGGTAACTTAGCCGGGAAAATTTATAGATCACAGTATGAAATTGGCTCTCTTTCAGGTCAAATAGGCTACGGAGATTTTTCATTAAACGATAGCGGCTATGCTGTTCAGGGCAGCTATTCAATGGCCGGGAGTAATTAATATGAATAAAATTTTTTATAGAATATTTTTTTTGTTCTTAAGCGCAGTGTTTTTTTACAGCTGTGCTAAAGAAGACGACATAACAAATTCAACTTCTTCTCACACACCCTTTACAGGTACTTACAGATTTACATTTACAACCGGAGCATCCGGTGGAGGCACGCTTACCGTAAACAATGATGGCAGCTTTAATTCCCCGATGTCACTTAATTTTTCCGGAAGTTCAATTAACGTGGATGTAAAAGGCAATGTCCTAAACAGCGGCATTCTAAGCGGGCAAGTATACCGTGATACAACCAGTATAGGAGTGTTGTCTGGACAGATACTTTCTAATCAGGGCAGTGGTAATTATATTGGTGAGTCTGTCGCTCTTTGGACATTAACATATATTTATTAAACTACAATATAAATTTGTAAAGTTTTACTCCTCCTTTTAATTCCGTATTTTACATTATATGAAGAGGCAAATAACAGCCCTCATTCTCGCCGGCGGTAAAAGCGAACGAATGGGAAAAGATAAAGCATTGGTAGACTACAATGGCAAACCTCACATTTTTTTCTTATCTGATTTACTCACACAATTCACCGATAAAATTATAATTTCCAGAAATAGAAACCAGAGAGAGCTTCCAAAGGGAAGTTATGATATCATTTATGATGATGATAAAAGTGAAAACCAGGGACCCCTTACAGGATTAATTTCCGCAATTAAACAATTCCCCCATGAAAACTTCATTACAATTTATTGTGATTTAATTAATATTGATGAAGCATTAATTCACACACTGATTAATGAAAGAGATATAAATAAATTTGCAACATGCTTTATATCAAATAATTTTCCGGAACCTTCTATAGTTATTTTTGAAAACAAATCGAATAAGATTTTACTTGAGAAATATAACTCAGGAAAATATTCCATTATAAAATTTCTTAAAGAACATGACTGTAAATTTATTCCATTGCATAAAGAACTAATTGACAAAGATGAGTAACGGGAAATATAAAATATTAAAAATTCAGAACGAAATAACTAAGGAAGCAGAAGATAATACTGCTATAGAAGAGCCCCTTGAAATTTCAATCACTCACGGTGGTGAGCGAAAAATCATTTCCATAACTATGAGAACTCCCGGCAATGACGAAGAACTTGCAACAGGATTTTTATTCACTGAGGGAATTATAAGAAATTACTCCTCTATTCAGTCATTCTCCACCGGTATGAATACAGTTACAGTTCACATTAATGAAAATGCAGAGCTAAATCTCAAATCATCCGACAGAAATTTTTACATGACATCCAGCTGCGGCATCTGCGGTAAAAGCTCAATTGATTCAGTGAGAACAAATTCACAGTATAAAATTGAAATATTAAAAAACATTATTTCAAAAAATATTATTCTAAGTTTACCGGATACACTACGAAAGAATCAAAGTATATTTGATTCGACCGGAGGAATTCATGCAAGCGGCTTATTCGATTTCAACGGAAACTTCATTGTCCTAAAAGAGGATGTCGGCAGACATAATGCATTAGATAAAATTGCCGGTTATGCATTACAAAATAATCTGATACCTCTTACAAATAATATTTTACTTCTTAGCGGACGCGCAAGTTTTGAGCTTATTCAAAAAGCTATGATGATTGGCATTCCGGTTGTATGCGCAGTCGGTGCGCCTTCGAGTCTGGCAATTGATTTAGCGAATGAAAACAATATCACTCTCATAGGATTTTTAAAAGATAACAGATTTAATATTTATACTTATCCCGAACGAGTTAAGCTTAATGAAATCTAAGGAAACTAAAAATAAAGAACATAAAATTACTGAGCCTAAAACTAAGGCAGGCGGCGTGCCTTCCGTAGTTTCTGCTACAAAGCATTTACTCAAGGAAATGAGTCCGTTCCGTGCAAGTAAGGTTATGTTTCAGCTTAATCAGTTCAACGGTCCCGATTGCCCCGGATGCGCATGGCCTGATGCAGATGCAGAGCGCTCTTCACTCGGTGAATACTGCGAGAACGGAGCTAAAGCTATTGCAGAAGAAGCAACCACGAAAATTGTTACAGCTGGTTTTTTTAAGAACAATAAAATATCTGAGCTTAAAGAAAAAGATGAATTCTATTTGGGAAAACTCGGACGAATTGCGCAGCCCGTATACAAAAAATCAGGCAGTGATAATTACGAAGAAATATCATGGGACACGGCATTTACAATCATTGGCAATAAGTTAAGCTCACTCTCTTCTCCCAATGAAGCAATATTTTATACATCAGGAAGAACAAGCAATGAAGCAGCTTTTTTATATCAGCTTTTTGCAAGAGAATATGGTACAAATAATTTACCGGACTGCTCGAACATGTGTCATGAATCCAGCGGTGTTGCTCTCACAGAAACCATAGGTGTCGGAAAAGGCACTGTTAAACTTGAAGATTTTTATAATACAGATTTAATTATTATAGCAGGACAAAACCCGGGAACAAACCATCCGCGAATGATGAAGGCTTTGCAAAAAGCGAAAGCTAACGGCGCAAAAATTATTTCAATCAATCCTCTTAAAGAAGCAGGACTCATCGGTTTCGATGATCCTCAAAGTGTAAAAGGTGTTTTCGGAATTGCGTCCAAGCTTACAGATTTATATTTACAAGTAAGAATAAACGGAGATGTTCCTCTGCTTAAAGCAATAATGTGTTTGTTATTGCACGAAGAAGAAAAAAATCCCGGTAAAATTTTTGATTTAGATTTCATAAAGAACAATACAGATGGATTTGAAAATTTTATAAAAGATTTAAAGCAGCAAGATTTAAATTCGCTCTCTGAAAACTGCGGCATTTCCATAGGAGAAATCCGGCAGGCAGTTGAATTAATTATCAAATCAAAAAAAATTATTTACTGCTGGGCTATGGGACTTACTCAGCATAAAAATGCAGTTGATAATATTTCTGAAATAGTAAATCTGCTGCTTCTTAAAGGAAGTATCGGCAAACCCGGCGCAGGTGCATGCCCGGTTCGAGGACACAGCAATGTACAAGGTGACAGGACAATGGGAATTTATGAAAAACCGAAGCATGAATTCATTGATAAACTAAATCAAGTTTATGATTTAAATGCTCCCTTTGATTACGGTCTTGATACAGTGGAATCCATGACTGCAATGCATACAGGTAAAGCTAAAGTTTTTTTTGCAATGGGAGGAAATTTTTTATCTGCTACTCCCGATACTAACTATACAGGTGAAGCGCTTGAGAACTGCGAACTGACAGTAAGCGTTGCAACTAAACTGAACCGTACACATTTTTTCACAGGACAAGAGTCTCTTATCCTACCTTGTCTGGGAAGAACTGACTTAGATATTAAAAATAACAAAGAACAATTTGTTTCAGTGGAGAACTCAATGGGCATTGTGCATCAGTCAAAGGGTACATTAAAACCTCCATCAGAAAAATTATTAAGCGAACCGGAAATTGTATGCCGTCTTGCTAAGGCTGCGCTTGGCAGCAGGTCAAGAGTTAACTGGGATAAAATGCTGGAGCATTACGATAACATACGCGATGAAATAGAAAAAGTAATTCCGGGATTTGATAACTACAATAAACGTGTTAGAAATAACGGCGGCTTTTATCTTCCGAACTCTGCACGTGACGGTAACTTTAATACTTTATCGGGAAAGGCTATGTTCACCACTAGTGAAATTCCGACTTTGGAATTAGCTGATGACGAATATCTTATGATGACGATTCGAAGCCACGACCAGTTCAACACTACTATTTACGGACTTGATGACCGCTACCGCGGAATATTAAACGGGCGCAGAGTTATACTGATGAATAAGAACGATATAAAAAATGCCGGACTAAAACATAATAACACTGTAAATCTTGCCACCTATTATGATAAAGAACGGATGGTTGAAAATTTTAAAATTGTAGAGTATGATATTAAAGAACGCTGTGTAGCTACGTACTTCCCTGAAGCAAACCCCATTATACCTTACACAGAAACTGCACGAAAAAGCAATACACCTGTATCAAAAAGCATAAAAATTAAAATCACTAAGCAGAAATAGATAGTAACATTATTGTAACATTATTGTAACATTTTCCTTTTAATGAATAATAATTAATATTTTATTCTTAATCTTTCTGCGAAACAACTTCACTCCAAACTATAGGCTCACTGTAACATTATTGTAACATTTCGCTTTAAGACCATGCATTAGATAGTAACATTATTGTTACATTTTGTTGTAACTGTTGTGTAATCTACAACTTAGAGAGAGGTTTTCTGCAAAACAATTAAGTTTTTTTTAATTAGTCAGGCTATAATAAAATTCCACACAAATGAACCTAATTTAAAATACATATAAGAAAATTTTAAAAAAAGCATTTCTTCCCTATATGTAGGTATAGGTAACTATGTGATTAAAAAATGAATTATTTTTTAATGGACAGTGTTATAAATTGGAAAAGAAGGAGCGCTTGATTTTTGAATAAAAGAAAATACATCTTATTTTTCTTACTTATTGTTTTTTTGAGTACGGACAATTTATTTGCCCAGGAGTACTGGATTAAATCCTCTCTCCCATTTCCTGCCGATATGACTCTCAACAAAGTTGCAAGTTCCGATAGTTTAAAGTTTTACATTGCTGCAGATTCAGGTAAAATATTTTACAGCTCAAATGCAGGTATAAACTGGATAACTCAGAACACCGGCATTCAGAATAATATTGTTGATATTAATTTTGTTGATGTCAATACCGGTTATGCAATCGCATGGGAGTACGGTTCAATTAATCCAAATTTTTTCGGCTCAATAATTTTAAAAACAACTAATGGCGGACAGATATGGGATGCAAATTATAAAATTGATACAAATGTTTTTTACAGCAAAGTTTCTTTTATAAATAATCAGTTTGGATTTTTGTTAGGTCACCCTATAGGAATTGTCCGCACAACTGACGGCGGTGTTAACTGGAAGAAAGACCATCTTGACTCAACTAATTTAGTTTACGGTTTCCCCATAAAAAACATTAAGACGATAGGCACTCAGTTCGGTATTGCCTGCGGCGGGTTTATGGATCTTGCCGGAGTTATATGGCGAACAACTAACGGCGGAATTAACTGGACTTCCGAAGGCGTTGCGCCTGAACCGCTTTATGCAATTCATTTTTTTGATAACCAGAATTTTATTGCTGTCGGCGGGGATAATGAATACGGCGCCAGTCTTGTAAGAACCACTAATGCAGGACTTAACTGGACTTACACGGCATTCGAACAATTCGGTATCGGGTTAGGAATTTCATTCCGAACATCAGCCGAAGGATGGATTGCACTGGGGCTTGGACAAAAGTTTCTTTTCAGCTTAGACGGCGGAGACAGATGGAATGTTTATACAACACATGATCTTGAATCGATTCAGGATGTAGTTTTTTCAAATAAAAGACACGGTGTAGCTGTCGGGCAGCATGCTGCCATATTAAGATATAATTCAGATTTAATAGGAATACAAAATACAAATACAGGTCTGCCTGCTTCTATAGAATTAAAACAGAACTACCCGAATCCGTTCAATCCGGAAACAGTTATATCATTCAGTTTAGATAAACCCAAAAATGTTAGTTTGGTAATTTATGATATGCTGGGTAAAGAAGTTAAGACACTTATTAATGGAATGGTAAAACCGGGTGAACATAAGATAAAATTTGATGCAGCTGAAATTCCGGCAGGAGTATATTTTTATACTCTGAAGACAGGAAACGAATTCACTCAAACAAAAAAAATGATACTGGTTAAATAAATTTTTCCTGTAATAAGTTAAACTCTAAAATTTTATTTTGATAAAAAAGTTTCTTTTAATATTATTATTAGTTTCTCTCTGTTCCCTTCAGGCTAATGGACAGAACTACTGGCTGCGTTCAAGCTTCAGCCCCGGTATGACTTTAAATAAAATTGCTTATACTGATTCAACTAACTTCTTCATTGCTGCAGACTCAGGAAAAGTATTTTACAGTTCAAATGCAGGAGCCTCATGGGTAACAAGAAGTACAGGTCTGCTCAGCAATATAATTGATATAAATTTTTTAGATGCAAATACAGGCTTTGCAATATCATGGGAATTCGGTCTTACAAATCCAAACTTTGTTGGTTCCATTATTTTAAAAACAACTAATGCAGGTATCAACTGGAATACGGGATACAGAGTAGATACAAATATTTTTTTCGCTAAAATTTTATTCACAGATAATCAGCATGGGTTATTAGCCGGACACCCTATAGGTATACTCCGCACTACGGATGCAGGCGCAACATGGAAGACTGACCAGATTGATTCTGCTTCTTTCTATGATTATCCTGTGAGAAATTTTGAATCACGGGGACAGGTAACTCTTGCCTGCGGAGGATGGATTGATATTCAGGGGGTAATATGGAGGACTACGAATAACGGATTAAACTGGATTCCACAAGGTGTAAGCCCTGAGCCGCTTTATGATATTCATTTCTATGATGATAATCACGTAATTGCAGTCGGAGGTGATTTTGAATACGGAGCAAGCATGGCTAGCTCGACTAATGCCGGACTTACATGGGAATACATTACGTTCGAAGAATTCGGGACTGCTCTTTCTGTTGCTTTCAGAACAGCTTCTGAAGGATGGATGGCACTGGGAATAACTCCAAACGGTGAATCTATTTACGATGTAAAATTTGCAAATAAAAGGAATGGAATTGCCGTAGGAGAGAGGGGCGCGATATTAAAGTTTAATACAGACTATGTTGGAATATGGAATAACGGAACTGCTTTCCCGACAGGGATAGAACTAAAACAAAATTATCCGAATCCTTTTAATCCTGAAACAATAATTACTTTCAGCCTGCAAAAGCCCGAAGTTGTTTCTCTTAAAATTTATGATTTACTTGGGAAAGAAGTGAAGACATTAATAGATGGTATTGTAAAATCCGGGGAGCATAAAATAAAATTCAGCGCGGCAGATATCCCTGCAGGAGTTTATTATTACACTTTAAAAACATCCAATGGTACGGGTGAAACAAAAAAAATGGTACTGGTAAAATAGTTAACTTACATTTGCATTTTTCTTTACCATAGTTCTTTCAGGCATATCATCTTTTGCAAAACCGAAATGCTCATATAAACCGTGAGCATTTTTTGTAAATAATAGCCAGCGTTTCATTGTAATCAGCGGAGGGTATTCCAAAACTTCTTTCATTAACAATTTTCCAAGTCCTCTTCCTCTGTAATCTTCATCTATTATTACATCACATAAATATGAAAATGTATGGTAGTCAGTTATTACTCTGGCAAAGCCGACCTGTTTATCATTATGAAACAATCCGAAATTTAATGAGTTATCCATAACTTTTTTCATCGCCTCTTTAGTTCTTCCGTTTGCCCAGTATGAATTTGTTATCCACTGATGAATGGAATTAAAATCTAATTTTTCATTATCTGTTGTTACCCAATATTCGCCTTTACTTATTTCCTCCTGCATATTTATTTCAATAGAACCATTTTTTTAGTATCTGAAAATCCTCCTGCCTGTACAGTCACAAAATAAATTCCTGAATTTAAACCAACTGCATCAAAACTATATTCATACTCACCTGCGGGCAGAACTTTATTAACGAGTGTTTCAATCAGTTTACCCTGCGTATTGTAAACTTTCATGCTTACATCGCCTTTATCTTTAATGCTGAACTTAATATTTGTTACAGGATTGAACGGATTAGGATAATTTTGTTCAAGCTTAAATTTATCAGGAATAGAAGTACTTAACTGATTAATGCCTAAAGTATTGATATCAATTTTTGAGGTCCATATCTGATACAATCCGCTTGAGTTATCCATCCACATCGGCCATAAAAAATTATTTCCGGAAGTCATACTTATATTATCACCCTGATAGCCTGTTGTACCTCCTGCAATAGGTGAAGGTCTGAATTTATGTTCGGCTATCGGAAAATCTTTCCATGTTGTTCCTCCATCGGTTGAGCGCGACATAAACACTTCAGCAGAATCGCTCGTTGTTCTTCTGTCATCATAATAGATAACATTAATTCCGCCTGCTTCATCTACTCTCATAGCCGGGAAATATTGTATCTTCCCGTTATTAAGCGGGTCCTGATTTACCCTTATTCCGGGAGACCATGTATTGCCGCCATCGGTAGAACGATGAAATACTACATCGGGGTCAGTTCCTGCAGGTGCAAGATTTTTTTCACCGGTAACAATATATATCCAGCCGTTTCTAACTCCGTCCGACATATCTATCTCCATATCAGGAAGTCCATTAATTATAATATTACTTTTTTGAGGAAGCGGACCGGAAACACCATTCACATCATAAATATTTTCACTATGTGTAAATGACTGGCCGCCGTTTGTAGATTTTGCAAACCCGAGATAATCTTCCGCGAAAGGAGAGGTCGGGTTCTGTGCAGCCCATGTTATGTAAACAGTACCTGTAGTTGAATTTCTTATCACAGGTCCCGCACTTCTTTGAGTCGGATTGTTTATCTGGAAAGGACTTGTCCAGTTGACACCGCCGTTTGTTGTTGAACTTATGACAACCGGAAACGGACTTATAAACTGAACCCATACATAAAATGTTTTTCCGTAGTAAGGACTTGCAGGGCTGCCGTCACTTCTTATATCACCTTTATTTACTTCTCCTATAAACAACGGATATTGATTAGACCATGTTGCTCCCATATTTGTAGAGTAATGCGCAAACTGCCCTGACTGAAACGAGCCGATATGTGCCATGAAAAATCTACCGTCTTTATCAATCATCGGACCTGGATCACCACCGTGATTAATTATTAAAGCTCCTTTGCATGTATCGCTTCCAAACCACGTATCACCACCGTTTGTTGTAACATAAACACCTTCGCTTTTAAATGAAGAGTTTATAGTGTATGCACTGGCAAACATAATATTGGGATTCAAAGGATGCCTGACAACTTCAGGTTCGGATTGTGGGATATTGCTCGGGAAAATTCTGAAATTCGGAGCAATATAAATGTTTGAGTAATTTTCAGAACTCGTTACTTCTGTATTACTCTGCTTATAAAAGCCGTAGGATAACGCAGCAAGCGCTATCAAAAAAAGAAGTTTAATTTTCATAGTTAATGCAATCTCCTATTAGTAACATAAGAGTATTTAAATTAATTCGCAGGGATAATAATTATAGACAAAAAAATGCGAAGAATGAAATACTTTAAAAATTTGAAAGCAGCAAACATTTAAATTTCATTCTCCGCATCGATTGAAGGAGAGAAAAACTGTATGTAT
Source organism: Ignavibacteria bacterium (assembly GCA_044226845.1). Taxonomy (GTDB): domain Bacteria; phylum Bacteroidota; class Ignavibacteria; order Tepidaquicellales; family Tepidaquicellaceae; genus JAFDZO01. The sequence goes on from JBGAGG010000009.1 coordinate 29,439, forward strand.
AATATCTAAAAGCACCGTTAAAAATCAAAAAAAGGTCAATCGAAAGGAGAGTTAAGATTATTCCCTGCTTAACGGCACTAAAATTTTTGTTTAATATTAAATTTTATAGTATTATTTTCACTCGAACTAAACACTTCGAAAAATAAAAATTTTAAAAGCTCATAAAATTACGGGCTTTTGATATTTTTACTAATTGTGTTCAATCAGAAGGAGATTGAATGATAAGAAAGAAAACAGTTCTCCAACTGGAATTTTTCTTATTAATCAAAAGTGCGGAAACACCAATAAAATTTTATTGCTGATTGTTGGAGATTGCATTATAATTCTAGTGGACGGTTTCCCGCACTTTAAAAATTTTTAAAAAGTAGTGTGTCTCGCTTCAGGATATTAAACTAAACCTCAATCAGAAGGAGTCGATTGATTTGATAAGAAAGAACGAAAGTCCGACACACTAATTTAGATAAAAGTATTTTTATTTTTAAAATCAAAAGCGTGCTGCGCTTTTTTGTAATTAGTAAACTAAACCTCAATCAGAAGGAGTTGATTGGTTTGAAAAGAAAGAACGAAAGTACAGCACACTTTTTAAAATCTTATTAGAAATTTCCTCTTAAAGAGAATACAAAATTCCTGCCCGGAGCACTTATTCCTGAAGCAAATACTCTGTAATTCTGATCTAAGATATTTTCCAAATCAAATTGAACATTCAAGCTCTTTGTTAGCTGATATCCAGTTCTTAAATTCAATGTCATCCATCCCGGCATACCTTCAATAGTAGCATCAGCCAAATTATCTTCGCCTGACGGGCTATAATCCTCAAGTTTTTTCTTCAGATTATAAACTGCATTTACATCTGCTTTGAATTTATCAAATGTAAATATGAAACCTGATTTTCCGAATACCGGAGGAATGTGATCCAATGGATAATCTGCTGTATCGGCCTTTACTCTGGCATAGGTATAATTTATTGTACTTATGAATGACACACATTCACTGAAATCTGCATTGATAGAAAAATTACCGCCGTATAAATATGCTTTCTGAACATTCTGATAAGCATAAACATTTGCAAGCACGCCGTCATATAATATCTGGCTGCTGCCGTTATAAGTGTAAGGAGCTGCAACTATAGCATCGTTTAAAATAGTATAATAACCTGTAGCATCAACTTTTACTTTATTGTTGAAAGTTTTTGAAAAACCTAACTCACCATTGATTGTATATTCAGGTTTCAAGTCAGCATTAGGAACTATAACTCTACCTAAAGTTTGTCCGCTTCCTTTAACTGATTCAAATACTTTTGCAACGTCATCAACGTTCGGTGCTCTGAACCCGGTAGAACCATTAATATATATTTTGAAATCAGGCTGTACTTTGAAAGTAAATCCTAAATTACCGGTCGGAGAAATATTACTTTGTTTTGCTTCCTTAAATGGAAATTTAAAGAATGTTGTATCTGAAAAATTTGCATTCAAACCGACATAGTTTATTCTTGCCCCTACATTCATGAATACTGTCGGACTTAATTTCCAGTTATCTACTACATAACCTGAAATATATGTCATGTTGCTTCCGTCAACAGGATATCTTGTATCGGCAGGAGTTTCAGCTGCTGTATTAATATTGTATCTGTTTGCAGTTGAGGTTACATTATTATAAGAAGCTTCCACGCCATAACTTAAGTCATGTGTCTGCTTTATAACTTTTTTCAAATCCCAGTTTAACGAGTAAACTTTTACATCTTCAACCTGATTTTTTATTGTGGCAGAGTTAAAGCTTCTGTTATGTCTGCTTTCGCCTGCATTCTGGAATGAAAGAATTAAATTCGAATTATCAAACATTCCTGTATTTGATTTTAATCCCAGAGTATATGATGCCATTAGTCTTTTTTCCGGTCCGTAATACCATTCAGCATTTGTATAGTTTGTGCCTGCACCGTTAAAAGTATTTAATCTGTCATATCTTGGAATGTCATTTGTATTCGAGTATTGGAAGTTCAGCAAATGATGTACGCTTTCACTTCCTTTAATTGCAATCTTCTGCATGATATCATACTGATAATATCCTGTAGGTGTCTGAAGAAATGCGTTAGGATTTTTAAGCATTACATCTGTTCCTGCGCTTGTTCTGCCTACATAAAATTTTCTTTTCCATCCTTCTCTTAAGCTGTCAAATCCCTGCTTGCCCTGCATCAGATCCCCAAAACTGGAGAACGATAAGCTTGTAAGGAATGCAACATTTTTCAATCCGATATTAACGTCAAGATGATTCGTAGCTTCGTTGTTTACGGTTGAATATCTGGAACCGGTGCTGACTTTATACAAAGTTTTATTATCGCTTCCGCTGAATAATGGGCTTTTAGTATAAAAACTCATTACGCCGCCAAGTGCATCACTACCATACAATGTTGAACCTGCACCGTACATGACTTCCATTCTGGAAAGCATGCTTTGGTCTATGCGGATAGCATTTTGTAAGTGACCGCCGCGGAAGATGGCGTTATTTAATCTCACTCCGTCAATCATAATTAATACTCTGTTAGCTTCAAAGCCGCGCAGCACCGGACTTCCACCGCCCTGCTGGCTCATCTGTACAAATACATTACCTGTATTTTCAAGAAGACGTGCAGTTGTTTGTCTGTTTTCAAATTCTATTTCCCGCGAGTTAATGACTTCTATCTGGCGCGGAACATCAGATAAATTCTCGCCGAATTTATCAGCGGATACTACTATTTCATCAGTAGAATAACTTTTAGGCACCAATGAAATTATGAAAGCTTTTTTCTTCAGTTCTTCATAGCTGAATATTACTTTGGCAAAATCAGGACTGACGAAAGAAATTTTATCAGCGCCTTCGAACTTGCTAATGTTTGCCTGTCCAAGCTCGTTAGTCCAGACCATCTCATTGTTTGAGATGTTAGTAATTGTAACCTTTGCAATTGGCTGCAAAGTAGATTTGTCGTTTACTGTTATTTCCTGAGCTTCAAGAAAAGAAACAGCAAAAAACAAGAAAAACAAATGGAGAAGGTGTCTTTTTCTCATGTTTTGTGTTTAATTTAGAAATATGTTACTATGTATCATCAAAATTTGTACTCTATGTTTAAACCTGAGAAAAAATTCCTTGGCTGTCCAAGTTCGTAATATCTTCCATTGCTGTCATTAATATTTATAAAGCCGACGTACTGTCTGTCAAAGATATTATTTAAGCCCAATGAGAATAACACATTGAATTTGTCAAACTCAGCAGTTACACCCAACAAGGAATTGAAATATGAATAACCTGCAACCTCTTCCGAATTTTTATCGTTCACAAACATTTTATCTATATAGTCTCCGTCTGCCTGCGCAAGTATTGTGATGTTTTTATTAACGTGATATTTATAACTCAGTATCAGATTTACAATATGTCTCGGGAATGACGGTAAAATATTTCCGTCATATCTTTCATCTGTAATGTTTCCGTTTATATCATAAATTCTTGCAACGTAATCTGTGTACTTGAAGAATGCATAATTGTAATTGGAAACAACTTCCAGTCCTTCAAAGAGTTCATTCTTTAAACCTATTTCCACACCTGTTCTGTTTGTCTTTGCAGCGTTTCTGAAATACACTCTGTCACTTACAGTGAAAGGAACGATTTCTTCATCGACTCTGCTGTTATAAAATGTAGCAGTAAAATATGTTTTCTTAAAGAACTCGCTTCTTTCTTTCTGCATGGTTCCCTTAATACCTATTTCAAAGTTTAAAGATTTCTGCGCAGTAAGATCAGGGTTCAGAACTGTTCTTCCTTCGTTAGAAGAGAACGGGTAATTATTTAATTCACTCAATGCCGGTGTATCATATCCTGTTCCGAATGATGTATATATTGCGACGTTCGGAGTCAGTTTATAATTCAAAGCAATCTTCGGAGTGAACTGCTGATATATTTTGGTTGTATCAAGAAAACCTAAATATTGCAATGGAGTTGTTTCATAAATAATTCTGTCAAATCTTCCTGTAAGAAGCAGATCAAGTTTTCCTTTTACAATATTGATTTGATTTGAAAAATATACACCAAGGTTATTTAGTGTTTCCGTGTTTTGTCCGACAAGAGAAAATCCTTTTACACCGCCGATATTATCGTAATCAGAAGTTGGTCCTGTCTGATAGTAATAATCGAGTCCGGTAGAGAATTCATTTTCTCTGTTTGCGATCATAGATTTATTTACATATCTGATAGTGCTTCCTAATACATACCTGTCAATAAAAGTATAAAGCAGATTGGAAGTTACTACATAATCTTTGATTGCGCCGAAGCCGGTGGCTTCAAATTCCTGATTATCATTTTTGCCGAATTGCTTTTTATACCTGATGCCAAGTCTTCCTTTCTGAGTCTCGCGTTTTAAATCCTGCGAAACTGAAATTTGTCTTGCCTGATACGGGTCTGCATTATATTCTGCTAAAGTCAAAGCTCCCGGCAGCTTGATAATTCCTCTTGTAAAGTTACCCAGAATTTGAATCTGTGTTTTGCTGTCAGGGTAAGCATCAAAGATGGAATTTACAATATGAATGTACTCATTACTATGGGGTCTGTATCCGTTGTAATTTCTGTAATTATAAGTCAGGAAAAATCTGTAGTCTTTCTGAAGCAGTCCTACTTTTAAGCCGTTCTGTCTCAACTGGAATTCACCAACCTGATTTATAGAAGTAACATAATTATACGGATAGCTTAAATCTGAAATAAAATTAATTACACCGCCCGGAGCGTTTGTATACAAGGAAGAAGAATTTCCTTTTACGATTTCAACTCCGCCCAAAGAGTTATAATCTATAGCATCGATTGTTGTCGAGCCGTCCGGTTCTGATTCAGGAATTCCGTCCTGCAAAATTCTTATACCTCTTACGCCTGCATTAGAACGCGTACCGTAGCCTCTGATTGAGACACGCACGTCGTGGTTGCCGTAGCGGTTCTGCAAGAACAATCCGGGAACGTCTGCAAGAATATCTTTTATGCTTACGTTGCGGTTGTACTTGAACTCGCTCTTATCCACGCGCTCTACTGCGTAAGGGATGTCGATAATTTTTTTGCTTGTTCTCGTTCCTGTAATCATTACAGTGTTTACGTTGAACTCAAGACTGTCTTTTGCTTCTCTCTCGCGTTCTTCACGTTCTTCTTCATCGTCCTGAGCTTTAACGCTGATGACAAAAAACAACATGAGGAGAAGTGTTAGGATTTTTTTCACGTCCATCTGATTTTAAGGTTTTTTCAAGTTATGGGCATTAAAATGTTTTTTCAATTTCAATCGTTTTCATAAATTACTAACGGTTTATCAGTGAACGGATTGTTAATAATTTTAGTTTTAACATTAAATATATCATAGATAATTTCTTCAGTCAGTTCCTTCAAGTTGTTCAGAATATATTTTATTAATCCATCCTTCATAAAAACAATTCTATCGGCATAGTTTATCGAAAGATTTATATCGTGCAGTACGGCTATTACAATGCAGTTCTCCCTTGAAATTCTCTGCGCCATGCTTAGTATCTGATGCTGATATTTCATATCAAGATTAGATACAGGCTCATCTAAAAATAATATTTTGCCTGTTTCTTTTTCCCATATCTGCGCAAGTACTCTTGCCATCTGAACTTTCTGCGCTTCACCGCCTGAGAGTGTTCCGTATTCCCTTCCTTTTAAATTTTCAATGTTCAGCAAAGTCATTACATCATCGCATATTTTTATATCTTCATGCGACGGCACATTTTTAAAGTGCGGATATCTTCCCATGATAACTATGTCATCTACAGTTATAGGAAAAGTTATATCGTAATGCTGTGAAAGAACTGCTCTGAGTTTTGCAAGCTCGAGCGCATGAAAATTTCTTATGTTGGTATTTTTATACTCAACATCACCGGTAGAGCTTTTTAAGCTGTTTGCAAGAATTTTTAATAATGTAGATTTCCCTGCGCCGTTTTGTCCCATTATCACAGTGAACTGACCATCGCCGAAGCTGAGGTTAACATCGTTCACTAAATATTTTTCTTTAATGTGAAATGAAACGTTCGAGGCCTTAAGCAAAGAAACCTCCTTTATTATGAGCTCTTAAATTTCTGCTCAGCAGCCATAAAAAGAATGGAGCGCCGATGAACGCCGTAATAATACCTATCGGCATTTCCGCAGGAGCGATGATAACTCTGCAAAGCATATCTGCAGCTGCCATCAATATTCCGCCAAGCAAAGCTGAACCCGTTAATAAGTACCTGTTATCGGAACCCTTCATTAAACGGAGTAGATGCGGAACTACTAATCCTACAAAACTTATTACTCCTACAAATGATGTTGCGATAGAAACCATTAACGTATTTATTATGATTAAAATAATTTTAGTTCTTTCAGTATTTACTCCTAAGTATCCTGCTTCGGTTTCTCCAAGCTGCATTGCATTCAACTGTTTTGAATATCCTCTGATAAAAAGTATACAGAAGAGAGTCACTACAAAAACAATTGAAACCGACTTCCAGTCTGCTCCGGAAAATGTTCCGAGATTCCAGAATGTTATCGAACGCGCCTGCGGGTCTCTTGCTATGTAAGCAAGGAAACCTGTTCCTCCTGCAGCCATTGCATTTACTGCCATCCCTGCAAGTATCATAGTTGTAATATTTACTTTCCCGAATGAAGAGGAAAATTTATACACAACCATTGTGGCGAGGAATGCGCCTGCAAAAGCGGCTAACGGTAAGAACAGATCACCGAAGAAAGCCATTCTGCCGAGGAAGTCCATTTTGCCGAAGACAAAAACAAAAGCAGCGCCGAATGCTGCGCCTGCCGATGTTCCGATTATTCCTGGTTCCACGATTGGATTTCTAAACAGCGACTGCATCAATGCGCCGGAGACTGAAAGTCCCGCTCCGACAATGATACACATAAATGTTCTTGGCAGTCTGATGTAATAGAACAATCCCTCGTTAATTTTATTTACTCCGGGAATTTCAACGCCGAAAATTTTTCCATACAGAAAGTCATATATCTGGTTGTATGGAATATTTACTGCGCCTGTCCGTGCAGATACTATTATTAAAAGAACGAGTATTACTGATAGCACAGTATATATAGTGCTGTATTTTGTTTTTTTAAAAATCATCTGTTCTATTTCTTATGAATTAATTCCATCATCTTCAAAACATTCTCTCCCGTTCTCGGTCCGAGATATACAAGGTCATGCTCTTCAATTCTATAAATCCTGTGATTCTTAGCCGCGGGAGTTAACTGTATTCCCGGCAGTTCCACAAACTGCTCTGCTCCGCCTGTTCTGTCGAAACCGAAATCGGTTGCAAGTATTACGTCAGGCTGGCTTCGCATTATTACTTCTGCGCTGAGATTTCTGAAGCCCGATGTATCGGCAGCATTAACTCCGCCTGCCCATACAAGCATATCATTGGCAGTTCCTCTGTTACCCATTACGAAGTAGTTATTCATCTGTCTTCCGTAATGAATTATTAACACTTTAGGCCTGTCAGTATATTCTTTCAGTTTCTCTCTTGCAGTATTCATATCGGCATCGAGCTTTTTGCACATCTCGATTCCTTTTGCTTCGTTATTGTATTCTCTTGCAATCTGCATCATCAGGGACTTACAACTGTCAACATTCGGAGTATCCATGTATTTCTTCATGGGGATTCCAACTTTCTCCAGCTGCGTAATCACGCTTTTAGGGGCAATGCCTCCGTTATGAATTACCAGCGTAGGGCTAAGTGAAATAATTCCTTCCGAACTTAACATTCTGTGATAACCTACAGTAACAAGTTTCTGAGCTTCAGGAGGATATGTGCTGGATAAATCCACACCAACAAGTTTATCTCCTGCGCCTACTGCAAACATAAATTCTGTCAGCTGCTTTGAAACGCAAACTATTCTGTCAGGTCCCTTCTTAGTATTTGTCTCTTCTTTATTGGCAAATCTTCCGCAAGAAAAGATTGTTGAAGCTATCGTTATTGTTAAAAGAACTGAGAGTAATAATACTTTTTTCGTTTTCATTTTTTTAATCAGAGAAGGTTTTTATAAAGGGCGGCTAAATATTAACCGCCCGTAAAAATACTATCTGCTAATTAAAAATATATCTTAATGAAGCGCCGCCGTACCATGTGGGTGTTTGCGGTGCAGGATTAAAATATTTTGTTGATGCATTTTGCGGAGTAAGATTGATAAATATCATCTGGCTGTATTTAGCGCTTGTGAGATTATCTGCTCCTGCAAATAAGTCAAGAACGTAGTTCTTTCCTAAGCTTTTCTTGAATCCTAATTTAGCATTCAGTGTATTGTATGAATCTGCATTTCTGAAGTTGTCGAATGAAATCGGCATCTTATCTACATACATAAATGTTGCGTTAAGATAAACGCCCGGTTTTGTATCGACATCAAGACCTACATTTAATAAATGAGGTGCAATACCTGATACTTTTTTATCGTTCAGATTAGCTGCTGCAGATGTATCTGATGTATTTAATTTGAAATCAACATTTTTTGCATCAGTATATGTGTAAGATAAAAATGGTCTTATCAGACTAAAGAATGTGCTCTTAGTCGGAGTAATATCTGCATTAAGACCGAATTCAATTCCCTGATATCTTACTTTACCTGCGTTAACTGTAATTGTGTAAGCAGGTGTTGTTTGTGTTGCTGCAACGTTCTGGCTTACAAGTTTATCAGTTACATCCATCATGTAGCCGGCAAGTTCATAAGAAATTCTTCCGTTTGAGAAGCTTCCCTTTGACCCGATTTCATAGCTGTTAGCTTTTTCAGGCTGAAGCGCTGTATTTACCTGGCCGATTGCATTTACAACTGCGCCTGTTCCCGGTGCAGAATATCCTTGTGAGAAGCTTGCATAAACAGAATAATTTTTTGCAATTATCTGATTAAGAGCAACTCTCGGAGTGAATACTCCGTCGAATTTTTTGCTTCCGCTTTTGTTGATGTATCCTGTTGCAACTCTCATATCAGCTATATCATATCTTATCATGTTGTAGCTGCCGCCGAGAGTAATAGATGTATTTGATGTAAATCCTAACTCAGCCTGTAAAAATAAATTTGACTGCTCAGGTCTTACTTCTATATCTGAAGTCATAGCTCCAAGAACATTATTTGCAAGAGCATATGCCTTATTGAAATTTATATTCTTCAAATATTCACCGCCGAACATAAAGCGTGTTTTTACGTTTCCCATCATCGGAGAAAGTGTAAATGTTGTTCTTCCGCCGAATTTTGTTTTGCTGGTTCTGTTAAGGCCTGCAGCAAAAGGCTGGTCTAAAGTAAAACCTTCGGTGAACATGCTTGTCATGTTTGAAAAAATATTTGAGAACTTATAATCATGCGAAAGACCGATCATGCTGCTCTCAATATTTATGTGAGCATCATTTCTTAAGTAAGCAACTTCAGCTGTATCGGGATAAGCAAAGAAGCCGTTGCTGTCTACCTGACCGGATAAGTAATCATAAGAATATGTATAGTTTCCGAATACTGAAATTGTCTGCTTATTATCGGAATACAATGTTCCGTTTACAGTCATAAAGTTCTTGTTAGAATTACCGTGAATTCTGAAACCTTCTTCCTGCTGGTGACCGTAGTTGAACCATAAGTTAGTTCTTGCAGTACCTAAGCTTAATGAAGTATTAGTTCTTAACAAGCCGTATCTTCCCGCTTCAACCATTTGTTTTACAGATGTTCCGTAAGGAGCTTTTTCAGTTGTAAGTTTTACAACACCGCCGATACCTGTACCATAAACGCTGGATGAAGGACCTTTGAACACTTCGATTCTTCCAAGCGTTGTGAAGTCGATATCATCCATAATTGTTGTACCGTCTGCATCGGTAAGAGGAATATCATTATAGTATGCTTTGTAGCCGATACCATTGAAGTTCGTCTGATTACCGTAACCGCGGATTACAATTCTTGTACCTGCTGTTGTAGTTCTCATTTCCATTCTTACACCCGGAATAAGGTTAATTGTATTCATTAAATGAATACCGTTGCTTCTGTTAAGGTCTCTGCCTGTTAAAACTCCGACTGATTGCGGAATTTCAATCGGCTTGAGGCCGTTGATCAATCCGATAACATCAATTTCGCCGGTCTGATAATTTCTGGTAGTATCTGTGTTATCCTGAGCATTCAGTATTGAAACAGAAAACACCATAAGAAAAAAAACAAGTAGGGTTTGTCTTTTCATTTTTGATTTTTTAGTTTGATTTAGTTTAATCGCTCTATATATAGTCCATATAAAAATTCCTATGAGAATTAAAACCTTATTTTTGCCCGAGCCCGGAAAAATAAGATGTAAATTCTTGATGGAAACAATGAATCAATGAAAAGGTCAACACATATAGCTGCACCGCCAATATAGCAGAGCACGCCTATGGAAACCTAACAGGTTAAAGCAATTAAATTTGATTAAAAGAAAAAATCAAAAATTAACAAATGGGATTTCTGTTTGTGAGATTTAAGAAAGCCTAGGAGGCAGAGTGTCAGGTATGAGTGTTACTGAAGTAAAATGTGGTTGTATATCAGATATTGAAGTAATTAAAAATTCTGTTCTGCCCCCATCAATTGATGAAGGAATTAATGTTATCAATGTTAAAAATTTTACGAGTTGAAGCTCCAGCTTTCCATCTGTATTCTTTGCATTATCTCTGAAATCAAAAAATGTCTCAACTTTTGCCATTAAATGTACTTCATCGTCGTCGTATGCAGCAAAATAAACTATCGAATCACCCTTTTCTTCCTGTCTGCCAATATCGTACATCTTGCCGTCAATCTTCAATTCTTTGCCGTTATCCCAAAGATATTTCTTAGCCTGCTCTTTTGAAAGAACAATTCTTTCAAGATTTTGCTCTATTTTAATCTTCTTAGCCATTTTGAAGTGTATCATGCGATGCTGGACAAAATACATCATCTCAAATCCCATGAAATTGAACGCAAAAATGGATAGTAATATTAGAGCAACTAGTTTTTTCAAATTGAAATTTGTATGCATAAATCTAACTAAGTATAAATTAAAAAAAAAGTAATAAAAAATTTATAACAGGCATTTTTCTGTGAATTAAATTTATAGACGTCAAAAAATTTTACGTCAGAGTATTTATGTACATCAAAATCTTAATTTCAATTTATATAATCATAGATTATTTTTAATCACAAACATTTCTCAAATCAAAATCAAAAAATATGTCACTTAGACTTGGCGATACTGCCCCTGACTTCACTCAGAACAGTACAGAAGGCGAAATTAATTTTCATAAATATTTAGGTGATAGCTGGGGTGTACTATTCTCTCATCCTGCAGACTTCACTCCCGTTTGCACAACAGAGCTTGGTACTCTCGCAAAAATGAAAATGGAATTCGATAAAAGAAACGTGAAGGTTATTGCAATCAGTGTAGATGATATAGACTCTCATAAAAGATGGGTCAGTGATATAAATGAAACTCAGAACACAACTGTTAACTTCCCAATCCTTGCAGATGCCGATAGAAAGGTCGCAGTGCTCTACGATATGATTCACCCGGAAGCAAATGAGAAGACAACAGTGCGTTCAGTGTTTATCATCGGTCCCGATAAAAAAATAAAACTGATATTAACATATCCGGCATCAACGGGAAGAAATTTTCTTGAACTGCTTCGAGTAATTGATTCGCTGCAGCTTACAGCTTATCACAGCGTTGCAACCCCTGCCGACTGGAAACACGGGGATGACGTAGTTATTGCACCTGCTATACAGGATCCTGCAGAACTAGCAGCAAAATTTCCGCAAGGTTTTGAAGTCATTAAACCCTACTTAAGAATGACTAAGCAGCCTAATCTGGAGAAGAAATAATTTTAATGCAAAAAAATAGCCGTGACACGACTCCCCGCATCACGGCTATGTATTGCTATTGTATTAAGGAGTTCTATCTGAAAGTATAACCTAAATTAATTCCTGCGAAAAAATTCCTTGGAGCGCCTGCTTCATAGAAAGCTCTTTTATCTACTGTCTTATCCGGGTCGGCATTTATATTTATGTATGCTGAGTATTTCTTATCGGTCAGATTTCCAAGACCTGCATTAGCAATAATACTGAAGTTTGCAATATTCACTTCCATTCCCAATCCTGAATTCAACAGAATATATGCTCCCGTCCTTGCAGAATTTTCATCATCTGTATACATTCCGTCAACATATGTATAATTAAATTTCGCAAAAGCAGAAACGCTGCGGGTGAAATCATAATTATAAATTAAGTCGGAAGAGAGATAATGTTTAGGTACTGAAGGAGCAATGTTTCCGGAATAATTTTTCGTTACAATATTTCCGTTTATATCATATATAATGGCATTATACTCATCATATTTGAAATCGGAAAAATTATACGCTGTCTTCCATTTCAAGCCGCCAATTATATTCGTAGTAAGACCGAACTCAATACCGTTCCTGTTGCTCTTCGCAGCATTTCTGAAATAAGCAGTATTACTTACAATGAACGGAACAATTTCGTCCTCTATCTGCAAGCGATAGAATACAAGTTCGATATAATTATTCTTAAACCATTTGCTGCCGCTGTTCAATAAATTTGCCTTAGTTCCTATTTCAAAATTCAGAGAGTTCTGAGCATTTAAATCAGGATTAAGTGCGCCGCGATTTTCATCGGAGGAAAAAGGATAATTATCGAGTTCATTAAAAGCAGGAGTATCGAACCCGAGACCGAATGAAGTATAAATCGCAGCGTAAGGAGTCAGCTTATAATTCAAAGCAAACTTTGGTGTAAATCTGTTGTAACTTCTGGCAGCATCCCTGAAGGCTAACAATCTGTCATCAACGTTAAAATTTACATTATCATATCTGCCTGTAAAAAGAAAATCAAGCTTTCCTTTTACTAAATTAATCTGATTCGAGAAATAAAATCCTGCGTTTGTAACAGTCTCATCTGTTATTGCCAGGAGCATATCGCCTCTTGTACCGCCGATATTTTCATATTCCTCAATAGGTCCTGTTTGATAGAATAAATCACCGCCGACGGAAAATTGATTGTCTCTTCCGGCAATTTCTGATTTATTTACAAACTTGAATGACCCTCCTACACCGTATCTTGCGAATAATCTGTATGTGCGGGCTGTCCTGTCGAAGTCTTTAATAGTCACATAACCCGTTCCTTCAATTTCATTGTTAAGGCTTTTTCCGAACATTGAATTAAATCTCACTGCAAGTCTGCCTTTCCTTGAATCGCGTTTGGCATCTCTTCCTTTATCGGAAGCATTTGCCTGATTCGGGTTTGTTTCGAATTGTGATAGATTTAGTGAGCCGGGCAAGCGGATTGCACCGCTGACAAAATTAGTGAGCACAGATAAGGTTGAGACAGACCCTACTTCCGTTTCCAGCACCGAGTTGAATATCTTTTGGTACTCCTCACTGTGCTCACGATAACCTTTATAATTCGAATATGTAAATGCCGACATGAATCTTAATTTGTCAGTAGCAACTCCAAATTTCAAGCTGTTCTTTCTCATTCCGAATTCGCCGAATTCATTAAACGACCATACAAATGGTTTAGAAAATTTAATATCTGAAATAAAATTGATTACTCCGCCCGGAGCGTTTGTATATAATGCTGAAGCATTTCCTCTTGTAACTTCAATGCTGCCCAAAGCATTAAAGTCGATTGCCTCTATTCTTGTTTGCCCGTCGGGCTCGGATTCCGGTATTCCGTCGAGTAACATTCTGACTCCGCGAATGCCTGTATTAGAGCGGCTGCCGAATCCTCTAATAGAAATTCTGACATCGTGATTTCCGTATCTTGACTGCATGAAGAGCCCCGGCGTGGTTGAAAGTACGTCATTAATTCCGAGGTTTCGTGAATATTTAAAGTCATCTTTATTTATAAGGTTTACAGGATAAGGTATATCAATAAGTTTTTGTTCGGTACGTGTGCCCGAAATAATTATTTCGTCCGTTTCATACTTCACAGAATCTTTTTCGGTTTGTGAAAACGAATAATCAACGCACAAAAATAATATTACGTAAAGAAATATTATTCTTTTCATAAATTAAATTTAAATGAATTAAAAAATTTTAGAACAGAATAGTTAAGCGGACAGAATATGCTTAGGCGGTTGTGTGTTTGGTGTTATTGATTGTGATTGTAAAACAGGTGTAAAATCTTTTATGGATGCGAGATAAACTGAATTTTTAATCAGCGAGTTTTGCTGATTTATTATGCTGGAAATGTTTAAAAAATTTAAAAGCTCTAAATCTGAATTGTTATTATTTGCGTTTTCTTCCTCCAGTCCAAATATTATTTCAAGCGAAGCCAATAGCTGCTGTTCTTTTTCATCATGTATACAATAAAAAATTATGCTGTCGCCCTCAATTTCTACTCTTGAAACATCATAAAGTTTATCATGAAAAAACAACTCATGCTCTTCAATTAAGTACTTTTTATAATCACTTAGAGGCAGAGTAATTTTTTCAAGCTCTACTCCGTTTTCGATTATCTCTCTCATCTCTTCCTTTATCTCCATCTTGCTTACATAAAAAAATAAGAGATATCCGGAGAAATTAAAAAAGAATACAGTAAGTAATATTATCGGGGTTAATTTTCTCAACTAAAGATTGTATAAGTAAAGCTATAAACTGTGTTTTAAAAATGAAATGAAAAAATTAAACGGACTTAATAAAATATTCCCTCTAAATCCTCTTCGCCGACAAGGATTTCTCTGCCTTTGGCACCATTGCCGCTGCCGACAATTCCTGCCGTTTCCATCTGGTCAACAATACGCGCTGCGCGGGCATATCCGAGTTTCAGCCTTCTTTGCAGCGTAGATGTGGAACACTGCCCCAGCTTAACAACAAGCCTTGCTGCTTCTTCAAAGAGTTCATCTCTCTCTTCATCTTCTCCGTTGAATGTTCTGCGTTCAACTAGTGAAGGTAAAAGATAAGGTTTTTTAAATCCAACCTGAGCATCAACAAACTCTGCAATTAACTCACACTCCTCAGTTGAGATAAATGCATTCTGAATTCTTATCGGCTTCTGCGATGATGAAGACATGTAAAGCATATCTCCGTTTCTCAGCAGCTGCTCAGCGCCTTTCATATCCATAATTGTACGCGAGTCGATCTGCGATGCAACCTGATATGCTATTCTCACAGGGAAGTTTGCTTTAATAACACCGGTGATAACATCAGTAGAAGGTCTTTGAGTTGCGACAACTAAGTGAATACCAACAGCTCTTGCCATCTGCGCAAGCCTTGCAATAGGCTCTTCAATATCTTTCTTTGCAGTTATCATTAAATCAGCAAGCTCATCGATGATAACTACTATGTATGGCATTTTTTTGTGACGGATAAATTCAGTACTTGTAAGCTTGCCTTCTTTATACTTTGCATTGTAAGCTTCAATATTTCTTACACCTGCATTGGCAAGTTTGTCATAGCGGTTATCCATTTCTACAGTTAAGCTTTTTAAAATGCTGACTGCATTCTGCGGACTTGTGACAATGCTTTCATTAATATCGCTTGATGAAGCAAGGTAATGCTTCTTCAGTTTCGAGTATAAGTTAAGCTCAATTTTCTTCGGGTCAATCATCACAAACTTTAAATCGGACGGATGCATTTTGTAAATCAAGCTTGCAATAATTGTATTAATACCGACTGACTTACCAGAGCCTGTTGCACCTGCAATAAGTACGTGCGGCATTTTTGCAAGGTCATCAATGAACACTTCGCCGTCAATAGTTTTACCCATAGCAATCGGCAGAAGTTTTTCAGTTGAGGCATATCTCTGTGATGAAACAAGCGAGCGGATACGTACCATTTGCGCTTTACGGTTCGGTATTTCAACACCGACAGTTCCTTTGCCCGGAATAGGAATAATTAACCTTATCCCCTTCGCCTTCATGGCAAGAGCAATATCATCCTGCAAAGATTCTATCTTTGAAAGCTTTACATCAGCAGCAGGAACAAGTTCGTATAAAGTAACTACGGGTCCGGGAGTTGCAAAAACTTTTTCAATTTCAATTCCGAACTTCAATAATTTCTCCTGTAACAATCTTCCGTTGCCCGTTAATTCTTCATCGGGAATTACTTCAAGCTCTTCCTTAGTCTGCTCTATTAATAAATCTATACCCGGAAATTTATAACCCTCTAACTTTTCTTCAACAAAATCATCTTCATCTTTCCCCATAAGTCCTTCAAGCTCATTTGAGTTTTCGGGATTTATATCAATTTCAGTTTTATCGCCTTTATTTATTTCAGTACCTACAAATGCATCTTCAAAATTCGGAGCTTCTTTTTTCTTTAATCTTTCAGATTTTACTCTTTGCTTTAGCTTCGGCTCTTCTTTTATTTCATCATTTATTTCAGGTTTAATTCCATCTTTCGGAATTACTTCAAACGGATCTCTTTCTATATTTATAAATGCAGATTCAATTTCTTTGGGACGGTTTATTTCAGTCTCTTTTATCAAATCAATTTCCTGCACAGGAAGTGTTTTAGCTCCGCGTAATTTTTTGATTCTGTCCTTTTCTGCTGCTATCGGGTCCTGCGCTGCAGGAATAAATCCTAACTTTATTTTATCTTCTTCAACTGCCTTTCGCTCTGCTTCTTTTTCTATCTGCTTGTTTGATAATACTTCTTCATGCTTCTTAAAGCTTTCAATAAATCTTAAGAAGAGTAATTTTATACGGGCAAGAGTTTTTACAATGCTGCCGTCAATCATTAAGAATGCATCAAGCACAAATAAAAGTATAAATACAACTGAGGCTCCGAAGCCTCCGAGTATCTTATAAAAAATTGTTGCCCATGTATCGCCTGCTCCGCCGGCATACTGAAGGAAACCTGTATTAGTCCCTGCAATAATTTTTAAAATCCCGGTAGATATCCCTAATATCACCATCATAAAAAATGCAAAGATGCTGAACTGAATATATCTTCCTAAAGGCTTTTTCCATAGGAGTGGAAAGCCTATTGCAAATAAAATTACAGGAATGAAAATTGAGTAGTAGCCGAAGAAATCTCTGATGAAAAAAGCGGATACGTAAGCGCCGCCAATGCCGAGCCAGTTATAACATTGCTCTGCGTTTTTAAAATTAAATAATTTTCTTAACTCGAATGTATCTATTAACGTTGAATCTTTGGGTGAGAACGTTACCAGCGAAAGAAAAAGTAGAACGCTAAGGACTATTAATAAAAAGCCCAGCATCTGCTTTTTCACGTCGGCAGAGATTTCAAAGTCCTCTTTCTGTGGTTTAGAGCGACGGGTTTCTTTTGCTTTTATTTTCGCAGTGCGTGCCATGATGCTTACCTTTAATTTTTATCTGTTCTTTTGTTTCCGTATTTCTATTCTTGATCAGGCAACGTCTTTTGTTGCTTCTTCTTTATCTGTTGTAAGGCTTAGTTTTTTCATCTGCGCTTTTTGATTCGATTCGCCTTCAAACTGCTCTTTCAGTTTTATTATTCCGCCTTTTAGCATAGGAATACTTGGAATGCTGTCTATTGTTGAGCAGAATACTAAATCATTTTCAAATCCAAGCTCAACTAAGTATTTTCCATGTTCGGAAAGCTTCATCATGTTCAAAACTTTTGTTGAGGAGATTTTACTCTTTTCATAGGCAAATGACTTAGCAAGATTTACAACTGCGTTTTCAGGATCACTCAAAGAATAATTCTCTTCGTTCTTATCAATAAGCTTGTTGATGATCATT
The DNA here is from genome assembly GCA_044226845.1 of Ignavibacteria bacterium. Classification (GTDB taxonomy): domain Bacteria; phylum Bacteroidota; class Ignavibacteria; order Tepidaquicellales; family Tepidaquicellaceae; genus JAFDZO01. The sequence continues at coordinate 47,134 of JBGAGG010000009.1, forward strand.
CCTGCGCAAACAGCGTCTTCTATACAGAAGTTATTCAGTTTGCCAGAACAGATTATAACAAAATCTTCATTAAGCTCTTTTAAATATTCAACAACTGCTTTAAGATTTACAAAGCTTGCAATGATGCAATTCTTGGAATATTTTGCTTTAGAGATTGATACAGTTCCGTTCGTTGTAGAAAAAACAAGAGACTTATCTTTAATGACTTCAGGAGTATACTCCAGAGGTGAATTACCAAGATTAAATCCTTCGATTATTTTTCCTCCGCGCTCACCGCATAATAAAGCATTGGCAGAGCCTTTTGCAACCCGCACTGCAGTTGCTGCGTTTTCAGTGGGTATAACTTCCTTTGCACCGTTTGTAAGCGCTGCAGGTATTGTAGAAGTTGCGCGCAATGCATCTATTACAATTACATTTTTGCCTTTCAAAGTCAGTTCATCTGTGACCAGTGAATGAGTAAGATATACAGTGATATTTATCATCTAATTATAAAACTTTTTAGTTTTGTTATGGGTTAATTTGAATCAATTTAAAAATGGTGTTTTAACGATAGTAGCTTTTATCTTCTTATCGCGTATTAAAATTTCTATAGGGGTTCCGATTTTATTATGACCTTCATTTACGTATGCAAGTCCGATATTTTTTGAAAGCATTGGTGACATGCTTCCGCTTGTTACCACTCCTATTTTTTCATCGCCCGAATAAACTTCGGCACCGTGTCTTGCAACCATTCTGTCATCAATAATAAAACCGACAAGCTTTTTCTTCAATCCTTCTGCTTTGCATTTCTGCATAGCTTCGCGTCCGTTGAACTCGCCTTTATCAAGCTTTGTAATCCAACCCAATCCTGCTTCAAGAGGATTGTAGTTTTCATCCATATCATTGCCATATAATCTGAAAGCGTACTCAAGCCTTAAAGTATCTCTTGCGCCTAATCCGATTGGTTTTATATTAAATTCTTCACCTGCTTTAAAAATTTCATTCCATAGTTTTTCCGATTGAGCTACATCTGTTTTGGAATAAATTTCAAAACAGATTTTTTCACCTGTATACCCTGTGTGAGAAATTATGCAGTCTATTCCAGCAATCTTTCCGAACTCAAAATTATAATATTCAATCTTTGATAAATCCGTGTCAGTTAATTTTTGTAACGTAGGTAATGAGTTCTTTCCCTGTATGGCAAGCAATGAAACCTCATCAGATACATTTTTTAATTCAACATCTCCGAATGTATTTTTAGACATCCACTCTAAATCTTTTTCAATATTTGATGCATTGATAACGAGCATGAAATAATCTCCGCAGTGATAAACGAGTAAGTCGTCTATTACTCCGCCGTTCTCAAGACACATTGATGAGTACTGTACTTTTCCTTTTTCAAGTTTCGATACATCGTTAGTTGTAAGTTTCTGAACAAAATCAAATGCATCTTTGCCTCTGACCTCTACCTCACCCATGTGTGATACATCGAATACTCCGACTGAATCTCGCACGGCTTTGTGCTCTGCTATAATCCCTTCGTACTGAATCGGCATTTCATATCCTGCAAACTCTACGAGCTTTGCACCAAGCTTCTTATGAATATTATTGAACGTGGTTTTTTTCAATTATGTATGAATTTAATTTTTATTTTAATTTTTATCTAACTTCCATGGAGGATTTAACCTATTTTCTCCCGCATAATACAAACAAAGAAAATTTCCGTCAGGATCTTTTAAATGTATCTCTCTCCACAGCCATTGCTTGTTTTCAAGCTCATCAGTGAATTCAAATCCTTTGGATTTTAATTCACTCACTTTTTCATCTAATTTTTCCGGACTATCGCACTCAAAATAAATTACCGTTCCTGAAAAGCTCTCATCTTTTTTATGAATCGAAAATGTTGCTTCATTTCCTTCCACAACAAACCTTGCATAGTGCTCGCTCTTTACAATCGGGACTAAGCCTAATCCTTTATAAAACTCAAACGAGGAATCAAAATCATTTACTGAAATTGTAACCTGATTTAAATTCATTGTAAAAATTATTTAGCAGCGTTCAGCTTTTCCCAGTCTTTTAAGAAAGTGCTTAAACCTAAATCTGTCAATGGATGTTTTGCAAGCTGCTCAATTACTTTGAACGGCATAGTAGCTATATCGGCACCGAGCATACATGAATCAACAAAGTGCAGCGGATGCCTTACTGATGCAACAAGAATCTTTGTCTGATAATCATAATTTCTGTAAATATTTACCATCTGAGCAATCAATTCCATACCATTTGCTGAAATATCATCAAGACGACCGACAAATGGACTGATAATATATGCGCCTGCTTTAGCGGCAAGAACTGCCTGCGATGCTGAGAAGCATAAAGTAACATTTGTTCTGATTCCTTCATCGGCAAAAGTACGGACAGCTTTAAGTCCTTCTTTTATTAACGGAACTTTAACAACAATATTCGGGTGGATTTTGGCAAGTTCTCTTCCTTCTTTAACTATTGCATCATATTCTGTTGAAACAACTTCAGCGGAAATATCGCCGTTTACAATTTTACAAATCGATTCAAGCATCGATTTAAAATCTTTATGACCTTCTTTTGCTACAAGAGATGGATTTGTTGTTACACCGTCAAGCAAGCCCATGTCGTTTGCTTCTTTTATTTCATTTAGGTTTGCTGTATCTATAAAAATCTTCATAATTCGTAAATAATATGTTTAAAATAAATTTAGGAAAAATAGCTAAATTAAAGGTTTAATTAAATGGAAAATAAATGCATATATTTTGAAATATATTCTGCAAAATAAGATATTGAGTCTATTTTCTTCCTGCCATATCTACAACTATCGGCGAATAAAAAATAGCGTTAGTATCATATCTGTGCTCAAGCCAGTCCTGAAGCATTTCATCTGCTTCACGCGAAGAAATTGCGCCCATTTTTGCCATTACATCAAAGTGTACTGAGAAAAACTTATGCGCCCATTCAAAAACATCACTGTCTTTATTACCGGCAAGAATGTTCGGTTTATAATCCATCAGATTTAACCCGGCTTTTTTAAAAATCTCCGGAATTCTAAGCGCAATATACGGGTCTCCGCCGCCCTTTAACCAGTATTTTCTAACAGCATCAGGTACATCCTTAAAAATTTCAGTCATAGGGTGACGGGTAATGCCTTCATAATTATAATCCTGCAAAGCAATTATACCGCCGGGCTTTAAAGCTTTGTAAATTTTTGAGAGAAATAATTCGGGGTCAGGCACGAATGAAATTACCCATCGTGCAAAAATGAAGTCATAATAATTTTCAGGAAGCTCGGCTTCTTCAACTATTGAATTGATGAACTTAACATTTGAGATTGAATTGTTTGAACAGTAATCTTTGAAATGCTCAATATAAAGTTCAGAAGGCTCTAATGCAGTTACTTCTCCTTGAGGACCGACGAAGTTTAGCAAATCCATACTTACAAATCCGGGACCAGCACCTACATCAAGGCACTTCATCCCGGCAGTTACACCACAGCGATAGATAAAATCATTTGTAACATTGCGCCAAACACCGTTCTGAAATTCAAGACGTTTTAGTTCTTTAAAATTAACACCCAGAATATAATCTTCACTCATTTTTTGAATTATAATTTAAGGACAGTGTTGTTAATTTAGTAATGACAAAAGAGAAATGAAATAAGAAAAAGTAAACGAAAAGAAAAAAATGAAAACAGAAAAGAACACACCTAAAAAATCTTCAAAGAAATCAGCAAAAAAAACCTGGAAAGAAAAATTAAACGATTCAAAAGACTTACCGAGAGTAATTAACCTGAATGCCGAAGCAGAAAAAAGATGGGGCGGTAAGACAATGGTAATCCCTGCTCCGATTGAAGTAGATGGAATTATGAAGACTGTTAAAAAGGGAAAAGTGATTACAATAAATGATATCAGAAGACAGCTTTCCGAAAAACACTCAACTGAAACTGCCTGCCCGATAACAACGGGAATATTTGCATGGATTGCCTCACACGCAGCTGAAGAAGAGAGAAAAGCCGGGAAGAAAAAAATTACACCTTACTGGCGGACTATAAAATCTACGGGTGAACTGAATAAAAAATATCCGGGAGGACTTTTAGAACATAAAAGAGCGCTGCAAGCCGAAGGACATGAAATTGTGAAAAAGGGAAAGAAGTATAAGGTTATGATATGAAAGGTTGTTAAAATTTCCCACTCTGTTCAAACAGAGTGGGAAGAGGTAAAATTTACTTGTTCAGGATAAATTTATTTGTAATCTTATCTGATGAAGTTTGAAGTGTATAGAAATAAATACCGCTGGATAAATTGCTTCCGTCAAAATTTACTTGGTGATTTCCTGCTTTTTTATAACCAATTATCAAATTTTTAGTTAGCTTTCCGCCTAAATCGTAAACACTTAGTTTCACAAAATCGTCTTTTGGAATGGTAAAAGTGATCTGTGTAACAGGATTAAATGGGTTCGGATAGTTAGCTAATTTAGTTTTGTAATCTATTTTCTGGCCAAGAAAATTATCAGATTGAATAATAGGGGATTTTTTCTCATTATAGTTTAGTAGAATAACATCATATAATGTATTATTACTAAAAGAATGTCCGACCGTGAATACAGTTTTGGAGACTTTGTTATAAACTAGATTTGATGAGTAGTCTGCATTATTATCGGGACCGTCATAAATTTTGGTCCATAGTTTATTTCCATTATTATCAACTTTAACTGTAAATATATCATCTGATTCCACATTACCATACTTACAAGTTCTTCCTGACATATACACATTCAAATTCTCATCAATATCCACTCCCTGGCAGCAATCATGCCAGTTATTCTGGCCGTTGAAAGTAGTTATCCATTTAAGTTCACCATTAGAATTATATTTTAGTACAGCCGCGTCATTGTGCCCTTGTATGCCAAGAATTCCTCCTGCTAAATATACATTGTTTTCTATATCAAATTTCATGCAGCATGTCCAATCAGTTCCATGGCTTAGCCCGTCATATCTTTGTATCCATATAATATCACCGTCCGAATTTAATTTTAAAAGAGCTATATCATTTCCGGTATTTTTTCCAAGGCTATTGCCACCTACATATACAAATCCGTATTTATCTACACCTATACAAGTTAAAGATTCATTTCCATGTCCAGGTCCATCATAAATTTTTTGCCAAATCAGATTACCCAGTAAGTCATACTTTATAATTCTAAAATTATATTGCCCTATATCGTCATAAATACTTGCCCCTACGTATACATTCTTCATATCTTTAGATAAAGCCAAGCAAGTCCCTTCACCCCATCCTCCACCTAACCCGATAGATGTAACCTTGAAGAGTAAATCTCCTTCGGGACTATATTTTAGTAATATGCAATCCTGATTATTTTGAGAGGCATTAACTCCAACAACATAAACATTTTCATTAATATCCGTTATTACTTCACATCCGGAACTAAAACTATATAAATCTTCCTTATATCTTTGCACCCATATGAGATTTCCATCCGGATCATATTTAATTGTTACTGCATTATAAAGATTTTTCATTCCTTGACTACATCCGGTTACATATACATAACCTCGAGCGTCAACAAATAGACTTCTAATTGTATCATTTCCTTGAACAATACCATCATAATTTCTAACCCATAAGAGTTTACCTTTCATATCATATTTTATCAGTAAATAATCCCGGTCTGTTTCTGATTTAACTGTGTTACCTGCAACAAACATATTACCTTGAGCATCTGATTTAATATATCTGGAAATATCATTTCTATTTCCAGGACTATTATAAACTGAAGACAGACCTCCGGTTAATTGAGGGTAAAGATTTCCAATTAGCAGGAAGGAAAAAATTAAAACATAAATAATTTTTCTCATAGCATTTTATTTAGGTTTGAAATGACTAGAAGATTTAATTTAAACATTAAAAAATCAATACCAAAATAAGACTAAGGTTGTCATAAATAAAACTCTTAAGGAATTGTATTTATAGGAGGAAGCTCTTTTTTTATCTTATTATTCCAATTTCTAAAAAAAGGAATTCCTATCAATACCAATGCAAGTCCGATACCTGCATCTCTGGGATTCTGAATAATCGTAACAATCACAAGCGTTGCGCAGAATAAAATAAATATCGCCGGCACTACCGGATAACCGACTGCCTTAAACGGCCTGTGCGCATCCTTCATTTTCTTTCTTAATACAAATACTCCAAGCGCGCCTGCTCCGTAAAAAATAAACGAAGCAAAGATAAGCATATCTGTAAGCTGGTCAAATGTTCCCGATAGAACAAGCAGACTTGACCACAAGCCCTGCATCAGTAATGAAGTGTAAGGAGTTTTGAATCTGGGATGAACATTGGCGGCGGACTTAAAGAATAAATTATCTTTTGCCATAGCAAAATAAATTCTTGATGAGGCAAGTATTGTTCCGTTAGTTGTTCCGAATGTTGAGACCATAATGAGAACGGAAATAAATAACGCTCCGTTATTACCCATGAATTTTCTCATAACTTCCACTGCAACAATTGTGTTTTCCGTATTGGCAATTCCGAGCAGTTCATTCAAAGGAAGAACATACAGGTAAGCGTAGTTTACAAGAAGATAAATTGTTGTAACAAGTCCTACTCCTACAAACAATGCAACCGGAATAGTTCGCTTGGGATTTTTTATTTCTCCGCCAAGATATCCGATATTATTCCATCCGTCATAAGCCCAGAATGCTCCAAGCATTGCAGCAAACATTGCGCCGAAAAGCCCGAGTGATGAATTATATGTAGCCCCGGAAGCTGCAAACATCGGCTGAACATTTGCAGAGCTTCCTCCGCTAATAGTAAGCGCAAGAATAATAATTGTTATAATCGCTAAAACTTTCAGTACAGTAAAAACATTATTAATTATACCTCCGAAAATAACTCCGAGATAATTTGCTCCCGTTAAAAATACAATCGTTCCAATCGTCAGCAGTTTAACGCCAAAGTTATTCAGAGGATTAAACAATCCAAAGAGCGTAAACTGCTCTGCCGCCTCGCTTAAATGAAATAAAGGAATGACTGAGTTGACCGACTCTGCAAAAACATAAGCGATAGATGCAATAGAAGCAGTCTGAATTACTGAGAAGCATGACCATCCATACATGAATGCAAAAAACTTTCCGTACATGTGCTTGAAATAAACATACTGTCCGCCCGGCTCTGCTATGAGTCCTGCAATTTCAGCGTTAGTGATTGAACCGAAGAGTGTAATTATCCCTGCGATGAGCCAGCAGATGAGAATCAATCCGCTTGAGTGTAATTCAAGAGACATAGGTGCTGCTTTTTTAAAAACGCCGGAACCTATCATTGAACTTATTACTATTAATATTGCTGTGGTAAGGCCGAGACGCCTGAGAAGCCCTGAGTGATGCTGGTCAGCATTATCCGGTAATGTATCTTTCATTATGGAAGGGTGCTTAAATTTTCAAATTAAAACTAATTTCAAATTCATTTATTACAAACGCTGTAATATAATAATAATGAATATGAAAAATAAATTAATTTTAATTGAAGAATCTAAGTGAACATGATAACTAGTTAAAGAAGACTTTTGCTTCTTCGTATAATTCAGGAGGGACGGTTTTTAATGTTCCTATTGCTTCTTCTATAGTTATATCTATTATATCGTTTCCTCTTACGGCGCTCATTCTTCCGAATTTTTTTTCCGCTATCATTTCTACTGCATGTATGCCGAGCCTGGTACCAAGCATTCTATCAAAGGCAGTCGGCACTCCGCCTCTTTGTATATAACCAAGTACAGTTGCGCGTGTTTCAAACCCGCTTTTTTCTTCTATCATTTCAGCAAGCAGGTTTCCTATTCCTCCTAATCTTTTACGCCCCGCTTCATCATATCTGGCATTTTTATCGGAGGTTTTCGTAATTTCGTAAATTTCTTCTGCAAGATATTCTGCTCCTTCCGCAACAACTATAATCGAAAATATCTTTCCTCTGCTGTAACGTTTCATCAATATCTCATTTATTTCATCCAGTGACATTTTAAATTCCGGAATCAAAATAATGTCCGCCCCGCCTGCTATTCCTGAGTGAAGCGCTATCCATCCCGCATGCCTGCCCATTACTTCGAGTATCATTATTCTGTGATGCGATTCCGCCGTAGTGTGCAATCTGTCTATTGCTTCAGTTGCTATGGAAACTGCCGTATCAAATCCGAATGTATAATCAGTTCCGCAAATATCGTTATCGATTGTTTTCGGAACGCCGATGACATTTATTCCCAGTTTGAATGCTTCTTGTGCAATGTGCATCGAACCCTCGCCGCCTATAGCAATAAGGACATCAAACTCTTCTTTAGATACCTTATGCAGTAAAGTTTCTTTCCCATGCTTTTCAGCAAAAGGATTGAAGCGGCTGGTGCCCAATATCGTTCCTCCGCGGTTTACAATTCCCGCAACGTTCTTGACGCTTAAATCTTTATAATGTTCATCGAACAGACCTTTCCAGCCGTTATATATTCCAATTGTCTGATAGCCTATCAGGTTTCCTTTCCTTACTATAGCCCGTATTACAGCATTCAATCCGGGGCAGTCACCGCCGCTTGTCAAAATTCCTACTTTCAATTTTCTCTCTGTTCCTTTATAGGTGGATCGTTTGTTAAATATTGAAATTTATCAATGAATTCTTCCGTCTTCATATTTCCTATCAATGCCAGCCTTGCAATATTTTTTACTTCTTCGAAGTCATTATTCTCCATTCTTATCATGTATTTTCTGGCGACTTTATAACCGTCCGAATCCACATCAACTTCTCTGGTCTGAATTTTATTGTTATCTCCAATAATATCGTGAAACTTAATCGGTATCAATTGCCCTTTATCAACCGTTACAATTGCACCGCTGTTTCCATTTAGCAGGTATCGTACTGCCGCATATCCTAAATCCTGAGTGTATTCACAATCATATGGAATCGGGTCAGCACATCTTAACTCGTAACCTATATCTTTATTAACAATTGTTGCATCTATACCCCGTGCCTTTAATCTTCTTCTGACTTCTTCTTTCGTTACTTTACCGATATCAATTTCAGATAATCTTATATTGCCGTGTGTATCAAGCTCAAGATTTACATAGGGATTTGATTTTAATTCCTCTAAATCAATTTTATGGATAATTCCTTCTGCAAGTATTGCAACTCCGTACGGATGTCCTGAAGCAAGTCTTTTTATAATCGAGACTTCAAGTATATCGCATATTGTATTAAAGCTCACTTCCTGATTTCTGAACTCTTCACCTATGATAGTTAATGTGGAACCTGCTGCCTTACCGATACCTAGAGCTAAATGCCCTGCTTTTCTTCCCATAGTAACAACATAATACCAGCGTTTCGTTGTAGCTGCATCCATCATTAAAGATTGAACGATTTTCACTCCGTGATGCCTGGCTGTCTGATATCCGAACGTAGGCATATTGCCGGGAAGAGGTAAATCATTATCAATTGTTTTCGGAACGTGAGCAACTTCTATCTGTCCCTTTGTAAGCTCATCAATTTTATATGCGCTTGTAGCAGTGTCATCACCGCCGATTGTTACAAGGTAATCTACAGATAATTGTGTAAGTGCTTTTATAGTAGCTTCAAGTTTCTCTTTGCTTGATGCGGGATTCTCACGCGACGTTCTTAAAATACTTCCGCCTGAAAAGTGAATACGTGATACATCATCAATTTTTAATTCAGTAACGTGTGTGTGGTCACCTTTTGCAAGCCACTCGAAGCCGTCGTAAATTCCGATTACATTAAGCCCTGAATTTATTGCTTCGATTGTAACAGAACGGATAACTCCGTTTATTCCCGGCGCAGGACCGCCGCCGACAACAATTGCTAAGTTCTTTTTGTGATATTGTGCATCTTTCATTGTAGTATTGTTTAAGCCGTTTTCAATTCTTGTTCTTTATTAAACTTTTTGCTTATAAGCACCATTGCCAAAAGATAAATTATTCCTGAGAGAATAAATACAAATTTAAAGCCGATTGTCATAGCAAGTATCATTGCGCATACTGTACCTATGACGGAAAAGAAACCGTTAACTCCCCATGCAAGAGGAATAAATTTTTTCTGCTCATCATTTATCAATCCCAAGCCCGTGGGAAATGGCATTCCCATAAAAAATCCTAATGGGAAAATAAGTATTACTGAAATTATAATTCTGATTACTAAGTCATAGCTTGCAAACGCTTTGAATAAAATTGGATTTAATAATCCCAGCGCAACTGCATATATTGCTATAACTATGAAAACTGTTTTTTTATTGGAAAATAATTTTTTAGAATAAAAACTTCCGATTCCAGAAGCTACTAACATTGTTGATACAACAGTAAGCAAAGTAAAAACAGGCTGACCGAGTAAAAGCGTAAACTTCTGTATCATACAAATCTGAAGCATTATATACCCGAAGCCAAGACATGCAAAATAAATTAAAAATTTCCTGTCAAACGGTTTCTCCGGCTGAATATTTTTATCTTTAGTGTTTACCTTCTTCTTATTAAAAATTCTCAGCGGTAAAAGTATAAGCACAAATGAAACTAAAATTGTCTGCACTAATATTGCCAGCAAAGTTGTCTCTGCCACAGGCTTATCTTTTAGTGCAAGAATTGCCTTATCATCCTGCGAGAATGTTTCTTTTATTCCGTCGAATGTTAAATTTGAGAAGCCTATGTTTTTATCAAAGAACGGCTTGTCATCGGTAGCAGGAGTTATATTCAGCTTTGCTGTACTTATTTCATTATCTATGTTATCAGATTCTATAAGCTCTCTGTAATATCCGTTCTGCTTAGATACGGGATCGTATTCTATATCAAGACTCAGCTTTGCAGCTTCATTCTTTATCTTAATTACTTCATCAGGAGTAAATCCGTTCTTTTTGAAAAGCACACCTGCCAGAAAACTTTTTCCTGTTTCAAAATCATTCGGAGGTCTTCTAAAAACTATAATATCGTTCTTTCCGTTATCTTTCCCTCCGGAAATATCCGTTACGGATTTTTTCAGAGTAGTGATAAGCTTCGGCATCTGTGTTTCAGGACGTGAAACATATAACACTCCGCTATTACTTAAATGATTTATATACTCATCAACTGCTTCTTTTGTCAAAATATAATTTTCCACCATGCTCATCGCTCCGCTTGATACTGCCGAAGCTGAAATTGTATGGGCAGAAATTATCACATCAAATTTTTCTTTACTGTTTGTGATTACATTTCTTGCATCATCAGTAATCAGATTTACCTTGGGATTATTTTTTACAAGCGGACCCGTCCAGTATGCCATCTTCTGCGAAATCAGATCATTCAGTATTCCGTTTATCTCAACTGCTGTAACATTCTTTGCATTATTGTATAAACTTGAAAGTATCTCTCCGCCGCCGGCAGAGCCTATTATAAAAACATTGTTGACTGAATCCTTCGGAGCAAAAGCAAGGTTCGATGCATCGGCAGGCTTGCTCTCCAATGGGAATTTTTTCACATTAGGAATATTAGTAGTTGCATTTCCGTCATCAATAATTGCAAGAGCTATATCATAGCCGTCTTCCTGCGGTTCTTCTTCCTTCATTACATCAATCTTGGAAAAAATATTCCACGCAGAGAACATATTCAGTTCAGGTCTTGCTTTAATATAATTCCCGTAAATTTTATTAGGTGAAGAGTTTATCGGTAAACTTCCGTTCACATTCATTAAAAATGACAAGACAATTATAGCAAGAATGCCCGATATGTATGCAAGAGTCTTATATTCTTTAAAGCTGAAAATGATTGCATTCACAAAAGCCAATGCAGAGATAATTACAACCGTTCCGTTGCCGCCGAAAATCGGGATGAAAAATACAAATGCAAAACATGCAGCACCTGCTCCGATTAAATCAAAGAAATATAATTTCGAAATTTCATTTTTGAAATAAGAGAGCAATACTGATATTATCAAACCCGAGAAGAAAAATGGAATTGTAATCAGCAGATAATATATGGGTAAATATAAAAATTGGATTTTATCAGTAAGTAAACTGAACGGATCAAAAGGTATTTGATTTATTATTACAAACGATGCAAAAATAGAAATGCCGTACAGAATAGAAAGCCATGTCAGCAGCTTATCAGTGTTTATTTTTTTTATCTTTTCAATGAGAGATAAAAACACTCCGCTTACACCAAAGCCGAGCAATGCAACACTTATAACCATAAAGGCAAAATGATACCAGAGCGAGACGGATAATATTCGGGTAAGAGTAAATTCTAAAAGAAGAGTACTTAGTGCAGTGAGGAAAATTCCTGTGAAATATATTGATTTAAAACTGTTTTGCTTTGCCAAAAAAATGTATTTAATTCTGTTTGTTTCCGAACCATTTCAATATCATGTTTTTTAAATCTTCAGCTTTGAAAGGTTTCGTAAGCACATCATCCATTCCGTCTTTATCATATCCTTCAGGATTGAGTAACTGAATATTTGCAGTTATCGAAACTAATACCGGACGCTTCTCCCCGAACTTTTTATGAATCTCTTTTGCGCATGTTATTCCGTCCATCTCAGGCATCTGAATATCGAGAGTAACAAGTTCGTAATTCTTTTTTTCAAGATGTTCTAAAGCTATCACACCGTTATCAGCAACATCCACTTCATATCCCATACTTTGAAAAATCTTAGCGATTAATTTTTGATTAATCAGATTGTCTTCAGCGATTAAAATAGTCAGCGGAATTGAATGTCCTAATTTCTCTTGTTCAATTGGTTTTGGTTGTTCACTCATCAGGTATTAAAAGGTAATAAAGGGTATTAGTGCTTGTAAAATATTCAATTTAAAAAAAATTTTAAAGGGTATTATTAAGCTATTTTAATCTGCAGGTGGTTATTCAGCCGCTTTATAGATTTTCATCAATTTTATAAGCAAATTCTCCATTTTATCAAGCGGAAGCATGCTTTTTGCATCACTTAGTGCTTTTGCCGGATTCGGATGTGTCTCAATAAAAAAACCTGCCACGTTCAATGAAGCCGCGCACCTTGCTAAAGGCTCGATAAATTCGGGAAGTCCGCCCGAAACTCCCTTTTCATTAGACGGCATCTGAACGGAATGTGTTGCATCGAAAATAACGGGATATCCTGATTTTTTCATAATCACAAGCCCGCGCATATCCACAACTAAATTATTATACCCGAATGTGCTTCCTCTTTCCGTAAGCATAATTTTATTATTACCCGTTGCCTTTACTTTTTCTGCCTGATAGATCATATCCTGCGGCGCAAGGAACTGTCCCTTCTTTATATTAACAATTTTTCCCGTATCCCCGGCAGCTTCAAGCAGTTCAGTCTGCCTGCAAAGAAATGCAGGAATTTGCAGAACATCTGCAACTTCCGAAGCGAGCTCTACATCTATTTCAGAGTGAACGTCTGTGATAATTGGAACATTAAATTCTCTTTTTACATCGGCAAGGATTTGTAACGATTTATCTACGCCGATAGTTCTGAATGAATCAGAGGAAGTTCTGTTTGCCTTTATAAAAGAAGATTTAAATATAAAAGGGATCTTTAATTTTGTTGTTATCTCTTTCAGCTTCTCACACGTTTTGAAAATATTGCTTCTGCTTTCAACAACGCACGGACCTGATATTAAAAGAAAATTGTTTAAATTTTTTAGCCCTAATTCTTTAGTAAAATATTCCGGAAGCATAATCTTATTTTTTAGTAATTCCTTTTGTGTAATTTTCTACTTTTTGCTGAAGCTCTGCTTCAGTGTAATTCTTTCTGTACATTCCTTTCACTTCCCGCTGTCTCAAAGCTTCGTACACACATATTGCAGCAGAGACGGAAACGTTCAGTGACTGAATCATTCCGTACATAGGGATAACAAAATTTTTATCGGATAATTTCACAGCTTCATCTGAAACTCCTGCATGTTCGTTGCCGATTACTATTGCGCATTTTTCAGTAAGATCTAAATCGTATAAAGAAACATTTTCAATCTCTTCTGAAAGATGAGTAGTATATATTTTAAAGCCCTGCTTTCTTAGCTCGGCAAAACAATCTTCAGGGTTTGAATACTTCTCCGTCTTCACCCATTTTTTAGCACTGGCTGAAGAGAATTTGCCTATCCTCGGAAATTTATTTGTATTATATATTAAGTAAACTTTATCGACTCCGATTGATTCCACGCTTCTGAAAATTGCGCTGACATTATGCGGGTCGTGAATATTTTCAAGAACTACGGTTAAGTCATCCTGCCTGTGACTTATTACTTTTGCTAACTTATTGTATCTTTTTTCAGTCAATAGAAAATGCTGTTTCAACTTAAAAATTAAACAATTATGTTAGGTATTACAATTGAGTTATTTCCACATTGGTAATCTGATGGAATTTTAATCCTGAAAATTCTATTTTCTATAATATAAAATAAATCATAGATGAAGAAATTAAGTGTTATTTTAGCCCTTGTTCTAATACCCCTATGTTTTACGTCAGCAAATGCCTCAGACTCCCTTAAAACCACAACTAAAGTTACACCTAAAAAAATCGAGAAAGATACTCCAAGCCCCTGGGGAATCTCTTTTGCATACAGCGAAAACGGCTTTGGTCCCTCGGTTAACTATGTAAAAACTCTCAACAGCAACACACAGCTTATAACAGGTTTGGCATTAATGAGCGTATCCGATAGCAGGGAATTTGAACAATACGATGTATTCGGGAACAAGATGACCCAGAATAAAGAGAACAGAATTATGCTCATTCCTCTAAACATCAGTATTAAAAAAGGTATTTTCAGTGATGATATAGAAGGTAACATTAAACCAATAATCAATTTTGGAATTTCGCCTTCTTTAGTTCTTACTAATCCATACTCAAGAGATTATTTTAACGCGCTGGGATATATGCAGGCAACGTTTGCTATGGGTGGATTTGCAGGAGCAGGCCTTGAATTTAAAGAAACACAGTCAGTTGCTTTTTCTTTCAATGTAAACTATTCATACGTTACCCCTATTGGGAAAGAAGTAAACAGCCTTTACGATAAACCGATTAAAAATCTTACAGGATTTCAGATTGCATTCGGTGTAAAATTCTAAAAATATTATATGATTATCAAAGCCATTGCAGGCAGTTTCAGGGAAAAGTCTTACAATAAAATGGCTTTGAAATACATGGTACAAGGTGCACAGGAAGCCGGCGCAGATGTTGAGATAATTGAGCTGACTGACTATCCTATGCCGATATACGATGAAGATACCGATAAAGCCGGCAAACCGGAAAATGTGCTGAAGCTAAAAGAAAAGCTTGCAGAAGCAAAAGGACTACTTATTGCTACTCCGGAATATAACCATTCACTTCCGGGCGGATTTAAAAATGTAATTGACTGGCTTTCACGATTCAAAGATCAGCCGTTCAAAGGAAAATGGGTTGCTCTTGCGGGAGCTTCTACAAGTTCATGGGGAACTGTCCGCGCTCAGCTTGCTTTGCTCCCTGTGTTCAGAGTTCTTGCAGCGCACGTTCTTCCTACGCAGATATATATGCCGCTGGCTCAGAATTTATTCGATGCTGAAGGCAATATAAAAGACGAAGCCGTTAAAAATAAACTGATAGCGCTGGGAAAAGAACTCGTAGAAAAACTAAAATAGTAATACCTCGAATTTTGAAAAAAGTCAGGTCTTCAATATTTAATAAAGTAATTTTTATTCTCACCGCGTCTGCCGTAATAGTTTTCATTTTTATATTTTTTATTTTCTTTAACTCGCCTGCTATTTTCAATAGGACTACAGCTTTTATCTCCATTGTAATATTTTTTATTTTTTTCTTCACAGCTTTATATTTTTCTTTTAAGAAAATACTGAGCCCTTTAAAAGATCTGTCAACCTGTATCAAAAATCTTAATAACGGAAATTCCGGCTTCAGACTTAATGTAAAATCAAAGGACGAATTCGGGCAGATAGCAGAAACGATAAACGAACTCAACGATACAGTTACGAATTCAGTTAAAGCAAAAGAAACTCTTTTGATAGATGTATCTCATGAGCTAAGAACTCCTCTTACAAAGATGAAACTCTCCAGTGAATTTATTACCGAAGAAAAAATTAAAAGCAGAATTAAAGATGAAGTGAACGAAATGGAGCACATGATAACTGAACTTCTCGATAATTACAAAAAAGAAAATGAACTGTCAAAACCTGAGATATCTGAATTTGATCTGAACGAGCTGATTGAAAGTGCTGCCGGTAAATACACTCCCGAAAGAATAGATTTTCCGAATGAAAATCAAAAATTTTTAGTCAAAGCCGACAGGAAAAAAATTGAAACAGTTATAAAGAATTTAACAGATAATGCTTTAAAATATTCCCTGGATAACATTAAAATTAGCTCTGAAAAAAATCCTGATAACGCTTCCGGATTTATTTTAAAAGTAAAAGATAACGGTGCCGGTATTCCTGATAATGAAATAAAATATATATTTGAACCGTTTTACAGGGTGGATAAATCACGGAATAAATCAATCGCAGGATATGGACTGGGATTAAACATTGTAAAAAAAATTATTGAAGCGCATAACGGTACAATAGAAGTTAAAAGCGAAAAAGATAAAGGAACTGAGTTTATAGTAAGAATCTGAAGATTCTACTTTTTTTCACATAAATAGTGAACACCAAAAATGATCAAAAGAATTGAACTGATCCTTTCTCCAAAGGAAGCAGCTGATGATAAATTCATCGAACAGCTAGTAAGAAGTAATCTTTCACTTAAAAAAAGTGATGTTCTTCACATAGTAAAAGACCGCAGCTCAATCGACGCGCGCTCAAGAACTCCCCGCATAAGCCTTCTCATCAATGCATACGTAAATGAAGTTCCGAAAGAGATTCCACCTGTTAAATCTTCATTTAGAAAAGTTTCCAACACAAAAAAAGTTATTATTGTCGGCGCAGGACCTGCAGGATACTTTGCCGCTTTGGAATTAATAGAGCATGGAATAAAACCTATTATTTTTGACAGAGGCAAAGATGCCCGGGAGCGCAGAAAAGATCTGCGCGCCATACAACAGTTCAGCATTGTTAATCCCGATTCAAATTATTGCTTCGGTGAAGGCGGCGCAGGAACATACTCCGACGGCAAGCTTTATACACGCTCGCATAAACGGGGAGATATAGATAAGGCAATGAGAATACTTGTTGAGCACGGAGCGAATCCAAATATACTTGTTGAATCACATCCGCATATCGGATCAAATAAATTGCCCGGTATAATCCAAAATATAAGAGAGACAATTATGGAGTTCGGCGGAGAAGTTCACTTCGATTCCAAGGTAACTGATTTTATTATAGAGAACGAAACAATGAATGGTGTAATTGTAAATGGTAAAGATGAACACACTGCCGATGCAGTTATACTTGCAACGGGGCACTCAGCCCGCGATATATTTTTTCTTTTACAAAAAAAGAATGTATACCTTGAAGCAAAACCATTTGCTATAGGAGTAAGAGCAGAGCATCCGCAGGCATTGATAGATGAAATTCAATACAAACAAAATCCCAGAGACGAATATCTTCCTGCATCTAGCTACAAACTTGTTACACAGGCAGACGGCCACGGAGTATTTTCATTCTGCATGTGTCCCGGCGGACTGATTGTCCCCGCAGCAACTGCTCCCGAAGAAATTGTTGTGAATGGAATGTCGCTCTCACGCCGTGATTCCTCTTATGCTAACTCCGGAATTGTAGTTGCTCTCGAAACCGATGATTATAAAAATATTCTGGCAGATATTGGTAAAGAAAATCCAGACGAAGTAAAAAATTTAAAAGAGGAATTCAGAGCAGATAATGATTTAAATGAATTATCTGATATGTTTGACGGATTAATGCTTCAGTCATTAATTGAAAAAAGATTTTTCAATGCTTCGGGTAAAGGCTCTCAGGAGGCTCCGGCGCAAAAGATAACTGACTTTGTAAAGGGCATTACTTCTTTAGAGTTGAATGACACATCATATATACCGGGAGTATATTCACATGATTTTGATTTACTACTCCCGGAATTTTTTTCTGTAAAATTAAAATCTGCGTTTGTGGATTACGGGAAAAAGATGAAGGGATATTTTTCTAATGAAGGAATGATGGTAGGGATTGAGTCGCGCACAAGCTCGCCTGTAAAAATCCCGCGGAACAAAAATGACTATCAGCACATACAAGTAAAAAACCTTTACCCCTGCGGAGAAGGTGCAGGATATGCCGGAGGAATTATTTCTGCCGCTCTGGATGGGCAGAACGTAGCAAAGGCAATAGCTGCTGTAAATTAAAATTTTATATAATGAAAATCCTCATTGTCTTATCTCTAATATTTTCATTTGTAGGAAGTAATCTCTTCGCTCAGAAAAAAGATTTTTATACAATCACTTTTTCCGATTCATTGAATCAGGAAGTAAGCTATTCAGGTGTTGAAGTTATTTCTATTGATAACGTCGGTCTTTCTTTTAAAAGAATTTACAACAGAGGAGATAACATTACTCCGCCTAAAATCTATACTTATAAAATTCCGTTAGAAAAAATTAATTCGTTCGGTTACAGAGCGTATACTCCTTTAGGCACGCGTATTACTACAGGCGCAGCTATAGGAACAGGAATCGGATTGGGGTTAGGAGCAGTAGCGGGCAGTATTAAATTGGCGGAAAGTTATGAAAACCACACATTGGAAGGTGCGCTTGCTGGAGCGGTGTTGGGTGCTTTTACAGGTTCTATTGTTGGCGGTGTTACAGGTATCGGAGCAAAAGAATACGAGAGTGTAAACCTTACAAAATACTCAAAAGAGAAAAAATATCAGATAATACAAGGTCTCATGACAAAAGGAATTAATTTTAATAAAGACGAATGAGAAAATTTCTGTTGTGCTTAGTAATTTTATTTACAGCAAAAGTATTTTCACAAACCGACAGCTCATATAAAACCGATACTGTTTTTTTAATTTCATTTAAAGATTTTAACAATGAGATTCAAAATCTTGAAGACATAAGATTAACTTCAATTGATTCAATTTCACTTTCTTACGAATATATTATTTTCGGAAGAACATCAAATGAAAATAAATACGTAAAGAAGCAGATAGTCTTTGACAGAATTCAAAAGTTCGGATATAAAGTCGGTCCGAGTAAAGGGGCAATAATAGGCAGAAGCGCTTTAGTTGGTTTTGGTTTAGGATTTATTTTAGGTGCTATAGAGGGAAAAATTAATATTGTTGGTGACGGAAGCAGAAAACCGGAATTTGCAGACCATATCGGAACAGGATTTTTGTTCGGAGTAGCACTGGCAATTCCAACTACTCTTATAGGTGTTATAATCAGTATTCCTGTTAAAGAATACGAAACACTGGATATATCCAAATACAACCGTCAAAAGAAATTTGAAATATTAATAAGATTGATTCGAAACGGAGTGAAAGAGAATGAGTGAGATTTTTTGATTTTATAATATTACGCAATATAATTTTTTCTGTATTATAATTACTAAATTTTAGTATTGAGGTGGCATATTTATTTATATTAATTTTTCTCATACGAATACAAAATGATGAATCCCTTACACACAAAACAAATTGCTAACGAGCTTTCCATAACTCAGAAACAGGTATTAGCTGTTGCGCAATTATTAAGCGAAGATGCAACTGTTCCTTTTATTGCACGATACAGAAAAGAAGTAACAGGCAGCCTTGATGAAGTAGTAATCGCCGCGATAAGAGACAGAATTTCTCAATTAGAAGAATTAGATAAACGCAGAGCAGCAATACTTAACTCGCTTGAAGAAAGAAAATTACTCACCGACGAATTAAAAGAAAAAATAGAATCTGCAATAACTCTTACCGAACTTGAAGACATTTATTTACCTTACAGACCAAAGAGAAGAACTAAAGCAACGGTTGCAAAAGAAAAAGGGCTGGAACCGCTGGGCGAAATGATTTTTTCACAGGAGAATTTTGATATAATGGCTGAAGCAGAAAAATATATAGATGCAGAGAAAGGCGTTAATACAATCGAAGAAGCATTGCAGGGAGCAAGAGATATAATTGCAGAGTGGGTAAGTGAAAATCAGGAAGCGCGTGAAAAGATGCGTGACTTGTATCAGAAGAAAGGCGTCTTCATTTCAAAAGTTGTCACAGGCAAAGAAGAGGAAGGAATAAAATATAAAGATTATTATGAATGGCGCGAGCCGATTTCATCAGCTCCATCTCACAGAGTTTTAGCAATGAGACGCGGAGAGAACGAAGGATTTTTATCTCTGAAAGCAGAGCCTGAAACGGAAGACGCAATTAATTTAATGCAAAGCATTTTTGTAAAAGGGAATAATGATTCTGCTGCACAGGTAAAGATTGCCATTGATGATTCGTATAAAAGACTGCTCGGTCCATCAATGGAAACTGAAGCAAGAGTTATCAGCAAGGAGACAGCAGATAAAGAAGCGATTGCAGTCTTCGCAGATAATTTACGTCAGCTTTTACTCGCAGCTCCATTGGGAGAGAAGAGAGTATTGGCCATTGACCCGGGATTCAGAACCGGATGCAAAGTCGTCTGCCTTGATGAGAACGGAAAACTTTTGAAGAACGACAATATTTATCCGACACAATCCGAAGCAATGAAAAAACTTGCTGCTGAAAAATTAATAAAGCTTGCTGAAGAATATAAACCTGATGTGATTGCCATCGGAAACGGTACTGCAAGCCGAGAGACAGAAGCGTTTGTGAAGACAGTTGATTTCGGAAGAGATATTCCGACTATAATGGTTAATGAATCAGGTGCTTCTATTTACTCAGCATCTGATGTTGCGCGAGAGGAATTTCCTGATTACGATGTTACAGTAAGAGGTTCGGTTTCCATAGGAAGAAGACTGATGGATCCGCTTGCCGAGCTTGTAAAAATTGATGCAAAGTCAATCGGTGTAGGGCAGTATCAGCATGATGTTGACCAGAAAGCACTGAAAGAAAAACTTGATGACGTTGTAATAAGCTGCGTGAATAAAGTCGGTGTTGAATTAAACACTGCGAGCAAAGAATTATTAACATACGTTTCAGGACTCGGACCCAAACTAGCAAAGAGCATTATTGATTACAGAAATGATAAAGGAGCGTTCAAGTCACGAGATGAAGTATTAAAAGTGCCGAGGCTTGGTAATAAAGCATTCGAACAAGCAGCAGGATTTTTAAGAATACGCGATGCAAAAAATCCATTGGATTCATCTGCCGTTCACCCTGAAAGCTATGACATCGTTTATCAGATGGCTAAAGATGCAGGATGCACAGTTGAAGAACTGATGCATTCGGATGAGTTAAGAAAAAAAATTGATATAAATAAATATGTATCCGAAACAGTCGGGCTTCCTACGCTCACAGATATTATGGATGAGCTTGCAAAACCGGGACGCGACCCGAGACAAAAATTCGAGCTGTTCAAATTTGCTGAAGGTATCGAGAAGATGGAAGACTTAAAACCGGGAATGAAGCTGCCGGGCATAGTAACTAACTTAACTGCTTTCGGCGCATTCGTTGATATTGGAGTTCATCAGGACGGGCTTGTTCACATCAGTCAAATAACAGACAGATTTATAAAAAATCCTGCCGAAGTTTTAAAGGTTGCACAGAAGGTAGATGTTACTGTAGTTGAAGTTGATTTAGCCAGAAAGAGAATTCAGCTAAGCATGAAGGAACCCGGAGCGAAACCTGTAGTTAAAAATACTAACACAAAGGTTGACCCGAACACTTTCAAAGTTAAGCAGCAGAGCAAGATTGAGGAAAAAGAAGATAAGCTAAAAATGTTACTTGAAAAGTTTAAAAAATAGAATTAATATATTAGCAAGACTATGACAAATCCAAATTCAGATACAACAACAGAGGGCGTAAGAATAGAGGTAACTCCCGAATTTATTCCCGAGCGCTCAGAGCCCGATAAAAAACTTTTCTTTTTTATCTATAACATCCGCATTACAAATAACAGCGAAGAGAATTTGCAACTGCTTTCGCGCTACTGGCTTATTATCAATGCTGACGGAGATGAAAACGAAGTTAAAGGCGAAGGTGTCGTCGGTCAGTTTCCGTATCTGAAACCCGGACAAAATTTTGAGTACTCAAGTTTTACTCCGCTTGATACTGAATGGGGCACAATGGAAGGTCATTATACATTCGAAAAAGATAACGGTGAAAAAATTGATGCGAAGGTTGGTAGATTTTATCTGACGAGCGATATATTGGTATAATTATTCCACATAATATTCCTGCAAACTCTTTACATTCACTCTGCCTGATTTTAATTCTTTAATTCCCTGCACTACTGAGTCCGCCGCAGAAAGCGTTGTTATAAACGGAATTTTATTCTGCACTGCTGCCCAGCCGATTGCATATTCATCGTAGCGTGATTCTTTTCCCAGCGGTGTATTTATCACAAGTTTTATATCTCCGTTCTTTATTCTGTCAACAACGTTAGGTCTTCCTTCAAGCACTTTAAACACAGGCTCTGCTTTTATTCCGTTTTCATTGAGATACTTTGCAGTACCGAGAGTTCCGATTATTCCAAACCCCAGATCAACAAATTCTTTTACAATTTTTAACGACTTCGGTTTTTTATCGTTGTTGTTTAAGCTGATGAAAATTTTTCCTTCAGTGGGCAAAAGATTCCCCGTAGATGTCTGAGCTTTAAGCATTGCCTCTCCGAACGTTGCGCCGATGCCCATAACTTCACCTGTAGAGCGCATCTCAGGTCCCAAAAACATTTTCACCTTCGGAAATTTCTGGAACGGAAAAACAGATTCCTTCACTCCTATATATTTTATATCATCAAACTTCTTCAGTTTGAACTCTTTTAACTTTCTTCCTGCAATTACCTGCGCTGCAATAGTTGCAAGCTGAACTCCTGTTGTTTTGCTAACGAAGGGAACAGTCCGCGATGCCCTGGGATTTGCTTCGATAACATAAACAACGTTATCCTTAATTGCATACTGAATATTCAGCAGACCTTTTACATTCAAAGCTATTGCAAGCTTCTTTGTATAATCTTTTATCTCTTTTAAATTTTTTGCTGATAAAGAAATCGGTGGAAGAATAGAAGTACTGTCACCTGAGTGAATGCCAGCTTCCTCTATATGCTGCATAATTCCCCCTATGTAAACATCTTTTCCGTCACCGATTGCATCTACATCTATCTCGCGCGCTTCTTCTAAAAATTTATCTATAAGAACGGGATGTTTTCCTGAAAGCTTTGCTGCCTCAAAGAAAAATTCCGTAAGCTGTTCATCGTTATAAACTATCTGCATAGCCCTGCCGCCGAGAACATACGAAGGTCTCACCAGTACAGGGTAACCGATTTTATTTGCAATCTTAATTGCTTCCTTTAAACTTAATGCAGTTCCGTATTCAGGCTTTGGGATTTTCAACTCATCCAGTAATTTTCCGAATTTTTTCCTGTCTTCTGCTACATCAATATTTTCCGATGACGTTCCTAATACTCTTAATCCGTTCTTTTCTAATTCTTTGGAAAGCTTCAAAGGCGTCTGTCCGCCAAAGCTTACAATTATACCCTTTACATTTTTTTCGTAGCGGGTAATGTTCAATACGTCTTCGACTGTAAGCGGCTCGAAATATAATTTATCTGTAATATCGTAATCCGTTGAGACTGTTTCCGGATTGCAGTTAATCATTATTACTTCATATCCCTCTGCCCGCAAAGCTTTTACACAGCGGACGCAGCAGTAATCGAATTCAATTCCCTGCCCTATGCGGTTAGGTCCCCCGCCCAGAATAATAATCTTTTCTTTATCGGAAGACTTTACTTCGTTATATTTTTCGTAGGTTGAGTAATGATAAGGTGTGTTTGCATCGAACTCAGCAGCGCATGTATCAACAGTTTTATATACAGGATAAATTTTATTTTTATCCCTGTAATTTCTAATCTTCTCTTCTGTGGTATTTAAAATGTGGGCGAGCTGCTTATCTGAAAATCCAAACTTCTTTGCTTTTAAAAAGAGGTCAGGATTTATTTTTTTTGATTTTGGCATTTAGAATTTTATCAGTCTTTTGTGTGTGAATGAGCGTGGCTATGGCTGTGACCGTGATGGTGCTCCATAATCTCATTAAAGCTTGATTCAGAAAATACTAAACTTGGAATTACAATATCACTCAATAAACAAGGTACTAAAACTGAGACAAATAAAATCAAAATGAGGTAAAAAATCTGAATAGCATCGCTTCCGGTAAATCCGAAAGTCAGCAGATACACAATTGCTGCCATAGAAGCTGCAAATGTATGAACAAAGTGTGTAACGTGAGTGATTTTTTTAAAGAGACGCGGCAGAAAAATTCCTGCGAATCCTCCTATGAAAATTGCCGACCATGCGAACTGAGGCTCTTCAAGAATACAGATATGCAGAGTCATATTATATCCCAGCAGATGTCCGCCGAGATACGGAAAAACAGAATCGCTGACCGTGCAGCCGATTGAAGATGATAAAATCCCCACACCAATTGCCCTGACTGCATCTTTATTGAATGCATAATAAATTGCTACGGGAGTAATCGTTGCAAGAAATAAATGCACATAATGAATTTTGCTGAACAAGCCTTCATTCATATATCCGTGCATGTATTTATTTAGTATAAGAATTGAAGTAAGGCAAAGCAGCACTGAAATTACAGTGAACTTGAAATGCTCGCTTACTTCTTCTTTAACGATATTTATTCTGTTTCTATCCAGGATTTTTACCAGAGTTTTTTGTTCTATAAATTAATCTATTGATACGCCGTCTATTGAATAAATTATATCTGAGTATTCATCTTTCACATCGAGGTTAACTTTAAATCTTCCTTTAATATTCACCACGCCTGTTTTGAAATCTGTTTTAACTCCGTTTGTAAGCTTAACGTAAATTATTTCATTAATAAAAATCGGCGGAGCGCAGTAACAGCTAAGCGGTGGTGCAGAGCATAATAAAAACTCATCCATATTTTCTAAGGCATTCAGCGGTGTCATAAAGCCGATTATGTTTACATTCTTTCCCTCCATTTCCTTTATTTCCTTAGGGACTTCTTTTCCGGGAACATAAGTCCTTAGCTGTCTGAATGTAATTTTATTAAAAGGCTGTGATGTATCTACGGGTATAAAATCCGTTTTCGGTGTATTGATCTGCTGTGTGCCGTCAAGCGAGCCCTTCTTAGTCGTATCTCGTGCGCCTGTAAAATTTATTTTACTGAGCTCAACTTTTTCACCCTTAGTATTATACACAAAACTTTTTCCGCTTGTATCTTTATTGGAAAAAAGGCTGATGCATACTGCCATTATAAAAACTGCATATCCTAAGTAAGGAATATTGTTTGCGATTTTTGATTTTAACTCTTTCATAATTTAAACTTTTATCATTTAACTGACCGGAGCAAGATTGCCTGCCACATCCGTATTGTACGCTTTTAATGCCGGAATAACTGTAACTATTAAGCCAAGCAAAACTGTTCCTGTGAGTATGTAAAACTCGAATACATTAAATACCGTTCCGCTTATCTGTATTCCCGCTATGTTTGAAATTGTATCTTTGAAAATAAAAATTAATAAGTGAGAAACTATTATTCCTGAAATTCCTCCTATGAAGCTTATGATAAATCCTTCTATAAGAATGATATTCAGTATCGTCTGCTTCCTTGCTCCCAGTGAACGCATGATTGCAATGTCTCTTTTTCTTTCGTTCATTGAATTGTATATCGAAACTAAAATTGAAATCACTGCAACGAAAACAACTAAGTAAGCAATTATTATCAGAATTGAATTTATATTACCGATTATATCGAACAGCTGTTTTATTTCGAACACCGGAATGACTGCCTGAGCGTTTATTCCTTCGTATTTATTTTCATTTATTTGTCTGCGCAGCAAATCAAAAAATACAGGACTTTTTAAACTTACTAAAATTGCTGTTACTGATTTATCCGAATCTTTTAAATGTTCTTCAGTGCTTTGCCCGTCTTTATCGTGATTATGTCCCTCATGGTTATGTCCGTCATGTTTAGCTGTATCAGTCGTTCCGCCTGTTCTCTCCTTCAGTTTTTCCTCTGCCTCATGGTGATGAATTTCCCAGATGGAATTCATAGAAGTAAAAATCACTTTATCTATAGGAGTAAATGTCTTCTCTAATATGCCGACAACTGTAAACTTGAATTCAGCATGTTCAAACATACCCTCATAGCCTTCGTAGCTTTCCACTCCGTGCGAACCGGCAAATGTATCTCCGATTTTTAAACCGGTTTTGAGCGCAGTCTCACTTCCTATAACGACTTCAAAGTCTTTTGTAAAAAACCTGCCTTCTTTCAGCTGATACTTTTTATCTTTCTGATAAGAGAAGTCGGAAAATATATCAGGCGTTGTTCCTATAAATCTGTGATTCTTAAAATTATCTCCCAGCACATACGGAATAGCAAGCTTTACTCTTTTATCACCTTTTAACTTTGTGTAAGTATCATAAGGCATATTTAGTATCGGCACGCCTATCTGATAAATCGTGTTGAGTGTTAATTGAAGCGAACTTCCTTTCGGCCCCACAATTATTTCATAGCCCGTAGCTGTCTGGTTGAAAGCATCGCTGCTTTCCTGCTTCAGAATTAAAATTGAAACAACGAGAGCTACACCGAGCATTATAGAAAACATCGTCAGGACTGATGCCAGGCTTCTCTGCCTTATATTTTTCCATACAATTTTGAAGATACTCATTGGTTTACCGCCTTATTTATATCTTCAAAATTAATTTTATTCTCAAACTTGTTTATAATATCAGCTTCGTGTGATACAAGGAGCAAGGAAATTTTATTTTCTTCGCAGATATTTTTTATAAGGTCGATTGCAAGCTCACCGTTCTTTGCGTCAAGGTTTGCCGTCGGTTCATCTGCTAAAATAAGCTTAGGTGAATTTGCAACTGCGCGCGCAATGGCAACACGCTGCTGCTCTCCGACTGATAGCTCAGAGGGCTTATTGTTCATCTTTTTTGCAAGCCCGACTTTATTTAAAAGAACTTCTGCTTTTTTTCTGTCGTTATTGTTTGCGAACATCATTCCAAGCATAACGTTTTCGATTGCAGTAAATCCCTGCAGAAGATTGAACGTCTGGAAAACGTATCCAATATTTTTTGAGCGGAAAACATCGCGTTTGGATTCGGATAAGGAAGATATTTTTTCATCGTTGAAAAATATCTCACCGTTATCCTGAGAAACTATTCCTGCAATAAGATTTAGAAATGTGCTCTTGCCCGAGCCGCTTTTGCCGGAAATGGCAAGCTGAAAGTTTTCCTGTAATGAAAAATCCGGAATGTTAATCACATCGGAAACCTCTCCATCGGCATTCTTAAACGTTTTTCTTAGATTCGTAATCTTTAGCATTGTTCAATTTATACAAATCATTTGCAAAAAGGAATTCCCAAAAATTTCCCTATCCCTACATATAGGGAGAATTTATTTGATAAGGATTTTTGTAATGAGTATCTTTGTTCAGCTTTTAAATAGATAAAAAATTTATTGTTAAATATTCTTTAAAAGCGCAATTATAAGAGAGAATCAAAGAATCCGTCAAAAATTCATCATTCGCAAGTATTTTTGATGAGTTTTATAAAGCTCAATTTTAGCTCAAAATCACAAAATCCGTCAAAAATTCATCATATAAAATTAATTCTGATGAATTTGATGAGAATGAATTGTGAACTTGCAATTTGAAAGTTGAAATTTCGAACGGAATCAAAGAATCCGTCAAAAATTCGTCATAGAAACAAAAATGATGAATTTACTCAAAAAGCAAAATGTTACAATAATGTTACAATGAAACTAATATCTCAACTAAGAAGTAACACTTATTATAAGATTTAATTATGAAAATCATAGCCTCTATAATAATACTTTTAACCGTATGTTCGGTTTCGTACTCTCAAACTGACGGTGTGCAGAAAAATTCATCGCCCTTCAAAATTGCCAGACTGAAATACTCCGGCGGCGGGGACTGGTATAACGACCCTTCCGCAGAAGTTAACATGATGGACTATCTGAAAAAAAATACTACGGTAGATGTAGATGAGCCGAAGTTTTATTCAGTCGATGTTGCCTCCGATGACATTTTTAATTATCCGTTCATTTTAATTACGGGACACGGAAATATTACCTTCTCGAATGAAGAAGCTGCGCGTTTAAGAAAATACTGTGAGAGCGGAGGATTTTTATATGCCGATGATGACTACGGAATGGACGAAGCTTTTAAGCGTGAGATAAAAAAAGTTTTTCCGAATGAAGAAATGAAGGAGCTTCCTTTCTCGCATCCGATTTATAATTCTCAGTTCAAATTTCCGAACGGTCTGCCGAAAATCCATGAACATGACGGCAAGCCGGCGCAGGGATTCGGTATTTATAAAAACGGAAGGCTTTGCATGTATTACACTTATGAAACAAATATCTCCGACGGCTGGGCAGATACAAAGGAACATAACGATCCGCCTGAAAAAAAGGAAGAGTCATTTAAGATGGGCACAAACATAATTGTTTATATGTTAAATAATTAAAGAAGGTCATCAATTCTTCTTACAAGCCATTCGTTTCCAAGTATGGCTTTGCTTTTTTTTACCTCATGCTTCAGGTATTCAAGTTCGTCCTTATCGGGGATTTCTTTAAGCTTTGTAAGTCTTGAAAGAAACAGAACAAATTCCAGATGGTCTGCTCTCATTTTTGCAGATAAAACATTGTTACTGTTTAAAAAGCTTTTGTAAGCATCCAGCAATAATATTAATTCATCAAAGTTTTCATTTTCATAATATACCATTGCATATAGATGCTTTACAAATACTTTATAGAATACATCGTCGTTATGTACAAGCGCAAGAGACTCAATTGCTTTATTGTATTCCCGCTCTTTGAAATAAATTTTAGCCATATTAAAATTAACTGCTGAATCCGCCCGTGAGGGAGCTAACCTGTTTTTATATTTTTCTATAAATTCTTTAGCTTCCTCGACTTTATTATTATATATTGCGCAGCTTACAACATTGAAAAAAATCATGTGATGCAGGGGCTCTTTATCATCGTAGGTTAAGATGTCATTATCCATTGCAAACTTGTAAAGCTCGAACTGAGTAACTTCGGAATCTTTACCGCTGATTTTATCTTTTTTAACACAGAAGTTTTGCAAAGTGCCGAACAAATTATATTTTTCGGTTCGTGATAAACGGTCAAAATCATCATACAGAATTTTTTTTAAAGTAAAAAAATATTTATCCTCCATCCCGCTCTTGTACATCATTAGCCGGTTGTATTGGTAGTTCAGTAATGGAACTTCAGTCAGGTCAGTTTTCTTAAGGTATTCAATTATTTCATCCAGAAATTTCAAATTGAGTGATACATTAAGACTTCCTGTTTTAGTCATAAGGTAATTGTATTTTGCCAATATTGAGGTCAGAAAATAATTTATCAGGTTATCCGTATCTTCAGTTTGTATATCTCCCGGGATATCTTTTTGTGTGAGCGGAATGAAAGCTTTGCTGTCTATTATAGATTTTAGAGTTTCAACTCTGTACTTTAAAAAAAAGTATTCATCATCTTTATTTTCAACTTTATCCAGCTCATTGCGGGTAGTCTTCAGATGTATATTAAAGAGGTCATAAATCTGCCGTTCATTAAGTTCTGTTAAGAGTAATTCCTGATAGATATTTTTCTTTTGCTTAACGCGTTCAACTGCAAGGAATTGTTCACCTAATTTTAAAGCTAGAAAGAGCAGCCCGCGTGAAGTGCTGTCATTGTACTTCTCACCGGGGTAAATTTTTTTATAGATGTTTTCCTTAGTAAGATTTTCATTTTCGAAGTCAGGAAAATATTTTGCAATTAAGTCATACAGCTTTAATATATTTGAATTTGTATTGAAATAAGGAGACTTGACAAATTTTCCAAATTCCTTAAATTCTTTTTGGGAGAGCTTCGAAAGCAGCGATGCAAGTTTGCTGTTTTTCATCGGGTATTATTTCAAAAGTAAATGAACTTCTGCAGGATAATGTTTTAAATACAAATATAGCTTATTTACAATTATAAAAAAAATAAACAATAAAATAATTCTAAAAAATATGAACGGGCAAAAATACTTACTCAGGTAAAACCTAAGTATTTTACTCTTTCTTTAATTATTTTTAATTATATATTTAGAAACTGCTTCAGCTTAAAAACGACTTTTTAATTAAGTATAAAAAGAGTTTTTCTATTTGCAAATATTTATTGCTGTTTTTATCTTCGATGAAATTTAAACTCCACATATGAAGAAATTCATTTTACTCCTTGCTTTACTCTGCGGAAATATTGTACTAGCACAGTCACCCGCATTAGTAGGCTACTGGCAGAACTGGCAGGACTCACAAAGTCCATACATCCATCTTACTCAGATTGATACAACTTACAATGTGATTGAAGTATCCTTTGCAATTCCTGCGGGCGGAACCACTTACAATATGACGTTCACTCCCGATGCAGTTTCACAGTCTACATTGATTTCACAGATAGACAGCATGAAAGCAAAAGGGAAAAAAGTAGTTATTTCCATAGGCGGTGCAACTGCACAGGTTATCCTTAACGATGCCTCACAGATGAATACATTTGTTAGCTCGATGACTTCTATTATAAATACATATCACTTCGATGGAATTGATATAGATCTTGAAAACTCTACTACACTTACCGGAGGAACAATTTCAAATCCTATCGATGCGAAAATAATAAATCTGATTAACGGTATCAAACAATTAATGACAAATTTCCGCAATACACATCATAAGAAAATGTATCTGACTATGGCTCCTGAAACAGCTTATGTTCAGGGGGGGATGTCGGGATTCGGCAATATATGGGGAGCGTATCTTCCTATCATTCACGCGCTGCGCGATTCTATAGATATACTCCATGTACAATTGTACAATAGCGGAAGCATGTTTGGAATTGACGGAAGAATTTACAATCAGGGCACTGCAGATTTTATAGTAGCAATGACTGAAGCCGTCATTCATGGATTCAATACAGCAGGCGGACAGTTCGCAGGACTAAGAGCTGACCAGGTTGCCGTCGGCTTGCCTGCATGTACAGGCGCAGCAGGAGCGGGTTCGTTTATTCATCCTGATACTGTTAGAGCAGCTATTAAGTACTTGATGGGAACAGGTCCGAAACCCGGTACATACACACGAGTGAATTCTTATCCTACTTTGCGAGGTATGATGACATGGTCAATTAATTGGGATAACACCACAACCTGTCATACTACCAGATATGAATTTGCAAAAAACTTCGCAAGAATATTTGCTCCTGGCTCTATTGGTGTAGAGGAAAATACTGAGGCAGTAAAAGATTACAGGTTGAATCAGAATTTTCCGAATCCTTTTAATCCATCAACAGTAATAAGCTTTGAAGTCAATAAAGCAGGGAATGTCTCATTAGTTTTATTTGATAATCTTGGAAAAGAAATACAGACACTTGCCACTACTTTTTATACAGCCGGAAGTTATCAGATAAATTTTAATGCGGAGAACTTACCGGCAGGAACATATTTTTATAAACTTACAGCCGGAGATTTTACAGAAACAAAAAAAATGATGCTGGTAAAATAATTTTAAACCTTCTTAATCCTTCTTATAAAGACTTAGTTTTAATAAGGAGGATTACATTCCCCCGTTAAATTCTTCTTTAAATTAAAAAAGAATAGTTGTATAATTGAGTTCAACTTAAAAGCGGGAATAGTAATGAAACCAAATTTTACTATCGGGATTGCTGTTAAATCCTTTCTCATAATGACAGCATTCTTGTTAATTTTTAGTAGCAGTAAATCTTATGCTGCAGTAAGTCTTATAGAAGACTTTGAAAATACGTCCTTCCCACCTTCCGGATGGACACTTGCTCATACAGGTTCTTATGACTGGATAAGAACATCTTATTGCAGCGGCTATGGAAACGGTTCTGCATCAGCTATGTTTGATTTTTATGATTATCAATCAGGAACCTTCGATTTAATCACAAGAAGCTTCTCTGTATCCGGGGCAGGCGACTCGGTGAAGTTCGATCATGCGTATGCCCCTGCAACTAATGAACAGGATAAACTGGAAGTTTACACATCCACAGATAACGGCAGTACATGGACATTACTAATTTCTTTATTAGGCGGAGCTTCGGGACCATTAAGAACCGGTAATCCTACTCAGGGACTTTTTAAACCAACTGCTTCTCAATGGGCTACAAAATCTTATGCGCTTCCGGTAGGAACAAACAAAGTAAAGTTCTCTGCAGTGACTGCATTCGGAAATAATTTATACATGGATAATGTGAGAATTGGAACACCTTTTAGTTCTGATATTGGAGTGAACAGTATATCCGATCCAAAATGGGGAATAACACCTCAACAAAAAGGACCTAAAGTATCGGTTAGAAATTATGGAACGTCATCTTCTTCGTTTGATGTTACAACAACAATTTCTCCCGGCGGATATACAAATACAATGCCTGTAAGCAATCTTGCTCCCGGTGCATCACAGGTACTTACATTTCCAAATTTCAATTTTGCAACACCGGGAACTTATACAATAAAATCATACACTGTAAACGGCTCAGATCAGAATCACTCAAACGATACAATAACAAACACATTAGTTGTTACTTCAAATCTTCGCAATGCAGTATTAGAATATTGTACAGGGACATGGTGCCAATGGTGTCCTTGCGGAGAGCATGAAGTTGAGCATTTAAAACAAGTATTCCCGGGAACAGTTGTTCTTGCCTATCATGGAGCAAGCTCAGACCCGTGGAAAACATTCAACGGTCAGGGAATTATTCCGGCACTTGGTTTCACAGGATATCCTTCAGGATTGATTGACAGAAAGCGCGGAACAAACAGCGGCTGGGGTTCATTCTTCACTGACGGTGAATACAGGTACTCAACAGCTCCGGCATCGGATGTTGCAATTACCATTACAAATCAGACTTATAATCCTGTTACAAAGCAGCTGACTGTAAATCTGAATGCAACAGCAATGTCTACCTTATCAGGTCAATACAAAGTGAACTACGTTGTCACTGAAGATAATATGGTTTATGCCCAGACGGGAAATTCATACTGCACGGGAAGTTCTACATGGGTGCATAACTGGACAGTAAGGAATATTATTAACACAGTGACAGGTGACAATGTAAACTCCGGTGCATGGAACGGCGGACAATCTATTCCGCTTACATTTAATGTCACTCTTGATGCCGGCTGGATTGCAGGTAACTGTAAGTTCAGTGTAATAATATTTAAAGATAACGGAGTGCTTAATACATCAGAAATGGCACAGGGAATTCAAGGTAATGTTGTACCGACAGGCATTGGAACTTTAGGCAGTGAAATCCCTGCTAAGTTCGAGCTGTCACAAAATTATCCTAATCCGTTCAATCCGGCGACAAGTATAAAATTTGCAATTCCTAAAGACGGCTTTGCAAGTCTTAAAGTATATAATATGCTGGGTCAGTTAGTAGGAACTTATCTGGATGGATTTGTAAAAGCAGGTTACTACAATGCCGGTGTTGACGGTTCTGAATTGTCGAGCGGAATTTATTTTTACACACTTACTACAAAAGACTTTTCAGAAACAAAGAAAATGAATTTAGTAAAATAGTTCTTAAAAAATATCTTTAATATTAATTGCCGTGAATGAATTTTCATTCGCGGCATTTTTATAATTATAAAATTATGAGTGAAGAAAAAAATTATAATATACTTAAGGGAATAAAATTTGAACATCTGCAAACAATCGATGTAGGAAAAATTGTAAAAGAAAACAAAGAGAAATGGATAAACTATACTCTGACAAAGGTTAATGATAGTCTTGTAAGACTTGCTATAATTGAGGGCGAATTTCACTGGCATAAACACGATAATGAAGACGAATTTTTCTTCGTACTTGAAGGAAAATTACTGATGGACATAGAAGAGAGCGGTGAAAGAAGAACGGTAGAATTAAATCCTATGCAGGGAATAACAATTTCAAAAGGAGTCATGCACTGCCCGCGTGCTCCTCAAAAGACCGTCATTATGCTTTTTGAAAATGACGGAATAATATCTACAGGTGATTGATTTTTAAAGGAACGGAAAACACATTTAAAAAGTTAGATAAGCAGAAAGAAAACACAGAAAATGAATAATTTCAAAGGCCGTATAGTTATAGCAATTATCATTGCCATCATAGGTGTAATAACCTATTTCAGCAAAACTGAAACCAATCCCATAACAGGTGAAAAGCAAAGAGTCAGTTTATCCGTCGACCAGGAAATACAATTAGGTCTTCAGGCAGCTCCTGAGCTTATTCAGGAAATGGGAGGTGAAGCACGTGATTCCAAACTGAATGCTTACATAGATAAAGTCGGGAATAGAGTATTAAGCAGTACAGAGGCAGGTAAGTCTCCTTTTAAATTTGAATTTTATTTACTAGCAGACAACAAAACGGTTAATGCTTTTGCTTTACCGGGAGGACAGGTTTTTATTACAATGGGTCTGTATAAACTTCTTACAACAGAAGACCAGCTAGCAGGAGTACTTGGTCATGAAATTGGACACGTAATAAACCGTCACGGCTCAGAGCACATGGCTAAGCAGGAGCTTACTCAGCAGCTTGTGCAGGCAACTCAGGTTGCAAGTGGCGGATACGACCAGGGAATGGTAGCCCAATACGCAGGTCAAATGGTAAATCTTAAATATGGCAGAGACGATGAAATTGAATCAGATAAATACGGAGTAAAATATCTTGTTGAAAGCGGATATAAGCCTGAAGCTATGATAGAAGTAATGGAAATTTTGAATGATGCTTCGGGAAAAAATAAATCACCGGAATTTTTAAGCTCACATCCAAATCCTGAGAACAGAATTCAAAGGATAAAAGAGTATATTCAGCAGTATAAAAAATAATTGAGTTTTTTAAGAAAATCGTCACATACCAATAACTACGTAGAAGATAGTCAGTAGCTAATAATAATTTTTATACTTACCTTAAGGTGTAATAATATTTGACCAAATAATTAACAGCCATGAATACTGAATCGGTTCACTCGTTTCATATTCCGGTCATGGGTTTAGCCTTCACAATTGACACACCTTTGAAAGTTGCACGCTTCGGAAATGTAAGGAAATTCTATACCAATAAAGAAAATTCACACTTTACTCCTATTCCTCTATCAGAAATTGACTCACGTGCAAAGAGAATAACTGCATATCTTAACTACTTAGGAAAAACTGTATCGGGACAAATTGAAAAATTAAAATCTGAAACCTTTGAAGCAGGAAAAGAAATATATAAATATTTTGAACTTCTCCCTGATAGATCGCCTTTAAAAATTCTTTTCTATGATATGAAGGGAATGAAGAATATTGAATCAAAAAATATTATTCAGGAATATCTAAGAAGCAAAATTGTACCGGGAGCCATTGATGTAAATATAATGGCAAAGGTTGATAAGACCAACTATTCTAAAACAGGTGATGATTTATCACCGGAGTTTTCAGATGCTATGTCTGCATTAAGAGGATTTGCAAAAAGTGAATTAAGTTCTTCCGTTGTTTTTTCGGCAGGAATGAATCCCCGGTTATATTCTTATTGCGAAACATTCAATGACTTTTTCCCCGATGTAAGGGGCAATATAAAAAAGAAAATCACTTTGAAAGTCAGCGATTACCGTTCAGCTTATATACAGGGCAAATTCCTGGCAAAGAAAGGCTTGTGGGTATCAGAATACAGAATAGAATCAGGATTAAATTGCGGGGGTCATGCATTTGCTACGGACGGATTTTTATTAGGACCTATATTGGAAGAATTTAAATTAAATAAGAAAAAACTTTCCATAGAGTTGTTTGCGCAATGCAATGAAGCTCTGAAGCAAAAGAATAAAATTACTTTCATAAATAAGCCTGCTGTAAAAATTACAGTTCAGGGAGGCATCGGAACCAGTAATGAAAGTGACTTCCTTAGAGAATATTATGAAGTTGACAGCACAGGCTGGGGAAGCCCCTTTTTGCTGGTGCCGGAAGTAACAAATGTAGATGAAGAAACTTTAAATTTATTAAGCTCAGCCCAAAAGGAAGATTATTATTTAAGCAATGCCTCTCCGCTGGGAATAATGTTTAATAATTTCAGAAAGAGTTCAGCTAACGTTGAAAGAAAAGATAGAATTGCAAAAGGAAGACCCGGCAGTCCGTGCCCCGTAAAATATCTTACATTCAATACTGAATTCACGGAAAAACCAATATGCACTGCATCCAGACAATATCAGAATCTGAAAATAAAACAGCTTCAGTCACAAGATCTTTCAGAGGAAGAATTGGCAAAACAAATTTCCATTGTTACTGAGAAAGAATGTATCTGCAGCGGATTAAGCGCAACAGTTTTCCTGAAAAACGGAATTCCTGTACCGAACAAAGCTAATGCAGTAAGTATATGTCCCGGACCTAATCTTTCTTTTTTCTCGGGAGTATTTTCTTTGAAAGAAATGGTTGACCATATCTATGGAAGAAAAAACCTACTTAACAATATTTGCAGACCCAACATTTTTATTAACGAACTCAATCTCTATACTGATTATTTTAAAAATAAAATCAATGACAGTATGGAAAAGATTTCTGCTTTGCAATGGAAATATTACGAAAAATTCAGAGAAAACCTTATAAGTGGAATTGAGTATTATAAAAAATTAGCAGATAAGATGAGCAATGAAACCGCAACGTATCGTGAAAATTTTAAAGATGAATTGGGAAATATTGAAAAGAAACTTTTGGCTGTATCACTTCCTGCAGAGGCAGCATACAGCTTAGTCTAACAATAACAAAATACTTTTTATCAAGAATTTGTGAAGAGGTAAGCAATGCTATTTTTTTCTAGGATTTCGGCAAGTTCGTTAGTAGGATAAATTCTGAAATTTTTTAAATCGTTTTTATAAATCCACTTTGTACAGTGCATACCAGTATCAGGTACTGTCGCCTCTCCTACTTTTTGATTATTATCCAGGAGACTGCACATAAAAATAGTTTCTACCTGATGAATTCCTCCTGACCATATTTCTACATCGGGGTTATTAGAAATAAATTCCCTTATCATAACAATTTTTTCTGTTCTCACATCAAGGCAGGTTTCTTCTTTGAACTCACGGACTACAGTATCAGCTAAAGATTCTCCTGTTTCGTGTTTTCCTCCGGGCAAAGAATAATATATTCCTTTAGTATCGGAGTATTGTACAAATAAAATTTTATTATCCTGCTCGAGTATTCCTTTTGCAGCTATCCTGTATATCATGTTTGGTTAAAATTTACACTCCGAACTGCTGAAGATGGTGATCAAGATGTTTGTATTGAAGTTGTCCCCATTCTTCCTCGGACATTTCTCCGAAGAAAGGATGGACTTTGTCTGTTATCGCCCCTTTTTTGAACTTGTTAATAGTTTCAAGCACTCTATTCTTTTGTTCAGTAAAATCCTGTTCCGTATCTATCTTAAATTCTTTAGGTGTGAAACTGTTTTTCTTAAAGGGCTTAGGACTTAACAAAACTTTCTTTACAAATCCCCCAATGATTTTACCCATAAAAAGTCTTGCGGGCTTTTTATTATTAAGTGCAAGCTCCATTGGTATTACGTTATGTGCCAGCATCTGCGCAACACTCATCTTTCCCCATAGGGGTTTTGAATCAGCTGTAAGCTTATTTATACGGTCTAGTATTTCCTGCCGGGGTGAATCGTCAAAAAGATTTTTCATATAGCGAATTATTAAAAATTATTTTATTAAAAGCATTTGCTTTGTCTGGGTAAAGTTATCCGTTTCTAATCTGTAAATGTAAATTCCGCTGGCAAAATCTTTGGCATTCCAGTTAGCTTCATATTCTCCGGCTGATAAATTTTGGTTAACCAAATCAGTTATTTTTTGCCCAAGCGAGTTGTATACAGATAGCCTTACATATCCGCTTTTTTGTATGTCGAATTTTATTTTTGTTTCAGGATTAAAAGGATTCGGATAATTCTGTTTCAGTTCAAATTTATCAGGTACTACGCTTCCAATCTGATTTACTGAAACTCCGTTGTAAATTCTGAACAACGATACAGTCGGCAAGTGATCCGATGCATAATGTAATGCATCGGCAATTGAATCAGGCACTGCAGTATTAGGACGTTTATTTATGGAATCGTTGTAATGATTGCCGTCATTACCGTAAGGTTTATATGAATTTGGTATATATGTTACTGCTCCTGTTCCGTCAGCAATTCCCTTGGAATATAATACTAAATCAAATTTATCGTCCATTCCTCCTGTAGAGCCTGAATCAGGAAGCTGTCTTGTTCTTGTAGACTGTGTATGGAATGCACGATAGTTAAAATTATTCCATGTACCTGTCAGCGGGTTCGGATCTATAAAATGTCCTGTATTGCCCGGTGTTATAGTTGTAAGTACTTTGTATGCTGAGTCAGTTGAAGCATAAAGATTAAAATCCCCCACTATTATATTGTATGTACCTGGGGCTTGAGAATTTGTAAATACTCTCAATGCCGTGCACTCACCTGCACGACGCTGTGCATCCGTTGCAGTGTTTCCGGCTTTTAAGTGGCATCCAAGAACATTGAACGTAACATCCTGCCGGATGTGTTTCATAATGAAGAGATTAATATCTCTGCCTTGTGGTGTACTGATAGCATAGTTTAATGTAAATTGCAGCTTTGTTGATTTATAATACAAAGCATTATCAGTATCGAAACCGTTAATATAAGTTGTAGCCTTATATAAATCTGGAATGTAGTAATTAGCGCAGTTATTTAAAAATCCTGTTACCGTACTTTGTCCGTCAATTTCATTTACAACTATAATGTCTGGGTCAACGGCTTTAATTACTTTTCTGAAGTACTGGTCGCGGCTGCTCGGAGCAGCTTTATATCCCAGCAGATTCCACGATAATATTTTTATTGTGTCCTGAGCAAATAAACTTACAGATGAAAATACAAAGATCAGAACCGTAAGAGATAAAAATCTTTTCATAATGAGATAAAGGTTATATTAAAAATTTTCTTTCAAAAATGAAGTAACCAACGCCTTAGCATCGGCAGTTGCTGTAACATCATGTTTAGGATTTGAAGGGTTTGCAAAACCGTGAGCAGCATCATAACTTTTTATTGTAACTTTCTTTCCAAGAGAATTCATGTTCTCTTCGAACTTCTTTACAATATCCTGATTAATATGGCCATCGTTTAATGCAAATATTCCGTAAACCGGCGCAGTAAGCTTTGCAAGTTTTTCTAAATTATCTTCGGGCATTCCGTAATAAATGACACATGCTTTGCATCTGTCTCCAAGAAGAATAGCTGCCTGATTTGACCATCCACCGCCGAAGCACCATCCTAAGGTTGCAAAGATTGCATCTGCAGGTGCATAATCTCTTGCTCCTGCAATAATATCCAAACCGCGCTGAGTCTGAACGCTCTGAACATATTGTGAAGCTTCCTGGTTATTAGTGGCAACTTTACCGTCATATAGATCTATACCAATAACATTTACGCCAAGCTCTGCAGACCATGTTTCACATTCCTGCTTTATATAATCATTCAGACCGTACCATTCATGAAAAACTAAAAGATATTTATTAGTTGGAGTTGAGGCTTTTACTTCGTACCCATTTCCTGTTTTTCCATCAGGTGTTTTGAACGTTATCATTGTTCCCTGTGGATTTGATAACTTAAATCCGCCGGGTTCATTATGTGCTGCAACAAAGCTTCTGTCCTTTCCGAGTCGTGAAAATTTTGTCACGGCATCTTCATCACAGCAGGAGTGGTTTTCCTGTGCACTTAAAAATAGAATTGGAAAGATTGAGAAGAGCGCGAGTAGTAATGTTTTCATAGTTTAATTTATTTTTACAGATTGAAAATAATATTTTTGTGAGCCTAGTTTCAAGTCTATTATAATATGAATTATAATTTTACGAAGCTATTTTTTTCTGATTCACCTGAAGCAGTTCTTCAAATATACCCGGTTGGTTTAATCTAATCCATTTCTCGAATGATTTTACCATTTGTTTAAACTCAACAACATTTAAAATTTCAGCTGTGCAATGTAAAAATGAATATTCGTTGCTGAGATTATAATTTTTTTCTTTGCTTTGAAGATTACTGAAAAGAACTTTTAGTTCGGGAAGATATTTTATAAAAACTTCGCCTGATTTTTTATACAAACTCTCTTCCATTATTTTCAGACATACCCTTAATAAATCCGGCATACCCGTATTGGAATATGAACTTATTTTTTTACCAATTCGTTTCAGCTTATCTATGTAATAATTTGCATTTTCAAAATTACATTTCCTGCCCTTCCAGAACTCAATTTCCACCTGAGTTACATACAAAAATGCCAGCTGGTCGTAACTGTAAAATTTACCAAATTTTAGTAAAGCTCCATAGTTAAAATTTTCAAAGGAATTCAGAACATATTCATCTACCCTCATTTTTACATCTCCGTTTTCTTCATACCAGAAACGTAAATCTTCAATATACTTATCAGCCTCAAGTGCATACCATCTGAATACTGCATCGGCTTTTCTTAGATACAAGAATAATCTATCAACAAGCTCTTCACTTAGAAATTTAAACTTAGCTCCATATCCTTCAAAAGAAACAAAGCGAAGATAGTGAAAAAGAATATGCATTGTGAAATCGACATCGGTTGGATTTTTAATAGCATAACTATAATATTTTTCAGCTGTCTCTGCATATTCACCTGCCTTACTGTTATCCTTTAAAAAACTAAGCAGCATCAGTTTAGTATGAAAAACGTTTTTTGCATTCGTAAGCTTTTTTTGAGAAGCAAAATCATAACCTTCCGTAAAAATTTTATTTGCATGTTCAATCTTTCCTGTTTCATGATAAATATTTCCCGCATAAAAAAGCATTTTTAGATAATACTTATCGTTGTTTATTTTCTTAGCCAGCTTTGATGCATCTACATAATTTTGCAAAGCAGTTTCGTTACTTTTATCAGAACGGACTAAAAATATTTCAGAAAAAGCGTTACCAATGTTAACTCTTATTTGTAATAGTTCTTTTTGCACTTTTGTAAAACGAATTTTTTGTAAGCTAAGCGATTTAAGTTTTTTATAAATAATATTAAATCTCAGCTTATTCCTTTGCCTGTGATAATATATTAAAAGATACTCATAAATTTCGGAAAGCAAGAGAGCATTTTCTGCATTCAGTTTTTTTGAGCTTGAAATAGTTTTTTCAACTTTGAAAAGTGTATTCTTCGCTTTTCGCATCATACCAATTTCGACCATTTTTCTCACTTTTACCATAGTAAACTCTAAAGAATCAGTTTTATTATTTCTGTTATTTTTATCCGTTAATTTTTTTTCAATTTCTTTCCAGTTAAAGTAATATTCTCTTAAAGATTGAAGCAGCCTGCATTTCAGACAAAAATAAGATTCTTTGGTAACTCCGATTTTTTTAGCAATAGCTTCTCTATCCCATTTGGGTTTAATTTTCTGTGAAATATATCTTTCAATTATTTCAATGAGTTTTATTCTCTTTGCAGATTTAGAAGAGTTATTCCATTTTAGCTTATAATAGAACTCTTTTCTCACATTATAAGGAATTGCCTTATATTGCAGAATAAAGTTAAAATCAGCTATTGAATTACTTTTATTATATTGTTTAATCAGAATATATAAGTTTTATATGCAAGAAAAATATATTATTTGATTTAGATTTGCAAGTATAATGGTGATATGTTTGTAACAAGTAGTTAAACAAAAAATCAGGAGCCAAAAATGATTTTAGAATTCACAAATTATTCCAATCAAGTCAGACAACTTTCCATCTCCCATGGAAGCTTCTCAGATAATACTTCCAATAAGTTTGTCCCGGGCGTAATCTTAACGGATAAGCGCAGAGCACGGCTCCGCTCTCGCTGTATCTTAATCATGAAACGCCCGGAGTATCTTGCTTTAAAGTCTTAGAAAATTTTCGGGCTTATTTTTTTTAACCCAACGGCTTTGGGTAATGCTAAAAAAATAATTAGAAAAATTTCTAAAAGGAGAATATCAAAATGAACAAAACATTTCTACAATTCAGTTTAGCTTTCATACTTGTATTTGCATTAAGTATGAATTCATTTGCGCAGCTATCAGCTCCGGAAGTGGAAAGTATCTACGGAGGTCGTATTAACTGTATTTCAACATATGCGAAAACTACAGATACTACCCGTATATTTATTTCCACTGAAAGCGCAAACTCATTATTCTATGCCGATGTTTACAGCGGAAGCGGCACAACTACATTTAGTGATTTTACGGTAATGCCCGGGCTGAATGCTTCAGCAAACTACGGAAGCGCAATTCAAAAAATTGCTGCGGATAGCGCATCAGGTTATATTTTCTTCATTCATCAAACGGGTTTACTTTCTTCGCACCCATCGTCCTCAACTGTTAATACTGTCTCATCGGGAAATATTAACAGCCTCTTAGTTTATAGGTCTTATATGTTTTTTATTAAAAACTCGACTCAATTTCACTACGGTACAATAAGTACTTCGGGGGTTTACACAGAAACTGGTTCCGTAACTATTGCTTCATTGTCTAATCCGACAATATGTATAAACAAATCTAACAACAGAATTTATGCATTCGGAGAAGGCACAGCTCCAAAGCTTTATAAATCATCAACTGATTACAATGCCTTCACAGGCGCAACAACTTTTTCAAGTATATCTTTAGCAACATTATCAGCCTCCCTGACATGGAAAGCTTTTGGGATAGGTCCGGATGGAAAACTATTTGTCGGGGGGGCTTCATCCGGTAAAAGAGTCGCTAACTCAACTGATGACGGTACTTCATGGACTACAATAAATACAGGCATAACAGGAACACACGGGCCTAATATTGTATGCGGCGGGACACCTTCAAGTTATTACGTTTATTTTGCTGCTTGCTATAGTTCCGATATGGGAACGACGTGGGTTAACTTTGGCAATACAGGATTGGAAACACATTCAAACGACGGAACAAATATTGTTGATCCGAATAAATCAACACTGGTATATTTAACATCCGATCAGGGAATTGCAGCTTCAACAAATTCCGGCGCTACTATTTTTGAAATTGATAATGGAGTGGAAGCAGTGCAAGTAAATGATTGTGATATGAACACTTCTAAATCTAATGCCTGGATAGCTTCAAAATCAGGTGTCAGAAAAGTGTACAACTATCAGACAACACCTGTATGGTCAAATGCAATGTTTCCAAACGGAGACGGCTCGCCATATTACTCAGCAGATATGAATATAAATGACACAAGCACAGCTTATGTAGGCAATGTGCGAGTTTATAAAACTACAAATAATGGAAGCACTTGGAACAGAATGTTTACTGCAGAAGATGCGCCTTATAGCTTTGCAAGCTCAAGTGT
Source organism: Ignavibacteria bacterium (assembly GCA_044226845.1). Classification (GTDB taxonomy): domain Bacteria; phylum Bacteroidota; class Ignavibacteria; order Tepidaquicellales; family Tepidaquicellaceae; genus JAFDZO01. Next base: position 90,581 of record JBGAGG010000009.1, read on the forward strand.
AGTTGAAGCAATTGAAGTTTGCCCTTATAACTCCAGTATAGTTTTCGCAGGATACTCTCAATCATCTACAAATAAAGGCGGATTGTTTTACACTACTAATGCAGGAACTAACTGGAGCCAGATACACATTGAGGCAGGGGCTGACGGCCAGGATGTTGATGTCAACGATATTGTTTTCTCTATCGAAGGAACTGATACAGTTGCATATGTAGGAGTATCGTACGATCTAAGCTCTCCGCAAGGTGTTGCTCTTTACAGATTAACAAAATCAGGAAATAACTGGACGCCTGCGCAAAATATGGATGGCACACATACAACTGTAGGTTATCAGATTGTTGCTACAATAATTGATCTAGCTGTTAGTGTTACAGGCGATACTGTGTACGCATGCGGAACAGATGCAGGGGTAAATCACCCTATAGCATATTACAAAATAATTTCCGGCACAAATAAATGGTCTGCATTTTCTGTAACAGGATTTCCTATAACACCCGGGATGACCGGCAAAGCGATTACAATCGGACCGGATTCCGTCTTCGTAGCAGCAGATAATGTTGTTTATTATTTATCCGGAGATTATGCAGCAGGCACATGGCAAACAGGATACACTTATCCAACAGGAACACAAATAAACATGCTTTACTATGATGAGCTGCTTGTAGGAAGCGGAACCGGACTTTACAGTCAGATGGGTAACGGTGCATTACCAGTTGAATTATCATTGTTTAGCTCCTCAGTTTCAGGAAGCAATGTAATATTAAACTGGCGCACTCAGAGCGAACTTAACAATGCCGGATATGATATAGAAAGAAAATCTCCTTTAACTGAATGGAATAAAGTTGCATTTATAAAGGGAAACGGAACAGCTAATCATGAAATAAGTTATTCCTATACAGATAACAACCTTGCAACAGGAACATATTCATATAGATTAAAGCAAATTGATTACAATGGAACCAGCAAATACTATTATCTCACTAGCGAAGTAATTATTGGTGTTCCGGGAAAATTCAGTTTAGCACAGAACTACCCTAATCCATTCAACCCTGTTACAAAAATTAATTTCGAGCTTCCGTTTAATACAAACGTAACACTTGCCGTATTTGATGTTACCGGAAGAATGATTGCTGAATTAATTTCAGGGAAGCTTTATACAGCAGGTTACCATGCTATAGAATTTAACGGATCAAATTTATCTTCCGGAGTATACTTCTATAAATTGACCACTAACGAAAACAATTCCATCAGAAAGATGGTACTGGTTAAATAATTTATTAATAAACTTCTCACGGCTTACTTAAAAAAGCCGTGAGATATTTTATAATTCTTAATTTAAAAAGTTATGTCAGTAATATTAAATGAGACAAAAGTATATCCCGGATGGGAACTTCCAAAAAATGAAATGGCGGTAGAAGAGAAAGCACTTCTTATCAGCTTAAAACAAAATTATATTTTCCTGTTAGCAAAATTCAGATCTGTATTGCGGTCTATAACTTCGACAATGCATAGAAAATAATTTTCCTTTCTCCATGGCGGCTATTATTTTAGGGAGCAGTATAAAATAGCCGCTATTCAAAATAGCTCATTATTTTTTTGAGCTGTTCGGTTTTGTGTGTGTCGCCTGAGCGAGTATAAATATTAACAAGATTGTTCAATGACCTTTTAATAATATCTTTATCATCAGCAATTTTTAAAAATGAGATACTATCAAAGTCTTCTTTTGTTAATCCAATTCTGCTTAAAAATTTTATTGCCTCACTTTTTGAGATCACTATACCGTTATTGTAGGGATCAATATAAAACTCGTCTCTCTCATCGACGTATTTTATAATAAAGTGAGCAGGTAAATTTACTCCGTATGTAGGAAGATTCAGTCTCTTACATATTAGCAGGTACAGAATAGATAAGCTGATAGGTATTCCTTTCTTCCTGTCCATCACATCATTGAAGAAAGTGTTTTCAGGTTCATAAAAATTTTCCGTATTCCCTTTAAATCCCTGTTGATAAAACAAAAAGTGATTTATAATTTTTATTATCTGCAGCGGGTCATCCTGAGGTATCAAAGGATTCAGTTTCATTTTATCGATTGATAAATTCAGCTTTGTACTCATTTCATCAAGCTCACTTTGATACTTCTTCATATCCATTTCAGGATAACCATAGTTAGCAATAAGAAAAACAGCCTCTTCTAAAATTCCTTCCTTCTTTTCGGACAACTCTTTGAATTTAGTATCAACCTCATTAAAGTATATTTCGTCTATTATGTTTTTTATTCTCTCATTCAATATAGGATTATCATTGGTCAGGCTCATTAATAATGCCGGTAAAGCATCATTGCCAATCTCCATAAGTTTACTTTTTACGTGCTGGTATACAAAAGTATCGCTATCATCCAGTAATTTTATAAGATTCTCTGTATTTTTTATTTCAGTCATTCTTTTTTAATCTGTAATAATTTTGTTTTCCATTTTAACCTTCCTTATAAGTAACATACCAACGAGGAAAAAAAATCCAACTGAAAGCACTGCCATTTTCTGTGAACCTGAAAGCCATGAAACAAGTCCGAAGGTTAAAGGTCCAAGCAGAGTTGAAGATTTCTCTAGTAATGCATAAAGGCCAAAGAAAGTCGTCTTTAAATTATCAGGTGTAAGTTTTGCCATCATAGTTCTTGAAAGGCTCTGTGTAGCTCCTAAAAATGTTCCCGCAAATGCTCCGATAATAAAAAACGAATTTTTATCATCAGTAACGAATACCGCTGCAGTTATAAGAGTCCACATTATTATAGTAAATACTAAAGATTTTTTTATTCCGATTTTGTCGCCGATAAATCCAAACAATAATGAGCCGAGCAAAGCCGTTATTTGAACCACAAGAAAAAATATTGCAAGCTCAGTAATGCTGAATTCCAAAGTTTTCTTTGCATAAATACCCGAAAAAAATATTATAGTATTTACTGCATCTATGTAAAAGAAATATGAAATTAAAAAATATTTCAGATTACTGAATCTTCCGACTTCTATTAGAGCTGCTTTTGTTTTCGAAAACCCATAAGTAAAGTAATTAATTTTTTTCTCTTCTCTTGCAGGTCTTTTTTCTTTCAGGAATAAAAACAACGGGAGTGAAAAAACAAAAAACATAATTGCGCATACAAGAAACAATAAATTCGGATTATCTTTCAGTGGAAATACTAATCCAACCGAAATCAGCGAGCCTGCATAACCGACAGCATATCCTATACCCGAAACTTTATTGTAATATTTTTCTTCTGTAATTTCTTTTATGAAGGCATCATAAAAAGTTAGCCCGGTCTGAAATCCAATGTTGGAGAAAATTAAAAGCACTAGGGCGAAAACTATTGTACCCGGACCTGTGAAATACATTAAAGCAGTCGGGACGACTGCAAGAATTGTGAAAAATAATAAAAACTTTTTTTTGCTGTTTGAGTAATCTGCCAGCGCGCCGCAAACAGGATTTAATACAGCTGAAAATATCATCGCTATATTTATACCCAGCGACCAGTAAAAATCACCTATGGGTTTTCCCTCTGCAATCGTGCTTGTAAAATAAATAGCAAAAACGAAGGCAAGAATAATTACAGCGTAAGTCGAATTTGCAAAATCAAAAAGCGACCAGTAGAAAATTTGTTTTTTATTTTTCATTTCTATGGATGAGATGAGTAAAAAATAAAATTACTTCAAGAACTATTTTTTGGCTCCGCCCTTTTTCTCAAGATTTAACAGCCCGCGTCCTGTCTTATTGAGCTTATCTTCTTTTTTCAGGTCTTCGAGGATTGCATCAAGCACACCGTTAACAAATTTACCGCTGCTCTTGGAAGAAAAATCTTTTGCAATCTCAATCGCCTCATTGATTGTAACCTTCGGCGGTATTTCAGGAAAATTCAATAGCTCTGCCACGCCGATTTTCAGAATCACTTTATCCAGATAAGCCATTCTTTCCGCTTCCCAGTTCTCAACTTTTTTATCGACTATTTCCTCTATCGTGCTTAGATTATCGAGAATATAATGAATAAGGTCCTCAGCAAATTGTTTATTTTCCTTATCCTCTACATCGGATAATAAGTCTTTCATCACCATTTCTATTGGGTCACCGTTCATAGATTGAGCGTATAAAATCTGCATCACTTTAATTCTGATATGTCTTCGGGTTTGCGGCATTTTTTTGTTTTGTATTAAGTAATTATATTATGAATTAAACTATTTTTTAACCTATTCCAAAAAACCAGAACTCAACTAAGGCGAAACTCTCTTTTATGCAGAAAGTTACTCCTCCTTCAGTGGAGAGTGGTGTATCGGATGAAATTGCATCTGCGTTTATATTATAGAACGAACATATTTGTTTGCACCTAAATAAATGATAGTTATCGGATATTAATATTATTTTTTTCCAGTTGCGCGATGTATATAATAAATTTCTTACATATTGTAACTGTTCAATTGTAGAGTTCGAAGAATTCTCAACAATTAGATTCTTAGGGTCGACTCCGTATTTCACAAGTTCATTTTTTGCAACGTCACCTTCTGTCATTTCATTAGGTGAGCCGCCTCCTGTAAGCACAAGTGTCCTAACATTTTTCCTGTCGTAGATTTCGAAACCTTTATTAATTCTTTCACGAAGTACAGGCGAAGGTCTGTTACCTCCCCATACTGCTGCTCCAAGAATAACACCTGCATCTGCTTTTTTTTCTCCGTCTGCATACTGTTCAGCATCATCTTTAAAAGTGTAAACTTTGAAGAAGACAATGAGCAAAAGAACCGGTATTAAAAAAAGATTGAGCCATATAGTTCTAAACACATACAGTTTTTTTAAACGAGATGTGATAATTACTATAGAGCCTGATGTTATTATAAAATTAACCAGCAGGCTGAATGAATATAAAATTATCTTAATATCTTTTTGATAAAAATAAAAAGTTGCAACAATAAATATGTTGGAAATTATTGAGAGAAAAAAAAGTACGAAGAGTGCGCCAGAATTTAAGGGATATTTCTTAAAAAATAAAATTATTTGTATGAGGATGGGAATTCCGAAAAAGAACAAAGAAATTATATTGCCCGTTTTCATTAAATCAAAACTGCGCAGAGGCATGTCCTGATTTTTATATCTGAGATATGTTAAGAGAACGGCCGTAACAATTTCACTTATTATCAGTGCGGCTAATATGAGTCTTTTGGATTTAATACGCTCAGTTTAATTAAAGAACTTTAACAAATATATAACTTTTAGATTAAATTAAAGTAAACAAAATTGTGGCTTTACAGTTCACTTTATTTTCTGACTATTTAAGATTTTATCTCTCAATAGAGCTTTCTCTTGCTGCCTTAACTTCCTGCTTTTCAAGTCCCAGAATTTCTCTTGCTCTGTTCAATGCATCGTCAATATTTCCGCAGCAATTATCTATTCCGATTTTTTCAAGAAGGCCCGCTTTTTCAGCAGCAAATAATGGCTGTGCATGAATTCCCGAAAGAACTAAAGTAATCTTATTTTTCTGGCAGTCTTCATAAAAGTCTTCAATCGTGGTAATACCTGTTGAATCAATCGCCGGTACATTTCTTAGTCTCATGATAAATACTTTCACCCTGTCTTCAATAATTCTGGCAGCTTCTTTGAATTTACTTGCTGCGCCAAAGAAGAACGGTCCGTTTACTTCGTAAATCAAAACGTACTTCGGTATATCTTTCCCTGCAATTGAGTTATCACCGTATTCCTCCGTCAAATTCTCTTCAAACTCCCTTGTTAAAATTCCCATATTTGTAACGCTTGCCATCCTTCTCATAAATAAGAATGCAGAGAGCACCATTCCTATCTCAATCGCCACTGTTAAATCGAAAACAACAGTCAGGAAAAAAGTTGTCAGCAAAACTATAACATCGCTCTTTGGCATTTTCAGCTGCGCTTTAAACTCTCGCCACTCGCTCATATTATAAGCAACCACGGCAAGTATAGCTCCAAGCACACATAATGGAATCATCCCTGCGTACTTTCCGAAGAAGAGCATTATTAACAATAATACAACAGCATGTATTAATCCTGCTACGGGAGTTTTACCGCCGTTCTTTATATTTGTAACAGTTCTTGCAATTGCTCCGGTGGCAGGAATGCCGCCGAACAGCGGAGTAATAATATTCGCAGTTCCCTGCGCAATCAATTCCATATTAGAACGGTGCCTGTTTCCCGTCATACCATCGGCAACAACGGCTGAGAGAAGCGATTCAATTGCTCCGAGCAGAGCTATAGTAAACGCAGGAGAAATTAATCCGGCAACTCTTTCATAGGTAATTACAGGAAATGTCAGCGGCGGAATTGCGCTTGAAATAACTCCGAACTTTGTGCTGATTGTTTCAACATTCAGGTTGAAAAAATAAACAACAAGCGTTCCAACAATCAAAGCAACAAACGTCCCCGGAATTTTTTTAGTTATCCTTGGGAAGATTATTATTATAAATAAAGATAATGCTGAAATAGCTGTAGTAGCGGGATTCAGTAAATTAAGATTTCCGAAGAGCACAGGAATTTTTTCAACGAAGTCTGCCGGGATTTTTTCTATCTGAAGCCCCAGAAGATCTTTTATCTGAGTTGTAAAAATTATTAGTGCTATACCGGAAGTGAATCCTGTAATGATTGGAAGCGGTATAAATTTTATCAGCGTACCGAGTTTTAAAAATCCCATTAGTATCAGAAATATTCCTGCCATGATTGTTGCAATCATAAGGCCGTCCATACCGTACTTCTGAATTATTCCGTAAACAATAATTATAAATGCGCCCGTGGGTCCGCCAATTTGCACTCTGCTTCCGCCAAGGAATGATATTATAAATCCGGCAATGACTGCTGTGATTAATCCTTTTTCAGGTGAGACACCCGATGCGATTGCAAAGGCTATAGCGAGAGGAAGAGCTACTATTCCGACAATCACGCCCGAGATTGCATCGGAAACAAATAACTTTTTGTTGTAGCTTTTTAAGGTAGTAAAGAGCTTAGGAACGAACATGATTTAGTAAAATCGTGATTTTGAGTTCTATTAACAATTCAGATAGTTTTCTTAAAACCAGCCTCAGATTCAATATATTGTTGTTAAATTTGGACTTATTCCCACTTTATTGCCTTTAAATTCGTTTGAAATTTGGGTAATTTATAATTATATGATGCTAGAAACCGCAAAGGAACTGGAGAAAACTGTTCTTGTATGTTATTCAAATAAAAGCGACAAAGAAAATTACCATTCAGAAGATTCACTCATCGAATTAAAATTTCTTGCTGAAACTGCGGGCGCAGTTGTTATGAAATCGTATTACCAGTCGAACAATACGTATGATTCGCGCTATATGATAGGTAAAGGAAAAGTAAATGAGATTGCCGAGTATGTTAACGATAATAAAATCGCTCTCGTAATTTTTGAGAACGAGCTAGCCTTCACGCAGATAAGAAACCTCGAACAAAAAATAAAATGCAAGATAATGGATAAGTCTAACCTTATCCTCGATATCTTCGCATCTAACGCACGGACTTCTCAGGCAAAGCTCCAGGTAGAACTTGCCCAGCTTGAATATTTATTGCCAAGATTGACACGTCAATGGACTCACTTATCCAAGCAGTTCGGAGGCATAGGAGCCAGAGGTCCCGGTGAAACACAGATTGAAACTGACAGACGACTTATCGGAACACGTATTGCCATGCTGAAAGAAAAACTCGTAAAAATTGACAGGCAGCAGCAGACGCAATCTCAGGAAAGAAAAAATTTTTACAGAATTTCACTGGTAGGATATACAAACGTAGGTAAATCAACTTTATTAAATCTGCTTACCGATTCAGACGTGCTTGTTGAAAATAAATTATTTGCTACGCTTGATACTTCTACAAGAGTTTTAAGTTTTAATTCAGTAAATAAAAAAGAATCAGTTCCGAAAATTCCGAAGAAGGTTTTAATTTCAGATACTGTAGGATTTATAAAAAATCTTCCGCACGGACTGATTGAATCTTTTAAGTCTACACTGGCTGAGGTAATTGAATCCGACATCTTGCTTCACGTTATTGATATTTCGAATCCTAACTTTGAAGAACAAATTGAAGTTGTTGAAGAAACTTTAAAAGAACTCGGTGCAGATAATAAAATTATAGTGCATGTATTCAATAAAGTCGATGCACTTGAAAACAAAGATATGATGGCAGCCGTAAAAGATAAGTATGAGCATTCTGTATTCATCTCCGCAGAAAAAGGTATGAATATAAAATATCTTATGGAGAAAATCCTTGATCTGCTATCACATAATAACAAAGAAACTCTGGTGAGATTAAAAGCCGGTGATTATAAAGGCCTCAGCGAACTGTACAATCTCGGCGAAGTGAAAAAAGTTGAATATCTTAAGACGATGATAAAAGTAAAAATGAATACCACAGAAAAGAATTTTGATAAAATAGAAAAAATGTACTCGTAAATATGATCAGCAAAGATTTTTTAATGCGTCAGCTGGAAACACTGACTGAAGTAATAGCAAAAATTCTTTTAAAAAAAGATATCGGCGTAAAAGATGAAATAAGAAAAGAGATTGCCAATGGATGCAAGACTTTAATCGGGCTGGATTATAATTTTATAAATAATCTTCCCGTTCAGCAGTTAGTAAGTTTCTTCAGCATTTCAGGCAAGCTTGATGTGGTAAAAACATTGATAGCTGCGAAGTTATTCAACCTTGCTTCAGATGCAGAAGATAAAGAAGAGAAAGTAAAACTGAAAATAAAAGCATCTTATTTATATGATGCAATTCTTTCCGATACGAATGACGATGAATATCATGATTTAAAAAAAGATGTTGAAGCAGAGTATGAAAAAATTGATAAAGAGCTTGATGCTCTCGAAGCAGAAAATCAAAATTAAATTTAATCCTTAACTTAATTAATATACAACTATGGCAGCAGAAAATTACAAGGGCGTTGATTACTATCTCATAGATGACCTGTTAACCGATGAAGAAAAATCTATAAGAGATACTGTTCGTGATTTTGTGAGTAACGAAGTAATTCCAATAATTGAAAAATACAATCAGGATATGAAATTCCCTTCTGAGCTTGTGCCTAAAATGGCTGAGCTGGGAATTTTCGGACCAACTCTTCCTACCGAATACGGTGGAATGGGTGTAAACAATGTTGCATACGGACTTATCATGCAGGAACTTGAGCGCGGCGATAGCGGCGTAAGGAGCTTTGCATCTGTGCAATCTTCACTGGTAATGTATCCGATATATTCATTCGGAAGTGAAGATCAGAAGAAGAACTGGCTGCCAAGACTTGCAAACGGTTCAGCTATCGGCTGCTTCGGATTAACGGAGCCTGACTTCGGAAGCAATCCGGGCGGAATGATTACAAAGGCAGAAAAAGTTGACGGCGGATATTTATTGAACGGCGCAAAGATGTGGATAACAAACGGAACGGTTTCAGATGTTGCAGTTGTATGGGCAAAGCTCGATGGCAAAGTGAGAGGCTTCTTAGTTGAAAAAGGAACTAAAGGATTCTCCGCTCCTGAAATGAAAGGCAAGCTTTCACTCAGAGCATCGGTAACTTCAGAGTTAGTATTCGAAGACTGTTTAATTCCTGAAGAAAATATTTTACCGAACTCCGGCGGATTGAAATCGCCTCTAAGCTGTTTAACGCAGGCAAGATACGGTATTGCATGGGGCGTTACCGGTATGGCAATGGGATGTTACGATACAGTTTTAAATTATACAAAGAGCAGAATTATGTTTGGTAAGCCATTGGCTGCATTCCAGCTTACACAGGATAAGCTTGCTTATATGCTTACAGAAATTACCAAGGCTCAGTTATTGAACTGGAGACTTGCAAAAATTAAAGATGAAAATAAATTAAGACCTCAGCATGTTTCCTTGGCAAAAAGAAACAACTGCGAGATTGCAAAAAATATAGCAAGCATGGCTCGTGAAATGATGGGAGCTAACGGAATTTTAGATGAATACCCGATTATGAGGCATCTTAATAACATTGAATCCGTAAAAACATATGAAGGTACACATGAAATGCATTCCTTGATTCTCGGTGAAGATGTAACAGGTTTTGCAGCATTTGAATAAATTTGATTACAAAGTTTTTTTTGAAATTTAATGACCCATTCTCATGAAAACGAAAATACTTTTACTGTTCGCTTTATTATTTAGTTCTACAAATTTATTTGCGCATCCTTTACCCGGAACGCAATCAGGATTTTCAAACGGATTTTTCCACCCCCTATCAGGGCTCGACCACATTCTTGCAATGGTGGCTGTCGGTATCTGGGCTGCACAGACGGGCGGAAAAGCAAAATGGATTATTCCACTCTCCTTCGTCGGACTTATGTCACTTGGAGGAGTGCTTGGAATTAATAACATCAGTCTTCCTTTCGCTGAAATTGGAATTCTTGTTTCAGTTGTTGTGTTAGGGATATTGATACTCGCAGGAATAAGATTACCAATATTAGTTTCTTCAATACTTGTCGGTTTTTTTGCTTTATGCCACGGCCATACGCACGGAACTGAACTTCCTGCAGCGGCAAGCGGAGTTATGTATGCAATAGGTTTCGCTCTTACAACCATAGTACTTCATTTATCAGGCATTGGTTTTGGTATGGCTGTAAATAAAATTGCAAGTGAGAAGATTGTAAAATTCTCTGGTGCGTTAATTACTTTGTTAGGATTAATTTTATCCTATAATTATTTTATACCGTAAACTTTATATTAATAGTTTCTATTGAAGACATTCGAAATACCAATATTTTACCGAAGCCCCGTTATATCCAAAATTAAAAACGCGCGCAAAGTCTCTGATCCGCGGAAGAAAGATTATTCTCCGACGGTTTTGGATTTTGGTCCTGTGCAGTTTTTAATAGCGCGGCATTTCGGATTTTGTTACGGTGTGGAGAATGCAATAGAAATTTCCTATAAAGCAGTGGAAGAAAATCCCGGTAAAAGGATTTTTCTTCTCTCTGAAATGATTCACAATCCCGAAGTCAACAATGATTTAATCCGCCGCGGAGTAAAGTTTATAATGGAAACAAACGGTGAGCAGATTATTCCCTGGGACGAGCTTACTCCAAATGATATCGTTATCATTCCTGCATTCGGAACTACACTTGAAATTCAAGATAAACTTTCTTCATTAGGTATTGACCCGCTGCAATATAATTCTACATGTCCGTTTGTAGAAAAAGTATGGAACCGGGCTGAGACACTCGGCATGCAGGATTACACAATTGTTGTTCACGGAAAGTATAAACACGAAGAAACTAAGGCAACTTTCTCTCACAGCAAGGAAAATGCCCCGACTATGATTGTCCGTGATATGGAAGAGACAAAGATACTGGGAGATTATATACTTGGTAAAATTTCACTGGATGAATTCAATAAATACTTCGAAGGAAGACTATCAAAGAACTTTGATCCGCTGACTGATTTTATAAAAATCGGTGTTGTGAACCAGACAACGATGCTTGCCACTGAAACACAGTCAATTGCCGATTATCTTAAAAATATAATGATTCAGAAGCACGGCGAAGCGCATTTAAAAAATCACTTCGCCGATACGCGCGATACTTTATGCTATGCAACTCACGATAATCAGAGAGCAACGATAGGTCTTCTTGAAGAGCAGGCTGATATCGCCGTAGTTGTCGGAGGATATAACAGTTCTAATACATCACACATAGTTGAGCTTTGCGAAGAAAAGCTTCCGACTTATTTTATTTCTTCAGCAGATAAAATTATTTCTGAAGATTTAATTTCACATTTCAATTACCACACTCACGAAGAGTTAGCAACAAAAGATTATTTACCCCGTAAATATCCTGCAAGGATAATTCTCACAAGCGGAGCTTCATGTCCCGATGCTATTGTCGACGATGTTTTGCAAAAGCTATTATCTTACTACCCGGGCGCAAAAACCGTTGACGAGATAATCCGAAACTTCAATTAAAAATTATGTCACTCTGGAGAGTTATACTCGCAGTCATACTGCCGCCTTTAGCTGTTTATGATAGAGGCTGCGGATCTATTGTCATTGTTTTTATTCTTACACTTATAGGATGGGTTCCGGGAGTAATAGCTGCTTTAATTATATTGAATAAGAATGAATAAGTTTGACTTCACAGATTTCTCCATTGATACAAATAGGTTAAATCTTATCCCGCTATCCTTGGAACATAAGCACGATGTATTTCATGAGTTCAATACTTCAATTTCACAATACATGTTCCCGAAGCCCGCTGAAGATATTTCTGAAACTGAAGAATTTATAACCGGCTCACTGCCCGGGATGAGGGACGGTACAAACATGCAGCTTGTAATGACTTTGAAAAATACGAATGAATTCCTCGGCCTTGCAGGATTACATCATGTAAATTCTGTAACTCCGGTACTTGGCTTATGGTTGAAAAAATCAGCACATGGAAACGGTTACGGCAAAGAAGCTATTACAGCAATTTATCATTGGGCAAAAGAAAATATTAAGTTCAAATATTTAAAGTACAGTGTAGATAAAGATAATATTCCCAGTATAAAAATTCCTGAGTCGCTCGGAGGTAAAGTCGGCGAAACAAAAACTATGAAAGGTATGGCCGGCAATACTTTAAATCTTTTAGAGTATTGGATTTATTAAAAATTTTAAAAGGCTGTTCATCACAGCCTTTAATATATTACTACTTTCTAACTGCTACTTTATACTATATTACTCCTGCGCTTTTCTTTTCTCATTCATTTCGGTCATTCTTCTATTTATTTCTTCAGGGGAAACATCTTCAATATGCGTAGCCATCCACCAGTTGTTTCCGGCAAAATCCTTTACACCTGCATTCCTGTCTCCATAAAACTGGTCAGCCGGCTCCATTGTGGATTCTGCTCCTGCTTTAATTGCTTGCTTATAAAATGCATCCGTATCCTGAACATACAAATAATGATTTGCCGTCACAGCGGGAAATTTATCGCTGCTCTCGGCAAGCATTATCATTGAGTCACCGATTTTTACTTCTCCGTGCATCACAACGCCTTCATGCTCTGATACATGCATTACTTCAGCGCCAAATGCCTGCTTAAGAAACTCTATAAGCTTTTTAGCATCCTTAACAATAATAAAAGGAGTAACTGTGTGATACCCTTTGGGAATTGGATTAACTGCCATAAAATTGTATTTAATTGGGTTTGAAAAAATTATGGGGGTATAATAATATTAAAAAAATTTAGTTTAAGTTTAAGGATTTTAATTTTCCTAATAGTCTCTATTAATATTATAGCAACAGTTTTTACAAATACTGTAAAAAATAGGGTTTTTCTATATATTATGACTATAATAGACTGTTTTTCACCCTTCTGCTCTTACTTAAACACCCTGCTTTGTCTACGGATTAACGTCCTTGAAATTCTCGTATGAAATGGTTACTTTGTTTATTCGTATAAAACAACGTTGTTAATATTTAATAACAAGGACTAATAGTATAATGAAAAAGAACTTTCATCCTCAATACAGACCGGTAGTATTTAAAGATATTACATGTGACTTTGCTTTTTTAGGAAGATCAACAGCTAACACTAACGAAACAATTAAATGGGAAGACGGTAAAGAATACCCTCTTTTCAAAATTGAAATTTCAAGCGGTTCGCATCCTTTCTTCACAGGAAAAAAAGTCCTTATGGATACTGCAGGACGTGTAGAAAAATTCAACAAAAAATTCGGAAAGAAAAAAGTAGAACCAACTGTTTAATTTTTTCAGAATTTGAAGATTTTAGAAAGCCTGATGGATTTTTCCATTAGGCTTTTTTCATTTCCGGTCAGATAATTAGCGTTCGTTTCAAATAGTATTGTAAAACTGCGGCTTTGTCTTGAATTTTCCATTGATATTGCATATTTTATTAAGACTAAGTATAGATAACCGTTTTACTTAATAAAAATCAGCAGTTAATAATCTAATAAACTATACTATTTTGAAATATATGCTGGAGCAAAATCATAAAAAAATATCTGATCCCGGAGAAGCTATAGATGAAATAAAATATCTGGGCGAATCAAATAACGGATGCATTTTTATCTGCAATGACGGATTCTATCATTTTCATTTTAAAAATCTTATCCTTAAAATGAACAAAGAAGATTTTCTATTCTTCAATAAGATCGTTAACGAATGCGTAATTGAAAAGAACGGAATGAAAACATATCTCGGCAAAGAAATCCTTATAAAATGCACAACAGTAAGCAATATTCATTTCGGATTTACACGTCCGGAATTTTTTGAACTAAAAGAGCTTTTTGCAGAAGCTGTTTTTATGAACCAAGTTTTTGAATTAACTAATCCAAAGAATCAAAATATAATCAACGAATGAATTTCACAGGACCTAAAGTAAAACTGTCAAGAAAAATCGGTGTTGCGCTTACCCCTAAGGCACGAAAATATATGGAGAACAAACCTTACGGACCCGGACAACACGGCCCGAATAAACGTAAGGGCGGAAAGATGTCCGATTTTAAAAAGCAGCTATTTGAAAAACAAAAACTCAGATATCAATATAATATCAGCGAGAAGCAGATGTCTAACTACTATGCTGAAGCTAAAAGAAGAGAAGGCTCAACACCTGAAAATCTTTTAAAGCTTCTTGAAACCCGCTTAGACGCCCTTGTATTAAGAGGCGGTCTAGCAGGCAGCATTTATGCATCACGTCAGCTTATAAATCACGGACACATTTTTGTTAACGGAAAAAAACTTGATAAGCCTTCTTATCTTGTAAAACCCGGCGACGTGCTTTCAGTAAAAGAGAAAAGCCGCAAAATGCCTTTGATAAATACAGCTGTAAAAATTGCTCATCCGCCATCATATTTATCGCTTGATAAGCCGAAGATGGAAGTAACATTTTTAAATATTCCTGCAAGCAGGGCAGAAATACCTGTTGTATGCGATGAGATTTTAGTAATTGAGTACTACTCAAGGTAATCTAATAAAATTTTCACTTGTTTTATAAAACTGCCTGATAGATTTTTCTTTCAGGCTTTTTTATTTCCTTATAAATTAAATCCATGTCCAATACAAATACAGAGTCTAAAATTAAATTTCTCAAGGCAGTAATAATCAGTAATGAAAAAATTGCCGGGCATACTTATCATTTAAAAGTTAAGGGTGAAGATATAAAAAATATTGACTACACTCCCGGTATGCATATGAAAGTTGTAGTTGAATCATCCGATGATTCTTTGCAAAATATAAAGCTCCGCTCATATTCAATCTGGGATTTTGATTCTGAAAAAGGAACGATTGATATTGCCGTTTGCACACATTCATCAGGGCTTGGCTCGAAATGGATCGAACAAGCTGAAGCCGGCAATGACTTTTATTTTTTTATAAAGAAAACTCTTATTGTTGATGACTCCGCCGATAATTATTTTTTCATAGGTGATATTTCAACACTCGGTCATTTTTATAAAGTGAACCGCTCACTGCCTGAAGATAAAAAAGTATTCAGCTTCATGTACGGCAATGAAACTGATTTCTTTCCCGATATAGACGGAACTAAACCATTTGATTTCTACCCGCTGCCTTCGGATAGAAACTTACCTGCACCGATAGAATTTCTCGAAGAGAAAATCACCGGTACTTTAGATAAATTACATAAAGATTATTCAATAAAACCGGAAGCATCATCCGGAAGCTGCATTGCATACATTGGCGGTGATGCGCGAGTCTGCGCAGAGTTAACATCTTTCTTTACAAGAAAACTCGGCTGGCATCCTACTCAGATAAAAATGAAATCCTTCTGGAATCCGGAAAAAGTGAGAGAAGAATAACAAAGCAGCGGACTTGCATCCGCTTCATTTTAAATCTTAAAAATATTTTATCTTACAATTACCATCTTTTTTGCATCGGTAAAGCCTTCCGCTCTTAATTTGTAAAAATAAACTCCGCTTGAAAGCCCTGATGAATTAAATCTTATGGAATAATATCCCGACGGCTGAACTGAACTTACAAGCTGCCTTACTTCCCTTCCGCTTAAATCATAAATTTTTAATGAAACAAAACCTGAATTCGGAATCTCGTAACTTATTATAGTCTCAGGATTAAAAGGATTCGGATAATTCTGCTGCAAATTATAAACCTGAGGAATTCCGATAACTACGTTTTGATTCAGGTTATGATATTCATAATAACCGTTTGAATGAATATGCTTTAGCCTGTATTTATGAGTTCCTGTATTTAAACCGGCTTCCGTGAATGAATAATTCTTAGTTGTAGTAGAGTTTCCTGCCCCTGTTACAAACCCAACTTTTATCCATCCGCTTCCCGATGTATTTTTTTCTATATCAAATCCCGTATTATTTTCTTCCAGTGATGTTGTCCAGTTAAGAGTTACATTTTGTTTATTCAAAGATGCAGTTAATGAAGTTACTCTTACTAACTGCTGAAGGACTGCTTTGTTCATAAGCACTGAGATCGTATTTCCTGAATTACTTGAACTCATCAGATCTTTTTTCCCATCATTATTGAAATCTGCCAGCACAATATCACCTGGCGAAATGCCGCCGGAATAGACTCTTCCATATAGGAACAACGCAGAATTAACACCGGCTGTGGTATTATTTAATGCAACATATATTCCTTCACCTGCGATACATGCAATATCGGATTTTCCGTCACCGTTAACATCTCCTGCAGCTATTCCGTACGGCTGAGTAAGTGATATAAAATTTGCTTGCGGAGCAAATGATACTGTTGAGCTGCCGGGAACGGTGGTATTAATAATAATTGAAAATGATGAAATGCCGCTGTTTGTAACTGCTATATCTTTTTTTCCGTCATTGTTGAAATCTGCAGTGCAGATGCCTTTCGGCACCTGAGCCGTTCCCAAGTCTGTTCTTGATAAGAATGTCGGCGAGGAAGCGCCGGGCTGAGTCATATTAAAAAATACTGATACTGAATTAGAATTTTGATTAACAGCTGCAAGGTCCATTTTACCATCTCCATTAAAATCTGCAGCGGAGATATCTACAGGCTGATTGCCTGTTGCTAAATCTGTTTTTGGAGAAAAGGAAATTGTACTTGCTCCCGGAATTGTTGTATTAATATAAACTGAAACCGTATTATCATTCAGGTTAGTGCATGCAAGATCAGTTTTGCCGTCATTATTAAAATCACCGGAGCAAATTCCGGTTGGAGCATTTCCGGTAGCCAACGTTATTCTTGAAGCGAACGAAGGAGTAAGAGAGCCGGGAGCAGTTATATTAAGATGCACACTGATGTTTGCAGCAGCGGTTCCGTTAGTTAAAGCAACATCAGGTTTTCCATCCAGATTAAAATCACCATAGCATATATCAGTACCGCCTGCACCGGTAGTAAAATCAGATTTAGGTGTAAATGACGGAACCGAAATACCTCCGGGTGTAGTATTAAAGCAAACCGAAAAAGTAGATAAGCCCTTTGTAGTATAAGCCATATCAAGCTTGCCGTCTAAATTATAATCGGCAGCGGCAATAGAATTAGGAATTGAATTTTCACCTGTGTGAAAATCTGTATTAGCATAGAAAGTGGAGGAGTCTATTCCGCCTGATGTAATATTAAAAAAAATATCATTTTTAGAAAAGGTCGTTAAAGTAATATCAGGTTTTCCGTCTAAGTTAAAATCTGCTGATTTAATAAGCTGCGGACCTGATGATGTTGTAAAATTCTGAGCATCTGAAAAATAAGGAAGAGCAACACCGGGAGTAGTTTTATTAATGAGAACAGAAAAATCCCAGCCTTGTGTATTCGCTCCGATTAAATCAGTTTTTCCGTCAAAGTTAATATCTGCTGTAGTTATTCCTAAGGGCTCCATATCCGTAACAAAGCTATTTGAAGAGGAAAAATTTAATGCAGAAGCGCCTATGGTTGTCATATTCATAAAAACTACAATTGTGCCGTTTGAACCGGCTCCTTCTATCTGATTACTATTGCATGCAATATCGGGTTTGCCATCAAGATTAAAATCTCCCGCACATACAAAATCACAGAAGGCTTGATTTGGAATCTGAACAACAACACTTGAGTCAAAAGAAAGTAAATTTGCACCGGGCAGAGTTTTATTTATAAAAAATGAAATGCTAAAGGTTCCTGAATTTACACATGCAATATCCTGCTTACCGTCTTTATTAAAATCAGCAGCGCATATTCCCTCCGGCTCACCGTCAAAAGTTGGAAATGGAATTCCGTTGCCAAACACCGGAGTGGTTGAACCGTAAGGTGTATTATTTAAAAAAATCAGGAATTGAGAATTTTTTATATACGGATCTTTGGCCGTACAAGCCAAATCAAGTTTGCCGTCATTGTTAAAATCTGCTCCGCATAAACCGAAAGCAGAAAAAGGCATATTGAAACCGAATGCCTGTGTAAAAGATAAATTTGATGAACCCGCACCCGTGGTATTAATGAAAACCATTAAGTAAGACTGCTGTTCCAGATTACCCTGAAAAGCTCCTGCAATATCCTGCTTACCGTCGTTATTATAATCTCCCGTGAAAAGCTCAGTAAACGAGCCGCTGTCAAGAGTTGGCCTTATTAAGAGAGCAGGACTAAAAGAAGACAATGTACTTCCCGCTGCAGTTGTATTTAATGAAACGTGCAGGTTAATTGAATTTCCACCCGTAACACAGTCCGGTTTTCCGTCGCCGTTGAAATCTGCAACAGCTACACCATATGCTCCCTGAGCAGTGGGAATATGACTGAAAGGAGAAAAATTTACCTGGGAAAAACAAAGTGCATTACAAAACACTGATATTAAAACAAACAAGAAAAAATTGAGATGCAATCTGATTCTTTCCATGAGGGATGTCAGTTTAATGAATAAGATTTGAACGTCAATAGGTGGACGAGGAAAATAAAAATATTACTTTTCCAAAGATATTACAATCAAAAAATATCATAATACATTTATAATTAAAACTGCTTGAAACCATGTGACTTACCGCTTCATTCCGACTTTAAACTCTCCCTCAAATTTCGCATTTTTGATAAAACTAAAAACAGAAAGGATCTACAATTTTGGCATCACAACGAACACTTTGTATCATAAAACCGGACGCAGTTAAAAAAAACGTAGCGGGTTCAATTCTTCAAATGATACTTGACTCAGGCTTCAAAGTAAAAGGCATGAAGCTCGTTCAGCTTTCAGAAGCACAGGCAGGAAAATTTTATGAAGTTCATAAAGAAAGACCTTTTTATAAAGATCTCGTTTCATTCATGACTTCTGGTCCTGTTATTCCTATCGCTCTTGAAAAAGAAGACGGCATCCTTGCATGGAGAACATTGATAGGCGCTACAGATCCTGCAGAAGCTGAAGAAGGAACTATCAGAAAAAAATTCGCAGCATCAAAAGGCGAAAACGCAGTTCACGGTTCAGACTCAGAAGAAAATGGAAAGCTTGAAATTGCTTTCTTCTTCCCTGAAAGCGAGCTGGTATAATTTTATTCAAAAGAACTAAGTTTGTTTTATTAAGTAAAGCCCGATTTTGTATCGGGCTTTTTTATTTTATATAGATTATTTTTGAAGCGTTGAGCTCTATAATTATAAATATAATCCTTCTCACATTTCTCATCGCGCCTGATTACAGAGCAATGGATGTATTCAATATACATTACTCTCAGAATGAGAAAATAATAGATGCCAACCCTGATGACTGGGATGCTAACGGCTTCAATGATTTTTCAAATACAAATCAAAGAGATACTCTCCGCAACAAAGTTAAATTTCAGTTCTCGTGGGATGAGCAGAATCTGTATGGTATTTTTATAGTGTATGACAAAGAGCTGTTCAAATTAGTAAAAGGCATGGATAACCCAAACCTCTTCCTTAATGATGCAATAGAGCTTTACCTTGATACAAAGAACGATGACATAAAAAATAGAATGGATATAAACGATTACCAGTTTATATTCGATGCCCTGGGAGATTTTGTAATCTTCAAAGGCGATAAGAACGAAATAAAAGATACAGCTAACTATACAGTTCCTAAAGATTTTGGAACTACTAATATCGTTACACAGGTAAAAACTTCTATCATCGGAACGATTAACGATAACTCAGATAAAGACTCTCTATATATAATAGAGTTTGCAATTCCGTTCTCCAGCATAGGAATTATCCCTTCAGCAGGACATAAGATGAAAATGGATATCTGCGTTGATGACAGAGATTCCCGAAAGCTTTCCGATACCGTAAATACAAACGGAGTAGTAGGCGAAATGTCCTTTATGAATTGGAGCGGCAAAACTGATTTCGGCTACCCCGCTGACTGGAGACTTGTACAGCTTACAGGCAAACCAAATTTCATTAATGTAATCAATAAGAAATTCAGCAAGTCATGGCTTCTTATTTTCGGACTTACAATTTTAATATCCGTAGTTGTAATCTTTATTCTTTTCACAAGGATTAATAAGCTTAAGAATATTCCTGTACGTCAGGAGATTACTGACTCATCTTTAATTCATGTCATCGAAAAAGAGCACACTGAAACTCCCGATGAAAAAGAGCTGCCTCATAAAGAACTATTTGAAAGAGCAAGAAAATATGTTGAGCTTAATATGGAAAATAAAGTGCTTGCTGAAACACTTGCTAAAGAACTTGCCTTGAGCTTAAGACAGATGCAGCGGATCTTCAAAGACGAGCTTGATACAACTCCGACAAGTTTCATTACTCTTATTAAACTTGAACGCGCTGCCGAGATGCTGAAGTCCGGCAAGAACGTAACTGAAGCCGGTTTCGCAACAGGCTTTAACGACTCCTCATATTTCTCCCGCGTATTTAAAAAGTACTTCGGTGTTTCTCCCAGCGAGTATAAGTAATCAGTGTAACATTTTTGTCACATTCTTAACAAAGCCCAGTCCCGTCTTTCTTGTCCAGCTTTAACGGGAAGTGGGATTATATTTTTCGTCATTTTTCTTCCAATGACGAATTTTTGACGGATTCTGTAATTTTGTTACAAATTTCAATTGTAACATTAATGTTACATTCTGAGCAAAGCCCAATCCTGTCTTTCTTGTCCAGCTTTAGCGGGAAGCGGGATGGGATTTTTCGTCATTTTTATTCTTATGACGAATTTTTGACGGGTTTTGTAATTTTGTTACAAATTTCAATTGTAACATTTTTGTAACATTTCATTTCTCGTCATTTTTATTCCAATGACGAATTTTTGACGGATTCTGTAATTTTGTTACAAATTTCAATTGTAACATTATTGTCACATTTTTTACTTTTAACTATTCCGTATTTAATATTATACCACATAAAACAAAAAACCTGACAGGATAACTATCAGGTTTGAGTTTTAAAAATCTTTGTACAAATATAATATGAAGGCAGGAATAAAAAAAGAAGTTTTGCCCTATTAGTAGGAATAGGGCAAAATATGGCTTGACTAATCTTCTGCGAGAACGATTATCTTATCGTTTTCGGTCAGAGTGATTTTATCTGATTTATTCGGATTTATTTTTACTCCGTAAGCTTTTTCCACTTCAAAAGAATGTTTTACTATTCTGTAACCGATAGCAACATGTCCTTTCTGCGCCGCTGATTCCAGCACTGTATAAAAATCAACTGTCGAGCCGGGGACAATATAATTGCCTGCAGGCTTCAGATAAATTTCAGAGCCGTCTGCATTGAATAAATCGTCAAAGACATATTTCAGTTCTTTATTCTCAGAGAGCTGTGAGAGAAGCAAGCTGATTAATTTATTGCTGACAATAAAATCATCTGCCTTAGTTACCTCTGCAAGCTCTTTATCTTTTACGTCAAGAATTTCACTTACAATGCTGAAGTTAAAATTATTTTTCTCCGCTATATTTCTTAAGTGGAGAAGCGTTATCAATGCCTTTGCATCAGCAATTTTAGTTGTGAACTTATCAGCATAACATAAAAGAATTATATGTTCGAATTTTCCATCGGCAACAGATTCAAGAAATTTTCTTTCAGTAGTATTTCCTTCTTTGAAAACAAGTTTTGCTTTAGTGAGAGTTTTTCCCATCTCATCAATTTCAGCCTGATGCTCTGCAAAATCGGATGCAACGGTAATTGTTGAGTCAGGCGCCACGTATGAATCAAGCTCCTTTATTAATGCCAACCCTGTCTGATTCCATCCCAGGATCAAAATATCTTCTCTTTCAACTACAGGGTTTACAATTTTAGATATAACGGCTTCATTGATTTTATAAGGTGTATTGGAGAGCTTTATTTTATCGTCATCCTCAGCTATAGAAATTACTCTGTCGTTTGCTTCATACAAAGTATTCATCGGCGGATTTATAAGCACTTCGCCTTTCTCTCTTCTTATTCCCATTACACAGGAAGATTCAAATGCAAACAATGAATCCTTAAAAGTTTTGCCTGTGAGAGCAGGAACATTTTCAAAATATATTTCATCGCCATCAAAATCCAAAAGCTCAGTGTAAACAACCGATAGACCTGACTGCCTGCATGTCTGCGCAATTACTCTTGACACCAGATCTTTTGAGAGAACAAGCGTAAGCTCATGCTCACCTACAGTTTCAGCAATCTCAACATTTTTTTCATCGGCAAGCTCGGCAACAATATGATATGCTTCGGATTTTCTATGCGGATTTTTTGTAAGGGCAAGCAAGGTTTTAATTACCTGAATATCCGGTTCATCTTCTTCCGGTGAAAGTATTATAATAGAGCGGGCAGAGTGAGGATTAACAATTTCCAAGTCATTCAGATCGATCGGATTTCCGTTTCTGCAGATTATCTCGGTATTTTTTGTATCGGGAATTCTTAAATCAATTTCATCTTCCATCTCTACCTTATCCTTATTTGCAAGAATTACTATAGAAGGTTTCTTCTGATTTTCATTTGCAATTACAAGCTCGGAAATAATAGTAAATATTTTTTCAGACCAGCCGAGAATAAGAGTGTGATTATCTTCCATCACAGGAGATTTTCCTTTGCGAAGATCGTCAAGCTTATTTCCTATTCCGCTGGCAAGCACACCGATAAGAGTTGAAACAATAAAAATCCCGCCGAGAGTAACACAGAACATAATTATTCTGAACGACCAGCCTGCATCGCCGCCCATAGTTCCGGGGTCAAGCGTACGCATAAGACTTGCCCATGCTGCGTCAAAAAACCCGAGCGATTCTTCTGCACCTTCAGGTGTTACTCCTGCAATTACAATTATAGCAGCGGCTATTACAACTAAGCATAAAGATAAAATTCCAAGTGCGCCGATGAGCGCACCTGAGCCTTTAGACATAAGCTTATCAAACTTATATCTTACAACATTAGAGAAGGATTTTTGATGTTTCATTTTTATAGTTTAGTAGGGTTATTTTTTTGAGACTGATTTATATCTGTGGCACGTTACAATGTGGTCGTTTACGATTCCCGCTGCCTGCATGTAAGCATAGCAGATCGTTGAACCTACAAATTTAAATCCGCGTGAAAGAAGATCTTTGCTCATTGTATCTGATTCTTTTGTCTTCGCAGGAATATCTCTCATACTTGCTCTTGTATTTTTCAGAGTCTTACCGCCAGTGAACTGCCAGATGTATTTATCGAACGAGCCGAATTCTTTTTGTACTGCAAGAAAGGCTTTGGCATTGGTAACAGATGAATATATTTTCAGTTTATTTCTTATTATGCCTGCATCGTTCATTAACTTCACAATTTTCTTTTCATTGTACTTCGCTACTTTCTGAGGGTCGAAGTTATCAAATGCCTTACGGAAGTTTTCTCTTTTATTGAGAATGGTTGACCAGCTAAGTCCTGCCTGAAACCCGTCGAGTATAATAAACTCAAAATGCCTGTTATCATCATGCACGGGAGTTCCCCATTCATTATCGTGGTAAGCCATCATAAGCTCAGAGCCTTTGCACCAATCACATCTTATTAATTCTTTTTTACTCATTCTTGGATATATAAAAAATTAATGTTTAGCTTTTTTCTTTGAAATAAAAGCAGCGAGTATAAACGATGCAATCATTCCTGAAATGATCGTAAACGAAAACTGTTGAAGCACCAGAGTAACAGGGCTGGAGTTTGCAATCAGAGTTTTTATCGAGCCGCTTTTTTTAAGCGAATCAAGACTGGTGCTGTTAATTTCCGGAATCATGCTCTGCTTTATTGAGGCAAAGATTTCAGGATTAATGAATTTATAAAAAACAAAAATAAAAACCGCTATTACAATAGATGCAAAAAAGGCAGTTGTAAAGCCAACCTTCATGCCTTCACCGTAATAATATTTTTGTTCGCTTAAAGAATAAATTTTTTGGTTAATGGGAAAATAAAGAAAAACATAAAGGACTAAATTCAGCAGAAGAAAATCAATAAAAAACTTCGTGGTGAAATTAATTGAGTTTCCGAAAATGAAAAAGAAAATAAGAGTTATTATGCTGTAAACAATTCCTGTTATTAGTCCGTACTTCAAAGTAGTATGCATGGTGTTTTTATGTTAAGGTGTAAAACTAATCATTAAAAATGAAAAATAAGATTGTAAAAGAATGTCCTTTAGAATGTTCTATAAGAATGTCTTTTATGAATTACATTTCACTGCTATTAATTTTATATTGATATTCGCCAAAATGCAGGTAAGAAAGTATAAAATATCGACTGTAACTATATGTTTTAACGATTTAGAAGAGCTGAAGAGAACAATCAAATCCGTGGATAAGCAGACAGAAAAACCTGATGAGCATCTGATAATAAATGCATCGACTAAGCCGGAGATTGATGATTATCTGAGATCAATTGAACTGCCTGATTACAGACGTTGGGAAAATATAAGAGACGAACATATTTCCGCAAGTTTTAATGAAGGTGTTTTAAGAAGCAAAGGTGAAGTTATTCATCTTCTTAATGCCGGAGATGAATATTATGATGATACCATTGTAAAGAGAGTTTCAGATGAATTTGAAAAAGACAGTCAGTTAATGTGGACTCATGGAAATTATGTTCAGTACAGAGGCGGAGCATGGGTTGTAACGGGAAAGGCATTTAATCCTGAACATTTATATAGAGGGATTTCTACAACCGGCCACCCCACTATGTTTGTAAAAAGAGAGTTATATAATAAGCACGGACTCTTTGACAAGAACAAACGCATTGCAATGGACTATGATTTTATAGTACGAATTGCCGATGAAAAATTTAAACACATTGATTACCCTATAATAAAATTTTATCCGGGCGGCACAAGCAGTGAAAAGCAGGCGCAGGGCAAACGCGAAGAAAAAGAAAGCTATATAAAATACAGAGGCAACAGTTTAAAAATGCAGCTTTGGTTTCTGCGTTCGAGTTTGCTTGATAAGATTACAAATTCAAAGTTAGGTGCTAAGCTATTTCAGTTAAAGAATAAGAATAAAGTTTTAAAACAATAAGAGTCTTTGAAAATTATTATCATAGGTACGGCATATCCGATGCGCGGAGGAATGGCTCACTTCAATGAGCTGATGTATAAATATTTATCGATAGATAACGTTGTAAAAATATATTCATTCAAAAGGCAGTACCCTGAGTTTTTATTCCCTGGTAAAACTCAATACGAAGAAGGCAAACCGCTGACTGAGTTCAAAGAAGGCAGCAATGTAATTTCGATTGATTCAATCAATCCTTTCAACTGGGTTAAATGGGGATTTAAAATCGCAAATGAAAATGCTGACTTAATTATAATAAAATACTGGATACCTTTTTTCGCGCCGGCGTTTTTTACTCTTGCATGGATAATAAGGAAGTTTTCAAAAGCTAAGGTTTTATTTCAGGCAGATAACGTTATTCCCCATGAAAAAAGATTCGGCGATACATTTTTAACAAAGCTGGCTTTAAGCCAGGGAGATAAGTTTCAGGTGCTATCGGAATCAGTTGCTGAAGATTTAAAACTGTTCAATAAAAAAAATAAACCCGTTATTCATTCGAAGCATCCCGTATATAATTTATTCGGAGATAAAATTGAAAAGAAAGAAGCGCGTGAATATATAAAAAAAGAGTTTGGTGTTGACGTTATAAATGAGAAAGTGATTTTGTTCTTCGGCTATATAAGAAAGTACAAAGGTCTGAACTATTTAATAGATGCGATGAAGGAAATTGTGAAAGAAATGGATGTGAAACTATTAGTAGTCGGTGAATTTTACGAAGATGAAACAAAGTACAGAGAGCAGATTAAGCAGAATAATTTAGAGAATAATGTTTTTGTTGTATCAGAGTTTATGCAAAATGAAAAAGTAAGATATTTTTTTTCGGCTAGCGATGTTGTTGTGCTGCCGTATAACTCGGCAACACAGAGCGGAATTACACAGATAGCTTACTTAGTTGAACCGAAGAGTAGCAGCCAAATAGCTGAATCGATATTGAAGTTTTACAAAGAAAATAAAGAAGAAGAGTTCAGCAAAAACGTAAGCGAAGAAAAAAAGAAATATATGTGGGAAAGTTTTGTTCAGGAAATAATTGCAGGATAAATATTGTTAGAGGATCTAAAACATACATTAAAACACTCAGCCGTTTACGGTCTCAGCAGAGTTGCAAGCAAGGCGCTCTCCTTTGTATTTATACCGCTGTATACTTCCGCTTATTCTGCGGGAACAATCGGCAATATAAATCTTCTTGAAACTTTCTGGCAGTATTTATTTACTTTATGTCTGTTCGGATTTGAAACAACGATTATTACTCACTGCTCAGCTCTGAATGAAGAAAAGAGAAAAAAACTCCTGTTCAATTTTCTTATGCTTCTCTTACTTAATTGTTTAGTATTTTTTATTATAGGAATAATATTTAAAAATAATTTTTCACAGCTCTTCCTGAAGCAGGAAATATATGGCAACGTAATTTTTTATTGTTTTCTTATTTGTATATTTGAATCTCTGCTCGCTTTGCCGCTTTGTATAGCAAGATTAAAACAAAAACCGGGACTCTACAGTACAATTGCTCTATCAAGTTTGTTCATAAGTTTCTTTCTGCAGATATACTTTGTTTATTTTCAGAAGAGCGATTTCGATTTTATATTTTTGGCGAAGTTCCTTGCGCCGATGATAGTTTTCATTTTCTGCATTCCGGTGATTATCAAAAATGTTAAGATAAACTTTGATAAAGAAAGTATAAAAGATATAGTTAATTTTTCTTTTTTCTGGACGGTATATGCAATATTAAGTATGCTGCTGAATACAGTGGACAGATTTATTTTAACCAGTTATGTTTCGATGGATATGGTTGGAGTTTATACTGTCGGTTACAGTGTAGGCAGTCTGACAAATTTTTTAGTCGTTATGCCGTTCTCTTTAGCATTCAGCGGTCTCTTTTATAAAAAGGTTAATGAGGAAAATGCAGAGAGATATTTCACAAAGATGTCAACTTATTTATTTTTTGCAATCATTTTTGTTTCGCTATTAGCATCACTTGTAATGCCTGAAGCGTTAAAGTTATTTGTGAAAAATCCTAAGCTTTGGGAAGCAATTAATACAATAAGGATAATTCTATTTGCTAACTGCGTTCTTTCTTTATTCACAGTTGTCGGTTTCGGATTTCTCTACAAGAAGGAATCAAAAATTGTTACCTGGTTTACTTTTTTAGTTCTGCTGTTTAATGTTATTGGTAATTTTATTTTTATCCGCTATTATGGAATATATGCTGCGGCCGTTTTATCGGTGCTTTCAAACATTTTGCTGATAGTGTTTCTTTATATTAAATCTAAAAGATACTATTTTATAAAACTTGAGATTTATAAATTAATTTTGCTTTCAGTTTTATATATAGGATTGGTCTATTTATCAACACTTATAAAACAAAATAATCTGCTTTTCGATTTTGGAATTAATTTAGCACTGATTGCTGCTTTCTTCTTGCTGCTTTATCTCGGCAGATTTTTTGAAAATATTGAACTATACAGTATTAAAGGGTTTATCAATAAATATTTAAAAATAAATTTATTCCGAAAAAATTCATAATTAGAATTCATAAAAATATAGAATGAAATACGATCCAATTAAAAACGTTTTTGCAAAAGCTGTTGCAAGAAATACTTTCCTGAGAAAAATATTCTATGAGCTGCTTGACCTTATGTTTCTTCGCTCATGGCACGTTAGAAAAATGATAAGAGAAATTTTTCCTGATACAAATAAAAAACTTGATATATACGATGCAGGTATGGGCTTTGGTCAGTACTCTTATTTTCTTACCAAACGATTTCCGAACTGTACTATACTAGGCGTTGATGTAAAAGATGACCAGGTTGCCGACTGCAATTATTTCTTCAGCAAAGAAGGATATAAAAATGCAAAGTTTGAAATTGCCGACCTGACTAAAATAAATATTGAGAATAAATATGATTTCATTTTATGCGTTGATGTAATGGAGCATATAGAAGAAGATGAACTTGTATTCAGGAACTATCACCGCGCTTTAAAACCCGGAGGAAAACTTTTGATTAACACTCCCTCTAACTTAGGCGGCAGCGATGCGCATGATGAAAGCGATGAAAGCTTTATTGAAGAGCATGCAAGACTTGGTTATTCAAAAGAAGATATTGAAGGGAAACTGAAAAGAGCCGGACTTACAATGACGCACTTCAAATACGCCTACGGTAAATACGGAACAATATCATGGAGATGGGGAATAAAATATCCCATTCTCATGGCAGGAGCATCAAAATTATTTATTTTAATTTTACCTTTCTATTATATATTCACACTATGGTTTGTTTTGATTCTAATGTGGCTTGATGTAAGAACAGATAACCCCGAAGGCACAGGCGTAACTTTAGTTGCAGAAAAAATTTAATAAAGGTTTATTGAACGCTGCAATTGAAAATAATTCATATAAGAAGATACTCTGGAGTATTATATCTTTATCATTCCTGATAAAAATTCTGCTGGCTTATTTTCTTCCATCAGAAATCCGTTCAGATAGTTATGTATACCATTCGTTAGCACAGAGCATTGTAAACACTTTCACTTATTCATACGAAGGTAAATTAACCGGAGTTATTGCACCCGGATATTCTATCTTTTTATCGGCATTATATTTTGTTTTCGGACCGGAGCAGTTTTATGTTAAGATAATTCAATCAATATTTGAAATTTTTACATGCTATCTTTTTTTCAGAGTATGTTTGAATTATTTCGACAAAAAAAAATCTTTGATTGCATTGGCAGTCTTTGCTTTTTTCCCATCGAATATATTATTCAGTCAGACGATACTGACAGAACCTTTGTTCGGATTTATATCTATCCTGATTTTATTCTTAGTATTAAAAGATAAGTTTTTCAAATACATTTTTTTTATAGGGCTTCTCTGGGGATATGCAATTTTAATCCGCTCCTCATTCGCTCCTTCGATATTATTAATTCCGTTATTTTTGTTTTTCTATAAAAGAAAAGAAATAGATTTAAGCGGTGTTCTGAAGTATTCGTTATTGTTTTTTATAGGAGCGTTTTTAGTTATCTCCCCGTGGCTGATAAGAAATAAAGCTGTATTAAATACATATACTATTGCAACGCAGGGCGGATTTACATTCTGGTCGGGTAGCAATCCTAATGCCACCGGAACCTGGTACCACAAAATTGAAGAGTCAAATCCACTGTTTAATATTGAAGATGAAGCTTTAAGAGATAAAGAGTTTTTTAAACTTGGAATTGATTACGCCGCAAACAATCCCGCTAAATTTTTAGTTACAGGAATAAAAAAACTCGGCTATCTTTTCTCCAGTGAACGAATGATAATTTTATATTTCACAAAGGGTGACGGAAAGGAATCTACTTCAACTCAGGTCTATAAAAGTGTCAGCCCTGTTTGGATAGCTTTAATTAATATTCCATATTTTATTGTTATGAGCTTAGGTTTATGGGGACTTATGATGATGAAACGCAAAACATTTTTTATATGGGGAATGATATTCAGCTGGCTGTTTACGTTTTTTATGTTTGTTGCGCTTGCAAGATATCATTACGTATTGATTCCATTTTTTATAATCGGAACAGTTTATTTTATTTACCATTATAAAACTGAATTTATGGGAATTGCAAAGTGGAAAAAGGCTACTGCCGTATTATTCAATTTGTTTCTACTTGGAGTATGGGGAGTAGAATTTTATTTATTATATTTTAAATAGAGAGCTAAGATAGAAATAAGAATGACAGATTTTAAAAAGAAGGCCGAAGAAAAAAATTACTGGAGAAAGAGGAATGAATTTTATTACGACTCTCTTGAAAACTTATTTAAATATTTAATTCCTGCAAATGCTTCAGTGCTTGAAGTCGGATGCGCAGAAGGCGATTCATTGCATGCCATTGGCAATAAAAATCAATCAGGGTTCGATTTTAATCCATACCACATTCAGAATGCAAAAGAAAAATATCCTTCAATAAAATTTTATTGTATAGATGCTGAAGCTCCGGATTTTAATGAAAAAGCAAAAGAGATAAATCAGCAGTTTGATTTCATCATTCTTTGTGATTTGATCGGTACGCTGAATGATATACAGAATGTTTTTGAAAGATTAAAAGTATTCTGCCACTCGAGAACGAAAGTAATAGTTACCTATAGAAATTATTTCTGGAATCCGGTTTTAAAAGCAGCAGAAAAACTCGGCTTAAAAATGAAAGAAGGCGAGCAGAACTGGCTCTACATTCACGAAATAAAAAATCTTTTAACACTTGCCGGCTTTGATGTAGTAAGAACAGGAGGAATGCTGTTAATGCCTGTTAAAATTCCATTTATAACTTCATTCATAAATAAATTTTTTGCAAAGCTTCCTATTATAAAAAGATTGTGTCTGACCGGATTTGTAATTGCAAATAACGATGTATCTGAAGTAAAGGGAAGCGAAGATTACAAAGTTACCGTCCTTGTTCCTGCAAGAAATGAAGAAGGAAATATTGAAAATATTGTAAGATTAATTCCTCAAATGGGAAGCGGAACGGAGATTATTTTTGTAGAAGGAAACTCGAGCGATAACACTTATAAAAAAATTGAAGAAGTAATTTCACAAAACACCAATAAGGATATAAAACTTTTCAAGCAGCCGGGCAAAGGCAAAGGCGATGCTGTAAGAAAAGGATTTGAAAATGCTACAGGCGATATTCTGATGATACTTGATGCTGATTTAACCGTTGCTCCGAAAGACCTGCCTAAATTTTATGATGCGCTTAGCACAGGCAAAGGTGAATTTATAAACGGCAGCAGATTAGTTTATCAGATGCATGAAAAAGCTATGAGAAGTCTGAATAAGGCCGGCAATATTTTTTTCAGTAATGTATTCAGCTGGCTTCTGGAACAAAGAATAACGGATACTCTCTGCGGTACAAAAGTATTATTCAAAAAGGATTATATAAAGCTTGTTGAGAACAGAAAATATTTTGGTGACTTCGATCCTTTCGGAGATTTTGATCTGCTTTTTGGAGCTGCCAAGTTAAATTTAAAAATTATCGAAATTCCTGTACGCTATGGCGAACGCACCTATGGCGAAACTAACATTAACCGCTTCCGCGACGGCATGATGCTGCTTCGAATGTGCTTCTTTGCGATGAAAAAAATAAAATTTAATTTATAATCTTTTGCAAAAGCAAAAGAAAATATTACTTATCACTATACTCTCCATTCTATTTCTCTTATCGTTAATCCGAATTATTTTTTTTGTTGAGCAAGTAAGCAGGCAAAGTCTGCAGATGGATTTTACTGCATACTACACAGCGGGCAAAGTAATGAATCTGGGGTTAAGTCCATACAATAATTTCATTGGACAGGACTGGCTTTTATGGGACGGTGTTGCGCAATTCAAACATAGCAGATTTTTATATCCTCCGATAGCAGGAAGTTTTTTCCAACCAATTGCAAAGCTTCAATACTCCACTGCAAAACACATCTGGAATTATCTGAATTTCTTCTTTGTAATTATAGCTGTGTTTCTCTGGTTGAAAATTTCGAAGTTTGATAAAAACATTTTTGCAATACTTGTTGCAGGAATATTCACATTTAATTTTTTCCCGTTCTATACTTTACTTGAGCGGGGACAGATAGACGGTCTTACTTTTTTGTTGCTGACTCTCGGGATCTTTTCAACAATAAAACAAAATAATATTCTTGCAGGAATTTTATTTGCCGCTGCATCTATATTTAAATTTTATTGCCTGCTCCTTATTCCTTTTCTTTTACTCAAGAAAAAATTCAACACCCTATTTTCATTTGCTTTTTCCGTCATTCTAATCATTGCCGCAATGTATGTATTTAACGGGACACATTTGGTGAACGACTACTTTTTTAATCAATTGCCACGAATTTCCGAATTTGCAGAGAGCGGCACTGAAGATATGAAGATAGACTCATGGATTTTGAAAAACTATTTTCAGATTTCAAGATATTCCATTTCCATGATTGACGGCCAGCCGTTTGTTTCGGAATCTATTAGTTTTTTTTCAAAGGCATCGCTTATAAAAGTAATTACATCAGTGCAAAGTAAAGCAGGGGTGAATTTATCAAGTACATTCTGGTCAGCTGTTTTATTTATTCTGATTCTCTTTTTATTCGGAAAAAATATACGAAGCTACAATACATTGTATCAATGGTCAATAATTCTTTTAGTGATATTAATATGCAGCCCGTTTACATGGGTAATGAATCTGATTTGGCTTCTGCCTGTATTATTTGTAATCTTTCATCTTTTTCAGAAAAATAATTATAAAAACATAAGCTTTGTCTTTATTCTATGCGGCTTGATGATAATAAGTTTTGCTGATAACTATAAAGTTAACAATTTTTTACTGGACGGGTTTTTGAAATCGAGGCACGTGATAGGAGAGTTACTGATTTTAACAGGAATGCTTCTATTGCCAAAGTTAAAAAATTTTAAAACTTTAACTTCAGAGTCTTAGAAATAAATTTCCACATCCATATAAAAATCCACGCTGCAAAAATTCCCAGCAACGCTCCGCATATAATATCGAACGGATAATGCACTCCGACAAAAACTCTGGATAGCGCTACTAACGAAGCAACTGTAAACAATATATAACGAAAATTTTTATAGAAGTAGGAGAAGACTGTTGCTGCTCCGAAATTATTTATTGCATGCGAAGAGGTGAAAGAAAAAGAGTCCGTGCAGTTTACCAGTAAATGAACACCCGGTAAAGCATTGCACGGACGAATTCTGTGGAATAAATCTTTTATATAAAAACTGTTCACCTGGTCAGTGACAGTTACAAGCAGCAGAGCCATTATAACTGCAACTCTACCCTTAGCTCCGCCTTTAATAAATAACCATCCAAGTAAAATAATATAGACAAGCATCCAGTGATTATTCTCAGTGATAAACGGCATTACTTTATCAGTAAGAGGATTGGCACAGGTCTTATTTATAAAATAAAAAAGCGATGCATCAATATTTTGAAAAAAATCTCCCATTTATTTTGATAATTACTTCAACATGGGCATATTAATACCGAACTTCTTCTGCTCTTCGATTGCTAAATCATATCCTGCATCGGCATGGCGTACTATTCCCATACCCGGATCGTATGTGAGACATCTTTCTAATCTCACCTCTGCTTCAGGTGTGCCATCGGCAACTATTACCATACCTGAGTGAATTGAGTTTCCTATACCTACTCCGCCGCCATGATGCAGTGAAGTCCAAGAAGCACCTCCAACGCAGTGCAAGGCAAAGTTCAATACAGGCCAGTCAGCAATTGCATCGGAGCC
The DNA here is from genome assembly GCA_044226845.1 of Ignavibacteria bacterium. Taxonomy (GTDB): domain Bacteria; phylum Bacteroidota; class Ignavibacteria; order Tepidaquicellales; family Tepidaquicellaceae; genus JAFDZO01. The sequence continues at coordinate 124,266 of JBGAGG010000009.1, forward strand.
GTCAAGCATTCTTTCTGTTTCTCTATTCGGTGATGCAACACTTCCGCAATCAAGATGGTCTCTTCCTATAACAATCGGAGCTTTTACAATTCCGTTCTTCACTAAGTCATTAAATATTTTTCCTGCTTTAGCTCTCTCGCCATATCCCAGCCAGCAAATTCTGGCAGGTAGTCCCTGGAAGTGAACCTTCTCTCTCGCAGCTTTAAGCCATTTATGAAGAAGTTTGTTATCAGGGAACGCTTCCATAATCGCTTCGTCTGTTCTGTAAATATCTTCAGGGTCTCCCGAAAGCGCAACCCACCTGAACGGTCCTTTACCTTCGCAGAAAAGCGGGCGTACATATTCAGGCACAAAGCCCGGAATATCAAATGCCTTATCGAACCCTTCTGCCTTAGCTTCACCGCGCAAATTATTTCCGTAGTCGAAAGTAACCGCACCTCGCTGCATAAACTCCCACATTGTTTTGCAATGTATCACAACTGTCTTTCTTGCAAACTCAATATATTTATCAGGGTCATTACTTCTTAATTCTCGCGCCTGATCTAAAGTCATTCCCATAGGGACATAGCCGTTGAGCATATCGTGCGCAGATGTCTGGTCAGTCAGTGCATCAGGGATAATTCCTCTGTTTAAAATCTCAGGAAGAATTTCTCCTGCGTTGCCGACTAGACCTACTGAGCGCGCTTCGCCTCTTTCCTTTGCCGCCAGCACAAGTTTTAACGCCTCATCTAAATCTTCAGTTATTAAATCACAATAGCCTGTATCAACTCTTCTTTGTATTCTTGCTTTATCCACATCGATACCAAGAAACGCTGCGCCGTTTAAAGTTGCTGCCAATGGCTGTGCTCCACCCATTCCGCCGAGACCGGCAGTGAGAACTAGTCTTCCGCTGAGTGTTCCTCCGAAATGTTTATTTGCGCATGCCGCAAATGTTTCGTATGTTCCCTGTAATATTCCCTGCGTACCTATGTAAATCCAGCTTCCGGCAGTCATCTGGCCGTACATTATGAGTCCTAATGCTTCCAATCTTCTAAACTCATCCCACGTAGCCCATGCAGGCACAAGCTGTGAGTTAGAAATCAAAACTCTTGGAGCATTTGTATGTGTTTTGAAAACAGCAACAGGTTTCCCTGACTGCACAAGAAGAGTTTCGTCTTCGTTTAAAACTTTTAATGTTTCAATAATTTTATCATAACATTCCCAGTTACGCGCTGCTTTGCCTGAGCCGCCATAGACGATTAAGTCTTCGGGACGCTCGGCAACATCTGCATCGAGGTTATTCATAAGCATTCGCATTGCTGCTTCTGTAATCCAATTTTTGCAGGATAATGTTGATCCTGTTGGGGCTTTTATACTTCTGGACATTTGTGATTAAAGATTAAATTTTGGTGTCCTGTAAAATATTAAATCAAAGATGTTTTAAAAAGATAAAAGATTACTCTTAATCTTCTCCACTTTGGTATGTCAAAATATGCTCATCCAATAAAAAAGGCGGAACAAAATTCCGCCTTAAATAATTATTTATGCCAATCTGATTTTATTTCACAAGAACCATTCGTTTTGTTTCTACAAATTCATCTGTCTGCATCTGGTAAAAATATATTCCTGAAGAAAGAGTTGCCGCATTAAATTCAAATGTATAATCTCCTCCGTTCATGCTTGAATTTACTAATTCCTGAACAGCCCTTCCTGTCATATCATACACGGTTAAGTTAACAAAGGAATTTTTCGGCAGAGTAAAACTAATTCTTGTTGCAGGGTTGAACGGATTAGGATAATTCTGGCTTAACGAATACTCTTTTGGTATTTCTGCAGTGGGACTTACATTAGTAATAAAATTCACAATAGAATCTAAATCATAATGCCTGAGTACTCCGCTTTGCAGCTCCGTAATAAATAAATCATTTCGTATTTTATCATAATATGTAATCGGCCCGGTAAATCTTTTTTTATAAAGTACTCTTATTGCTGTTCTTGTATAAGGGGAAGTAACATTATGCTCGCTCATTCTTAACGAATCATCAGATACAATCATTCCATACATTTTATTTTTAGCCTGATTTATTCCAACAACTTTACCAAGTCCGGTAATCTTTCCGATTATAGCATTGTTTCCTGCATTCACGATAATATTTCCTATGAAAAGTCTGTTACTAAGTGAATCATAATACAAGCAGTTTTCATCGAATACTGACATTGTATCATTCCATTGACCGGCAACTGCAAATGAATCAACTGCCATAGTAGTTGTATTAAATACCTTCACTCGTCTTGAGTTTTTATCCAGGCAAAATAATTTGTTAAAATCAGGAGCGATTATTAACTGAATAATTCCTACTCCGCCGCCGCTGGAATTGAATGTATATCCCGGAATAGGAGTTGTACTTTCCACAGCATTAGTAACTGCGTTTATCTTTACAATGTTTCCGAACTCCGGAAAACTCACAAATATTTTTTGCAAAAATTTATCATAACACATCACTGCAATTGCATCAGCCCTTCCTTCTGCTAATGGCAGATTAATTGTTGCTGTGACTGTATTTGTAGTCGGATTAATTACTGAGATTGCACTCTGAAAATGATTCAACACAAATACCTTATTCAAAGAAGAGTCAGTCCTTACAACACACGGCCAGCTTCCCGCTTTAAATTTGGTAGTGCCGAAAGTGTTTATATCATACTTAATGATATCAGAGCCTCCCAGACGGCAGGCAATAAACAAGCTGTTGTTATCCGGAGCTATATCCATTTCATCCAATGTAACTCCTATGTGAACTGAATCAATTACATTGTTTGCAAGATTTAATATTTCAACATAACCCGAATGCATATCCGGCCAGACTAACTTATTTCCGGCTTCATAAACTAAAGCTTTGTAGGTTTTATCTCCGCGCTTAGCTGAGTCAAGCACCTGAGTATTGCAATCCAATATATACATCTTTGCCCAAGAGCCGCCCTGTCCCTGCTGGTCATATCCCGTTGAATTCATAAAATATGCCTTTCCTGTTCGTCTGTCATATTCATACCCTGAAACATCTGAACCCAATCTTTTAGTCATAGTGATAGCTCCGTTCGACATATTTGCTGTAATAATAGTATCCGGATTTACCAGTACAAATCTGTTCCTTCCAGAATCAGCAGCAATAATTCCACAAACAGTCGGAGTAGGTATTGCTAGAGTCCTTATTACTGAAAAGGGACTTACGCAGTTTATCGTTTTAATCTGAGGACTTCCACCGATTAAATTTCTGGATGAAACATAGATTTTTGTACATAAGCTGTCAAAGACCATTGAGCTAACCGTATATCCCGCATTTATGGAATCAAGCACAGTCATGTTTGTGCCGTTCAGAATTTTTATCTTAGTGCCGTCTCCTATGAAAATTCTGTTTCTTAATGTATCAAATGCAATTCCACCCTGTGCGTTGTTAAAAGTGTAGGAGCCGAGTGATTGAGAATTTGCAGGATTTACCATATACATCTTTGAAGGACTTGCATCTATATCGCCGCATAATAAATATCCGTTAACCGGATTTACATACACGTAAGAGATCGTAAAAGAAGTTGTGTATGGATATGCTACCGAACCTGATTGTGTCTTTGTATTAAGATTTATCTGTGCAATATACTCATTCATTATGGGAGTAGTGTATGCATAGCCTCGCTTCTGGTCAATTGCTATATCATACATTTTGACTGCGCACTGCTGCGGATTTCCCGTTATGCGTGATTTTATATTTGCATAATCAAGCAGCCGGTAAGTTTGAATCTGGGAATAGCTTAATTGGGATAGAACCAGCATAATAAAAAAAACGAGAAAGGTCTTTTTCATACAGATAATTTTAATTAAGAAATTTTTGTTGGCTCCTGTAAAACAGACAAGGATATTTTACAAAGGTTTAACGAAAAAATAGTTCATTGTTTTGTTAGAAATATATTTCCAATTTTAAAACCTATGACAAATAAATTTTCAGAAGAACTGCTCAGGCAGATTGAAATGGCATCTTTGATTCTGGAAAAGCAAAGATTCTATTCCGAGGATGAGCTTGCCGAAAAACTGGATACCAGCGTAACAACAATCAGGCGCGATGCGAATAAACTGAGGCAGTTGGGTGTTGGTGTTTACTCGCGGAAAAATGTTTTCGAAATTATAAATATTGATGATGAGGTTTTAAATACCCTCATCACTGCTTATCTATCCTTAAACGATAATATAAATATACGAAATTTAAAATTAATTCATAAAAAATTTGGAGAGAATGCGCTGAGTGTCTTTGTAAAAATTTTAAAAGCCATTAACGGAAAACAAATCATTGAGCTTGGCTACGGGCGTAATATGCACGGAGATATTAAATGGAGAGAGATTACTCCGATAAGTTTAATTAACACAGGAAGAACGTTTCATCTTTACGGAGTTGAGAACGATGACTCGGAAGAAATTAAGTGTTACCTTATAGAGAGAATTATAAATATAAGGTTCGGTGATAAAAAAAGTTCGGTTAAAAAATTGCCGGGAGCATTTAACATATATGAAAAATCATGGGGAACATTCAGCGGAGGCGAAGCTTTTGATGTTGAGTTAAAATTTACTGAGAAGACAGGAAAATTAATCAAAGATAAAATCTGGATTGAGAATCAGGAGATAACAGAAAAAGATGATGCAGTCTTTATGAAAATGAAAGTGAAACTATCTTACGAATTTATTGCATGGGTAATGGGTTGGGGAAAAGAAGTTGAAGTGATAAAACCAAAGGAATTAAAAAAAGAAATAACTCAGAGAGCAAAGGATATAATTACACTTTATAAATAGTTTCCCAAGCAGAAGCGTGGGAAAAGAACCGATTAAGTAGATAAGTAATTTAACCACAGATGTCACAGATTTTTTTCACAGAGGGCACAGAGTTTATTTAATAATCTGTGTTCTCTGAGCGAAAATCTGTGCTCTCTGTGGTTAAGAAAATTATGAACCTATCATTTTTTCAAACTCATCTTCATCAAGTATTTTTACTCCCAGTGATTTTGCTTTATCAAGCTTGCTGCCTGCGTCGCTTCCTGCCAATAGAAAATCTGTTTTTTTACTGACTGATGAAGAAGTCTTTCCTCCTAAATCCTCAATAATTTTTCCTGCTTCTTCGCGTTTATATTTCTCAAGAGTTCCGGTAAGTACAAATGTTTTATTATTGAAGAGCGGGTTTATTTTCTGAGTTATAGATTTATCAATCTCGAATTTTAATCCTGCTTTTCTGAGCCTTTCAACTAATTTTAAATTGTGCTTATCTGCAAAGAAGTTTGCAACACTCTCTGATATCTTCGGACCTATTTCGTGCACTTCGTTTATTTCTTCCTGTGAAGCGCTCATTAATTTATCAATCGAACCGAAGTGCTTAGCTAAAACTTTAGCCGTTCTTTCACCTATATGGCGGATTCCTAATGCAAATAAAACTTTATCAAACGGTTTTTCTTTTGACTGCTCAATACCGTTTAAAATATTTGTAATGCTTTTCTCACCAAAGCGTTCAAGCTCAAGTAATTCTTTTCTGTGTTTATGCAAATCATAGATATCCGCATAGTTTGAAATGAATCCTTTGCCAATAAAAATTTCAATTATCTGAAATCCAAGCCCTTCAATTTCCATTGCGTCACGCTGAACAAAATGCTCAATTCTTCCCTGTACCTGTGCGGGACAAGAGGAATTAGGACAATAATATGCAACTTCGCCCTCAGGTTTTTCCAGTGAAGTTTTACAAACAGGACAGATAGTTGGATGCGGAAACTTTTTTGAATTCTTTGGACGTTTATCCAAAATCACTTCCACAACTTTCGGAATTACATCTCCGCCTTTTTCTATTTTTACATAGTCGCCTTCACGAATATCTTTTCTTTCAATCTCATCAAAGTTATGCAGTGTTGCCCTCGCTATTGTAGAGCCGGCAAGGAAAACAGGCTCAAGATTTGCAACCGGAGTAACAGTTCCAATCCTTCCAACTTGAAGCGTAATACTTTTTATTTTTGTTATCTGCTGCTTAGCTTTGAATTTATACGCAACTGCCCAGCGGGGAGATTTTGAAACGCTGCCAAGCTCTTCCTGCTGCGCCAACGAATTTACCTTTACTACAACTCCGTCAATTTCATAGGGCAAGTCGTCTCGTGTTTCTTCAATATTATCGCAGAATTTTTTTACTTCATCTATTGAATTTACTTTTATTGCTTTATCATTAACAGGAAGCTTCAACTCTTTCAATATTTTCATATTATCAAAATGCGAAACAAGCTTTACATCATCTGTTCGTAAGTTATAGGCAAAGAATTGTAAAGGACGCGTAGCAACAGCTTTAGAATCTTTTTGCTTTAATGTTCCGGCTGCTGTGTTTCTCGCATTGGCAAAAAGTTTTTCGCCTTTTAATTCCTGCTCTTCGTTAATTTTTAAAAAATCTTCCTTCTTAAAAAATACTTCACCGCGCGCTTCAAAATTTTTTATCTTGCTGTGATTTACAGAGAGTGGAATGGAGCGCAGTGTTTTTAAATTTTGAGTAATGTCATCGCCTTTTTCACCGTCGCCGCGTGTAGCCCCTGTTTTTAGTTTTCCGTTTTCATATACTATGGAAACTGCAAGGCCGTCAAATTTTAATTCGCACACATATTCAATTTTTTCATTGAGAAGAAGCCCCCTTACTCTTTTATCAAATTCAAATAATTCATCTTCGTTATAAGTGTTCGCAAGTGAGAGCATGGGCACGGAGTGCTGAACAACTTTGAATGATTTGGTTGGTTCGCCTGAAACTCGATTTGTAGGAGAGTCTTCTGATTTCAAATCCGGAAAATCTTTTTCGAGCTGCTCGAGCTCCTTCATCATCATATCATAGGCATAGTCATCTATATCCGGCTGAGCTAAAGTATAATACTTGTAGTCAGCATCGGCAATTTTCTTTATTAGTTCATTTATTCTTTTTTCTGCTGAGGATGGTGTGAGTGATTTCATAGAAAAATGATTTTATCTGAAGTGAATATCTCCGAAGTTATTGCAGTTTGAAGAGGCCGGGAATAAACCTCTTTTGTTTCTCATATAAATTCGCTTATAGGTATTAAAAAATCCGAAGGCAGAACCTTTGAAATTTACATTATAATATCCGGGAAGAAGCACATTATTTTTAAAAACAAAAAGTGTATCATTTCCGTCGTAAAAATATAAAGAAAGAGTATCTTTTTCGGGTACAGAAAAGTTTAAAGCAACTGAATCGTTAGCGGGATTCGGGAATGCCGGTCCGAAGGCTCTTCGTGAAAGACTATCGCGAAAGCACCAATCTGTAAAATCACCGCCTAAAATTCTCCCTGTGGCATCTGCTCTTAAAATATCGTCATCATTCATCGTAGAAATGCTTCCCGTGTTAACTACATCGGAATTATTGCAGCTGTATATTCCTGCCAGTAAAAAAATTACAAAGCACACAGGAAAAACATTACCCCAAAATCTACTCTTCTGAGACTCCATTTTTATCTATATAAAGATTACGAAAATTTTTCCTGTCAAATTCCAATATCTTTCCGTTAATTTTTACCTCGATTAAATCAGCATTTGGAGTACCCAGATGAAAGAATTTTTTTGCTTTATATGTTTCAACGTATCCTTTCGTTAGATATGTTCTTTTAGGATCATCAATTGACGTTGAGTCTGTATCGATTATTATCCATGTATTTTTATATGCTCCGATTTCTATTAATAACGAATCAGTCTTGGATGCAAGAAGCTTTTGTTTTTCTTCTTCAATCTTTCTTAATGAGTCTTGTATCTCTTCGGGAGTTTTCTTTCCTAAAATGTTCTTTTCATTTTCCTTTACAACTTCATCAAATGACTTTCTTTGTATCTCCGGTCCCTGACTATTACTGCTGAGAAAGAGAACATTTACCAATGAATATACACCTGCGCCTATTAATAAAAATATTACTACAATAAATAAAGTCTTTAAAGCAGATGAGTTTACGTTTTTTGTTTTTACTATAAATCTTTTATCAGGGTCAGATGTTGTATTTTTCTTATCTTCTGTTTCCCGCTGTATCTCTATTGGCTTTTTCTCTCTTGGCGGCGGGAAATTAAAACCATCGGAACTTTTCTTTTCTTCTTTTTTTATTTCTTTTTTTTCTTCCTTCTTCTCTTTCTTTATTATTTCTTCCTGCTCTTCTTTTTTAAGATCCGTTTCTTTTATCTTCTCCTCTTTTACTTCCTTTACTGTTTCCTTCGGCTTTTCTTCTTCGGTTTTTATTTCTTTCTTATCGTCATTTCTTTTAAATTCATCGATATTAAACTTATCGAATACTTCTTCTTTTTTATCTTCAGGCTTAATTTTCTTTACTTCAAGCTTAGGCTGTTCAACGGGGACTTCTTTTTTTATATCTTCAAAAGCATCGAGCTTCTCTTCGGGAGGAAGTCTTTTAGTGGAATAGTTGCCAAGCTTTGCCTGTTCGTAATCTTTTAAAATTCCGTCAGGGCTTAAGCCTATAGATTTTGCATACTGTCTTAAAAAAGCTCTGATATATGTCTGAGGCTGGAAAGTAAAATCGCCGTTTTCCATATTTTCAAGCACAGCCATATTCAGACGTGTATCTAAAGCGACATCTTTGAGAGTCATGTTTTTAGACTCTCTGAAATATTTTAAATCTTCTGAGAATGTTTTTAGCATGTTTAATCGGGGGATATAAATACAAAAATACTTTTAATTTAAAACTAATTAAAGGGAGATATTTAACGATTTGGTTAAATATTATCTGCAAAATAGGATTTCTTTTTTTAAACGCAAAGAGCGCAATGACTCCCGCAAAGCTGCACAAAGCGATAATGCAAAATATATATAATATTTTACACGAGTACTTAGCGGACTTCGTGCAGACTCTGCGTACTTTGCGTTTGAAATTGAAAGTGGCGGGCATAAAAAAAACCCGCGGCAATTGGGTGCTGCGGGTTTTTCAGTTCATAACAGATAATCAATGCCTCTTCTCTAAACAGAGATTATCTGCGTGGGTTGTAAAAATATATTTATGAAAGAGCTTAAAATTGTAACCCGGCTTAAGAGTTATTAAGCCGGATTATGGTATGAACTTTCTTAAAGGGGGTGATAAGAAAGTTCCAAAATTTATTTTTTAACAGGCTTCATAAACAACATTGCCACGAAGCATGTTACAATCACTAAAATTACTGCTGATGATAATGTTACCATTTGTTCTAGGGGGTTAGATTTAATTGAACAAAGATATACAGAAATCAACAGTTCACCAAATAATTCTACATTGATTTGTATCTTATAAAAAAGACAATTTTGCCTAAATTACGCATAAAAAGGCGCTATATTGAAGATTATTTATCCTTTTTTGTATCTTTAAATGGCTCTAAAAAACTGAATTTCAATTACTTTTAGACGATAAAAATATACTTAAATCCAATATGGCAATGACTTCGTTAGTTAGATAAGAATTAAATTTTACTAATCAAACAAATGAGGTTCAAAATGAAGAAATTACTTATTCTATCTCTTATCGCTGTAATGTGTATAGGCGGCGGTATTTTTTATTTTACAAATGATACAGAAGCTTCCAGTCATAGAGAAGCGCCGATCATCAGTCAGGATCCTGTGGCTGATAATACAGATGTTTATGCATTTGTAGCACCGGATGCTCCAACTGCTTTAACTATAGTGGCAAGTTTTAATCCTTTCGAAGAACCTGCCGGCGGACCGAACTTCAATAAATTCGGAACGGATGTTACTTACGAAATCAAAATCGATAACGTAGGAGATAGACTTGAACACATAGTTTATCAGTTTCAATTTACGGATGTTGTAGGAAACGCAAATACATTCTTATATAATACTGGCTCAGTAACTTCTATCAATGATCCTGACTTAAATGTGAAACAAACTTATGTAGTCAAAAAAATTGTTAACGGAACTACAATGTGGACTTCATCTGCATTGCCTGTTCCTCCTGCTTACGTAGGCGGACCCGGACACAGCGACCCGAACTATGCAGGTCCAATCTCTATGCCTGACTATAATGCTTTAATGCAGGCAGGTATTCAAAATCTTCCTTCTTCAGGCGGTAAAGTTTTTGCCGGTCCGACAGATGATGCATTCTTTGTTGATCTTGGCGCAACATTCGATTTACTAAAAATAAGAGCAGGCGCTCCGGGTAACGGCGGCGGCGGTAAAGATGCACTTGCAGGATATAATGTTCATTCAATAGTAATTCAGGTTCCGAAATCAGAAGTAACAAGAAACGGAAGCCCGAACCCATCAGCAGCAGATTCAAATGCAATCGTTGGTGTTTGGTCAACTACTTCAAGAAAAACAACTACAGTTATTAATTCTGATGGAACAAGACTTGGTACAGGCCTTGACGTTCAGGTTTCAAGATTGGGTATGCCATTGGTAAATGAAGTTGTTCTTCCACTTGGACAAAAAGATAAATGGAACGCTTCAAAACCTGTGAACGATGGGCAATTTTTAAACTATGTTACATCACCTGAGCTTGCAGGAATTATAAATGCTCTTTATCCTGTAACAGATGATATACCGACAACAAACAGAACAGATTTAGTTGCAGTATTTTTAACAGGTGTTTCAGGTTTAAATCAAAGACCACAGGATTTAAGAACTCCATCTGAGCAGCTAAGAATTAACTTAGGTATTGCTCCGGTTCCATTCGCAAGTGAAAACAGACTCGGTGTTATCGCAGGTGATAATGCAGGTTTCCCGAACGGCAGAAGATTAAAAGATGACGTTGTTGATATAGCTTTAAGGGTAGTTGGCGGTGTATTGCTCGGACCTCCTTTCAGTACCGGCATTAATAATCAATTAGGAGATGGAGTTCAAAGAAACGATATGACATTCCAGACATCATTCCCATACGTAGCTGCTCCTCATCAGGGATATGCAAATACACACGGTTCAATCGTTGGTATTTTTAATACACCCGGGACAACAGGTCAGCCGACAACATACGGACTTCAGCAAAATTATCCTAACCCGTTCAATCCTTCAACAGAAATAAGATACAACTTACTGAAGAACGATAAAGTCTCGATAAAAATTTATGACATGCTCGGAAGAGAAGTTAAAACTTTAGTCGACGGAAATATGAACGCAGGTGTAAACTCAGTTATATGGAACGGAGTTACAAATGAAGGTAATATGGCAGCAACAGGAACATACTTTGTAAAGTTAATAACTACAGCAGGTGAAGATACAAAAAAAATGATGCTTTTAAAATAATTAATCCTATGCAATACTTTCCTCCGGTGAATTTCTGCCGGAGGGAATTTTTATTTAAACACTACTATGAAAAAAATATTAATTCTCGGGATAGCAGTTATAGTTTTAGGAATTGGCACATGGAAATTCTTTGATTACAAAAAGAACAGGATTCGCAATAATGTAATTGGAATGCTTAACAGCAAAACATCTTATGTTTCTACTTCTATATCTTCGGCTGACAGGTATATTTCAAAAAATCAGGAAGACCTTCAAAGCAATCCTGATAACATAAGCTTACTTGTTAAAACAGGATTCGCATACATTCAGAAGACAAGAGAAGAAAACGACCCGCAATATTACGATAATGCAAAAAACTATTTTGAGAGAGCAATAGAGCTTGACGAAAAAAATGCAGATGCATATGCTGGGCTCGGTTCAATTTATTTATCAGAACATAATTTTAAAGAAGCACTTGAATCAGGTAAGAAAGCAAGAGAGTTTAATCCTTATTCTGTATATGCTTTAAGCGTTATCACAGATGCTCATGTAGAGCTGGGCATGTATGATGAAGCTATAAAGTCAGCGCAGGAAATGATAAACATGCGTCCTGAATTAAGCTCATACTCACGAGTTTCATATATAAGAGAAATACACGGCGATCTCCCGGGAGCAATTGATGCAATGAAACTGGCGATAAATGCAGGTGCTCCTACGGGAGAAAATACTGCATGGTGCACAGTGCAGCTCGGTAATTTATATTTTATTTCAGGTAAAGCAGATTCTGCAAAGATCGAATATCAGAATGCTCTTGAAAAATATCCCGGATATATACATGCACTTGGCGGACTTGCAAAATTAAAGATGCACGATAATGATTACACCGGAGCAATTGAGCTGTATGAAAAAATTACGGATAAAAATAAACTGCCTGAGTTTTTAATATTACTTGCCGATGCTTATAAAATAACAGGTCAAAATGAAAAAGCGGAAGAGACTTATGCGAAAGTAAAATTCATTAATACATACTTTAAAGAGAAAGGTGTTGATACGGATTTAGAGCTTACGCTGTTTAATATAAATCAGGGAAAGAATTTAAAAGATGCAATACATACCACTGAGAAATATATTAAAGACGGCAATAATAGTTTTAAAACATATCACACACTCGCTTGGGCAGAATATAAAAACGGTAACACCGAAGACGCTGTTAAGAATATTGAGATTGCTTTGAAACTTGGCACGAAAGAACCGCTGCTATGGTATCACGCAGGTAAAATTTACGAACAAGCGGGGAATAATATCAAAGCTAAAGAATATACTGCTTATGCACTAAGCATTTGCCCTTGGTTAGAAAAAACTGAACACCAATAATTTATTATTATCAAAAATGAAAAAGAAAGTACTTTCTGCAATTATAGTTTTATTCATTACATATATTCCTTCGGTAATGTTTGCACATCCGATAGATTTAGATAAACTTTCAAGAATAGATATTAGCTGGCTGTATTTACAATTAGGATTTACCCATATACTTCCCTATGGGTTTGACCATATACTTTTTATTATCGGTCTTTATCTAATGTGCAAAACAATGAAGCAGGTAATAATGCTCGCTACAACATTTACTATTGCTCACTCGATAACACTGGGGCTGGCAATGTTCAATGTTGTTAGTGTGCCTTCATATATTGTCGAACCATTTATCGCAATTACAATTTTAGCAATTGCAATAGAAGTAATATTCATAAAGGATTTTAAGAGAATAACTATCGCTATAGTTTTCTTTTTCGGATTGATACACGGGCTTGGATTTGCCGGCGCGCTTCATGAACTTGGATTGCCGCAAAAAGAATTCGGATATGCCTTAATTTTATTTAATGTTGGCGTTGAAATGGGGCAAATAGCCGTTATTTTTCTTTCTTATCTTGCTTTCGGAAAATGGACAAAGGATAAAATATGGTACAAGCAGAAAGTTGCCATACCGCTTTCAATTGTAATAGGTTTATTTGCGATTTACTGGACAGTAGAAAGAGTAATGAGCTAAGTAAAAATTTTTGCAGACCACAACCAATGAATTTAATTCATTCGGGGATATAACAAAAAACACCTCCTTTGTCACTGCTTGGGAGGTGTTTTGTTTTTATTAATCTATTTTATTGTTTGACTTAATAAACCTTTGTATAAAATTTCTCTGTATATTCTTTTACCATTCTTTGCGTGCTGAAATACCCTGCAAGATTTTTTATCGACGCTCTCATTTTCTTGATCCATTCTACAGGCAAGTTGTTTGCATCTCTTAAATAAAATAACGGCAAAATTTCTTTTTCAAGAGTTGTATACATTGAGTTGGCCTCAAACCAGTCTTTGTCATCAAGTGAATCAGTTTCAATTGAGTCTATCTTCCAGCCAAACTCCGGGGCGTATGCTTCATCCCACCAGCCGTCTAAGATTGAAAAATTTAGTCCGCCGTTGGCAATTACTTTCATGCCGCTTGTGCCCGATGCTTCCTGCGGCCTTCGCGGATTGTTAAGCCATACATCACATCCCTGCACTAATCGTTTTGCGACTTCAAGTTCGTAGTTCTCTAAGAAAATTATTTTATGATTCAATGAATTGTCATTCATAAAAGCAACTATCTCTGCTATAATAGCTTTACCTTCATTATCTTTTGGGTGAGCTTTACCGGAGAAAATGAACTGCACAGGCATTTTAGGATTGGTTAGAATTTTCTTCAGTCTTTCTAAATCTCTGAAAATCAAATTCCCTCTTTTATACGTTGCAAACCTTCTTGCAAATCCGATTGTGAGAGCATTATCATCCAGCACACTTTCCGCTTCCTGTATTTTTTCATATGAATCTCCCTGTGATTTTAATTTATCGGAAATAGAATCACGCACGAAATTTATTAATCTATATCTGTTTCTGTTTCTTGCTTTCCATAGATCTTCATCGGGTAGCTCACTTATTTTATCCCAGATTCCTTCCTGCTTAATCCAGTCCTTACCGAAATTATTTATATAAAGTCTCTCCGAATACTTCGATAAAAATGATTTTGTATGTATGCCGTTTGTAATGGAATCAATCTGTGTTCTGTCATCATGCAGGTTCCACATTTTGCGCGAAACATCTCCGTGAAGCTTGCTTACTCCGTTTATAAAATTAGAATTATTTATGGCAAGTTCAGCCATATTGAATTTCGAGTTAGATGTATCTGCATCGTATAAATCACCTTCTTTGAAAAATTCGTCAAATGATAATTTTAATTTTTCTTCTGAATAAGTCTTAAAATATTTTTCAATTAAACTTCTCTCAAAAATATCTATACCTGCCGGTACGGGAGTATGAGTTGTAAAGATATTAGATGTGTAGCAAATTTTCTTAGCTTCATGAAAAGAAATATTCAGCTCCTTCATCTTATCGGCAATTCTTTCAAAGCAAAGAAAAGCCGAGTGACCTTCGTTCAAATGATAAGCTTTTATATTGTAACCCAGAGTATCCAATAATTTTTTCCCGCCGATACCAAGCAGTATTTCCTGCTGAATTCTTTTTTCCGTATCACCGCCGTAGAGAATATCCGTTATTCTTTTATCATCAACTGTATTCTCATCCACAAATGTATCAAGCATAAATAAATTTATTCTGCCAATGATTAACTTCCAAATCTGTGCCTTCACAGTTCTTCCCGGCATATCAACTGAAATTTTGATTGGGCGGTAATGGTCATCTGTCACAAGATGCATTGGGAGATACTCAAAATAATTTTTTTCGTACAGCTCTGATTGCCTTCCGTCCTTATCGATGAACTGTCTGAAATATCCGTATAGGTATGCCAACCCTACACCGACCAAAGGAATGCCTAAGTCAGAAGAGGACTTCATGTGGTCTCCGGAGAGTACACCAAGTCCGCCGGAATATAATTTCAAGCAGTTTGTTATACCGAACTCCGCTGAAAAATAAGCAATGGTCGGAGAAACTATATCTGCGTAGTTTTCCTTATAGAATGTATCGGCTGATGTATATTTTTTATAATCGATGTAGATCTCTGTGATTCTGTCTCTGAGATTTTTCTTATCTATTGTTTCAAGAAGGAAAGAGTGATTGATTGTATCAAGAAATTTGATAGGATTGCGATCACTCCATATCCAGAAATCTTTGTTGATTTCTTCGAATACGGAATAAAACTCATTGTTCCATGTCCATGACAAATTGTACGATAGCTCTTTAAGCTGATTTAATATCTCTTGCATTTGCGAGGGTAAAAATTTAGAAAGTTTGTAAAATAACCATTATGGCATCTTTTAACCACTTAAAAATTTTCCTATGTTTATTTTTGCTTAATGAGTAATTTGCTAAAGAGAAATTATCTAATAAATACTTCAACATGAAAACACTAATGTTTTTTACAGCTTTACTTTTTATCTCGGCAAATGCTTATGCAGGAAATGTGTACAGAGTAAAGTACGATTATCAGGCTGATGTAAAAGTGAAAGTTGTAGATTACGACTATCAGGCTGACCTGCTTGTGTACGTAACCGACTATGACTATCAGGCAAGCGGCAAAGATCAGAACTGGTTCTTTACTCAATATGACTACCAGGCAGATACAAAAGTTTACTTTGTTGATTATGACTACCAGGCAGATTTAAAAATCTTCTATGTAAAATACGAGTATCAGGCTAAGTGGAATAAATCAAATAAATTTACAGGAAGGTTCAAAAAATAATACGATGCTATTTCCAAAAAAGATAAACAGAACTGAAAATAATTCTTTACTTATAGTATGGGGGGATGATTCTTCCTCTGAGATTGACATAAAAAAATTAAGGGATGAATGTCCCTGCGTTCACTGCAAAGGAGAGTCCGTCATATTTGATTCATACATTCCGCTTAAATCTCCGTTCAAAGCTGCCGGATTTTACGAAATAGATAAAATAGAAAAAATCGGAAACTACGGTGTTCAGGTTAACTGGAAAGACGGGCATAACACCGGAATTTATTCATGGGATATGCTGAAAGAATTGGGAGAATCTAAAGATGTAATAAAATGAATATCACCGTTCCGACGTTATTAGTTGATAAGGATAAGTGCTATGCTAATATAAAATTCATGTCTGATAAGGCAAAGAAAAATAATTTAATTTTTCGCCCGCATTTCAAAACACATCAATCGATTGAAATAGGAAAATGGTACAGAGAGTTTGGAGTAGATAAAATCACTGTTTCATCACTGAGAATGGCAGAATATTTTGCTGCAGACGGCTGGAACGATATCACCGTTGCCTTTCCGGTAAACGTTCTTGAGATAGAGAGGATAAATACTCTCGCTGAAAAAATCGCTCTCAATCTTCTTATGACTTCCCATGAAGCTGCTACCATTCTTAATGAAAAGCTGAAGAGTAAAGTAAACTTTTTTATTAAGATTGATACAGGCACGCATAGAACAGGAATTTCTCCTGAGAATACAAATGAAATAAATTCTATTTTAAACGAAAGCAGGAAGAATGATAAATTAATCTTCAAAGGATTTCTCGCGCACTCAGGACATACTTACAAAGCAAGCTCAGTTGAAGAAATAAAAAAAATTCATGATGAAGAATTAAAAATTATGAATGATTTAAAGATCGAGTATATAAAAGATTATCCCGTTATAATAAATTCCGTAGGTGATACACCTGCTTGCAGTCTTCTTGATAACTTTGAAGGAATGGAGGAAATACGTCCCGGGAATTTTATTTTTTATGACTTGCAGCAGTGGAAAATAGGCTCATGCTCTATGGATAAAATATCAGTCGCTATGGCCTGTCCTGTTGTTTCCAAAAACAATAAACGAAAAGAAATTTTAATTTACGGAGGAGGAGTACATTTCTCCAAAGAAGTCGATACACTTGATGACGGAACTCCGTATTTTGGATATGTTGTTAAGCTGAATGAAAATGGATGGGAACTGCCCGAAAAAAAAAGTTATATCCGCGCACTTTCGCAAGAGCACGGAATAATAAAAGCTACTGATGATTTCTATAATGGAATAAAAATCGGGGACGTAGTTGGTGTTCTGCCAATTCATTCATGCATGACTGCTGACTGCATGAAGAAAATGTTTACTCTTGACGGTGGAGAAATTAAAATGATGCAGTACTAAATTATTTTACAAGCACCATTCTTTTTGTCTCAGAAAAATTCCCTGCTTCTAATTTATAAAAATAAATACCTGAAGAGAGTTTTTCTCCGTTAAAGTTAAATGAGTAATTTCCCGCTTTTAACTCTTCATTTACTAAAACAGATACAACTCTCCCCATAGAATCATATACTTTCAGCGAAGTAAATTTACTTTTATTAATTGAGAAGTTTATCTTTGTTTCGGATTGAAAGGATTAGGATAATTCTGCTTCAACGAAAAATCTTTCACACTCTCATTTTCATCAGCGGTTCCTGTTAAAACCGAAAGCGGCATTCTATACACTCCGCCGGTATAAGCGCCTGCTAATAAATACTCATTATTGATTAAAAGTTTTCTTACACTAGGCGTAGTACCGAACCCCTGAGTCATAAACGACCAGTTAGCTCCATTGTTTGAAGTATTAATTACACCTTTTGATGTATCACTTAATCCGTACAATGCTGCATAAATTTTTCCTCCGTAATACACCATTGAATAAGATGTTGAAAAGTTACTCAGTGTTATATTTGTTGCTGTCCAGTTATCACCGAAATCAGTACTGTATATAATTTTATCTATAACGTTCGCATAAATAATTCCATTCCTGTAGAGAAGTCCGCTCATTGGCTTTCTGCCATCAGGATATACAGGAGTGCCGTTATTAGCAGCGGTAGTCCATGTTAGCCCGTCGTTGGTGGAAACTGCCAGACCTTTTCTTGTTGCTGAATAAAATTTGCCGTCAGTAGAAAGAAAATCATTTACTATTTCCAGAACTCCTGTGCCTGTAACGCTCCAGTTTGCGCCGTTATTAGTGGAAATCCATCCGGGACCCGTACCGTTAGTATAAGCTACTACATTATTTCCCGATGCACCGAGTGCAAAGACACCGCCTGAATTATTCAGCACCACATGCGACCAGTTAAGTCCGTTATTACTGGAAATAAACAAATCGTCTTCATATGTTCCTGCAAAAATGTAATTTCCTTTTACCGCAAGGCTCATAACGGCAGAGAGACCTGTCCACTCCAGAGTTGAATTCGCCCATGTAACACCGTTATCGTTTGAAACATAAAGTGCTCCAACAGTCAATCCGCTCGTTCCTATACCGGCATACATCTTACCGTTAGACTGAGCAAAAGAAAAAATCATCTGATTGGAGGGAATGCCTGTAGATTGTAACCATTGCGCTTTCAGGGATGAAGCAGCAATTAAAAAAATTAAAATATACTTTATCATGTACGTAAGAATAGTTAAATTAATTTAGCTGATTCCATTGGTAAACAATCAAAATTTACAAAAATAAATTTCGTTTTCCAAAGAAACTTTTTCAAATTTGTGAGTAACTCACTATGAAAGATTTAAAACTAACATCACTACTAAAAACCTTTTCGAAACAGGAAATAAAAGATTTTGAAAAATATCTTCAATCTCCTTTTCTCAATACTTCAGGAGAGTACATTCTGAAATTTTTTGAAACAGTAAAAAAATATTATCCAGATTTCGACAGTGAAAATTATTCCAAACAAAATGTTTTTAAAGAAATATATCCTAAAGAAAAATACAATGATGCTCGTATGCGCAAGCTTACATCTGAGACAATGAAACTCACACAGGATTTTCTTGGAGTAAAAGCATTTTTAAAGGATGAACAGGCAAAAGGAAGTTACATTCTTGCTGAGCTGAAAGAAAGGAACTCGGACACATTGTTTGAATCCAAGATAAAGGAGCTTTTCAAGTTTCTTGAAAGAAACAAAGTGAAAGATTACCATTATTACGGTGATAAGTATAAGCTTACTGAAACACTCAAGGCTTTCTATTTTAACAGGGAGAGAAAAAAAGCAATCCCCCTTTTTGATGAAGAGATGGAAAACCTTTCAAAATACTTTTCGCTTCTTTTTATACATAAATTTATTGAGAGATATATGGAGAAAAGAAGTTTTACCGACACGGATTTTTATCTTCCATACTCAAAAGAAATTATAAATTTTGCCGAAGAGAATTACTCGGGTAAAGAAAATCTTTTTGATTTGTATTACACAGAGCTTCTCCTTCATATTAACGGGGAAGAGAAATATTATTTCTCGTTAAAGCATCTCAAAGATAAGCTTTCCGATAAAATCCATAAAAATTCTTTATCGCTTATATATTTTACTCTCACTAATTACGCAACAGAACAGTTTGAGAAGGGAAAACAAAATTATCTCAATGAGCTGTTTAATCTTCACAAAGAAATACTGAAAAGGAAAATCTTTGGCAACATATTTTCAGAGTTTCTATTTATGAACATTGTAACCGTTGCTTTACGGCTCGATGAAATTAAGTTTGCAGAAAAATTCATTTTTGAATATAAAGGCAGAATGAACTCTGACGTTCGTGATGATACCTATAATTACTGTCTTGCCTGCATATTTTTTTCAAAGAAGGAATTTTCATCTGCACTGGAAACAATTTCCAGAATTAATTTTGCTCTCCCGCTTCACAAGTATCTGATTAAAAACCTGACATTAAAAATTTATTACGAGCTAAACGAAACAAACTCTATTTATTCTTTGATTGATTCCTTTAAGCATACGGTTAAACGTGATAAGTCAGTTCCCGACAATGTGAAAATTCTTGTAACAAATTATACAAATTTTGTTAAAGAATTAGTGCGGATAAAATCAGGTGAAAAGGATAAAGAAGATATTGAAGCCAGAATAAAAAAAGAAACAACTGCTGAAAAATCATGGCTGCTCACCAAGGTAAGAGAATTTAAATAATTCAATATATTTCATATATTTTGTAAAACTAACCTCATGAAAAAGTTAACAATATTTTCAACAGGAATTATCCTGCTTGCCCTCGCTTTATTTTTTTATTACCATAAGAAAGAAAATTACTCACAACATAAATCTGAAGAAATAGAAGAACGCTCTGAAAACAAAGAGACAAAAAAGTTTGCTCCTTCTGATTGGTTCTATACTCAGCGCGCATATCCTTTAGATGAAATTCCGGTCGAAAAATATTTCGATGCTATAGGAAAGAAAAGCACACTGGTTGATAGAAGCAGCATGAGCGTTTCATGGACTCCTATCGGTCCTACAAATATCGGCGGCAGAGTAACTTGCATTGTTGCTGACCCGCTCAATCCCAACATCATAATCATCGGCGCTGCTGCAGGCGGAATTTTCAAAACAACTAACGGCGGTGTGAACTGGACTCCAAAGACTGACTTCGCTCCTGCGCTTGGTATGGGCTCTCTTGAAATGGACCCAAACAACTCAAACATAGTTTATGCAGGAACTGGTGAGGCTAACTCTGCAACGGATTGTTATCCGGGTTACGGCTTATTAAAATCAACCGATAAAGGCGATACATGGAATGTCATCGGGCTCTCCGAAGTTCTGAATATTGCTGCAATAAAAGTTCACCCGTTAAATTCAAATATCATTTACGCAGCCGGGATGGGATACCGTTCTAAAAGTGTAAACAGAGGAATTTATAAATCTACAAATGCAGGTCTTAACTGGACTAAAGTTTTATTTGTAAGCGATTCAACTTCTGCAATCGATATAGGAATAGATTATGCAGATATAAATATTGTACACGCTGCTATGTGGCAGCGCGTAAGACCTCCTACGGTCTCAAGCACAGGCGGACTTACAAGCGGATTGTACCGCTCAAGCAATGGCGGCGCTAACTGGACACTGCTGGGCACAACAAACGGATTGCCTGCGCCTTCAGCCACTACAGGCAGAATAAATATAAATGTTTCTCCGCAAAATACTTCTATCCTTCATGCAATATATAAAACAACTGTAGGAAATAATATAAGCGGAGTATATAAATCAACTAATAAAGGATTGAACTGGACAACTCTGGGAATGAACGGTCTTGAGTCTTCAGGCTTTGACTGGTATATAGGAGTAATAGAAACTGCACCGAATAATCCGGGTGTATTGTATGTGGGAAGCATAGATATGTTCAGAACAACAAACAACGGTTCCAGCTGGACAAACTTAACTAATGCATACTCAGGAACATTTGACCAGCAGCACCCTGACCAGCATGTGTTCTGGATAAATCCTCTTAACTCACAATATATAATAAACGGAAACGACGGCGGTATTTTTATTTCAACTAACGGGGGAACAAGCTGGAGCAAACGATATGATTTACCAATCACTCAATATTACGCTGGCTGCATAGATTTTTTAAATCCTGCAAAAAAATATGGCGGTACGCAGGATAACGGCTCACACGGTTCAGTTAATCCGGGACCGGCAGGATGGGAAGTTTTATATGGCGGCGACGGATTCCATTGCGCAGTTGACTATACGAACTCGAACGTAATATATATGGAATCTCAAAATGGCGGCATAGGAAGAAGTGATGACGGAGGAAATAATTTTGATTACATAGGAGACGGCTTAGACCTAGCAAGAACGAACTGGTCTTCACCTTATATGCTTGATATACAAACTTCAACAACGGTATATTTCGGTTCATATAAATTACATAAGTCAACCAATAAAGGAAATAACTGGACAATTATAAGTCCCGATTTAACAAAAGGACAAAATGGAAGGCTCGGAACAATAACCTGTATGTCTAATGCAGTACTTCCTTCTACACAAAGAGTTATTTACACCGGAGCAGATGACGGAAGAGTAATGGTAACAACAAACTCAGGAACGAACTGGACTGATATTTCTGCAGGGCTGCCTGTAAGATATGTAACGGATGTAGTAGTTGATAAAAGGAATCCGAACATTGCTTATGTAACGCTTAGCGGATTTAATATGGATGAAAGAAACACTCATGTATTCCGCACAACAAATTACGGAGCTAACTGGGTGAATATAACAGGCAATTTATTGAACGTACCTGCGAACTCATTAATAATAGATTACAATAAAGATTCCACTTTGTTCGTTGGTACAGATGCAGGGGTTTATTATACAACAAGACTTGGAGCAAGCTGGGCACAGCTTGGAACGGGACTGCCGAATTCACCTGTATTCGATCTGATATATCATCAGTCATCGTTTAAACTTGTTGCAGCAACTCACGGAAGAAGCATGTTTGAGATAGATATTTCAAATCTGCCAAGCGGAATAAATAACAATACAGTTACTGCTAATGATTTTATACTGAAGCAGAATTACCCTAATCCTTTTAATCCTGAAACGAATATAGCTTATGAGTTAAAACAAAAAGCTTTTGTTACTCTGAAAGTTCTTGATTTATCAGGTAAAGAAGTTGCAGTATTAGTTAACGGAATAAAAGCGCCGGGAAGTTATAAGGTGAAGTTCAGCGGAGAAAATTTATCCAGCGGTTTATATTTTTATAAATTGGAGAGCGGTGAATTCAGTGAAGTAAAAAAGATGATGCTGATAAAATAACCGTCATAATCACCTGCAAAAAAGTTCTTAACAATAAAAAAAGACCTTTATCAAAAATACCGATAAAGGTCTTTTATGTTTAAGCATTGAGGTGAACGCCTAAAATTATTTTCGCAAATTCCTTTGCAGATTACTTTATTAATAAATTCCGGAAGGAAGTTCTGCTGCATTAAAACTTACGTTGTATTCGCCTGTTAATTTAATACCGTTAACAAGTTCACTTACAAGTTTTCCTGAAATATCATAAACGCTTAAGCTTACAAAAAGGTTCTGCTTAACTGAATATTTAATCGATGTTACAGGATTAAAAGGGTTGGGATAATTCTGCTGCAAACTGAATTTATCCGGCATTGTAGAAAGATTACCCTGTACACTTGTCAGCTGTGATTCCGGGCGGCTGAAAATTCCGCTTCCTGTTGCAATCATTACTTTTTCATTTACATTAATTACGTCTCTGAAGTCAGAAAAGAACGGCAGCTCTCCCGTAACTTCTTCCCATAATGCTCCGTCGTTTGTAGTTCTGTAAAGTCCACGCCCGCCGAACTGCTGTGTGCAAAACATTGAAGTGCCGATTTTAATAATTGAGGAAACGTAAGGGTCAGGACCTAAACCGTTTAACAGAGGTGTCCAGTTAGCGCCAAGGTTCGTAGTTTTGTGAACTCCATGCCCTGTTCCTATATAGATACTTGTACCGTCGACAAAAATATCTGCAACACCGATTTGAAAACTGTAGTAAGCTACAGGCGTCCATGTATTACCGTCATCAGTTGATTTAAAAAAATTCGGTGAGTTAGCATCTGTACCAACGAATACTACTCCTTGTGTTTTAGTGATGCAAACTGCCTCCTTCTGAAATGCATATAAAGATGTACGAACCCATGACTGCCCGTCATCGGTAGATTTTAAAACTCCGTTATATGTACATCTTAAGATTAAATTTCCTTCTTTATAAACTGCATAAGTCATTGAGTCAGCCGGCTGAACTGTATTGTTCAACGGAGCCCAGTTACTTCCGCCATTGGATGATACATAAACTCCGTTGCGTGTGGATGCGTAAAGTTTATTGTCATAAGACTGAATATTATTGCAGGAAGTATTTATTCCGTTATTAACGGCAAACCAGTTCGCTCCTCCGTCAGTTGATTTATGTATACCGCCGTTTCCGCTGGCAGAATATAAAACGCTGCTTACGTTTATAATTTTATTTGCCTGCAATGCTGATGCAGTTAGTCCCGAAATTTTTTGAGTCCATGATGCACCGCTGTTAGTAGTAACATACATTGCTTTTCCATAGGTGCACGTAATTAATTTTCCAGGAACTGAAGTAAGCCAGTAGAAATAAGGAAAATCAGTCGGCAATCCTGTATTCATATTAGTCCAGGTATTATTTCCGAGGATATAAACTCCGCCGTTGCCTGAAAGATATAAATTGTTTTCAAAAACATATAGGCAGCGCGCATTTAACTGAGTGCCGGTAAGGTTATAATTTGCCGAGCTCCAGCTTGCTCCGTTATTGGAAGAAACGTATAATCCTCCGCCAAAATAGACGAGATAAATTTTATTGTTAAATTTATTTATAGAGTAAGGCGCTGATGCTGCAGGCAGACCCGTATTGATAGATGTCCAGCTTGAAAAAGAACCGGTCGAAAAAAATAAACCGGATTTTGTTCCTGCTATTAAAGTATCGTTTACAAAAAATATACTTTCGACCTCTGCGGAAGAACCCATATTGCCGGAAATATTATTCCAGCTGTCTCCGTTATTTGTAGTGCGGAAGATCCCGCTATCGGTAGCAATAATGATATTTGAGTTTACAGTTATTGCCATATTGACGCGCAGTGATAATCCTGTAAGCCCTGTATTTATTTTCTGCCATTCTGTTCCTCCGTTAGTAGTACGGTACATTCCGCCTCCGTTTGAAGAGGAATAATTTGCTCCCATAAAAACCGTACCGCCCGGCACAGAAGTAAAAGTTACAGGATAAAAGCCGTAGTTGGAAATTCCATTATTAACAGGAAACCAGTTCTCACCGGCATTAGTGGATTTGAAAACACCGTTTCCGTTGCTGCCGCAAAAAAGATTATTAGAAGAAGGAATTGCATATACTGTAAATATTATGCCGCCTTCAACACCTGCATTGACCCGTGACCACTGCGAAAAAGAATTTGAATAAATGAAAATAATTAGAAGAAAAATGAACTTTTTCATAGCCTGAGGTATTAATTATAATAAAGGATAATTTTAAAAGCCAAACGGGGGTTGGGCTGCATTCGAGGATAATTAAATATATATAAAAATCTTTCCGATTAAAATATAATTTTGGAGATTATTTTGAAGTTATTTTAAACATAGAAAGCCGAAAAATTCCGGACTATAATTGTCCGGTGAAAAAGTTATTTTTATAAACTACCCTACGCAAATTCTTACACAAGTAACCGGGAAATCCCATGCATCATATTCTATTCTTACAAGATCTAGCTGTTGTAATGACAGTTGCAGCGCTGGCTACTATTCTGTTCCGTCAGTTCAAACAGCCTGTTGTTCTGGGCTATATTCTTGCCGGAATGATTATAGGTCCGCATACGCCGCCATTCCAGCTTGTTTCAGACCCTAAGACAATTGAAACTCTTGCAGAGCTTGGCGTTATCTTTCTTATGTTTGCATTAGGTTTGGAATTCAGTTTACGCAAGCTGAAAAAAGTCGGAGGCACTGCCTTTATTGCTGCATCGCTCGAAATCATTCTGATGGTTTTTGCCGGATATCAGCTCGGAAAATTTTTCGGATGGAGTGAAATGGACAGCATTTTCCTCGGAGCAATTCTTTCTATATCATCTACTACAATAATTATAAAAGCTCTTGAAGGGCTTGGCAAAACAAAAGAAAGATTTGCAGAATTAATTTTCGGAATTTTAATTGTTGAAGATATACTTGCAATTTTAATGATTGCGCTTCTTTCGGGATTTGCAGTTACAGGACAGTTTAATGCAGGAGACATAGGAGTAACAGTTGTAAGCCTTGGAGCATTTTTAGGAGTTCTGTTAGTAGTCGGGCTTATCGCAGTTCCAAAGTTATTAAATTACGTTGCAAAGTTTAAAAGCAATGAAATGCTTTTAGTAACTGTGATAGGATTATGTTTTGCTGTTTCACTCATCACAGTAAAGCTAGGATACAGTGTTGCGCTCGGAGCGTTCCTTATCGGAGCAGTTATTGCAGAGGCCAGACAGATAAATAAAATTGAAGCGTTGATGTTCCCTGTGAGAGATCTTTTCAGCGCAGTGTTTTTTGTTTCGATAGGACTATTAATCGACCCTGCTTTAATTTTAAAATACTCTTTCCCTATAGCAATTATAACAGTTGTTGTAGTTGTCGGTAAAGTACTATCAAATTCACTCGGAAGTTTTCTTGCGGGAAATAACACACGGACATCTTTAAAAATCGGAATGGGTCTTGCGCAGATAGGTGAGTTCTCTTTCATCATAGCAGCACTGGGACTTTCATTAAAAGTTACAAGTGATTTTCTATATCCGATTGCAGTAGCAGTATCGGCTCTTACAACTTTTTTCACACCGTATCTTATAAAAAGCTCGGACGGGCTTGCAAGCTGGCTGGAAAAAATCGCTCCGGCTTCTATCCGCCATACTACAACCACTTATACAGAATGGGTAAAAGGCTTGGGGAAAAAAAGCGAGAATAATCCGGGACGCAAAGTCTTACGTAAAGTTGTGATGCAGATTTCTATTAATCTATTATTAATAACAGCCGTATTCCTTGCTGCGATTTTTTTAAACGGAAGAGTGAGCGCATTTCTGGAAATGTTCCTATGGGGAATTGAAGTAACAAAGGCTATTGTATGGTTTGCAGCAATGATAGTGTGCTTCCCGTCGCTTTTTGCAATATGGAAAAAAATGCAGGGACTGGGAATGATAATAGCAGAACTGACAATTACTCCCACCGATGATGAAGCAAAAACATCAACAAGAAAATCCGTTATTGCAAATACAATTTATATTATAGGCAATACAGGCTTAATTGCTATGGTAATTTTATTAAGCTCTGCTATATTACCATCGGCAAAATTATTGATTCTAAGTTTTGTCTTAATTTCTATTGCAGCATTCTTTTTATACAGAAGCTCAATTAAAATTTATGCTGCTGCGCAGATAGCGATAAAAGATACGTTCGAACAAAAGCCCGACCTGCCTGAACTATCCGAAAAAATTCATCCGTTATTAGAAGATGTAAAACTTGAAACAGTCGATATAAGCAAAAGTAAAGTAATAGGACAAATGATTTCTGAGCTAAGGCTGCGAAGCGAGACGGGAGCAAGCATTATAGGCATTGAAAGAAAAGGAAACAACATTGTAAACCCTGAAGCATACGAAGAGCTTGAGCCCGGAGATAAAATTTTATTGCTTGGCTATCCTGAGCAGCTTGAAGATGCAAAAAAATTCTTAATAGATTATACTGTTCCGGTTAAATCACGGAGAAAGTCGTGATTGTATCCATGAATCATTTTCTTTTTCATAGGATATTCGGTCATGCAGTCTGCTCTCTCTGCCCTGCCAGAATTCAAAGTAATCAGGAATTAATCTGAAGCCGCCCCAGTAATCAGGCAGCGGAACTTCTTTTCCTTCGTACTCTTTATCGTAATCTTTAAATTTTTTTTCTAATGATTCACGGCTTTCTATTTTTGAGCTTTGAATGGATGCCCATGCACCAACCTGGCTTTCAACCGGACGCGAATGAAAATACTCAGCAGATTCTTCGCGTGTGACTTTTTCAATTCTGCCTTCTATTCTTATTTGTCTGTGCAGCTCTTTGAAAAAAAATAATATTGAAGCAAAAGGATTTTCAATCAGCTCCTTGCTTTTTCTTCCAAGATAGTTTGTATAAAAAACGAAGCCCTTATCATCTACTCCTTTAAGCAGCATAATTCTTGATGAAGGTCTTCCTTCTTTAGAGCATGTTGAAAGCATAAATGCATTCGTATCCTGCGGGTCAATTTCCATAGCTTCACCAAACCATTTTTCAAACTGTACAAAAGGATTTTTATCTGTATCCTTAATATCAAATTCTTTTGAAATGTACTCTCTTCTCTGATCTGCGTAATTCATAATGTTGTTTTTGTTTTTAATAAATGCACGTATAAAATTCGTAAGAAAAGACGAGATATTATATTCAATAATTGATATATATCAAACGGTGGGCGCCCTCGTCCCGCCGGAGGCGGGTCCTGTTGCACAAATAAATCAGACGGAGTCTGATTTATTTGTGCTGCAGCCGCTCCGATGAAATCGGAGCGGGAGGGCGCCCCCTGCACAAAATGTCAAAATTTACCACAATTTGAAAACTTATAGAAAATTTCAAGTAAAATGATGGAACTTAACACCCGATTTTGGGATTAAAAATATTAAAGAATGAATTTAATCTTAAATTTAAGATGACTAAATTTAGGGCTTTAGTAAATGAAGGATAATTTGACAGAAAATACCGACGAAAAAGACATAAACCGTAAGGAAACCAAAACTCTTGAACAAAGTATTCTGGATGATATTGATAATTACGAATCGAACATTGTTATTAACAGCGATAACAAAAGCAAATCTGAAGAAGTAAAAGAGAATAAAGAATCTTCTGAAATTTCTGAAACTATTATTGAAACAACAGAAACAAAAACAGAAGAGGAAATAAAAGAAGAACCCGTTCAGAAATTACAGGCTGCCGCCGCAGGCGAAAGCAATTACCAGATAAACTTAATAAATGAAAATTTATTAAGAATAAGAGTTAAGACCAGAAAAGGTGTAAACATTGACTGCTCGGTTAAGGACACAAAGTCCTTATCTGAAACACAGAGTAATCGTTTATATCTCCACCCAAAGCCCGGCGAAGAGGTTCAAGAGGTAGAAATAATAATATCTATTGACCCGAGCACAGGCGAATTAATCGTAGAAAAAAAAAAAGATGAAAACGGGCAATTAGTACAGCCTGTTAGCTTCACTCCGAATCCCGAAGTTGAAAACCTCATTATGCCTGTTGACCTAGGCAGACCTGATGAGCCTATAATCCCTTTGACCGAAGATGAACTACTCGAGCAAAAGATTGGAAAGAAAAATCCTTTTCATCTCAACCGTTTAGTATACAGAAGAAATATGACTATCGGAATTATCTCCGCAGTCATATTTGCCTGCATATCTGCACTATTGTTTTATAATTTTTACGGAAAGACTGAGACTAAGACACTTCAGCCTGAGCAAAGGCTTATCATATTGAATGACATCCCAACAAAGATAAATTTCAAAGAATACGAAGACCCGAACAAACCGAAGGAAGAGCCGAAGACTGACGGAAGTGTTCCTGATAAATTAGCGCCGCCGACAATTACAAGAAATATTATCAAAGCTCCGAAAATAACAAGACCGAAGATAAATATTCCACAGGATACAAACCTGACGAACGATGCAACTAAGCAATTAGATTCATTAAGAAAATTGCAGGCAAACAATGACAGCTTGCGTAAAGCTGATTCCTTAAATACAGCTAATAACAATATACCTGACTCAAATAAAACAGAATTGAATGATCAGGTCTTTGGCTTAAAAATGGTATTCCCAAAAAACTGGGCTTTGGCAAATTATTTATCTGAGATAAATGCTGATTCTAAAGGTATTGCTCTTGCCGATACTTCAGCTCCTAAAGGAACAATCAATGTATTCATTAGTATAGATAATGCAGGTAAAGAGGAATTCAAAGCTTCGGATACAAAAACACTATTCCCTGTAAATGACAGCACTATAACTGCTTACGTTGGCGAGCCACGGACACTTGCAGGATATACTTCGGTAAGATATTACATGTTTTTAAAAGCGGATAAGCTCTCTATAAATGTTCAGGTAAGAAAACAGAATTATGATCAGTACAAACCGATTGTTGATGCAATGCTGAAGACAATAAATATAAATCCGCCTGCCCCGCCGAAATAGTTCAGCAATTTTTTAAAGTGATTTTATAACAAAACAAAAAAGGCTTATCGGTAAGAGATAAGCCTTTTAGTTAAAAATCCGCTGCCAAAGGGGGAGTGGCACATAACCTTCGGCAACAGATGAATGACACCTTTTATTGAACTACGAAAAATTAATAAACCTGTCAAAAAATCCGAATCTTCTCATACCCGGAATATATGAGTCAATTTTTTTAGATTCGGCTTCTTTGTTACTTTTATTGTAAACTTCCGT
This sequence comes from Ignavibacteria bacterium, assembly GCA_044226845.1. GTDB lineage: Bacteria > Bacteroidota > Ignavibacteria > Tepidaquicellales > Tepidaquicellaceae > JAFDZO01. Next base: position 154,279 of record JBGAGG010000009.1, read on the forward strand.
TTTTTCGGATACTTGCTCAGTAGAGCAAAGAGAATTTTGTTCTTCCCCCGAGATGTAAATCCAGCATTTGAACATTATTATTCCTTTGTTTTTATTAGGGGGTAATATATAAAATTATAGTTATTCCTGAGCTTCTCTATCAACAATTCTACCATCTTCGTCATATGTGACTATATACCATTTTCCATCTATAAATTCATATCTAACTATCTCTGCGCTTGATGCTTTATATTGCAAGTCAGTTTGAGCAGAAACAAAATTAGGGGTAGCGCTGCTAAAAGATATTACGGCAAAAACAAGGAGGAGAAAAATTTTAAAGTTGTTCATATGGAGTTCTATTTTTTGTTAGATAAAATTAGGTATGTTTAGTTCGAATTGCAAAACTTATTAAGAACAAAAATAAAATGAAAATATTTCTAATTTTAATAAATTTGTAGATTTTTTGGGAAATTTTACATAATTTAGGGTAGAAAAAATAAAATTTCACTCAAATGGTCAATTGCCATTTTGTAGACATATTAAAAACCTTAAATCCGAATGAATTACCTCGTTTTAGGGATTTTCTAGACTCTCCTTTCTTCAACAAAAGGAAAAAAATCGTAAAATTATTCGATGTGATGAAGGATTATTATCCATTCTTCACAGATATAAATTTTACCAGGGAAAGTATCTTTGAAAAAGTTTATCCCGGCGAACAATTTAACTATGCAAAGATTAATGAAGGGCTAAGCGCGTTATACAAACTTTCTCTAAATATTATTAAACAGGTTGCAAATGAAAATAACAGAATCTTCTCTGATATACCGTTTCTGGAAGAATTAAGAAAAAGGTCACTTAAAAATATTTTCGCGTTACAGAGTAAAGATATTTATTTGAAAATAAACAATTTCGAAGATCTGGATTCAAATGTATTTCTGAAACAATATCTGGTTCAAATTGAAAAAATAAATTTCGGAATACTCTTTGAAAAAAATAACAGGAAAGAGTTTGTTCAAAACCATCTTGCTGAATTAAATAAAACAGCTGTTTCTCTTACAAATTTTTTTATTGCAGAACTTATATCGGTTTCTGTTAATAGTTTTAACTATTCACGTATTTTCTCCAATGAAAATTATAACATATTTGAAAAAGTACACGAGCATGATTTAATAGCGCAGCTTTTTGAGATAATAAAACCGTACAATAAGTACGATACGTATCTTAATCTTCTGGGCTGCTATTTCGAGGCTGTTTATGATCTGAAAAATAAAGATAAATATTATGAATATAAAAGAAAGGTGCTCGCGCATACGAAGGAAATGAGTGTCGACGACTTAAGCTATCACCTGAACTGCCTGAAATCATATTGCATGATACAAAAAAAATCAGTTGAGTTTGGCGAAGAGTTTTCAAAAGAATATTTAAATTTGCAGGAAGCTATTTTAGAAAGGAATTTATTTGCAAACAGTAAATCAGAGTTCTTTTTAAAAGAGCAGTACCTTAACATGCTTGTAAACTATGATGCATTTAAGGATAAAAATAAATTTAAATCATTACTGTTATATTCTAAATATGTACACCCGGATTTTCGTGATGATATGATTAATTTAACTGAAGCCTATTATTATTTCCATAGTTTCTCTTATGAAAAAGTTTTTGCTAAATTGAAAAAAATTCAATCTCTTGATAAAACTTACGAAGAAAAAATTCATGCGCTTACAATTAGATCTTTGTATGAATTGGGAAAATTTGTTGAAGCTTTGGATCAAATAATTCTTTTTAAAAAACAGCTTCGTTCCAACAAATTTATTTCTAAGAAAAAAATCGATAATGAGTTAAGATTTCTGACAACTGTGGAAAAACTGATTAAACTTAAAGAGAAAAATGGAAATAATTTAGAAGCAGAGTTAATAAAAAATAGAATTGGAAAAGATGATCTTATCCCTAACAGAGAATGGCTAATCGAAAAATGCTACGAGCTTTACGAAAAACCAAAACAAGCATACCAATATTAATAGCATTAGTTAATAATAAGGAACTCCTGCATGCGTTTGCATACAGGAGTTATTGTTAGTGTTAGAGGAGGGAGCAAATGATTAAAGCTTTCTGTGACATGATTTTTTATTTTATAATTTTTATTTTATTAATGACATCTTTTTTATTTCACTGAAATTTCCCATCTCCAGCTTATAAAAATAAATTCCGCTTGCAAGATTCTCCGCATCAAAGCTAACTTCGTAATATCCTATTCCCTGATTTTCCGATACTAACTTATTTACTTCCCTGCCGTTCATATCATACACTGCTAAGCTCACAAAGTCCGCTTTATTTATGCTGTATCTTATGCTCGTTGAAGGATTAAAAGGATTCGGAAAATTCTGATACAGCTCAAAACTGTCCGGCACAAATCCTTCGATTCTTTTTACACTTGTTACTGTCTGCACAATCGGCGCAAGCTGCCTTGCAACTTCATTCATACCTTCCGATAAATCCGGATGCACTTTATCTGCGCCTAAATATCTGCTTTCATTACTGCTGAACAGCGAATATAAATCCAGTCCTCTTTTTACTTTCGGATTTGCGGCATTCTCATTCATTACAGTATTCCATATATCTCTGTAGGCTATCTGCGTACCTGCATCTACAAAACTTTCCTTCGTATGATGAATTGAATTATAAACAACTTTCACTCCAAGCCCGTTAAGAAAGCTTATATAACTTCTCATATCATTGCCGAAGCTGGCTGCAGGATATCCATTGTGAGCATTATTCGCTCCGAAGAAAAATACAGCTATCGGGTATGCATTATGGTCTGCGTATCTTCCGCCCGCCAAATATTCATTATGATAATCGTTATACCAGTCAGAGTGCTGCGAGCCGTTCACACCCCTGTTTATCACCGATATCTTTTTACCTGTCGAAATCCTCAGCGCTGTCTGAAGCATGTGAGCAATGTTATCTGCATAATTATAATCTTCATTGCCGCATCTTATCAAAGTTCTCAGCATACACTGGTCACCGTAATCGAGAAGCGAGTGTCCCCACAATACTACGTGAAGAGTATCCGCACCTGTCAGCACCGGTTCTGCAGAGGTAGTAAAAGTAATTACATTGCTTGAGGGCGACCATATCACTCCGTTATTGTACATTGCATTAGCGGTGTACTGAGTGCCGGGTTTACAACCCAGAATATTTTTTACCGTTAAGTCATTCTGGTCGGCAGTGAAAGGAAACGATATCCATGCACCGGCTGTATCACACTGGTTCCACCACGTATCCATTACTGTATCGGCAGCAGTTTCGCGTATTATCCATCTTGTATTCTGAATTCCTGAAGATGTATTTGAAAGAGTTAGCGTAAAGCTTCCCCATGTTACATTCGATACTGCAATTGTGGGAGTGTTCAACTGCGCAAATGCATTCACTGAAGAAAGAACTAAAATTACTAAGAGAAGAATTTTTGATTTCATATTTTTTTATAATTATTAAATAAATTTTTACGAAAAAAGATTATCTACTTCACTATCATCATCTTCTTTGTATCAGCAAATCCATTTGCAGTGAATCTATAGAAGTAAACTCCGCTGGGAAGATCATATCCGCTGAACTTTACAAACTGCCTTCCTTCCTGTTTATATCCGTCGAACAAAGTTGATATGAGTCTTCCGTTAATATCAAATACATCCATCTTAGCTATTCCCGCCTTCTTCATATTGAATTCTATTGTTGTCATAGGATTAAAAGGATTAGGATAATTCTGCCTTAATGAATAATTTTCTGCAACTGTGCTGCTGTTTCCTATTCCTGAAGGGTCATCGTCTAAATCTCTTATGTAAATTCCCCTGCCGAACGTTGCCGCATAAATTAAAAATCTTTGCGATACAAATCCGCTGTCTATATAAGTCATCTCTGAAACCCGTACACTCTTCGGCATACCGTTATTCCACGGATACCAGTTTGCTCCGCCGTTTGTTGTTCCGAAAAAACCGAATCCCTGTGTTCCTACATACAGCCTGTTAGGGTCAGTCGGATGAGCAACCATATCTGCCATAGGCACATCATCTAATCCCGTTCCCGTTATATTAGTCCAGTTCAATCCCTGATTTGTGGACTTAAAAATTTTATTGGCTGCCGTATTCTCTCCGCTTACTAAAGCATATACTACATCATTGCTTCTCGGCTGAACTCTTACTCTTTCTATCTGTGTTTGCCCTATACCGGGAGGAGTTCTGTCGCTCCATACTCCGCCGCTGTAAACCATTAGCTTTCCGCTGTTCACTCCGCCCGTATCCTGCGGGCATGCAAATACAACTCCGTTATCTGTTACAGTTATCATTCTTTGTATAAATGCTCCGGGAGCCGTCGGACAGTTTAAATTTGTCCATGAGCTTCCTTCATTGCTCGTCCTCCACACTGTATTGCAGACGTTTGTATAAATGTTTACCGGAGTTTGTTTATCTGTCTTGATTGAATGATACCACATGCCGCATGGGTTTGATATATTTGATGACATATCGCTCCATGTTTCATAGTCTCCGCCGCTATTGCTTTTAAACCATCTGAAGGGTAAACTTCCTGTCGGAAAAACTCCTGATGTATTATAAACTTTTTGTGTATTAAAAGGATGAAATGCCACACCGCCTCCGTCTCCGCGGAAAGTCATTCTGTAATCATTTCCGCCAAGATGTGTTACGCATACTCCGTTATGCTCCAGACCCATTGCCTGGTCAATTTCGAATGACGGGCTTATTGAGAGATAAAATATTTCAGATGCATGAATTATATTATCCGGTGTAGTCCAGGTTAGTCCTTTATCGGTTGATTTAAATACGCCGCCGTCAGATGTGCTCCAAACTTCATTATTATTTTTCCATGCAAAAGATGTTATATCGTCATGAACATACTGGCCATCAACTCTTGTCCAGACTGTTCCTCCGTTAGATGAGCGTGCCATAAACTGTCCACCTGCTAAAACTGTATTCGGGTCATTGGGGCAGACACCTATCCCGACATTGTTGAATCCCTGATTTCTCAGTATAGAACGGGCATTCGTATCTAATGACCAGCTTCCTCCTGCATTGGTGCTTTTTAAAACTCCAATCGTTGCCCATCCGGTATTACTTGTTACATTAGCATAAAGAATGTTTGGGAAATCTTTGCATACTGCTACCTTTGAGTTTCCTACATTTGATAAGCCTGTAGGAAGTACGCTCCAATTCAATCCTGCATTTGTCGATTTGTAAATTCCTCCTCTATAAAATCCATTTCGTATCGCATACATTATATTAGAATTAACAGGGTCTAATTGTAAATCGGAAATTCGCTGCGAGCGGTCTGTTATAGTATCGCCTACAAATATTTTATTCCATGTGTTTCCGTCATCTGAAGTTCTGAACAATCCGTGAGAGGAAGCTGCAAGAACAATTGACGGATTTGTTCTGTGAATTTTTATTGAGCTGAACCATGCTACATTCGAATCAGGTAAATTCTGATAAATAAATGTGCCTGCATTATCGCGGGTTCTCCATAACCCCGTTCCCCTGTCATCGTTTGCAGGTCTGAATAATCCTGTACCAACGTAAAAATCAGAATCGTGAGATGGATGAGTTGCAAATGCTCCTATCTTCAATGAGTTAAGATTTTCCGAGTAAGGTATGGGATATATTATATATGGACCCGCCCATAAGCCGCCATGCGCAGAGCCAATCCAGAAATTTCCGTTCCTGTCAAAATCTACAAGCATACATCTTCCGGAAAATTTGTGAAGTATATCAGGCGAGTACATATTTCTAATTCCTGCCGGACCAATCGGCGACCAGGGTAATAGCATCGCATCATCTGCATAACGTTTATTTTTATGCATGGCATCAAGATTTTTCCAGATCTGATTTTGCTTTGCAGGCGAGACATCTGTTACCCGTGTATATTTCAGCTCAGCTTCTTTATTTTCATCTCCTTCGTTTTCAATTTCATTTTGATGTTCATTTTCTAAGTCAATTTTTTTTTCAACTATATTTTCTATGGATTTAAAATCCATCTTTGTTACAAACGCAGCGAGCGCAAACATAATTATAATAAGTGAGAAGAGATAAATTTTACTTTTCATAAACAAATTATTAAAGTTATTAAAAGAACCGTTACTGCCGTCAGAAGCATAAAAGGAGTTATGCTTTTCCTGAAATTTATTTTTAAGGAGACGGCTGTAATAATTAAGTTTGAAAGGGAGCCGAGAAACAGAAAGGATTGCCTTTCTGAAAAGACCAATGCAGTTATCAGAACTGAAAGAATAGTCGCCACTGAATATATGAGAAGAAGATTTTCGTACCGCATAGTTTTAAAAGTCTTATACAAAAATAGCTTTATAGCCTTCCTATATTCATTAAGTATCAGGACTTTTTTATGTATTAAAGCGACAAAGAATCGGTTTTTCGCAAAAATTAGGGTTTTGTCGTAATTTTAATGCCGGGTAAAGCTACTTAAGTCTGCTGTCAAGAGCAAAATCGGTTTTTTGGACTTTGTATCTTAAAATCTCCCTATATGTAGGAATAGGGAGGAAAAGATTGAAATATGGAAGGAATTGAAGTATATTATAGAGTAATTTGGAAAGATGTTCTTGTCTCCTTAAAATAGAATTTCAATTGTACTTCCCACTCCTTAAGCAGGTGGGGTCCGGGGGGGGGCGGTATAGTTGAAACACTAAACCCGCGAAAACGTATTATTATTTTGCGGAAAATTTTCGCATTAATAAATGTTTTTACAGATATCAATTAGAAAATGTTACAATAATGCTACTATGTGAAGCGGTGTGACGCATTTTAGAAAATCCGACACGACGCCGGAAAATCCGACATTACAGTAAATTTTGAAGGATTATAAAATCAATAATTTAAGTTGAAAATCCGACAAAAATCCGACGAAGGAGGAAAAAAATTTCGACATTTTTAAAATTTTAAAATAAAAATTAACATATAGTTCACAAATAATTATTTTATCCGATAGCAGAAAGCTGCAACTTTTTTTATTTTAATACGAATAAAGTATTATTATATTCCACTCGCAGCACCTCCTATTAACTCGCACAAAAAAATAGAGGAAATTTTAAAAATCCATTATTAAGAGATTCTCGTTTTATTTTTATAATTTAAATTTGTGTGATGAAAAAATTCCTAAAGATTATCTATATCTTATTGCTTGTTGTTGCAGTAGGATTAGTATCCGGTTACTTCTATATGCATAATAAATATCCAATTGCTATAGAAGCGCCAAGCATAAAAATTGAACTAACTGAGCAGCGTCTTGAACGCGGCAAATATCTGTTCACATCTGTAGCAGGCTGTGCGGACTGCCACTCAACAAGAGACTGGTCTAAGCTTACAGGTCCTATTATTCCGGGCACAGAAGGCAAAGGCGGTGATAAATTTGATGAGACAATCGGACTTCCCGGCTCTTTCCCTGCGAAGAATATCACTCCTGCCGGTATAGGCGGATGGACAGACGGTGAAATTTACAGGGCTATAACATCAGGCATAAGCAAGGACGGCGAGCCTTTATTCCCGATAATGCCATATCCGAATTTTGCAAAGATGGATAAAGAAGATATTTACTCTATCATTGCCTATGTAAGAACACTTGCTCCAATACAGAATGAAGTGCCGAAGCACGATGCAAAGTTCCCTATGAATATAATAATGCGAACGATACCAGCGCCTCCGGACCATCAGTCAATTCCTGAAAGAAGTAACTCAATTGCCTATGGAAAATACATGGTTACAGCAGCAGGATGCGGCGATTGTCACACTCAGTCGGATAAAGGTGTTCCGATTCCGGGAAAAGAACTTGCAGGCGGAGTAGAATTCAACGTCGGCCCATGGATAAACACAACTGCAAACCTTACTCCCGATAATGAAACAGGTATCGGCAAAATGACAAGAGAAGATTTCATAAAAAGATTCAAAGCATGCGCTACACCTGAATATAAAAATACAACATGGAAAGAAGGTGAGTTCAATACTATAATGCCGTGGACATTACTTGCTAATATGAGCGAATCAGATCTCGGTTCAATTTATGATTACTTAAGGACAATTCCTCCTGTATCAAACAAAGTTGAGAAGTTCAGGCTTCCAAGCAAGTTTTAGTCACACGTAATTACATAATTGAAACAAAAACCTCTCCCAAGCTTGGTTGCCGGGAGAGGTTTTATTATTTTGGCTTAATTTAGGCTTAAAAAATCTCACCTGTTTATTTGCTTTCTTCTTTTCACTTCGTAGATTAATTTCAATAATGAGCAACGAAATAGAAATTATACAAGCCTCCCTCGAAAGTCTTGATGAGCTCTCAAGGCTCTTTCAAAACTATAGAATATTCTATAAAAAAGAACCCGATGCGGAAGGCGAGAAAGCATTCTTAAAAGAAAGAATTACCAATAAAGAATCTGTAATTTATCTGGCGAAAAGTGATAACAAGTTTATAGGCTTTGTACAGCTTTTCCCTATGTTCTCCTCAACAAGAATTACCCGGTTGTGGCTATTGAATGATTTGTATGTAGATAAAGAATTCAGAAAATCAGGCGCTGCAAGCCTTCTTATTGAAAGGTCGAAGCAGCTTGCGAGAGAAACTAACTATGCAGGTTTAATGCTTCAGACTGCAAAAGATAATACAACAGCGCAGAGTGTTTATGATAGAAATGAATTCGTACAGGATGATAATTTTTACTCTTATTACTGGTTCAATAAATGAAATTAAAATTTATTATTATAGTTTTTTAACGCTTAGGGGCAGCGGGCAAATTTAATTTTATTAAATTTAAAAGCTATTTCTATGACAGAAAAAAGCGAAATAATAGAACTTGAAGAAGAGCTGTTACCTGAGTTCTTTAAACTCTTTCATAACTATAGGATTTCACTCGGGCTTCATTCAGTACCTATAGCTGAAGAAAAATTTTTAACAAAAAGATTTCACGACGGCGACTTTACAGTTATTCTTTCAAGCGTAATGTTCAACAGCGGAATAATTGAATACAGGGAGTACTCAGGCTTTGCAATTCTTTACCCGTTCTTTTCTACAATCCAGTTAAAGAAAATATGGCTGCTGAATGATCTATACGTTGAGAAAAAATACAGGCATCAGGGAATAGGAACACTGTTACTGGATAACTGCATTTCCCTCTCTGAAAAAACGGATTCATGCGGTATTGTACTTGAAACACTGATAGAAAGCTTTGGGGCAAAAAAACTTGTTGAGAAAAGAGGTCTTGTGAGAGATAATTACACATATGGGTATTATAGAGAACATAAAAAATAAAAAATGGGTTATGTAGTACTTGCTCCTTACAGAGTGAAAAAAGAAAATCAGCCGGAATTTTTTGAAGTCCTTAAAGAAAAAAGAGAATATTTTCTTAAGAATGGATTTATGACAAGCAGAACTCCTGTACTTCTTCAGTCCAGGCAGGATGAGGAAATATTAATAGATATTTTTGAATGGTCAAGCGAACAGCATATTGATAAAGCCCATGAAGATGAAGGTGTACGAAAACTTTGGACTAAGATGGAAGCTTTATGGGAGAAAGGCGGGTTCAAGCTGAATCAATTGAAAGAAGCAGAGATGTCATTCCCGAATTTTATACCGGTTGACCTATAACACATAAGAATGATCCAAAAGTTTAATGCTTTTCATAAACGTATACTGCTACCTGCCTTAATTGCTTTTTCACTGCTGTTTGTGATATTATTATTTCTGCCTGAAGATTATTCACTGTATGCACGCGATACTATAATAATAAAGTTTTGGATATTTATTACTATTACAGGAAATCCCATAGGTGTTATAATATCTGTATTCATTACAACGTTTATACTTATTTTCTCCACAAGAAAATTTCTGCGGCTGCATCACTCACTTTTAAT
>JBGAGG010000023.1:0-2608 GCA_044226845.1 Ignavibacteria bacterium
AGGATACTGCATGGCGGGTCTAGCAGGCGGTGCCCCTGGCCATCCACCAGGCTGTGGCACTTGGCCTTGACCCTGGCTGACTGCAGGGAGCATTGCCGGCTTGAGGCTAGGTGCTGCGTCATTGAAGAATGAACCGCTTGCATCAGAGTGCTGTCCTGAACCAAAGCTCTCATTGGAAAGGTTCTGCAATCAAACAAAATGCTAGTTTCATTCAAATGTGCTTATATTACATAAGCAAAATAGCCAATAATGACGGAATTGCTTCCGCAACTTACCTGTTTAATCGGGTGGTCAACATAGAGAGCATCAACACCAGCGGACAAATGGTTAATAGAAGGCTCAGGTTCCCGCCTGACATACACACACACACACACACACACTTGCTAATTGAAACTGCTATTAATAAAAAAAACCGATTTATGTATGCACGAAATATCAAACGCATCTAACCTGGTTATCAAAGCAAAGTTAGCTTTATGGTCGTAAGAAGAGCTATTAACGTCATGACCACCATTTTCAAAGTGCTGTTCTTGATTATAACTGGTTGAAGGGTTAAACGAAGAACCAGTTTGAGATGATAGCAGAGGCATTCCCGCTCGAGGTGGAGGCATCACTGGTTGCGTTTGATAACCTATCAAATTTAATTAAAGGCTCAATATAGAGACCATCATTCATACTTCATTATTAAACAATTACCAAAACATTCCAAAATACAAACCGGCATTAACAAACGGAGACTGCATTGGTGGTCTACCCGGAACGCCACCAGGAACGCCATATCCAGGCATCCGTCCTCCGCTTGGCGCAGCACTAGCCATCGATCTCCAAAACTGCCACATCACGGAAAAAGGGTATGGTAATTAAGTTATCCAGATTCAACTAATGAATCAAATAGGACATTAAAATGGGATGAAATAATGTAACACGCAAAGCATGGTGCATGCAAATACATGCACAATGTAACTCACTTCAACAAGCAGGTACGTTCAAATTTCATATTTTTTACACTATATAACTTTCATCATTTCGTAATGCGGCGTCTACTGTTGACGTGACATCTAACATACATGCAAAAAAAACTGCAACAAATCAACTAACCCGTTATTCAACGATATAAAGATGGTTAATGTTCTAGATTTGAATAATTTTACTGTGCTTGTTATTTTGACAGTTTGTCAGCGTACATTTCTACGCATGCGCAGTTAATGCCACGTTATAAACGGAAGTTTTCCAAATGGTTTTCCTAAATGTCGAATAACCAAGGTTTCGCTGAGAATGTTTCAATCAAGGAATCCTGGTTTCGACCGTTCGAACTTGTATCCAAGCAACTAAATTAATAATTTATGCTTTTCTTCAAATTTAATATTCTTAATTAATTAACAAGGACTAGAACTTAAAAAATGAATGAATATCACATTATAATTTTTATGCATGCATATACAATCATAAAGTTGTAGGTAATAAAACAATTTCGAATTAAACCAAATGCAATTTGATAACGTGCCCATATAACATCTACAATATGTTTGCGATAAAAATCATGCAATTCTTAAAAGTTAACATTCAAATTCAAATCCAGTTGTATCGTGGCATACAAATATACATGACAAATATCAGCTAGCAACCCTTGAATATGTTTAGTATTCACTAAAAAATTGAAACCTTAGTATTTTTCCTGCCTAGTGCTTACCAACAAAGTATAGAACACTAAAGAACACATAAACTGCGCCTACGCCTTTACAAGCCAGCATTCACATTCACAAAACATGACCCACTGCACAAGACAAATGAAAACTAAACTCACGTAAGAACAGTCACTAATGTGTCTTTAAACAATAAAAATGGACAGAATTTAATGCCGAGCATGCAAATCAGATGGAGATCCAACAGGAAGCGGTGCAGTAAAAAAATTTGTACCACCACTGTGCCTGACATCTGCTGGTGGCCAGCTAAAAACATGTTGAGAAGGTGGCGTAGAACCCACTTGCCTAACTGTAGGAGAAGATAAAGGTCCTGGAGGAGAGCACACACCTCTATCGTTTGCAGAAAGACTTGATAATAAGGTTAGCGTATCCGGAAAATTTGGTGGTGTCGCTGGCGTGTTGGAAGGTGTACATATCTTCAAATACAATAAGCTGTACAATATCTAACAAGTCCTAAGGTTTCACTGCATTCTGTATCATGTATCACAATAGTTTAAATGTAAAAAAACAATAATCACCGAAAGTCGGCAATTGGATGATCCGCTACAATTACGGCAAGTTTGCACTGGAGATTCTTGGAAAAACATACTCAACGCACTCTGCGAAGAAAAGCAAAATAAACTAATTTCAAGTTTTCAACACACGTTCATAGTTTTATGTTGATTAGCCGGCATGACCGTATAAAATTTTACCTCGAAATGCCATTTTGCTGCCTGGAGAAAATGTACAGCTTGTTCTGTTCGGCATCCTGCAGTATACATAAATTGATTAACCATAACCTGCTCTCGAAGATTTTCCATTCCAATTGGTTTTGCAAAAACGATATTTTCAATCACCACTCTTCACTTTGTTTTTCCAATATTATTTTGGCTGTTGCCGTATAATTTCATTCTGTTCTGCGAGAG
>JBGAGG010000010.1:0-132971 GCA_044226845.1 Ignavibacteria bacterium
ACTTCCGTAGGCAAAACGTTATACAAACTCGTACGCAAGTCCTCCTGCCGCTGGCGGAATTCCGATTCAACGTTTATCTGCTCAGTTGTGTAAGTAGATTTTTCTATCAGGGCTATATTAAATACATTCGCAGAGCTTTTCTCAGCATTTATAACCTGAGAGTATTTTTCAAATCCATTTCTCTCTATCGAAATTATGTAACGTCCTTCATTAACCTCAAAAGAATAAAATCCGTTTTCATCAGTGACGGAAGTGAAAAATTCAGGTGTATTGTAATTTTTTAAAGTTACTAAGATCGAACTCAGAACATCTTCTTTATCGGAAATGATTTTTCCTGTTAACTGTATTTTCGATGTGTCCTGCGAGTAAGAAAGATTGGAGAAAACAAAAATCGAAAAAATAATTATAATAGAACTTAGAATTTTAAATCGTGACATGTAGGGTTATAATTAAATAAATTTACGGGTATTCTTTCTCTATTAAACTGCAAAAAGCATGGTAAAGTTGCAGAGAAAAACTACAAGTTTTATTTGAATTTTTCTGTCAAGACATTTCAAAATATTTTTACCTATTAGTAGTAATGGGTAGGAGTAAATATTTTTTTACAATTCAGTTTTATACTTTCGTTTTCCCTTACCTCAAAAGGTCAGGCAGCCGGCATGTTTTAATTGCAACGTCTTAAAAACATGATACAGAAAAAGATTAGCCCGGCAAGCCCCCTCCTTACTAAGGAGGGGGAATTTAATCTCACTATACTTAAGTCCACGAGCTAAAGCTCGTGGCAATTAATTATTCAAACCATTTTCTAAAACTAAACCCAACATACACTATGTATGACTTAAAAGTAAAATCAAAGTTCATTCACTTCAGAGCACAGGGAATGACGATACACAAAATCTCCAAAGCTATGGGAGTAAACCGCACTACTCTCATTCAATGGAATAAAGAGCTTTATACCGATATCAGAATAGCCGAGCGTGATGAGTTTGATAAAATTTTCCAAGTTTTTTTTGTTGAGAGAGCTGCGCGAGTAACAATATTAGCTGAAGCGCTTGGAAAGTGTTATGAACAACTAGAAGCAGAAGATTCAAGAGATGACAGATTTAAATTATTAAAAGAAATTGAAAAGCTTACAAAACTTATTCATATGGAAACCGATGATAAAAAATATTCTTCGCTCGTGCAAAAATCCTCAGCAACAGTTAATAAAGAGTTTCCGATTATTGTTAATGACCCGGATAAATACCGCAAGTACGACCCGACTTACGAAGATGAGAGAGAATTCACTCCCGACTGGGATGATGCATACATGGAAGGATTTACTGAAAAAGAAAAGAAAGAAGTGCTGAAGCAGAAGGCTGAGCAGGAAGCTGACTTACAAGAAAGTCATAGACAAATTCAGCAGGAGTTTGAAGAGGAAATGAAACAGGATGCCGATGAAAATTGTGTTGTAACTCCCCTTGCAGATGAAAAAAGGTCAAAGAGAATTATCAATAAGCAGCCCGATATGGAAATTATAAAAAGTAAAAAAGAAAGTCGAAGTTTTAAAAAATCAAAAAGTAAAAAAAGAGAAGTTGTAAAGAGTTGAATAAATTTAGAAAGTATAAAAAATTCTGAATTCTGAATTCTGAATTTATCTCAATCGATTAACAAAAGCAGTCGTAATTGAGCCAAGGTTCAGCAGAAATAAAATAAACAATGCAGTATTCAGAGATTGGTTTACTGTATTCAATATATAGAACAATATCGAAGTCAGCAGAAATGAAACTGCAAGCGTGAGATATTTATTTAATCTCATTTTCCTTATCAAAAGAAGAACAGGATATGAAACCGCTACAAAAAAATTCAGAAGGATAATGATTATATATAATAACGGCGAGTCTATCTGATTTGCAAACATCAGCATCACAAGATTTGCTACTAAGATATAGAATATTACGCGGCTGTTATTTTTCATGAGCTATGTTTTCCCTCCCCTTACTAAGGGAAGGGCTAGGGAGGGGTTAATCGAAATTAAAAGCATAATTTGCTCTTTCCTTTAACCTCCCCCTTACCCCCTCCTTAGTAAGGAGGGGGAATAAAATTTTTAATATAAAATCCGACTTTTTTCCGACTAAATCTGAAATCAGAAGTCTATTTCTTAGAAAACAATTTCTTCCTGAATAAAAAATACAAAGCCGCTGTAAAATTAACTAAGAAAAATACAGGAAGCAGATATATTCTATAATCTAAAGCTTCCTTTTCAAAGAAAACGAACAATCCATATAGTCCGGCAGATAGTACGGCGCTGAAGATAACGGCAGAGTAGAAATACTCTTCTTTAAGTTTTTTAAGAAGGAAAAGAAAGATGTAAGATGAAGCGAGAAATAAATTTATGAAGTAAACAGCGATGGCTAATTGATTAAGTCCGAACGACATGAAGGTAAGAAATAAAACTATGCTTGCAACGATTGCGAAAAAATAATTCCTGCTGTAAATATATCGAATCAAATTATGCATCTTATTCCTTAGTACAGTTTGATTTAAAACCCGACTATTTTCCGACTATTTTCAAACTCGTAATTCGTAATTCGAAACTCGTAATTGAACTAAGCTACTTTCTGCGTGCCAGGATAACTTTCCGGATAAAGCAGGCATCTTACTCTGTGGCCGTCTGCCGGAGCTAAGACCGGATGAATGTTCGGACAATCACCAAATACTTTCGGGCATCTCGGATGGAAGTAACATCCCGACGGAACATTTGCCGGAGAAGGTACATCCCCTGTTTGAGTATATGGATGCTTCTGATTTTTATATAGCTCGCTTGTATCGGCAATCTCAACAATCTTGCCAAGGTACATAACGGCAACTCTGTTTGAGATATACTCAACAACCGATAAGTCATGCGATATGAATAAGTATGTAAGTCCGAATTCCTTCTGCAAGTCAAGCAGCAGATTGATAACCTGCGACTGGATTGAAACGTCAAGCGCAGATACAGGCTCATCACAAACTATAAGTTCGGGCTGAACTGAAAGCGCTCTTGCAATTCCGATACGCTGTCTTTGTCCGCCGGAAAACTCATGTGGATATCTTCGGGCATATATCTTACGAAGACCGACGCGTTCGAGAAGCTCTGCAACTCTTTTATCTGCGGCTTCGCCTTCGGCGATTTCGTGGAACTTGAGAATTTCGGTTAGCATTCCGCCTACTGTGATTCTGGGATTGAGTGATGAATACGGGTCCTGAAAAATTATCTGCATCTTCTTGCGGTATGTCTTCATTTCTTCGAGTGAGATATTGGTTATATCCTTGCCGTTGTAAATTATGCTTCCGCCTGTTGGTTCAATTAATCTTAAGAGCGAGCGGCCCACTGTAGTTTTTCCGCAGCCTGATTCTCCAACAAGTCCGAGTGTTTCGCCTTTTTTGATAACGAGGTCGATATCATCAACGGCTTTTACATTGCCGACGGTTTTGGAGAAGATACCCTTTTTTATCGGGAAGTATTTTTTGAGCCCTTTTATTTCAAGTAAGTTTTCAGACATTCGCTTATAAAGATTAGCTTAATGATTAATTGTATGCAATATATGATTTTTGAAACATACTATAAAGTAGAATTCAAAGTATAACAACGCAGCCGCCTTATGAATTTTAAGCTATTCACGTTTAAGTTTTACCTTGTAATGTTTGTAGCTGGCAGTGAGAATTTCCTTCAGCACTTTTATATCAACATCTGCAAGTTTTTTTATGTGGAGGCATCCTCCGCTCATTTTATGTTTGCCGAGTTTTGCGAGAAGCTCATCATTACCGGGAAATTCTTTCCCAATGTACAGAGTAATATTTCCTTTCCGCGGAGAAAATGCTGTGATGCAAGCTGTAGCTTCCTGTCCATTGGCGCGCTTGTAATCATAACTTCCATAGCCGACTATTGCAGGTCCCCACATTACAGATTTTTCATTAGTGATTTTCTCCATCATTTCAGTAAGCGTGAAGCAGTCATTACGCTTTGTTTCATCTTCAATAGTATTAAGAAATGATTCTACTGTTACCTTAGTCGGTAGTGTTTTTTGCTGGGCTTTAGCCATAAGATTTTAGTTATGAGTTAAAAATAAGTTCACTTTTTGCTTTATTATATGTAATTTTTGGGAACTAAATTTAAAGCTATTCATGGTAAAATTTCTAATAATCATTCTTATGTTTTCAGTAAAAGCCTTTGCTGTTGATTCAGTTAAAGTTGAATCAAAAATTTATACTGCTCCTTTCAGCGATGAATACAGAACCGATACGGCTCAATATAAATTACCTGTGATAACAGGCGGAGCAGATGCAAATTTACTTGCAAGACTGAATTCATATCTGGCAACAGATAGTCTGCTATTTGATAATATTGATACAGTAATTGCAAACTATGCTTTGTGCGGATGCGGAACTGTCGGTGCAGATTATAATGTGCTTTACAATAAGAATTCAGTGCTTAGTATTTCAGTTCATATAGAAACGATGGGCGCATATCCTGATGAATATTACAAAGACGTAAACCTGAATCTCACTTCAGGCATCAGAATTTTGATAAGCAATCTTATTAAGAAAAGTAAAATGACGGAGCTTGCCGCCGAGCTGGATAAAGTAGTTCAGCAGCGCATAAAGGATAAAGTTAAGCAGGAAGACATGGGTGAAGAGGATGCGCTGCAATTCTTTGAAGGAAAGAAGTTTACAACTGATAATCTTGAAGACTTTGCATTCACTGATAAAGGTATAATGTTCTATTATAATTATAATCTACCTCATGCATTAAAAGCGCTTTCGCCCGATGAAGATATGCTAATGACATGGGAAGAAATTGAAGATTATGCAAGAGAAGGAAGTCTGCTTCAAAAAATTATAGATAAGCAGTAAACCTTTTTTACGTTTGCTGCATCATAAATGAAACCTTATATTTTCATTTATGAAATATGCCATATTAGTATTTCTCTTAGTACTCTCCCCTCTTTGTTATTCACAAACAAGTGTATTTTTGATTACGCTTGAAAACGGAACACCGAAAATTGAAAAAGAACCGATTGCTAAAGATGAAACAAAAGTATTCATCTGCGGCGGTGAGTCCGGAATTATCTCACTTGTATTTCCCTCCGGTACAGGGCTATCCGGAGATTTTGTAAAGCTCGCAGATAAGAAAGTTATGATTGTACGGTATGTAAATGACGAGCTTGTTTATAGTCTGAAAAAAGAAGACGGCACACTCAAGCAAATTATTGCAGCAACTGTTTCTGAATTATCTAAGAATGATTACAGGATTAATATCGTCTCTAATAATATTAAGAAGGCATTTAAGATTGCAAGCTATGATTTAATAAGTGAAGATATGGATTCACCTGTAATGAATATGTTCGGCGATAAGATAACACCGAAGGAAAACGAGTTCATTATCACAACGGAAACAAAAGAAGCTTCACAGGGATTTTTAGAAGGAGGAACAGGTAAGATCAGGTTCACGGGGAATTACTTTCTTACGGAAGTAAAAATTGGTGATAAGCTCTGCAATTTTGTAGTTGACCTTGCTGCAGTTAACTCATTTGTAGTTAAGAAGAATCTTCCTTCAGGAATAAAGACGGAAGATTTAATTGCTAAACAATATTCAGCAGACGGGATGCAGGTGATAAATTCACCTGTATCAGGTTTCGGCGGGAGCATAAAAAATTTACAGATATGCACTCTACCTAAAATTGAACTTGGCAGTGTAAACTTACTGCTGAACACTTTTTATGTTATAGATACGATGTTCAGTATAAACAGTATTGAAATTGACGGAATACTTGGAATGGATATTCTGCAGAGATTTGAGGCAGTAACTTTTGAAATTGATTCAACGAGAAATGTAGATTTGTTACTAGGTAAATGCTTCGATAAAAATAAACACAATGCTATTGAGCTGCCATATACAATTGCAAACGGTCATATATTTGTTAACGGAAAAATCGGCAGCAGTGATATTAATTTTATTGTTGATACCGGTTCGCCATTTAGTTTTATTCAGTCAGAACTGGCAAATAAGGAAAACACTACCGGTGAAAAATCATTCGCAGTTAAAGGCGCTGACGGAAAAGAAATAACAACTATGAATGCCGAAATACCTAAGATTTTATTGGAACGGAACACTATATTAAATTTTCAGACAAAGATAGTTGACTCCCCTATATTATCAGGCATGGGATTAAAAAATAACGGCGGGCTGCTGGGAAATTCACTCTTTAAGAATTACAAACAGCTCTGTATAGACTTCAAAGATAAAAAACTCTTCCTCTATAAATAGCTCAGAAAAACTTATAAAATAAAGTAATGCGAGGAGTAATAGAAGGCTTTATTGTTGTGCCGTCATATAAGGCAGCATAAGTTTCAATTGCAACGTTAGGTGAAATAGAAACGTTTTTATCAGGGTAGAAATCCAGACCGGCTAAGAATAAATTTCTTGTATCCCGGTCATGACCTTCTGTAATATCATTATCAAAGAAATCATATCTGACAAAACCTGATACTAGTTCATTAAAACTAGCGGAGGCAAAGATAGAAATTCCGAAGCTTCTATAATAATTCTGTGTATAATTATAAAATGATTCTATTCCTGCGCTGAACGTTTTTTCATTTTTATAACCTATCATTACAGCCTGTGTATATTCATCATAGTTTAACTTCATTCCGGCAAATTCAGATTCTGGATGAGCTCTGTAATCTGAAAACAATGTTATGTACATTTCTTTAACCGGATTAAATCCAAGATGTGCATATACTCTTTTGTATTTATCGTTTTCAACAGTAGTTCCGGAATTATTACCGAGCATTACTCCATATGTAACTTTGCTCTGCT
Organism: Ignavibacteria bacterium; assembly: GCA_044226845.1. GTDB lineage: Bacteria > Bacteroidota > Ignavibacteria > Tepidaquicellales > Tepidaquicellaceae > JAFDZO01. The sequence continues at coordinate 6,842 of JBGAGG010000010.1, forward strand.
CATCAAAACTTCCGTTGAGAGAAATACCAAAGTCGCGCGAATCAACTATACCGCGCAAATCCATAATCGTTCTTTCAATATACCTTCTCCCCCAGATCTGTTCTGTAGTTGTATATGCGATAGTGGGCTGAATGCCAACAATGAGATTGCTGCCTTTGAGAATGTTTTTCCATTCAAGGTAAGCGTCTTTTACAAATACTCCGACTTTGCCATTGGTAAATGTTTCATTTTGTGCGCCTTCAAGTCTGAATCGTGTAGTGAATTTTTTTGAAATGTTATAATCGTATGTGAAGTATATGCGTCTGAACTGAAGTCCGTTTTGTCCTTTTGTTCCGCCGTAGGCAACGTTCTTTAAAGATGTGAATGTATCACGCTCAGCATTATAATAATAATCGCTGAACATAAGGCCGGAGATTTTCCCTTTGGCAGTAGAATCCTGCGCTGTACAAACTGAAAGATTTATACTTAAGATTAAAAGAGCCCAAAGAACAAATTTTGTCATTTATAAATCCTGAAAATGATTGAGGTCAAAAATTTACATAAAAATAACAATTTCTTTGTAATTTAGTTAGGCAAGTTACAGGTAATTTTATACACAAAAAAAACCTGTCAGACATACATCCAACAGGTTTGATTCTACTTTCTACTTTCTACTTACTACTTGTTACTCTGTGACAGCTTCATCTTTAACTTGTTCTTTATTTTTTTCATCCTTAGGCAAATCGTATTTCGCTTTGCACTTAGGACATTCAAGGAATTCACCATCGCCTTTAGTAATTTTCTTTACGAGATAGTTGCTATCGCACTCTGTACAGTTTTGAATTACAGGCATACCGTTTGAAATGAAGTCGCAGTCAGGGTAACGAGTGCATGCAAAAAATGCGCGCTTCACTCTTCCTTTACCACCGCGGCGTTCAACAACTTCGCCTATGTTACACTTAGGACATTTTATACCGAGAGTAATCGGCTTGATGCCTTTACATTTTGGATAGTTGCTGCAGCCGTAGAATTTACCGTAAGGTCCGACTTTCAATACCATCGGTGCTCCGCATAAATCGCAGTTAATGCCTTCCACTTTTTTATTGGCTTCAGGGTCTTCAACAAGCGGTAATGAGCATTTGCATTTTGGGTAGTTTTCGCAGGCGAAGAACTGGCCATTACGTCCCCATTTCTTTACCATGTGCGCGCCTGTTTCTGCGCCGCACTCGGGACAGATTTTATCTGTGCGTTCCGTTAATCGTTCTTTAATTTCTTTAGCATGTGAGTCCGCTGAAAGTAAATCCTTCTCAAATGGAAGATAGAAGTCATCCAATACCTGTTTATATGTAGCTTCACCGTTTGCAATTGTATCAAGCTCCCCTTCCATTCTTGCAGTGAAGTCAACGTTGATAACATCAGGGAAATATTCGTCAAGGATTTTACTTACAGTCATTCCAAGATTGGTAGCAAAGAGTCTTCTTTCAACAAGGTCAACATATTTTCTATCGAGAACTGTTGAAACAATCATAGCAAATGTAGAAGGTCGTCCGATGCCGAGCTTATCAAGCTGCTTAATCAAACTTGACTCTGTATATCTTGCAGGAGGAGATGTGAAATGCTGGTCCTTTCTTAAGTTGGAAACTTTGACATTGTCGCCAATATTAAGGTCAGCAGGTATTAATGCAATATCCTCATCTGCCGGTGTATCGTCTTCATCTTTTGCATCTTCATAAACTTTGAGAAAGCCGCTGAATGTAATAACGCTTCCTGTTGCTTTAAAGAGATATGTATTCTTATCACCTTTAGGTGAAAGTGCTCTTATAATAACTGTTTTCTGGTCAAGAATTGCCTGTGACATCTGAGATGCAACAAAGCGTTTCCAAATTAAGTCATACAATGCATGATACTCTTTGCCGAGCTTCATTACCATATCGGGGTGAATATTTACATCCGTAGGTCGTATGGCTTCGTGAGCATCCTGAGCATTTTTGCTTTTGTTTGCAAATATCTTAGGTGCTTCAGGCATGTAATCTTTACCGAAGTTTGTACTTATATACTCTCTTGCAGCATCAACAGCTTCAGGACTTAAGCGGGTGGAGTCAGTTCTCATATAAGTTATGAGACCGACGTTGCCTTCACCTTTTTTAACTTCTATACCTTCGTATAGTTTTTGCGCAACTGCCATTGTACGCTTAGGTGAAAATCCCATGCGTGTAGATGCAGTCTGCTGTAAAACAGAAGTAGTAAAAGGAGCAGGAGCGTTTCGCTTTACTTCTTTTACCTGTATATCAATTATTTTATACTTATTGTTCTTTAATGATTCTATTATAGCATGCGCTTCATCAAGATTTGCAATGTTCGGTTTCTCACCATCAAACTTTAATGTATCATCGTTTATCTTATACAGCTTTGCTCCGAAAGGTTTTGAACTGCCGGAAAGCTTCGAGAATAATCCGTCTATTGACCAGTATTCTTTTGCTTTGAATGCTTGTATCTCTTTTTCCTTTTCAGCGATGAGTTTCAATGCAACTGACTGAACTCTTCCTGCAGAGAGGCCGAAGTAAAATGTTTTCCATAGAAATGGACTAACTTTGTAGCCGAGGATTCTATCCATCACTCTGCGCGCCATCTGAGATTCGACGATGGGCATATTGATTTCAAGAGGCTCTTTCATTGCTTTCTCAACACCTTTCTTGGTGATTTCGTTGAAGAGAACGCGGACTATTTTTTTGTTAACTTTTCTGACTTCATCTGCTATGTCATCTGCAATAGATTCTCCTTCGCGGTCAGGGTCAGTCGCTATGTATACTTTATCTGCATTTCTTGCAGCGTTCTTTATTGTTTCAATTACTTTCTCTTTGCCCGGGATAACATCATAGGTTGCCTCGTAATTACCTTTTTCTAAATCGATGCTTATCTTGCTCTTCGGAAGATTTTTTATGTGTCCTACTGTAGCTTCTACTATAAAATCTTTTCCAAGATATTTATTGATAGTTTTTGCTTTTGAAGGTGACTCAACTATAACTAAAGATTTACCTGAGTATTTTACAGAAGGATTTACCGGTTCGTTATCTGAAGTGGATTTAACAGTTGTCTTATCTTTTGTAGCTTTTACTGATTTTTTAGCTGTAGCTTTTACTGATGATTTCGCCATTAAAATTGGAAACTCTCTTTTGATTTGTAAACGGGGTGCTTAATGAATTGTCTCATTATTTTGAAGAATCAATCTTTCAAGTTTATCCGACTTCCCGTCAAAGTTAAAAATTAAAGTCGTTAAAACAGTTTTGATTTCAGGAATACCTGCTTTCTGATATCCTAAAAAGAAAATCCGATCGATGATGAGTTCTTCGTCTAAGTCGCTTATTAATCCAAGTTCTTTCATCTGGATTAAATAACCAATAGCGTCGTTAGTAATGATACTTTTTTCAGCGGGATGAAAAAATCTGTGAGATTTATTGGTCTTATTCTTTTCAATGAATAAGCTTTCACCCTGCTCTATTTTTGAATAAATCCACGCAAAGGCGGAATTTATTTCGGCATCGGTATAACCCTCTTTTGCAAGAGCATCTACATCGATGTCATTTAATCTCTTATCGCTTTTTATCTGCGATAATATGTGTACAATTATTTCTAAAACTTTTTCCTGCATGATTTTCAATTTAAGTAGTAGTCTTCACGTTTACTCATTTTGTTCTTAGCGGTCTTAGTTTTATCATCGTATCCGCAGAGGTGTAATACTCCGTGTATGATAACTCTTTTTAGTTCTTTATTAAATGTCGTGTTATAGTCTTTAGCGTTAATCTTTACCTGTTCAACCGAGATTAATAACTCGCCGTACATTATATTAGTTTCATCGTAGTCAAAAAACGTAATTATATCGGTATTGTAATCGTGCGATAAAAACTTATTATTATGCTCTCTTATGGTTTCGTTATTACAGAAAATTAAATTCAGGAAAGAGAGTGTATGATTTTCTGTTTTGAGAATTTCAGGAACAATAGCTCTTACCTCTTTTCTGAACTTAGCTTTCTTTTCTTTATCTTTAAGAAAGTCTTTTAAGAAAAAAAAATTGATCTTTGTTTTTACTTCCGGTTTCAACTTGCAGTTTCAGTTATTGAAAGCGCAACTGCTGAAAGCAATTTCTCCGAGTTAAGCTCTGAGAAATCTGAATTCAAAATAGATTTTTTCACGTTTGAATAAAGCGAACAATCACCCTGCTTTGAAATTATCATTCCGGAAATGAACTCTTCAGTTTCCGAAGTGAAAATAAATTCTTCAAGCATATTGCTTACAATTATATTGCTGCAGTTCTGCAATTGAAGATGGCAGTTGTTTGTGTAAACCGAAACCAGAAATTTATCTTCAGGTTCAAGATGAAGTTCAACGTGAATATCAGTATTGGTCTTTGAATTTTTAAGATTAACCGAATAGAGATTCTCCTCATGGGAAAATTCTACGCCAAGTAATTCTTCGATTAATTTTATGCTGTTTGTAAATTGATTGCTCAAATCAATAATGTGGTCTTAATTTAAAAAACCCTAATCAATATTTTAAAGTATCGATTAGGGTTAAGTTCAAATTGCAAGAATTTAATAAAAATTAAATAGCTCTTACATTTGCAGCTTTTTTGCCTTTTTGGTCTTCGATTAAATCATACTCAACGCTGACACCTTTGTCCAGTGTTTTGTAGGATTGCTCGGTGCTGATATCTGAGTAGTGAATAAAGACATCAGTCCCATCATCACCTACAAGAAATCCGTAGCCTTTTTTAGCATCGAACCATTTTACTTTACCTTTTGGCATTTGTTACCTCCAAATAAATAATAACTAAGTTCTTGAAACATAAAACATAGACCTACTTCAAAATTGCCTCAAGAACTTAAACTGTCTATGTTTCATACTTTTAAAATATATAAAAAATTTGAAAACTAATATAGTATAATTAATCCGTTATTAATTATTATGATTTGGGGTATTTAGCGCATATCAATACTCTTTAGCATATTCTACGTAATTTATGGCGCTTTGTTTAATATCTTCAATTTCCTTAGCTGTAAGGTCACGGATTATTTTACCGGGAACGCCTGCAACCAGTACACCTTCAGGCACAACGAAATTTTCTTTAACAACACAACCGGCAGCAATTAATGAGTTATTACCCACTTTACAATTATCAAGAAGTATGGCTCCCATACCAATTAAAACATTATCACCGATAACACAGCCATGCAAAATACAATTATGACCGGCAGTAACGTACGAGCCGACCTGCAAAAAATAATCAATGTGATTTACATGAAGAATAGAGCCGTCCTGAATGTTGGTGTTCTCCCCTATTCTGATGTAATTAACATCGCCGCGCACCACGCAGTTGAACCATATGCTGGAATTTTTTCCTATGGCAACATCACCTATAATTTGCGCGCCGTGCATAAGCTTAACGCTTTTATCAATCTTCGGCGAAATACCTTTATACGAATGTATCATTATTTTTATACCTTATACTTTCTACTTGTTACTTTATACTATCTTAAATCTATTTCAATATCTTTGACTTCTACTTTTACATCGCCTTTGCGGATGTTTGTATCATCAACCGGAAATCTGGCAATATTATTTTTTGCCCAAAGGGCAGCAGGACCGTTTAACGGACTATCGACATTGTAATTCTGATACATAATCATTTCTCCGATCTGATAAATTATATCAACAAGAGTTTCGCCCGATGCCCAGTAATCTCCTATACAAATATCGTGCGGGGATGCTGTTCTGAAATTAGGATGAAAAATCGGAGTAAGAATATTAGCCATCGGTTTCATTCGCGGGTAATCGATGTGAAGATAAATTTCTATCTTATGCTCGCGTGATATTAAAATGACTCTGTTCTCTTTTGTAGATTCAGGGTCAAGCTTCAATCCTTTAACATTAAAATACACTATGTACTTTTCAGGGACTGAATCTCCTTCATCATACATAACTTTTATATATGGATGGTCTTTGAATTCTTCTTTTATTTTTTCGAAGTCGGAATGTAATCGTCTTTGTCTGGGACTCATTTATATATTACCTGCCAAAGTTAAGTTTTTGTTTTGTTGTATCAAGTGCAGTTATTCTATCTGTTTCAAATGATTTTATTAAACTGTCATATTTTTGATTAAGCTTAATGTTTTCACTTTTCAACTCGTTCAGTTGGTTGTTAACATTTTCAAATCTTGAAAGTTCCTTTTCATAAGAATTCATCTTTACAAACAATAGAATGCAAAATATAAAATTGATAACAACTAAAGCAATTATAACAATATTTTTCATAGAGCCTCCTCCTGAATTACCATTTTTTTTTACTTCAATATTCTCAAGAGGTTTCGGCATTTCGATGTTAAGCTCAGTTGTTTTAATAAGTTCAGGTCTGTCTCCATAAATATAATAACCTTCAGATTTTTTTATACCTGATTCATCTTTATAAAAAAATCCTCTGTCGTTAATTATAGGGTCATAAACAAAAGCCGTCATGTAAGGCAGATTAAAAAAATTATCCTGTATGAATACATCATAGGTGGAAAGAAAAACAGAATGCCCCGGATGAGAATGATACCAGCCGAGAATTTTCTGATTAGGAAAATCTTTCTCCAGATTTGAATTTATCTTTTCCCATGTTTCATGTGTGAAAGTCAGTCTTGATAAAGAAGCGTTTGTACTTTCAGCAATGATATTATTCTTTATTACTATAAAGAGCTTATCGTTTTTATCTTTATATACGTTACCTATTAATACTCCGCCAAGCTCATTATTTGTATCGCTTCGTAAATATTCCTCGATACCGAAGAGATTATTTCTTTCTATGAAAATCTTTAAGCCGCTATATTCAGTTCCTATTAACTCTGAATTTTTAGGAAACTCTGAAACAGGAAAATAGGAATCTGAAATATTGGAATTAAACTCTACCATTGTTATGATTAATAAATCAAATTAGAGAGATAAAATATTTATAGCAATTGAATAAACTCTGTTAATTTCTGATCAGTATTCTTCTTGGAGCTATTCCGGTTTGATAACCTGTTTCAATACGTGCAGCAGAATTATATTTGTACAGATAACCATTTCTAGTAAAATCTTTTGCATCTGCTAAATAGTGTTTTCTGTTTTTAACATCAAAAGCATATCCGTTTACATATGTAAGAGGATTCGCAACTGTGGAAGTAATTATCGTGGTAAAAGCCTTAGAGCTAACATCAAGCTGAACAATTGAATTATTATTACTGATAAAATAAACATAATTAGAATTGTAATCGACGTTAATATCATTTACAGTAAGTGAATTAACAAAAAAGGAATCAACTTTTTGAAATGTATTTGAGTTGATTTTATAAATCATCCCGCCATTTCCTGATGTTCCCACTAAGAGAAAACCATCTTTGGAAATTGCAAGTGAAGAAGGAGCTATGTTAACTTTAATCTTATCAGTCTGTAAATCAGTAACTGCATCGATAACAGATACCGAAGAATCCGCTGTGCCGCCTGTTATCTTCGTATTGGCAACAAACACTCTGTTATTAAGAGCAAGAATTTCCTGAGGGTATAAGCCGACTTTTATTCTTTTAATTTCTACAAGTGTGTTTAAGTCCACAACACTTACTGAAGAATCAGGTCCGTTTGTACAATAAGCTTTGCCGTTATTGCCTGCAATTGAATACGGATTAAGACCAATACTATTCGAGGCTAAAATTATTCCGTTAGTATCTATCTTATAAATTTTACCCGGACCGTTTGCGCTGCCGCGCTCAGTTACAAAAAAATTAGTACCATCATAATTAATTATTCCGTCCGGATATAAACCTAAATAAGTCGGGAAAGTAATATTATAGCTGAAATCATCGTTATAAAAACTTAAAAATGAAAGAGCACTTTGATCAGCAAGTCCTCTGCCTTCAGATAAAACATACACACCAAATTTATGAGGTTGGTTAGAGGGATTTGCCGGCGTTAAAATTTCATCTCTGTAACAGCCTTGTATAAATATGAGGGAAGCGGTAAGTAAAAGTAATAGGTTTAAAGTAAATTTCATGCAGGAAAATAATCACTCTTTTTCTATAATGTAATTAAATTCGGTTTCCCCGGTTTCTAACATTTTTTCAAGATAAGGACGGCAAAGTTTACAATTTTTCGAAACATCAATAATTGATTGGACTTCATCCAATGTAGTAAAGCCGTTCTCATCCATTACTTTTTTTACATCAGCAAATTTTACGTTGAAGCATACACACCTGTTTATAAGCATAAAAAATTTTAAAATTCTATTCCAAGTCTTGCAGGAATTCCTTCATCAAAGTAATGCTTTACTTTTTTTAATTCAGTTACAAGGTCGGCTTTTTGTTCAAGACCATCCCAAAGTTTATGCCCGGTCATAACAAGCTCGAACTTTCTTTTCTTATTGTATATCTCTATCAAACTCTCAACGTCTTCTTTAGATAACAGATGATAAACGACGGCAGCAATGGCTTCATCAAGAATTAAAAGATCTATATCTCCTTTTACAATCAGGTCTTTAGCAATTTGCAAACCTCTCTTTGCTTCATCAAAATCTTCATCAGTATTTTTGAATCTGAATGTCCCGTCTGCATTCATACGTTCAGCACCTGTAGGATATAGTTCAATTGGGAATCCCATTTCTTTCAGTTTCCTCAGAATAATTCTTTCAGCATAGTGTTCGTTCTGGCCGTCATAACCTTTATCGAATTGAACAATTGCAACTCGCTTTCCTGCGCCAAGTGCGCGCATTGCCAGACCCATTACTGCCGTAGTTTTTCCTTTTCCATATCCGTAATAAATATGAAACATATGCTTATCCTCTTCGGATAAGTTTTTATATCCTTCGATTGTCTCTTTTATTTTTTCCTTATACTTCGAGCCGCCTGCTGATTTTGCTTCTTCTTTATTCATAGTTCAATTTACTAAATTATAACAAATGAATTTACCCAATAGTTTAGCTTTATCTTCCGTTATTTAATTAATGTCATTTTCTTTATTGAAGAAAATGAAGTTGTATTCAGCTTATAAAAGTAAACTCCCGATGAAAGACCTGATGCATTAAAATTAACTTCGTAGCTTCCTGCATTTTTATTTTCATTAATCAGATTTTCCATTTCTTTGCCGTTTATATCAAAGACCTTCAAGCTTACAAAGTCATTTTTAGGAATAGAAAATCTGATAGTAGTAGACGGATTAAACGGATTAGGATAATTTTGTTTAAGCTCATACCCTTTCACAACTTCAGAGATATATTTTACATCTACTGTAGAAGTTACATCAAAAATTACTCTGCGGGGCGCAACTCCCGCAACAAATGTCTGCTGCAAATTTCCCGCCGGTCCGTAAATATACAAACTGCCTGAAACAATAAAATTTTTAGCGTCTAATACAAAGTGTTTGTTATTTGTATAATCATAATTATAACCGTAAAAAAATGATGACGCGGGAGAATTATTAGTTATAAATGTGCTTAACTGACGCGTTACTAAGTTCAGACAAGAAATATTATTTGCATAGTCAATGAAGTAGATATTATTAGAATTCTTATCAACAGATATATCTTTATCAAAGCCTGTCGTTATAGAATATGTATCAATAATCTGCAGCGTTGAAGGGTCGATCTTATAGATCTTTCCGTCAAAACCAATGCAGCCTATTAATATTTTCCCGTCATTCGATATTGCCAAAGAAGTAGGCTCAGTTGCAAAATATATTCGTGCGATGACTGAATCCGTTAAGGCATTTATTACTGATACGCTTGAATCGTGTGCTCCCCCGAATGCGCTGGTATTACAAACGAAAACTTTATTCTGATATCCTAATATTTCCTGTGGATATGAACCTACGCTGATTTCTTTGATAGTAGTAAGGTTAGTTTTGTTTAGAACGGTTACTTTACTAGCAGGTCCGTTAGTGGCATATACTTTGTTATTTGCTATAGCAATCGAATATGGATTCGTACCAAATGACTGTGAATTTAAAATAGTACCTGTGCTGTCCATTCTGTAAATTTTTCCCTGACCGCCAAATCCGCCCTGCTCGCATACAAATAAATTTGAGTTATATTTTGCTAATCCGTCCGGATATAAACCCAGATTTCCGGGACTGGTTATACTTGCAGAAAAACTATTTCCACTATAAGTATACGCAGATAATTTTCCTGAGCCTGGAGCGCCGCCGCCTTCGCTTAGAATATATGCTTTTGTATTTTGAGAGTAACATTCTGAAATTATTAAAATGAAAAATGAGATGATTAACAGTAGAGTTTTTTTCATAATGATTATAAGGTGTAATTAAGATTAATTTTGAAATTATAATTGCGTAAAGGAGCAGGATAACCTGCTATAATCTGATAATCGGAATTTGTAACGTTGTTTACTTCAAATTTAAAAGATGCTGTGTACTTTGATATTTTATAATCAACAAAAATATTGCCATCAAGAATATTTACAGGTCCCATCAGGTTAAGATTTTCAGTATCGGAATATCTTTTTCCGATATATGAATGAAAAAAATTTATACCCGCAAATCCAAAACTCAATTCTAGATTTGACTGGATTTGTTCATCAGGTATATAAAGAATTTGTTTGTTTATTGAAGGATCTTCTATGAAATCTTCATTTGTTTTTTTTGAGTTATTATTTGTATAAGATATATCTGTCTTGATATAGATATTGTCAGAAAATGAACATGAAAACTTTGCCGATGCAATAACTATCTCCGATTTGCTTGTTCCAATATTTTTAGGACTCCATATAAAATTTCTTCCGGGCAGCCATACAATTCTATCTTCGGCAGTTATATTCAGGTAAGAGAAGTTTAAGGTGTAGTTAATAAATGAACTTCCTGAATAAATAAAACCTCCTTCATAATTTTGAGAGTATTCAGGTTTCAAATCCGGATTTCCTCCTGTTCTCCAGTACAATCCGTTAAAAGTCGGCACTCCAAAATTTCTGCTGACGTTTCCCCGAAGATGAAAATCAATTTTATTGAAGGGCTGATAATTTACCCCTAACTGATATGTCACCGCACCTTTTTTTATATCAGTTATATAATCATAACGCAATGATGGATAAACGATAAGTTTTTTGAAACCTAACTTAACTGAACTGAATAAAGAATAATGTTTTCTATCAATATCTTCTTTTATATCAGTGCTGTACAAAGTGCTATACTTTATCTCACTTCCGAATGTATATGTATTATTGCTACGGGCAATTTCAACCCTGCTTGAATTAGCAAGTAAAATATTCTTATAATAACTTTTGAGAACAGGGTAAGTGTTGTAATTTTGAAGATTGTTCTGAAAATTAAAATCAGAATAAACGTTCAAGTTCTTTTTAGAGTAATTCAGCTTAAGAATATTATTCCAATTCTTATCAAGTTGTTTTGTATCGGGCGGTTTATTTCCTGTTTCAATTCCAGCTATTTCCCTATCAGCATTTACAAACTGTGTATAATAATTTATGTTAAAGCTTTTTGAGAAATTATATTGTGAGCTGAATGAATAATTAGAAATTTTATAAGCAGAGTTCAGTTTATTTCTTAACTCTTTATCAACTCCGTTATCAAAATAAAATTTGTAATCGTTATCAGACTTCTCATCTGAAATTAAAAAATCATATTTGAACTTATTAAAATTATTTGAAAGCCTCAAAGAGAATTTTCTTTTATTGTAAGAGCCGAATTCTGAATTTAATCCTGCACTCAATTTATTCTCGGTTAATAAGTCATCCGTAATAATATTTACAACTCCTCCCATGGCTTCCGAGCCAAACATTGAGCTATATCCGTTATTCATTACTTCAATTCTTTTGACATTCTCAGTTGGAATAAGTGATAAATCAATTTGACCGTTCTGCAATGAATTTAGTTTTGAGCCGTTCAATAAAATGACAGTATGCTCAGCGCCGAGGCCGTTAATGGAAATCGTCTGCAAATCAGACTGACTGCCGTAAGATTTCATATAAACACCTGAAACACTTTTTAGAATATCCGAGAGGTTATTGCCGTTACGGTTTGTGATAGATTTTTTATTTAGAACTGAAATGTTTGACGGAGAGGTAAAGACTGTACCTTCGCTGAAGAAAGAGTTTACTTCAATTTCATCAGTTAAGTATAAAACTGAATCCTGCTTTTGAGCAAAAGCAAAATTGATAAAGAAGAATGATATGACCAGTAAAAGTATTTTCAAAATGAGTATAAGAAAAAAATCCCGTTTCCTTTATTTATAAATCACGCAGGATAGAAAAACATAAATAAAGAAAACGGGACTTCCGTAAACTCATTTTGCCTTTGTCATTTCCCACGATGACTTTGGTAATACTTGCGGCAGGTCTCCTGACTTAGAAGCAATTTTCAAACCGCCTTCCCGATTGCTAAAGCAATAGTGGCTTAGTAGTCTGATTTTCTCCTTTACAGTTGCGGGGACAGTTCCGGATTCTCACCGGATTCCCTATTATTCCTTAATTAGGAACCGTAAATATTATATAAAGAACTATACAAATATAGAGATAAATTTTTTCAAATCCAATATTATGCATCATATTAGTTCATGACAGAATTTGTGAATTTTGTATATAGAAATAATTCATTCAACTAAAACTTACTAATGAAAATTACTAAAAGATCATGGGCTGAACCCTATAAGATCAAAATGATCGAACCGTTAATAATGACTTCCAGAGAAGACAGAAAAAAGGCTATCAAAGATGCCGGCTATAATACTTTTCTTCTGAAATCCAAGGATGTTTACATTGACTTACTTACCGACAGCGGAACGAACGCAATGAGTGATTATCAATGGGCAGGTATGATGCTAGGTGATGAAGCATACGCAGGAAGCAAAAACTATTACTACTTAGAAGATAATGTAAGAAAATATTACGGATTCAAATACCTTATACCTACTCACCAGGGCAGAGGCGCTGAGCATCTTGTATCACAAATCTTAATTAAAAAAGGCGACTACATTCCCGGCAATATGTATTTCACAACTACACGTCTTCATCAGGAATTAGCCGGAGGAACGTTCGTAGATGTCATATGCGATGAAGCTCATAACCCTGATGATAAAAGTCCGTTCAAAGGAAACATAGACCTTAATAAACTTGAGAACTTAATAAAAGAAGTAGGACCTAAGAAAATTCCCTATGTATCAGTTGCAGGACCGGTGAATATGGCAGGCGGTCAGCCGATATCTATGAAAAACATCCGCGATGTTAAAGCTTTATGTGACAGTTATGGTGTAAAAATCTGGTTAGATGCAACACGAGCTGTTGAAAATTGTTACTTTATAAAGTTGCGTGAGAAGGGTTATGAGAAGAAATCCATTGCAGAAATTCTGAAAGAGATGTGCTCACACTTTGAAGGAATATGGGTAAGTGCAAAAAAAGATTTATTAGTAAATATAGGAGGCTTTTTAGCTACGAGAAACAAAAAGGTCTTTGAGGAAGGAAGAAACTTAGTTGTGGTTTATGAAGGTTTGCATACTTATGGCGGCTTGGCGGGAAGAGATCTGGAAGCAATGGCACGCGGAATAGAGGAAATGGTAAACTTTGATTATCTGCATTCACGAATAGGACAGATAGAGTATTTCGGTAATCTATTATTGAAAGCAAAAATACCAATAGTAACACCAATCGGAGGACATGCAGTTTTTCTGAATGCAAGAAAATTCTTACCGCATGTACCGCAGGACCAGTTCCCTGCTCAGACTCTGTGTTCAGAAATTTATCTGGATTCAGGTGTGAGAAGTATGGAGCGCGGTATAGTCTCTGCAGGACGTGACGCAAAAACAGGTGAACATAAATATCCGAAGTTAGAATTAGTCAGATTAACTTTCCCCCGCAGAGTATATACGCAGGCGCACTTAGATGTTACGTATGAATCAATTGCCGAAGTTTATAACAGAAGAAAAGCGATTAAAGGATTAAAAATGATTTATGAACCAAAGTATCTGAGATTTTTTCAGGCGAGATTTGTACCAATAAAATAAGCATGAGTTCCTGTAGAACTACTTACTTCCCAATCTGAATTTGCAGATTGGGAAGTATAAGTGTTCATCTAAAAACCAGCAATATAACTGCAATAGCTCCGATTACAGCCAGAATAATTATGATTGTATATTCATCAAGACCGGAGGTTTCCGATAACTCATGTGCGTTCAAAGTTTTTTGAGTCTTTGTTGTTGCATCATTTGATTTCACAAATCTGAAACCGTCTACACCGTATTGGTCAACAAGCTTTGATTTCAGTTCCTGAAGTTTTGCAGGTGCTTCATTCTTTTTAATTTCTATTTGAGTTGTTTTGTTAACAACTGAACCACTTTCCTGCGCCTGAACGCAAAACGGCATTACAATAAATGCAAAGATTATTGCAAAAATAATTTTACTCATAATACTTTCCTTCTTTAGAAATTTAAATTTACTTTTAAGCGATAAGCTTTGAAAAGGGGTTCTTAGAATTGTTTATCGTGGAAAAGTCTATAATAAGTCTAATATAATATACACTATTACAGCACAAAAACAAACGTTATTCAGTAGAAATACTTAAGATCAGATTATGAAGATTTCTCCTTCCCATGATTGCATACGCAAATTGGGGAAGGAGGAAGAATAATTTAAAGACCAGTTTATTTGAAGATAAACAGAATAACAGCTATCGCTCCGATAACGGCTAGAATTATTATAATAGTATATTCATCCAATCCCGATGTTTCAGATAATTCTTTTGCGCTGAGAGTCTTTTGATTTTTTAATTCTTTAAGCTCTCCGTCTTTTACAAATCTAAAACCGTTTACTCCATACTGGTCCACTAATTTAGATTGTAAATCCTGAAGTGTACCCGATTTTTTTACTTCGGTCTGAGACTGCAGATTTTTACCCGCACTTTTTTCAAATGAAACATCCTGAGCTTTTACATTAGATGTATTTAGTGAAAATAAAAAAGCTGCCAGTACAATTGTGATGAAAATTTTTATTACTTGAAAATTTCTCATAAGTTTTCCTTTCTGAAAGATTTTAAAATTATTTTTTAAAAGAAGGGTTTATAGAAACGAATTTTCGAGAAGTGTTTTTAAAAAGAACTTCTGCAATATACAATTTAAATTGATTTTTCAAACTGCAAATTTATGGATATTAATCAGAGCTTTTCAAATTATCAGAAATGCGGCTATAGGTTGTAATATGCTTGTTAAAATAAAAATCAGCACTCCGGTTATCCGCTTTTTTTCCCATATACATTAATGGTTCGTTTTGTTATCTTATAAATAATCAATCATTCCGGTGCATGCAACAAATAGTGGAAGTAAATCCGGAAATTGATATCCTCCTGCATCCATATAAAATAAAAAATCTAATCTAACTATATTATGAAATTAGAAATAACTGCACTAAACGATAAAGGTTATCTGTTCAAAGAAAATCTTTGTATCAAAGTTGTAAAAGACTGCAATCTAAGTGAATACAAAGTTCACATAAAAAATGCTACAGGCGATGAGACAGTTTACAGATCACAAAAAAATTACAAATTTGAATCTGTTAAAGTGAAAAAAGGCGACATTATTTATTTGCATACTGATGAAGGCACTAATACTAAAAAAGTCAATAAGGTAACTGCAAGCGAATATAATTTTTATTGGGGTTTGCAAGATGCTGTTTGGGGGCACAAAACAAACTCCCCGGCTTTATCTGAAGTATAATTAGTTTACACAATCAAATTTATTAAAGCCTTTAAACTTCCTTAGTGTAAAGGCTTTTTTATTTTCCCACCGTAGCTCTGGGGAAAATAAAATATATAGGAATAAAGAAATAAATCGCAAACGCAATCCACGGACTGAATAAACTTACAATTGCTCCTGAAAGATAAAGCATAAATCCATAACGGAAAGTATCAAGAGTTCCCCTTTTAAATGCCTTCAAATCTACATCTTCTTTCAACAGCTCAGGTCTTTTAGCAACGTACAATCTTATAACAATAAAACTTATTGCCATAAGCAAAGAACATGCTCCGTAAAAAAACACAGCATATTCTAAATTAATATACTCTCCAAGTAAAGCAGTTGGGAAAGGTATAAGTGAAGTTGACATCAGAAGAAAGTTGTTAAACCAGAAAAGTCCTGCATCTATTCTTTTGAACATTTCGAGTAGTCTGTGATGATTCATCCAGATAACACAGACAACTAAAAAGCTGTTCATCCATGCAAGAATTTTTGGAATGAGCTCAACCATGGAATGAAGAAATTCTTTATTATTAACTTCATGCAGATGCGGGATTTTTATTTCAAGAACAAGCAAGGTTACAATAATCGCAAACACTCCGTCACTGAATGCTTCAATTCTGTTCTTTGAAAAACTTCCGAAATTTATATTGGTCATTTTAGTGTTTTTTAAAAAGATGCGTAAAATTACTTCACACATTTATCAAAAAATAATACAAAATTTATCTGTAAATCTTTGCAGTGCTTTAAGGCTTGGTAATTACTAGTAACAGTATACAATATCATTATACCATATTGATTTATTCTCCCAAAGCTTTTATAATAATATCAGCAGTTTCAGTTCCGCTGAAATTTTGCTGGCCCGTAACTAAGTTACCGTCTCTTATTGCAAATCCTTTCCACAATCCCGCCTGAATAAAATTTGCGCCAAGTTTATTCAGTTCATCTTCTATTCTCCAAGGCATCACATGTTTTTCTCTCGGAAGTAGTCCCATTCCCCAAACCGCTTCATCGGCAAAGTCTTCTTCTATATTTGCAAAACCCGTTACAGTTTTACCTTTTACGAGATATTCACCGTTAGAAAGTTTTGCATATCTTAAAATTGCCGTGCCATGGCAAAGAGCTGCAGCAATTTTTCCCGATTCGTAAAACTCTACAAATTTCTTCTGAAGATTTTCTGCTTTATCATAGGAGAACATTGGCGCTTGACCACCGGCTACAACAATTGCATCGAAGATGTTTACATCAATTTCGTCTACACTTTTAGTATTATTAACAAGATTCATTAAGTCTGCATCTGCTATAAATCCCCTGCTGATTAAATCTTCTTTCTGCCATTGTGTAACATCATCGGGATTACTCATTGCATCAGCTTCACATTTTCCCCCAAGAGAACTAAAGATTTCAACTTCATAGCCCGCTTCTGAAAATTTATAATAAGGATGCGTTAACTCACTCCACCAGAATCCAACAGGCCACAGCGTTGTAGTGGAAACTGCCGGATTAGCAATTACAATTGCAACTCTTTTAGGCTTTGAAGAGTTAACCTGATTTAGATTTTTATGGCTCATTGTATAGTAATTTTAATTATGACTTTTTATCAATACAAAATTACAATAGTTTTACTCACTCAACAATAAGCTTACAAAAATGTTCTATACATACTTATAAGTATGTATCAATAAATATTCAAATTTATGCCTGAATTCATTTACAAAAGCAAAGTTTACTATAATCCCGTTGAATTTGTAACCGATAGAATCGGAGGAGCATGGAAGATGCCCATACTATGGAGATTGAGAGATAAGATAATGCGATATAACGAACTTAAAAAAGATATTCCGCACATAACAGAGAAAATGCTCACCACAAAATTGAAAGCTCTGGTAGAAGATGGTTTTATAGAAAAGAAAATATATGCTTCTGTTCCTCCGAAAGTAGAGTACAAACTTACAAAAAGAGGAAAAGAAGCAATTGAAGTTATTGAATACATGCGCAAGTACGGACTAAAGCTTATGAAGGAGTTCGGAGTGAATAACTGATTATTTTGTAAAGTATTATTTCAATTTAGGTCTGTAACTACTTACTGCCTCAATATAAACTCCCTGATATATTATGCTCATTTCTGAACCGGGAATAAGGTGTCTAATATTTGATTGCTCAGATATATATGATGTGTCCTTTTTATAAATATGAATTTTATCTAGTTCGTCGTAGGTATTTGCTGATACATCAAATACTACTTTATGAATAGCAGTTTGAATAGTTTCTGAGTTAATGTACTCATATTTCAGATTGACTTTTATGCTAACTCCCGGAACATAATCAATATTCTCAGTTTCAAGATAAACCTTGTATTCAGGATTTGTAACACCTTCAAGATGGAACCATTTAATATTATCAGCTTCCTGAGCATGAAGAATAAAGGAGAAAAAAGACAAGAGAGCAATAAATATAATTTTCATAGAATACAAAAGATAATTGAAAATCTTAATTATTATTTAGATATAATATTCATATATTAATCATATTAAAAATTTATTTATGCAAGTATTTAAACTTGTAAGTACTATCACAATATTCATCCTTTTCTTCTGTAATTCATACGCACAGCTTGACACAACAATATGGGAGAATACCAAAGTTTACGAGAATAATGAACTAAAAATTGAAGTTCCTGAAAGCTGGTTATTTTTACCTCTCGTAACAAATGAAAAGATTCCTTTTTATTTTCAGGGAAGAGCAACAGATTATCCTGTTATTGTAAATGGAAATAATGTTTTTGTAACAATACTTGTAACAAAACTGAATGGATATTTTGATGATCTTACTGATGTAATTAATGATATTCAGGACGGATACATTACAAATTCCGATAGAGTTTTTCCAGAAGGACCTACTTCTCATGTAGAACCATTTACAATAAAGTCAGGTGAAGTTGCAGGTCTTGTCAGTACAAGATTTTATCGAAAATCAAAAGGGCTTAATCAAAGCAGATTTGATCTTGCTCTTTATAACGAAAAAACAAAAAACGCATACATGTACACTCTTGTTGTTCTTTACGGAGATGAAACATATCAACTTGAAGAAACTTTGAAAATACGTGATTACGCTAAAAGAATTTATAGCAGGTTCAGCTTCAAAAAAATTACTAGTGAACTTTAGCTGACTTAGACGTAATGAGACACACGAAATTACTTTACAAACTGCTTTACTGCATTTGTCTGTGTCTCAGTTTTATCGAATACCATTTCGTCTTTTGCAGGAGAATAATATTCCTGTATCATTAAATTCTTCATTGTTCCGTTATCGTCATAAGTCAGTAAATAAAGTGAGCCTGAAATTTTTTCCAAGGAAACTTTGTTTGATTTAGATACCATAGGATAAATTACTTCTTCAAGATAAATTTCAAGATCTTCATTTTCGTCTCCTGCAATATCCTGCACTAAAGTCGAGCTGAATATTTCTTCCTTTGTCATATTCTCCCCGCTTAAATCATTTGCATTGGGAGAATTTTGTGTTGTATTCGTATTAGAGTTTGATTCTGTTTTTGGCTTGTCTTCTTTTGAGCAAGATGTTAAAATCAGTGATAAAAGTAAAACCGGAATTAGTTTAAGCATAAATATTATTTAAGAATTTTTTTTAAGATTTACTTATATAATTTGGGGTAGTATTGCAATCCCTTATCAAGATTATTCAACTGCTTTACAAAAATTACCTCTGCCTGCTTTTGAATATTATGTAAAATTCCTGTTTGCTTCCAACCATTCCTTTCAAAAAAACCAAGCATAATTTCATTATCATCTTCAGTGGAAGAGAAAATTAATTCATCTCCTTCAGAAGTATAAAGTTTCTCAACTTCCTGATAAAGTGCTTTTGCTACTCCGTTATTTCTGAAGCATTCCTTAACGCAAACAAATTGTACAAAAGCTCTCGCATAAAAACTTCTGTTATGTGTCATGTAACCTGCAACCTGATTATCAATAATCGCAACAAGAATTTCACCCCGTGCGATTTCTTCTTTTCTATCACGGCCAAAAACATCAAATTCATAGATGGCAGGAAAATCGTCTAATGTGGCATTTCTTATTATCATAATGGTTACAAAAAATGCCAATACAAATTACTGCATTGGCATTATATATATTTAAAATGAACGAATAGTTTAGACTACTTTATTACACCTAATTCTTTTCCGATATCACCAAATATCTCAAGTATTCTGTTCAGATGTTCTTCTTTATGAGAAGCCATAAATGAAGTTCTGAGCATTGCCATACCTACCGGAACTCCCGGTGATATGAATGCATTAACGAATACACCGGCATCAAATAATTTTCTCCAGAACATAAATGTTATATCATCCTGTCCTAATACGACCGGTACAATAGCTGTTTCGCTTTCGATAACATTGAAGCCCATCGCTTTAAATCCGTTTCTCATCTTAGCTGCATTTGCAATAAGGTTATCAATTCTTTCCGGCTCCGCAATTAAAATATCCAAAGCTGCGCTTGCCGCTGCAACTGCTGCTGGAGTAGGTGAAGCTGAGAAAATCAACGCAGGTGAGTGATGCTTAATATAATTTATAACGGCTCTTTCCCCTGCTACAAATCCGCCGAGCGATGCAAATGTTTTAGAGAATGTTCCCATAATCATATCAACCTGGTCATCTAAACCAAACTTAGAAGCTGTACCTCTTCCGCCTTTACCGATTACACCTGTTGAATGAGCATCATCTACTAAAATTCTTGCGTTATATTTTTTACAAAGCTCTACAAGTTTTGGAAGGTCAACTATTTCTCCAGTAGTAGAAAACACACCATCAGTTGTAACAAGCTTAGCAGCATCAATTGGGATTCTTGACAGCACTTTTTCAAGGTCTGCCATATCGTTATGCTGATATCGTTTGAACTCAGCAAAGCCGCCTTTTGCCATCATATTAGCTGCAACTATACATGCATGGTCATCTTTATCTGCAATTGTATAATCACCTTTTGATACAAGCGTCGGGATAATACCCTGTGCTGTCTGATATCCTGTCGAGAAAAGCAAGCAGTCTTCTTTACCAAAGAACTCAGCGAATTTCTTCTCAAGGTTTATGTGTAAGTCTAATGTTCCTGTTAAATATCGTGAGCCTGAGCAGCCAGTTCCGTATTTTCTGATTGCTTCTAAAGCTGCTTCTTTAACTTTGGGGTGGGCGGTAAGTCCAAGATAATTATTGGAGCCTGCCATGATGATTTTACGTCCTTCTATCTGTACAACGGGTCCTTCATTTTCTTCGATAGCGCGGAAATAAGGGTACATTCCGCTTGCTTTTACTTCGTCTGCTCGTGTAAAATTATAACATTTTTGAAATAAATCCATTGAATTCTGTTGTTTTTTACGTTTTAGGGTAAATATTTTAAAATAGAAAATACTAATTATTCTGTATAACTTCTATGTTAAAATTTAATAGGAAATTAACCAATATAATATACTTGAAAGCATTTATAACAGGCGCTACAGGATTTGTCGGCAGCCACTTAGTCGATAAACTCTTAGCAAAAGGATACGAAGTTTACTGCCTAAAACGCTCAACCTCTTCCACAAAATGGCTAGATGGCAAAGATATCAAATACGTCGATGGCGACCTTTTCTCCAATGAAGTCCTCGAAAAAACCATAGCTGAAATGGACTACGTCTATCACGTAGCAGGAGTTGTGAAATCCAAGGATAAAGCAGGATTTATAAAAGGCAACCAGTTGGCTACCCGTAACCTTATTGAAATCACTTACAAAGTTAATCCAAATATAAAGAAGTTTGTACACGTCTCTTCGCTGGCAGCAGTGGGACCGAACTTAGACGAAAAGCCAATTACCGAAGAAACGCCTTATCACCCTATTACAACTTACGGCGTTACAAAACGCGATGCCGAGCTTGAAGTGATGAAGTACAAAGATAAAATGAACGTTACCATCGTCCGCCCGCCTGCTGTTTTTGGACCGCGCGATACAGAGGTATTCGTTTACTTTCAGACCTTCGCAAAAGGACTTAATAGCGTCATCGGCCTTAAAGAAAAATATCTTACTTTAGTCTACGTTGAAGATCTTGCAGATGCAATCGTACTCGCAGGAGAAAAAGACGAAGCCAAAGGCCAGAAGTACTTCGCAGGATTTCAGGAAGCATACAACTGGAAACAAATCGGTGAAATCACCGGAAAGCTTCTCGGCAAGAAAGCATTCAAGCTAGCACTTCCTCATTTTATAGTATATACAGTCGGAGCGTTTGCTCAGTTCTTTGCAGGATTTTCAAGCAAGCCGGCAACTCTGAATCTTGAAAAGTGCAGAGATATCACTCAGGTTCGCTGGGTATGCTCAACTGATAAAATCCGTAAGGAACTGGGATTCAAAGACAAGTACACCCTCGAATCCTCCTTCAAAAAGACTATTGACTGGTATAAAGAACAAGGATGGATCAAATAATTGGTCGTTTATGGTTATTCGTTATTCGTTATCTGATAACTACCATTAAAAGCTATATATTATAACTCTTAACATTACTCAAATTCTGTGATTAAAACATACTTACAATCGATACTAAATAACTCGCTTAAGAAGCTTGGAGTTGCTGAGCAGAACGTTCAACTTGATACTCCAAAAGACGAAAAGCATGGTGACATTACGACTAATATTGCCCTGCCGCTTGCAAAGGAGCTAAAGCAAAAGCCTCGTGATATTGCCCAGAACATCGTCGATAACCTTGAATACAACCATGATATCATATCTAAAATTGAGCTTGCCGGACCCGGATTTATCAACTTCTTTATAGCTGATAGCTACTATGTTTCGGAGCTCCTTAATATATTAACTGCTGCCGATAAGTACGGCAAATCAGATGAATTTATAGGTAAAACAGCCAATCTTGAATGGGTTTCTGCAAATCCTACAGGACCGCTTCATCTCGGTCACGGACGCCAGGTCTGCCTTGGAAAAGCCATTGCAAATCTGCTGGAAGCCGTCGGTTACGATGTTACCCGCGAGTACTATTACAACGATGCCGGAAACCAGATGGAGAACCTCGGAAAGTCAGTTTATGCGCGTTATATGCAGATTATTGACCCAAACTACCCTTTTCCTGAAGACGGCTATGTCGGCGATTATATTAAGCAGATCGCTCAGCTCATTTATGATGAACGCAAGGACTCATTAAAGAACTCAACTGACCTTGCTTTCTTTAGAAAAGCGGGCGAAAACTACAACTTTAAGGGCATTCGTCAGACTTTAAACAAGCTCGGAATACATCACGATGTCTTTGCAAATGAGTCACAGCTTTATACAGACGGACTGATTGAACAGGTCATTGATGAATTCAGTCGCAGAGGTATGGCATATGAGAAAGACGGCGCTTTATGGCTGAAAATGGACGAAAAAGCAGGTTTTGATAAGGATAAAGTGATTCGTAAAAGCACGGGCGAACCGACTTACCGCCTGCCCGATATGGCTTACCATGTTCAGAAAATCCAGCGCGGTTATGACCTGATAATCGATATCTTCGGCTCAGACCACGGCGATACATATAAAGAGGTGCTTTTCGGAGTCAAGTCGCTTGGCTACGATACCTCCAAAATAAAGGTCATTATTCACCAGATGGTGACCTTCAAAGAGGGCACGGAAAGTGTAAAAATGAGCAAGAGAAGTGATAAATCGTACCCTCTTGACGGACTTATTGAAGAGGTCGGTGCTGATGCTGTGCAGTTCTTCTTTGTTATGCGCGGAGCCAATACGCACCTTGATTTCGATATCGAGCTTGCCAAGGAGCACTCCGATAAGAACCCGGTTTACTACCTTCAATACGCTCATGCGCGGATTTGCGGCATCCTTCGCAATGCCGAGGACAACTTCCCGGGCTTTGATTTTAAGTCAGAGGCGGAGTTCAATACTGATCTGATTAAGTCAGAGGAAGAGCTGGGATTGCTTAAAATACTGGCTAAATTCCCTGAAGAAGTTACTTCAAGTGCAGCTTCATATGAACCGCATAAGATTATTACATATCTGAATGTTGTAGCTGAACGCTTTCATAAATTTTATCATAATAATCGTGTTCTTGATGCAGAGAACCGAGAACTTTCAATTGCCCGGCTGAAAATCTGTCTTGCAGCTAAGCAGATACTTAAGAACGGATTTGATATCATCGGCATCAATGCTCCGGAGAGGATGTGATTTCAGTTATGAGTTATGAATTATGAATTCATTCCCCTCGTTCCTACGCTCCAGCGTAGGAACGATTTTATTTTTGGTCGGATTTTCATTTCAATTACGAATTCAAAATTTCGAATTACGAGCAAAAACTAACTTTTTAACCTTCTCCCTATTTAAAAATTGAAATAAGTCGGATTTTGGTCGGGTTTCTATCCACTTACATATAGAATTTCCGGATAAAATAAATAACGGCAAGCAGACCAATAATACCTGAAATTAAATCTCCCCACTTAATGAACTTTGCAAAAGGCATCTCGCTCCTGCTCTTAAGCAGATTATCGCGATTTTTCATCCTGTAAGAAAGGAGTAATGAATATCTTACAACGTAATAAATTACAACCAGGAATACGAGTGCAGGAATAAAGAGGTTTACTATGGCTAAAATTACAGCCGGGGTTAATGCTGTCATTTTTTATTTGTTTAGTTAGAATATACTTTTAATTTTGATGAATTTTTGACGGGTTTTTATAACTCCGTTGTTGTTTTTTCAATATCACTAAAAAAAATTTTCAAAAAGTCGGAAAAAAGTCGGATTCTTAAACACTGATTATTCTGATTTCACTGATAGTCGCAAAAAAGTCACATTTTATTTATCTGTTCTTTGTTAATTAACAATTGTTAATTATAAAAAGTCGGATTTTCAATTTTGAATTACGAATAATAAAAACAGAATAAGCAATATTACAATTGCTATACAAACTTTTTTTCCTAAATTCCATTTCGGAACTCCATCAGATTCATTTTCTCCGTATGGTACTTTCTCACCGTAGAGCTGCTCATACCACAAATGCCTTTTACTTCGCTCACTTCTTGCGCTGTAATTTAGAAAAGCAAAGAACCAGTCTATACGGTTCTCATGCCTCTTTTTTTTCTTTTCTTCCTCTGTTTTTTCTTTTTCAATCAATTTTTAATTGCTTTATTTTGCCTTCCCTTTAGTGTTGTTTACCTATGTAATCAGATTAAAATTAATTTTAAATTTATCTTTAAAAAACGGAAAAAAGTCGGATTCTTAAACACTGATAAATATGATTATTATGATTTCACAGATAGTCGCAAAAAAGTCACATTTTGATTTTCTGTTAATTGCTAATTGGTAATTGTTAATTGCAAAAAGTCGGATTTTGGTCGGGTTTCTCTCACTGTCATTCCCGCGCAGGCGGGAATCCAATCATTTGTAATAAGTCGGGTTTATTTCCAATAATTACCACGGCTTTAAATCCGTGGAATAAATGAACACACAAAAAATTCTGCCCTTTAGGGTAACTGGTATTTGGATAAAGCCAACAACTTTTCAGCTTTCATCATCCACGACTTAAAAGTCGTGGCAATTAATTCATCACTTCTTCCGTATGATGAATTTTTGACGGATTCTTCAAATACAGTTTATTTTTCACTATTTCACCTATCACCAAATTACTATTTGTAAATAGTCGGGTTTTGGTCGTATTATTATGTAAAGTTGAGCTTTTCAAATCATTTTAACGAATTATAAATCCAAAGACTGATATAAAAAAGAACTATTATTGCGCCAGCGCCAAAAAATATTCTTAATTTTTTTAACCCGGTTACTGCATCATGTTCATAATTCTTTCCCCACATTAGCTTCAATAAAAAATGCCCCAGATGTACTGAACTAAAATAAAACAGGGGCAAAATAAACAGAAAAGACACGACATAATACCATTTGAATTGAAGGAAGCTAAAAACTACATCAACACCATTATTTACAATGAAAAATATAAGAAAAATTGTAAAAAAAAGTACCCATCCGAAAATACTTTTGAATATTCTATTCTTCCAAAATTTATTCCCGTTAATTTGTTCGTTATTTTCTTCTTCTTCTTCAATTCTGTCTGCTTCTTTTTCGTCCTTCTCTTCAAATTTTCGCGCATAAACCGCAAATAAAGCAAAGCACACTCCAAAAATAATCATAGATACAAAATATTTTGTCTTATTTTTTTCTGCGCCATCTTTATAGATCATATAACAGATTCCGAATAATAGGAATAAAATCGTAGATATGGTAACCCTTACAAATTTTCTTTTCATAATTTTAGCATTACATATATAAATTTTTCAATTACTTCCTTTCTCCCCAACATAGTCGTTTGGAAGGTTACTCAAAATAAATTGCCAACGAGGATGTTAGGAATTAGAAGTGGGGATATAACTTTCCTTTTTTACCTCCTTCCCAACGTCCTCGTTGGGAAGGTCATATAATTCTTTCTAAAGGAATTAAAGATTGCTCTCCTGTTTCATAAAATAATGCCGATGAATATTTCCAAACTGAAGGTTTAACACAAAAATTACTTCTTACTGCATTTGAATGAATATACTCAATCTTTTGCTTCAACACTTCATTATTTATCATTTCTTTCGGATGGAATCCTTCCTGCCATATTTGATGCGTCCTGCCCTCTTTATATTCTTTTTTATTCTCTTTAAAGCGAATTAACAGGTCAGTTTTATTTTCATTTTCCAGTTCATTTATAATTTTTTTTGCTGTATAACTTTTGATTAACCTGACTGTCTCTGTTAAATTTTCTGATTTACAAATCAAATGAAAATGATTTTTCATTATTACATAAGCATATACAGTAAGAGAATTTTTTGATATATAAAAGTTAATTGCTTCGATTAGAATATTAAAATATTTTTCTGAGGTAAAAATTTCAATCCAGTCTATGATTGTGGAGGTGATGAAATACACTGCATTAGGATTATGTACTTTGTATGCGCTTCTCATATATATGAATATTCTAATACCTGATAAATGTTTCGATACTACAAACCTTCCCAACGAGGACGTTGGGAAGGAGGGTAAAGTTTAATCCGGACGTAGTCCAATTGTGTGTGTTCCTACACACACTGCTTTTCTTTACTTTACTTTACTTTACTTTACTTTGTGTACTTTCCGGAGAGTTTACGGGAGTTAATTCTCCGCAAACTCCGGTTTAAGAAACTTTAATAGAATTTTGATTAGATTTTTTACATAAGATTTATTTTTGTTAACCACCCCCTCCCCCCTCCTTATTAAGGAAGGGGATTCGGAGATTCACTTTAAAAATAAATAATTATTTATTAAATAAAAAAGGAATCGTCCCTATTAGTACTAATAGGTAGAAAGTTTAAAATGGAAGATTTTTTACTTGACATGATGTGCTGAATAGCGGTGAGCTTAAATGCTTTCGTTATCCCCCCAAAACTCCCCTTGGTAAGGGGGAGAACATATAAGAGAACTTTCTTTACCTCTTAAAGATAAATAGTGCCAGAAAATATATTATTAAAGCTCCGCTCAATAAAATAGCTGCAGCTTTTAAAGCAAAAAATTTATCATGCCCTTTCTTCTTGTGAAGATAATTAAAGAAAGGCATATCAATTGCTAAGATTATATCTAAAATCCGAATTATCAAATTTTTGAACATTAATCCTTTAATCCCTGCTATATGTTATATCCATTGCAGTTCTGCCGTTGCCTGAAAAGTAATTCAGCTCGACATGAATGCCGGAGCCTTCCCATGCGCGCTCGTTTTGTGTTCTGCCGTAGCCGCTGAAATCATTTTCGTGGACATTGTTTCCATACTTGCCGTTGAAAACTTTCTTCCAGCTTTCATAAACATCCAGCGCCTTATCATTTTTATTAAGCGAGAATCTTATTTCCTTCAGCTTGCCGCGGTTCAATGAAAATCTTACCGAGTAAGTATTGCCGTCGATTGAGTAAGACGGAATTCTGTAGCCGCTGCGGTTATTGTTATCGTCGTTATCGTTATCATCGTCGTTGTTATTATCATCGTTATCGGAGTAAGTATAAGAGGTAATGCCCTTATCTTTGAATGTGCTCATAAGCTCATCACCTGACATGCCGAACTTTGCTTTGGATATAATATCCTCCTGGCAGAAAGCTGCGCCGGATTCAAAAAACAGAATAATTGCAGCTAAAAGAAATTTCATAGTAAGTAGTGTTTAATTTGATTTGTAAAATATTAGAAAAATTGAGTTGATGCGATAAACGTATATTTGTAAAATCGCTGTGGGATATGATGTTTTAATATAACAATTTAATAGAATAAATACGTTATCAAAAACACTAAAGCCCAGAACGCTATAAAATTTCCGAACCAAATTGAATACTTCATTAGTTTCGAGCGGGGTTTTACTTGTATATTAGCAGGGGCAGAGCCGGTATTATTTTGCTCTGCCTTCATTTTTATGCGGTTTTCAATAAGCCGGTTTGCAAGCCATACGATAAATATAGATATTCCGCCAATGATTATAAATTCGGAGTTATGAATTTTGAACCGCGCAATTAAGATCTGAAACATTTTACCTGAGCCGGGATTTAATTTTTGTTAATATAGGAAAAAGAAAATACTTGTTGTAGGATGAACTCTATATTTTTTTACTGAGTTGTACGGGAATAATTATTTGTTATCAAATTGTTACCGCTAAATTTTTCTCTGAAAATTACAATATTTTTTAATTAGTTTGTGCACGGGGGTGGTACAACATATCGTTTAAATATAGGGCTTTTAAAAGGTTAGCTATGCCTTTTACTCTCCCCGGCTATGCCCTATTGCCGCCTCCAAGCGAAAAGTATTTGTTAGTATTTGTAATAAATAATAAATGAAAGAATTAAATATCCCTGCTTCCGGAGGGACTGTCGATAATTCTTACGGCGACAGTCTTGATAAAATAATTGAAGGGATTGCTCAGGCCGAAAGAATGAAGCGCACTGATTTTCTCGGGGCAATTTCACGTTTTGAAACATTGCTTGAACGTATCAACAAGCTTGACTACGATAAGCATGAACAGTTATATAAATTCAATTATACGACTATAGTTACCCATCTGGCTAATATCTATTACTATTCTTCTAAATATAAAAAAGCATTGTACTATACCGGGCTTCTTGAAAAGGCATCGGAGTTTTACAACGATAAAAAGCTGAAGGCGAACTCATTGCTGCAGTTCGGGAATATACATTCTGACCTGGGCGAGTTTCCCGAGGCTATGAGATACTCCACTGCTGCTCTTGAAATTTTTAAAGAGCTTGATGATAAGGAAGGAATGGGAAGCACGAATAACAATATCGGCAATGTTTTTTTATTTCAAAATAACTATGATGAGGCATTTCCGCATTATGAAAAAGCTCTGTATTACTTTAATCAGGTCGACCAGAAGATGAATAAATCGAACGTGCTGCAAAACATGGCATCGATACATATTAATAAAGAAGAATATCCCAAGGCATTAAAAAGACTTGCAGAGGCTGAGGAGCTGAAGGAAGAAATAAACGATTCGTTCGGAGTAGCTGTATGCAAATTTTTAACGGGCGATATTCATCTGGATGCAAAGGAATTTGATGAAGCAATAAAATATTACAGTGAAGCGCTGGAAATACAGACAAGGCTTGATGATAAGAACGGCATATTGTACTCTAACATGCATCTGGGTAAAACTTATGTTGATAAATTTTTGACGGAAGCGCATAAGGATAAGGCGCTGCTTGCAAAGGCAGAGAAGTATTATCTTGAGTCGCTGTTTACAGCGCAGAGTGTGAATTCGAAATATACGCTTTCGCTTATATACACAAATCTCTCGAGCTTCTATGAAATTAACGGTAATATAGAAAAAGCATACGAGTATCATAAGCTGATGCATGCAATAGAAAAGGAAATGTTCAATGAGAAAGTATCGGAAGATATAATAAAGCTTGAAAAGGAATTGCAGGTAAAGGAAGCAAAACACACTGCTGAAATAAATCAGCTGAGAAATGTAGAGCTTGCCGAAACGGTTAAAAAGCTGGAAGAGATAGTAAAGCAAAAGAATGAATTCTTCGGTATAGTAGTACACGATTTAAAAAATCCTATAGGAAATATAAAACTGCTGGCTGAATTTTTGATTGATGAAGGAAATTATTCAAAGGCGGAGATAACTGAGTTTAAGAGGTACATAGTTGAATCGGCTGATACATCACTTGCGCTTGTAACGCAGCTGCTGGATTATGCCGCTATCGAGCAGGGCAAGATAACTCTGAATATACATGATTTCGATATCAGCTCGGAGACAGAGCGTATAATCCGCCTGTACAAACTGAAGACGATGCAGAAAGGGATTGAAGTAAAATATGAAAATGAATTAGAGAATAATATAGTTAAGACAGACCGGAATGCCATTGTACAGATAATAGATAATCTTTTTTCAAATGCGATAAAGTTTTCGCCTGAAAAGAAAAATATTTATATAAGACTATCGAATGAACTTACTGATGATTATAAACTTCTTAAGATAGAAATAAAGGACGAAGGACCGGGTTTCAGCAATGAAGACAGAAAAAAACTATTTAAACAATTTTCAAAACTAAGCGCAAGGCCTACAGGCGGAGAACATTCATCGGGACTGGGACTATCAATTGTAAAAAAGCTGGTAGACTCCCTAAAAGGAACAATTGAATGTGAAAGCGAAAAAGGCAAAGGCGCAAATATGATAGTAAGGGTACCGCTATAAATTAATTTGTAAAGTGTAAAAGGTAATTAGTATTCCTGGCAGTAAAATAACCCCAAAATATTTTACTAAAAAATTCTTTTGGCAAAGAATTAATTATGATCTTAAATACCGATTCACATTCTGATATTCTGGTATACATCAGAACTCTTTGTAAAAAAATACAATCTTTTCAGACAGGAAATTTCGAAGAGTCGAAAAAGCTGTTTGAAAACACCTTAATGCAATTAGCAAAGCCGGGTGAAAAAAATCTTAAAGCTGAAAAAGATTCCTCCCATTATTTAAGAAAGCTGGCGCTGGCGCACTTTCGCACGGTTAATTATAACGAAGCCGGGTATTACACAGAGCTTTTATTTAACTCCCCTGCCGGAAACATATCCAATGAAAATTATACTGATACTGACCCGTATATTTCGTCGGCAAGCATTAATTCCATTAAAGAAGCTTTTGAATATAACAAAGATATTTACAAGCTGAGCAAAGGCTTTAACAATCTTGATGCCAATGCTATAACTTATAATAATCTCGGGAATATTTTTTTATATAAAAAAAATTATGAAGAGGCATTATGCTATTTTCAAAAAGCAGCGGCAATTCTCGGCAATAAAAATCTTAACAGGCTGAAGTCATCCGTACTTCAGAATATCTCAGTAATAAATCTTCATCTCAAAAATTATTCTGCTGCGTTAGAAAACCTTAAGCAATCAATTGAGCTGAAAAAGTTCTTCGATGACCTTCACGGCATTGCATTCTGTACATACTTAACAGGTAAAATTTATTTCGAAAGCGGAAATTATGATGACGCGATAAAAAGTCTGCATAAGGCGATTAAAATCCTTACACATATTGATGATAAGACGGGCTTAGCTGCCTGCAATGTTTTGCTTGCGCGAATATTTATAAATAATGAGAATAACAAAAGCTTTAAAGAAGCAAAAAGATGTTTAAGAAACGCAGAGAGTTTACTCGAAGCTGACGGCTCAGATGAAAGCCTTTTATTATTTATATATAAGATATTTTTAAACCTGTATGAAAAGAAAAAGAACTTTGAAAAAGTAAATAAATATCTACTGAAATGCGCTAAAATTGAAAAGAAAATTCAGGATGAAAATTATTCTTATGCTGTATCGGGATACAGGAAAGATGCGGAAAGATTAACAAATAAAATTAATACTCAGGCTGAAAAACTTTACAACACTGAGCTTGCCGAAGTAGAGAAAATTATCAAGGGAAATGAAAAAAAGCAGCAGGAAGTAATCGGCAGCATTATACATGACCTGAAAAATCCTATAGGAAATATAAAACAGCTTGTGGAATATCTCATTAGCGGTAATGAGCTTAATGATGAAGAAAAAAATGATTTCAAGCTTTTAATACTCGACTCTGCAGAAACCTCTCTCGGCTTTATCACTAAGCTGCTTGATAATACGGCAATGCAGCAGAATGAAGTAATTCCTAAGTCAGAAACAATAGATATTAATGCAGAGATAATTAAACTAATTAAGTTTTATAAAGTGCAGGCAGGAAATAAATCGATAGATGTAATTTTTGAAAATAAATTTCCGGAAAAATACATTAATACCGATAAAGATGCTTTCTTAAATGTCCTCGATAATCTTTTTTCAAATGCAATAAAATTTTCGCCTAAAAATAAAAGCATATACATTACTCTTACAAAGGATAACGGATTTTTGAAAACGGAAATTAAAGACGAAGGTCCGGGATTCAGCGCTGAGGATAAAGAAAAACTGTTTAAAGAATTTACAAAATTAAGCGCAAGGCCTACGGGCGGAGAGCATTCATCCGGCCTGGGACTTTCAATTGTAAAAAAATTAGTGGACTCGCTGAAAGGCACAATTGAATGTGAAAGTGAAAGCGAGAAAGGCAAAGGCGCAAAGATGATCGTGAGAATTCCAATTAACAATTAACAATTAACAATTAACAATTAGCAATTAACAATTAACTGAATGTAATTTTTCTGTTAACTGTTAATTACTAATTGTTAATTGAATAATTCTTATTTTAAAAGTATCATCTTCTTTACAGAATTGAACTGCCCTGCGGAAATTCTATAAAAATATGCTCCCGAAGGCAAAGCCCCTGCATTAACATTAACTGAATAATAGCCTGCCGGTTTCTTCTCATGAATTAAACTCATAACTTCCTTTCCGCTTAAATCAAAAATTGCCAGACTTACAAAACTTTCAGCCGGAAGATTAAAATTTATCAAAGTTGAAGGATTAAAAGGGTTAGGATAATTCTGCACTAATGCAAATTTATCCGGTGTACCGATAAATACTTCTGAGCTTAAATTGAAATATTCATAGTTACCGTTATAGTCAATTTGTTTTAAGCGGTACTGATAATTTCCGCTTTGCAAAGCTTTATCTGTAAATACGTAAGTATTAGCAATATTTGATGTTCCACTGCCTTTAACGA
Organism: Ignavibacteria bacterium; assembly: GCA_044226845.1. Classification (GTDB taxonomy): domain Bacteria; phylum Bacteroidota; class Ignavibacteria; order Tepidaquicellales; family Tepidaquicellaceae; genus JAFDZO01. The sequence goes on from JBGAGG010000010.1 coordinate 39,746, forward strand.
AAGCTATTTTCTGCCACTGCGCACCGGATTTTCTTTCAATATCAAAGCCGGAATTATTCTCTTCAGTTTCTGTCTGCCACTTAAGCTCAACATTATTTGCATTAACTAAAGAGGTAAATGAAGCCAGCTCAACCGGCACTAAAGTATTATCCATGCGGAATTTTGAAATAACCGGAATATGGTCGGATGCATAATGAATAGCATCTGCAACTGCAACGGATACTGCAGTATTTGGCTGCTTATTAATCGAATCATTCAGGTGATTTCCGTCATTTCCATACGCTTTATATTCACTTCGAATCCATGACAATTTTCCTGCTAAAGTATCTGTGCATGCGCGCGAAGGCATTATCAGATCGAAACGGTCATCCATTCCACCGGTAGAACCGCCGCCAAAAGAACGTACGCGCGGTGACTGAGTATAATATGCCGAATAAATTGCCCTGTTTTGCCAGCTTCCCGTCATGCCGTTAATCTGGTCGTAAAATTCGCCGTCATCTCCGGGATTATTTTGAAGTAATTTAGTATAAGCAACTTCAGTTGCAGCATATAGATTAAAATCACCCATCACCATAAAATATTTTCCTGAAGGCAATGCATTGGTGACTTTTCTAAGTGAATCAACTTCCCTGCCTCTTTGAGCTTCTTCGGCGGAACCGGAGCTTGCTTTAAGGTGGACGCTGTAGAATCGCACCGTATCCTGTATAAATGGAAGGTACATCTTGAACTCATTTATATCTCTCAGCTCTGTGCCGATTGCTCTGTTTGAAACAAAAGATGCCTTGGATTTTTTGAAGAAAAGAAGATTGCTCGAATCGAAGCTTGATAGAAAAGTTATTGTGTCATAAACTCCGGGAGCAAAGACCTGAAATACCTGCCTGAACAAAACTTTATTTGCGCCTGTTCCTGTTATTTCCTGACATACAAATACATCGGGAGAAACAGAGCTTATAACTGTGCGGTAATATTGAACGCGTGAAGTATCGGTTCCTGAAAAATTCAGGAGATTCCAGTTCATTACTTTAAGTGTATCGTATGCCGCAAAAGACTGCTGATGCGCAAAGACTATCAATAGTACTACAAATATGTACTTTAGTTTTTTCATTACTAAATAGGGGTTAAAAATTTGGTGAAATCGCTTAAAATTAACGATTTTCAACGAATTAATCAGTTACAAATTATTTTTATAACTTAATGTTTGCAATTCCTGTTCCCAAGAGAAGCAGAATTAAGAACTACCTTATTCATAGAAAAAGCAGTCAGCATTTCTGCGAACTGCTTTATTTTCGTTACTCGTTAAAATACTGCTTCCCCACGTCCCCTTTGGGAAGCTAAAATAACTTTATATCCTTTTTTATTTAAGAAGTATCATCTTCTTCATTGAAACAAAATTACCAGCTCTTAAGCGATAGAAATATGTTCCCGATGGAAGAGCTGAAGCATCTACGTTCACTGAAAACCTTCCTTGTGACTTATTGCCGTTAACAAGATTCATTATTTCTTTGCCGTTCATATCAAAAACAACAAGAGATACAAATGCTGAAACAGGCAGATCAAAATTTATAGTTGTACTTGGGTTGAACGGATTAGGGTAATTCTGAGCTAAGTTGAAATTATTTGCAACGTTGGAAGTCTGTGTAACAATGTTCGTAGTTCCGTTCATGAAATAAACTCCCATAATCGGGCAGTGGTCAGAAGCATAATGAATACCGTTCACAACTGCTACCGGAGCTGCAGTATTCGGCTGCTTATTTATCGAATCGTTATAGTGGTTACCGTCATTGCCCACGGTGAAATATCTTCCGCGTGAGTATGTCATATAAAATTTGTTTGACGGAATTGTCATCGCTTTTGAGTGAAGCAAAAGGTCGAACCTGTCATCCATTCCGCCCGTCGCTCCGCCGCCGAATGAACGCACGCGAGGTGACTGAGTATGATAAAATGCATAAGATGCATTAGCCCATGTTCCCGTCATTCCTACAATCGGATCGTAAAGCTGTCCTTCACCGATTGTAATTGCCTGAAGCTTTTGATATGCAACTTCGTTTGCCGAGTAAATATTAAAGTCGCCTGTCATTATAAAATATTTTCCGAGAGGTAAACGGTTTGTGTAATATCTTAAAGTGTCTACTTCCCTGCCTCTCTGCAGTTCGTTAGCCGACCCAGTGCTTGCCTTTAAGTGGCAGCTGAAAAATCTTACTGTATCCTGTATGTAAGGAATGTACATTTTGAATTCCGTTATGTAGCGGAGCTCAGTTCTTATCGGAGTGTTTGAAATAAATCTTGCTCTGGATTTTTTAAAGAATAATAGATTGCCGGTATCGGGACCCATATCGAATGTGCATGTATCGTATTGCCCGGGAGCAAATGATTCGAATACCTGATTGAATAAAACTTTGTTAGCGGCCGGTCCGCTGATTTCCTGACAGATAAAAATATCAGGATTGGAGTACGAAATTACATCTCTGTAATATTTTACGCGGGTAGTATCAGTGCCTGCGAAGTTGAGGAGGTTCCAGTTCATAACACGGAGCGAATCAAGGGCCGCAAATGACTGAGATACAAAAATTAATAAAAAGAGAATTGTAAGGTTTAGTTTTTTCATTTTCTCGTTGCCGAAATTTCATCGGTCAATAAATTAATAATGGACATGGAATATAGCGGATTCCACGCATAAAATCAGTGAAATTTCATTTCAATGAAGGTATAAGTTGAGCGGTTTGTGGGGAGGAAAGATAACGGATAAATCCACGTGATTCTTCCCAATCCTTTAAGAGGAAAGGGAAGAACGACTCTGACCACCTCTCCCCATTCCCATTTATTTTTAATTCCTATTTTGGCAAATTTGTAAGTCTCCCGGGAATTGAAACTACAACAGAAATATGACTGAACAATCCTCCTCACTGCAAAAAATTTATTCAACTGTCTTCGAAGAAGAGCTTTTAAAAGAGATTGAAGAAAACTGCCTTACTATCACTGCTCCGGCGGGACAAACGCTAATGAATATGGGTCAGCCTATAAGCGCAGTACCGATCGTGCTGAAAGGCGTTGCAAAAGTCTCGCGAATAAATGATGAAGGTCAGGAGTTTCTTCTTTATTATGTAAAAGAAGGCGAGGGCTGCGCAATAGCTTTTGCATGCGGAATGATGCGGCTGCCAAGCGCTATTAAAAGTACAGTGGAGGAAGATATAACAATTATGTTTGTATCGCTTCAGCAGATGGAGCAGTGGATGACTAAATATCCTTCATGGAAAAAATTTGTATTGGATACTATGGTAACGGAATTTATCGATGTAATAAAAAATATAGATAACATTGCCTTCAAAAAAATGGATGACAGGCTGATAAGTTATCTTAAAGAAAAATCCAGAATAATTGATTCTCCCCTGCTGAATATTTCCCATCAGCAGATTGCCGATGAAATGGGAACTAACCGCGTTGTTATATCCCGTCTTTTGAAGAAGCTTGAAAATGATAAGAAGCTTCTGCTCTTCCGCAACCAGATAAAACTCTTGAACGAACTGTAAATTTCAATTTGTTGAAACGCTAATTTTTTCCTCTACATAACCTTTGACCTGACAGGATTAAAAACCTGTCAGGTCTTTTAAGATTTGTAACATTTATTACACAGTTATGTAATAATGTTACCAACTTTCACTCCGCTCCTTCCGTATTTTTGTATAATGATTTTAATAAAATAAATTATACAATCAAAAATGGAACAACAATTAATTGAAATACGCGAGCAGCAAAAAGCATCATGGAATAAATTTTCTCCGGGATGGAAAAAATGGGATGAACTATTTATGGAGCACCTGCAGCCGATGGGTGATGCAATCATTAAGCAGTTAAATTTAAAAGACACCGATATAGTGCTTGATATAGCTGCCGGCACCGGCGAACCCGGACTTACAATTGCCTCTAAAGTAACAAACGGAAAAGTATTTGTAACAGACCTTGCAGAAGATATGCTGAAGATAGCAGAAGAGAATGCATCTAATAAAAATATTTTAAACGTCGAATTCAAGGCATGTGATGTAAGCGAGCTTCCCTATGATGATAATACATTCGACGCAATAAGCTGCCGTCTTGGATTTATGTTCTTCCCTGATATGAAGCTTGCTGCAAAAGAAATGGCGCGCGTGCTGAAGCCGGGAGGAAAGATTTCCACTTCCGTATGGACAGTCCCTGAAAAGAATTTCTGGGTTACAGCAATGATGAGCACAATAAATAAAAATATGGATATCCCTGCTCCGCCTGCAGGCGCGCCGGGAATGTTCCGCTGCGGTAAGGACGGCTTCATTGCGGACTTATTTAAAGAGGCAGGATTGAAAAACACTGAGCAGGTTGAAGTAATCGGAAAAATTAATTGCGGCACTGCCGATGTTTACTGGGATATGATGACTGAGCTTGCCGCACCTGTAGTTGCTGCTTTAAGCAGTGCAGATGATATGACAAGACAAAAAATTAAAAGAGAAGTGTTTGAGCTGGTGAATAAGAAATATCCTGACGGAAACGTTGTGATAGATTCAAGCGCTTATGTAGTCTGCGGTACGAAGTAAAACAGAACATATATAATAAGAAGTTAAAATGTATGGGGGAAATCCGGCAGAATCGATTTTAATAAAAAATCTGATGAAGCCGGATTTTTTATTAATATGCTTGCTCTCCGTTTGCAATTTTTCTCTTTGAAATTATTCTATATATTATATTAACAAACATTTCCCCTATGATAAAGTTAATATTTTACTTCGGATTAATTGCAATTCTGTTTCAATCTTCTGCTATTTTTTCTCAGTGGAGTCAGATTGGTCCGAACTATGGCTCATCCAATGACCCGACACCATTAATAAATAATTTTTTTGTTGTGGGCGATACACTATTCGGCTGCAACAATGTGTTCGGAGTACATTACTCTACAGACTTCGGTGGAGTCTGGTGTGAAACTGGAATGACATCCGGAAATAATAAGTTTATATCCAAATCAGGGAATGTAATCCTAACGGGAACAAGCAGCATCAACCGTTCAACAAATAACGGAGAGACGTACTCACCCACCAGCGTTACTGCAACATTACTCAATATGGATTTCAAAAAAAACATCGCAATTGCCGGAACAACAAACGGTATTTATCTCTCTACAAATTACGGAGCTAACTGGACGAATCCAATTGTTTCCGGTTCATATCCCGGTGTAGCAATTCTTGACAGTACAATTTTCATTGGCAATTCAGCGGGAGTTTCACGCTCAACAAATAAAGGCGCAACTTTTGAAGTGGTACTTCCTCTTCATGATATTACCAGGCTTCAGATAGTTGGTACGAGTGTAATGGCTATTTCTTCAGGCGGTATAGATATTTCTTACAATCGCGGAAATGCCTGGAACCCTTTATACACCGGTCAAAATGTAAAGGCATGTACAATTGTATACTCCGATTTATTTATGGCTATGGGTAATACTATTCAGAAATCTACTAACGGTGGTGAGAACTGGAGTGTTGTGTTTAATGCAGATGCTCCTGTAAGCAACGTTATAAATCTAAATGGAAATTTGGTTGCATTATCCACTTCTGCAATTTGTCTTAGCAGAGATACAGGACAAACCTGGGTTCAGAATAAATTTCGTTTCATGCAGGCATACTCTGTTTATAAAACAGCAAACTCAATTTTCAGTTCATCGAATAACTTTGGAATTTATCGTTCTACTAATTCAGGTAATGCATGGAATAACTTTACATTGACAAATGATTTCTGGGCAGTCAGAACATTTGCAGAAAGAAGCGGATTTCTTTTCTGCGCGCAGAATAACGGCGGAGTTTATTTATCAACTAATGACGGCGCATCTTTTTCGCTAATCTCTACACTGATCAGAACTATCTATATTTTATATCCTGTAGGTCAGAATTTGCTGGCAGGGACACAGGCAGGAGGAATTTATTACTCGCAAAACGATGGAACTACATGGTCACCTACGAATCTAAATAATCAGACAATTTATTGTATACACGGAAATACAAATAAGCTGTTTGCAGGTGGTACAGGCGCAGGACTTTACTTTTCTGCTAATGCAGGCGGTACGTGGTCTCCGGTTACAGGTATTACGCAGCCTATCGGAGGAATAACTTCCTATTCAAATTTTGTATTCGCCGGAGGAAGCACGGGAATATTTGTTTCATCTGATTACGGAGATACGTGGTCTCAAACATCTTTTCCATATCCTTATGTAAATGCTATGGCATCCTACGGAAGCAATGTATTTGCGGGAACCGAAAGAAACGGTTTTTTTATGAGCAGTGATAACGGAGTAACATGGACTAATATAAACAACAATCTTGGTCCGCGAATTTCAGTTTCCCGAATGTTTATCAGCGGCAATGATTTATACGGGGCAACTTATACTTCATCAATTGTAAAGGCGCCATTAAGCCGCTTCATTGGGATAAATCAAATATCAACTGAACTGCCTGATGATTTTTCATTAAAACAAAATTATCCAAATCCTTTTAATCCAAGCACAACAATAAATTTCAGCTTAAAATCTTCGGGATTTGTTTCATTAAAAGTTTATGATATGAGAGGTATGGAAGTCGCTGAATTAATTAATCAGAAGATGAACGCCGGAACATTTTCTTTTACATTCGATGCATCAAGTTATAATCTTACAAGCGGTGTTTATTTTTATAAGCTGAAAACACGCGGATTCGAAAATGTAAAGCGAATGGTACTTTTAAAGTAAATTCAGTTAATATCTATTATAGCCTATATTGAAAATGGAAAGCTGCGGTTTTCCATTTTTCATTTAATTTTAATTCCTATTTTACCAATTTTGTATTTGAGTGCAAAAATAAATTGGTACACCGTTTGCACATTAATATTGCTGAAAAATTCTCTGTAAACACAAAAAGTAATTAACTGTGTTCTTTTTAAAGGTCTCCGGGCAATACCCCGTAAAATTCATCACGAATTTTATAGCCGGGAGACTATACTAAAGAGTAAGTTAATTACATAAAATAAAATTATCCCCTATGAAAAAATTAATAACTGCTCTGTTATTTTTTTCTTTGGCCATATCTTTTGCGCATCCCATTTACGCACAGTGGGAGCGTCCTTATTACGATATTTTTGCAGTCTGCTTATTAATCAAAGACGGCAATATTTATGCAGGCAAAAACGGAATATCCCGCACTACAGACGGCGGACTTTCCTGGAATCTATTCAATAACGGAATGCCGAATACACCTTACCGCTACCAGGTAAACCGTATGTATAATTTTAACGGAACCATTTATGCCGGGCTGGATACTATGGGTGTATATACACTTCCTGACGGAGGAAATACCTGGACTCAAAGAAATACAGGCTTCCCTGCGAACATAGTTGTAAAAACTTTTGCCGGTTACAGTACGACTATTTTCTGCGGAACCGACAAAGGAGTTTTCAAATCTACCAATGCCGGCGCAGTTTGGAATTTAGCCGGAATGGCAGATACAATGGTAGTCGATTTGATTTTCCGCGATAATGTTTTATTTGCTTCCAATTATTCTGCTGGCGTAAAAGTCTCTTATAATTTTGGACAGACATGGCAGAGTGTTTCAAGCGGAATGACAGGTACAAAGTGGGCATTTACTTTTACAAACTCGCCAACCTATTTATTTGCAGGAACATCTGACGCTAAAATTTACAGGACATCTAATAACGGATTAAACTGGGTACAATGCTACTCACAAAGCCCGGCAAGCAATGCGATTTATTCATTAAAATATTATGCAAACCGGCTTATAGCAGGCACTGCACAGGGTATATTTTATTCATACAATCAGGGTAATAACTGGCTGCCTGTGAATGACGGTTTTCCGCCGAATACTGAAATCCGCTCCGATGCAATTGTATATTCAACACTGAATGTATACGTCGCACCTACAAACGGAGTTTACCGCAGACCTCTCTCGCAGTTAACAGCAATTTCTTCAACGCAAAATGTTGTGAATAATTTTAAGCTGGAGCAGAATTATCCTAATCCGTTCAATCCTTCTACGCAAATAAATTTCGAATTACGAAATAAGAATTATGTTACTTTAAAAGTTTATGATTTGATTGGCAACGAAATTGCAACATTAGTTAATGAAAATAAAAATGCCGGAAGATATTCAGTTACTTTCGATGCAGGGAAATATAATCTTTCCAGCGGAATGTATTTTTATAAATTAAGCGCTGACGATTTTGAAGATACAAAGAGAATGGTGTTGGTGAAATAAAAGAGTGTTATCTTGGGAATGCCGTTAAGCCGTTGATCTGAAAAACGCTGACAAGTTTTTGTTTTAATAACTAAATAATATTTTATCTATATTATAGTAGTTGATAAGTCAGATTTTTACCATTAAAAATCGCTATGAAAAAAGTTTTTTTTATATTAGTTACCTTCATCTTTTCTGCACCTTCATTTGCGCAATGGGAATTAGTTTCACCTGGTACAAAAGCAAGCGTCTTTGGTACAAGCCCATTAAACCCGACACGTTTATACTCAGGATATAATCTTTGGACTGCATCTACAGATAACGGAGTAAATTGGATATGGGATGGGACGGGAGTTCCGTACGTTTCAGGCTCGGGGTACTATTTTACAGTTCTGAGCAGCAATGCTTATTTTGGAGATTTTGGTGCAGGGTATACAAATCCGGAGGAGGTCTGTTTAGCATCCTGGGGAAGTCCCGGCTCCGCTCACGTATGGGGAGGCATTACAACTGGTCTGACTTATGCGCCAAATCAAAAAGCAGGGCCAAATGAATTTGCAATCGTTGATACTTTCACTTACATCTCAACTATAAAGGGTATATATAGAATGCGAAAAGCCATATATAACTGGCAAAGGATTTCCATACCAGATACTGCGGCTTATTCAATAGTAAATAAAAACAATATTCTGTATGTAGGATATGCCACACAAGGCATTAAAATGAGTAACGATAAAGGATTTTCATGGGCTTTCAGAAATGGCGGATTGACCTTAGGCACAGTAAAACAAATTAAACAGGCAGGAAATTATCTTTATGCAGGAAATACCGTGGGGAAAGTTTTCAAAACTACAAACGATGGTGTTAACTGGACAGATGTTTCGCCAGGTATTACCGTAGAAATAAAAAATATTTATACCATCGATAGCGCGAACGTGTTTATTAATACTACAAAAGATATTTATAGAACTACAAATGGCGGTATAAACTGGATGCTTTTTAATGAGGGCATACCAGTTACATCAAGTTTAGTAGGCGCATATCGTGGGTTTATTAAATTTGGTAATTACTTATTCGCAGGAATGAACGATGGAATTTACAGAAGAACTCTTTCCCCGCCAACCGGTTCAAATCCACAAACAAATATTATTAAAAGTTTTGAACTTGAGCAGAACTATCCTAATCCGTTCAACCCTTCTACGCAAATAAATTTCGAATTACGAAATAAGAATTATGTTACTTTAAAAGTTTATGATTTGATTGGCAACGAAATTGCAACATTAGTAAGCGAAAATAAAAATGCAGGAAACTATTCAGTTACTTTCGATGCAGGGAAATATGATCTTTCAAGCGGAATGTATTTTTATAAACTAACTGCAAACGATTTTGAAGATACTAAGAGAATGGTGCTTTTGAAATAATATCAAGTCTTGTTTATTGAGTATTGAGAAAACCCGCAAACCTGAAAACTTGCGGGTTTTTTGTTGTATAATAGAATGCTATTTGGATTTTTCCCTATGATAATTCTGTTTACATTTATATAAATAAAATACCCCCCTGCCTATGAAAAAGTATATTCAGCCCTTGGGTGTTTTTTTAATTTTGTGTCTCACTACAATTGCCTACGGACAGTGGACACAGATAGGACCAAATAGCGGCTCATCAAATGATCCAATTCCTACAATTAATGATTTATATATATCCGGTGATACAATTTATGCAGTAGATAATGTATTTGGTTTGCATTACTCAACTGATTTAGGTGTAACATGGTGCGAGACAGGTTATATAAGAGGCGGCAATAACTCTTGCGCTGTTTCGAATGGTGTCATCTTAGTCGGAAATTCCTCAACAGCTTCCCGTTCAACAAACTTTGGAACAAACTTCGCAAATGTAGTCGCTCCCGGAAATGTAATTGATCTATGTATTAATGGAAGAGTGGCAATAGTAGCGGGTTCTGCTGCTACTTATTTTTCGAAAAATACAGGTGTAAATTGGTCATACGGCGGAGGAGGTGGATTTAATTCATTACTTATCACTCCAGGAGTGTTTTTTGCCGGAAACAGCAACGGAGTGTACAGGTCAGTTGATACATCTACTTTTATATCCTGCTTATCTCCAAGATCAGTTAACGCTCTTGCAACTAACGGAACCAATGTGTATGCCGGCACTGCAACAGGTGTCGATTATTCTACAGATGGCGGCTTAAGTTGGAACGCTACAACTATGACATCCAATGTTAAAGATATAACAACATTCGGCTCAAACATTTACGTTATTTCAGGAACAACAGTTTATAAATCAACAAATAACGGACAAAACTGGATATCAGTTTATAATTCGGGTACAGGACTAAAACAGATAAGGGCAACATCGCAGGGTGTTATAACTATGGATAACAGTACAATATATTGCAGCACAAACGGGGGGGCAAGCTGGGTACAAAAAAACTTCGGCTTTATGGAGGCTTACACTGTTTTTAAAACGCCAACTACACTTTTCAGCTCAACAAGCAATTACGGAATTTACCGTTCGACAAATAATGGAGCAGAATGGACAAATTTTACTTTGAGCAGTAACTTCTGGAGTATACGTTCTTTTGGCGTAATGGGGTCAACCGTTTTCTGCGGATTAAATAATCTACCGATACATTTTTCTACAGATGACGGAATTAACTGGGCTCCTTTGACCGGTTCTCCCGCCGGAACATTTTCAATATGCGTAACATCAGGTTCAGTATTACTCGCAGGGACTTACAATTCTGGAATTCGCTATTCTACCAATGCAGGATTAAACTGGAGCACAACAAATTTAGGTGCTCAAACAATATATTCCATATATGAAAATCAGGGTAAACTCTTTGCGGGAGGTTCGGGTTCCGGTCTTTATATTTCAACTAATGGAGGAACTATCTGGAATCAGTTTGCAGTTGCACCGGGACCATTAAGTTCTTTTGCTTCTATTAATAATTATGTTTTTGCAGGGGGAGGAGTTGGAGTTTATGTTTCCTCAAATAACGGTACAACCTGGGCACCAACACCTTTCACTGAATACACTCTTTGCCTGGCTTCAAGCGGGAATGTTGTTTTTGCAGGAACGGATAAGAACGGTTTCTTTTTAAGTGAAGACTACGGACAGACATGGAGAAATATAAACCGAAATCTTGGAAACAGGCTTACTGCAACAAGAATGACGATAAGCGGCAACGATTTATATGGCGCAACATATTCCGGGTCAGTTGTGAGAGCGCCAATAAGCGCATTAGTTGGAATCTCAACTCCAATTGAAAATGAAATACCTGATAAATTTTCTTTAAGTCAGAATTATCCGAATCCGTTTAATCCGGGTACAGTTATCAGTTACCGGTTATCAGTTGCCGGAGGAGTAACATTGAAAGTTTATGATTTGGTTGGCAATGAAGTTGCGACTTTAGTAAACGAAAATAAAAATGCCGGAAGTTATTTAGTAACTTTCGATGCAGGCAAATATAATCTTTCCAGCGGAGTTTATTTTTATAAGCTTAAGGCAGGAGAATTTAGTGAAACGAAAAGAATGGTGCTATTAAAATAATTACGAATTTCAAATTACGATTCAACCCGTTAGTGCAGAAGTACTAACGGGATTTTTGTTATAGCTAAATTGTATTTCTACTTAAAAATAAAATTCTCATTTTTGTTTTATGAAATTACAATCAAAACGACTTACATTTATACGTTATACTGACTCTCACTTTGAAGAATATAAACGCCAGGCAATGGATTATGAAGTAATGAAATTCATAAGCGGAAAATCTGCCACAGAAGAAGAAGCAAAAGATAAATGGCAGAAGATTATGACTGCTAACTCAATGGATGATATATTGGGTTATTATTCAGTCAGGCGAGCAGAAGATAATGAAGTATTAGGACTTGCAAAACTTGTTTATTACGGTTCGGAAAAGGGATTAACGAAAGGAAAGCAAACAGGAACGGTTGAAGTAGGATACTCTTTATTTTCAGAATTCTGGGGGAAAGGTTATGCAACAGAAATAACTGAATTTTTTACTGAGTTTGCAAAAGGATTTAACGATGTAAAAGAAGTCATCGCAATAATAAATCCTGAGAACGGAGCTTCAAGAAGAGTTCTTGAAAAGCGCGGATACACTTTGTACTCTACTGAATTATTTAACGTTACATCCCCTTCTGAATGGTACAAAATAGAACTGCAATGATAAACTACACTCTAAGAAAAGCTGAAGAAAAAGATTTTGACATCGCGTATACAATCAAACTTGATGCAATGAAAGATTATATAACTCAAACTTGGGGGTGGGATGAAGAGCTCCAGAATAAATTCCATCGCGATGAATTTTATAGAGATAATATTTACATGGTAGAAGTTGATGGAAGACGAATCGGAACTATAGGAGTAAATGAAATAAAAAATGAAATTGTAATAAACCGCATATATTTATTAAAAGAATTTCAGTCTAAAGGAATAGGAAGTTCTTTGCTGAAAAGTGTTATTAATGAACACAAAGATAAAGTAATAAGATTGGCTGTTTTAAAAGTTAATAGCGGGGCTAAGAAGCTTTACGATAGCTTAGGTTTTGAAGTGTACGGTGAAGGAAATGAACACTGGAAAATGAAACTAAAAAAATAAAAGCCCTGCAGCTTTCACTGCAAGGCTTTCACTAACCTCTCTCCACTTTTATAAATTTTACTTTACCAACTTTTTACTTTACAGTTTATTCTATTTATCTTCTATTCTTAGTTTGAATCCTGCTGCATTTCCATTCACATCTGTGTAGTACATCAAAGAGCCTCTTGATGGATTAACAGTATATTCGCCCGGAATCTGTGCACGCATTATATAAGAGTATTCACTGTCTTTTCCGTACATGTACGTATTAAAGAATGTCACTCTGTTATCTCTAATATCTTTATCGGCATAAGACCATCTCCACCAGTAATAATCGTATCCGATATAATCTTTCTCGCCTTCTATCTGATATGCCCAGTCATCTTTAATAACTTCGCATCCTGCAGGAATTGGATCTTCAAGCATAAAGTACTGCATGTTCTCATCTTTTGAATACACTTTAAGCTTTACCAAAACTTCATCTCCTGATTTTAATAAGCCGTCAAAATATTTTTTTCTATATGTAATTTTCTCTTCGTTATATGCTGAATATTTTTCCAACTTAAAATATTCCCGCTCGACTCTGAAACCATTCTCTCTCGCATCCATATCATTAGTGTAATAAAAAGTATTGGATGAGAAATATACTTTGCCGTTTCCTGATTTTTCTATTTTAATTTCATTATTCCCCTGCTGCAATGCGCTGCCGTCGATTTTTACAAGCTCATCTTTCTTGAATACATCATCTCGTGTCATCTGCTTTGTGAAATACTGCTTTCCGTTTACAAATACATTCACGGAGTAATCCGGGTTTAATTCATTCGATGTTTTTAGATAATCTACCATTGCATAAATTATCCATGCAGTCTCCTGAGTATTTCTCCAGCTTGTTCCCTGTCTTTGCATCATAAGCCATCTTATTATTTTATCCTTCAGCTCTGAGCTTCCTTTTATATTAACAAATGCTTTTAATGCCATTGCTGTTGTCTGCACTTTATCATCCTGCCAGTTGTAATGCCATGTCTTTCCTTCCCAGTATGAAGCGCCTTCACCTGCGGATTTTACATTCTGCTCAAGTATTGCAAGCACACTTTCAGCTCTTGATGTCTCACCGAAATTCTTCAAAGCCAATGCACACAAACTTCTTGCATAATCATTTACTTCAGAATATGAAAGAACCTTTTCAATTTCCTTTACCATCTTTTCTTTATCTTTATTATCAACTAAAGAGATAACATATAACATGTATGCCTTTGTTGTTGCATCGGTTTCTCCTGCGACTTTGCCTTTAATAAAATTAACACCTTTCTTAAATACATTTTCCTTTACTGTATAATTAGCATCCTTTGCCATTTTATAACCATATATAACATAAGCTGACATGAAATTATTTGAGCCGTCATTTGTCCACCAGCCCCATCCGCCGTCTGAGTGCTGAAAGCCGTACAATCTGTTTACACCTGCTTCTACCATCTTCGGAAGATCTTTTTGCAATGCTTCGCTTATAGGAGCGTTCAGATCCTTAAACGCTCCTGCTACAACAACAGTTGGCAAAAATCTGCTCATAGTCTGCTCAACACATCCGTAAGGATATCCTGCAAGCTCATCAAGAGCAGAAAGCATTGTAGAGGCAAGCGAAGGGGCAACAGTAAACTTCATTGTAGCGCTTCGCATATCAGTCCCGCCGGGTATGTATACTTGCTTGACTTCATTTTTGTATAAGTCATCAAAGTCAGCAACTGTCGGCACCATCATCTGCAATCCTCTTGGCTGCAGAGGTACGCTCATTTCAACTGCATCTGATTCTTCATTGGTCAATGCTTCTGCATAAAGTTTAGCAGCGCCGTAAGGATTGTTTACTTTTATTGTCCAGTCAATTCTTTGCTCTGAGTTTGAAGCAAGCTTTATTTCTCTTAAGCTGTCTCCGACAAGCTCAGTATTACCTGCTCTGAATTTCAGCTTAACATTTTTTTCTGTGCCGAGATAATTATGAATCATTGTTGAGATTGTAACTAAATCCCCTTCCTGTAAGAAGCGAGGAGTTTCCATTCTCACCAATAAATTTTTTCTTGTTATAACTGTATTAGTTGCCTGCCCTACCTTTGTATCTTCTGTAATAACTCTTGAAGTAATTCTCCATGAAGTTAAATTATCAGGGTATACAACAATAACTGAAGCATAACCGTTTTCATCTGTCTTGGCGTAAGGTGTCCAGTATATAGCATCTTTGAAATCAGAACGCAGTTCAGGTGCAACCATCTCTACATTCTTATCGGATTTTTCCTGCTCTTTCAATTTTTTAGGAGCCTCAGTTTTTTGCTCCATATCTTTTGTAGTTGCTACTTTGTCCACAACTATAGTGCTCTCGCTTGTTCTTCCGCTTCGTACATTTATTTGTCCGCCTCTTTCATCCTGCACTTCACCTGTAGTCTGTGAAACTAAATTTTCAATTCCTCTTATTCCGGAGTTCTCAATTTCTTCCTGTGTTACAACTTTTCCGGTCTGCTTTTCAGAATTCAATATCATATAAATAGTTTGCCCCATGCCGACTTTTAAATCAATTACATCTTCTTTATTTTTTTCATCCAGATAAATTCCTATTGTATATTCACCTTTAGGTATCTTGAATTCGAACACACCATTTTCACCTGATACTGCAGCCTGAAAGTCCTTGTCAATCACAATTGTTGCACCCGATACTGCAGTACTATCTGATGTTACAACAATACCTTTTACAGTCGCAAGTTCACTCTCTGCAGTAGACTTAACGTTAAATCTTTCATATATACTCATCAGGCGGGCAGTACCGTATGAAGAATTATAAGATAAAAATGAAGTTGATACATAAGCAGATTTTTGCCCATAGAAAAATTTCCTTATATCTTTAGTCTTATCTTCCTTGATTGCATATATACTTTCGTCAACTATTCCCAATGATACGTCTGCATTCTTCACTGCATTCCCGAATTTATCAGTAACTTTTACTTTTACTTCTCCTGATTCCTTCGGCTTGTAAACAAGCTTATCAGGATCTATCAGCACAGTAAGAAATTTTTCTTCAGGAATAATAAGTATATTTTTTTCTTCAGTATACATTGTTCCTGCCGATACATAAGCAACACTGATTTTAAAATTAGTACTGTATTTATCTGTAATCGGAATCTCAAATCTTTCGGTCTTTCCAACAAACCTTTTTGTCTGATAAGAAATAATATTATCATCCTCAGTTGTAACAAGTACATTTACATCAGGCACAGTTGTAAACACAACTGCACTACAAATTTCTCCTACTTTATAATTATCTTTGTCGGTTAAAATTTGCACTGCGCCAGATTCATTATTATACCATGAATAATCTCCGTCTGAAACATAAAATGATGCAGATGTTGTAATGATATTTGAACGATCATCGATGGATTTCACTTCAGCTATATAATATCCATTTTGAGCCTCTGAAGGTAAAGTATACTCAACAATTCCTTTTCCGTCAGTTTTTGTTTCTCCTTTTACATTACCAATATAAAGTTTATGTGCATTCTGATAATCTCTGGTCCAGTCTTGTCTGTAAATAGTTATTTCAAAATTTGTTTTAACCGGCTTGCTTGCAAAATCTTCGGCATTTACGGTAAAGTTCACTTTATCATTTTTCTTATACCAGTATTTATCTGTGTTTGCAGTTAGTGTAAATCCCCCGCGTGTTACAAACGCAGTTGTAGTTCCGTTAATTTGTCTTCGTGATTTATCCGTTACTTTAGCCTGCACAATGTATCTGTAATCGGTTTCATAATCTCCGTACCAGTATTTATAATAATAATCGCGATTATTTTCCTGCTTAAAATCTTCCTTAATTGTATATTCAAAATCAAACTTACCGTCTTTTGAAAGCTTGCCTATTCCCGAATAAATCATTTCCGAGCCGCTGTAATTTTCTTCTTGCTCAGCATAAAAATCCTCATACCACCATGCCCATTCAGAAAATCTCCACCATGGCTTATAATATCTTATTTTGAAAACATTATATTCAACTTCAGCATCAGCAACAGGACTTCCGAAATAATAATCTGCCTGGACGCTTCCCTTCATTTCATCTTTGCCGTAATACTGAGATTTATCCAGATTAACGGTTACTTTATATTCAGGTTTTTTATACTGCTCAACTTCAAATGTTGCAGTGTAGACATGTTTCTCATCCAGCTGAGTCTGGATGTAATATGTTCCAAGCGCTCCTTCATCTTCTATTTTAAAACTTCCATTATAGCTGCCGTCTTCATTAGTTTTCATAAGCTGCTTGAAGACTTCAGCATTCTTTGAATCTTTTATTATTACAGTAATGTCTCTGTTCGGTACAACTTTGAAATTGTTTTCAGAAGTCTGTCTTATTGTTCCTTTAAAATTTACCATAGAACCCGTCCTATAAACAGGCTGCTCTGTATAGGTATAAGTGTAATATTCATTACCTGCATAACCGAAGTACATATATGCATCGGAGATAATAATATCGTCTCCTGCATTACCGACTATCAAAGGAGTTAAGTCGTCATTCCCCTGCTTTACATCGTTGTTAATTGTCTGATAAAAAAGTCCGTCAACAGTGCTTCCCTGCCCTATTTTTCTGCCGCCTAAATAAAAACTTAAGTTAGCATTTGAGATAGGCACGCCTGACTCTCTGTTCACTGTATATGCAAGCATAGAATTATTTCCTGCCTTTGAGATCACTCCTGCGCTTGAGATAATAAATCCACAGTAGGCAACTTTATTGCCGGCTTTCACACGTAAAACATAGGCGCCTTTATCGTACACATTTATTTTCACATACTCATTAATATATCTGTAGCCGTAATCATTTTTTGATGAAAGATTTTTATTGAAGCTTGCAAACTCACTGCAGTATGATAAAAGATTTATGCTGTCACGGCTTAGCACATCAACACCATAACGCGAAGCCTGTTTTGAATAAAATGAACCGATATCTGTTATCTTATAAATAGTAAATTCAAAATTAACTTTTCTCGCCGACTTTTCGTTATAATCATAGGAGTAAACATAAGCCTGAATATCCTGTCCGGGAGTATAGTACATGTTTGTACTTATCTGAAAGTTAATTTCTTTCTCGTTATTAACTTCATTTTGTGCATGCAGCACGTTTCCGAGGAATGTAAGTGCAAGGGCCAGAAAAACGTAGAGAGATTTCATGATTCGTGGGGTAAAGATTTATAAAAAATGTTTATTCGAATTATTAAAACTTATGAAAACTTTTTAATATGAATTTAAGCCTTCTGATTTTTATATTCCATAAGTCAGTAAAAGTTCCACAAAGTGTCTATTTTTTTATACAACGCTAAAAATAACTGTAAATAATGTTATCAGATCTAATACAATCGCCGTTTCTTGGATTTTCAGAAGAGTCAATAAAATTTTTAAAATCTCTTCAAAATAAAAAGAACAATAAAAAAGAGTGGTTTGAAAAGCACAGAGAAGAATATGAGCAATATCTAAGAGAGCCGATGAAGAATTTAATTGATACTCTTGCGCCTGAACTTGCCAAGATAGATAAAGATATCGTTATTAATTATAAATCGATATTCAGAATAAACCGCGATTTAAGGTTTTCAAAAGATAAAACTCCATATAAGACTCACTATGCTGCCGCTTTCTGTTTCGAGAGAATCAAAAAAGCCGAGCTGCCCCATGTTTATTTCCATCTTGAACCTAGAGAATTAATTATTGCAGCAGGACAATACAGCATGGACCCTGTTAATCTTAAAAAGATAAGATATAAAATTTATTCCGAGTTCGATGAATACTTATCTATAATAGAAGATAAAAATTTTAAAAAATTATACGGTGAAGTAGCCGGAGTTAAACAGGCCAGACCTTCCAAAGATTACGCTGAAGTCACTGATAAAAAACTTGAAGAGATATTAAAGATGAAACAGTTTTATGTGTATAAATCATATAAGCCGGAACTTGCCTTCGAAACATCTTTTGTGGATTTAATACTTCAGCATGCAAAAGTAAGCCATGATTTCGTGAAGTTTTTATGGGAAGCAATGAAATAAAGTTATAGTTTTTACCTGTAATTGCTTTTATGTAATTTCTATATTGAATTTTATTTACAATCTTAAATTAATGGAATCAGGAAATCTCCCTAAAGTCGTTAAAAATGCACCGATAGATACATTAACCAGACCTTTCAGAAGGTTCATGCAGATTGAAGCATCAAGCGGTATTGTTTTAATCTTCATTACAATCATTGCTCTTATTCTCGCCAATACAGGATACAGAGATTTTTATCTCCACTTACTCGAGACAAAAATTATAATCGGATTCGGAGATTTCATTTTAAATAAAGAGATAAGCCATTGGATAAATGACGGCCTGATGGCCATATTTTTCTTTCTTGTCGGGCTCGAAATAAAAAGAGAAATGCTTTCGGGTGAACTTTCCTCATTAAAGAAAGCTTCCTTCCCTATCTTTGCTGCAATTGGTGGTATGGTTTTTCCTGCACTGATTTACGTTGCTATTAATCTTGGGCATGAATATGAAATGAAAGGCTGGGGAATTCCTATGGCCACTGATATTGCATTCTCACTGGGAATTTTATCGCTGCTGGGTAACCGCGTACCAATTTCTTTGAAGATCTTTCTGACTGCATTTGCAATTGTAGATGACTTAGGAGCAGTAATAGTTATTGCAGTTTTTTACACGGCAAATTTATCTCTTATAAGTTTAGGAATAGGTTTCGGGATTTTATTGCTTATGTTCCTTTGTAATTTTCTTCATGTCAGGCATCCTGCCGTTTATCTTATACTTGGCATTTTTCTCTGGCTAGCGTTATTGAAATCAGGTGTACACGCAACAATAGCAGGAGTTTTGGCTGCTCTTACAATTCCTACAAAAGCAAAAATAGATGTGAAAAGTTTTGTAGAAAAATCAAAAAAAATAATTAACACTATTGAAGATAAAAGAACTTCGCAGGAAGATATAACAAATAACATCAGCGAGCTTGAAGATAAAAGCGAAAAGGTACTGCCGCTATCGAACAGGTTTGAACATGACTTACACTTATGGGTGGCATTTTTAATAATGCCAATATTTGCCTTCGCAAATGCAGGCGTTACGCTGGAACAGAATATATTAACTGCAGTTACAAATAAAGTAACGCTTGGAATTATATTGGGACTCTTCTTTGGCAAACAAATTGGCATCACATTTTTTTGCTGGCTGGCCGTTAAGACTAAAATGGCAGATCTGCCCGAAGGCACTAACTGGAAAATGATTTACGGTGCTGCATTGCTTGGTGGAGTAGGATTTACAATGTCTCTATTCATTTCATCGCTGGCATTTGCAAATCCTGAAGTAGTTGCTAACTCTAAGATAGGAATTTTATGCGCCTCATTAATATCTGCCTTTGCCGGATATTTTATTTTGAAAAGAAGTTTAAATCACCACTCATAAAATGAAAAAAGTACTTTTATTTTTAATATTAATTTTTATTTCCGGAACAGTTTCAGCACAGTATTTACCTGAAGAACTGCCTTCAGATTTACGAATAACCTACACTGCGACAAAGGGATTAATGAATTCTGCGGAAACAATTTATTTATCGCAAGATAGCTGTTATTATGAAACAATATTTCAGGATGTAACTAACAGATTTTCATTTTTTCTTTCCAATAAGAACATGAAAGAGTTATATGATGTTTTTATGAAATACAAAATTGAAAGCATTACAACTAAACCTCTTCAACGAGCTGCACCTGAAAGAATGGGAGATAATCTCTTACTTCAATGGGATGGTTTTAATTCAATTTTAATATCAAATTCAGGTAATTTTATTCTGGAAGATAAATGGCTTAACGACTGGAAAAAGATTTTAAAAAACATACGCAAGTTTGTAAAAGTAGAAATAGATAACAGAAGCAGGAATTTCACAGTCAGATTAGATGAAAGTTTCTCAGATAAAAAATTAGCAATGTATCTGAACAATGAGTTTTTATACGATAATACAATTTCATCGGTAAGCGTAGAAGGATTTACAATAACACTGGCAGCAGTTCCGGGACAATATTACCTGAAAACTGTTATGGCTGACATGGGAATAACACAGGAATTTAAAGTTGATATAATTGAAGGAACTGAACTGAAATTATCCTTAAAAGGAAACATTATAGAGCTGATTAATTGAAAAAATTTAAGTTTTACATAGAGTACGATGGTACGGGATACTCAGGCTGGCAGAAACAAAAAAATGCAAAGTCCATACAGGAAACCATCTCTAATATCATTATAGATATTTTTAAAAGCGGAAGAGGACAGAATAAATTTATTGATTTTCAGGGCTCCGGCAGGACTGATGCAGGAGTGCATGCTTATGAACAAATTGCGCACCTGGAATGCGAGACTATGCTGGCACCTGAAATTCTAAAAATGAAAATAAACGATGCTCTACCTGCTCCTATTAATATTTTAGAAATTGAAAAAACAGATGACAGATTTCACGCTCGTCACTCAGCAAAATCACGACAATATGTGTACAGAATTTCCAAAAGAAGAAACGCCTTTGAAAAAAAATATTGCTGGTGGATAAAAGATAAGCTGGATGTGAAAGCAATGAGCAGGGCTGCTGAAGAAATGGTAGGAATGCATGATTTTATTTCCTTCTCTGAAAAATCAAAGGAAGATAAATCAACTAAATGTCTCGTCGAAAATCTTGAGATTACCCAGGATGAAAATTTCATTTATATTCGGATAAAGGCCTCGCATTTCCTATGGAAAATGGTCCGGCGGATTGTTGGAACATTAGTTGAGGTTGGCAGAGGCAATAAAAACACTAACGATATTAAAAATTATTTGTTAAAGCCAAGTACAGAACCTGCCTTGTTCACAGCTCCCCCGTCAGGTTTATTTTTAGAAAAGATTTATTATTAAAAGACGTGTCAAAAAAAGTAGTTATTGCAGGAGCAACGGGATTAATAGGTAAACATTTATGTATGCATCTTGCAGGTCTTGGATACGAAATTAAAGCTCTTGTAAGAAATCCTGAAAAGGCATTTGAATCTCTGAAACATTATAATATCGAGCTGATTGAGTGGGATATTAAGATGAGTCCGGATGAAGTTGCTGCAGATTTAGAAGGCTGGGATTGTGTAATTAATTTGGCAGGAGCATCTGTCGGGAGTAAAAGATGGAATGATGAAGTAAAAAAAGAATTATATGATTCCCGTATAAACTCAACACGCCAGTTAGTAAATGCAATTCAAATTTGTTCAGATAAACCTAAGACATTTATTACTGCATGCGGTGTCGGAATTTACGGTTTCAGAGACGATGAAAATATTACGGAAGAATCCTCATTAGGAGATGATTTTCTTGCAAAGCTATGCATCGACTGGGAAAAAGAAGCTTTTAAAACCGAAAAAAATTGCAGAGTTGTAAGCATGAGAACCGGTGTGGTTCTTGATAAAAATGAAGGCGCATTAAAAGAATTAATGATGCCTTTTAAATTTTATGCCGGAGGATGGCTTGGCAACGGAAAACAATGGTTCCCCTGGATTCATATCAGAGATATAATTGAAATTTATAAAATTTGTATTGATAACGATAGAATAAGCGGACCAATAAATGCCGACTCTCCCGATATTGTGAGCAATAAAGAATTTTGTAAAGAACTCGGCAAAGCAATGCATCGTCCCTGTCTTTTCCCTGTTCCCGGTTTTGCGCTGAAAATAATTGTGGGTGAGTTTGCTGAAACTCTGCTTAACGGCCAAAAAGTAATTCCGGAAAAATTAGAAAATTTGAATTTCCCTTTCCGATTTAAAAAACTAAATTCCGCATTAGAAGATCTACTTCAATCTTAAAAGATGTCTTACCAAAGCGAAATTATAACATATCAGTTTCAGGAGTTATTCTTCAATCATTTCGATAAATCAATTGATAAAATCGAAAGATTAAAAGCAGATGCTTCCAATAGAAAAATTTATAGATTGATCTCAGGTTATACTTCTTGTGTTGCAGTTTGGAATGAGAATGTACCTGAGAACCGGGCATTTGTAGAATTCTCAAAGGGATTCAAAAAAGGAGGTTTAAATGTCCCTCAAATATATAATGAGTCATCGGATTACAAATTTTATTTACTTGAAGACCTGGGAGATACAACACTATTTAAAGCAAAAGAGAATTTTAAAGACGAAGGCTTAACATCTATATATTACTATCAATTAGCCCTAAAGCACTTAAAAGAATTTCAATATGAAGGACTAAATCATATAGACCTGGATTTATGTTATGAAACAAAACAATTTGATATTCAGCAAATGATGATGGATGAGGAAAAATTTTCGAATTATTACGTTTCCCAATTCGATGAGCCTGAAAAATATTATAAAATTCTCAATCAGGCCTTTGAATATTTAAATTCAGAACTGGTAAAGGCTGACACAAATTACTTTATGTTCAGAGATTTTCAGCCAAGAAATATTATGCTGAAAAATGATTCTTTATATTTTATTGATTATCAGTCAGGCCGCAAAGGACCTCTTCATTACGATTTGGCATCTTTCTTATATTCCGGAAGCATTGAACTGACTGATGAAGAAAGAGAATTTCTTTTAAAGTCATATCTTAACGATATTAAATACAAGACAGATAAAAGAGAGTTTATGAAGCTTTTTAAATTCTTTATACTGATAAGGTTAATTCAGGTTTTAGGAAGCTACGGCTATTCATTCCATAAGAACAAAGAGAAGAAATATCTGGATAAAATACAAAAAGCCCTTGCAAATATGAAATCATTGCTCGGGCAGTTTGATGATAAAATTATTGATGAGTTTATATATAAGCTGACTGAAAGGCTTAACTACTGATACCTATTCAGTTCGTGAAGCTGATGGCTCCAGAGCATTTTTAACCAGTTTTGTTTTCCCGGTGCCGTCTGAATTCATGATATAGATCCAGCTTGTTACCACGGGCTCCATATCGGCAGGGTCTGAGCTTTTTGAGAGATCAGATTTTGTATAAGCTGAAACAAGAATATGTTTACCGTCGCTTAAAGGAAACGGGTCATAGGTAGAAATATTCTTATCGCTTAGATTCTTTAAAGTTTTCGCTTTTATATTGTAAACAAAGACATTTGAAATAGGCTCACGCGATGTATCAAAAAAATCCTCGGTATCTGCATCGAACAATATTGCATCCTTATTATTAATAAAATATCCTTTATTACCGCTCGAAAAATAAATTGCCTTATTACCTGTAATTTCTTTCAAAGAAATTGTTCTGATAATGTTTCCTTTCAAATCAAATTCAATAAAATTCTGCATATCCTGACAAAGAACTGAATTTCCATCGGCTGCAAATGTAGGGCTGAATAAATCAGTTTTATAACTATCCGAAAGAATTTTAAATCCTGTATCATCAAGATTTACTAAGGCAATATTCCATTTCTTCCCTGAGAAATTACAAAATACTATAGACTTCCCATCCGGAGAAAAATTTGCATCAAAACTTTGCTTTCCGGTTACTGAACTCAAAACCTTCGTTGTTTTATTTTGTACATCATAAACTGCAATTGTTCTTGAACCATCCTGATTGTTTTTAGTAGTTACAACTTTAGAACCGTCAGGGGAAATAACATTATCGTGACCATTGAATAAAAATCTTTCACCGCTGAGATCTGAATTAATAATATTGATTCCGCCTTCTCTCTCAAAAGTCAATTTAAATTTTGGCAAATCGGAAAGTTTAAGAGTTGAACTATCTTTAGTAGATAGTTGCGTAGAATCAGATTTAACCTTTACATCCCCTGATTTATTTCCTGTTCCCTGAGATTGATTATTCTGACCGCAGCCGAAAAAAATCAATAAAGATAAAGTTAAAAGACAGAATTTATTTTTCATCACCATTGTTTTTTAAAAAATCTTTCATTTCTTTTACAAAAATTTTCATAATTTTCAGCCGGGCAAAATCTTTATCATTCCCTTCTATTATATTCCATTGAGCAAATGGATTATCCGTCCTCTGAAACATATCATCATATGCTTTAACATAGTCATCCCAATGTTTCCGGTTTCTGTAGTCATCCTTTCCTATTTTGTATTTTTTCAGAGGATTCTCTTCCCGCTCCTTAAATCGTTTTTCCTGTTCCTCTTTTGATATATGAACAAAAAATTTTATTATTTTAGTGTTATCCTGTGCAACAGTTTTTTCAAACTGATTTATCTCATCATAAGCTCTTTTCCATTCATCTTCAGTGCAGAAGCCTTCTATGCGCTCAACAAGCACTCTGCCATACCATGTTCTGTCAAATATTACCATCTCTCCACTTGAAGGAAGATTTACCCAGAATCTCCATAGATAATGTTTGGCTTTTTCTACTTCATTAGGAGCTGAAGTTTGGAAGACTTTAAACCTTCTGGGATCCATAGGTTCAGTCAGACGCTTAATTGCGCCGCCTTTACCCGCTGCATCCCATCCTTCAAAACAGATAACTGCTTTTTTGTTTTTATCACGGAGTTTTAACTGACACTTTAGAATTTCAAGTTCAAGGTCAAGTCTTTTAACTTCTTCCTTATATTCATCACCGCTAATTTTTTGTCTTAGATCTACATCTGAAAGCTTCATATTATTTTTTACCGTATGTAGAAATTACTTTTGACTGCAAACCACCTCTAATAGTAAAATCACCAATTACTTCCATCCATTTTGGTTTAAGCAAAGTTGCCAGGTCATCCAAAATTCTGTTTATTACATTTTCATAAAAAATACCTTCATTTCTGAATGACTGAAGATAATATTTCAATGATTTCAACTCTACACATTTTGTTTTAGCAATGTATGAAATTGTTATAACACCAAAATCCGGCTGTCCTGTTTTCGGGCATACGGAAGTGAATTCATTTGCCCGATGGATTATAAGATAATTTCTGTTCGGAAATGAGTTGTCAAATATTTCAAGAAGTTTAGTTTTGTTTGGATCGGTTTCTATTGGATTAAATTTTTTCATAGTGATTGATATTAGAATAATAAATTAGTTATAAAAAAAATGCCATCCGAGGATGGCAAAATTGTACAAAGACTAATTAAATTATTTAATTAGTTAGTGTTGATATTTGTATTTGAAGGAACTGAAGTCCCTGCAGGATTTTCTGAATCCGAAGCACCTGATTTATCTGTATATAAAATTCCGAACGGAACTATTACTCCGTACCCTGCAATCAATAAAATAGGGGCAACTACAGTAGGTAAAAATCCGTCAACTGAATTTTCAGACATAAAGAAATATCCGATTATAATCACAAGTATACCAAGACCTATTATCATATAATTCTTATTAGTCAGATTAATATGAAGGTGCTCTATTTTTTTTACTTTTCTGCTTTTTACAGGTACTTTAGCTTTTGCCATATAATAAAATTTTAAGAACTACAATTTATTTATTAACGATTAAATAATCTATAGATGAATTAATCTACTATTTTGCCTTCGCAAGCTCATCATAAAAATAAGCTACGCTTAAAATGCCTCTTTGGAAGTTTTTTAAATTCATGTGTTCATCGGGAGAGTGTGCATTTTCATCAGGCAAACCGAAACCAAGAAGAACGGTATTCGCACCCAGAACATCTTTGAATGTTGTTACAATGGGAATAGAGCCGCCTTCTTTCATAAATACAGGATCTTTTCCGAATCCTTTTTTCAAAGCTTCAACTGCTGCATTAATTGCCGGTGAATCAATCGGTGTAACTGCCGGCTTGCCGTTATGCCCGCCTATAACCTTTACCTTCACTGATTTGGGAGCAACTTTATAAACAAAATCAGAGAACAATTTTTCAATTTTATCTGGATCCTGATTTGGAACTAAACGCATTGAAATTTTTGCTCCTGCCTTTGATGGAAGAACTGTCTTAGCGCCTTCACCCTGAAAGCCGCCCCAAATACCATTGCAATCGAGTGTAGGTCTTGCCCATGTTCTTTCAACTGTGGAGAAGCCTTCTTCACCGTGAAGCTCATCTACATCCAATCCTTTTTTATATCTTTCAATATCAAAGGGAAGTTTTTTAAACTCTTCTCTTTCCTTCGGAGTCAATTCAACAACATCATCATAAAATCCGTCAATTAAAATTTTTCCGTGTTCGTCTTTTAATTTACAAATTATTTCTGCAAGCGCATTAATAGGATTATGCACTGCGCCGCCGAATGAACCTGAATGTAAATCTCTGTTTGGTCCGGTCACTTCAACCTGCATATAGGTCAATCCGCGAAGACCATAACAAATCGAAGGCATATCGTAGTCATACATTGCAGTATCGGATATAACTATATAATCGCATTTAAGAAGTTCTTTCTGTTCTTCAAGGAAAGGCTCAAGATTATTGCTGCCGATTTCTTCTTCCCCCTCGCAGATAAATTTTACATTTATCGGAAGAGTTTTATTATTTGCAAGGTGTGCCTGCAATGCTTTTACGTGAATATACACCTGCCCCTTGTCATCTACAGAACCGCGGGCAAAAATATTATCACCTCTTACCGTTGCTTCAAAAGGAGGATTAGTCCATAGCTCAATAGGGTCAACGGGTTGAACATCGTAATGTCCGTAAATCAATAAAGTGGGTTTATCGTTTCCTGCATGAAGCCAGTCACCGTAAACGATAGGATGCCCGGGAGTAGGATATACTTTTACATTTTCAAGTCCGATAGATTCAAATTGTTTCTTTACATATTCAGCGCAGTCGTTTACATCTTTTTTATTTTCAGGATTAGTGCTTATTGAAGGGATTGCCAAAAACTCTTTCAGCTCTTCAACATATTTATCTTTATTGGAGTTTATATAAGAAATTACGTTTTGCATAATTTGGGATTTTATAAAGATGATAAAAACTAAATTAAGGAATATTGAGATTATTTGTTAGTCACAAGTGTTTCATTTTTCATCTCCAACAAAAGCATTTCGCATGAGAAGCCGGGTCCAAGAGACATCATTAAACCCCTGCCGTCTTCAAATTCTCCTTTAATAAATTTTTCAAGAACATAAAGAACAGTAACGCTGGACATATTCCCATATTCGTGTAAAGTGTCAATAGTATTTTTTAATTTATCTTTAGGAATTGAAAGAGATTGTATATACGCATTTATTACCTTTGTTCCACCCGGATGAATTACAAAATTTTTCAACTCATCTATTGAAAGATTATTATTCTCCAGATATTTTTTTATATCTGTTTTGATATGCGAGTTTACCAGTGATGGAATATCTTTCGAGAAGACAACTTTAAAGCCAGCATCAATAAACTCCCAGCCCATAACATCTTCAGAATCATAATAAAGCTTACTTCGCGAAGATGTAATTTTTATCGAATGATTATTTTTTATAAGCCGGTTAGAGTTTTCTCCCGTAACAAGCACAGCTGCTATTCCGTCAGAAAAAAGTGAAGTGGCTATAAAATTACTTTTGCTTAAATCATTTCTTATAAAAGTAAGCGAGCAAAGCTCAACACCAATTAGTAATATTACAGCATCAGGATTTGCATCGGCAATTGTTTTTGCTTTTGCTAAAGCTGAAACTCCCGCTGCGCATCCAAGTCCCCATAAAGGAGTACGGTTAATATTCGGATTAAGGCGCATCTTATCAATTATAAGCGCATCAAGTGATGGAGTTGCAAGACCGGTTGACGTAAATGATATGATATCGGTAAGCTTGCTCTTATCTAAATTTGTATCCGCTAGAATTTTATTAATTACATCAACAGAATACTCAAGAGCATACTTTTTGAATAGATTATTTTTTTCATGAAAGGATGAATCATTGGAGAAGAAATCAACGGGAACACAAAGGTTCCTGTTTGATATACCTGTGTTGTCGAAGACTTCAAGAAGTCTGTCAGAGTCTTTGAACGATTCGGAAAATAGGTTTGAAGCAAATTCTTTTAACTCAGACTGCGTAACTTTATTGGGAAACTTTACAGTCTGTACAGCTGAAATATATGCCAAGTCTTTTCAATTAATTGCAAAATATTGTTAACGGGGTCGAGAAGTAAAATTATCCCTTCAAAGCAAATTCAAGCTGAATCTGTTTCATAGTCTTTTCAATACTAACAGGGTCAGACGAGTAAAAAGTTTCAGTGAACTCATTCTCTCCTTTTTTAAACATAACAAAAGTCCTTTGAGTTACATCTGCAGAAAAATCTTCTGGATTAGGTTCCGCAGTTGAGCCATCGGTAATTGAAACAAGCTCAATTCCCTGAGGCTGTAAGATCTGCTCATATAAATCCCTTATATTTTTTTCCATTACATCCATATTCTATTATTTTTTATACAGAGTTAAATTCTTTACGTAAAATGATTGCGCTGTCGGTCCGCCGCAGCTTATTGTATAGTGATAATATGCAAATTCTCTGTGCGATGGCATTATAACGCGAACAAATTTTAAACTATCATTTGCAGCCTCATCTTTAAAAGTATATACAGAAGTTAGTCCGTTACCTGTAGAATCATATACCTGCAGCTGATATGCTGCTGTATTTCCAGTAGTACCTTTATAATAAAAAGAAATTATTGTACTGTCTCTGTCTAAAAAGTTTAATGCACCGCTTCCCAGAGACCCTGAATGACTTGTATAACCACCAGCCGGTGAGGTGACCTGATCTTCATTAATACCGCCCATAGTTACCGCTTCTGTAGTTATCGGCGGAAATACTGTATTGTTTTTACAGCTACAGAATATTACAAAGAACAAAAGAATTAACAGATAATAGTTTCTCATTGTAGTTCTTTTGAGTTAGGTTGATGAATGAAATTAAACTTTTAAAACATTATAATAAAGCAGTATTTCATTCTATGAAACATTTAGCACATATGACTTTAAATATTTTGTTTCCGACATTGACGGCAAAATAGGATGATCATAAGAAGTATTTTTCATTTCCAGAATTTTAATTCTTTTCCTTGCCATAGATGCTGCCTTCATCATCATAATTTCAAAATTCCTTTCATCAATATGATGCGAACATGAGAATGTAAACAATATGCCGTTCGGCTTTAGCAGGCGCATTGCTTTATAATTCAATTCCTGATATCCTTTTAATGCGGGGATTACATTTTTTTTATTTTTAGTAAACGACGGCGGGTCAAGAATTATAACATCATATCTTTTACTCTCCTGAAAAATATCATTATAAAATTCGAATACATCTTTACAAATAAATTCAATGTTCTTGAAATTATTAAGCTTTGCATTTTCGTTCGACATTTTTATAGCATGTTCCGATGAATCGACTGCTATCACACTTTGAGCTTTTGCATAGGCAGCGTTTAATGCAAATCCTCCTTCGTTACAGAAAAGGTCAAGCACATCATCCCCTTCTCTTACATACTCACGGACAAGTTTTCTGTTTGCAGCCTGATCAAGATAAAACCCTGTCTTCTGTCCGTTTTGCAAATCAAGTTTATACTTAATATCATCTATACTCAACACAAATGTTTTATCTTCGGAATCCACAAAATCGAGCAGAATATTTTCTTCTTTCGATAATCCTTCAAGTACGCGTAGCTCATTATCGTTTTTCTCTATGATAAATTTCGCTTTAAAATTATCTTTCAAAATTTCAACAATATCATTTTTGAATATTTCCATTCCGACAGAAAAAATTTGTATAGAATATCTATCATCAAATCTGTCAATTATTAATCCGGGAAGATAGTCGCTTTCACTATTCACCATTCTGTAAATATTATTGTCACGATTTACTTTCTTACGCTGGGCATTTGCATTATTAATTCTTTTATAAAGAAATTTTTTATCTATATCCTCTTTAAAATCGGTAAGATGCCTGTATGCAATCAAGGAATGTTTATTGTAAATTCCCTTTCCCAGATATTTATAATTGTAGGTGTAAAGATCCACTACTTCACCGTTTTTATTCAGCTCTTCAACACGTTCTATTTCATTGCTGAAAATCCATTGATGTCCCAGTTCAAGTCTGCGTTCTTCGTTTTTCTTTAAATATAATTTCGCCATTGTTTTTTCTTTCTAGTTTAGCTTTTCTATTTGTATTTCATTCATGCACTTAAAATGTCCCAAAGGACATGCAGGTAATCCTATATGTGTGCACGGTCTGCACTTTAAATTTTTATTTTCTACTACCAATGAGTTTTCCAGCTGCGGAAAAAATCCGAACTCTTTTACTGTTGAGCCGAAAATTGCTTTAACATTTTTACCCAGCATCTCGGAGAAGTGCAATATTGCGCTATCGTTTGTTACTACATATTCTGAATTTATAACAACGTTTGCGAGTTCACTATAACTTAATCTCCCGCATAAATTTATTGCAATGGTTTCATTCTCTATATACTCACAAATTTCTTTATCATTATTGCTATCATCTCCTACCAATATAACTTTGAGTTTGGAAGATTTTATATAATCAACAAATTTTTCTTTTGGGTAAGTCTTCGTAAAATGTTTTGATGATGGCGCAGTTACTATATATTTAAAATCATATTTCCGTGTTCTGTCAAATTCTAATTCAGTTGCGGTATAATGTGAAAACTTTTTTGCAAATTTATCTCCAACCGCTTTTATATATTTCTTATAAACAGGGGTAATTTCTTTAAAAAGATTTATCTTAAACTTAACTAATAAAAACTTTTTTATCGTATCTTTTCTGTAGCGTTTGACATTCAATCCTGTAAATAATGTCAGCAATATACTTCTGAAATTTTTATGAATATCTAATACTAAGTCATATCCGGTGCTTTTTATTTCGGATTTTAATTCACTTAAAGGCTGGCCGTTAAATAAAATTATTTTTGAAATAACCGGGTTGAGTTCAAGAATTGCTTTGTAAGCAGATTTAGTCAGATAGTGAATTTCAGATTCCGGATACTCTTTTTTAAGAGCATTTATCAGAGGAAAAGAAAGTATAATATCTCCCAGCGAAGAAAAACGTATTATCAGGATTTTTTTCATGGCATATTCCCGGCAGCAGCTGAAAAACTATTCCACGCCTTCCTTTACGGCTTCAATCTTTACCGGCGCAGCATCAAAGTTTGTTTCAATAAACTGATGTTCAAATTTTTCTATATTAATATTGTCCTTCAATTGCTGTATGAAATCCATTCCGTATTTGTTTAAGAAGTAAATAATATTAAGACTTCTCTCCTGCAATACATTGTCGGGGAATATCACTGATAATATTTTATTCAATTGCTTAGTAACAATTTCATTCTGATTTAAATACGATGTCATGAACTTATCTTTCAGCATATTTATTGAATCTTTATACTGCTGATCTTTTTTATCCAGAGTGTTAACAAGATTTTTATCTATACTCTCAAGCTTTTGCTTAAACTGATAAAATATTCCGTTAAGTTCATCTATATAACTTGTAAACAGCTCTTCAATATTCATCTCTGAGAATTTCTCTACCATCCTTCTTGCAGTATCTTTCGGATGGAACAGATCCAAAACCTTCAGCTTATTTTTTTCAAGGAATGTCTCTACCCTTTTCTCTATTATTGTAATCGATGTTCTCGTATAAATTACAGGCATTGGTGTCTCATAAAAATCGTATGCATCCTTTATCTGGGCGAAGTAAGCAACTTCCGATGGTCCGCCGACATAAGCAACTGTAGGTAATATATTATCCTGGCAAACAGGACGGAGTAATACATTCGGACTAAACAATTCAGGATTTGCATTAAGCATTAAAAACATCTCATCCCTCGAAAATTTCTGTCGGGAATTTTTCAAAGCGAAGTTCTCGCTATCTTTAGGCTCAATTAAATATCTGTTACCGTTATGTGTGTAAAATAAATTTATCGGCTTTGGCTTTATCACGGGGTCATATTCATGCTCCATTTCAGCAGATGAAATAATCACCTTTTCGCAAAGCGCAGGATATGTTGCAAGTTCTTTTTTAAATATAGGAATTAAAGGTCTCTTAAGATCTTTTTCGGACGGGTCCATAAAAATCAGACCTTCATCTTTTAAAAAATAGTTAAGCAGTCTGGCAAAAGCTGTCTTTAAATCTATACCGACTTTATAAGAGCGGTTTATATAATCAAAAACCGTATTGGTAAAATCCGTTTCAACAAGATTACTTCTTATCTCATTTTTAAAGACTTCTATCTTTTCATCAAGAATAATTGTACCTGTAGGCTTTATATATTTTTCCTGTTCCCCCTCAATACCAAAGTAAGCTATATTCTTTACTTCATTTTCTTTCGTAAGTAAATTGATATTATTTATTTCAAGAAAGTCATGGTCTTCACACTCAAGCCAGAACACCGGAACAAAATTATAATCTTTAAATTTGTGGTTTAGCTTATTTGCAAGCTGAACTGCATTAAGAGCTTTTAAAATTGTATAAAGCGGTCCGGATAACATTCCTACCTGCTGTCCTGTTACAATGGCAAAGGTGTTTGAGCTTTTCAGCAGCTCAATATTTTCGTATGTCTTTTCAGTTGAGTTGAAAAATTTATTCTGAGTGGTAAGCACTCTGCATAAGTCGTCTCTGGTAAAATCAGATTCCTTAAGATAGGTATTTTTCTTTTTAATAAGGGCATTAAGAAATTCATTATCGTCCCTGTAATCATATTTGTAGTAGCTCTTGATCTTATCGAAATCATCTATATAGTCCAGAAAAAGATTGTTAAAATCAGGCAGATTATTGTATGGAAGTGTCTTCAATTTTTATTTTGTTAAGTAGCAAAAATTACGCATTAAAATTGAAATATAATAGGCAGTATTAGCTTCTTTTACAGCGAAAATATAGCAATATCAAATTTTTTCTACTTCAATAATGGATTATTTTAAGTAATCTTACATCACCATTATTTTTTAATTTTTAATACAACCGATGATTAAATTTATTCTAACAATTTGTATCTCCCTCACTTTCTTAAGCACTTATGCAAATTATTCTACTCCCGGAACAGGTAAAAAATGGGATTTAGATAGTCTTGTTGCAAACTCCTCAGGCAACGTTACATTTTCTGCCAATACATATTTTGTAAATGATTCAATTAATATTACTGCCAGCGATACTATCTTGATTACTAAAAATGTTACCTTAAAATTTGCGCAAGGTGTATTCATTGATATATTCGGAGTTCTTAAAATTTCCCCGCCTGACTCAGTAAAAATCACTGCAGCAGATACTTCGCTTAAATTTTTAGGATTAAAGTTCGAAGACCTGTCAGACGGCTCAGTTATAAAGAAAACAATTTTTGAATACGGTAATGCAATCAGAATGCTTGACTGCGATATTTTGATCGATAGCTGTATTATAAGGAACAATAATCTAAATAGTAGTTTTTCATCAGGTGCAATTTCTTTCTTCCGTTCAAATTCAACTGTTTCAAACTGCAAAATTTTTAATAACAGAGCAGCTGCATTTCAAAGCGGAGCTAATATAGCTTCTTCAGGACAGATAATAAATAATCTGATTTATGACAACGTAACGGCTAACGGAAATACTCCGCAGATAAACTGGGGTGCTACCAATGTTACGCCTCCAATGGTAATTCGCGGAAATACAATCAGCGGAGGTTTGTATACAAATGCAGGAGGTATCTCATTCTTACCCATAGGATCGGCTAATATTATCATTGAAAACAATATTATAAGAAAAAACCGTTACGGAATTGCATTCGCCGCTTCAACAATTACAGCTTACATTAATAATAATATAATAGATTCCAACAATATTCAGGGAAGCCCGACACTCGGAGGAAGCGGGATTAATTTTAACGCACCTAACCCTATGAATGTTATCTGTACACGTAATAAAATCCGCGGTAACCTTTGGGGTATAACTATTCAGGGAGGAGCTAAACCAAATTTAGGGAATATAGGCAACTCTGATACCACTGATATTGGTTTGAACCATCTGTATTGGAATACAAACTCAGGTCAGATTTTTGATCTATATAATAACACTAAGGATTCGATAAAAGCTGAAAACAACTATTGGGGAACAACGAATCTTGATTCAGTAGAAGCGCATATTTTTCATAAACCTGATTTAGATTCACTTGGTCTTGTTGACTATCTTCCGATAAGAACCGTTACCTCTGTCGGTTCAAACCCGGTATCGCTTATAAACGGATTTAAGCTATATGATGCATACCCGAATCCGTTTAATCCGACTACAAATATTTCGTTTGAAGTAGCTCAAAAGATGAATGTTACCGTAAACATCTATGATTTAACCGGCAAGCTTGTACAGACTTTATTTAACGGAGTAAGAGAACCGGGAAGATATGAAATACAGTTCAATGCTTCTATGCTTTCAAGCGGAATGTATTACTATAGAATGGAAGCAGATGGATTTACTGATACAAAAAAATTAATCCTTTTAAAATAATCCCGTTCGATCTTTAATGGAAGATAAGAAAAAGGTTTTTGCCATAGTACTTGTTGCTGCATTAGGATATTTCGTTGATATTTATGATTTGATCCTGTTCAGCATAGTGCGTGTTGCTTCTTTAAAATCACTCGGCGTTCCTGATGTTCAAATGCTTGATACAGGCGTTTTGCTTCTGAATATGCAGATGGGAGGAATGCTCGTCGGCGGGATTTTATGGGGAATACTTGGCGATAAACGCGGAAGAATATCAGTTCTCTTCGGTTCAATTTTCTTATATTCATTAGCTAATATTTTAAACGGCTTCGTTACAAATGTTGAGATGTATGCCGTGCTCAGATTTATTGCCGGTGTCGGTCTCGCAGGAGAATTAGGCGCCGGCATTACTTTAGTGAGTGAAGTTATGCCGAAAACAAAGCGCGGATATGGAACAATGGTTGTAGCTTCAATTGGAGTTATGGGCGCAGTAGCTGCCGCTCTTATTGTAGAACTTACAGAATGGCGCACTTCTTATTTCATAGGAGGCGGAATGGGTTTAGCAATACTAATTCTGCGCTTCGGTGTATATGAATCCGGAATGTATAATTCTATTAAGGAAGCTTCACACGTCGGCAAAGGAGAATTTATAAAACTCTTTACCGAAAAAGGACGCTTCTTAAAATACCTATATTGTATTTTAATAGGGCTGCCGCTTTGGTTTGTTGTGGGCATACTTATCACATTCTCCCCTGAATTTGGCAAAGCGTTCGGAATTACCGAGCCGATCTCAGCAGGAAAAGCTGTTATGTTCTGTTATATAGGTTTAGTGTTCGGAGATATTTTCAGTGGTACATTAAGCCAGGTTCTCAAATCCCGTAAAAAAGTTTTGTATATTTTCCTCACTGCCACTTTAGCATGCATTTGTGTATACCTATTTTTAAACAGCACCAGCACCTTTTATTTTTATACTGTATGTGTTCTCATGGGGACTGCGGTCGGCTACTGGGTAATATTTGTAACTAATTCTTCAGAGCAGTTCGGGACAAATCTCAGATCTACTGTAACTACCACAGTTCCTAATTTTATACGCGGCAGTGTTATTCCTCTTACGTTTTTATTTCAGACATTGAAGCCCTATATGGGAATAAAATACAGCGCATTTGCTATAGGAGTTTTAACAATTATAATTGCTATCTGGGCAACCAGCAAGCTTGAAGAAACTTACGGTAAGGATTTAGATTATACCGAAATCACATAAATCATTTTTATATAGAATGAAACTTATAAATAATAATCAGATAACCGATGCAACGCTCAATCTTGCATTAGAAGAATGGGCAGTAAGAAATCTTGATCTCGAGAATGAAGATTATCTTCTTTTCTACATAAACAGAAATGCTATCATCATCGGCAAGCATCAGAATACTATCGAAGAGATAAATTCAGAATATGTCAAAGAAAAAAACATACAAGTTGTCCGCAGAATTTCCGGCGGAGGCACAGTTTACCATGATGACGGAAATTTAAACTTCAGTTTCCTAACAAAATTTTCTCAGGATAGCATTCACAACTTCAAAAAATTCACAGAGCCTGTTGTCAAAACTCTTAACGAGCTTGGTGTAAAGGCAGAGCTTAACGGGAGAAATGATATAACTGTCGACGGAAAAAAGATATCAGGTAATGCGCAGTTCTCCAATACAAAAGCAATGTTCAGCCATGGTACGGTTTTGTTCAATTCAAATCTTGAAGATGTAGTTGAAGCTTTAAACGTCAAGATAGATAAAATAGAAAGCAAAGGTATAAAATCCATACGCAGCCGTGTTGCTAATATATCCGAATACTTAAATGAAAATATGAGCATATTTGATTTCCGTGAAAAGCTGCTAGAATCTATTTTGGGCTCTTCGGAAAATTATCCCGTGCTTAATCTCCGCGAAAATCAGTGGAAAGAAGTACATGAACTTGCTAACTCAAAATACAGGAACTGGGACTGGAATTACGGCCGCTCACCTGAATTCAACATACAAAAAATTAAACGCTTTGATTTTGGGCAGATAGATGCACGTATTGACGTAAAGGACGGAACCATACGGAATTTAAAAATCTATGGTGACTTCTTAGCGCACGGCGATACAATAGAAGTTGAGTCCAAATTAATTGGAAAAAAATACAAAGAGGAAGAAATGATTGAAGCTTTAAAAGAGCTCGATATGAACCATCATATTGGAAATATAAACAAAGAAGATTTTGTAAAGTTTCTTCTTGCTTAACCTCTCAATTTTCTTAATATATCATCGGACATTTTTTCAGAGTAAGCGCCGTAGCTTGTTACCAAAACTCCTTTCACACCTGATTTAGATTCTATGGCATATACAGTTGATTCATCATCGGGATTGGAATCACCTTCATATCTGTATATTGCAGTAATTTCAAAATCATATGCTCCAAACTTTCCTTCATGGCAAACAAGACAATTTTCTTCCAAGTTAAAATCTGTTGTAAAGCCCTGGTCTTTTAATTTATCGAGAGCTTCTTTTGCATTGGCGTAATAAACTTTAGGTTTCATTATTTATTAATGTGATTTTTGAGTCAAGTTTACTTTGCATCAATTTAGCAATCGTTTCCGCTTTAGCGATTGCTTCTGCTGCTTTTTCTCCTATGAAATTTTCATTTACAGTTGCCTTCCATAGCTCCAGCCATCTTTCAAAATGTATCGTTTCAAGCTTTGATAATTTATCAAGCTCGATGTGCTTGCTCATAGGATTTCCCTTGTAAGATGCTTTACCAAGCAGCACTGTCTCCCAGAATGAAACCATAATTGGAATATGAACTTCCCACTCAAAGTTTACAACAATGGTGAAAAATCTTCCAAGTAATTCATCTATAATAACCTTCTGATAAAACTCGTCAACAAGAAATTCAATATCAGTTACACTTTCAATTGTTTTCATAATTTACCCTTGTGTAAGTAAACATAAACTATCCTGTAAAGCTTCAACTGAATGCAAAGTATTGACGGGAATATTAACTTCATCATATTGTCCCAGTTTAACTTTTTTCTCACCTTCTAAATAAATTACTTCTCCGGTAAGAACTGTAAGTTTTGACGGCATGTGTGCCTGATGTTCTTTCAATTTCATTCCGGCCTTGAAGCCGATTGCCAGCACTCTGAAATGTTCACCAGAATGTAATGCCTTTGCTACAGGATGCTCAGTTGTAACTAACTGCTCAAAAATCTCTTTAATTATCATAACTTCTCTTTCACCTTTTTAGTTTGTTTCTTATTTTTAGTTACAGCTTTTGTATAAGCGGAGTGTAAAGCATTTTTGAATATAGACTTTTTAACTTTCTTCAGGTCGAACATCGTTGCTCCCCTGCTTCCCCAGAATCCTTTTACAGGGTAAATTACATTGCTGTCATATTCACTAAGAACTGACTGTTCAAGCTCGGGTAAAATTAACATGGCCTGATTTTTATCAATATGGAAAGTCATAAATATCTTTCCGTTAATTCTGAACGACGGTTTTTCAAAGTGCGGCTCCTCGGTTACATCAGGGAAAGCCAGGGCAAGTTTTCTGCATGTTTCAAAATCGACCATAACAGGTATACAGAATTATATACAGATGAATTCTCCGCCGTAAATACCGGCGGAGATTATATGAATGAATTGTTTTATGGAAGCATTA
Organism: Ignavibacteria bacterium; assembly: GCA_044226845.1. GTDB lineage: Bacteria > Bacteroidota > Ignavibacteria > Tepidaquicellales > Tepidaquicellaceae > JAFDZO01. Next base: position 78,623 of record JBGAGG010000010.1, read on the forward strand.
CTGCAGCAGAAATAACTGTTGTCCAGAGACCGTTTTTATCTCCTTCTGCAGATTGTGTTACGTTGAATGTTTTGAATATCTTTCCGCTTTGTTTGTAAACATTCTCTCTTTCGTTCCAAGCTGTTTCAGAATCAAACTCAACGCCTAAAGTTGTTGCAAGCATTGTAGCTGCTAAGTCTTCAGCATATTCACCGGCAACTTTTTCAGGCTCGCCGAAAGGATGATGCTCTGAAATATATCCGTAATGACTGTCATCAGATGGAAGCGCTACTCCAATAGAGGTTGCAATAAGTCTGTTCGGCTCATTTGTAAAATTCCTTGCCATTACGCAAAAAGTAATTGAACCCGGTTCAAGCAATTGTGTCGCTTGTTCTTTTGTAATTCTTTTGCAGCCTGATGGATATATACTTGATACCATAACAAGATTGCATTTTTCAATCCCTGCCTGTCTCAACGCTAATTCGAATGACTGTAAATAGTCTTTGTGTCGTCCGACACCTTTTGTAAAAAATATTTTAGTTGGCTTGAACAATTTATCGCTCTCCCTTGTGTTTGCTTATTGTGAAATGTTGTAATTTAATAAAAATAAATATTAGATATTATAAAGATTGTATTACTTTTTTAGTTAACTTTAAGGAATTTTCTTTTACCGACTTTCATCGTAAAGCTTTTTTCTTTTCCTATAACTGCATTCACGTCACTTATTTTCTCTCCGTCTATACTAACTGCCGATGCTTCGATTAATTTTCTGGCTGCAGAGTTTGAATCTGCCATTTTATTGCTTACCATAAGATTTATAAGCTTCACGTCCTCATCAAGCCTAACTTCAGGTATATCATCCGGAATTTCCTTCTTAATGAAAATCTTATCAAATTCTTCTATAGAATTCTTCGCAGTGTCTTCATCATAATAAAGCTTCACTATTTCATAACCGAGTTTTCGTTTATAATCTCTCGGGCTCTCAGTTATCTTATCTTTAATATCCTTTAATTCATCTACGGATATTTGCGTACCAAGTTCAAAATATTTGTAAATTAATGAATCAGGAATTCTCATAGTCTTGCCGAAAATATCTTTTGGATCTTCGCTGATACCGATGGCATTATCCAAGGACTTGCTCATTTTCTCGCTGCCGTCAATTCCTTCAAGAAGCGGCATTGTGATAACGCATTGCGGTTCTTTGCCGTATCTTTTCTGTACGTCTCTTCCTACAAGGTTATTAAACTTCTGGTCAGTACCGCCAAGTTCTACATCCGAATTAATCGCATACGAATCATATCCCTGCATCAGCGGATAAAGCATTTCATGGAAAGCAATCTCTGCCTGTTCATTAAGCCTGTTTGTAAAATCATCTCTCTCTAAAATTCTCTGAACGGTAAACTTTGACATCAGCTGAATCAATTGTCTTAAGTCAAGCTTTGAAAGCCACTCAGAGTTATATAATATTTTTGTCTTATCCTTATCAAGAATTTTTACCGCCTGCTCAAAATATGATTTTCCATTCTCAACAGCTTCTTCAAATGTTAGCTGAGGTCGTGTTTTTTTCTTTCCTGTCGGATCGCCTATCATACCTGTATAATCCCCTACTATCAAAATTGCAGTGTGTCCGAGTTCCTGAAATTGTCTCAGCTTATTCAATACAACTGCATGACCGATATGTAAATCCGGACGTGACGGGTCAGCACCAAGTTTTATAATTAGCGGAGTTTTTTTAGCAATGGACTTCTCAATTTTTTTTACAAGTTCATCTTCGGGAATTATTTCAACTGTTGCGCGCTTTATTACATCTAACTGTTCGTTTAAAGAAGGAAAATTCATTTATAGTTTAATTCTCTTTAGTTTCAGATCTGTTTCTCGTTGTTTTATTGACTCACGTTTATCGTAAAGTTTTTTACCTCTTCCGATGCCGAGCTCAACTTTTACTTTTGAATTCTTAAAATACATCTTCAATGGAATAAGCGTTAATCCTTTTTCAGTCAAAGCTTCCTTTATCTTCTTAATTTCTTTTTTATGAAGAAGAAGCTTTCTGTTCCTATCCGGAATATGATTGTTTATATTTCCGTATTTATACTCATTAATATTCGCGCCAATCAGAAACACTTCATCTTTTATCACTCTTGCATACGATTCAACAATGCTTACCTTTGCTTCGCGAAGCGATTTTACTTCAGTTCCTTCAAGAGAAATCCCCGCTTCATATTTATCCAGTATAGCGTACTCAAAATTAGCTTTACGGTTATTGGTAATTATTTTAATTTTATCGGTGTCAGACATTTGGGCATAATTTTTACTGTATGACTATTATTCTAGTTGGGAATAAAAATTGACAGGTTAGTGAAATTACCCATATTTAAGAGTTTAATCAATTTATAAATAATTACTATAATGAGAGTTTTCCAGATACCCGTTACTCCGTTTGTTATGAACTGCTACATCAACTTCGATGAAAATACCAAGGAAGGAGTTATATTTGACCCCGCAGCATACACTCTTGAAGAAGAGAATCAAATCAAAAAAATCATAGAAGATAACGGCATCAAGATAAAATACATTATCAATACTCACGGACATATTGACCACATACTCGGTAATAAATTTGCCAAGGACTATTTCAACGTTCCGATTTTAATGAATGAAAAGGATATGCCATTCTACGATAAAGTACTGAACCAGGGAAAACTGTACGGGCTTGACTTTCCTGCACCTCCGCCGGTTGATGAATTCATTGACGAAACCAGTAAAATACAGGTAGGTGATACTGAATTTAAAATCCTACATACTCCCGGACACTCGCCGGGAAGCCTTACATTCATTGATGATAAATACAAAAATATATTCTGCGGTGATGTGATTTTTAAAGATTCAATTGGAAGAACGGATCTTCCGTTCGGGGATTATGATGAGCTTATGAACTCAATCAATAATATTTTATTGCCTTCAGTTCAGGATAGTTATACATTGCATCCCGGACATATGGAGATAACTACAGTGGGCAGAGAAAAAGAACTTAATCCTTTTCTCTGACCATAATAATTCTTAATATTAGTTCTTAATTATTTACTTTGAAGTTCTTTGCAATCTTGTCAAAATCTTTTTCAGCTGCCGGATAATTTGCTATAGTTGTAATGAACCTCAGCATATAAGTATAATTCTGCTTATCTGTATTTTGCGTTCTGTAATAAAAAATCTTTTCACCAAATTCACTGTCTTTATAAACTGCACTTCTTCCTTCAGCGTGCTCTGAAGTAAAATTAGTATACTCTCCGCTTCTCTTAGGAATGTTCAGCGTCATATCTTTTTCAAGAGTATAAATTAAATCATCGAGACTCTTGATTGATTCAACTTTAAATGCAAGCAGCATAATTGCATCCTTGCCGTCTTTCTTATCGAACGTATAAGATATAGCATCCTTGTTTGTAGTCTCTTCTGTTTTGGATTTCTTCCAGTCAGAGCCGAGAGAAATCTTGAATGCATAATTATTATCCGAAATATCTGACGAGGTCTGTGAATAAATATTTTGGATAAAAATTAACGAGAGAAAAAACGTAAATGTGACTAAAACTTTTTTCATGAAAATCTCCTATGTGAAATTGAATATATAATTATAAAATAGTTATTGTAGTTTTGATTTTATTTCCAGATATCTCTCAGGGAAAAGTCCTTTTGTTGAATCCGGTCTTGGCTTAATATTGCTCAGCTCTTCAAATACGTTGTCGATTCTATCCTGCGGTAACGGATGTGTTGCAAATAATCTTTCAAGACTTCCCGGTGTCTGACCTTTTTTTCTTTGCTCCTCACGGATCTTGTTAAAGAAGAAAATTATGCTTCCAGGATAATACTGTGACGAACGTAAATATTTTATCGAATAATCATCTGCTTCCGTTTCATCTGAACGGCTGTTTGCAAGAAAACCAAGCCCGACAAATAAATTTGCAGCTATTTCAGCAAACTGATTCGGATTGCTTCCAAGTACTAATGAAAGTACCGTGCTTACACCATAATACGATGTTAGTCTTTGAGTCATGTGTCTTCTTTCTGCGTGAGCAATTTCATGAGCCATTACACCGGCAAGCGCTGCTTCGCTGTCAAGAAATTTTATCAGACCGGTATAAATGTAAATATATCCGCCCGGAATACAAAAAGCATTCACTGTGCTGTCATCCTGAATAACATCGAACTTATAAGGAAAAACATTTTTATATTGTATTAACGATGAACTGTTAAGGATATTTCTTCCGATACCGCTCACATAACTTCTTACATCATCGTGGCCTTCCATTATAGGATAATTCTGCCTGTCAGCCCTAATCTGAACATCAAGATCTTTTCCAATGCTTACATCATCACTCACCGAAAATAAATTTGCTCCGCAGCTGTAAAACACAGAAAAAGTACAAAGCGTTAAAACAGAAATTATTAAGTAAGAAAGGTTGTGGTTTAGTCTGAATTTCGTTGTTATTTTCTTCATAATATATCTCTATTTGTTATATCCATTTAAACTGAAATTGTTCCTTTTAAATTTCAGTATTATTTATCACTTACCTGTGAATTTAGGTTTTCTTTTTTCTAAAAATGCTGCAACACCTTCTTTAAAATCAGCTGAATTTCCTGCTGACTGCTGATGCTGCGCTTCAAGCTCAAGTATATCTTCCAATGGCGAGTGCGCTGCTTTCTGCAACATATCCTTTATCATTCCGATTGCAAATGTCGGTTTCGATGCAAAATTTTCTGCAACCTGTGCTGTAATTTTTTTAAGCAGAGTACCATTGCTTACCATTTTATTTATAAGCCCTAACTCTTTTGCTTCCTTTGCTGTAACTTTATCCCCCGTTGCGCAGAGCTCAAAAGCTTTTGCATAACCTAAAATTTTCAGCAGATAAAATGATGAGCCGCTATCGGGTACAAGTCCTACGTTGATAAACACTTCAATCAATGTTGCGCTTTCAACTGCAATGCGATAGTCACAAGCTAATGCAAGAGATAGTCCAGCACCTGCTGCAACTCCGTTTATTGAGGCAATAACAGGCTTTGGAAGTCCTGTAATAAGTTTTATCAAAGGATTGTATCTTTTATCAAGAGCTTCTTTGAATGTAGATTTTTTATCAGTGAAGTCTTTCAAATCCTGACCTGAGCAGAATGCCTTACCTGCTCCGGTAATTACTACGCATCTTACATCATCAGCCGCAGCATCGTTTTTAAAAGCATCCTGCAGCTCGTAAGTCATTTCATCATTAAATGCATTGTAAACATCGGGACGATTTAAAGTTATATATAAAACGGAATTTTTTTTCTCGGTTAGTATAGAATTATATGCCATTAGTTGAGTATCATTTTAGTTCTAAAAAGAAAATATAAAATAAATTCATCTGCGTTAAAAGTCGGAAAAAAGTCGGGTTTTATAATTCCCGTTTTTGTTTTTACAATAGTGATTTTTTAAAATTCAGTCAGTGACGGATTTTTGACGGATTTCTGTTAATTGTTAACTGATAATTGTTAATTGAAATATGTCGGGTTTTATATTCTCCTGTGTTGTTTTTACAACACTGACAAATTTTAGTTTTAAAAAAGTCGGAAATAAGTCGGATTTTCATTTCAATTACGAGTTTCAAAATACGATTTACGAATGGAAACTTCTTATTTATTTCACCTCTGAATAAATCTGAAATCTGAACTCAGCAAATATAACATTCCTCCTATGCAAATTCTAATGCATCTTCCCTATTAGTAGGTATAGGCAAATATATTCAATTTACTAATGCTGATTGACCATAATATAATTCAGCGCCTTATCAATTCTGGATTCGCATTCCTTCAGGTGAAAAGAATCAAAATCGTTTCCGCCTCTGTAATTTCCCAGATCTTTCTTCAACTGGTTCAATATCTTGAACGAAATCGAACGGGCATCTTCAGGCGCTCCAAACTGCGGATTCACAAGCATATCGATCAGATATCCCAGATGGAGTTTTTGCAGTCCTCTTCTTGCTTTGGAAATTTCAGACTTCGTTCTTACTTCACTCCATATATTTGAATACAGATAATCGTTCAGCTCATTCAATGTTAAAATATCCGATGATAAATTTTCCTGCTCAAGCATTCTTTTCATCAGCACAGGACTGTACATCCTCGCAAGTGTATTATTCTGAATTGTCTGTATTATATCGTTCAAAGGAAAATCCTGCCTCGCTCTTCCGTTTGCAACTGGCTGAAGCATTTTCATAAAATCATTACTGAATGATAAAAAATTATCCGCTTCAAATGCATACTTATTTAAAAAATCCAAAGCTTCCATTTGCTCAGCACGTGTCACCGGCATAATAGGATAGCGGTTATCAACAATATCTCCCTGCTTCATTTTAGTTACGTAAGCGCCGCCTATATACTTCGACACAATCATCGTATTGGAAAAATAATCAAAGAGCAGACCGATGAAAACATTGTTAAGCTGCGCATAACTTTCGTTATATGTCGGGAAATATTTATCGATCTTACCGAAAAGATTTGTATCAATTTCCATCTTATCTTTTGCGTACTTCAATGGCGAGCTGCCCAGATCAAATGTCTGCGTCAGTGGGTCAAGACTTGTCGGCCCGAATATATTCATTGCATCTTCATCCGTACCATAAACCAAATGCGGGTCAGAAGAGCGTGAAGCTATGGCAATTAAATAAGGCACTTCATCCTCAGATTTTTTTACATTCGGAAAAATTTTATATCCGTATTCGATTATATTTGCTGCAGTATAATCCATCACTGAGCCTGAATTGCCCCACTGATTTGTAAATTCCGGATTTCTTATCTCATCAAAAGTATATGCAGTCGATGCTTTGAAGTTATGCCTTAATCCCAATGTGTGCCCGACTTCATGAACGACTAAATCAGTCAGATAATCATAAACATAATCCTTCGGAATTTCATCAGTGTTTGTAATATTGTTATCAATCACATATTTCACTGCGCCAATCAATGCATGATTTTGCGAGAGCGATGAATACCGGCACATATAAATATTATTCTTATTTAATTTCTCAAGAACCTTAATAACTTTATCGCCTTCAAAACCTGAGTTTTGTAATTCCTGTTTTGAACTTATCAGATTAAACAAAGTTTTTTCATCCTGTGTAAATCGCAGAGCTTCTGAGTTTATTAAAACAGAGCTGTTCAATATTTCACCTGTGAAAGGATTTGAAACAGAGGGTCCAATACCAGCAATTCCCGATGTAGAAAATGACTGCCAGCGTAGTACGTTAAATCTTATATCATCAGAATCCCACTGAACAGAATCCGGCTGCACTTTGCACTGAACAGCATCTTTGAATCCTATTTTTTCAAATGCCTTATTCCACATCAGCACGCCTTTTTTTATAGCATCCCTATACTCCTTCGGAGTCGCTCTGTCTATCCAGTATACAATAGGTTTTACAGGTTCGGATAATTCATCATAAGGATTTTTCTTCTGCAGATTCCATCTGGCAATATATTTGGTAGTTTCACTTTTTCTTAAAGTATTGGTGTAATCTTTAACAAGTGTTTCAAAGTATCCCACGCGCGCATCTGAAAGCCTTGGCATGTACGGATTATTGGAATCAGGTGTTAAATCAACAAGTGAATATCGTATTTTAAAATTAACCGAACGTGAATCCGGAATTGCAGGAACCGGACTTGATGACGTTGTAAAAACGTAATTAACAGTAATCTCAATATTCTTCGGAAAAGTTTTTACTTCTTCAATAAAAGTCAGTTCGGAATTTATAGAATAATAGCCTCCGAGAAGCTGCTGAAAAACAAACTGAAGATTCGGAATATCAGAGGTAAAGTATGAATTTATTTTAGCAATAAATTTAGAACTATCCGAACTGAATCCTTCTATTTTTAAAGGGCCGAAACGCGATGTAACATTCTGCCCGTAATTCGAAAACTTATTTGTATCGGGGAGAATAAGCTCGTTGATCTTTATTATATCAAGATTATCGTTTCTTCTTTCAAGCTGCATAGTCATCTGCCCGGCATCAAGTCCGGCAAAAAAACCAAGCTCATCTATAGAAGTGAGATTAGTCATCTTCAGTAGAAAAAGTTTTTTATCGTAGCCTTTGTTGAACTCAAAATAATAATCTCCTTTATCGGAGTATGTAGTAAAAAGTCCGGGAGTTTTTTTTGATTTAGATACAACTGCATCATATCCTTCCTGCGCATGTAGATTGGCAAAGGAAATTGAGAGGATTAAAAGTAAAACTAATTTTTTCATTAAATATTTTAGAAAGGTTAAATTTTTTCAAGTATTTCTTTTGTCTTTTTATGTCTTAGCTCAAACATGCTCTGTATCATTTTTTTTGCAAAAAGCCCGTGAGCAATATCGCCGAGAAATCCGAACGGCAGGTCATAATCTACTCTGTCCGTCATTATAGTTTTACCTGCCTGTCTGTCAAAACAATGCCGGTGATACCAGTACTTGAACGGTCCCTTCAGCATATAATCGCCGATGACTTCATTTTCGATGTATTGGGAAATTTTTACTTTCCAGTAAGATTTAAAAATTCCGAACTGCTTAACTGATAATTCTATTTCCGAATTTAAAACAAGCGGAAGCTCAATTTTTATAATTTCAGTTTTTACCGATGAAGGTGAAATTAACTTTAAATTATTTGTGTCTGTGTGAAATGCAAATGCTTTTTCTATCGGGCAATCCATTATCACGCTTTTCTCAAAATGATACATTTTTTTATCGTATATTTTTGTTGTTAATTTAAAGAAATTAACATACATCTTTTAAATATAGTTACTGAATAAAACCTATACAATTGCAATAAAATTATGCTTCCTAAAAAAGTTCTGATGTGCGAGCCGAAATACTTCGATATTAACTACATCGGCAATGAATATATGACTAATCTTAACGCTGACTTTGATAAAAACCTGGCTGAACAGCAATGGAATAACTTAAAATCTACCTATGAAAATCTCGGATTAGAAGTTTCAGTCATTCCGCCTGTTGAAGGATTAGTGGATATGGTATTCACAGCAAATCAATCGCTTCCTTTCATGGATTCCGAAGGAAATAAAAAAGTAGTATTAAGCAAAATGAGAAATCCGCAGAGAGCGGATGAGGTAAAACACTTCAAAGATTTTTATCTGAAAGAAGGATATGAATTGATAAATCTTCCTGAAGAGATTGAATATTTTGAATCAATGGGTGATGCCATAATTGACTATAAGAGAAAGATTATTTTCGGAGGATACGGCTATAGAACGCATGAAAACGTTTATGATTTTTTGAAAGAAGTTACCGATTATGAAATCGTGAAAGTAAAGCTGATGAATAAATATTTTTATCATCTTGATACATGTTTCTCTTTGTTAAATTCACATACAGCAATGATATGCAGAGATGCTTTCAGTGTAGAAGATTTTAAAAAGATAACCAATTACTTTACAGATATTATTGAAGTTAGCGTAGAAGAGAATAAATATTCTTTTGCATGCAACTGCCACTGCCCCGACGGTGAAAACGTAATTATTGATAAACGCGCAGTTGAAACAAAACTTATGCTGGAAAGAAATGAATTTAATGTTACAACTGTTGATACTTCTGAGTTTATGAAATCAGGCGGCAGTGTATTCTGTATGAAAATGATGTACTTTTAATAAAAAAATGAGAGATTTTAATTATACATGGGAAGATTTTAAAAAGCTCCCGCTAAGTACGAAAAAGAAATTATTAATCAGAGATAAAAACCTTGCATACTTAATTTTCTCGCAGCAGTTCGATAGGAAATGTTTAGAGGTCATATTTAATCTTGCAGACAAGATAAGAGCTTTATCGAAAATTAAAGCGACTTCAGACTGGCTGCAGACTCTCCTCTCTCACAAGAGAGCCACATTATTTTTTTCCCAGCCTTCTACAAGAACGTTCAAATCTTTTTACCATGCCTGCCATATACTGGGCATAAAAATTGGTGAGCTTCGCGACGGCGCATCTTCATCCCAGCAAAAAGGAGAGTCCTCCGAAGATACAATACTTACTTTTGCCTCTTATACTGACCTTATCATAATGAGGAATGCTGAAGAGTTTCTTGCGGAAAAATCCGCATGGCTGATGAATAAGAAGAACAGAATTGTAAGAATTATAAATGCAGGCTCAGGTAAGGACCAGCATCCGACACAGTCACTGCTTGATGCTTATACAATGGATATAGTATTTAAGGATAAAGGCGGAATTGAAAGCAAGATTATAACTATTGTAGGTGATCTAAAACGCGGCAGAGCAGCACGCTCGCTGATCTATATTTTAAAAAATTATCCGGGAGTGAAGCTAAGGCTTGTATCTCCCGAACAGCTTAAGATAGAGCCCGATATAAAAAAATTCCTGATAAAAAATGAAATGGAGTTTATTGAATCGGATAACTTAAAAGAAAGCGTTAAGCAGGCTGATGTTATTTATATGACTCGCATTCAGGATGAATATGATATTTCAGATGAATCAAAAAAAATAAATTACGCAAATTTTCATCTTACAAAGCAGCACTTAAAAATTATTAAAAAGGATGCAATCATTATGCATCCGCTGCCGAGACGGGAAGAAATTGACGTTGACGTAGATGATGATATCCGTGCGCATTACTGGAAACAGGAAAGAAACGGAATGTGGGTAAGGGCGGCATTGATTGCTTATATGTTTGGACTGACACAGGAAATTATGAATAAAGAGGAAAATTAACACACAATAAATACAGACCCTAAACACAAAGAACACAGAATAAAATTTCATAAAAAATATTATGAATTATTTTGCTCAGTGTTCTCTGTGGAAAATTCTGTGTACTCTGTGGTTAGGATTTAAACGAGACTTTCTTCGAATGCTGTAAGGAAAATATCTGCTTCCTCTTGTGAAAGAATCAACGGAGGCAGCAGCCTAATGCAGTTATCATTGGTAAGATTAACTAATACTTTTCTCTCAAATAAATTATCAACAACTTTCGCAGGAACTATATTACCAAGTTCTATTCCAAGCATAAGTCCAATACCACGCACTTCTTTTATTTTATCGGGATATTTCTTTTGTAAATTTATAATTTCATTCTTCAGATAAGCTCCTACAACTTCTGCATTTCTCATAGCATAACTTTCTATCTCTTCTAATGTAGCAATTCCTGCAGCACATGCAACAGGATTTCCTCCGAATGTTGTTCCGTGCTCGCCCATCTTAAAACAATCGTTGAGATATTCTTTCGCCATCAGAGCAGCAACGGGTAATCCCCCGCCGATACCTTTTGCAGTAACGCAGATATCAACATCAGCTTTGTAATGCTGTATAGATAAAAACTTGCCTGTGCGCCCCACACCGCATTGTATGCAGTCAGCAATAATTAAAAATCCATATTTTGCTTTCAGTTCATTTAGCGTATCAACAAATACACAGTCAGCAACGTAAATTCCGCCTTCACCCTGAATGAATTCAAGGAATACAGCAGCAGTATTTTCGTTTATCGTTCGTTTTAAATCATCAACCGAATTATATAAAAGATGATGAACATTTGGAAGCAGCGGCTCAAAGCCTTTTCTGTATTTTTCTTTAGTAGTGAGTGAAAGGCTGCCATAAGTGCGGCCGTGAAATCCGCCTTTGAAAGAAATAAGCTCAGTCTTTTTATCCGAGTGAAAATATTTCCTCACTAACTTTATCGCCCCTTCCATAGCTTCAGTGCCTGTTGAAGCAAGAAATATCCTGTCGAAGCCTGAAAGCGTCAATAGCTTCTCAGCAAAATCTATCTGTGTTTCCTGATAAAAATTATTGGAGAGATGGTTGTAATTATATATCTGCGAGACTATTGCTTCGTTTACCTTTTGGTTGTTATAACCCAGTACGTTCACAGCAAGGCCGCCGAACATATCGAGAAATATTCCTTTATCGGTATGTAAAAAAACGCCTTCCCCTTTTTCAACAATAAGAGGAAGACGTTTATAAGTCTGAAAAAAATATTTTGCTTCTTTTTCTGCTAAGTCCAATTTTTAGTTTTCTTTTCCCTCAGTATAAAGTTCTTTTTGTCCAGTTAAAGATTTTAACAATCTCGCAAGGAAATCAATCTGTGTATCAAGCTCCGCCTCTGATTTATTATTTACCAATACAAAATCAGAAAGTTCAAGCTTATTCTTTTCTTCGATCTGATACTTCATTATATTTTCGACTTCAGATTTCTTCGCTCCGTCTCTCATCATTATTCTTTCAACTCTTGTCTTCTTATTTGCATAAATCATAATTACGTAATCCAGATCTTTATCTAGTCCGCTTTCAAATACTAATGCTGACTCAACTAAGACTATATCATAAATACTTTTCTTGGATTCTTTTATTATATAATCTATAACGATGGGATGAACAATTTTATTTACCTTTGAGTAATTCTTTTTGTTCGCAAAAATCACTTCGCGGAACTTCGATAAATTTATTTTGCCCTGATAATTTAAAATATCCTTGCCGAACTCTTTTACAAGCTTTGCAAGAAGAGTTTTATTTTTTGTATAAAGATTTTTTGCAATTGCATCTGCATAAAAAACCTTGAATCCTTTTTTTGCAAGCTTGTTGCATACAAAAGTCTTGCCTGAACCTATGCCGCCTGTAATACCGACTATAAGTTTCGTTTTATGTTTCTTCATTATTTTTTCCGGGGTGTTAGCCATAAGTTAAAAAAACTATTTCGCATAAGCAATTGACCTTCTCTCTCTAATCACGTTCACTTTTATCTGTCCCGGATATTCCATTTCTTCCTGAATCTTCTTTGCAATATCATCTGCTAACTGGTCTTGTAATATATCGCTGATTTTTTCCTGCTCTACAATTACTCTTACTTCGCGTCCTGCCTGGATAGCATATGTCTTTGCAACACCTTCAAATGACTTCGCAATGTTTTCAAGTGTTTCAAGTCTCTTTGAATATGCTTCAACAGATTCGCGTCTTGCTCCCGGTCTTGCGCCGCTGATTGAGTCAGCTGCCTGAACGATAATAGATATCGGACTTTCCATAGGCATTTCATCATGGTGGGCACCGATTGCATTACAGATGATCGGATGCTCTTTGCATCTCTTTGCTACTTCGTAGCCAAGTATTGCATGCGGACCTTCGATGCTTCTGTCGATAGTTTTACCTACGTCATGCAGAAGTCCTGCTCTCTTCGCCATATAGGCGTCTAAGCCAAGCTCAGCAGCCATAATTCCTGCTAAGTAACCAACTTCAATTGAGTGATTTAAAACGTTCTGTCCGTAGCTTGAGCGGTATTTCATTCTGCCGATAAGCGTTATCAAATCTCTGTGCATTCCCTGAATTCCCATTTCAACAAGTGTATTTTCACCTACGCGTATAATTTCTTCGCTGAGTTCCTTTTCTACTTTTGTTACAACTTCTTCAATTCTTGCAGGGTGAATTCTGCCGTCTGCAATAAGTCTTTCCATCGATACTCTTGCAATCTCTCTTCTGAACGGATCGAAGCCTGAAATGATAATTGCTTCCGGTGTATCGTCAACGATTATATCAACGCCGGTAGCTGCTTCAAATGCTCTGATATTTCTTCCTTCTTTACCGATAATTCTTCCTTTGAGTTCATCGGAAGTAATTTGCAGTACAGATACAGTTGTTTCAACTGAGTGGTCGGAAGCAGTTCTCTGAATACTTTGTATGATAAGATTTTTTGCAATGCGGTTGGCTTCAAGCTTAGTCTCATCTCTGACTTCCTGAAGTTTTTGCGCTGAGTCGAGCTTAACCTGCTGCAGCAAGCTTTCGAAAAGTTCTTTCTTAGCTTCTTCTTCTGTTAAACCGGAAATTCTTTGCAGTCTGTCTTTTTGCTCGGAGATAACATTAACTGTTTCCTCTTTTAAAGACTCAATTTCTTTTTCCTTTTCCTCGACTTTTTCAATTTTCGATGTCAGATCTTTTTCAAGATTTTCAATCTTCTTTTCTTTCTGTCCTAATTCATTCTTAGCCTGGTCAACTTTAGCTTTTTCTTCTTTTAAAAATTGCTCTGTTTTTTCTTTCTCGGCTTTTAACTTCTTTTCATCTTCAACTACATTTTTTTCACGCTCTTTTACCTGCTCATCAAACTCCTGTTTCTTTTTATAGAACTGGTCTTTTACTTCAAGTAATTTTTCTTTCTTTAAATTCTGAGCGGCTTTATCTGCATCCTGTAAAAGATTTTTTACTCTCTTCTCGCCTTCTGCAACTGTATCTTTTGCCTTTTTTTCAGCATCTGCTAAAATTTTATCGGCAACGCTTTGCGCATCACCAATTTTGCCTTTACTTATTTTAGAATTCAGTAACCATCCTATATAGAGGAACAGTAAACATAAACCTATAATTAATGGAATTAAGACATATAGTTCTTTAACAAATTCCATCACACCTCCTTGTTGCTATATTTTTAGTACACATTCGATTTTTTTGATTTGTTGGTTAAATAAAAATTGGGTATAAAAAAACCGCACAGACAAATCCTTAGCCAAAGCTTATAAGAAACCCGTTTAAGCATACGGTGGAGGGTGCCACAATGTCGTTTGCTTCCACTGTCCGGAGTTCCCGGGCTAACCCGGCTCCAGATCCGCCAAAGCGGATGAGGCCTGTAATTGACATTTTTTTATGAGCTTACCTTCCTATCTTATAAAAAATGTTGGTTTTTTATAATGGTTTGACTAAGGTGTCTGTGCGGTTATTTAAAAACCTGCTTTTATGTAAAGAACAAATAAATAAAATCTAGATATACTGATCGAGCAAATTTGAAAGCTCTTCAATATTTTGATTATATTCTCTTAACGAGTCTAAGTAATCTTCTTCAATTTTATTTCTGATACCTTTTTCCTTAAAATAATCCTCCGCAATATTTAACGAAGAAACTACCGCAATAGTTTCCTCAGTCTGATTTGGGGATTCAGAGTTGATTCTGTTCATAATATTATCAACGTAATTGGCAATTTTTTCTACCTTTGCAGTGTCTTCACCCTGCAAATTATATTCGCTGTTAAAAATCCTTACTCTGACTTCTTTAGGATTCATAAGTTTTTAAGGTTTTGTTTTGTTCTTAGTCAAACTGTATTAATTTTCCTGATCGTACTGATCAAGGTGTACATCAATTCTTGATATTAACTCTTTTATTCGTGAACGGACAATTTCTTTATCCTGTATAGACGATTTTGTATTTTTTTCAGTTAGTAAAACGTTCTTCAAATCCGATATTTCCTTATCCTTCGTTATCGACTGCGAATTTGCATGAGTAACCTGAAGCTTTAAATCAGTGATTTTCTGGCTCAGCTCCTTCACCTGCTCGCGCAAATCTTTGTTCTCTTCTTCAACTTTACTTATCTTTGTCAGCAGCATTCTGACCTTTGTTAATAAACCCTGAATCGATACCCTTAATGAATTCTTAGCTTCATTGATGCTATCTATTGCGCTGTCAGAAAATGGTTTAGACATAATTTTTTGTTAGGTTCTTACTAACTCCTTACTACGACTTCTTAACTTCTTAATCTAACTTCTAAGCTGCACGTTCAATTCTTTTTCAAGATTCTTTACTATCTTGCCGATTATCGGATTTATCTCTTCATCTGTCAGTGTTTTATCAAAAGAAGAAAATTCTAATGAAAAAGCAAGACTTTTGTTATTACCGAGTTTTTTATCCTCGTAAATATCAAAGAGCTGCAAACCCGATAACAGCTTTCCGCCGCTCTTTAAAATGACGTCCTTAATATCCTTAAAAACAACGTTTTTTTCAACTACAAAAGATAAGTCTCTTTTTACTGTCGGAAATTTGGAAATCGGCTCATAAACATTGGATTTTCTCTGCGCTTTATATAGTGCCTCTAAGTTAAATTCAGCTATATAAACAGGTTTCTCGATTTCAATGCCAAGTGACTTTAAGAGTGAACTTTCAACTTTGAACAATTCCCCTGCGTAATTATCTTTTGTTTCATATTTAATCTTAATACCGTTTTCCCCGTAAGAAGTGTTTTTGATCTGAATATTCAGACTACGTATAAACATATCGACTTCACCTTTCAAATCGAATAAATCAAAGTCTCTGTCTTTATTGTCAAAAGATTTCAGATCGTAATTTCCGCAGACTCCGATAGAAAGTTTATCTTCTTCTTTAAAGCACTTTCCTTCGTCCAAAAATACTCTGCCTGTTTCATATAATTTGAGCGGAATATCTTTGCCGGAATGATTATGATTATTTTTAATAACGTTCAGCATTCCGTAATAAAGATTTACACGCATTGAGTTCATTTCGCTTGAACCGGGATTTGCAATCTTTACCGGACTGATCCCGAACGTCTGCAGTTTTGCATCTTCCTGCTGAGAACTTGTTAAAATCTCGTTAAATCCGCGACCATAGAAATAGTTCTTTACTTTCTGAACGAACTCGATATAATCTAAATTGTAATTGGATTCCGATACGCTGAACCTGAAAGTGCTTTCCATTGGGATATTATCGTAGCCGTAAATGCGGGCAATTTCTTCAATCAGATCAATTTCACTTTCAATATCATTTCTTCTGAATTCAGGAATTTTAAACACTAATTTTTCGAATCTTTCGCCTTCACATTCAATATCTATTTTAGCTAATAAGTTAATTACTTCATCTTTTGTAAGTGATAATCCTAAAATACGGTTAACATTATAAATTTCAAGCTCTACTTCCCTATAAACAAAACATTCAGGATAGTTATCTACTGTACCGCATAATATCTTACCGCCGGAAAGTTCTGCAAAGAATTGTGAAGCTCTGTCGGAAGCATATTCAACCATGTTAATATCCGTTCCTCTTTCAAATCTATGTGATGCATCCGAAGATAAACCGAGCTTTTTCGCATTCAATCTTATTGCAACTGAATCAAAATAAGCTGTCTCCAGCAGTACATTTGTAGTGCCTTCCGTTATTTCCGAATTCTCGCCGCCCATAATTCCGGCAATACTTAATGGTCTTTCAGCATCGCAAATCATTAAGGACTTATCATTTAAAACTCTTTCTTTTGAATCAAGCGTTGTGAACTTATCGCCTTCGTTGGCAGTCTTAACAATAATCTTCTTACCTTTAATTTTATCGTAATCAAATGCATGCATCGGCTGCCCTGTTTCCATCATAATATAGTTGGTAATATCAACAATATTATTGCGCGGTCTTAGCCCTATTGCAGTCAGTTTCTTTTTCAGCCATTCAGGAGAGTCTTTTACCTGAACGTCTTTAATAACTCTTGCTCTGAATCTCTTGCAGAAATCTTTATTTTCTATCGCTACATGAATATAATCATGCGAGTTTTCGTTTTCTTCTTTTAGTTGTACTTCAGGAAGCTTGCAGTGCAAATCATATGCAGCAGCTATTTCTCTTGCTATGCCGATATGTGAAAGCAGGTCTCCCCTGTTTGGCGTTACGCCAATCTCATATATAAAATCATCTGCTCCTATATATTCAGCAAAACTCTGCCCTATCTTTGCATTTTCATCAAGCACCATTATTCCGTTATGGTCTTCGCTTAGATTTAATTCTTTTGCCGAGCATATCATTCCCTCTGAAAGCTGTCCGCGAAGCTTAGCTTTCTTTATTTCAAATCCGCCATTAGGCACAACTGCTCCAATCTTTGCTACGCAGACTAACTGCTCCGCTTCTACATTCGGCGCGCCGCAGACTATGTTTAACAAATCACCTGTGCCGATATCAACTTTGCAAACGCTTAGCTTATCTGCATCCGGATGTTTGGATTTTTCAACAACTTTACCTACTACAAATCCCTTAAACTTTTCACCCTCGGATTCAATACTTTCAATATCAAGTCCCGCAGAAATCATTTTTGCATTCAATTCTGCCATTGAACTGATTTCCAAATCCGGTATGTATTCCTTAACCCAATTTAAACTGAATTTCATATATTTTTAATCACTGATTAATATGATTATTAATGATGTAAATGATAAAAACTTGAATCGCTAATTGTTCTGATTTTAATGATACTGATATGATAAATTTACTTAAATCGCATCAGTGCAAATCACTTTTCATCAGTGAAATCAGTGATTCAAACCCCTAACAAAAAACCCGGACAAAAAACATTTATCCGGGTCTCATATGCTGGTTAAAATCTTAAATATTATTCGCCGTCTTTCTTTGGTTCTTTTTTTACAGGTTCGTTGTTTTCTCTCTTATATTGTCTTTCATTCTTTTCCGGTTCAGAATTATTATTGTTATCATAAGTTTTCGGCGGAGTATATGTTCCGTTTGTAGGCGGAGTATAAACTCTTGGTGTTCTTACTCTTGTAGTATGTCTTCTGTTCTTCTTACTTCCTTTTTTCTTTTTACCTGACTTCTTTGAACTTTTTTTACCGGAGCTCTTCTTTTTAGAGGTTTTCTTTCCGGAAGTTTTGTTCTTTGAACTTTTTTTGCCTGAAGTCTTGTTCTTACTCTTACTTGTTTTACCGCTTTTTTTCTTTTTGGAAGTCTGTGTGGTCTTTTTCTTAGGCTTAGCCTCGAGGTTTGAAAACTCACCAAACACACCACCAAAAGCAAAGGCGCATAAAAAAGTCATAACCAGCATTTGACGCTTTGTCATCTTTTAATTCTCCTTTTTTGATTTGTGGATAGATAAACTTAACACTTATGAATTTTAAAAACAATGAAATTAATGACTTTAAAGAAAGCCATTACTTTAATACTTTTACGTAAATGGATACAAATACTAACAATAATAAGACCGTTGTAGTTGCAATGAGCGGCGGAGTCGATTCTTCCGTAGCAGCCGCACTATTAAAAGATGAGGGTTATAATTTAATAGGCATTACTATGAAAACCTGGGGATTCGATGACATCCCCGAAAAAGATTCCGGATGCTGCTCGCTTGAAACTATTTATTCGGCAAAGAACGTTGCCTATAACTTAGGCTTTGAACATTATACTCTTGATTTCACAGAAAAGTTCAATGATACTGTAATTGAAAATTTTATATCAGAGTATATTAAAGGACATACTCCGAATCCCTGCGTACTTTGCAATAAAACAATTAAATGGGGAGCCCTTCTTGAAAAGGCAGAATCACTCGGCGCTGATTATATTGCTACCGGGCATTACGCTAAGATCATTCACAATGAGCAAACCGGAAGATATAATATCGGAGTTTCAGAGGACAGAAAAAAAGATCAGTCCTATGCATTATGGAGAGTTTCTCAGCATGCTCTGAGCAAAACTATTTTTCCTATCGGTAAATATGAAAAGACAAAGATACGTGAAATTGCAGCGGGCATGAATTTAAAATCTGCCAACACCCCTGACTCACAGGAAATTTGTTTTGTACCTGATGATGATTACAGAAAGTTAATCGAAATCCGTATGCCTGATTTTGTTAAGAACATCAATCACGGAGATATTGTTTACAAGGATAAAAAAGTCGGCAGCCATTCAGGATATATAAATTATACTATTGGGCAAAGACGCGGATTAAATCTTGCGCTCGGCCATCCTATTTATGTAACAAAGATTGACGCAGAAAACAATGTTATAGTTGTTGATGATGTTGACGGACTGAATAACACGGCTTTTATGACGAATGAAATAAATTTAATGACAATTGATAAACTAACAGTGCCGACAAAGGCATTAGTGAAAATCCGGTATAAAGATAAAGGCAGCATGGCAACGTTGTATCAGGAAAATGACGGCGAGATAAAGATAATTTTTGATGAGCAACAAAAAGCAATTACTCCCGGGCAGTCAGCTGTATTTTACGACGGAGATAACGTCCTCGGCGGCGGCATAATTCAGAATATTTTATACTAATTCTAACCCTCATTCCCAACTGCCTGTCCCGCACTTGATGCGGGATCCTCGTTGGGAATGTTTGCGTTACGAACGAGGACGTTCGTAACGAGAAGAGGAAAAATGGATTTATACAAACAACTCGAATCAAAAGCCAAGAAAGAAAAGCGGACAATTATTTTTCCTGAATCATACGATGCGCGTGTACTCGATGCAGTGAAATATATTCTGCAGAAGAAACTCGCCAATGTAATTCTAATCCGCACGGACGAAAAAATTAAAATAGAAGACAACCAGCATCTCGATATTATCGACTTAGATTTTTATAAACAATACCTGCAGGGATACTACGGCTCGCGCAAGCTTAAACAAAAAGATATTACAATAGAGCAGGCAGAGAAGGAATTGAACTCCCCTCTTGCATTTGCCAATATCTTATTAAAGAATAATTTTGCCGACGGCATTATTGCAGGAAGTGTTTATACAACTACAGATGTTTTACGAAATGCTATCCGCATCATCGGACTTAAAGAGAATAACAAAACAGTTTCATCATTTTTTCTGTTTACATTTCCTAAGGATAGTATTCACAGGAACAGAATTCTTGCCTATGCCGATTGCGGCGTGCTGCCGAATCCCACAGCCGAGCAGCTTTCAGATATTGCAATACAGACATCTGAAAATTACGAAAAGCTAACTGGTATTACTGCTAGAACTGCATTTTTATCTTTCTCGACTAAAGGAAGCGCGAAAGATGATTCTTTAAATAAAGTTGTTGAAGCATTTAACATTACCAGAGAACGAAGACCTGATTTGATTTGTGACGGCGAACTACAGTTTGATGCAGCATTCGTTCCGAACGTTGCAAAGAGAAAAAACTCTGACGGAGCAATACAAGGCGATGCAAATGTTTTTATCTTCCCTGATTTAAACTCGGGCAATATTGCATATAAAATTACTGAACGTCTAGCAGGCGCATCTGCAACAGGACCAATTGTTCAGGGACTTGCAAAACCCGTAATGGATTTATCACGCGGCTGCAATGCCGATGATATTATTAATATGACAAGAATCATAACAAACTTTTAACTCATAAATTATATGACTTTTCACGAACTCTGCGCAGAAATAAAAAAGGAAGTTAAAGAATGCACAATCGATGACGTTAAAAAAATGCATTCTGCCAATGAAGATTTTGTACTCGTCGATACTCGCGAAGAAAGCGAATTTGCCAATGGTAAAATAAAAGGCGCGATTC
Source organism: Ignavibacteria bacterium (assembly GCA_044226845.1). Lineage (GTDB taxonomy): Bacteria > Bacteroidota > Ignavibacteria > Tepidaquicellales > Tepidaquicellaceae > JAFDZO01. The sequence continues at coordinate 99,653 of JBGAGG010000010.1, forward strand.
ACATCGGCAAAGGAATTATCGAACGCGATATACATCTTCACGTTCCCGATAAAAACAAAAAGATTGTGTTGTATTGCGGCGGAGGTTACCGGTCAGCACTTGCAGCACACAACTTACAGAAGATGGGATACACAAATGTCATTTCAATGGACGGCGGCTGGAGAGGCTGGAACGAATCAATGGGTGAAATAGAATAACTATTTTTTCCTGGGAGTTTTCTTTTCATCTTTTTCATCATCTGCATCTTCAGCATCATCTGCCAAATGAAAACGATGCAGCTCTCTATGCCAGAACGGAGATATAAGCAATGTTACTCCGGAGAGAAATGCTACACCGCTGAATATTGCATATAGCCCTGCAAATATTTTTACGGCTGAGTTATCCATTTGCTTTACAGGTCCCATTCCGCCAAGTATCATACACGCTTCTGTAAAAGAATCTACCCATGTAAATCCGCCTAATACATGATACCCTAACATTCCTATACCAAGCGCTCCACATAATAGCAGCATAAACCACTTTACATTTGTAAAAACCCGGCTCTTGAATTTAGCCTTTGAAATTAATTTTTGATTTTTATTTTCGTACATTTTTGTCTATTATTGTTCAACTAACATAAACCCCTCAAATAAAATACCCAAAATATATGAAATTTAATTTGCAATTTTTTAGAATGAAAGCAGTGCTCAGAACTCTTGTTCTCCTTACTGCCTTAGGAACGTTTGCTACTATGAATTTCGGCTGCACGGCCGTAGATACACTCACAAATTTAAAACGCCTTCAGTTCAAGCTCGGCTCAGTCAATAATTTTCAGGCTGCCGGTGTGAACCTTGCTAATCTTTCAAGCTTCAGCCAGATTGGAATTTTAGATATCGCAAACCTTACTGCAAATATTTCTCAGGGAAGATTGCCTATAGGATTCACTCTGAACCTCCTTGCAAAAAATCCTAACACTGCAGGAGGCTCCGCAAATTCATCTTCACTTCTTTCAAGAATGGAATGGAATCTTTACATAGATGATACACCGACTATCAACGGCGTAATGAATAACATTACCGTACCCGGCGTCGGGCAGGAAACAACTATCCCTATGGCAATCAGCATGGATTTACTTCAATATATCAAAGGACAAGGCATCGAAAGCTTGGTTAACCTTGCACTTGCTATCGGAGGAAGAAACGGAAGCTCTTCACGACTTTCATTAAGAGCAAGACCTACTATGGAAGTTTTCGGTATCCCTATTACATCACCTGAAATCACTATCGTAAGCCATACGTTCTCAAACTGATTTTTACCCATACAACCTATACAAACAAAGAACCCCGCAATAGCGGGGTTCTATTTTTATACTAAACTCATCACAGCTATTACTTCTTAACTTCAAGCTTCTCAGTCTTCTCTTTCTCTACTTCTTCTATTCTGTCCAGCGCTTCATGGGCTTCTTTATCCGTACGGGCTAAGAACTCGCGTATGATAGGGTCCTTAGTCTCCACAAGCTCCTTCGGAGTTCCGAAGAAATACGTCTTGCCCTCATGCATCATGGCAACGTTATCGGCAACATCATATACGCTGAATATATCATGTGTTACCACTATAGATGTAATGTTCAGCTTACCCGAGAGCTCCTTAATCAGGTCGTCTATCTGGTCGCTCATTACAGGGTCAAGACCCGTAGTCGGCTCATCGTACAAAATGTATTTCGGATTCGTGCTTATGGCGCGGGCAAGCGATACACGCTTTTTCATTCCGCCGGAGAGGTCCGAGGGCTTCATTCTTTCAATGCCCGGCAGTCCTACCATCTCAAGCTTTTCAGCTACAATCTTTGCCGTCTCTTTATCCGATAACCTGTCATTTTCTTTCAGAGCAAGGCCGACGTTCTGCCCGACGTCCATTGAGTCAAAGAGCGCCGCTCCCTGAAACAAAAATCCTATATCCTTTCTCATTGCATAGAGGTCTTTTTCCTTCATTGCATTCATGCTCTTGCCTTCGAAAATTATGTCCCCCGAATCCGGTCTTAGCAGGCCGACGATATGCTTCAGCATAACCGATTTTCCGCAGCCGCTTCGTCCGATAATTACCAGCGTCTTCCCCGATTCTATATCCATATCCACGCCTCTCAAAACCTGCTTGGAACCAAAACTTTTTGTGATATTTTTTATTTCAATCATAGCTTGCAAAATAGCAAAAACTCACCGCACAATATAGGAAGAAAATTTTTATGCATTTGGTCGGGTTTTGGTCGGATTCCTGTATTGTTTTTTCAACACCCACAAATTTTCTTTTTGAATTTGGTCGGGTTTTGGTCGTATTTTCTCTCCTTGTTATTCCCGCCCCGCATCAAGTGCGGGATAAACTCCAGCGGAATCCAATCATAATTCATAATTTATAATTCATAATTAAAAAGTCGGATTTTGGTCGGATTCCTGTATTGTTTTTACAACACCGATAGTTTTAATTTTAAAAAAAGTCGGAAAAAAGTCGGATTCTGTTCAATTTCAAATTTTAAGATCTCATAAAAGAACGGTGTATACATTTGAAATCTGACATTTGAAATTTGAAATTCAAATTTTGTCGGCTTTTGGTCGGGTTATTATGTAAAGTTGATTTCCTTCTTCTCTGTCAATACACTAATCTCAATATATGAAGAATAAATCTATTTTGAAAGAAGATGTTCCCTATTCGTACTAATAGGTTGAAATATAAATATTGGTCTTGACGAGTGGCAATTATTTTGAAATTTACGGATATGTCCCCCTCCTTAACAAGGAGGGGGCACAGCCTAATGGATTTTCTAAAAGTTATAATCATTAAATGAGATTACACAAGAGTTATACTTTATAAGCGAAACCAAACATTAAACCACCCCTAACCCCTCCTTGGTAAGCTCTCTGTTATCAAGTCCCGCTTTAGCGGGAGGGAGGGAAAGCCTCAGAAATTTCACGTTTAATTTTTGCTTATACTTCCCCATACCCCTACCCCATAACAAAAAAGCCCCACCCCGCTTATCGCAGAATGGAGCTTATGGTAATTACATAATCCCTATTTATTTCAGGAATCTTAAAAATAAAAAATTATTTCAGGAGAATCATTTTTTTTGTTGATTCGAATTTGTTGTTTCCGCCATCTGCCATGATGGTATAAAAATATGTTCCGCTTGATAAAGCAGAAGCATTAAACTGAACTGTATAAAATCCTGCTGCCTGAGTATTGTTAACTATGTTTGCAACCTGCTTGCCTGACATATCATATAGCATTATAGAAACTTTGCTATCGAAAGGAAGCTCATAATTTATTTTAGTTGAAGGATTGAACGGGTTCGGATAATTCTGTGAAAGACTGAACTTGCCCGGAACTCCGATAATTACTTCACTTGATAAATCGTAATATTTGTAGTTACCGTTGTAATCAATTTGTTTTAATCTGTAAGTATATATGCCGGCATTAAGTCCTGCATCATTATAAGAATAAGATTGTGATTGATTTGAATTTCCTTTACCGCTCACAAATCCGATTTTATGCCATGAGCTTCCAATAGAATTTCTTTCAATATCATATCCGCTGTTATTTTCTTCCATTACAGTTATCCAGGTCAATGTTACATTTTGATTGCTTATTGATGAAGTGAAAGAAGTCAGTTCAACAGGAAGCAAGACATCCTGCCATTGGGCAATATAATTTGAAGGAATACTTCCATCTGCTACAGTAAAAAGTCCGCCTGCATAAAGGTAATCGGCAATACTAATTATGCAGCGTACTGATGAATTTAACCCGTTACCAAGTGATGAAAACTGCGCGCCGTCCCATTTTGCAATTCGGTTTGCAAAAACATCATTACCGGTAGAGAAATCACCGCCGACATATAAATCATTTCCTACAATGTTAACACTGTAAACTGTAGCATCCATTCCTGTTCCAAGTATGGACCAGGTATTACCGTTCCATCTTGCAATACGGTTCGCTAAGTTTCCTCCTGCTGTTACAAAATCTCCTCCTGCATATACATCTGTACCATTTCCTGCGAGAGAATATACAGTTCCATCAGTTCCACTGCTAAGACTTGTCCATGTTGTTCCGCTCCATTTGGCTATGTAATTCGCAGAGCTTCCGCCTACTATTGTAAAACTTCCTCCAATGTATAAAGTGGTGTCAATCGCAACAAGCGCATAAACTGTGTTATTCGCTCCTGCTCCAAGAAATGACCATGCAACGCCATTCCATTTTGCAACGCGGTTTGCAGAAACTCCGCCTGCAGTTACAAAGTCTCCACCTGCATATAGATCAGTTCCTGATGATGTAAGCGCATATACACCAGCATCCATTCCGGAACTAAGCGCTGACCATGACGTTCCATTCCATCTTGCAACGCGGTTTGCAGAGATTCCACCTGCAGTTGTGAAATCTCCACCGGCATATAAATTTGTACCAATTGATGTTAGAGAGCGGACAGAAGCATTCATACCTGTTCCAAGAGCAGACCAAACGGCACCGTCCCATTTTGCTATGTAGTTTACAGAGACATTACCTGCAAATTTGAAAGAACCCCCTACGTATAAATCTGTGCCTATAACTGCAAAAGTATAAACTGCGCTATCCATTCCCTGGGAACTGAAAGTTGTCTGCCATGCAGCAACCATATCTTTATTACTCGAAAAAAAGCGCGGTTCGCCTGAATTGGTATATTCCAGTCTATAAGCTTCATTGGTATAACCGCTGTTAACTACAGACTTAACCCCTGTATTAACGGGACCGTCTTCGTTAAGGATTGTTGAGATTGATGGCTGGGAATTAAGCTCCCCGCCAAATGCAGGAGAGAAAAAAGGAAGTGATAACAAAAACAGAATAAAAATTCTGAAGATTAATATTTTCATAAGAAATTTTTTTTGGTTTAAGGGTAATTTTTTTATTGTTTTGTGAACTACTTTACCTCTACCTTCAAGCAAAAAGAAATCTCGCGAAAATCCCGATCCGGTGGTACCTATCTGATATAAGAGAATGTTAAGTTTTTTAAATTGTGAAAATTCTGGGTAATTTTATTATTTAAAACTATAAATTAAAAGAACAAATAATACGTAAGTAAAAGTAGTTACGTATTAGTGTAAATTAAAGCTATTCAATTTAAAAATATATCGGGCAATGGAATGATTAGAGGTCTAATCCATTCAGATTAGAAATCACAACATCATTAAGTCTAATCAGAATTATTGTTAAAAACACAGTGTAGAAACTATCTGAGTAAAGTGAATCCCGAAAAATAACTCCCTACTGAATGTGCAGAAAAGAGTGAGTGCACTTCCTCTTTTATCAAAACTAATGAACATTAAAACCCCTCTAACTCCCCCTTGGTAAGAGGGAGGATAGTTTATATCTTCCCCGTTCTGATTTTGTACGTAGATAGATTTCCATACTGAAGGGAGGACGATGTAGAATTCCCAAATTAAAATTATTTTGTAAGTTAACGAATTTGTTCCCCTACAAACAAAGGAGTGGAACAACCTCATAAATCTTCAAAGTTTTAATTATTAAATGTTATAAATCTCTCCCCAAAATAAAAAAACTCCATCCTGCTTTACGCAGAATGGAGTTGAGTGCCACTCCCCTCTTTTGCGGGAAAAAATTTCAGAGGAAAGTTAATCAGTACTTCGCCGGGGTAACTATAAGTTCCCGTACTGATTGCCAGGGTGAAATCCGCTGTTCAATATATCTTACCTAAATTGAATCAGGAATTTTACTACTATATAAAATACAATTCTTAATTTATTTATACAAACTCGATAAGTAAGAATCTTTATGTATATGAACGATTTTAATTTTAAGTTGTGAGGATAAAAGTGAAATAGTTAACCACTCCCTGTCCCCCTCCTTAACAAACAGGGGGAATCATGCGGACATAAAAAAACTCCATCCGAACTGAATCGAATGGAGTTTATAATTTATGATTAGATCCACGCCGGAGTTTATCCAGCACTTGTTGCGGGGCGGGGATGACAACAATACATAAAAAAAAACGTTCCAACGCCGGAGCATTGGAACGAGTTATATTAGAATTATTAATTACTAATTATTAGTTACTAATTGAGCGAAGCGTTATCTTCTTTCTTTCGGTTTTGCCACTTCAAGATTGACTGTTACGCCTTTGATTCTTTTATCTTTCATCTGCTCAACAACATCGCGTGAATATTTTTTATCGACTTCAACAAAGCTGAAACTATCCAGCATACTGATTTCGCCGATTGCTTTTGCCGGTACAGTTGTTTCACCAGCAATTGCTCCTACGATATCTTTAGGCTGAATGTTATCTTTCTTGCCGCCGTTTAAAAATAAGCGTACCATGTTCGGGTCGTTGTAGCTTCTTCCGCCGTCACGATCACCGCCGCGGCCTCTGTCACCGTCACGTCCACGACCTTTATCAAAGCTGCTTTTGTTATAGCCGTCTCTGTTGCCTCTATCATCTCTGTCTCTGTTGCCGCCTGAATCTCTTGAACCCCTGCTGTCTCTATCATTACCGAATTTCTTTTTATCGCCCCACTTGCCTTTTTTATCTCCGCCTCTGTCATCACGTCCGCGGCCTCTGTCTCCGCCACGGCCTCTGTCATTTCCTCTTCTGTCTCCGCCTCTATCATCTCTATCGAAGCTTGAAGGTTTGAATTCTTCCTGCTTAGGAGGTTCAGGCACTGAAGCTAATATCTGATGCATAAGTCCTAAAGCAATATCCATTGTATCAAAATCTTCTTCAAGAAGTCTTTCAATGATAGGCTTTACCTTCACTGAGTTCTCTCTTGCTTTCAGGATTGATTCCTTCAGTTCAGTCATAAGCTGCGTTTCTCTTATTTCTTTCACATCGGATATTGTAGGAATTTCTTTTTTAACAATTTTTGTCTTTGTATATCTTTCGATATCTCTGAGCTTGTAGAATTCTTTTCCGTTAACGAATGTGAATGCTTGTCCCTTGCGACCAGCGCGGGCAGTTCTTCCTATTCTGTGAACGTAGTATTCTTCATCCTGCGGCATATCGTAATTGAATACTGCATCGATATCATCTACATCGATACCTCTTGCAGCAACGTCTGTCGCAACAAGAATTTCAATTTTACCTGAGCGGAACTTAGCCATAACTCTGTCTCTGAATAATTGTTTCAGATCACCGTGTAAGCCTTCGGCTGCATAGCCTCTTGCCTGTAAGTGAGAAACAAGGTCATCAACAGCTCTTTTTGTATTACAAAATACCAGTGAAAGCACGGGATCATGAATATCAAGAAGGCGTGTAAGCACTTCAAGCTTCATTCCAGGGCGTAGCTCAAAAAAGAACTGATCGATATTCGGTACCGTAAGTTCTTTATGAACAACCTTTACAATTTCAGGATTATTCTGATATTTTTTTGTAAGCTGCATTATCGGCGGCGGCATAGTAGCAGAGAAAAATACTGTCTGCCTTCCTTCTGACGGAACCGATTTTAAAATTTCTTCAATGTCGTCTCTGAATCCCATGTTTAACATTTCATCTGCTTCATCAAGCACAATCATTTTCACGTTATCGAGGTTAACAGTTTTTCTGTTTATGTGGTCAATCATTCTACCGGGAGTAGCGATAATAATCTGCACTCCGGCTTTTAAAGTTCTTATCTGCCTATCGATAGACTGACCGCCATATATTGGTACGATGTGAACGCCTTTTTTATATTTGATAAGCTGAGAGATTTCCTCTGCGACCTGTATAGCTAATTCTCTGGTTGGGCATAGAACTAATGCCTGCACTTTTTTGGAAGATGCATCTATAAATTCCGCAATCGGAATTCCGAATGATGCTGTCTTGCCTGTTCCGGTCTGTGCCTGACCTATTACATCTCTTCCTGCTAGTATGAAAGGAATGGCTGCCGATTGGATCGGAGTGGCTTCTTCAAAGCCCATTTCAGCAACTGCTTTTTCTGTTTCTTTAGAAAGGGATAATTCTTCGAATTTCAATGTTTCCATAGTTTGAACGTGTCGTTCTAATCTGTTTAGATTTTTTAAATTATTAAGTCTCAAAATAAGTTTTGCGGGATTCGCCACGCGGCGAATGGATTCTTTGTGAACGGCTAAATTTATAGTAGATTTAATCTGTTTGTAAGATACGAATAATAAATACCAATAGATACTTAATTCGTAATGGGTGTTTTAGGGAAAGAATTTGCCACTAGAACATTAAAGAACAAAAACTCACAAAATAATTTGTTATAAAAAATATAAGTTTGGTGTTCTTTGGTGTTTTTGAGATTTAGTGTCAAAAGGAGATTTCATGGCAATATAGATACATTTCTCATTTAAACATAAATGAGTATTTTATTTACTTATAATAAATTTGGAAGACAAAAAACTACAAAACAAGCTAAAGAAAAGACCGATTGGCGTATTCGATTCAGGTATCGGCGGACTAACGGTTGCAAAATCTCTGTTCGATATCCTGCCTAATGAAGATATAATTTACCTGGGAGACTCTGCCAGACTTCCGTACGGAACGAAATCAAAAGAAACTATTATACTCTATTCTATAGAGTGTCTTAAATTTTTACTGAAGAAAAATGTTAAATTCATTGTTGTTGCATGCAATACTGCATCAGCAAATGCGCTGCCGTTTTTGCAAAAGATTACTAAGGTGCCTGTGATTGGTGTGATAACTCCCGGAGCAGAGGCTGCTGTGAATAAATCAAAGAGCGAACGAATCGGAGTGATTGCCACCATGAGCACAGTTCAGACGGAATCATATAAAAAGGAAATTCATAAGAAAAATAAATCAGCGAAAGTTTTTTCAAAAGCATGCTCATTATTTGTGCAGCTGGCGGAAGACGGATGGACGGATAATAAAATTGCAGAACTTATTGCGAAAGAATATCTGAGCGAATTCACTAAGCTGAACATAGACACTTTAATTTTAGGATGCACTCACTACCCTATTCTTAAAAATACTATACAAAAAGTGCTTGGGAAGAAGATTTTACTGATTGATTCAGGTGAAGAAACTGCAAAGCAGGCAAAGATAATTTTAACTCAGAAGAATTTACTTAACACACAAAAAAAAGCCGGCGAGCATAAATTTTTCGTAACTGATTTTCAGCATAAATTTAAAGATGTAAGCGAAAGGTTTTTAGGGCGAAAATTGAACAAAATTCAAAAAATAAAACTGAACTGATTTTATTTCAAATTGTAAAATTTCCACTAAAACACTAAATCTCAAAATTTCACAAAAGGAAAAATTTGTTTTATTTTATTTTTGTGATTTTTAGTGTTTTTGAGATTTTGTGGCAGGTACATAAATTTTTAAATAGCATGAATAAGCAAGAAGTTCTCGAAATTTTCAAAAAAGCTGATGCATATCTTGAAGGACATTTTGTGCTTACATCGGGCTATCACAGTCCGCAATATTTTCAGAAGTCAAAAGTTTTTCAGTTTCCAGAATTCAATACTGCTCTTGCTAAAGGCATCATTGAAAAATTTAAGGATAAAAAAATAGATGTAGTCATCTCCCCTGTTATGGGCGCAGTTGTGCTTGGCGCGGAGGTTGCTCGTTTACTGAATGTCAGGTTCAACTTTGCTGAAAGGGAGAACGGAGTTATGAGCCTTAGACGAGGATTTGAACTTGAAGAAGGCGAGAATGTTTTAATAGTTGAAGACATCGTTACAACAGGCGGCAGCGTTGTTGAGGTAATTGATATGCTGAAAAAATACCCTGTGAAAGTAAATATCGTTGGAGTAGGATATGTAATCGACAGACAAAGCGGCGCGGATTTTGGAGTTGAGCAGCATGCATTAGCAGAAGTAGAAGTTATAAAATTTCCGCCTGAAGAAGTGCCTGACTGGCTGAATGAAATTCCGATTACAAAACCGGGCAGCAGATACTTAAAATCATAATTGTAAAATATAATTTAATCATAGCAGCGGTTATCTTTCTTTCCTCATTTCTTATTGCCAACTTTACAGCCTACTTAATAAAAAAACGTTTTTCAAAAACAGCATTAATTAAAAAAGCTAAATTTTTTTCAGCTACATTTGTAAGAATAGTTGTACCTTTTATAGGACTGCTTGTAGCAGTTAAATATCTTCGAAGGTCATTCATCGGGAAAAACATTTTCGAGTATGAATCTACATTTATGCTCATTGAAAATATTATTTTTATACTATCCATCGGATTTGCAAGTTATATAACATTCAGAGCAATAGTTTTCTTTTTTCAAAAGTACGTGGAACGCTCACAGGAAGATACACAGCTTGATGCAAACTTTACTTCCCTGCTTTCAAAATTGTTAAAGCTTGTAATTTTTATTATTGCTCTGATAATTATTCTCGATAGATTCGGAATAAATATAAATTCGTTCATAGTATCTCTTGGTATAGGTTCGCTGGCAGTTGCTTTGGCTGCGCAGGAAACCCTGGCAAATATAATTGCCGGAATTGTAATTTTGATTGACCGCCCTTTCAGAATTGGAGAAAAAATAAAAACATCCACCGGAACTATCGGAACAGTTGAACAAATAGGTATCAGGTCATCCCGTTTGATAACGCTTGACGGTAAAATATTAATAGTCCCGAATACAGAACTAACAAAAACAAGCGTAACAAATCTCAGTTATGATTCAACAAACTACAAAATACGGTTTGCATTTATTGTCCCTTTTGATATTAAAGCTGCAGATGTCAGAACTAAAATCAATGGGAATATATTTAATTGTACGGATATTTTGAAAGAGCCTGCCCCTTCGTTTGTATTTTCAAAGTTCAATGCTTCCAATTACGAAATGATACTTATCTGCTGGTGCAAAAATGAAGATAACACTACTCAGATAGAAAATGAAGCAAAAGAATGTGTTTTAGAATCGTTAAAAGAACTGGGTATAACCGAATTCATAAAATCTTATTCCTAATTTTTCACTATTACAAAAATTGCAAAATAAGTATATTCACTTTTCCTAATTTTCCACTTTTACATATATTAAATAATGGATTTTAATCTTTCAGAACAAGAACTCGAAGTTCAAAAATTAGCACGAGATTTTGCTAATAATGAAATTGCTCCTGTAATTGCTAAATTTGATGAGTCAGAAGAATTCCCTATGGAAATTGCGCAGAAAATGGGTGAGATGGGATTCCTTGGAATTATTTTCCCTGAAGAATACGGCGGAGCCGGATTTACAACAACTGAATACGCAATTATTATCGAAGAGATTTCTAAAATAGATCCTTCTGTCGGATTAACAGTTGCCTCACATAATGGACTATGTTCCAACCATATTTATTCATTTGGTAATGATGCTATAAAGAAAAAATATTTACCTGACCTTACATCAGGGAAAAGCCTTGGAGCGTGGGGTCTTACCGAAGCAGTTTCGGGAAGTGATGCCGGCGGTATGGCTACATCAGCTGAAAAAAAGGACGGACATTATATTATTAATGGAAGCAAGATGTTTATAACACAGGGAACTGTCGGCGGAACTTATGTTGTAACAGCCAAGACCGATAAGACAAAAGGCAATAAAGGTATTTCGGCTTTTGTAATGGAAAAAGGTATGAAGGGATTTACGAATGCTCCGATAAAAAATAAACTCGGAATGCGTTCCTCAGATACAGCAGAATTAATATTCGATAATGTTGAAGTCCCTGCAGAAAATTTAATCGGCGATGAAGGCGCAGGATTTAACCAGTGTATGCAAATTCTTAATGGTGGAAGAATTGCTATTGCAGCGCTTTCAGTCGGTATTGCACAGGGCGCTTTAGACTTGGCAATAAAATATTCGAAGGAAAGAAAACAATTCGGAAAGACTTTATCTTCGTTCCAGGGAATTCAGTTCAAGTTATCCGATATGGCAATGGAAGTTGAAGCAGCAAGGCTTCTTACTTTAAGAGCTGCAAAGTTAAAAGATGAAGGAAAACCGTTTGCAATGGAAGCATCGATGGCAAAATATTATGCATCAGAGGCTGCATGCAAAGCAACTACGGAATCATTACAGATTCACGGTGGTTACGGTTATATGAAAGAATTTATGATAGAAAAACTTTACAGAGATGTAAAACTTTTAACTATCGGCGAAGGGACTTCGGAAGTTCAGAAGATGATTATTTCGAGAAACCTTCTTGATATTTACAATTAATCAATACTGAATATCTAATTAATTTTTAAAAGACCTGTCAGATTATCGATTTGTCAGGTTTTTTATTTTAAATAATTTTACAAAAATTTATACATGGGATTTTTTGATAAGTTCAAATTTTCAAAACTAAAAGAAGGCCTTACTAAAACTAAGGATGATCTTCTCGGGAAAGTAAACAGGTTAATAAAAGCAACAGGCAAGATTGATGATAACTTCCTTGCTCAGCTTGAAGAAATTTTTATTACATCGGATATCGGATATGAAACAGCTGAGTTGTTAATAAAAAATATTAAAGAACGAACAAAAGAAGATAAATATGAAACAGAGGAAGAACTAAACGAACTAATTCAGGATGAGCTGAAAAAAATATTTGCGCAGTCAACATCTGATTTTAAAACATTTGATTTTAATATTACAAAGAAGCCTTATGTGATTATGATTGTCGGTGTTAACGGCGTAGGTAAAACAACTTCGATAGGTAAACTTGCATATAATTTTAAAAATGCCGGAAAGTCAGTTGTTATAGGTTCTGCAGATACGTTCAGAGCAGCGGCAAATGACCAGCTTGAGATATGGGCAAATCGCGCAGGTGTAGATATTATTCAGAATCCGAAGAGCAGCGACCCGGCGGCAGTTGCATTCGATACGGTGAAGTCAGCGGTAGCAAAAGGAACGGATATAGTTATAATTGATACTGCAGGAAGACTTCATAATAAAACGCATCTGATGGAAGAGCTTAAGAAGATAAAGAGAGTGATTCAGAAAATTACTCCTGATATTCCCAATGAAATATTTTTAGCAATTGATGCGACAACGGGTCAGAACGGACTTAACCAGGCAAAAGAATTTTCAAAAGCTATGGAAGGACTTACAGGAATAATTTTAACTAAGCTTGACGGAACTGCAAAGGGCGGAATAGTAATAAAGATAAATCAGGAGATGGGCGTGCCTGTGAGATTTATAGGAGTCGGTGAGCAGATAGACGACTTACAGGAATTTGACAGTGAAAATTTTGTAAAAGCATTGTTTGAAAAATAAAAATTGTCAGATAAAATAAAAATATTACCGCAGGTTCTCTCCAATAAAATTGCAGCGGGAGAAGTTGTATCCCGACCTGAATCCGTTGTGAAAGAATTAATGGAAAATTCTATCGATGCAGGCGCTTCGAATATTTGTCTTATAATAAAAGAAGCGGGTAAGAATTTAATACAGGTGATCGATGACGGTATTGGAATGACGGAAGCAGATGCGTTGATGAGCTTTGAAAGACATTCAACGAGCAAGATATCAACGTATGAAGACCTCGAAAATATTTCTACTCTTGGATTTCGCGGAGAAGCGCTGGCTTCGATAGCTTCTATATCACAGGTAGAGCTGAAGACAAAGACGGAAAGTGAACAAGTCGGCACAATGATAAAAATTGAAGGCGGCGAGTTTAAGGAAGTAACTAAGGTAAGCTGTGAAAGAGGAACTTCGTTTTCTATTAAGAATTTATTTTATAACACTCCGGGCAGAAGGAATTTTTTAAAATCGAACCAGACTGAGTTCAAGCATATATACGAGACATTTATTAAGCTTGCTATTTCAAATCCCGATATCGGTTTTAAGTTTATCAATAACGAAGACACTATTTTTGATCTGCCGAGACATGAACTGAAAGAAAGAATTACAGAACTATTCGGAATAGCGTTTTCTGATTCGCTGATAAAAGTACACTCTGAAAATCAATATATCAAAATTAAAGGTTACATTTCTAAGCCGAATTTCACAAAGAAGTCAAAGCAGGACCAGTATTTTTATCTCAACAACAGATTTTTTACGAGTAAAAATTTAAACTTTGCAGTTTACTCGGGCTATGATGACTTGATTGAAAAGGGAGATTATCCTTCTTTCTTTTTATTTATAGAAACTGACCCGAAGAAAGTTGATGTGAACGTTCACCCTTCTAAGCTTGAAGTAAAATTTGAGGAAGAAGGAGCAGTGTTTGGTTTCATTCGTAATTCAGTCAAAGCTGCTTTGAGAGAAGCTGATTTAGTTTTCAATGTAGGTTTTAACCGACAGGATACAATTCCGGGAACAGATAAAGAAGAAACGTTTCATTATAAATCCCCTGCAGGAGATAACTTTGGCAATTCTTCTTCTCAAAGCAGAAATTTTTCGTTCGGTAATGACAATAAAGAGCCTGCAAAAATTACTTCAATCTTTGAAGCGTCAAGACCAATAGATGAAAATCAATATGAGACTGTATTCGAGCAAAACGAGGCAGAAGATAAAAACAAGAACTCCAATATAATCGAGCATAAAAGAAACGAAGAGCATAATTTTAACGTATGGCAGTACAGATTAAAATATATAATGGTGCAGACTGAAAGCGGACTGATGATAATTGATATGCATGCAGCGCATGAAAGAATTTTATATGAGAGAGCTTTACTGATGCTGGAGTCTCAGTCATCATTTGCACAGCAGTTACTTATACCAATAAAATTCAAGCTGACTAAAATAGATTATCAGATTGCAATTGAATTAAAACAGGAGTTATTTAATCTTGGTTTTAACTTTAAAGAAGGCAAAGATGAAACGATTGAACTATACGGCTTGCCTGCCGATGTAAAAATCGGAAACGAGAATAAAATTTTTCAGGAATTAATTGACCAGTATAAAGAGTATGAGTTAAAATTAAATCTTGAGAAACGGGATAACCTTGCGAAGTCATTTGCCTGCCACAGCGCAGTGAGAACAGGAGACGCATTGAAGAAAGAAGAAATGATTAGACTGATTGACGATTTATTTGCATGCAAAATGCCGTATGTATGCCCGCACGGAAGACCGACTGTGATTCGTATTACAACCGATGAGCTTGACAGCAGGTTTTCAAGAACATAAAAAAATATTTTTAGGTAATTATAACCTCACTGCATATGTTCAATATAAATCCCGATATAAAAAATTCTCCTACACTTCCATCTGAATTTTATAAAGATGAAAAATATTTTGAGAAGTCAAAAGAAAAAATATTTTCTAAGACGTGGCAGTTCATCGGAGATACGGATTTAGTTAAAGTACCCGGGCAGGTATACCCTTTTACTATGCTGGAGGGATTTATGAATGAACCGCTTCTTCTAACTCGCGATTATGATGACAACATAAACTGCATTTCTAACATCTGCACTCACCGTGCAAATATAATATGCGAAGGAAGTGAAAATGTTAAATCACTCAGATGCAGATATCACGGGAGACAGTTTGATCTGACAGGAAAATTTAAATTCATGCCTGAGTTCGAGCAGTGTGAAAACTTCCCTACTGAAAAAGATAACCTTCCTAAAGTGAACTTTGAAATCTTTAACAATTTAATTTTTGCTTCATTAAATCCTTTATCACTTTTCGAAGAGTTTTTTAAAGAGATTAAAGAACGGCTTCACTGGTTTCCGTTTAAAAAGCTTGTGCTAGATACAAACCGCTCGAAAGATTATCTTGTGAAAGCTCACTGGGCTTTATACTGTGAAAACTATCTTGAGGGATTTCATATTCCTTACATTCATAAAAGTCTCAACGATGCATTGGATTATGCAAACTATACTCAGGAGATTTATAAGTATTCTAATCTTCAGGTAGGCCGAGCAAAATCAGGTGAAGTAACATTCGATAACTCTCCTGAAAAAGAAATTGTTGCTTACTACTATTGGATATTTCCGAATATGATGTTCAACTTTTATCCGTGGGGACTTTCAATAAATATTGTCCGCCCTCTTGCAAAAGACTTAACAAAAGTTTCGTTTATAACGTATATATCGGATGAGAGTAAGTATAATATGGGAGCCGGCGCTGGCCTTGACCGCGTTGAGCGTGAAGATGAAGCGATTGTAGAAAATGTTCAGAAAGGAATTAACTCACAGCTATATAAATCAGGAAGATTTTCTCCCGCCCGTGAGGAAGGTGTTCATCATTTTCATATGTTGATTCAAAAGTTTATGTCTGAATAGTTTATTTGTTAATTGAAGTTTCCACATTTTACTCATATTTTAGTTTACTACAAAATTTAAATTTAGAATTATGCCGCCGATTTTAACTAATACTCCAATTGATGTAGTATTTTTAGTTTTCAGTTTATTTTTTCCGAGAATCTCAATCATTGGTTTTTTTCTTTTTGATTCGCTTCCCACAACTACTCTTAATAATCTCATAAGTGTACTACTGACAGTTTTTTTCCCCAGAATATTTGTAATAATTATGATTGCCCAGCATATGGGAACACAAAACCCATGGTTCTGGATTCATATTGTCGTAGCAATAATCGTTTATTTATCAGGAAGCAAATACGGTAAAAAAAGATTCGGGAAAAACAGAGACTATTAGTTTTCCTGCTTTAAATAACTGCCTTCTCTAAAATAATTTCAAACAAAAGCTAAAGGAATTATAAGGTGAAAACCGTATAATTTGTTAAACCTTTAACTATTTTGATTGTCATATATTTAGCATTATTTTTATAAATTTTACCTTATTAATGAAAAACATTTTTGTAGTTGTTTTATTTTTACTCACGATACCATTTCAACTTTTCTCACAAGAAACTCCAAAAGATAATCCGCAAATAACTCCTGAAATGAGGGAGAAATTCAAAAACTTTAAAGGCACAATAACGGGGTTTGTTTACGATAAAGATAATAATACTCCGTTACAGTCTGCAACTGTTCAGTTATTTAAACAAAAGGATTCCAGCCTTGCAACAGGCGGCGAAACAGATGCAACAGGAAAGTTTGTATTAACAGATGTAAAAGCAGGCAGATATAAATTAATTGCAAGCTTTGCCGGATATAAAAAAGCAGTTATGACGGGCATTGTTTTTACTCCGCAAATACCCGACTTAATTCTTGATACTATAAAAATGACAACGGGAGTAACTACTGAAGAGATAGATGTAACTGCTGAAAAGCCGTTCGTTGAGTTCAAGCCCGATATGAAAGTTTTTAATGTTGATAAAGGAATGACAACTACGGGCGGAAGTGTAATTGATATTTTAAAAAATATTCCGGGTATAACAGTTGACCAGGATAATAATATCACTTTTCGCGGAGGAGCAAATGTAAAAATAAATATTGACGGCAGACCGTTCGGCATTAACAGCTCGAATCTTTCAACAATACTTGAGCAGATCCCTGCCGATAAAGTTTCATCAGTTGAGCTTATGACAAATCCTACTGCAAAGTTCGATGCAGAAGGCTCATCCGGAATCATCAATATTGTGATGAAGAAAAATGAAGAAAACTATGAAGGTATGAACGGCAGTGTAACAATGAATGCAGGCAATAATGATAAATATAACGGCTCATTAAATTTGAACTCCCGTTCGAAGAGCTATAGCTTGAACGGCAGCTATGATTTCCGTTCGTTCAATATGAACATGACAGGATATAATAACAGAAATACATTCGGCAATTCAGCACTGACAAATATATATTCGGAAAGCGATAATCAAAACAGAATGCGTTCTAATTTAGTAAGAGCAGGTATTGACCTAACTCTTACAAAGAAACAAAATCTGGGATTTACATTCAGCTATAACAACAGGCAAAGGAACAGAGGAGGAAGCAACGAAACATCTGTATTCGACAATGGTACATTGACAAGCGATTACCTTACAAGAGATTTTAATTACAACGACGGAAAAACCTACGGCATCGGCGCAAATTATCTGCTAAAGTTTGAAAAACCTAAGCAGACTTTAACGAGTGATTTCAGCTATACAAGAAGTGAAGGCGATAGAACGCAAAACACTCTGATAGATTATTCCTTACCGCTGAATTTTCCGCAGGCGAGAAATAATCAGTTCAGCAATGATAAGAACGATGAAGTAAATTTTCAGTTAGACTTTATCTCTCCATTCAGTGAGAACAGCAAACTGGAAACTGGTGTGAAATCGATATACAGAAAAACATACGACGATTCAAGAAGCGAAAGTTATGATTACAATACAAACACTTTTGTGCAGGGAGCTAACTCGAATATTTTTGATTATCAGGAGTTGATAAATTCAGCTTATATTGCTTACACTGATAAGATAGGAAATTTTTCTTACCAGTTTGGTTTAAGAGGTGAACAGACAAATTCAAAGGGCAATCAGATTACAGCCAATACGGATTTTACAAAAAGCTATTTCAGCATTTTCCCTAATGCAAGTGTTTCACAAAAGCTCGGTGCAACAGAAGAAATTCAGCTTAGTTACTCCAGACGCATAAGAAGACCTGACTTAGATGATTTGAATCCCTTTCTGAATACATCTGACCCTTTGAACTATCAATCGGGAAATCCTGACCTTATGCCTGAGTATACAAATTCATTAGAACTGAATTTTATAAAGTACTTTACATCGGCAATTATTACGCCTTCTATTTATTACAGACAGACTAATGATAAAATTTCAAGAGTAAGACTGCAATATGACAGCTTAATCACACTGAATACACAGGAGAATTTTGCCAGCTCGAAATCTTACGGCTTTGAACTTACGATGAATGCCAGCCCGATAAAGGAATGGACAATAAACGGAACTGTAGGCTACTCAAAAACAGAAAATGATGCTACTAACTTAACGGGACTTACAAATACTGCTTATTCATGGAACGGAAGATTGTTCACAACTTTATCGCTGCCTGCAGATTTAGGATTGCAGGTAACATATTTTTACTCGGGAAAAAATATTTCCGCACAAGGGCAGATAGACCCTTTTTCTTCAGCAGATATAAGCCTTAAAAAAGATTTCATGGATAAAAGATTAAGCTTAAACTTACGCGTAGGAGATGTATTTAACTCACAAAAATTTCATGGTACTATTTCAGATATAAATTTTTATGATGAATTTGAAAGAAGAAGAGATTCTAGAAGCGTATTTTTATCTCTGACATATAAATTCGGTTCTGAAGGTAAACAGGACAGAAAGAAGAGACGTGAGCCGAATAACAACGAACCTATAGAAATACCGGACGGCTTTTAATTACCGGGCTGAAGGTAATCTTTTATATTAATGTAATATAAATTTCCGCCGAGTTGTTTATTAACTTCGTCGGTTATAAGAAGTTCATCACTGGAAATATAACAGATGCCTTCCTTTTGAGAAATAGTCGGCAAAAATATTTCGGTGTGCTCCCATTTTGTAAGGGGCACGCCGTTTTTTATTTTAAAGAGCCAGAACTTATTATTTGAAAGCAAAACAAAACTTGTACGGTCAGGTGAAATATCTGCTGAAGTAATCCAGTCATTGAAAAAAGGACCTGAACCTAAGTAAATACTGTCGATTAAATTTGCTTTATACTCCCCTGCAATTACCGGCAGTGAATAAACTCTTAGAAATCCCGAGTAAGGTTCAGTTCTGTTTTTAGAAAAAAGATATAAAGAGTCTTTGTAAGCAAAGAATGCCTCCATATCATAATTTTTATTTTCACCGGAAGGAGGAAATTCTTTTTGATCGGGATATGAAAATTTTATTACTTCTGCAACTACGGTATCGTTGAATAAATTTGACGGGTTTGGAATTTTATAGATCTTTAAATCTTTTCTTTCATTATTATTGTTGCCGAAATCTCCAAGATAAAAATTTCCTTTATCATCCTGAGTAATATCTTCCCAATCTATATTAACGGCATTTTTCAAAACGATAGTTCTTTTCATCGCGCCTGTAGTATCAAAACAATAAATTTCAGGGTCACCGCCGCTGTCATTAAAGCTCCAGAGTTCGTTTTTCCCGTTTGTCTCTATTCCGGAAGTCTCATTAATTTTCAACGGTACCTTGCAAACTTCTCTGAAATGCAAATCCTGAGAAAATAAATCCGATAAAATAAATATAAAAAATATTAAAAATAGATTTTTCGCCATGTAGGCTTTCAATATAACAATTATTTACAAAATATTTTATTACTTTAAAAAAAAATTTGATTGATAAGAATTTTCTAAGGGAAAAATTAACAAATTGTAATACTTTTCACTATTAGTTAACTTCATAAAATCCGTAACCAAAACAACTACCCCTAATACTATGGCTAAAATTTTAATTGTTGATGACGACAATGTTACTTTAAGTATTCTAAAACAGGTATTGTATAAAGCTAACCACGATGTTACAACTGCAATCGACGGAGAGGAAGCTATACAATATGTTAAGAATACTGTGTATGATATAATAGTTACCGACTTTAACATGCCGGGCATGAACGGCATTGAGCTTACCAAAGAAATTCTTAAAATAAATCCGCAGGCTGTAATAATTTTAATAACAGCATACATATCCGTAAAAGCAGCGCTCGAATCTATCAAGCTTGGCGCATTCGATTACCTTACAAAACCTGTAGACAAAGAAGAATTATTATTAAGTATCGAAAGAGGGCTTGAGAGATTAAAGCTTCTTGAAGAAAATTCACAATTAAAGAAAAGCGCGAAATCATCACCTCCGAAAGTTGAATTCAAATTTGAAACAAAGAGTGAAGAAGTTAAAAAAATCCTGACTGAAGCCGCCGATGTTGCGCAGTCAGATTCTACTGTTTTAATAACAGGCTCTAACGGAACGGGTAAGGAAGTACTCGCCGAGTTTATCCATAAGAACAGCAAAAGAAGTAAAAATACATTTGTTGTTGTAAACTGCGCTGCTATTCCCGAACAGCTGCTTGAATCTGAATTATTCGGACACTCAAAAGGCTCATTCACAGGCGCAATAAGAGATCATAAAGGATATTTTGAAATTGCAAACAACGGTACAATTTTCCTTGATGAAATCGGAGACCTGGATACTCCCCTTCAGGTAAAATTATTAAGAGTGCTGCAGACAAAAACATTCCAAAGGGTGGGAGATCCAAAACCTGTTACAACTAATGTAAGAATACTGGCAGCTACAAACAGAAATCTGAAAGAGATGATAAAAGACGGACGGTTCAGAGAAGATCTATATTACAGAATAAATGTGTTTGAATATCATCTTCCTGATTTAAAAGACAGGCCGGCCGATATTATTTTCTACTTTGAAAAATTTATGAAAGAGTATGCGAAAGAGAACGGAAAGAAGATAAAAGAAATTTCTGAAGAAGTAAAAAATCTTCTGTTCCAATATCCTTGGCCGGGCAATATAAGAGAGTTAAAGAATATAGCCGAACGCGCTTCAGTGCTTTGCAAAAACGGAATTATATCAAGTGATTTATTACCCGATAGAATAAAAATTGACGGTGATTTAGCTGCTAAGGAACCTGTATTGATAGATGAAGAAGTTTCTTCTGATTATGAAAGCAGTAAGAATGAGCTTTTAAAAGAGTT
This sequence comes from Ignavibacteria bacterium, assembly GCA_044226845.1. GTDB lineage: Bacteria > Bacteroidota > Ignavibacteria > Tepidaquicellales > Tepidaquicellaceae > JAFDZO01. The sequence continues at coordinate 121,066 of JBGAGG010000010.1, forward strand.
TGAAAGGGACTACATAAAAAAACATCTCAAAAAAAGAGTATAAAAAATAGCTCCGGCATTGGGACCGGAGCTAAAATTTTATATCCAGGGAAAATTTATCTTGCGATAAAACCTACTAATATTGTAAGAAGCAGAATACCGATACCGGCAAAGCTTACATATTCAAATTTTGTGTAACCTACTTTTTTAATGCTTTTTAGAGTTTTCATAAGGGTTTATGGTTTTAAATTAATAATTTGAGTTGTTTTTTAATTGAGAATTAAGCTATAAAGCCAATAACTATTGTTAACAACAATACGGCAATACCTGCAAAACCGATGTATTCAAAATTTGTAAAACCTGTTTTGTAAATCTTTTCTTTTGTTTTCATAATATCTAATCTTTACTATATTTTAAAAATAAATTCTACTTATAATACGCTATTGCATTTACTGTGCCAAAATATTAAACAAGGAGACAAATTGTCACAGTGTTGACTTTACAGACAATGCTATGACAACTAAGTCGTTGCATTTTCCGATTGAAAATAATGAAGAATTTTAAAAAAGGTGATTTTTACAAATAATGTGGTTTCATACTTTCAAAAAGCAAAGAATTAAGACAATATTCTAAATATAGCATAAACTACTAATAATTAAACAATTAATATAATTATTATTGCCCAAAGAAGGAAAAAAATACCTGTGAATGCGCCGTTAACGTAGTCATTTTGAGGAGGATTAGATGAGGTTAAGGTTCTTCGGATTATCATTTAGTAGTCCTTTCATTTAATTTCTACCAATATATTAAACATTTTTAATGCCAAGAATTTATTATGAAACAATACATACATTTCTTAGTTTAATCTAAAAAGACTATTATGAAAAAAATCAGTTTACTTGCTTTACTTTTATTTTTTGCCTTCGTTATCAATTCTCATTCTCAAGAAAAGCCTGCCCGTGAATATGCAGAGTTCACTTCACAAAAAGTTGAGACGAATATGCAGGCAGGAAAAACATATTCGGTAAGCATTACATTTAAAAATACCGGAGGTAAAGCCTGGGAAAAAGGAAAGTATTGGATTATTTATTCTGATCCGAGAATGAATGCAAGAAATAATAACATCTGGGGAATTGATTCAGTTACAGTAAAAAAGAGTGTGAAGAAAGGCAGCAAATACGAGTTTAAATTTAAAGTTACTGCTCCGCAGGAGCCGGGAATTTATTTTTTCAGCTGGATGATGTGTGGAAGTAACGGAACATTCGGAACAGGCTCTGAGCTGCAGCAGATAACAGTCTCACAATAATTGTCACAGTTTATATAAAGTGTTTGTCTAAGTTTTAAACAAACACTTTATATGAAATCTTTACTTTTGCTTCCCCTCTTATTACTCATTTCACAAATTTCTTTTTCTTCTCCAAAATTTTCTGCAAAAACTTTCCGTGATGCTAAGGATGAATTAAAGCAGGCTGATATAGATTTTTCCAATCTTTCTAAAGAGAAAGGTATGAACTTCGCCTTTCTTGAATATGTTGCCGATGACGGAGTTCTGCTAAGGCCCTTTACTTATCCGATAGTCGGCAAAGAAGATATCTCTAAGGAAATGCTAAGTAATGATGATAAAAATTTGCAGCTTACATGGGCTCCGCTTTACGGAGACGTTGCTGCTTCCGGAGAGATGGGATACACTTACGGAACTTACGAAATGAAAATTAAAAAAGAAGACGGCACAGAAGATATCCGCAAAGGAACATATGTTTCCATCTGGAAAAAAGATAAAGCCGGCAAATGGAAATTTGTGCTTGATACGGGTAATCCCGGCCTTGAGCCAAAACAATAAAATATAATTTACTTAATCCTTCTCTTTAGGATATCCTTTTGAATAAGGAGAAGGATTTCCGTTATTCCTTTTGCTTTCCTTTACTTCGAACTCTTTTGTTTCTTTTACTCCGTTAGCATCAAGCTCAACTTTATATTTTCCGGGAGGAAGATAATATTTTTGCGAATCAGTTAATTTTATTTTTATTTTTTTATCGTTCTTATACTTATCTATTATAAAATCGAAAAAAGATTTTCCAACGATTGTGTCTAAGGATAGATCGTATTCAATGTAATTTATCCCTGAAGAATAATTTCCTGAAAGCTGATTTACAATTTTATCATCAGCAGAAATTGTGATATTATATTGGCCTGAATTTTTGCTGTAAAAAGTATAATAAAATTTTGGAGCATTAGGTTCATCAAAATTATCACGCTTCATTCCCCAATATTTATTATAAGTCACGCTCTCCGGCTCATAAAAGACTAAATCTTTATTAAGATTTTCCGAATTTAATTTTTCTATACCGGATAAATTTGTTTTATATAACGAGCGGCCGTGAGTGCCGACTATTAAGTCATGCTCTCTCGGCTGAATAACTAAATCGTGCACGGGTACATTCGGCAAACCTTTACTAATTGAATTAAAAGTTTTCCCTCCGTCAAGCGAGCAATACACTCCGCCGTCAGTCCCGACAAATAATGCATTTTTATTTTCAGTGTCTTCAATAATAACATTTACAGGTTCCATCGGCAGATCTTTACCGATTCTCTCCCATGTCTTTCCATAGTTATCCGATACGTAAATAATGGATTCCATATTATCCCATCTGTAAGCATTCAAAGAAATATAAACTCTGGATGTATCGAACTTTGAAGCCCTTATTCTTGAAACATATAAATTCTGAGGCAGCTCATTGGAAATTTTCTCCCATGAATTTCCTCCGTCCTTAGAAACATAAGCAGCGCCGTCATCACTACCCGTGTACAGCAATCCGAATTTTAAGACTGATTCATCCAATGTTGTAAGTGTTCCGAATGGTACATCGCCAACTTTACCGCCGTTTGTTAAATCACCTGAAATAGCTTCCCATGAATCTCCCCTGTTCATTGAACGGTGAAGTTTATTTGAGCCCATGTATAAAATATCCTGATTGTGCGGAGAGAGTTTTATCGGAGTCTGCCAGTTAAATCTGTAAGGCCGTTCACCAAGCTTATGCTGGGGAGTAATTTGCTTATAATCATTCTTGCTTCTGTCTATTCTGAAATAATTCCCGAACTGATAGCCTGTATAAACAATGTCTTTATTTCTGCTGTCGATCTGCATCTGCATACCGTCACCGCCCATTATGCTTTTGTAAGGGTATTCACCGGACTGCTGCCAGTCAAGATTATGCACGTAGTTACTGGGTCCTACCCATCCGCCGTTATCCTGCAAACCGCCGTAAACATTATAAGGCTTTTCGTTATCTATATTGATTGAATAAAACTGCCCCACTGCCGGAGCGTTAAGCTTCTGCCAGGTTTTCCCGTCGTCATAGGACATATTCAATCCGCCGTCATTGCCGTTTATCAGATGCCCGTCACGGTTCGGGTCGCTCCACATATAGTGATGGTCAGCGTGAACATTATCTTCATTGATAGACTTAAATGTAACTCCGCCGTCAGAAGATTTTATAGCAATCACTCCCAATAGATAAATTTTATTTTCATCATTTGGAGATACCGAAACTCTTGAGAAATAATATCCGTAAGTGCTGAAGATGCCTTCTAAATCTATTGAGTGAGTTTTCTTCCAAGTTACTCCGCCATTATCAGAGCGGTAAACTTCTGCTCCTATCACATCTGCATTTGTTAAAAGCGTGTTTGCATCTTCAAGATACTCGACAAGTGAATTTGGCTTTATAGTTTTATTCGAAACCATTTCAAAAACTTTTTCTGCAGAGTATTCCTGCGGAAAGCCGTTATCTTCAAGAAATTCTTTCATCTTTGAAGTATCAATTTTCATAAACTCATCTTCGGATATTTTCCTTAATCCATCTTTTGAAATTTTATCCTCTTCATCTTCATTTTTTTTATTACGAGGTGACTGGTTATCAACGCAGGCATAAATTATCTGCGGATTTTTCGGATAGATGGCAAGCCCTATTCTTCCGGTTTCTTTGCCCGTTAGAAATCCTGATGAAGGAGTTGTAACTAAGCTCCAAGTATTCCCGCCGTCACTGCTTTTATAAATTCCCGATGTTGCGCCGGCCTCTTCAAAATTCCACGCTCTTCTTGTGCGATACCACATTGAAGCATAAATGTTATTGGAGTTCTGCGGGTCGATAACTAAATCTATACCGCCTGTATTGTCATCTATCTTTAAAGTATGCTTCCAGCTAGCCCCTGCATCCTCGCTGATATAAATTCCTCTTTCAGGATTTGATGAATATAAATGGCCAAGTGCAGCAACAAATATTTTATTCGGATTTTTTGAATCAACTGTTATTCTTCCTATGTGATGAGTTTCTCCAAGTCCTATATTGCTCCATGATTTTCCATCGTCAGTAGTTTTATATATACCTGTACCTGAGTATGAAGAGCGGCTCGAATTATTTTCACCTGTGCCTGTATATATAATATTATTTGTCCAGTCAACTGCAATATCCCCTATGGTAATCACCGCTTCGTTATCAAACAGCGGAGTAAATGACATTCCGTTGTTAACGGTCTTCCACAGCCCGCCAGAAGCATAAGCGACATAGAATATTGTCGGGTCAGCAGGATTGACTTCAACATCAACAACGCGTCCGCTCATAATAGAAGGACCAAAGTTTGTAAACTCTATATTTTTTAATATAGAATTCTCCTGCATCTTCTTTTTATAGCTGAATGTCTCTAAGCGCTCTTTAGCTGAAGTGGGATTTACCGGACTTTTCTCTTGCGAATAAACCGGATTAAATAAGGGGCTGACTGATAAAATTATCAGGAGTAAAAGAGGTATAGTTTTTTGCATTTGTGAATTTAGAAAAAAAAAAGCAGGTATTAAATGGAGTTACTCGTAATTCTATTCGAAACATTAGTACAAAATAAGACGTCTAATGTAGATAAGTTATAATTTAATATAAATTACCAAACCATGAAAGTTAACAAATTTATTGTTTTTGTTTTCACTGCTTTACTATCCCTCAGTATCAGCAAAACATCTTTTTGTCAGTCCGTTCCTTTAAAAATTACAGATACCGGATTTATCTTTGTAACTGTAAGCATAAATGACTCAATTACAGCAGATTTTCTACTCGATACTGGTGGAGGAATGAATGTTCTTTCAAATAAAGTATACCAAAAGATAAAACCTACAGCAAAGTTTCATAGCTTTGAAACAGGATTTAGACACGATGGTGAAAGAATAGACGGTGAGCTTTTTGAGATTCCTTCTATCAGCATTGACTCATACAAACTTACTGACGTTCTTACCGGAATGTATGCACCATTAGACCAGTATGGAATTGATGGAATTATTTCATTAAAATTTTTTGAGAGCAAACCATTCACTATAGACTTCAAGAATAAAATCCTGACTATAGAAACCAAGAAAAGCCTGAAAAAGATTATAGGCAATTCAACAATGATTCCTATATTACTTGATGTTTATGCAGATTATGCAATTGATATGTATATACCAGTTATACTTAATGGCACCCTGACGTTAAACGCAGAATTTGACACAGGCAGTGGATATAATACGCTCATAATCAGACCCGAATACATGTCAAAGCTCGGCTTAGATGCAGCCAATACAAAAAAACAGGATTATACAACACCTATAACTCAAACAAAATTGAATGATTATGTTACCTCGCTAAACTCAGTTCAGATTAATGGTCTTACATCAACAGAAATGAAAAATAAAAATGTAACTTTCAGAGAAAAAATGATTCATCCAGCATTGATTGGAAGCGAAATGTTCAAGGATAAGGCTATTACAATAGATATACAGAATAAGAAAATGTATGTCAGATAGACGAATAAAAATGCCTCTATGCTCTAAACCCGCAAGAGGCAATTTATTACTACGCTACGACAATAAGTTTTTATTATTTGGAAAGAGTCATTTTTTTCGTTTCGGTAAATACTTCCGTCTGCAATTTATAAAAAAAAATTCCCCCTGATAAAGCTGATGCATCAAAATTTATTTCATAATTTCCTGCCGGTTTATTTTCGTTTATCAAAGAAGAAACTTCTCTTCCAATCATATCATAAACCGATAGTTTTACGAATAAAGATTTAGCTATCGAAAAAGAAATTTTAGTAGAAGGATTAAACGGATTCGGATAATTTTGTTTTAATTCAAATCCGGTAACTGTAATAGTGCCATTTGATACACTCACTGCATCAGGCTCATAATAATAAACTCCGTAAGCATATGTCCCTGCAAATAATTTACCGCCGATAATTTTTAATGAGTAAACATTTGCTGCTGCGGGAAGTCCGGTAGTCATTAACTGCCAGCTCTCGCCCATTGTTGTTGATTTATAAATTTTCTTATCATCGGTAGCAATATAAATTTCATCATCTGCAACTACACAAAGGGCATTAATAGATGAAGAAGGACTCGGTGTTAATAAAGTTGCTATGTTAATACCGCCGTCGGTACTTCTTCTCAATTTTGCACCCTGAGTGTAATAGATAGTTCCTTCACGAGATTTTGCAACATCCATAGTATAACGTGTTCCGAAAAAATGCGAAGTAGTATCTATTGGCCACCAGTGGTCGCCTGCTGTTACGCTTCTGTAAACACCATCAAGTGTAGTTCCGACAAGTACTTGGTTATCACCTACTGTTATCATACCCTTTGGTTCACCAAGCTGCATTGAATCTCTTGCAAACCATGTGTTTCCGTTATCGGTTGACCTATAAATGTATGTCCAGATAAAGTCTCCTATTGTAGGTCCCTTTTGCACAGGGATAGCGGCTAAGTATGAGCCATCCTGCAGCACAGTCATTGCTCCGCCAACCATATTATTATAAGGAAAATTTCTGCTGAATACATCCTGCCATGTATTTCCACCGTCAGATGAACGATGTATCATTGATGTACTCGAAGCAATATATGAACCCGTGCCTGAAATTGCAAAGATAGTTCCGTCATCTAATGTTGTAAGGAAACGGACTTTCCTTCCGACTAATCCGGCCGGAACCCATGAATTACTTCCGGCAGATTTTTTTTGGAGCTGTGAGTTATAATCCGATATAATTACATCGTTAGTAACTGTTCCTGTTATTGTAAATATTGCACAGTTACTTGCCAGTGAACCTGTCGGCACCCATGTCCCTGCCTGCGCCAAGCCTGCAAGCAGAAATAAAAAAATTAAGATTTTAGTTTTCATTAAGTTTGTTAGTCCTATGTATAATTCAACAAGGCTATCGGGTTATCCATGAATTAAAAATAAATAAAAAATAAATTTGGTGAATTTGATTTATAAAAGTTATTTTAGAAGAATCATTTTTTTAGTTTCAGTAAATCCCTCAGCCTGAAGCTTATAGAAATAAACTCCACCTGCTAAATTTGCTGCATCAAAACTTACTTCGTAGTTTCCTGAGCTCTTACTTTCATTCAGTAGCACTGCAACTTCCCTTCCGTTTATATCCATCACTTTTAAATTAACAAAAGAAGATTTTGGTAGTGAGAATGAGATTACTGTAGAAGGATTAAACGGATTCGGATAATTCTGTTTTAGTTTAAACTCTTTTACGATTTCAATTCCTGGCTGAATACCAACAACATCAGTTGAAAGAAAAAATGCCCCTTTGTTATTTGTTCCTGCGTAGATTTTTCCGTTAGCTTCGCAAAACGAATATATATATGAAGTTCCGGGAATCCCTCCAGTAATTAACTGCCAGCTATCACCTTTATTTGTAGATTTGTAAATGTGGTCATGATTATATGAAATATAAAAATGTCCGCGGGAATCTACAAAAGATGCCTCTATCATTGCGCCTGCAGGTGCAGGAGTACTTATACTGATAAAACTAATTCCATTATCCGTTGAACGGTTAGGACCATATGCATCACAAACATAAATTGCATCGTCTTTATCCTGTAAAACATTGTGAATGAATATAGGAGCGAATGTAGTCATATTAGACCAGTTATCACCGTTATTAGTAGATTTTACAACTCCGGCTAATGAAGTCCCCATAAAAATTCTTCCGTCTTTTAAAAGCTTCATACCCCCTACAAACCCCCCTGTAAGAATTGCTTTTTGCACCCAGTTGTTTCCTCCATCAGTTGATTTTAGCACAAGCGTTGCAACATCGCCTATAGTAGGTCCCTTAGTATAAGCGAATGCCGCAACAATAGAGCCGTCAGCCGGAAATACCATTCCGCCCCCTCCGGCATAATTATTCGGCAATGACCTTGTAAAGACATCCTGCCATGATGCGCCGTTATCAGTGGATCGGTGGATATAGGCTATACTAGTTGTATGTGAGTATCCGTAGATATCTCCATTAGGTGCAATAAATATATCACTTATTCTTTTTCCTGTTAGACCGGAAAATGACCAGCTTGTATTATTGCCGGCAGTTCCTTTATATATTCCAACAGCCCAGCTTGATGCAAAAAGTTCTCCTGCTGCATTTGAATTCATAGCATATACCCAGTCAGAATTTGATGCAGACATTGTTCCGGCCGGAACCCAGCTTTCAACTGAGTAGCTATCTTTTAAGGCGAGAAGGAAGATAAGAGTTATTAAAATTTTTCTCATGTTGATTTTAGTTTTAGTCAAAGCTACGACAATTATTTCGAATTTACAAAGAAACTTTTTTAAATTTGTGAGTAAAAAATTTCCCTTAGAATTTTTTTTGATACAAATTAAAAAAGACGCCTGAAACTTGCAAAGAAACATTTTCGAATTTGTGAATACATATTGATTTCACTTATAAATTAGAGTTAAATTTTTTATGTTAATAATAAATAAAAAATACAATTGAGCGATATAAAAATAAGGAAAGTCATGAGTGACTCCGATAAAAATTTGTTTATAAATTTTCCATGGAAAATTTATAAAGAATACCCTAATTGGGTGCCGCCGCTGAAATTCGATGTGAAGAACAATCTTAACCCTGATAAAAATCCTTTCTTTCAGCACTCTAAAGTTGAGTTATATCTGGCTGAAGTTGATGGAAAGTTAGCAGGGAGAATAGCAGCGATTATAAATGATAACCATAATAAGTTTCACCATGATAAAGTCGGTTTTTTTGGATTTTTTGAATGCATTAATAATAAACAGGTTTCACGCGCTCTTTTCGATAAGGCATATAATTTTTTAAAAGATAACGGCATGGATACCATACGCGGACCTGTGAACCCTTCCACAAATGATGAATGCGGATTGCTTATAGATGCGTTTGATACTCCACCTGTTCTTTTAATGACTTATAATCCGCCGTATTATATTGATCTGATTGAAGATTACGGGTTCACTAAAGCAAAGGATTTATATGCAATGTATATTCCGAAAGAAGTTATAAAGAATGATGCTAAGATGTCACAGCTTGAGCGTATTTCAAACATGGTTAAAAAACGTGAGAATATTACTTTAAGAAATGTAAACTTAAAAGATTTTGATAATGAAGTTCAGAGAATAAGAGAAATTTATAATAATGCCTGGGAAGAAAACTGGGGATTTGTACCGATGACGGAAGATGAATTCAAATATATTGCAAAGGCACTAAAACCAATAGCGGTAGAAGATTTTATAATTTTTGCTGAGGTAGATGGCAAAGCAATTGGCTTTTCATTAGCGCTGCCTGATTTTAATCAGGTGCTCCATAAAATGGACGGAACATTATTCCCTACCGGTATTTTCAAACTGCTTTATTATAAAGGAAAGATTGACTTACTTCGAGTTATTATAATGGGTGTCAATAAAGAGTATCACAAGAAAGGTATCGATGCTATTTTTTATCAGGATATAATTAAAGCCGGCAACAGGAAAGGATATAAAGGCGCAGAGATCTCATGGGTGCTTGAAGATAACTATGCTATGAAGCAGACGTCTGAAAAGCTCGGCGCGCATGTTTATAAAACTTACAGGATTTATGATTTACCGATAAAGTAAAATACAAATAAAAAAAGACTTCGTATTAATTACGAAGTCTTTTCTAAAATTTCAACATCATCTCTTCTTTGTCTTCTCAAAAGCCACTCATCCATTGAATACTTTCCGCTTCCCACAACTATCAGGAACATATAAATTGTTAAATACATCAGTCCAAGTTCTTTCTTCCCGAACGGATCGCTTGCATGAACAAGTACAACTGCAACCAGCATAGTAATTATTAAAGGAATGACTGCAATCCTTGTTCCTAATCCGAGTATTACTAAAATTGAGCAAAACACTTCTGCAAATATTGCCATCATCAGAGATGGAATTGTCCCGACTCCCAGCGGGTCGCTGAATGTTATATCCCCTGTTGAAAAAAACTTCATCAGCTTTGGTATTCCGTGAGTAAGCATAATTGAGCCTACGGCTATCCTTGTTATTAAAAGCACAATATTTAAATGCTGAGGAAGATAAGAAGTTCTTAATAATTTTAACATTTGTTGAATATTTTATTAGATGAAATTAGATGATAAAAGTTGAAACAAAAAAAGCCGTGTTAGGTTCCGCTTACAATATATAAAATAAATTTCTATACATGATACTGATATAAAATAAAAAACCCTGAAGGAAGCCTTCAGGGTTTCTATTATATCAGCAGATCAGGATTTGCAATAGTCTGATGACAATAACAATTTTATTTTAATTATTTTACAAGTACCATCTTCTTTGTTGAAACAAATTTTTCAGATGGACCTTGAGCGCTGATTGTATAGAAGTAGATACCGCTTGCTAAATTTGCACCGTTAAACTGAACGGTATAATATCCGGCAGATAACGCTGCATTGTTTACAAGGCTGGCAACTTCTTTACCGCTCATATCAAACAGCTTTATTGAAATTTTGCTGTCGAAAGGTAAATCATAATTGATTTTTGTTGTTGGGTTGAACGGATTTGGGTAGTTCTGCGAAATCGCAAATTTTCCCGGTACACCGATCTCTACATAGCTTGCTAAGTTATAATAAGTATAGTTTCCGTTGTAATCTACTTGTCTCAGTCTGTAATCATATTTACCTGTGTTAAGATTTCTGTCTGTGTATGAATAATTTACAGGTGTGTTTGAACTTCCTGTTCCTGCTACGAAACCAACTTTATTCCATGTTTCTGTTCCGTTGGCTTTTCTTTCAATATCAAAGCCTGAATTGTTATGCTCTGATGTTGTTGCCCAGTTAAGTTTAACTTCTCTTGATGTAACTGAGGATATAAAAGAAGAAAGTTCAACCGGTAATGGATTCGGATCTCCGCCTACAATAAATTCGGAGAAGCCAGTTGTAATACCTGTTCTGGAAAGTACTGGTGCTGAATTTGAACCTGTTGTAGTAACGTGTGTTCCGTCTAGTGTCCAAGGCGAACTGCTGTTTGCTCTCTTTAAAAGAACTAACTGAGTGTAATCAGTTACACCGGCAATACCTGTTGCGGTAAATGTTGCATCGTATGTACCGCCTGTTAAACCGTCGCCTGCATCAATTCTCCAGAAACCGTCATCAGATGTTCCTGTTATATTTATTGCACCTTCAGATAAAGGAAGACCGTTAGTTCCGCCCGGAGTAGCAATCCATTGAGCAGTCAACGAACCGCCTACTGACGGAGCAACTGTAAAATTAATTGAAGCAGTTCTTGTATAGTTAGTTACTGCATCAGGTGAATCGGAATTGCCCCCTTTATTGACTTCTGATTTGCTGCCTGCTTTAGTATCAGCAATATTTGTTTTTAGAACCTTTGTATCTTTTGCATCAGAATTTTCTTCAGATACAGTATATCCAACCGTACCTGCATACTCTTCAGTCGAAGGAGAGTAGAATCTATCAGATGACGCTAAAGGTGCAGTGCTTTGAATTCTGTCAGTAGTTACCTGTGCTCCTATCGGGAATACTATCGTTCCTGTTACTGCAGCTAACCATCTTTTAAAGTTACCGTTGATTACATTTGTAACATTACCTGTCATTGTTCCTGTTGCTG
>JBGAGG010000022.1:0-12936 GCA_044226845.1 Ignavibacteria bacterium
CCTACACAAAGTCCGAGCCTATCGGCAAGCGAAGGCTTAATCAAAAATCCCAGCAGCGCGATTGAAAAAGCAACGTAAACACCTGTAAGCATTTTTACAAGAATTCCCTGTGAGTGAGCGCGGGTAATTATTATTTCTGCTTCCACTCCGGGATATGTGCTTGAACCTTTTAACACAGGGTCACCAAAAGTTGTGTTATAAGTTCTTTTAATACTCTTAAGCTGAAACGAATTTATATCCCAGTCATCTAAAAAAAATGTAGAATCTATTTTTGAATTTTCCGAATCGGCAACGAATACAACTTCATCGGCATCCAGCATCGTGTGTTCGATTTTAATGAAGAGGTTCTGTTTATCGAAAGGAAATTTTGTTACATCCCAGTTCTGATTTATAACAGCTTTACATTTCATCTGCGCCCAGTTCTTGCCGCCTTTTTTCTCTATTGAATAATTACTGAACTCAGTAGATTTTGCATTCATCACTTCAATTGCATCCTTCATTACCAGACTGTCGTTATCATATATGAACCATATCCAGAAATCCGCTTTAAAGCTCTGATCATCTATTTTAAAATCTGACAACGATAACACATACATTCCTATTTTACACGTATCTTTCTGTGCAAATGAAATATTGGAAAAGAACAACAAACAAAATAAAATTAAACCGGGGATTTTTTTCATCTATGATTTGAAAATTCTAACAGGATTTCAATCGAACAATCTGATTCTGCAAACGTATAAATTACTTAGTCAGAACTAACTTATCAAGTAAATTAAATTGAATTTTCAAATTTGAAAAATCCTTACTATTGTTATTTTATCAACAGCATCTTTTTTGTTTCTTTAAATTCACCTGCTTCCAATTCATAAAAATATACACCTGAGTTTAAATTTTCCCCGTAAAATTTTACAGAATAACTATTTGCACTTCTTGATTCATTGTCAATTAATCTTGCAACTTCCCTTCCTGTTAAGTCGAATACTTTCAAAGTTACAATCGCTTTTTCAGGAATAGTAAATTTTATCTGGGTAGATGGATTAAACGGATTTGGATAATTCTGATTCAAAATAAATCCATCGGGAACGGTGTTTTCTGAAACTTCTATTCCGGTTATTTCTGAAACAGGTCTCTTAAATAACGATTGTCCGTCAGTGCCGCAAAACAATGTATTATTGTAATTGTGCAACGAAAGAACAGTAATATCACTATTTAGCCCCTGATTGAAATTTTGCCAACTTGAACCGTTATTCGTGGAGTAATAAACGCCTGAATTTGTAGCAACAAAAACAGTAGAACCGGCTTTTTCTAAAGCGTTTATTCTTTTATTTGGCAATCCGTTATTGACAGGTATCCAGTTTGCTCCATTATTAGTTGTTTTAAATACTCCCGCTGTATCAGTGCCTGCAAAAATAGCACTGCCATTAGAAACAAAACTTTTAACAAATAGAGATGTTAAACCGGAATTTACCTGAGTCCAATTCGTTCCACCGTTTGTAGAAAGATAAACACCTGTGAATTGAGAGCATAGAAATATATTTGTACCGTCAGCAAACGCTTGTACAAAATTTCCTGTAGCAGGAGGAGATATAGTAATCCAGTTTGCCCCGTTATTAGTTGACTTATAGGCGGTGTTACTTACACCATATATATCAGTTCCTATAGTAGCAAATGAGCCGATAGTTGCAGCAGGCAATCCGGTAAAAGACCAGTTAGCACCATTATTTGTTGATTTAAAAATGCCAGATTGAAATATACTTGTAAATAATGTATTCCCAACTGAAGTAATTGCGAAATTGTAAGTATTTTGTGGAAGACCATTGTTTATAGCTGACCAGCTCTGACCATTATTGGTAGATAAAAAAACACCGGCAGGGTCTATTGATGTATATAAGTTACTACCTGAGGAAGCAAAATATCTGATTGTCAAAGCAGAGAGTCCGTCATTTGCCATTACCCAGTTAGCTCCGTTATCAGTGCTTTTATACAACGTGCGACTGCCGGCAAAAAGTGTGCTTCCGGAACCAAACACGCAATTTATATATGTTGATTGAACCGGTGCTCCGGCATAAGTCCAGGTTGTTCCATTATTCGTTGACATAAAAACTCCATCCACTTCTGTACTTGCAAAAAGATTAGCACCTAAAGTTGTAACAGAGAGTATTCTTCTTGTTGTTGCGGTTACATGAATTGGGCTCCAGGTTGTTCCTTCGTTTGTAGAAAGGAAAATTTGTCCCATATCTCCGCAAGCATACAGATTTGCTCCGGATTTGAAAAAAGATCTTATATCTTCTCCGGTCAGAGTGGTTGTAGACCAGCTTGCTCCTGAATTGGTTGACTTTTCAACTCCTGACATAGAGCCTGCAAATAAATTAGTACCGCTTGATGTTAATCCCCAATTATCCATGTTGGTTAATCCGTTATTAACTGCAGTCCAACTTGTGCCATTATTAGTGGATGAAAATATTCCGCCGCCATAACTTCCGACAAAAATATTTGCACCTGATACAGCTACTGCATTAAGATTTAAATTAGATAATCCCGAATTACTGACTGCCCAATTATTTCCGCTATTAGTGGATAAGTAAAACCCACCGCCATATGTAGCTGCATATACATTCGTTCCCGATACTGCCAATGCTGTAACTCTTTTTGTAATTAATCCAAGACTCTTTGACGTCCAGTTAAGTCCGTTATTTGTTGACATAAAAACTCCACCGGCAAATGTTCCGGCATACATGTTTGAACCGGATACCGCCAGACAATATACAAAGCCACCTGCAGGACCGGTAGTTGGCATCCAGTCTGCTTTTAAATTATTAAAGTTGAGTAGCGCAGCTAACAAAAACGTGAATACGATTAATTTTAGTCTTATAGATTTTTTCATGATTTGTTTTAATTTAAGTACAAAATATTTATAAAGAGATTAACTACAAAAACAAAATTAACACGGTTTCTTACTTGTTTTAAGTACGGCGAATACAATTATTTAAAGCGCTATAAAATTTTTTTAAGGATGATATTAATTTCATCTTTAGGCTAAAAAGATGATTTATAGGCATGAAAATAAAAAGGCAAGTAAACTTCGTGCCTTATAGTATTCAATAGAAAAATTAACAATTATTTACAATATTGGTTTATATATTCCGCTGCTTCACTCATTCCCATAGAATAAGCTTTTGAAAGGTCATCACATGCATCAAGATTTTCATAGTCATTTCCTAAATGAAGCAGGCTGAGCCCGCGGTAAAAATATGCGCCTGATTTGGATTTATCAAAAGCAATGAATGTATTAAAGCAAAGCAGTGAGTGCTCATACTCATCCGTTTCATAATAACACTCGCCTAATCCATATAAAGAATACATATTGGATTTATCAATTTGCAGCGATGATAAATAATCATTTATTGCGTTCGAATATTTTTCCTGATACTGATAAATTGCCGCCCTCATAAAATAAGCTTCAGCAAAATCCTGCCTGTCTTTCAGAAAATAATTTAAATCCTGAAGTGCTTCATCTATTCTTGTCAATGCTAAGTAACAAACCGCTCTTGCATAGTATGCCAGGGAATTACCCGGCTCAAGCTGTATAGCCTTTGTGAAATAATCCAGCCCGGATTTATAATCTTTTGACTTAACAGCATCCTTGCCTTTTTCCATTAACTGAGTATATGAACTCTCTTCAGGTCTATCCTTACTTGTTTTGCCCGGGACTTTAGCAATGCTTTCATTAGAGCCGCTTGTAATATCTGTTGTCTCTTTCTTTTTCTTTCTTGGCTTCTTTGTTTTCTTTTCCGTATCGGTGCTTGTTATACTTTCAGTCGTTTTCTTTTTCTTCTTAGTTTTCTTCTTTTCAGTCTTTTCAGTCAAAGGTTCATCAAATTTATTTGCAATATAAATATCAGAAGCAAAAACTTTATTTATAGGAATAGCAAAATTTATGTTCTGCCCTTCCTTCATTCCGCCGCAGGTAATGCCTATCAGTTTCCCGCCTGCAGTTATTAATGCTCCCCCGCTGCTTCCATGCGTTATGCTGGCAGAGAGCTGTATATAGGTATCGTTTGTTTCTTCAGAAATTTTCCTTATACCGTTTACTATTCCTTCTGTTATAGAGTTTTCAAAACCAAGCGGACTTCCTAAAGCATAAACCTTCTGTCCGATTTCAAGATTATCGCTGTTGCCTGCAGGAATAAATCCAAAATTATTTTGAGCAACTTTTAAGAACATTATATCATCATCTTCATTACCGCCTAAAATTCTGACATCTTCTATTAATAAATCTTCATGTTTAATTTTTATTAAACTTGAGCCTTTGCATACGTGATAATTTGTAACAATCAATCCCTGACTGTTTAGCACGACTCCGCTTCCCTGTGAAAGAGGTTTGCCATAGATATCGCATGCATATACTACTACAACGGCATCGTTATATTTTTTGAAAATTGTTTTTGCTCCATAGTTTTGAGCGAAGGAAAGATTTACATATGAAAAGATAAAAAAAACAACGAGCAGAAGCGGGGGAAGTTTTCTCATATTAATGTTTTGTTACATTAATATTGAAAAAAATAATTAATTACTCAATTCAATTTTTAAATAATTAAGTTAAATCATTATCATTTACATACTCTCTCACCTGCTCTTCTATTTCAAGTCTTTTCTTATCTAAGCGGTTTGTATAATCTTCAATTATTTCATCTTCAGTACGATTCGATACTTCAAGTTCTTTAGCAAGCTGATCGCGTGGAATTGGTTTTGGAAGATCTTTAATTAGAGCAGATTCTTCTTCTATTTCCTTTAACCGAAGATTTATTCTTTCAAGTTCAATTCTTGTTTTATCATCCGGCGCAGTATTATCTGTTTCTCCTTTTTCAAAGTCAACCTTTCTTGTAATCAAAACCATCTCTTCTTTACGAAGCTCTACTAAACGTTTTATTTGTTCTTCTGACAACATTATTCTATCTCCTTTCAGTATTTACAATAACGGATTTTTGAAAAAAGTTTCCTGTTACTCAAGAATTTTGATTACAGTATCTTCTATGAAATATCTATCCTCTTTAGAGCCTTGCATGGTTTTAAGTTCTTCATCAGTCAATCCTTTTACAATTAATAATTTTCCTGAAACTTCAATTTTTCTGTCATAATATTTTTCATATTCATCTTTTGTTAATTTAATATAAAATCCATTAATTCCATATCCGGACTTCGACTCGGCTTTTTCTATATATCCAATAGTAGAAACCGGCTCACCTGATTTTTGTTTTGTATCTTTTGCATCCTGAGCAAAGCTGATATTTGCAAGAATGAATAATAAGAATAAAGAAAGAATTGTTTTCATGCAAGTTTAATATAATTAATTTATATATTTTATGAATATTTAATTATAAAAACAAGGTAACTATCACAGCAAGTTCACAGCATCTATATCAACAGTCAGCTGTGTTTTTGTAGGTAAGTTTTTTTCAGCGTAAATTTTTACTGCTCTTAAAACCGAATTGAGATAACTCCCCGAGGCATCTTTTTGTTTCGGGGATTTTATTAAAAGATGGTATCTGTATTTATCACGCAATTTGGAAAACAACGGCGGATTCGGCGGCAGCATATCAAGTTTACTAGTCTCATCTTTCATCTTCACAAAATTATACACTTCTTTTATTTTACTCTCAGCAAGCATCCTATCCTCGCATTTAATTTCAATTATCGCAACTCTGCTGAACGGCGGATAATTCGCCGCCTCTCTCATTTTAATTTCTTTCCTGTAAAAATCTAAATAGTTATGGTCTTTAACATTCGCAAACAAAAAATACTCCGGGTGAGTCGTCTGTATTAAAACTTCACCTTCCTTTTCGGCGCGGCCGCTTCTGCCGGCAACCTGAGTTAATATCTGGAACGTCTTCTCTCCCGCTCTGAAATCAGGATTTAGCAAACCAATATCTGCATTCACAACTCCGACTAACGTTACATCGGGAAAGTCCAGCCCTTTTGAAATTATCTGCGTGCCTACAAGTATATCAATTTTTTTATCATAAAAATCTTTCAGGATTTTCTGATAATGATTTTTTGAAGTAAGTGAATCGGAATCCATACGTGTAATCCTTGCTTCAGGAAAAAGCTTTATCAATTCCTCTTCCACACGTTCAGTCCCTGCTCCCATTTCAACAAGCTTCTGCGCTCCGCACGTAGTGCAAAGCATCGGCTTCTTTTTTGAAAATCCGCAATAGTGGCATTTCAGCAAATCTATTGCCTTATGATAGGTCAGAGCAATGCTGCATCGCGGACACATCTCTACTGTATTGCAGGACATGCACTCAATGTAAGTATGAAATCCCCTTCTGTTTTGTAAAATGATAACGCTCTCTTTTCTTTCTAATCGTTTATCAATATCTACAAGCAAATCTTTTGAAAGAAATTTTAATCTTACTTTATCAATTAAATCAAAAAAATCTTTTTTTATAAAATTTGTGTTCGACTCTATATACTCTTTCTCTTTTAATTTTTCTCTCTCGTTCAGGTCTACAATTTTTACTTCGGGCAGTTTAAAATTTCCGGCTCTAACATCTAAAGTCAGTAATTTGTACTTTCCGCTCTCAGCATTGTAAAAACTTTCCATAGAAGGAGTTGCTGAGCCCAACACAACTGCACACTCATTGAACTTCCCTCTCACTAATGCAGAATCCCTGCCGTGATATCTTGGTGAATTTTCCTGCTTGTAAGATGTATCGTGCTCTTCATCAACAACTATAAGCCCGAGATTTTTTACAGGAGCATATAACGCCGAGCGCGCGCCGATAATTATTTTATAATATCCGTTTTTTATTCTGTCGAATGTATCAAGTCTTTCACCATCAGATAAACGGCTGTGAATTACTCCAACCTTATCTCCAAATCTGCTTCTGAATCTGTGTATCAGCTGCGGAGTAAGTGATATTTCCGGGACAAGAATGATTGTCGATTTATTTTTTGCAAGTGTATGCTGAGCCGCTTTGATATAGACTTCTGTCTTACCGCTGCCCGTTACTCCAAATAATAAGAACGGCGAGAATGTACTCGAATCAATTGCAGAGTTTATTTCATCAAGACAGGTTCTCTGGTCATCATTTAATGTTACATTTTTTTCAGTCTCTTCGAAGATATCTTCAGAACTTCTTATTTTCCTTACTTCTTTTATGTTAATCAATTCTTTAAGCTGCAATGAATTTACCGATGAAGCACCGATGCCCGTTTCTTTCATCAGCTCATTAAGCTCTTTATCTTTGTACTTCAGTAAGTCCGTAAGAAATTTTTTCTGTTTATCTGAACTGATTTTATTTTTTTTAATCACTTCTTCCAAAGCTTCAGAAGTAAAATTCGGATAAACAAATTTTACAATTTTTTCTTTAGTAGGCTTTGAATAAAGACTTTCATTATAAATTACTCCGCTCTCAAGTAGTAAATTTACCTGCTTTGCCAGATCATTGAACTTGAATTTTTTTTCTATCTGTTTTTTTGTTACGGCTGTTTTATGTTTTTTTATATAATCGATTATATCGAAAAGGAAATTATCTCTCAGCTTTGATTCGTTCAGCTTCTCTATATAATCATCAGCCAGCTGATAAAAAATATCGGACTTTATATTTATATTTCTCGGAATTGAAAGGAATACAACTTCTCCTATGGGAGAAATGTAATATTGCGATACCCACCTGCAGAATGAGAGCATTTCTTCGGCAAGAATCGGCTTATCATCCAGCACATCGCGGATATCTTTTACTTTTCTTAAAGGCTCTTTATCGGAAAGTTCGACTACAACTCCGGTTAAAATTTTATTTCCGAAATTTACAATTACTCTTACTCCGGGCTGGACTTGTGAAGAAAAATGTTCTGGGATTTTATAGGTAAATAAAGAGTCAATCGGCACGTTAAGGGCAATATGCGCATATGGAAATTTTTGACTCACGATTGAAATGGGGAGATATAAAATTGATTAAATAAAAAAGCCGGACATAGCCCGGCTGATTTTGTATAAAATTATAAAAACTATCAGTATTTTATTCTAACTGTTCCGGATGTTAAAAGATAATTGTTTGCATCATAAACGTAAACATTATAATTTCCGGTTTTGTAAAATGTTACTTGTTTCCAGAACCATACCCAGCTTCTTTCCACATCCTGATAAATTGTATTATCGTAAGACTCTGAACCGTATGGATCTACTTTATAGATCTCATATCTGACTGATGTTACATCAGCTGTATAAGGCAATCTTACAAGCATGTTTAAGTATCCGCCTGCTGATGGAATTGTGAAAACCGTGCTTTCACCGATAGGATATCCGTCTGCGTCAACGCTTTCACAAAAATAAAGAGATTGAGCTTTTAATGACTGGGATAAAGTCATTGAAGCAACTACAAGTAATGCAAATAGTAGGACTTTTTTCATTTACTACTCCTTTTCTTTTATTAATAATTTAAAATCCGGGGATTTTATGTATTTTAATAAAATCCCACGAGAAATTATACAACAATATTTGGAAACAGTTCCATTAAAAGGAAGCAAAGAAAAAATAGATTTTTTAGTTGCTTACTTCACCATAACCGAAAATATCTTCAAGTGATAAGTACTTTACGGTACCGAATTTTTCAAGCACAGATTTATCAATCTTATTCTTATCGCCAAGCACCATTATATTGAATTTTTTCCCCTTAATATATTGGTTATGAAATCCTTTCAATTGCTCTAAAGATATGCCCGGCACTGTATTGTAAATCTCCTGGCGAATATCGTAATCAAGACCTTTCTTTCGTGATGTTTCATAGTAATCAAGTATTGCATTCTTTGTTATTCTTTCAGATTGTATCTGCTTTATAACAGCATCTTTAGATGCATTAAAGAATGACTCATTCTCAGGCATCTCGTTTAGTAAGGCATTCATTCCGTTCATAGCTTCATTTAATTTATCGGCCTGCGTTCCTATGTATGCATAGACTGAGTAAGGTTCATCAAGCTGTCTAGGTGAGCGGTAAACGGAGTAAACCGAATATGCAAGAGCCTTTGATTCGCGCATATCCTGAAATACAACAGAAGACATTCCGCCTCCGAAATAATCATTAAATATCGTAACATAAGGAGCAAGGTTTTTATCGTATTTATCAGCTCCCTTGGAAAGCATCTGTATCTCAGCCTGAACCATATCATAGTTAACTACGAAAACCGTATTTTCATTTTCAGAAAGTTCAGTGTAATCAACCGGAGCGGGTGCAGGAGTTAACGCATCATTTTTTAATTTTGCATTTAATGTGCTTACAAGGTTATCAGTAGTTTCAGGACCGTAGTAATGAATTTTATATTGATACTGCGGAATTGTTTTCAAATATGTCACAAGCTCAGCTGCGTTCAGGCTTTTTAATTCTGCTTCAGATAAAATATTTGTAAACGGTGATTTCGGACCGTATGTACCATACTGAGTCATTGCCGAGATAATTGCATTCTTGCTGAGCTTAGCATCTTTACGTGATTTTAGAATATCCGATATTAAATTTTGCAGAGCTGCTTCATCAGGCTTTGCATCGTTTATAAGTCCTGCAAATAAGTCAAGCGCCTTTGAAAAATTCTCGCTTAATCCTGAAAGGGAATAAACTACTTTGTTATTTGATGAGCTGATTGAATAGCTGCATCCGATTTTATAAAACGCTTCTTTTAGCTGCTCGGCTGTCTGTGTTGAAGTGCCGAGATATTCAAGATAACTTATAAGCCCCAGCCTTCTGTCGTTGTTAGTCCCTATTTCAGTAATGAACTCAAGATTAAATGTTCCGTTCTCATTATTTTTTAAATAATAGACAGGCACTTTATTCTGAAGCTGAAGCTCCTGTATATCTTTTTTGAAATCAATAAATACAGGCTTCACATCAGGTGAAGGAGTTGCAATCAAGTTCTTTACGAAATCTGACTCTGCATCACGGTTTACATCAACGGGAGTAATCTGCGGTTTAATTACTTTCACGACATTTTTATCTTCACCTGTTCTTTTAAATACAGCTACATAGTTATTGGTAAGATGTTTATTTGCAAAATCTACGATATCCTGCTTTGTAATTTTTGATAATCTGTCAATCTGTGTAAATGCTTTTTCCCAGTCCTCGCCAAGGTTATAATAGAAGAGACAAGATCATCAGAAAATTTTCCCTGCTTTAATAATTCAATCTGTGAAAGCAATAACTCTTTTACTTCATCTAACGATTGTCCTTCTCTTGGCTTGCCATATAAAAATAGATAAGAATAATCTTTTAATATATTTGCTCCGGCATAACCGGTTAAAACTTTTTGCTGCTGATTAAGATTAAAATCTATAAGTCCTGCATTGCCGTTGAATAAAACGTTGCCTAACAATTGTAATATATCTGCATCTTTAGATTCTGCTCCTTCAAATCTGTATCCCATGAAAAGAGCCGCCGCATCAGGACCAAAAACTTCTTTTACAACGGGAGAAGTGATGGGTTTTTCTTCTGCAACTTTAAACTCAGGCACTTCTTTAGAAGGCAATGAACCAAACTTTGCCTGAACCATTTTAATTGCTTCATCAGGATCAAAATCACCGGATAAACATATTGCCATGTTATTCGGTACGTAATAAGTATTGTAGTATTTTATCACATCGCTTAGCGGCGGATTTTTTAAATGCTCGATTGTACCGATCGTTGTTTGCGTTCCGTACTGATGCGTTGGGAACAATCCTGCAAAAAGCGCTTCCCATGCTTTTGAGTTACCGTTATCCAAAGAGCGGTTTTTCTCTTCATATACAACTTCAAGCTCTGTATGAAATAATCTCATAACAGGATTTCTATATCTCTCACCTTCTATCGTCAGCCATTTTTCAAGCTGATTAGACGGAATATCATTCGTATAAACTGTCTGCTCATTAGATGTAAATGCATTTGTACCCGTCGCACCTATAGAAGCAAGCATTTTATCATACTCATTTGCAATTGCATATTTTGAAGCTAAGTTTGAAACACTGTCAATCTGATGATAAACTTTTTTTCTTGCATCATCACCTGTAGTTTTTTTATAGACATCATATAGACGTACAATCTCTTCTATCAAAGGTTTTTCTTTAGCCCAGTCTTTTGAACCGAATTTATCAGTTCCTTTGAAAAGCATGTGCTCAAGATAGTGAGCAAGACCTGTTGCGTACTCGGGGTCATTTTTGCTGCCTGCGCGGACTGCAATAAAAGTCTGTATTCTTGGTGAATCTTTATACACCGTCATATAAACTGTGAGTCCGTTATCCAGTTTATAAATTCTCGCATTCAACGGATCATTCGGATATGACTGATACGTTAAAGTCTGAGCGTATGCGTGACTAAAAACAAATAGAATAAGTAGAATGAGGGGTGCTGTTAGTCTTTTTTTAAACATTAGTTTTATATTGTTAGTATTAATTTATTTTTTCTATAGATTTTTTTCTTGCCGAGCGGTCATTCTTTTCTTTTGATATCATCTTCAGCACTTCCTGCGCAGGGATATAGTCTTTATCTTTTTTTTCAATCTTATTCAGGTACTCTTCTGCCATCTCATATTTTTTCCTACCGTAGTAATATGTTCCTTTTTCAAAATCAGATTTAAGATATGAAACTGCAAGTGTATCAAATTTATCAAACTCCTTAGACTCCGGTGATATCTTTTTCTCAGTAGTTGTAACAGTTTCATACATTACTTCAGTTTCATCAGGCTCATTTTCAAAAAGAAAAATATCTCCCAGAGTAACTCCTTTTTGGGAAAGTACTACAAATGCAAGAATACCCATGCTCATCATAAAAAATGCCGTTACAAAAATAAATATTTTAATTCCGCCTGTGCCTCTTGCCCTTTACAAGAGGGTTAGTATAATATGGCGCAATGAAACTATCATAGTAAGCTTTATCTTCCTGCTGATATTTCAAAGCAAGCGAGTCAAAATATTTTCTGCTCGTTTTGAAATAATAATCTAACTGCTCTTTAGATGGTTTGCCTGATTCCATATTTATTTATTTTTTTAAAGCAGATTTTTTCTTTCTATTGATTTCAAAACATCCTGAGCAAATTGGTAATCGGTGTCACTCTTCCCAACCTTTTCAAAATATGGTTTTGCTTTATCATACTCTCCAAGATTATAGAAGTAAGTCCCTTTTTCAAAATCCGTTTTCATATAGGAAAGATTTATTGAATCCAAAGCATCATTTGATAAATCCTTATTTTTTTTATTCTCAATAGGTTCTTTTTCAGTCAACAGATTTTTTCATAAATATATTTTCTGTTCCTTTCATTATAAAAATAACAAAAAAAACAAATACACCAACACCAACCAAAAAAATTAAAATAAAAAGAGAAATAATTTAATTTGAGCTTCCTTCTCCAGTTTTTGTTTTGCCGTGATAATAATGGGCAAAATTTTTATTGTAAAATTCTTTATCTTCCTGCAGATATGCTTAGAGCTAACGAGTCGAAATACTTTCTGCTTGTTTTAAAATAGTGATCTATCTGTTCCTTAGACGGTTTGCCTGATTCCATTTTCAAGAATCGAAAGTTATTGTCTTATGTGTTCCATCACAAAAGGGTTTTCTTTGTGGATTGCCCGCATCTGCACAAGGCAAACTTACCTTCTTTTATTGTTTCCGTGCCGTCAGTATTTACAATTATCGCATTGCCTGTTACCAGCAATGGCCCGTTAGGACTTACCTGAATTCTTACGGATGCTTCCGGTTTTGTTCAGTCTCTTGTATCGGTGCTGTAGGTTCTTCCATTGTTTTGCTCGTTTGAGTCCTTTCTTCGCTGTTATATTTATAAGATGCTCCTCCTGAGGGGCAATTTTTCACCGTCTCTATTATTTTATCCGTTGATGATTTATCTTAACTGAATCCATGGTCTTATTTTTCGGATTAAAAACTTCAGGAAACTATGGAAACACTTTGTAGAGTGAATGCA
>JBGAGG010000011.1:0-119410 GCA_044226845.1 Ignavibacteria bacterium
CGTGATTTCGTCAAATGATGAAATACTGTAGTATCTCGTCGCCGGTGTTGTCGGTTTTAATTTACGTAGTGCCATTATAGTCGAAAATTATATCGTTTAACTAAATAAATTGATGCTTTTTTGGGCAAGCTACAAATTACGCATAATGCTTTAAAAAGTCAAGGTAAGGAAGAGTGGGGAGAGGGCGGATTAGTTTGAGAGATCTCGTTCCGATGCTCCAGCATCGGAACGGAAAATTCAATAACGAAATTGGCTAGCTAAGAAATTAGGTAAAATTTACTGGAAATATTCTTCAATTAATTTAATATTCATTATTTCATTTAATTTCTGCGAACGATATTTTGTAGGTACATTTTTAATAAATAGCTGTACAATTTTGAATATTTCAGGAACAATTTTCAATGACCAAACTTTTGTTGGATCTTGATCAAACTTTCTGTTAAAAGTTAAATGCATAACTTCTTTACCCGCTCTAATTCTAAAACTTCTAATTGTACTAGTTTCGTCACCACTTAAATTAAACCAATCATCGCTTGTAGGAAAAAAATCTTGTGCCAAAGCGTCATTGGGATGTTGAGTACTTTTCTTTTTAGTAAAGAAAAAAATAATCAATGTTCTACAATGGTTAACTAAACTTTCTAAATATACATGCTTATGATTTATTAATCTTTCAAAACTTTCATGATTAAAAGACGAATCAATTGTTTTATTATTAACTAATAAATACCTAATTTCTATGAGGCAAGTGGCACAATGCAACAACATCGCGACCTCATAGTGAAAATGTTGTGAAAGAAATAATTTCAAAAATTCATCAGTTAATGCAATTTTTTTTTCTTCCAATTTTTATTTTTAAATTATCCAAGTTTACATTTACAATTTGGGCAAACACTTGTATAGTCTTTCATTGTAGTACCCAGGTAAATAAATAATAATCCGATTAATACCGGAGTGAATAACACACCTACTACTATCATTATTATTCCTGAAGTAGAAGTTTTACTCCATCGTAATGGAAAAACATTTTGCTTACAATACGGACATGTTATTTGACCTTGTGATAGAGTGGAGTAAAGAGGATAAATATTTATCTGATAAAATTCTTTATCATGTTCAAAATAATATTTTGCAAGCTCATCAAAATATTGTCTGTTAGTTTGATAATATTGTGATAACTCATGAGGAGTTGGCTTATTATCTGTCATCGAATTTATAATCTAATATTAATTCCAATTGAACTAGAGACACTTTTATATTTATATAGTGTGCTGTAATCAGTTACTCCTACCTGCATGTCTATATAAGGTAAGTGGGTATCAAAATCAAAATATTTATAAGAAACGTCAGCAAAAATATCTAACTTTGGATTTATGCTGTATGCTAACCCACCTCCTAGGTTATACATAACTCCTTTATAACTGTTCGAGGATGGCGTAATAGCAATGTTAATTCCTAATTCAGTTTTTAAGTAAGGTTTAAATTTGTCACTGGGAAATATTCCAATTGCCACAATATGAGGAATAAAAAAATTTATATCATTAACTTTAAAATATTCTAAACCGAGCCCTGCTTTTAAATTTGGAATAAAATTGTACACAGAACTTACACCAAGCGAAAATGAAATAGGTTTATCAATTTTTATGTCTTTAAATGTTGTTTTAGAAGTTCCAATAGTTCTATCTATATCTAAACTGCTTGCGCTTACAAAACCAATATAAGGGGAAACTTCAAATTTACTTTGAGAATAACAAAGTGATGAGAATAAAAAGATAATCAAAACTAGGGGTCGCATTAGCTTTAAATTTAGTTAACGAATAGTATAATTAATTATCCCATAATTTGCCCTAAAATTTTATAAAAATAAATGGGAAAGAGGGGGAAGAATGATACCGCCCCCTTCCCCGACTAAAGTCGGGTACTCCCCTCAAGGGGAGAATTAGTTTACTTGGTTCGAAAAGTTTTGGGAAGAAGAAATCAAAACTCTCCCCTCGAGGGGAGTGGCGAGAGTAACGAGCCGAGGGGTGTTATAGCGCATGAATCACAAACACAATTGCCACGGGTTTTAACCCGTTGATAAAATTCATAAGCAATGAAACCCCCCTCCTTACTAAGGAGGGGCAGGGTGTGGTTAACAATATTTTAAACCTAATGCCCTCCGCCGGCAAGTCCGAAATATAATAAGACTGCCAGTAGTACTCCGCCGGCAATTGCAATTCCCAGCACGAACTTTTCACCTGTCTTCTGCTTTTTATCATGCTCAGTTTTATCACCGTATTTTATGCACTCTGCGCTCTTCTTTTGGAGATAATCTTTTTCAAAATCTGTATAAGTAGTTGAATCTCTTTTTTGCAGCTCTAGAAAAAGCTTATCTGTGCAGGGAGAATATGTTTCTTCTTTTGATATGTCTTTGCTGCTCTGACAGGCGGAAATACTTATAAGTAAAAAGAATAGAACCGGAATTAAAGCTTTGAAATTATTCAAGATAGTTTAAAGTTATTTTTTAATTTGCCATAAAAATTTTATAAAAATAAATGGGAAAGATGGGGAAGAATGATACCGCTCCGCCTTGGCGGACTTTCAGCCCCTCAGTCCCTCCCGCCGGCGTTTATCCCGCACCTATTGCGGGAGCGGGACAGGCTCTCCTTTAAAAAGGAGGGGATGCCGCGCAAGTTCGTAGGGGCGTATTGCAATACGCCCCTACATTGAGCTGATAAACTAATTGCCACGGGTTTCAACCCGTGGATAAAATTCAAATGCTATGAAATCCCCCTCCTTCCGAAGGAGGGGGAAGAGCCTGTCCCGCACTTGATGCGGCAGAGTGGTCAGAAATTTTTTACATGAAAGTTTTGCAGACTCTTACATTTATAATACTCACAAACAAAAAAGGGAGAGACCTTGTTGGCTCTCCCCTCATACTTTTCCTTCTTCTGATCTCTTTTATAAATGAATACTTACGCCGAAAGTACCATAAACATTATTATATTTATATACAGTATTGTAATTAGTAGCGCCGACAGATAGTGCAAGGTAAGGTTGGTGGGTATTGAAATCAAAATATTTGTAAGAAACATCTGTATATATATCCAGCCTGTCACTCAGACTGAAAGACGCTCCCACACCAATAGAATACATCAAACCTCTATAACTATCTGATGATTTTGTTGAAGCATTTGTCATCCCGAGCTGTGCTTTTACATAGGGCTTGGCATATTTGAGAGGGAAAACTCCATATGCTGTAACATAAGGTGTGAAAAAACTAATATCATCAACTTTAATAAATTCAGCCCCTGCTCCGGCTTTAAATTTAGGATTTATATTGTACAGTACATTTGCACCAAAAGATATTGAAAGAGTTTTTTGAACTTCATTATCTGAAGAGTATTTAAAATCATCTATATGGGAATCAATAGTAAATTTATTCACACTATTATATCCAATATAGGGAGAAATTTCAAATTTACTCTGTGAATAAGATTGAGAAAAGCAAAATGATAATAATATAACAATAGTTAAAAATAGGGGGCGCATAAATTTATTTAAAGTTTTAGAAAATTTTTGTTCCAATTTGCCTTAAATTTTTATAAAAATAAATGGGAAAGATGGGGAAAAATCGAACGAAACCTTTTCCCCGCCAATTCAGTCTAAGCAGATACCCTCGCTATTTCCTCTAATCAAATATCTCGCAAATGAATAAACTTCTTCTTTTTTTCTCAATTATTATATTTTCCTTTACTTCTGCAAATGCGCAGACGGATATAGCATCCATAAAAACCGCTGAGACTTACCTGAATAACAAAGAGTGGGATAAGGCAATCGATGCCTACAAAATGCTTATCCAAAGGGACAGGTATAACGGCAGCTACTACACCACTCTGGCAGAGCTTTATTACACTACAAAAAATTACAAGGAATCGATTAAGAGCTATGAAGAAGCAATAAAGACCGGCTATGTATCGGAGTCTTCCGCTTACAATATCGCCTGCTGCTATGCGCTCTCCGGTGATGCAGATAATGCAGTGAAATGGTTAAGGACGGCAGCGAAAAATAAATTCAAAAATCTTGATGAGAAAGTAAACAAAGATTCTGACTTCGATAAAATTAGAAACGACGAAAAATTTAAAACCTACCTTGCGCATACAGTGGATAAAACATCGAGCAGGACTGAAGTATGGAAGGCAGATATAAATTTTCTGAAGGAAAGAATGGAGCAGACACATTACAATATCTATGAGACGCTTACTAAAGAACAGTGGGATAAAGAATTTTCGGAGCTGCTGGATAACATTGATAACTTAGATGACGAGCATATAAATACAGAGCTTGCAAAAATAGTTGCAAGCGTTGGCGACGGGCATACAATTTTATTCCAAGCGCCTAAAAACGGAGGCAAGCAGGAAGAGTATAAGATAAAATTTTATAAATTTAAGGACGGACTTTTTATAAAAGGAATTACAAAAGATTATGCGCAGTACAACGGTATGAAGGTTACAAAGATCGGGAAGTATAAAACTGAAGATGCTCTTAAAAAAATAAGTGAGGTAATCCCCCATGATAATGAGCTTGGAATTGACTGGCTTACACCAAGGTATCTGATGAACAACGATTACTTATACGGGCTTGGCATAAACGATTCCAAAGATGTGCTGAAGCTTGAGCTTGAAGATAATGCAGGCAAAAAAGTTACTGCGGATATAAAAAAATCTGTTTCTGATTTTAATGCAAATTTCCACGGGCAAAATGCCGATGAATATGTTTATGCAAACGAAGGCTCCGCTGCTCCCCTGCCGTTATATCTAAAGCACGGCACTGAAATGTTCTGGTTTGAGCATCTTACCGATGTGAATTTTGTATATATGCAGGTGAACGGAATAAGCAACAACGGCAGTGTAAAGATAAAAGATTTTTACGATAAGGTTTTTAAGTTCATAGATTCAAATAATGTTGAGGGAATAATAATTGATCTGAGGCTGAACAGCGGCGGTAATAATTTTCTGAATAAATATCTGATAAATAATTTTATAAGGTATGATAAAATAAACAAGAAAGGAAAAGTATTTACGATTATAGGAAGGAATACTTTTTCAGCGGCTATGAATTTAGTCGGTGACCTTGAAAACAGCACGCAGACAATTTTCATAGGAGAGCCGACGGGCTCGCGTCCGAATTTCACGGGAGAAATAAATTTTATTGAGCTGCCGAATACTGGGATAAAAGTCAGCGCATCGAGCCTGTACTGGCAGAAGTCAGTTTCATCCGATAAAAGAAAATGGGTCTTCCCGGAAATTTATACTCCGCTGAGTTTTTCCGATTACAAAAATAATGTAGACCCTGCAATGAATGCAGTTTATGATTACATAAATTATCTGAAGAAGGCGCAATAGAAAAATTTTACTTTCTCCCTATATATAGGGAGGATTTTCTTTGAAGAATAATTTATTCTTTTTATATTGGAAGTGATGAAATGGCGGGATAGTGAACTGGTGAAATAGCGCATCTCGTCACAGGTTTCTAATTTCGCTTCACTTCAAAATCCGACATGAAATGTTGCTCCGTCGGATTTCCAAAAAAATCAGTACTGTAAAAACAACAACGGGTTTTTCAAAATCCGACATGCAGCGAACTCAATGTCGGATTTTTCAAAAGTCAATTACTGAAAAAACAACACAGGATTTTGAAAATCCGACAAAAATCCGACGAAGAGAAGAAAAAAAAATGCAAATTGTAAAACGATAGAGAAATTCAGAAACCCGTCAAAAATTCGTCATAGCAATAAAAAAGGCGAAGATTAAAATTCAACCTTCGCCTTGTTATAATTAATTTACCGGAGCTTATCGGCGTAATTCATAAAAACCGATAGACGGAGTTTCAAGCCTTTGATTGAGGAAGAAATCCTCTGCCACGCTTCCTATTTTAATGCCTGTTTCATAGCAGACTGAACCCGTTGATATTTTAAAACCATCCGGACTTTGCAAAGAAGGATTCACAAATGCGGGGTTGCCGGAAATATTTCCTTTGGCTAAAAATGCAGGGACATCTCCCGAAGCAAAGCAGTTATTTGAAATTGCCCAGTATTGAGAATAATCTCCGCTGGCTGTAAGATAATTCTGGGGAACAGAGTTATAGTTAGGCTTATAAATTATGTTATTTTTAAATTCGTTATTTGAAGGTGGATTACGAAGTCCGAAATCAGCATCGAGCGCAAAGGTTTCTTTGCCGATTGTATTGTAAGTTGTATTGAACAATATTTTGATTTCCTTATAAGTATTCCACGGAGAAGTATTATTTACATCATAATACCATCTGAACGGAGCGCTTGTTCGCACTATAAGATTGTTATAAACCGCAAAATTTTCCGAGACGGGATTCGCGGCAAACTCATTTTTTTCATTGGAAATTATTACTCCGTGCATGGGTCTGCTGTAGCCTGAAGTAATTCTATTGTATTCATCACCGGTAGTATAAATAAAATTGTTGAAGACTATTCCGTTTCTGGAATTATCCATTACGATACCGCCGTTGTAACAATTATAAATTTGGTTGTTAGATATTTTAAAAACATTACTTCTTGTAAGTTTTATACCTTCACCCCAGTTGTTGTATATTTTATTATTATTAATAAATGCTGATTCCCAGATAAATTCAGAAGTAGAATATGGTAAATAATTATATTTGAAATAAGTTTCTATAGCAGCATGCCATTTGCCGGCATCTCCTAAAGCTCTGTTGCGGTTGCTAAGGCAGGTATTGAATATTTGACAGTTTTCCAAGGTAAAATTTGAAGAGCCGACATAAATTCCCGCTGCAAAAATGTTATTGATTGAACAATTTCTGATTGAAATAAAATTGCAGTATTTAGATTCGCTTAAAATATTAATGCCTGAACCCGTTAAATTGTTTCTGATTTCAAAACCTGAAATATCTATGTAGATAGAATTTTTTATTGTTAAAATTGCTTCATTCTCAGCATAGATTCCTCCGGTTCCGTCAAAAACCACTGACTCTCCGGGATATGGTCTTAAAAAAATATATCCTAAATCGGTTCCGGTTTTGATAATAACTTCTTTGAATGAAGTATACACTCCGCCCCTGACATAAATAGTATCACCGTTAATTGCTTTAGAGACGGCTTTAAAGAGTGTTTTGACAGGAAGAGTAACTTCTCTTCCGGAATTTAAATCGTTCCCGTTTACCGGGTCAACAAAAATGGTTCTATCATAGGGAGTATTCGAGGGAGAAACTATAGTGGCTGATTCTTTAGTGCATGATGAAAACAAAACGAGGGAAATAAAAACTAAAAATAGATATGCTATTTTCATAAGAGAGAAATGTTAGTTACTCTCAATTTAGAAATTAAAGTTTAAATATACAATTATAATTATATAAAGTTATTCATTTATTCTTTGATAAGCTTATCTATCAAATCCAGCACAGTAAGATTATCTGCCTCTGCATTGAAATTTAAAATAAGGCGATGACGAAGAACAGGTTTTGCAACTGCCTTCACATCATCAATTGACGGAGAGTATCTGCCGTTAAGAATACACTGAGCCTTTGCGCCTAAAATAAGATACTGCGATGCTCTTGGTCCTGCGCCCCATTGGATGTAGTCCTTAACGTATTTAGGAACGTTGTTATTATTCGGTCTCGTTTTGCCAACGAGAGTAACTGCGTAGTTTATGACTTCATCTGCAACAGGGACTTTGCGAACAAGTTCCTGAAACATAATTATATCCTCTCTGGAAAATACCTTCTCCGGAGCAGGTTTGTACATAGTAGTAGTCTTCTTTATGATTTCAATTTCATCTTCATGGGTAGTATAATCCAGCCAGAGATTGAACATAAATCTGTCCTGCTGCGCTTCAGGCAGCGGATACGTTCCTTCCTGCTCGATAGGGTTTTGTGTAGCAAGCACAAAGAACGGCTCGCGGAGCGTATATGTAATTCCCGCAGCGGTAACTTTATGCTCCTGCATGGCTTCAAGCAATGCAGATTGTGTTTTAGGCGGAGTTCTGTTTATCTCATCCGCTAAAAGCATATTGGTAAAAATAGGTCCTTTGATGAATTTGAAATTATTCTTGCCGTCAACTGATGGTTCAAGTATTTCAACACCGGTTATATCCGACGGCATAAGGTCAGGAGTGAACTGTATACGGTTGAATTCAAGATCTAAAACTTCCGAGAGAGTTTTTATCAAAAGGGTTTTTGCAAGCCCCGGCACTCCGATAAGAAGACAATGCCCGTTGGATAGAATTGTAACAAGTATCTGTTCAATGATATCCTGCTGGCCAACAACAACTTTAGCGACTTCGCTTTTTAATGAGAGGTATTTTGTATTTAATTTTTTGACAAGCTCTACGTCAGACATTTTTCAATTAACAATTAGGAATTAACAATTAACGGACAACTAACAACTGGCAACTGACAACTAGTTATTCTACATCATCGAATACTTCTACATCGCCGAACTGCATCATATCTTTTTTAATCTCATCGGGATTTCCTCCGACGGCGATTGTAACTTTATCAGGATGCAGATATTTCATAGCAACGTCGTTTATATCCTGTTTAGTAACTGCATTCACCTTGGAGATATACGTATTGTAATAATCTTTTTCTATATCGTAAATTTTCAGGCTGATAACTTTTGATGCGATTGCATTAGGAGTCTCAAGCTGAAGTGGGAAATTTCCCGTTAAATAATTCTTTACACTGGCAAGTTCTTCATCGGAAACGTATTCATTTTTCATCTTGTTGATTTCAAACAGCATTTCTTTAACTGCAGGAGCTGTGAAACTGTTCCCTACTTCCGTTTCAACGGCAAAGTCGCCTGAATATTTTTTCCAGTCGAAGAATGAACGCGCTCCGTAAGTAAAGCCGTTAACTTCTCTGAGGTTTTTGTTGATACGTGAAGTAAAGCTTCCGCCAAGCAGAGTATTCATTACGCTTGCAGGAATGTAATCGGGAATGTTTCTCTTGAATGCAAGATGACCGACTTTTAATGAAGACTGTACTGCGCCTGGTTTCTTAACTATGTATACTTTCTTTTCAGGGTTAAGGTGTTCATCTTCTGCAACTGTATTGTTTACAAATTCACCTGTGAAGCTGCCGAATTTTTCTTCGACTAATTGCACAGCTCTTGCTTCATCGATATCGCCAACGAAAGCAATTATAAGATTGTCCGGTTTGTAATTTGTATTATAAAAATTTTCCAGGTCATTTTTTTGAAGTGAGGTCAGAATACTTTCAGTTCCTTCTAAAGGCTTTGAGTAAGGGAGCTTATGATAAATATTCTTCTTGTAAATTCTGGAGGCTAAATAGTCGCCTTCATCTTTATAGGAGATGATTGAGTTAATTTTTTGCTCGCGTAATCTGTTTATTTCATCTTCTGCAAATGCAGGCCTAAGGATAACTTCAGAAGTAATATCAAAAATTTTCTCGAAGTACTTTTTTAATGAGTAACAGCTTACAAACGTAGCATCGAAGTCACATCCTGAAGATAAAAACGCTCCGTGATAATCGACAAGCTCGGCTATTTCAAGCGCGCTTCTGCTTTGTGTTCCTTTAGTAAGCATCTCGGAAGTGAAGGATGATATACCGTATTTTTCGCCGTCAAAAAACGAGCCTGCTTTGAACACAAATCTTGCAGATACTATAGGGAATTTTTCATCTTTGATTACAATTACATTTATTCCGTTAGGAAGTGTCGCTTCAAAGTATCCGGGAAATTTTACATCTCTTGGCGCGCCGGGGATAGGTTTTTTACTTCTGTCTAATTTTTCTGTTATCATTTTTATGAATTATGAACAATCTTTAAATTTTATTTTGGCAGGTAATCCAGTACTACCCGCTGGTTTTTCTTCAGATATTTATTCGCAGCTTCGATTATATCCTTCTTAGTTATAGAGAGGAAGCTATATATTTCTGTGTTAATTCTGTTCGCATCATCAAAAATTAATTTATCGAATGAAAGCTTTTCAGCCAATGTAACTATGGAAGATTTCCTTAATGCAGTTCTTGTTTCTATATTATTTTTAACTTTTTCTATCTCTTCTTCTTTGATATTTCCGTTTTGAATTTCATACAGAATTTCATCTATCGCCGTACCTATGATATCAAGATTTCTGCCCTTCAATGATATAGCGTTTATACCGAATATGCTTGTCTGCTCCATTGCTGTTACCGATGTATCAACTTCGTTTGCAAGGGTTAAATCGTAAACAAGTTTTTTATTCAGCAATGAGCTCTCTCCTTTGGAAAGTATGCTGCTTAAAATCTGTAATGCGTAATAATCTTTAGTGCCTTCTGCAGGCACTCTATAGAAAATAAATTTAGCCGGGAGCTGAATGTTATCGTATACTGTATCTTTTATTTCTTCAACAATGTCATACTCTGAAAATTCTCTTCTTGTAAACGGTTTCCCTACGGGAATTCCGCCGTAGTATTTTTCAACCAGCGCTTTTGCTTCCTGTATATCGAAACTCCCTGCAAGAGCAATCACTGCATTGTTCGGCGCATAATATTTTTCGAAGTGGTCCTTTATATCATTTATATTGAACTTCCTCAGAATTGACATATTACCGAGTATAGAATTTCTATAACCTGAATTTTTAAACAATCTTAAATTGCTTTCTTCTTCAACGCTTCCATAAGGAGTATTATCGAATACAAACTTTCTCTCCTCTGTAATTACATCCTTCTGAATCTCAAGCATTTCAGATGTAACTGCAAAGCCGGCAAGTCTGTCAGAGTCCAGCCACAAGGCAACTTCTAATGAATTAGAAGGGATTGTAATATAATAAGAAGTAACGTCCCAGCTGGTGTACGCATTGCTGTCGCCGCCGAGATCATGAAGTATAGCATCGAATTCACCGTGAGGAATGTTAGGCGAGCCTTCAAACATAAGATGCTCGAATAAGTGCGCCATGCCTGACCTCTCCTCATCGTCCTTCGCGCCTACATGATATGTTACATTAATACATACTGAAGGGATATTATCGGTTTTATAAAATACAGCGCGCATTCCGTTTGCCAGTGTCATTTCTTCTATGGCAAGGGCTTTCTGCGTTACTTTAGGAAAATCTTCCGATTTATATCTGATGATGTTCGGCTTTATATTTAAATTTTTTGGCAATTATTGTTTTTTATCTTTTTTTGGAACATAGTTCAGAACAACTTTTTTTGCATCGGTAAAAAACTTTTGAACGGTATTTTTCAAATCTTCTTTTGTTACGGAATTATAACGTGAAAGTTCATCGTTAATTTTATTCACATCTTTAAAATACATTCTGTTGAATACACTTGCAACGTTTATTCTATTAAGCGAGATTAGCTTATTTACATGGGAGAACTCAAGTTCATTTTTTATTTTTTGCATATCGTAGTCGGGAATATCTCCGTTTGCAAAAGCATTGATCTCATCTAAAATTATCTTCTGAGCCTCTGACATGCTTTTACCGGGATTAACTGTTCCGAGTATTATATAAACACCTGCATCCTGTATAGAAAATTTGAACGAAGATATATTTTTCAGAAGCATTTTATCATAAACTAAAAGCTTGTATAATCTGCTGCTCTTATTATTAAAAACAAGCTTTGTAAAATATTCCAGAATATATTCTTCGTTGGTTCCTGCTCCAGGAATTTTAAAAGATATGTAAAACTTTTCCAGCATTACATTATCTTCTATTGTTTCCGTTATGTCATCCGTTAGTTCTGTGAACTTATTTTCTTTTCTAATAATTCCATTGGACTTATTGATTCCTCCGAAATACTTTTCAATAAGCTTCTTAGTATTCTCTATATCAATATCACCTGAAATTAACAACTCGGCATTTGCAGGAGAGTAATATTTATGATGAAAATCAATTGCATCCTGCCTTGAAAAATTTTTAATATGCTCAGCTTCCCCTATCGTAGTATGTTCATACAGGGAACCCGGGAAAATATTTTTCATAGTGCGCGCAAGGAACGTTCCATAAGGAGCATTATCATAACGCTGAAGCTTTTCTTCAAGCACAACTTTTTTCTGGTTATCAAGATTTTCTTCGGTAAGGTCAATCTCATTCATCCTGTCAGATTCCAGCCATAATGCCGTTTCAAGAAAGTTTGCGGGAATATCTTCATAGTAAACTGTAGCATCCTGCATTGTGAATGCATTTGTCCTTCCGCCGCATTCCATAACAATTTTCTGATGCTCGGATTTAGGGATATTCTGCGAGCCTTCGAACATAAGATGCTCGAATAAATGCGCTACACCGAACTGCCCTGGCTCTTCATCTTTTGCTCCGACTTTGTATCCAAGTGTTACGTTTACCAGCGGATTACTTGTATTTTTGTGTAGGACGCAGTGTAATTTATTGGGGAGAGAGAATTCCTCAAAGATTAATTTCGTGTTCAAATATGTAAAAGAAAAGTATATAAAGAGACAAAATTACCTTATTTAAGAGTGAATTACAAAGCAAAAGGAAAGCAATTTTTTTAAATCAGAGATAATATTGAGTGTTTAAATTTATTTTAAACTCTTTTATATTTTTGCGCAAATTTAACTCTATAACCCCATACCCCAAATGAAAATCTATATTGTTATTTTTTCTTTAGCCGTTCTATGTTCTTTTTCTTTCAACGGATGCAGTGATAATACTGTTACAACAGGAAGCTCTCAGAATCTAACAGCTAATTATGAATGCCCTGTAAGTTCCACTTCAGCCTTGACTCACTTTTTCTCTGTTAACTTAAAACACTCGGGCAATACTTTATCCGGTGAAGTGCAGTCTTATGATTCTGCTAATACGCATAAAGGAACTCTATCCGGTACTTATGACGGAATTAACATTTCAGTTTCAGGTGATATTACAGGCACAAACTATGATTTTACTTTTACCGGTTCATTAATTTCCAGCTCACCTAAGAAAATATCAGGTAATCTACAGTTTACAACGGGAGATTTAAAACCTATACCTGTTGAATTTGTTGAATCTGCTGCTGTTGATACTTCAATTCCGCCAAATCAATATATCTTTCAATCTGTATTTGAATCTCCAAATCCGACAGGCCCGCCTGTTATTTTTGTCCATGGAATGGGAGGCACTTTGCGCGAATGGGATTCAGCAATGGCTTCACTTCCCGCTGATTTCAAAGCCCGTCATAATATTTACAGATACCAATACGACTGGCAGAAACATATAGAAGTGAATGGAATAGTTTTAAGAGATTCTGTTTTAGCCAGAGGCCTTGTAAATCCTATAGTCATCGGGCATTCAATGGGAGGACTTGTAATCAGAGCTTATGTAAAAAATGGCGGCACAATAACAAAGTTAGTTACATACGGTACCCCGCATTATGGCTCGCCGCTTGCTAAACTTAAAAATTTTGTGCCATGGCTTGGCTTAGACGGTCCACAGGATATTGTTCCTAACTCTCCATTCTTAACTGCGCTTAATAATGACCCCGTTGATATTGCAAACAGAAGCAAATATTACTTTCTTGCAGGAAGAATGGGCGGCAGTATCGTAGGTTTTAAATGGGTTTGGAAGGAAGGCTATTATTCACAATTTGTTAAGATAGCATACTACGTAATGAAACTTTATTATCCGAATAAAGATAACGACGGTTTAGTTTCAGAAGATTCTGCTCTGCTCACAGGCGGCGGCGCAAATAACCCCTTACCTGTTCAGCTTTGGGTTGATCACATGCACGAGCAATACCCGATCATTTCATCCGGTATGTATAATTATGTTATTGGCTTATAATTATTTCTATACTTTATAATAATCTAGTCCTCTGCAAGAATTCTTACAGAGGACTTTTTATTTCTAATGCATTACTAATGCATTAATGGCGGTGAAAACTTCAAGTATACCTGGGCTGAAAGAGGAGTTTTACCGTAATAGGGTTCTAAAGAAGAAGGAGTAAAGTAAACACTTCCCTGCAATCCTAATGATAAATCCATACCGGCTAACTTGGCAAATTTATAATTGCCGCCCAGAGTAAAAGCATTTATATTAAAAATTCTTCCGTGTTCAAATTCTGAAAGTGCAAGCTCCTCTGCATCCTTTTCAACAAATTCATATCTCCCGTATAAATTCGTCTTGTCCCACTCGAAATTACTTTCAAGTAAAAGAGAGTGCTCTTTATGATGTTCACCTTTATTATTCATTCCCCATGCAATTGTTGTATTCAGGTTTTGTGATTTAGTATAATTGTAGCTGTGAGTTACAGATGCTGTTGTTCTTGTTACATCTACATCCGGCTCGAGAGCTTCAGGTCCTTTTATAAATCCCTGCGAAAATTGCAGAGCAAAATTCCTGTCCGGATTCATTGACACTCTGTAGCTGTAAGAATTAAACTCTCCCCTGTCAAAATTATATCGGTTCTCATCCGGTTCTTTTCCGTTAAAGATTGAGCCTTCGATTTTGAACAGATCGTATCTAATTCCAAATGTACCTACGCCAAATGTTATATGCGTTGCATCCTGCCAGTGATGTGAAAGCGGTGCATCAGGATTATTGCCTGCAGAGACTCTATGCATAAAGGCTACAGGTCCTATAGCAGGTTCGCCGGGATAACCGAAATAACCGGTGATATCTACATCTTTATTAATTCTCTGAGTGTATGCCGCGCTTACTTCGGAAAAAAGATCATGCGGATGCTGTCTGTTCACAAGCGGCTGCCCTTCCCACGTTTCCCCTGACTGAAACAACAAAGGATAACCGTCTCCTCTCTCCGTTAATCTATCCAGTGACATCATTAAACCAAATTTTATTAATCCGTCTTCTCCGATTTTTCTCTGTGCCATTCCCATGAACCAGTTAGGCGCATCAAACATACTGGCATTTCTTTTTCCTTCATTGTTGATATTAATACTTGTGTATCTCAGGAAAACACTTCCATGAAACATCAGCATCCAGTTTTTTGAGTGAACCATATATCCATACATTGGCGATGCATCGGGAAGCCATCCCGTACCTGAGCCGTTTCTGTTCATTGGAAGACTGAGAGAATAAGAATGCGACATTGCCATATCATCCATGTTCATATTGCCGTGCAGATGCATTTCTCCCGGCATATTCATTTTGGAATGGTCATGCAAAGTTGAATCCATCTTTTCCATACTATCCATATTATCCATTGAATGCATAGTATCTTTAACAGTTTGCGTTGTATCCGAATGATGATGATCGTGCTGCGCAAAAGAATTATCGGTAAGAAGAGTCATAAATATAAAAGCGAGTATTATTTTAAGTGATTTC
This sequence comes from Ignavibacteria bacterium, assembly GCA_044226845.1. Classification (GTDB taxonomy): domain Bacteria; phylum Bacteroidota; class Ignavibacteria; order Tepidaquicellales; family Tepidaquicellaceae; genus JAFDZO01. The sequence goes on from JBGAGG010000011.1 coordinate 15,249, forward strand.
ATTTTAAATTAAAATTTTATTAAATGTAAATTAACATTATTAAGGACATAACGACCATAAGCAGATCTTCAATGATTGTAATAGTTGTCATCGGTAAATTGAATACCGTGCCAAGACATGCGCACTTTATTTTGTTTTTCTTCAGAACACTTTGTATCACTCCAATGGAGCTTATACTCATTACTAACAAATTTATTATGTTAGTAGTTTTTGGAAAGGCATGGAATAAAAAGCTTATTCCTAACCCAAGCTCAATAAAGGGATATATAAATCCGTACCCTCTCCATCTTTTAGCAATGACATCATAAGTAGAGTATGCATCTGCAAATCCCGATAGGTTTAAGAACTTGAAGAACGAAAAAATTATAAAAAATCCTCCCATAAAATTATTCATTGCATGCATAAGGCGGAACTCTCCGTGATTCACTTCAGAGAGAATAACAAATCCTAAAAGATAAATTGTAATAATTATTAAAGGTGTAAATGTAGTAAGTTTGCTTTTCTCTTCTTCGGCAGCTGCAAACGGATTTAGAGGCTCAGCACTGACTGAATGAATTTCATTACTCTCTTCCAATGAATATTTACCGGCGCTTTTAACTGCCCGGTTTAGTTTTTCAGTTTCAATATGCTGCTTCATTGTAATCACTGCCTGCTGAGGATTCAGAGTTACTTCTACGCTCTCCACAAAAGGTACAGCTTCCAAAGCTTTCTGTACTTTTTCTATGCATGCTACACAATGCATTCCTGTAATTTTAAAAGTGTGTTTCATTATATTTTATAAATTGATTTAAATAATTTCAACTATACAAAATTATAAAGAACCGGTTAAAAGTCCGTTACACAATTCCAAAAATGATTTATAGAATTTTAAGGTGAGATATCAGGAAATTTTATCAATAGGTTTCCTTACCGATAAAGATTTTGAGTGGTTTTGCTTGAATTGAGACGGAGTAACTCCCGTTACACTTTTAAACTGATTTGATAAATGCTGAACGCTGCTGTAGCCAAGACTGAATGCAATTTCTCCGAGTGATAATTCGTCATATACCAAAAGCTCTTTTACTTTCTCTATTTTTTGAAGGATAATAAATTTTTCGATTGTAATTCCTTCAATTGAAGAAAAAAGATTGCTGAGATAATTATACTCCAGGTTTAATTTTCTGGAAATGTATGATGAATAATTCTCCGTTTCTTTTTTATCGCCGGAATTATGATGAATAAGCTTAACTACGATATTTTTTATCTGCTCAATAATTTTTGTGCCTTTTTCATCAAGCAGCTCGAATCCGTTCTCCGATAATACAGACTTAATATTTTTTAACTGTGAAGCATCGGGCTTTTTTTCAAGTGTAACATTTCCGAGATTTACATCAATAATTTTCAAACCTATTTTTGTTAACTCATCCCGCACGACTTTTATACACCTGCCGCAGACCATGCTTTTAATTACAAGAGTATACATTTATTAATCGGTTTTTATTTAAACATTTGTCTTACCTTTTCGGCTGCTTTCTCACCGAGAATTTTATACTGCTCTGGCATCGGATGCAGGCCGTCAACGCTCTCTACTTTTATAAAATCATTCGAATCCATAAAGCCGCATAACGCTGTTTCCGCCACTATCTTCTGCGCAGCTGGGAGCTTTAGTATTTCAATTTCTGCTCCCCCGAAACCCTGTTTGCTGAAATCTGACATCTTTCCGGGTACAGGCGGCGCTATTATTAAAATTTTAGGCGGAGCTCCTCCGAACAACGGAGTATAAGCAATTCGTATAAGCGAAAGCAGTCCCCATGCAGATTCATCAGCCGTCTTACCGCTGAGATGCATAAGGTCGTTTATACCGAGCATTATAATTACTAAATCTATGGGAGAATGAGATTCCATTATCATAGGTAAAAACTTACTGCCATTTCTATCAGGCGCATAGGGCAGATCAAAACAGGTGGTACGCGCTACAAGTGCTTCCGTTATAATTTTGTAATCTTCGCCTAAAGATTTTTCCATTACACCGGGCCAGGTTTGATAATAAGCAAACCGCGTTCCGTCAGCAGGATTGTATCCCCATGTAATTGAATCACCGAAGCATAAAATTCTTTTTTGATTTTCGTCTTTAGCTTTTAACATTTATATAAAATTAATAAGAAGAGTATTACAAATTATATTTTTCTGAAGTGAGTTACAAGAATTTTCGGAGTTGACTGTTGGAATAAAAAACTCCGGGAAATTTCAAACGAAATTTCTCCGGAGTTGATTGGAGAGGTAGTGCAATAATGGAAATTTTAAAAGATTACAACCCTAATCTGTAGCCAAAACCTATTGCAAACTGCATATAGCTTCTGCCCGGCATTTCAACAGGCAATAATTCTGTTCCAAGATTAGTTGTTGTAGTAACTCCGTTAACTGTTGTTGTTAATGTTGCCTTTTCTCTTAAAGTAACTTCAGATTTTTTAGGAACGTTGTGATACTTTACATTAAAATTAAAAAATGCGGTCTTGCTTAGCTCCACATTAACACCTGCTCCGACGTTAAATCCGAACTGTGAAATTGATTTATATGTATAGTCGATTGTTTCAGGCGGATTTGTTGTTCGGGTTTCTTTATAATCACCGAATTTCAAAGCATATAATCCTAAGCCTGCATCAATATAAAATCTTGCTTTGTTTGTTTGCGCACCTAAAAAGTATCTTGGACCTACGTAAGCGGAAATTACTCGTGTATTTGATTCAGTTGCTGAATATCCGGGAATAGAGAAAGTACGCTCTTTAGGAGCAACAAAATCACCGGAAATATTTGCGTATATAGCCAGCTGCGGCTTTATGTTATAGGAAAGATCAAGCTGAACACTCGGGAATGCTTTATAATAATCTTTAAAGGAGGCGTCGCTAAGCCACACCGAATAACTCCCTCTTAAAGTTACATCAAGATTCGGTGTAAAATAACTTTTCTGCGCATAGGAAAAACTGCTTACAGATAAAAAGATAATAATAAGAAAAATGATTTTTTTCATTTGAGTTTTATTTTATTTAGTTAAAAGATATAAAATTTAATTGGTGTTCATTTAGCAGGATTGAGTATTTAAAAAATCCCACCACCAGATTTCACCCCGTACAATAGCCAGTATCTCCTTAATGGAAATAGTAATAATTTGAATTTCGTGAACTAACATTTTTATAAATTCGTTACTAAGATTTTCAGTTGAAGCAAATTAAAAATTTTCTATATTACGTGCAGGAAGATTAATCCTTATTTTTCCTCAATAATCCCTGGCTTTATTCTGAATCTTTGAACTTTATTATTTGAATTATCAATTAAATAACCCTTAACGATTTTCCTGAAAATATGCTGCCGCAAAACACTATTGATATATTAAAAACACTTAACAAAACGGAGTTAAAATCACTCGGTGATTTTATAAATTCCCCTTATTTCAATTCAATCGAAAAATTAAAAGATCTGTTTATTGAAGTATCAAAGTCGTATCCGGATTTTACTTCTAAACGGCTTGAAGATGAGGCAATTCATAAAAAGTTATATCCCGGTAAGGGGTTCAAACAGAAATCTATTTTAAATCTTTTTTCGGACTTTGGAAATCTCTTGAAAAGATTTTTGGCCTATGAAAAATTTGCATTGCAGGAAGATGCAATAGAAATGAATCTTGCAAAATCACTCTCGGAAAGAAGATTATATGAGCTTTCAATTAAAGCCATTAATGACTTTAAAAAAAGAAAACCGGATGATGAAAAATTTCATGAAGACTATTACCAATTCTATTATAAAATGGAAAGAATTGTCCATAGAAATCTTCTTAATATGAGACCGTTGAATAAAAAGAAAATTAATGAAGCGCTTAATTCAGCTGCAAAAGCGCTGATGATGGATTTTTTAAATAAATATTCATCGCTCGCATATTATTTAACCGTCATAAAGATTGTGCGTCCCGAGCCTGAAAATAATAAGGCGATTGAAAATTACTTAAACTCCGTTAATGCGGAGAATATTATGAAATATATTGAATCATCGGATGATAAATTTACATCAATAGTTAAAATGCAATATATGCTTTATAAATTTGTTAAAGATAATTTTACAGATGAGGAGTATTTTGAATTGAAGGAAATCTTGTTAAATAATATTAACAACTTTACACCTGAGGATATATGCATTCACTTTAAATCAATCACGGATTTAGCGGGTATAAAGGCTGTATCAATTACGGAATTATTTGATTTGCGGAAAAAATTCTGTGAGTTAAAGGTTTATCCTAACGATTCAATTCCGAATTTTTCAGCAGCTACTCTACAGAATACTTTTATCACTGCAATGAGTCTGGGGGAATATGAGTGGGCTGAAAATTTTCTTGAGGAATATATAAACTACATCGATGAAGATCTCAGAGTTAATGAATATAACTACAGCAAAGCCCTTTTGAATTTAAGATTAAAAAATTACGAAAAATCACTTGAGCATCTGAATAAAATAAAATATCATGAGCTTGTTGAGAAAATAAATGTGAGATTCTATTATATGATGAACTACATAGAGCTGGGCATGTACGATTCGGCTGCTTCAATGGTGAAATCAATAAAACAGCTTGAAAGAGACGGCAAAGAAAGAGTAAAAGTAGAATCAGATGCTACAGAAAACTCATTGAGATTTTTTAATGAAATAATAAAATCTTTAATGAATAATTCCAAACTGGATATTGCTGTTTATAAAAAAGCACAGAATGAGACAAAATATTTTTATAGATATTATATTCTGGAGAAGATGAAAGAAATGATATGAAGAGAAAATAAAAACGCCGCTCCCAACTCCCCTGAAAGCGGCAATTCTATTGTATTAAGAAAGGGAAAAAAAATCAGATTATTAAATCAAATTGTGTTCAAGAACATCTGCTAGGTAGAGAATTTCATTTTTTTGGCTGCCCGAAAGTGTTCTTATTTCGTTATTGCAAAGCCTTCTGAAACACTGCTGAAACTCTTCCTTAGTTCTTACGCTGGTAATTCTCTTTACCACTGCATAAAATTTTATTGACTGTCTCTTTCTATAATTCTGGTGAACGAAATAGAAGGAAATAAGCCCTATAAGCTGAATTCCTGTTGTTATTATTATGTAAGAAGTTGAGTCCATGACTTACTATATTTCAAACTCTGTGCCAAAATCCTTAAATATTGAAAAGTGTATTTTTCCGTTGAAATTAAGCATGACAAATATTATTACAGCAAGATTTTTTTATAAACTACGTCTAATTTAATTACGGGAAATTACCCTTTAAATGAGCAAAAATTTTTCATATTTTGAATCAATTCTACATTCGGGATGTAGATCAGTTGGCTAGATCGCATGCATGGGGGTCTTATGATGCGGTGTTATCATCTCTCTATTACTGTTTTCCCGAAATTTAGGCACCTCGATTAGGCACCATAGAGCAAATTTTTTCAAATAGAAGAAACTTATTTGAAAAAAATCTATGTTCCTATCAAAAGCTTACAAAGGCATTTACTACTTGTTTTATGAAATAAATGGTAAACGAAAAAAAGTCTCCACAAAAACCAAACTTCAATCCGAAGCTATAAAATTTCTACAAGGTTTCAATCCCGAAGTAAAACCTATTATTCAAAAGCAAAAATTTATAACACTTTCAGATCTTCGAACTCCAATTTTAAATTATGTTCAAAGTAATTTTGCAAAGGATACATTAGCACAGTATGTAACTACGTTCAAAAACTTATTAAGAATTTTAGGCGATATAAAAATTGAGCAAATCGGAATTCTTGAAATGGAGCATTATAAAAATGTAAGAGCTAAAGAAGTTAAAAAAACTACTTGCAACATTGATATAAAAAACACAAAAGCGATTTTAAATCTTGCAATTAAACTGGAGCTAATTAAAGAAAATAAAATTTCAAAGGTGAAGAAATTTCACATAGGAGAAAGAAAGATTTTAGCAATGAATGAATTAGAAGTGAAACAACTTATACAAGCTATTGATAATAATCCAATGCTCTTAAACCTTGTAAAGATTGGACTGTATTCCGGCTGTAGAATTTCTGAAATACTAAACATTCAGAGGGATGATATAAATTTTGAAAGTAAAATATTAAACATTACCAACAAAGAATCATTTAATACCAAAACAAAACTCAATAGAACAATACCGCTTAGTGAAGAATTTTCACAACTTTTGAAATCAATTTTAGCTGAGAAAACTTTGCCTGATAACTATTATCTTTTTACAGATAAAAGAAGGAATAAATATACACGAGGAGCCATAGCCAAATTATTTAAGCCCTACATTCATAAAGCAGGATTGAATGACAAATATCATTTTCATTGTCTCAGGCACACATTTATTACTACTCTCATAAAAAAAGGTGTAAGCATAAACTATGTGAAAGAGCTTGCCGGGCATACCGATATTAAAACTACAATGAATTACATTCACATAGTGACAGATGATTTAAGGGATGCAGTGAGTAAAATTAATATTACTTTTTGAAATTTGCTGTTATTATATAAGTCAGTCACCCACGTAATTTGGGGATAATTTTACTTTAAACAACAATTTTTCTTTTTCATATTGACCCCATAAAATGTTTTTATAATAGGATTTAGTTTCGGAATACGGAAGCCAATATATATAATTAAAATGAGCTTCTTTATCTGGAAATACGATATATTTTTGAGCATCATATAAGTCCATTTTAGAATCATCAAAATCATCTACTAGTCTTTGCAATTCCCCTAAGTAATATTCTTCTTCTTTTTCAAAGTAAGCTCTAAAATCCTCTTTATCTATTCTTATATCTTTTTCAGAATCATTTTTTACAGTAAAAACTATTGTTAATCTACCTGCTGGGCTTTTATTCAGCCAAGCTTTCCCCGGCATAATTTCAGATTTAAATTCGGTAATTATTAAACTTCCCTTTTTATAATCAAATGTAATGTTGTCGTTTTCAGTAAATGTCTTTGTACCACAACCACATAAAATAAAACATAAAAATATTATTACAGCAATGAATTTTTTCATTATTATTAATTTTTTTTAGTTAAATAAAAAAGGGGCGACCTTATATGTCGCTACCCATCAGGCACTGGTATGCCCACAAGCTAGCTAATATAAAGCACACCCCATACGGAGTGCGACCTTATACCTTGTCCAGCTTGTCTAAAATTACCAGTTTTGATGGGTGAACTAAGTTAAAGTTGCATTAAACTTTATATGTGAATTTCTTTTTAGTCTATAGTTGAAATTATTTTACTCAATGTAACAATATGATTATTATTTTTGTAGTTAAATTTTTAATACTAACACTGTGAATTCTCCGTCCCGGAATTATGCGAAGGTTTTGTCCACAAACTTGGACAAAGATAGAATCTGATTTAATTTTATACTCTACAATTATAAACATCGTGTTTTTTGTCCACAATGTTGGACAAATCTAGTTTTTGAATGCAAAGTATTTAGCCCTCTAATCGCTATAATTATATATTGGTTACGAGATAATCCCCTCATAATGGAATAAAGGATAATCCGTTTATATAATATAGAAAGAATATATAATAAGATTACATATAATTCATAGATTAAATATTAAAAAGATTAAAAAGAACGAAATAGAAAATTAATGAAATTGTATTCGAAAGGAATGAGTATTTACATTTTGTCCATAAACTTGGACAAATAATTTGTGGCATTATTTATCATATGAGTCATTATAATAATCTCTTCTTAACTTAACTTTATTTGATTTACCCTGTATTATTTAGCCTATTTTAGAGCCCCAGGAAGCCAAATCAATTTATCAAAGATAGATTTGACGAAGTATTATAAACAGTGTGAACGTAATCCACCATTAGCCGTTTAAAAGTAAACCTGCATAGTATTTGCAGGGGTATTATACGATACTTTGTTTCATTGGACGGAATTTCAGGGATATATAATTTTGTCCATAAACTTGGACAAAACCTTAATATCATATTCATAACAAAAAGCCCTATAACTTATTAATAGCTATAGGGCTGGAAGAATTAAAAATGTCCACAAACTTGGACAAAATTGGTTCAGGCTGATTATTTCTTTTCTATAACAGGTGAGTATTTAAATTTAGCTTTATAAACATTTTTCATAACTTTTTGCAACTCATCTACGTGCTCTTCTTCGATTATAAATGAATCATGTACGCATAAAACGAGAATTCCCTTCACAGCAAAATGCTTTAATATTTCATTTGCTAAATAAGAATCATCATTCATTAGGGTATGACATTTTTCGGTAAACAAATCATCTTTAATCTGAGAATTATGACTTACAAGATCATCAAATAATTGTTTTCTGATATCCTCCGTATCACCTCCAATTACTTTTACCAAATTATCGTAATCATATGTATCATCATCTTCATATATAAAATCTCTATCCATAGTTGCTTTATAAGAATATACTTTCTTCCTGAATGCTGCTAATGCACCCTTTTCATCCTTTGCGTTAATCATAATTAAAAAAAGTTGCTTGTAAACATCTCGTAAATCTTTTGAAGTAACCGGGTGTTTAGCTGCATATGGGTCAAAACTCTTTGCAGGATCATTTTCTCTTTTATTGTACAAGATTCTCGGGTGCATAGCTTTATAGTCGAGCTCAACCGTTGGATTGCCATTAATATATATGAAAGCTCGAAGCTCTTTTTTAATTGTTTGCTCCAATCCCCTGTAGAATCTGCCCGATTTATTGAAATTATCATAAAAAATCCTGACCAAATAAGTAGTCTTTAACTTAATATTGTACTCATCTTTTACAGGTCTCAAAGTATTTATATCCTCTACTGCATATTCCTGTATTTCAAATTTGTTAGCGTCAAATAAGCTGGAAGGCAATTTTCCAAATGACAATTCTACGTTCTCACGCAAATCGTTGAATAGCTTCATATCCTGTTCCAGGGACTCACTAGTCTTATCAGGAAGATATGTTACCTCTTTTTTCCTTCCATTTATTATTTTTCGCTTAATGATGCAATATTTAGGGCGGGATATAATAATGTCCTTATATTGGATATTATTTAACAGATTTAAGATGCGGGCTTTTGCTGTATATCCTGTTGCTCGGATTTTAGGAATTGCATCCCTTTTCTCCAAATATTCTTTTACTACAAGAGCATCGAGTACCTGTGTTACTATTTTATGTGTTTGAAAGTCGGAACGATTTTTCTTAGGGACTCCATCGTAATATGTCTTTCCTCTGGGTATCACCAATGGTCGGTTGTACCTGGAAGATAGCTTCAAGTTAAGCAACAGATTTGCTATGAAATTTGTTTTTTCTTTTAATTTATTATTTTTAAGATTAAGCTCTTTCACTAAGGATTCCGCACTTTCAAGAACTTTTGAATCTATGCTCCTCAATTTAAAATTGTGAAACTTATCTTTTCCAGTAAATCCGCTCATACACTAAAATATGGATTGACTCATCGTGACGCAATAAATAAAATTTTGACATCAATCTTATAATTTTGGAATATAAAATAAATATGAATATCTATAAATTTGTATAGGCTTTATAAAACTACCAAGCCCACCGACTGCGGACAGATTATTTAAGCCGCGAACTTTTACCAGTGAAATCCGCTTTAATGGGTAATCCATTTCAAAGAAAATAATAATTCATGATTAAAAGAAGAACTCATCGGGCCGAGACAAGCTAACAAAGCTCTGGATGGAGTTACATAAACTTAATTGTAAATTATTTGACTAAAACTTACATACATATGCAAAAAAGAATGGAAATATTTTATATTCTTTCTCAAATGGCTATAGATCCATACCAAGAGGGAGAAGCTTTATCTTACAGTATTAATTCGTTATCGAAGTTAAAAATCCAGAATAGAGAAGATACAATAGAAAATCTAAGTAATTTAATAAAATTAAAAATTTCACAAATTCATAGTTTTTATAAAGCTGGATTAATCGAGCCGGAGGGAAGATGTAATTTGTGGTATAAAATAAATCTTAGTTTGAATTCGGCTAATATTTGTAAAAAAATGTGGACTCAAGATGATATATATGGGCATTTCTTACCTCAATTATTAGGAGTATATGCAGACCCATATAAAGACTTATTAAACTTCGATGAGATGACTGAAAAATTACTAAAAGAACATTGTACTTTCTCGGATAAAGAGGAATATATTTGTGGATTAGTAAATAATATTATTTGTGAAGCGAAATTGAAACCGAAACAAGTTCATATTTGCTGCAATAGGTCTTGGGAATGGTATATAAGAAAATTTCCTGAACACCAGAATTTAATAGTTAAGGTGGCAACTTAACTTATAATCAAAGAGGGGTATAAGGCATGAAATACCCCTCTTTAATATTTGAAATTCCATACCTCTTCAAAAAAAAAATTATAAAAAAATTTTGACATCGCCTTTCTAATAGGGATCCTACTTTCAAATGAAAACGATTTTCAAATAGGTGTGGCTTACGTAATATTATAAAATATAGAATTGAATGAATAAGTCGGAACGTCATATAAATTCACTCTGTTAAAAGTTATGAATAAAACAGAATAGAATAGAACAAAAATAATGCAGAAAGGCTTAACAAAAGAACAGAGAAGCTATTGTATGTCTCAAATTAAATCTAGAAATACAAAACCTGAATTATTGTTGCGAAAGAAATTATGGGCGACAAATTTAAAAGGTTATAGAGTTAAAAAAAAAATTACTTGGAAAACCAGATATAGTTTATAGCAAGAAAAAAATTGTAATATTTGTCGATGGATGTTTTTGGCATATGTGTCCCATTCACTTTAAAGAACCTCAGAGTAATCTTTCTTACTGGTCACCAAAATTTGAGCGTAATAGAAAAAGAGATAAAATTGTTAATGAATTTTATAAAAAGAATGGGTGGAAGATATTAAGATTTTGGGAACATGATATTAAAAACAATGTACAAGGCTGTCTGGAAAAAATTAACAAAGAATACTGGAGATTATAAACTGTTAAAAAGGGTTTCCTTATCCTTTAAAATTAGTATATCCAGAGGATTAATTTTTGATAGATCGGATTTATATTTCACTTCGGACACTTCGGAAGGAATATGTATTTCTTTGATTTTACTAATTTCATTACAGTGATAAAACTGAAGAAAGTTTTTTGCTATTTGACTGTCGTATTTTATATTTAGTGATTGCTCTAATGTATTTCCTAGAAGTTTGCAAATAACAATATTTAATTTTTGAGAAAGTTCATTGTTGTCATGAATTTTATTTATGATCAATTCAACTAATTCTCTAATGCTTTGACCTTTATTACTTTGTTTCATAAACAAAGAGGCAATTATTACGTTTGTTTTCACAGGAGGATTTAATTGCTTAGCTGAAAATGTATGAATTCGTTCAAAATTTGAACTACTTTTAACTTCAATCACTTCCTTACCGGAATTAAAGTCAAATTTTTCTTCAGGCAAATTATGCCAATAATATAAAAGACTTTCAGGATTCTTTGAATTTAGAATAAGGAATAATTCTGCCCAAAGCCCCTGAACAGTCGTTGAAGGACTTAAACTCAATAAGCTAAACACTTCTATGAATTGGTTCATAGTTTCAATTAACTCTGATTGCGAAGGTTTTAATCCGAGAGAATTTATTAAAGTTTCAGAAATTTTTAGAAAATAATCTTGCAAGTTTTGATCATTACTTGTGAAACATAAGACCGTAAAGATTTGTAATGATACTCTACCCTCATCTATAATTTTGCATTTGACATTATGTTCAAGTTGTAAATATTTCAACCTGAAATTTTTTAGTGCGTTGTTGTAAAATTCATTTTTAATAGAGAATAACAGAACTGGAAAGGAATTATGGTCGATTGCAATTCTACAGTTTGGGAATCCTGGAATTTTAATAGAATTTAAAATTTTATTTTTAGTTTCCGGAGTAGAAAGTATATTGAATAGCGCAATTAAATTCATGCTTGTCTAATTATATCTCGACCAATTGCTTCAGGAATCCAAATTGCAAGAGTTGGTACGTTAACATAATCTGTATCTCTAATATTTAATAGATGTATTTGAACAGATAAAATATTTTCATTTTTTATTTCTGAATCACCCGGATATATAACTTCCCCTGTTCTTGGGTTTTTTCCTTGGAATAGCTGTTGTATCTCATCGTTTCTATCTAATCTTCTAATTCTAGGTTTCCAATCCTTAATATCGCTTACACTCATTAAATAAATTAAACATACCTCATTTGGATTTTGTTCTAAATATCTTTTCAAAATTCCACGTAAACTTGAATATGTAGAGGAGTCGCTATCTCTAGTAAATTTCAATTTGTTCAGCAAATTTTCTAAACAATCTTTCAATGATATTTGCGCTACCAGATGTTTTTGTTCTTCAGTTCTATCTGCATGACCGATATCCTGAATAAATTTTACCTCATTTGTATTGATAAATTCAAACAATGAAGTACGATTAAAAACAATTAATTCTTCAGTGTCATGTGGTGCGTTAATTCTAAACCAATCATTACCAAAACGGTCTCTTTCAATATTATCAAACAAAATATTGGTTCGTGTGAGATTCAGCATTTGATCTAAAACTACTTGCCTATCCCAATCGTTTAAATTTTTATTGTTTATATCAAATTCTTCTAATCTTTCTCTCACATCTTCCTCGTGATCGATAATATTATTGTAAGCATCAATTGTAACTTGGTCTAAAAATACTCTACAATATCCCAGGTATCCCCTTTTATATCCAAAAAATCTAGCTCTTTGTTGTATTGTGTCAACATTTCCCACGCCTACATTTCTCGGCATATACGTGACTGTAAGACCTTCTACAGTAAATCCCCTGTCCATTGATTGTCCTCCAACAAGAATCCAGGAATAGGAATCTTGCCAATTGATTTGAGGGGTTGCCCCTTGTCTAGTATTAACTTCAATGATTTGAGTATAGGTAATTTCATGAATTAAATTATGTCCAGATAACATTTCAAATGTTGGTAATAAATCTCCAACTGTAGTTCTTAATTTATTGTAGGAATTCTTGAAATCATTTAACAATGCAGCTTTATCATCTTCATCATTTCCTGTTAAAATTCTTCTCCAACTGTTGCATATTGATTTAACCCATTCAATATATTGATTATGATCTCCTTGTAATCTTGAAGGATGCACCAACATTGAACGATTTCTTTGATCTTTTAAAAGTTGTCCAGCTACTACCCCTAAAAAGAAAATTCTGAGTGCTTCAATTAAACTACCGGGAGGTTCATCGAGTGGTCTATTGGCTGAAGGAATATCTTGTAAAGGAATTGCGATGATTAAATTTGGATTTTCTCTAAAAAATTGAATGCCTCCCGTGTAATCGCCACCTGGAGTAAGCAATTTAATAAAATTGGGCGATAATCTATCCATAATGTTAATAAACAAATTAGCCTGTGGCGTTGCAGTATATTGTAAAAAAGTGTGACTTGGAAAGATAGCCTTTAAAGCTGTTATTCTCCTATAAATTCTGGATTTATCGCTTTCATCTATGTCTTCAAACTCTATACCTCGCCTTGACTGTCTTCTCGCTCCAGTATCTAGACTCGCTTGATCCCCCTCATCATCAATAATTAACGTTGGTACATTATTCAATTGCAAGCCGGTTAGTAAGTCAATTAGATTTAGCAAATGATCTTTTTGTTTCATAACTGTAATTAGAACAGTTCTGCATCTGTCTTTTGGAAAAGTTGTATCTCCCCATTGTGCTAAAGTTGTTTCAATGATTTCTCTCTCCTCTGCTCGGCTTGGATTTGATATTAAAATCCATTTACGGTCATATCGTGTATCTAATTGCAAATCTTTTTTTAATCTATTAGTTGACTGGTTAACAAGAGGTGTTGATGTGCCTGCTATAATAATTACAATTTGATAGTTATTATCTCTGGCTAACGCTGTAAGTGTTGTAAATGACAAGGTTTTCCCACTTTGCACATATCCAATGACAATGCCCGTTTCGCTATTTTCTTGCAAATTAGGATCACCACAAACTTGCATTATGCGATATGTTTCATCTAAAATCCTCTCTCCTATTTCTGTTAACTTGCCTTCAGAATTTGCGAAGCCTTTACTTCTCAACAATTCTTTTGTTTCTTCTCCCACAAAAGGTTTCCACAATTGTGAATTTTCCTCTCTGATAATTTCTATTTGTTCTGCCATTTTATTTATTTGTAGAAATGTTGTAAATTAAATCATTAAAATTTCTTCGTATTTCGCTTTGTAGTTTGGAACCACTTTGTTTTGCTACAACTTCTGACAATGCAAACGCAGAAATAATTCGTAACACTGGCTCAATAACATTATTATCATTGCCAGCAAACTGATTCATGAATGGATGGGTTAACGATAGCCTAATGCCAATTTGTTTAAACTTTGTATTTTCTAATTTATTTACTATTAAATGATCTCCGATTTCGTACAAATTTTTTAAAGATGAGTCATATGACAATTCAACGTTAATATTCCAATTTATTTTATTGAACATTACATTGAATTCTTTATGATATTTTTTGTTTGTTATAGTTAAACTTGGTTCTTCTTCGTTTGTTATTTGTTCCTTGTTAAGTATTTCTTTTACCGCATCTGGCACTTTTTTTTCAAAATCGTTTACAGTGTTATTTAAACTTTTTACAGTAGATTTATATTCATCATTGGATAATCTCGCTCTATAATGCTCGGCTTGTTTTAGCATTGGAAAGTCCCTATGGTTTATATCGTCTCTTAACAACTGTAAAAATGTTTCAAAATTATTATCCCATTGAATACCTTTTTTTGTAAAATTTACATTAAATCCTTCTAAATGTAACTCTCCAAAGATTCTTTGATAGGGATAACTGTTGGATTTGCCAAAAATAAACTCAGGACGAAAAGTTTCATCAAAACTTCCCTCAACAACTCTTCCTCTCCTAAATAATGCAAACCCTGCATTGCTTAAGGATCCTTTTTCTAAAATTCCAACAAAACCTTTAACTCCCAAATTTTTTTCTATTGGTAAATCAATTTCTCTTTTCCATAAAATCGCTTCCCCGTCATGATCATTATATTTAGGGGCAAAAAGAATCGCTGGATCCTTATATGTTAATGAGGAGCTATTAATTTTTAAAATTAATTGCCCATTTCTTAAAAAATCTCTATAAATACTAGATAGATGATCTTTAACTTTGGATATGTTTTTTTTTCTAGGTAATTTAGAAACTTTGCTTAATTCTATTACTGTATAATGTCTATTTTTTTCTGATTTTTTTTTATAAACACTTAGTTCTTCTAATTTATCTTTATATATTTTGTTTATATCAAATTTAACAGTTTTTTCAAATTCTTCCCCTAAAGCTTTTGTTCTGACCTCCCAAACATCTGAAAACCAACAAGATGCAGATTTCATACCCATTCCAAATTCAGAAAGTCCTGAAGTGTCAGGTGGAATTTCAGCTGGACGAAATGCTCTATTGAAATTTTTTTCATTAATTCCTGCTGCATTATCCTTGATTATAATTTTATCAGACTCTTCATCAATCTCTATTTCAATCTCTAGCTGGAAATCTTCTCCTTCAATTTCTTTTAATCTTACTTCATTATCAATAAAACTTTGTATAGAATTATCTACATACTCTGCTAATGCAAACCATGTTTTATATTCCAAATGTTTAAGGATTGAGAGAATGGAACTTGTTGGTCTTATATTAACTTTTTCTAATTTTGACATAATTGCTTATCAATTTTATTTTAAAAGTTCTTTTGCTATTAGATAAATAATTTTCGAGTTAACGGCATTCCCTAAAGCTTTGAAGGCTGCATTATCATTATTCGGTAATTTAATTCCTTCTAATGATTGAAGTTTTAATCCTTCATTTTTATTAATATATCTACCTTTCCAACCTATAATTGGAATTTGCGTATTTGTACATACTAAGGAAGGGAAAAAATTAACTTTTTTAACTCGTATTCCCGATGCTCTAAATTGTAATATATAATTATTAATTACCCGTTTCTCTGCCCCAACATTCCATTCTAACTTTTGCCAACTTTGAGAAGGAAGTTTTGAAATTTTTTCTACAGTATTTTGAATATATTTTTTATTTTCTCTATAAAACTCCCTATTTCTTTTTATATAATTTTTTTTCCAACTAGGAAATTCAGAATCAACTCGTGAATAACTTGGCAGTTTTGCCAACTGTTCAGTTTTACTTAGCCCTTTCAAACTTACACCAAAATTTCCTTTATATTCTTGTAGTTGATTCTGTGAGAGTGATTGCGGGTAAGAATCTTCAAATGGATAAGTTGCCCCAAACTCCATTGCCCAAACTGGAAACCCAGGGATATCTTTTTCTTTAGGTATACTATTAACAAATTCTTGCCATAATTTAATACATTCAACATTTGCTTTAGGCAATTTTTTGTATTCGGTAGGATATTGTTCGATGAATTGATTAATATCTATAATCGATTTTTTTTGTTTGTCTATATTTTCAAATTTAAAATGTTCCAATCCATTCCTACACCCTACAATAAAAATTCTTTTACGATGTTGTGGAATTCCAAAATCTTGTGGTGAATAGTAGTTGTGTAAAACAGAGTAATCTAATTTTTTAAGTTCTTCTTGAATGTAGTTCCAAGTTTCCTCATTATCATGCTTTGCTATAAATGGAACATTCTCTAAGATAAAATATTTTGGTCGTCTTAAATCTAAAATTTTTATTATATCATCAAATAAAGTTCCTCTTGTTAAATCACTTCTCCCAAGTTGTTTGCCTGCTTTTGAAAATGGTTGACAAGGAAAACCAGCACATAGAATATCATGATTCGGAATTGTGTTTAACTCATCTTTAACAATTTTTTTTATATCACCTTTAGCTTCTATTCCCCAATTTTGTTTGTACAATTCTCTTAATGTAGGGTCTAGTTCACTTGCAAATACACATTCGTGATTTAATTCATGCATTGCCTTATGAAATCCACCTAATCCTGCAAATAAATCAATAAATTTCATCTTTATAAAGTATTATATCTCCTTATTTTAAAAAAGTTAAAGTTAAATTATCCAAATTATTGTAAAATTGAAGTTAAAAAAAATTAAAATAAAAGGAACTGCTAAAGTGCAGTTCCTTTTGCTTATTATGATTTATCAATTTTAATGAATTCTAATGTTTTAGATTACAAAGATATTTGCCTATTCCATAACTCCTTCGCATTCACTTCTTCAAAATTCAAATCTCTTTCAATCCCTAAACCAAATCTTCCTTTATAATTTTCCAAATCAGATTTCGAAAAACTTCCTATCTCCCATTCAAAAATATGACATATACCCCAACAATAATTTTTATCTTCAGGATCTTGATTGATAAGATACCAAGTTCCGGCTCCTGTTGGATTGAAATATTTTGCAACTACAACTTGTGATTCAAGATTATTGCCTTTTGGATATTGCTCTTGTGCTTTTGCTTCAATTTCTTTTGTAAATAGTTCCATTTTTTTATTTTAAATGAAAAGAGAGAATCATCCGAAAACAATTCTCTCTTTAAAATAATATTGAATTTAATTTTTAAGCTCTGACTCTTCTTAGAAACAGAGTTACACCAAGCTTATTGATATCTATGTCAACTCCAAGTTCTTCTCTTAATTTCACTGCATCTGACATAGCTTGTAACATAACTGGATAATCCGTTGACATAGTTTCATTGTCATTGTAAGGATTTTCAGAATGTGAAGCTTGTTGTACTGACTCAGGTTTCTTTATCACTATTTCATAATCCACAATGTTAGCTTTCCCACTCTTAGTAATTTTTTTTGTTATAGTAATTTCATCTTGTTGTCCAACATGGTTTTGTTTAAAATGATTTACTACTTTCTCTGGAGCGAAGAATGAATACTCTAAGCCTTCAGATATTATATTATATAGCCACCATGCACCATACGAACTTTGCCCTGTTGCAGGGTCTGTTTGTAATAATCTGAATGTACGTGGTATGTTTATGTCTAATTCAAATTTTGGTTTACTCATTTTGTTTTCTTTTTAATTTATAAATAATTTTAATCTTCAGTAAGCTTATAGTAAAACTTCGGCTCCTGGGATTTTAGAATAACACCTTTAGGCAGTTCACTTGTTTGTTTGATATAATCCTTTATAGCTTTTAAATCAGGTTCGTAGCTTTCAGGATTATGTCTGAGGAATTCTACTTTAGCATTTTCATAGAACAATTCTTCGTTTGCAATTTCAAGTGTATCTGGTTTTTTCCTTAACCCGATTGTTCCGTTTGGTAAGGACAGAGACTTAATTCCATTCGATTTTAAATAATACCTTATCTGATTACTTAAGAAATTTATTGTGTTATTGAAGTTCTTCTCTTTACGCTCCAACCACAATTGCGTTCTATTAATAGACTCTTCTGCAATGCTTTTGAACTTATTCAGTTCTTTTTCCTTTTGCCGAATTATCCACAGATAAGTATCAAATTTAATCTCTGGTGAAGATTCATCTAAGCCATCAGAGTTCAATGGCTCATCTAAATTCCAACTGTTAATAATATCCTCCAGAACTTCTTTGTCTGAAAGAGATTTTGGTAAAGCTTTTGCTACATCAATTAAATGAATGTTTGAACCTTCAAAACTTTCATCTGATTCTGTAAGTTGCGCCGAGTTAACGCTTTTTGGCATAAGTTCTCCATTTCATCTTAGCAATCTTAATGAACAGAAACTCAATACATTCACGACATACAACTTTGGCTACATGCTTAATTAGCAATAGGTAGTAACTCATTTGAATTCTCCTTTTAGTTTAGATTAATTTGGATTCAATGACATTATACAAGAATAAGGGATGCTTATTTGTTGGAGGTTGTAACGGAAGATTGTATTAAATGCTGTCTCAAAATGCTATCAACCAGTTTTGTCATGGGTTGCTTCTTTGATTTAGATGCAGCAAATAAGACAGGAATTAAATCCTCTGAGATTTTTGGAGAGTACATTTAGAATTTATTTTATTGTTCATAAGACAACATTATCTTACAACTATATTATACCTGAAAAAGGTGGGAGGGAATGAGGGGCTGAAAGTTCGACGAGGCGGAGCGGTATAGAAGTCCCGGATTTTGCATCCGCAAAATAATTATAAGAGGAAAAATTATAAATATATTCCTGCCCATTAGTACTAATAGGTAAAATTTTTTTTATTTTGCTTGACAGATGATGGCGTGCATCACATATATGATAAGAAAGGAGGTTTGTGGAAAAGAAATCTTAATTGTGTAGGGATAAAAAAAACGTAATTTTATTTAAAATTTAACAAACATGGTGGAGTCTATTCTCTTCCATCATAATTTTTTGGTTCTTTGGGTAAGATTGGAGGCTGTGGTTTTAGAAGATCTAAATACTCAACAAAAAAACTTGAAATTTTGCATCCTGGAATTTGATTTCTGATTATTTCCCAACGATAAGTTTCAGGCCAACCCTCAATGTAAGTATAACCTCTTATACCAAAAAACTCTTCGTCTAAGTCATCTATAGTTTTACCCATTTTATTGAAATTAGCCTTAGTATAATATTGATATGGATCTATGATAGTTCCAAAGTCATTATAACAGTCATAAACTATTTTTAATATTAATTTAAAGTAATTCATTGAAGCAGTAATTACATCCTCCTGTGGTACATTTTTAATTTCATCATCATGTCCGAAATAGAATAGTATTTTCCCATCTATCAACGTTCCAGAATAGATAGGAATAACTCCAACTTTTTGTGAAGTGTTTCGTGCATTAAGAAAAAACTTAGCAAGATGATTTTTCTTTAATTCTATTTGATGTAGTTGGTACCAATTTTTAAATCCCTGAACATCTGACAAAGTTGCTTGTAAACAAAAGGTAATGCTACGCATAGCAGAGGCATAGGCACTAAATAAAAAACGGATTTCAATTGGATCCCAGCAAACAAACATTTTTTTTAAAAAATATTCAGCTTCTCCAACTTTATAATCAACTAAATCAAAAGATCTCATAGTTTATACCTAAATTAATATTGAGTAAAGACTTCCTTAATTAATTTTCTTATAGTTAAATTTTCAAGTTTTATTTTAGTTGGAGAAAAATTATCTATGTTTTGTCTCCAATGTAATGCATCATTATATATTATACCCAACAAATAGAATATATCTGGAACATCTAACCCTTTCTCTTCAACGTAAATCAATTTTTTTTTCGTACCGTGTAAACTTAAAAAATGTGTTTTATAGGCAGGATCAACTAACTTATCATAAAATATTTTTTCAATTTTTATTCGCACACTGCAACACACCGCAAAGGCATCGTAATTTTGATCTGTAATATATTTTTGAATCTCTTGATCTAAAAAATTGTGAAAATTTGTTGAATTCCCCCAATCTGCCCTTATATTTAGAGTTGTAAATTGACCAGTGATATTTGCAGTGGTTGGTTCAAAATGCAAATAATGTTTATCTACCTCTGTTTTAATAAGAATATTTTCTCTATTCTCAAGAATTTTTTTTAAATCATTATTTATATTTCCTGTTCGTCTATCTAAGTAATAAATTTTTTGTTTCGCAAAAACAAAGTTTTTAAAGTAATATGGATTTAGGTGAGTTAAAATTAATGGATATAAAAATTTATTATCCTTTTTAAATTCTTCTATTAATTCCGATATATAATATTGTACCGAGATTAAATTTGCATCGTCTAAATAATCAAAGATTTCATCTATTATCAAAATACAATATTCTTTTTTCATTTTTTGTTTCGCCAATAATAATGAAATGACAAAACATATAACATCTCTTTCCCCATTTGAAATGTTATGAGCTTTTGGAAATGTAAGAACCAAACTGTTTTCTGATTCTTTTGGTCTAATATTTTTCCATGTTGTATTAAAATATTTAAATACTTCCGTAAAAGTTTGCTTTTTTATTTCATATAGAACATAACGACAAGCCCCCTCAAATTGGGGTTTATTACTTTCATATAGAAAAATCAATTTAATAACAGCTAGAAATTTTTCAGCGTTATTTTTAAAGCCCAAGTCATATTTATCAACTATATCTTTAATATCTTTTACATATTGAATATTTTCTAATTCAGTTACTTTATTATTTTCTACCCAATCTATTATGTTGTCGATTGTTCCCTTTATTTGATTTATATCGTTGACTATATTTTGAATTCTATTTTTAATTGTAACATTTAATGAACGCTGTAAAAATATTAAATTCTGATAAATTTCATCTATTAATTTTTTATTATTTAAAAGGGATGTAATATTCGGCAAAATTTTTCCATTTGTACCGAAAGTACTTCTTAAAGAAGTAATATTATAAGTGAAATTAGTACGTCTTGGAATAGTATTTATTAATGTTAATGATTTTATTTCTAATGATGCACTTGACGTAGTTTTTCCACCGAATTTGTATTGTCTAGATTTTGCTTCAATTCTACTATTTATTACAACGATGTCGAAGGTAGAACTTATAGTATTAGACGTTTGGTCCGCTGAAAGATTTACAATTGAATTATCAGCCTTTTTTAATTCAATTGCGATCACCGGTAAATTACGATCATCGTTTTGATGATGGTATTCATTATCTAAATTAATTTTAAGACTATTTAAGGAATCAAAACCAGTAGCAAACGAACTTTTTCCAAATCCATTTGGAGCTACTAATATACTAGGTTTATTAGGTATTATATCGTAATCTAAAGAAAGATTTGAAATTCCTTTGATATTTTGGAGAGAAATTTTTTTGATGCACATAGGGGTTTAATATTTATTTAAAATAATTAAATTTTCTTGTTTTCTCAATCTCATATCCTAATTATAATTTCCCTAACCAATAAGCAAGTAACTTATTCAGAATTCTAAATTCAGAATTCAGAATTGTAAATTACTCACTTCTGCATTGAACTTCTTTCCCCCATCTGTAATTTTAATCCCTTAATAAATAACTAAATACAAAAAGTAACTTTAGATACCATTAGACGAAAATTTTGATAACGACTCATTAAATGAGCAAACGATGGAAGAAACCGAATCACACAATGTTCAAGACTCTCACAATACGAGCTTTCAAACAAGACTTCAAATGAAAAATGATAATATTTATTTCAATAAAATTATTCACAATTCATACCTCTAAAATGATTTATTATTCTATTGAAATATCGGATTTCGATAAGTAGTTTTAACTAATTCTATATGAAAAAATTAGGCACTATTTTAGGCACTCAACTATACTTTTAGGCACCATTACAGTACCTAAAGAGAAATTCAGTGAATTAAAAACCTTAATTTTAACTCATAAACTACATTCGGGATGTAGATCAGTTGGCTAGATCGCATGCATGGGGTGCATGAGGCCGAATTGTAAAACAGCTCAAAAACCTACCTTTTCTTAATATTAGTTATAAATTTAGTTAGTGCTACTCTAAATATTGACATTATTTTACCCAGAAAGGCGTAAAATAGCATGTTCATTTCAAAAGGGTACAAAGGGAATTATTACCTGTACTTCAAACAAGCAAACGGCAAACTTTCTAAAGTTAGCTGTAAAACAAAACTCAAAAAAGAAGCAAACGAATTTTTAAGAAATTTTACTACAAACAATTCTACTAAAGTAGTAAAGAACGAAGTAGTATATTTAGATAATTTTATTAAAGAAATAACAAGATACGTTACAGATAATTATAGATTATCTACACAGGGTATTTATAAGTATGCTTTAAAAACACTTATTGAAATAATTGGTAACAAACCCATCCTATTAATAACTTCTAATGATATTGAAAAATATAGAAGTGAAAGAACTAAAGTTGTAAATAGAACAACTGCCAATATTTATTTCAATACAATTAAAGCCTCATTCAATCTTGCAGTGAAATGGAAACTTATTTATGAAAATCCATGCAAAGATTTGAAGCAATACAAAATAGATGAAAAAGAATTATTATGTTTTCCAGATAAAGAAATAGCTTTACTTATAAACTCTATTGACGATATAAAATTACAAAGGATTGTGAGGTTTGCTCTATACTCCGGGTGCAGAATATCTGAAATAATTAATCTTGAATGGAAAGATTTAGATTTTAATGAGAGAGTAATTTTCATAAGGAATAAAGAAGGATTTGCGACTAAAAGTGGAAAGATAAGAAAAATACCTTTTGCAAATAAAACCTTAGAGATAATAACTGAAATGCAAAATGAAAAATCAAAAGTTGTGAATATAAATTATGATTACTTATTTACAAATAAGAATGGTGTAAAATATGATAGGTCAAGATTAACAAGGCAGTTTAAATTTTATATTCGCAAAATTGGATTATCTGAAAAATACCATTTTCATTGTTTAAGGCATACATTCATAACAAATCTAATTAAAGCAGGTGTGAATATTAATTTTGTAAAAGAATTGGCAGGGCATTCAGATATTAATACTACTATGAATTACATTCATATTGTTACAGAAGATTTAAGGCAAGCTGTAAATAAAATTTAATGGAACAATGATTTATTTTATTGTTTGATTATGAAACTTGAAATTCAGAAAGATAGTTTTTAAATTAAATAAAAAATGCATTAATAAAAAATACAATGGAAACTGAAAATATAATTAAATGCCCCAACTGTGATTTCTCAATTGATGTCAACGATATTTTATACAAAGAAGTTGAGAGTAAAATAAAAAAGAATTACGATGCAATGATATTGATAAAAGATGAAGAAATTCAAAAAAGGATAAAAACACTCGAACTGGAAAAAGTTAAAATAAACGAGGAAAGACAAAATCTGGCAAGTCTTGTCTCCGCTGAAGTTGAAACAAAATTGAAAACTGAAAAAATTAAGATTGAGGATAATTTAAAAAAGAAATTAGTTGAAGAAACTTCGGAACAAATTACTAATCTTCAGAATGAGTTAAATGAAAAATCCAATCAAGTAAAAGAACTTAATAAAACGAAAGCAGAACTTGAAAAATTAAAAAGAGAAAAAGATGAATTACGTGATACTATTGTTTTCGAAAAGGAAAAAGAACTTAACGAAAAAATTAAAGATGAGAGACAAAAACTTTCGAAACAATTTGAAGAAGAAAATAATTTTAAACTTAAAGAGAGGGAAAAAATAATTTCTGATTTGAAAGATCAATTAAATGATGCAAAAAGAAAAGCTGAGCAAGGGTCAATTCAACTTCAAGGTGAAATACAGGAATTAGAATTGGAAAAATTATTAAAAGGACTTTACTTATACGACGAAATCGAAGAAGTAAAGAAAGGTCAAAGAGGAGCGGATATTATACAAACAATATTGGAAAATGGTATTAAATGTGGAAAGATATATTATGAAAGTAAAAGAACCAAAAATTTTGATTTCAATTGGATAAAGAAATTGAAAGATGATAATTTATCTATAAAAGCAGATATATTAGTATTAGTTACTGAAGCACTACCAGAGGGAGTTGATAAATTTTTTTTAAAAGATGGTGTTTGGATTTGCTCCTTTTTTGAGTTACAAGGTTTATCTTTTGTTCTAAGACAGAGCATGATAAATATTAATTCCATAATGGTAACTCAGCAAGGTAAAGAGGGAAAAATGGAATTATTGTATAAATATTTAACCAGTCAAGAATTTAAAGGACAATTAGAAGCTATAATTGAGGGTTTCTCTGAACTTCAAAGAGGATATTTAGATGAAAAATTGAAAATGCAAAAAGTATGGAAAGAAAGAGAAAAACAACTTGAAAGAATACTAAGTAATACAGTTAATTTTTATGGCTCATTAAAAGGAATTGCAGGCTCATCAATACCAAGTATAAAATTATTAGATGATCAATAAAACTTACTATATATGTTGTATTAGCTTTAAAGTTCTATCGCAATAATTTCGTAGTTCAGCATCTGTAACTTGTTCATTATCTGCATTGTGATTAAATCTGTGATGATATTTTTTACTATAATTATTTATATCTTCCATTTCACTTAAAAATGGATTTAATCTATTAAATGGATCATTAACTGTACTATTTCTAACCTTATCTATGAAATTACCTAACCATTCGTTAGGTAGGATTAAATCAAAAAACTTCAAATGAAAGTAACTTTCAAGTGCCGGTCTTAAGCATCTTGCAACATTTCTTCTTTCTTGATCAGTAATGCCTCCATTAATAAGATAATTTTTTATATAATGGCTATCTTTTAATACAGATGATAATGTTTCTAAATCTATATCATACTCTGATAAACAACTTGTATCCTGAAAAAAAACAATATTCCCACATCTACAGGATAAGCCCGTCTGAATTGCACTTTTCCAAAATTCTCCCGCAAACAAAATATTATGAGTTAACACAAAAAGTTGTTTTGCACTTTGTCCAAAATGTATAAGTTTACTAATCGTGGTTGACTTTCGATTTAAATCAAAACTTGAAACAGGGTCGTCAAAAATTATAATTTTATCACCAAGATTGCCCTCAACTTCCAACTTACTTAGAAAAAATGCAAGTGCTAATGCACTTTTGTCTCCCTCACTAAGTGAATATTTAAAGGTAGGTTGAAATGCATCCTCTTGAAGTTTTATATCATTACCGAGAATAGTAAGTCCGTATTTAAAAACTGGTTCCGTACTACTTCCAACATAAGCACTACCTAAATCTTTTATTTCAAGATAAGGAGCAAATGCACGAAGATAATTATTTATTTTAGAAGCGTATGTTGTAAATAACGTTGAAGAATATGTATCCAGCTCAAGTTTTTTTGTGTCTTTTGTTGAGTTTAATACTTCTAATTCACTTAAAGCAGTCGTTAATTCATTACAAAAATCTACTGTGTTTTGTTCACTCCTTTTTTTAATTGCAACTAACTTCTTAAGATCTTTTTCTAATTGAATAAGATTTGGTGTATTAGAAGATTTAAGAGCTGCAATAGATTGATTATAATTAGTAATTAGTGCGTTCAAAGAACTTATTTCTGCATTTAAAACTTCAACTTTAGTATATAATTCTTCAACTTTCTCTCCTAATAATTTACTTAGCGGTTCAGATTTTTTTTCACTAAATAATTCTTTTAATTCGCTGTAAGCAGTAATTATGCTATCCTTCGATTGTAAAACATCAGTTATTAATGGTGGATTTGTGATATGTTGCTTCCAATAATCCGTAAGTGTTTCATTGGCAATAATTTCATTTTTAATTTTTAATAATTCAACTTCGATATTAAAATTATCTAATTCTGAGATTGATTGTGTGATTTTTCGTTTTAAAATATTATAGGCTTCATTAAAATATTGGTTATATGCTTCTATAATGTTTTCGTTACCAGTAAATTCTCTCATACAAAACGGACATGTGTTTTCTGTAATTAAAGAATATCCATCACTCAGCCATTGCTCTGCATTTTCGATAGCTTTTAAATGTGATTTATGTTTGTTGAATTCATCTAAATATGTTTGTGAAATTGTATCAATAGTACTTTCCAAAATACTGATTGCAGAAATTTTATCTAACGGTAAATTTAATTGTGAAAGTAAATTTAAAGAATTTTTTTGACCAATTTCTGAAGATTTTTTTGCAGTATTTATTTCTGCTTCTTTGCTTGCTATTTTATTTTCAATGTCAGTATCAATATTCATATCACAATAGTTCTTAGCTGTGAAAGCATTCCCTGTGATAATATCAATTTTGGCTGATACTTCCCGAATTTTTTTATTTTTCTCCTTAATTTCTTCTTTTATACTTTGTATCTCATTCTTAAGTACAATACCTTGATGTCCAAAAATAACTTCAAAAAGATTTTTCATGTGCGACGATTGCAATTCAAATCCAGCAAAAATATTTTCATTAATAAAATGCGTATCGAAAACTTCAATCCCTGGACAATGACTATCCCAACTCCCTCCATTAAAAATAAACTTTCTCGTTTGTGTTTCATCAGTTAATATTTCAATTCTTTGAGGAGAAGTTCTATCAAATGATCTCTTTTTTAATAGAAGACTATTATTTCCTTGCAAAGATTTAAAAATAATAGCTAAAGTTGTTTTTCCAATTCCATTTTCCCCATATAGTAGATTAATTCTCTGAAACTCACCAATTCTATGGCTACCTGAAATAACCGCAGGATCATATTTTAAAAACTTTCCAGTTCCACTAATCGAAATAAATTTATTTATCATATAATTTTAAATACAATAAAGTTGTGGTTTCCACCTTGAAATTACTATGTTTGGATAAATTATTAAATATACATTAATGTAACAATATAATTTATCTTCCAATCCTTCTGCTCAAAAAATATGATTGTGAAATTAGAATGAATAGAAGATTAATAATACAATATA
Source organism: Ignavibacteria bacterium (assembly GCA_044226845.1). Classification (GTDB taxonomy): domain Bacteria; phylum Bacteroidota; class Ignavibacteria; order Tepidaquicellales; family Tepidaquicellaceae; genus JAFDZO01. Next base: position 42,611 of record JBGAGG010000011.1, read on the forward strand.
AAGAACTGCCCATATTTAGAAAAACCTTAAAATTGAATTAAAATGAAACAAAATATAGAAAGAGAATTTAAGAAAGCAGTAAAATCTGTGAATAAAAAATTACTAATTCAGTTGTGCAAAAAATATAAAATGAAAATTGGCTCTCTAAAACTTTTCGATGAGCTTCTAGGTTTTTATGGGAAAGAAAGGAGCAAAATAAAAGATTGGGAATTGAGCCCAGAGGATTTCTTAAATCCCGATATGATACTTCAAGATGAAATAATAAAATATCTCATAGCAAAAAAATCAAAATCCAATCAAACAGAAAAAATAAAAAAAGGGATTTATGAAATGCTTGAAATATTTCTGATGCTTGAAAGTATTAACTGTAGTACAAAAATCCTCAGACAAAAATCATTTTTAAACTAAAAGAGAAATCTCTATGATTAAAGAAAAAATTAAGGTTAGAGTTTCCGGTACTGATAGTGATGTACTGCTAATTTATTTGTACTTGCCCTCAAAAAGCTATAAGAGGCTTAGGAAAATTGGTGAAATAAATACGGCAAAGAAAACATTTTACTCGGTACCTAAGAAATCTACAAAGCACTTAATGCGATGTAACAATTCTCTTGGGATTTGTTACAAGTTAATAGAAGATTATTCAAATTTCATAAGGTACATTTGCATACCTTATGATGAAAAACGATTATGGATAACAAAAAAAAGTTTGAGAAAGTTGGGGACTTTTCTTCACTTTCAAAAAAACAATTTAGAGAAACAAATTTTTTTGCGAGTTGATAAATTCGCTAAATCAAAGAAAAAAGCAAAGGAGTTATTGTAATGGAACACGATACAGAAGAGTTTAAAAAGCATATTATTTTCCCGTTATGTGCTTTGTCTATAAGCATAAAGTTTAAAAGACTATTGAAATATTTAATACATTATGCGTTAGTAGGTATTGCTAAAGGAGAACTTCATAATACACTATTCAAAGCTAAAAATTATCAAAAAGAATTAAATGAATTAATTCCAGATAAAATTATAGAGGTGGGTGCAGATAGGGATATAGACTATGACTATATTTATCCTATTGATAGGACACGATTAAATTACCAAGTAATTCAACATCATAAAGACATTTTCGTTGCTAAATTCGAGGAAGATGCCAGAGTTTTAATGAATATAAATTTTCTAATTGATATTATTGAAAAAAATGCACTTTCAGAGAAAGAATTTAGAGTATTATGTGCCATTTACTCTTGTTTAGGAAAACACACTAAGGTTAGAATAATTGTAAACGATGAAATACGACATCGGGCATTAGGGTATAAGAGAAATTATTTTGAATTTGATAAAGAACTTTTATTAAGTGATAAGGTTTTGAATAGAATAATAAATAAATTAATTCAAAGGGGGTTTTTCGATAGATATCCTGACGGTAGAAAATACACTTATTCAAAAATAATAAGAGGCGATAAGTTGCGTAAACTCGTTGAAAATAAATTAGCCAAAGGGATTATTGATAGACACCGAGAAAAGAATAAACATAATTCAATACGTAAATTTAAAAAAGAATTTAAAAAGAAGTTGAAAATCTATACCAATGATGACCTTCAAAAAATAAAGAAAAACTTAGAATTAGAAAACAAAAAAATAATTTTTTCAAATTGAAGTTAAAAAGTGAAATATGAAGCATCATTATAGCGTACGAATGGACTTATTATGGCATATATATAGGCGTACTATAATATAACATAGTAATAGAACATTATAATAGTGCTTAACAATATAACTATGTAATACATCATAATAATATATCTAATAATAAAAGAAAATTTTTAACAAAATTTTCTTTTATTTTTTTCATATTAAATCTGAAGGAATTAATTTATTTTTATCTACAGATTAAAAATGAAAAAAAATTCAAATAAACTTTAGCAACAACATTACAGTATAGTAAAATTAAATATTAGCAGTTTAATTGCTGTGTTCAGTACCGAAAATCGCCAATTTTCTAAAAATGCAAGAACACGCGAGAAGCTGCGTCCATATAGGACGCACTTCTTATGTCTTTGCATTTAGGTAGGCGATACCTCGGTACAGGATGTAATGAAGTTGCGTCCTTTTTTATTTAAACAAATAAAATGAAAAAAATAATTTTTTCAGTTTTAATCACACTTTGTTTTCAGTGTTTATATTCACAATCCCACCCGATATACTTCGTACAGGGTTTTATCAAAAAGGAAATTGCAAAGAAAAATAATGTTAAATCGGAAGCTGAATATACGTGTAAATATTTATATGGTAAGCCCGATACCTTAGAAGCTGGTATAGTTTATAGAGAATATAACAAAGACGGAAATATTACTTTAGAAACTAATAACTATACAGAAAGATTTTATAGAAAATTTTTATTCACATATAATGAGTTTGGAAATATTATCGAACAAAAAAGATTTCGTGCAAACAACAATCTTAATGTTTTGTTCAATTATTCCTATGACATAGCAAGAAAAATATCAGAGGTAAGGGAATACAATAACAAAGGTGTTTACGTGGACAATTACATTTACAAATACGACACTTTAAACCGTCTTGTAAAGGTGCAAAAGCAAAAAGACGAGTACTACTACTGCTTATACAGTTATGATTACTCAGGACGCATTAAAACGCTCCATACAGGTAAACGTATGACAGACAATTTGATAGAATATGAAGTAGAATATAACGACAACGATAATATCTCAAGGTTAAGCATTTTTACAGATGACGAATATACTATCACAGAAAATATTTACACTGAACAAAATAAAATCTTACAAAGTATTGAAACAAATCAGTTATCTGATGGGACTATTGAAAATCAATATAAATATTCTTATTACTGTGAAAATGAGTTACTGATAGAAAAAACTAAATACGATATGAAAACTAATGAACCGATTGAATTGGTGAAATATAAATATAGTTTTTATTAGTTACCTTTTTTTGTGTTAGGTAACATGTCATTTTTTGTAGTGAAACTAACAAAACTCATATCTTTTTAATTCTTTTATATCATCTCTGTAATTTCTAATAAATACCTGCATAGTTACAGGTTTTAGGACAAATAATTCTATAATTTTGTCCTACAAAATAACTTTCAAAATAATTAAATTATTCTCAAACTTTTAAAGGGTAATAAAATTAGTTAGTATTTTAGTTAGTGCTACTAAATTTTTAATAATAAATTATATTACCAATATTAAAGAAAAGTTCAGAAATTGGTTTAAAATAAGTATTTCTCAATTCGGGATGTAGATCAGTTGGCTAGATCGCATGCATGGGGTGCATGAGGCCGGAGGTTCGAGTCCTCTCATCCCGACAGTATCCCTTCCCTCTGGCATTAAATTTACCTTTATGTCTCATACAAACTTTACAGTTAAGGATCTACCGCCCGATGACAGACCGCGCGAACGTCTTGAAAGAGAAGGCAAGGACAAACTCGCTGATATTGAATTGTTTGCATTGATATTAGGCAGCGGTTTTAAAGGCACTTCCGTTATGGATACTGCCAAAGAAATTAAGAAAAAGTTCAATTCCCTTGCAGATTTTAAAGAAGCATCACTTCAGGATTTTAAACAAATAAAAGGCCTTGGGAAAGCAAAGTCATCTCAGCTAGTTGCCTGCGCTGAAATTTCACGCAGAATTGCCCGTGATGAAGCTAAAAAAAGAATTGATACTAAAAATCAGACAGCAGTAACAAATTCCTCAATTGCTGCTGAAATTGCCCGAAATCAGATTGAAGATTTTAATATTGAAAATTTCCTTATTCTTTCTTTCAATTCCCGGAATAAATTAATTGCTGCTGAGGTTTCAACTGTGGGAACATTGACCTCCTCTCTTGTTCATCCAAGAGAAACCTTTAAAATAGCCATAAGAAATCACGCAGCTAAAATAATGATAGCGCATAATCATCCTTCAGGCGAAATTGACCCATCAGATGATGACCTTAAAATCACAAGAAGATTAGTTGAGGCAGGAAAGCTGCTTGGCATTGAAGTGCTTGATCATGTCATTGTTACTCAGGATGAATTCTTCAGCTTTAAAGATGAGGGATTACTGTAAGTTGTAGAACTAAATTACACTTGAAATTGTTGCACCTATTGAATTAATTTAAGCAAAACAAGGAGCAGACATCGTTTCTAACTACCAGTTTATAATTTCTAAATTTAACTCATGAAAAAGTCTAATTTAATTTTTCTATTTTCCTCCCTCTTTTTCTTAACCTTCGTTTCCAGCATATATCCTCAGTTCGGCCAGAATAAAGTTCAATACAAAGAGTTCAAATGGAAGTACATACAAACCAAACATTTTGATGTATATTTCAATCAGGGCGGTCAATACATAGGAGAATTTGCAGCAGTTGTAGCAGAATCTTCTTTATCCTCATTAACCCGAAATCTTGATTACCATATTTCAAACAGAATTCCCCTTGTGATATTTAATTCGCATAATGAATTTCAACAGAATAATATACTTGATGAATATTTACCGGAAGGTGTCGGAGGTGTGACTGAGCTGTTTAAGAACAGAGCGCTTATTCCTTTTGAAGGCGATTATGAAAAATTCAGACACGTTATCCATCACGAGCTTCTTCATGCATTTATGAACGATATGTTCTACGGAGGTTCTATACAGAATATCATATCAAAAAATATCACACTGAATTTTCCTATATGGTTTAATGAAGGTATGGCAGAAGTACAGAGCCTGTACGGCCTTGATAAGAAAACTGATATGTTTATGCGCGATGCTGTGATAAATAATTACGTACCGCCGCTGGATTATATTAACGGTTACTTTGCTTACAGAGGCGGACAAAGTTTCTTTGCTTTTTTAGCTGATGTTTACGGTGAGGAAAAAATAGGCGAACTTATGAATAACATCAAAACATTCGGTGACGTAGATATGGGATTCCAGGAAACATATAAGTTAAACATTGGTGAGTTATCGGATAAATGGCTTAAGTATCTAAAAAAAATGTACTGGCCGGATATAGATACAAGAGAAGAGACTGATGATTTTTCAAAAAGAATAACCGACCATAGAAAAGACGGCGGATTCTATAATGTATCACCCGTTCTTTCACCTATGGGAGATAAGTTTGCATTTATTTCAAACCGTGATGATAACTTTGATATTTTTATTGCCGATGCAAATACAGGCCGCATTATTGAAAAAGTAGTTAAAGGTGAAACATCTGTAAATTTTGAAGAGCTTCATATTCTTACCCCGGGATTAACATGGTCTCCTGACGGCAGAAAAATTGCAGTCAGTGTAAAAGCCGGTTCTAAAGATGCAATATTTATCATTGATATTGAAAGCGGTGATAAAGATGAACTGCCTATTCATCTTGACGGAATTTTTTATGTTACCTGGTCCCCTGTAAATAAAGACGTAATTGCCTTTGTAGGGAATAACAGCAAACAATCTGATATATATATTTTTAACTTGAAAACAAATCAGATGACTGCGCTTACAAATGATGTATTCAGCGATTTAACTCCCACATGGAGCCATGACGGTCAGGAAATATACTTCAATTCAGACCGAGGAAGTTATGTGAATTCTTCATCAATCCCTGCAAACTTTAAAATGTCTAATTATGATTTTGACAGAAGCGACCTATATAAAGTAAATATAAATACAAAAGAAATTATAAGGCAATCTGATTCAAAGGATTATACTGAAAGCTATGTAATGTTCAGCCCTGACGGCAAAAGAAAATTATTTGTATCCGATAAAAACGGAATAAGCAATCTTTACATCCAGGAAGCAGATACATCAGGAAATCAAATTGAGAGACCAATTACAAACTCATTAAATCCCATAGATCAGATATCACTTTCCCGCGACGGCAAAAAACTTTTATTCGTTGCGTTAAATGAAGGAGGTTATGATATTTTTTCAATCGATAATCCTCTTGAAAAAACTCTAAGTGTTGCAGAGCTTCCTTTGACGGATTATATGATTAAAAGAAAAGAATGGAGAGCAAAGTTCGGCACAGATTACACAGATGATAATGTAAACTATAATAAGACAAAAGATTCTTCATTGACTGAGGCAAAAGACACTGTAACAATTGAAAACAAAGGAGATCTTGAACTGCATGCCGATACGCTAAAATTATACGGAGATGATATCAGCTTAAATCTTGTGTCGAAGAAAGATACAAATTACTCCGATACTCAGGCAGCATTGGATTCTATGTACAGATTCAACAAAAATTTCAGCGTAGCAGATAATGTAAATGAAGACGGCAGCTATAAGATAAAAAATTATAAAATTAATTTTACCCCTGACTTAGTATATGGAAATGCAAACTACTCAAGCTTCTATGGAGTTCAGGGTGTTGCAACAATTGCATTGAGCGATATGATGGGAAGCCATAGAATTTATATTCAGACTTCAATGGTTGTTGATTTAAAAAACAGTGACTATGCAGTTGCCTATTATTATTTGCCAAAACGAATCGATTACGGAGTAGAGCTATTCCATACTGCCAGATTTATTCTGTATACATTTAATACAGGCAATGGATATGCAATAGATTCGCTTTTCAGATATAGAACTTTCGGCGGTGATGTAAGCGCATCATATCCGTTTAATAAATTCAAAAGAATTCAGGGAAGTCTTACTGTAATGGGAATTTCAAGAGAGAATCTCGATAACGAAAATGCTTTCTCACAAAGTAAAACACTAATAATTCCTTCAGCAAGTTTTGTCCACGATAATACAACATTCGGTTATACTGCTCCAATCAAAGGAACAAGATATAATCTTACAGCAATGGCTTCTCCAAAACTTGGAGAAGGCGGACTGGGATTTACATCTTTCTTAGGAGATTTCAGAACATATTATAAAATTGCCGACGAATATTCATTTGTGATGAGATTTGCCGGAGGTTATAGTATGGGACCAAATCCGCAGAGATTCTACATAGGAGGTACCGATAACTGGCTTAACAGAGAGTTTGAAAACAATACTATTCCGATTAACAATATTGAAGAATATGCATTCTCAACTCCCGGTATTCCTTTAAGAGGTTTTAATTACGACAGAATGGCTGGTTCAAAATATGCTTTGATGAATCTTGAACTCAGATTTCCGCTTTTAAGATATTTCATTCTTGGAGCGCTTCCAATAGGATTTGCTAACATTGAAGGAACAATGTTCGTTGATGCAGGTACTGCATGGAGCGATAACAATACACTTCAATTATTTGAAAAAGTAGACGGCTCTACAAGAATGAAAGATTTACTTATGGGTACAGGAGTCGGTGCTCGCGCAATTATGTTTGGTATTCCTTTAAAGTTTGACGTAGCATGGAGCTATGACCTGAGAAAATTCTCACCTCCAAAGTACTATCTATCACTTGGAGTAGATTTCTAAAAATCGATATTTCAATCCGCCTTGTTAATTCAGGGCGGATTTTTCTTATATGACTTTAATAATAAATCTCGCAGCCGCTTCATATCTTGCCGGCCTTTTCTGGTACGTACAAATTGTTCACTTTCCTCTTTTCAATTATATAGATAAAAAATCGTTTATTGAATACTACATCTATCAGCAAAAGAAAAGTGCATTTACAATTTTTATCCCAATGCTGCTGGAAGGAGCATTTTCAATTTTACTTGCATTCGATTCACCTTACAATATTACTCCTTTGATACCATTCATTTGCCTTTGCCTGTCAACAGGCATGTGGCTTATTACTTTTTCACATATTGCTCCTTTGCAGGATAAGTTAATTTCTGATGGATTAGATAAAGATACTGTTAAAAAATTGATTGAAGTAAATTGGTTGAGGACAATTGGATGGACAGTAAAAACACTACTTCTTATTTACTGTTTATCAAGGCTGGTATTTTTTATGTAAAAAAACAAACGGGTACAATTTTAAACTATACCCGCTGTCCTATATTTATTACTTTTGAATTCCTATTTAATTTCCCATGTAGAGCGGCCCCTTAACAAATCATCAATATCTCCTTTGCCGCTTTTTTCATAAACGTGTTCAAATTGTTCAGCAATAGTTTCTTCATAAGTGCTTCGGGACATTTCAAGGAATACACCAACCGGCATGGGAAGCTCAGGATGCTCTGCAAAGCTGCTTAAAATAAATGCAAGCTCTCTTGAAGTCTCATCGTGAATAAGTAAATCATTTACAGAGTGAACGCCGTCATTCAAATCTACTACAACAGGTTTAAAGCCGTCAAGCTTTATTCCTCTATCCTTATTCTTTCCGTAAATCAACGGCTTATCATGCTGAAGATATACTACATTATCTTCCTTAGTTTCTTTTTCAGTGTACAAGAAGAAAGCTCCGTCATTATAAATATTGCAGTTCTGTAAAATTTCCAGGAATGATGTACCGTGATGCTTTGCAGCTCTTGCAATCATTTCCTGTAAATGTTTAGGATCTCTATCCATAGAGCGGGCTATAAAAGTTCCGTTTGCTCCTAGAGCTAAGTTTGTCGGATTGAACGGATACTCAGGCGAACCAACAGGACTCGACTTTGTAATCTTATTTCTTTCAGATGTCGGAGAGTACTGACCTTTTGTCAAACCATATATTCTATTGTTAAACATTAATAAATTCACATCAATATTTCTTCTGAGTAAATGCATGAAGTGATTTCCGCCGATGCTCATTAAATCACCGTCGCCTGCAGTTATCCAAACTGATAAATCAGGATTTGAAATTTTTACACCCGATGCTATTGCTGTTGCTCTGCCATGAATTGTATGGAAGCCGTAAGTATCCATGTAATATGGAAATCTGCTGGAGCAGCCTATACCTGCAATGAATACAAGCTTCTCTTTTGTGATACCAAGCGAAGGAAGTGTTCTCTGTACCTGCGCAAGAATTGAATAATCGCCGCAGCCCGGGCACCATCTTATATCCTGATCTGATGCAAAATCTTTCGCTGTATAAATTATTTTATCGGTAATATCTGTATTTGCGTTTGTAGTTTCCATTTTTAGTCTTTTAAAATTTCTTCAATCTTGGCTTCAATTTCTTTTGCTTTGAAAGGAGAGCCTTTTACTTTGTTTAAGCCGATTACATCAATTAAATATTCGCTCTTAATTATTTTTGATAGCTGCCCTAAATTCATTTCCGGAATAAGAACTTTATCAAATGATTTCAAAACTTCTTCTGTATTCTTAGGCATTGGGTTCAGATATCTTAAATGAGCATGGGAAACTTTGTTTCCTTTTGCTTTCTGATTCTCAATTGCAGCGGTAATTGAACCGTACGTACTACCCCATCCTAATACTAAAAGTTTTCCGGATTTTTCACCTTCAACTTCAAGCAACGGAATATCTTTTTCAATACCTTTTACTTTCTGCGCTCTTAACCTAACCATCAATTCATGGTTATCAGGTTCGTAGTTAACGTTACCTGTAATGTTTTGTTTTTCAAGTCCGCCGATTCTGTGTTCAAGTCCCGGAGTTCCCGGTTTTACCCATGGACGGGCAAGATTTTCATCTCTTGAATACGGAGCAAATCCTTCAGGGTCAGTGGTGAACTTCACATCAATATTCGGAAGGTCTTCATATTTTTTAATAAGCCATGGCTCAGAACCATTTGCAAGATATCCGTCTGATAAAACGATTATCGGAGTCATAAACTTAATTGCAATTCTAACCGCTTCATAAGCAATATCAAAACAATCTGACGGAGTACATGCAGCTAAAACGGGGATAGGACACTCGCCGTTTCTACCGTAAACTGCCTGAAGTAAATCTGCCTGCTCTGTTTTTGTTGGAAGACCTGTTGATGGACCGCCTCTTTGAATATCAATTATTACCAATGGAAGTTCTGTCATTACTGCAAGTCCCATTGCTTCAGTCTTCAGTGCCATTCCGGGACCGCTGGTAGTTGTAACACCAATAGAGCCGGCGAATGATGCGCCGATTGCAGATGTTATCGCTGCAATTTCATCTTCAGCCTGGAACGTTATGATTCCGTATTTTTTATGCTTTGCTAAATTATGCAAAATATCCGATGCCGGTGTAATAGGGTAGCTTCCCAAGAACATTTTCAGTCCGGTATTATGTGAGGCGCATATAAGTCCCATGGAAAGTGCTTCATTACCCATAATGTTCCTGTAAAGTCCCTGCGTAAAGTGATGAGCAGGTTTTACCACGTATCTTTCACCGAACATTTCTGCCGTTTCCCCAAAGTTATATCCTGCATTTAATGCGCGTGTGTTTGCTTCAATAAGGTCAGGACTCTTTGCAAATTTTTCTTTTATCCAGTTCAATGTTATATCCATCGGCCTGTCATACAGCCAGTACATTAATCCTAATGCATAAAAGTTCTTACATTTGTTTGCTGTCTTAGTCCCTAAAGGTAAGTCTTTTAAAATCTCCAGAGTGGATTTAGTAATATTAACTTTGTATACGTAATAACCGTCCAGCGAATTATCTTCCAACGGATTTGAAGCGTATCCTGCTAAATCAAGATTCTTTTTTTCAAATGAATCGAGATTTACAATTATCATTCCGCCTTTTTTTAAATCCTTAAGATTTACTTTCAAAGCGGCCGGATTCATTGCTATCAATACATCGGCTTCATCGCCCGGTGTGAAAATATCTTTATTTGAGAATTGTAATTGGAATCCGCTGACTCCGTAAGTTGTTCCGATAGGCGCGCGGATTTCAGCGGGGAAATCCGGCAGAGTGCCCAAGTCATTTCCGAAGATTGCAGTTGTATCGGTGAACTGACTTCCTGTGATTTGCATACCGTCGCCCGAATCGCCTGCAAATCTTACTGTTACTGAATCAACTTCTTTTCTTGTCTTAGCAGCCCTGTGTGTTTGCTCTAATATTTCTTCTGACATCTGAATACCTTATAATTTTTAGTGTATCTTAAATTAAAGATAATATTTCAAAATTATAATGCAATACTTAAGTTATAATTCCCTACTAATTGGGAAAAAAATATACATCTGACACAAACAAAAAAAGTCCTGCTCAAATTAATGAACAGGACTTTCTTTTATAAAGAAATCTGGTTTTAAAATCTTAAGCTGTTGCTTCTTCAGTTGATTCAGTAGGAGCTTCAGTATTTGTTTCTTCAGTTTTCACTTCTTCAACTTCATCTTCTGCGCCTTCTTTACCAACGTGAACTTTTATTTTAGCAATAACATCTTTCATTAATCTGATATCAACTTCATGGTCGCCCAATGTTTTGATAGGCTCAGTTAAATGAATTTTTCTTCTGTCAAGTTCTGCAAAGCCTAACTTGGTAAGTTCGTCTGCAATCATCTGTGATGTTACTGAACCGAATACTTTGTTATCTTCACCTGTTCTTACAGTGATATTAATTTTATGCTTTTCAATTTCGCTTGCAAGTGTTTTTGCATCGTTGATGAGCTTAAGCATTTTTCTGCCTTGCTGTCTTTTTGTTTCATCAAAATGTTTAATGTTTGATGAAGTAGCAGCAGTAGCAATTCCGTTCGGAATAAGGAAGTTTCTGGCATAACCATCTTTCACTTCCATCACCTGACCTGCATCGCCAAGTAAATCGTAATCTTTTTTAAGTATGATTTTCATATCGAAACCTTAACTATTATAAATTGAAAAAGGGTGAAGAAAAATTTTCACCCTTCGTAATATTGTTTGAATAAAATTTTAGTGCTTTAATAAGTCTGAATCTTCCGGTGAAAGTAAAGAGTCGAATGATTCATCTGTGAATGTAGAGATTTCTTCTCCACCTTCAGCAGCATTTCCTTTTTTGTTAAGGAATTGAATTCTTCTTGCTTTTATTTCAACGATAGTTCTGTTTGAACCGTCTTCAGTTTTGAATGTTCTGCTTTGTAATTCACCGTCAACCAACACAGCATTTCCTTTTTTGAGTCTGTCTCTGCAGCTCTCTGCTAATCTATTCCAAGCAACGATACCAACGTAGCACACATCTTCTTTCCACTCATCGCTCTTGTCTCTGAATCTTCTATTGCTGGCAATAGAGAAATTTACGACAGGAGTTCCTGTTGTGGTTTGTCTGAAAATAGGATCTTTTGTTAAGTTTCCTGCAATTACAACGGAATTTAATTCGGGCATCTTGAAATCAGCCATAGTTTACCTCTAATTTAATTTTGATTATTAAATGATTTTTAAAAAAAATTTTATGCGGTTTGCTCTTCTGCAACAGCTTCAGTTCCCTGAGCTTCAGCTTCAGCTAATTTCTTAGCTTCTTCTTCTTTTGCAGTTTCAAGCGCTGCCTGATGAATAGCTCTCTTTTTCAAGTAGTCAGCTTTTTCAGATAATGTTTTCTTATCTAACGTTACAGTCAGATATCTCATTATGTTGTCATCCAGCTTATAAGCTCTTTCCAACTTTGCAATAACTGTCGGATCTGCTGCAAATTCAAAGCAAATGTAATAACCGTTCAATTTGCCTTTTATTTGGTATGCAAGCTTTCTTCTGCCGATCTTATCGGTCAGTTTTATTTCCGCTTCATTTTTTTTAAGGAGGGCATCGTATTTAGCGATGATTTCCTCGATTGCTGCATCTTCAAAATTTCCGTCAACAATGATGTAGGTTTCGTAGTGTTTTTTGCTCAACTGTGCTTTTTTCTAAATGGTTAAATTTTCGTAAAAATTACAAAAATACAAATATATATTTGTGTCGTTTTAAAATCAAGTTAAAAGGTTGTGCTTTATGGCTCGATGTACCTCTGGTGAATCCTTTTGTTGTCTTTCATCATCTCCAGTAAAACTTTCATCCGTTTTTCTCTTGTTTCGGGCTTTTTTGCAGTCTGAAGCCGCCAGGCAATTGCAAACGTATTTGCCTTATTCAGAGTCTTAAAGAACTCATACGCCTTTTTGCTTTTCTCCAGCTCCTTCAGAAAATCATCCGGGACTTCCATATTCTTCGGTGAATCATATGCTGCGTCCCATCTTCCGTCTTTTTTAGCAGCATCAACTTCTTTTAATCCTTCAGGCTGCATGCGCTTTTCTTTTATAAGTCTTGCAACATGTTCGCGGTTTCGCTTAGACCACATGCTTCTTGCACGCCTTGGAGTGAATTTCTGAATCCATGACTCATCGTCATATGATTTTTTCAGACCGTCAATCCAGCCGAAGCAAAGCGCTTCATCAAGTGCTTCAGCGTATGTTACCGTTTTTTTATTTGAGTCTTTTTTATAGATCCGGAGCCAGATACCCTGCGGCGAAGCATGATTTTTTAAAAGCCATGCATGCCACTTCTGAGTAGATGAAAATGATTTTATGGGAGCAGGTCTTACATTATCCATAGGAAACCGTTCAAATATTCAAATAACTCAAGCTCTAAACAACTTTGTGCGGGAAGGGGGATTTGAACCCCCACAGAGAACCTCCGCCACCCCCTCAAGATGGTGCGTCTACCAATTTCGCCATTCCCGCTTGTTGGAATATGCAAGTTAGCCATTTTATCAATCCTTTTCAATCCGAATTTATGTGCAGTTACCTGGTTTTTGAATCCCAGAGAATTACGAAGCCTATGATGGCACAGAAAATGGGAAAATAGTCGGATTCTAATTTCAATTACGAGTTTCAATTTATGAATTACGAATTGTTTTCACTGCTTCTCATTTCTCTATTTCACTATTTGAAAAAGTCGGGAAATAGTCGGATTTCTGTTCGAAGCTCAGTCCCGTCGTCAGCTGGATATTCCCCCGGTATTGTAAAAACAGCACAGCTAATTTAGATTTTCAATTCTTGACGGGTTTTTGACGGATTTCTGCAAAATAAGAATTGTTACATCTAAATTTTACCTTACAATCTTTTCAATCATTACAAACCTTATGAACCTTATGAACCTTATGAACCTTATGAACCTTATGAACCTTATGAACCTTATGAACCTTGAACTCGCTTAAAATATAATAATAAAAATATTTTCCGGAAAGCTATTCTTCCCTATTAGTAGGAAGAAAATTAATTTTTTGGCATGGCTTTAACCGAGATGCGGAAACAAAGCAGTAATTTGAAATTTTTTGCTTCCTTTAATTAACCTTGATTTTATTTAGTGTGGATTGGTATTTTGCGATTACTTTAAATTCTCAAGTCCGTTCTTTTATAAGATTCATATCTTTCCCATACACTTTTCAAAATTAAACAATCCCCAGAATGAAAAGAATCTTTCTCTCTGTTGTACTGCTTTTACTTTCTGTAACAATATCAAATGCGCAATGGGTACAAACATCCGGTCCTAGCGGAGCATTCGTTAGGTGTTTTGCTTCCTCAGGGGTAAATCTTTTTGCCGGAACACAGGCCGGTGGAATTTTTTTATCAACAAATGAAGGAGCTACCTGGACAGCCGTGAATAACGGAATAACAAATTTAGATATCGAAGCTATTGCAATTTCAGGAAGCAATATTTTCGCTGCCTCATTTGGCGCCGGGGTAATGTTAAGTACAAATAACGGAGCCAGTTGGGCACCTTCTAATTCCGGTCTACCAACTACCAGTATAGTAAGGCTGGCAATCAGCGGCTCAACTGTTTTTGCAGGAGGATTCAGCAACGGAGTTTTCAGAAGTACAAATAATGGAGCAAACTGGTCAACTTCAAGTTCAGGATTAACAAGTACAAATATGACTGCCTTTGCTGTTTCAGGTTCAAATATTTTTGCAGGAACATCAAACGGCGGCGTTTTTTTAAGTACAAACAACGGAGCTAACTGGACTTCAAGAAGCAGCGGATTAGCAAGCATCGAAGTAGCCGCGCTTACATTAATAGGAACGAATCTTTTTGCAGCAACATTTAACGGCGTTTCTTTCAGTTCAAACAGCGGAGCTAACTGGACTACTGTAAATAACGGATTAACAAATTTAAATGTTAGAAGCTTAACTTCTCTGGGAACAACGCTCATAGCCGGTTCAGACTCAGGTGTGTTTACCAGTTCAAATAACGGAACTAACTGGTTTAAAAAAAATCAGGGATTAGGAAGTATTAAATCTGTAAAGTCTCTTTTTATTTTTAATAATAATGTCTATGCAGGCGTTGGTACATTGGGAGCATGGAAGCGTTCTTCAGAAATAACTGAAGTGCAAAATATTACATCGGCGATTCCTTCGCATTACGTTTTAGAACAAAATTACCCGAACCCATTTAATCCTTCCACTATTATAAAATTTTCAGTAATAAAATCTTCAAATGTAAAAATTATAATTTATGATGTTGCCGGTAAAGAGATTGAGACATTAGTTAACGAATCACTTCAGGCAGGAACATATCAGGCAATATGGAATGCATCAGCATACACAAGCGGAGTTTATTTCTATACTCTGGAAAGTGAAAATTTTAAGGAGAGTAAAAAGATGTTATTGGTGAAGTAATTTTTTTAGTCCCCCTTTTTATAACGAAGGGGACTTTAAATAATCAATAAATAATTCTACAAAAAAAATCTTATTTTTTATAAGAATAGGAATTATTATCCCACCAATCCTTCCATCTTCTCCATAATATACTGCTTCTGAAAAAAGAATCTCACTGACATTGCCTCCTCATAAATATGCCGCTCAATTTTTTTATTGTTCGCTTCTGCTTTTACAATTTCATCCAGAAAGCGGATTGAGTTTCTGAGCGAGTCAACTTTCAAATGAGGTATCTCCTTGCTTTCCTTGCTGAACTGCTTCAGAGACTGCACCATTGATATTGTAGATTCGTGCGCCTTCAGCTCAATGTAATTCATAAGCGTATAAATCCTCACATTCATCTTTTCCATAATATCGGTGATAACCATTTTATTGAAGTAGCTGAGTGAGTCCTCAAATTTTTTATTTTTAAAGCTGAGTATCGCCAGAGAATAGTTGAGTTCATTTTCAACAAGCTCAGGCTTTAAATATTTTGTGTATTCACGAACAAATTTTTCTGCCCAGTCAAACTCTTTAAGCAAAAGAGCGACGGTGAAATAATTTCTGAAGTGCAGAATTTCAATCGGTCCTATAGAGTCATCGGGATAAAGATTTTGTTCGCAATACAGCTTTGCCGATTCGAATAAATCGTTATAATATTTTTTATTTTTGGGTATAAGCTTGGTGAGTATCAATGCATCTATTGAAGTGAAATAATTAATTTTATCCACTTTAACAAAACTATCGATATTATTTTTAAAAGTATCGAATAAGTCTCTGAATTCCTCTTCAGGCAAATCTGAATTCTGATATTTTGATGTGAGATAGTGCATCCTAAGATATGAATAATATTTATGGTTCTTAATTTCTGCAGTATTAAAAAATAATTCAGAATTTAAAGATGAGTAAAAACTTTTGACCATAGGCGACATTTCATAACCTTTATAAAGATTATGCAAAATTCCCTGCCCCTCAGTGAAAACATAATAAGCTTTAAGAAAGAGTGCAATAAGGTTTTCAGTTTTGTCATTCATCGCCTTGTAAAATTCAGCAGTGTTCGGTTTGTGCAAATGATTCAGATTATGATAGTATAAATGTTCACTCCTGAACTTAAAATAAAAATCCCAAAATCCGAATATTTTATTTTCTTCTTTTTCTCTTCGGAATTTTTCGATAAGTTTATTTGAATACTCAAAAAGTTTTCTTTTACTCATACCTTCAGCCATATTCATATTAATCACATCTTCATCATTAACAATATTTTCCATAGCAATAAATTTTTTAAGCAAATTGCCGAACTTGGAATATAGATTTCTAATTGTCTGCTCATTAAATTCTTTCCCGGGATAAATTTTCTGCGAGATTTTTTTATAAGATAAGCGCGTACTCTCAAAATCCGGATACACTTTTGCAATTTCATCGAAAATCTTACCTAACACTTCTACAGAGTTAAAGTAAGGCGATTTCACAAAATCACCAAATTTTTTAAACTCTTCTTTACTTAACGCTTTTAAAATTTCAATAGAATTTGGGGTTAACATTTGGGGTTATAAATTTTGGTTAATTTGCTTCGCCTTTAACAAACTGTAAAAATAATTAATTAAAATAGATTTTAAAGCATATTTTTATAATTTTTTGATTAATTTCCTAAAATTTCTTTTTGAATGCAATTCATAAACATAATATTTTTGAAGCAGTTTATAAAAAAAATCCAAACCCCCTAATGAAAACCAAAACTACAATTTACGGAATTTTAATTCTCACATTACTTTTCGCCTTTATTCACAGCGCTTTCTCGCAGGTGACACAGCAATGGACTGCTAAATACAGCGGCACAGGAAACAACGTTGACCTCCCGACTGCTATGACAATGGATGCTTCCGGAAATATTTATGTTACGGGACAAACTATGCTGACAGGCGGCGCGCAGGCAATCGGAACAGTAAAATATAATTCGGAAGGTATTCAACAATGGATTTCTACTTACGCTGGAACCGATGCAAATAACGAAATGGGGAAATCAGTTGCTGTTGATGCTTCAGGTAATGTTTATGTTACCGGATTCAGCGCAACAACCGGCGCAGCCCTTGATATTGCAACAGTAAAATACAACTCAGGAGGTGTTCAGCAATGGGCTGTAAGATACAACGGAGCAGGCAATGCATTTGATGAAGGAACTAAAGTAGCAGTTGACGCTTCAGGCAATGTTTATGTTTTCGGCCACGCAACATCTGCAGCTACAGGAATAGACCTCGTTACCATAAAATATAATTCAGTAGGAGTTCAGCAATGGCTTACAACCTATAACGGCACGAATAACTCAGAAGAAGTATCAGCGTCTATGGCAATGGATGCTTCGGGCAATATCTATGTTTTAGGAAAAACCAGAGTTGATTTATTCAGTACTGCTTTTGTAACTATAAAGTACAACAACTCAGGTGTACAACAGTGGTCAAAAATATATGCAGGTCCGGGCAACAGTGAAGATACTCCCACATCATTAGTTTTGGATGCAGCCGGAAATGTTTATTCAGCAGGCACAACTTACGGCGCAGGTCCGCAGATGGACTACACCGTTGTTAAGTATAACAATGCAGGTGACCAGCAATGGGTTGCAAGATACAATGGACCTGAAAACTTGGGCGACCAGGCAACTGCAGTTGCTGTAGATGCATCAGGTAATGTATACGTAACAGGCTTCAGCGAATCCGCAACAACAATGAATGATATAGTAACCATTAAATATAATTCAGCCGGCGCGCAGCAATGGCTTCAGAGATATAACGGAGCGGATAATCTAAGTGATAACGGGAATGCAATTGCAATTGATGCATCAGGAAATGTTTACATTACAGGATATACTGTTTCTACTGCTTCATCTTCAGATTACCTGACAATCAGATACAATTCTGCCGGGGTTCAGCAATGGCTGCAAAAATATAATGGAGTTGAAAATATGTCAGATGCCGCAAACAGCATTCTTATAGATAATACAAATAATGTTTACATAACAGGTTCAAGCAGCTCAGCAGCAACACAGGATGATATAGTTACAATCAAGTATGCACAGTCTGTAGGTATAACATCTATATCCTCAACCATACCTGACGGTTTTAAGCTATCACAAAATTATCCTAATCCTTTTAATCCCACAACAAAGATAAAATTTGATGTTGCAAAAGAATCATTTGTATCACTGAAAATTTACAATTCTTTAGGAACTGAAGTTTCAGTTCTTGCAAATAATAAAATAGCAGTGGGCACTTATGAAGCTGACTGGAATGCAGCATCCTTCCCAAGCGGAATTTATTATGCAAGAATAAATGCTGGCGGATTTACAGATGTGAAGAAAATGATGCTCGTAAAATAATCTCACTCAATAAATAATTAACATTTAAAAATTAGCAATTAACAATTTAAAAAAATTTATAATGACAAAAAATTTAGCTCTTACTCTTACAATTCTATTCTGCGTAATTTTTCTTTCAGGAGAGAGTGCTTTCGCCCAAAAATCATACTGGATGGGCAGAAAAGACGGCTCGCAATTAAGATATGACATTAAAGTCCCCAATGAAGTTGTGACAAAAGTAATTATGAAAAGCACAGGCAAAGGAGCAGATACAAAACCAAGATTCAAATCATTTACAAATAATATTGACGGAACTGATTACACTTTTTACTCAAATGACATAGCATGGGAAAAATTCGGCACAGGTGATTTCACATGGAATGTAGAATCAGGCATGGGAGCAGACTGGGTTGAAGTTGCTACCACAGATGCAGCATTCAAAGATTTTGTAAACAATGGCCTTGCCCCAATAAAGTCTTCTACCCCGGACGGATGGGGCTCTGCCGTTGTAACTGTAGTAGAAATTGACGGAACAGATGCGCCCGGCATTGCAACTAACTTAGACGGCACAACAGGCGCGCCGTCAAAAGAAAAAGCTGCTATGTGGAGATTGAAAGAGCTTACATCAAAATCAACTTTATCTATGGATGAAATGGATGAGGCAAGAAACTGTATGCTTATAATTGCTAACGCAGGAAGGTCAAATCCTAACTTCAGAAAAGAGAACGGATGCAAGCAGGATTTAAATCTGCCATCTGGTTTAGCACCATTAATGTTAGCTGATGATTTAAATTCAGCAGCGCAGGAGCAGGCAAATTATCAGGCAAGCATTAATAAAGTTACACACGACCATGCAGACTACAAAGATTACGGTGACAGAATAACAAAGAACGGCATAGATAAAACAACTGCTGAAGCTTGCGCAGGCGGTGAGCTGCAGGATACACCCTCTAACTGGATGACAAGCGAAACACATTACAGACCGTTCTGGAATTTAGAAGGTCCGCTTACACATGTAGGTTTCGGACTTGCTAAAGGAAGCGATGGAACGTGGTACACAACTGCAATCTGGTATTGATACTTTAATGACTAAGAAAAAAGGAAAAGAATTCTTACTTCGAGCTTTCAATGTTCAACAATGTAAGAGATACAATTTCTTTAGAGGAAATAGAGAATACAGGTAAACTTTTACAGATGCTAAGTACGGAAGGGAATACTGATTCAGTTGATAATAAAAAATTTAAGGAGAAAGAGGCTGAAGAATAATTCTATCTTCAGTTTACGAAAGCGAAGCGCACATTGTGGGCTTCGCTTTTTTTATTGAATTTTATTATATAAAAATCAAAACAAGATAAGTAACAAAAAGCACAAAGTGAACAAAGCCCTGAAGTGCATTTGTCTCGCCTGACTTTGTTGTAATCATACTAACAAATATCGAAGTAACTATTAGTATGGATTGAATAGGTGTAAGCCCCAGCGCCATTTCCCTGCCTGTTAAAATACACACTGTGAGCACTGCAGGTATGGTAAGTGCTACTGTAGAAATTGTAGAGCCAAGTGAGATATTTATCGTACGCTGCATATCATTCTTCAGAGCAGCGCGTATGGCAGTCAATCCTTCCGGAGATACTATCACAATAGCAATTATAATAGCACCGAACTCAGAAGGCAGATTATTTACATCGGATAAATTATCCACCGCTATGGAAAGATAATGCGCTAACACCGATACAAGTGTAATTGTACCGACGAGCAAAGCTACATGATAACCTTTGCCCCGCATTTGTTTTTTAAATTCATGCCCGGGATTTACAAGCTTATCTTCAGTAGTATATGAGAAGAAATAACTGTGCTCCTTAGTCTGCAGGCGCAGAAAGAAAAAATACACGACAAGGAAAGTTACTACAATGAAAATGTGATACTTCCAAATCGCCGAAGGATTCATAATCGAAGGGAAGAAAAATCCAAGGCTAAACATCAGAATAATGAGCGTAAGGTATGAATTAGTGCTTTTGAAATTATACTTCTGCTCGCGGAATTTAAGCCCGCCAAGGAACAACGATATGCCTACAAGTCCGTTAACCAAAATCATCAGTGTAGAAAAAACAGTATCGCGCGCAAGCGTAGGGTCAGGGTCACCGTGAAATATCATAGCAAGCACCATGATGATTTCTACAGTAACAGCAGAGAGCGTAAGTATCAGTGTACCGTATGGCTCACCGTACAAATGCGCCAGCGCTTCGGCGTGATGCACTACACCAATAGCAGCATATAAAATAACTGAGATGACTATTAAAAAGAAAATTACCGATGCTGAAGTTGAATGAAGCACTCCCGACTGGAAATCAACGAAGAGAAAAATTACTATAAGCGCAACGAGTGCAATACAGGTAGATAACTCGTTTTTTATAAAATTCAGCAAATTAAAATTGGATTAAATTTTATTTATTTCTTAAAGCTGCAAGTTCTTTGAATAACTTTGTTTCTTTCTCGGTAAGATTTTTTAGCACCTGAAGATTTACCTTTACATATAAATCGCCGAACTCATTTGTCTTTCCGTAAATAGGCATTCCCATTCCCGGAAGTCTTAACGCTTTTCCGTTATCAGTTTCTTTAGCTATGTTTACTTTTATTGTGCCTTTGAAAGTTTTCACTTCAGCCTTTCCGCCAAGCTCCGCAGTTATAATATCTACGTGCAAATCAGTATACAAGTCAGCGCCTTTTCTTTCATAGCGGCTGTCTTTTTCAACTACTATCGAAAGCAATAAATCTCCGTGCGCTCCCCCGCCGGAACCTGCATAACCTTTGCCTGTTAATTTTAAAACCTGCCCGTCAGGCACACCGGGTTTTATTTTTAATTTTATTGACTGTCCGTCTATTGTGAACATCTTTTCAACACCGTGGTAAGCTTCTTCAAGAGTTACAGATAAAGAGGCGCGCATATCTTCTCCGCGCATTGAGCTTCGTCTGCCTTGTCTTGCTCTTCCGCCTTGCGAGAATCCTCCGCCGCCAAACATTGTTTCAAAAAAGTCAGAGAATCCCCCTCCGCCGAAGCCGCCGAAATCCTGACTGCTGTAAGTTCTTTGCTGTCCGCCGCCCTGATTTTGATAGCGCGACCAGTCGAAGTCCTGTTCCTGCCCGCCTGACTGCTGATAGTATTTCCAGTTCTCACCCAGCTCATCATATTTTTTTCTTTTCGCTGCATCGCTTAATACTTCGTTCGCTTCATTTATTTCTTTGAATTTTTCTTCAGCTTGTTTATTGCCTGCGTTTTTATCGGGGTGATATTTAACGGCAAGCTTTCTGTATGCTTTTTTTATCTCGTCCTGCGTTGCAGTTTTTTCTACTCCGAGTACTTTATAATAATCTTTATAATCCATATTAATGTCTTGTCATGTTTATTTCTTGTTCAGCAAAATAATGATTATAAAATTTCTTTTTGTAGTAAAAAGCATTCCCAACGACATAATACCGTGAACTGAACTCATGAGCTAAAATAAAAACGGCAGGCTCTCTTAAGCGCCTGCCGTTCATTCTAAAAGGAATTCAAAAAGGAAAAATGAATTACAATTTTTATTTCAGAAGCATCATTTTCTTTGTCGCACTGAAATCTCCTGCATCGATAGTGTAGAAATACACTCCGCTGGATAAACTCGACGCATTGAAATCTACTACATAATTTCCGGCATTCTGGAAACTATTCTGAAGGACAGTCATTAAACGTCCGGTGATATCATAAATGTTCAGCTTAACAAAGCTGCCCTTCGGAATTGAGTAAGTTATTTTTGTTGCCGGATTAAAAGGATTAGGATAGTTTTGCTTCAGTTCATATCCTGAAGGAACTGTTGAGCCGTTTTGTGAGACGCCTGTAACAACAGGGCTCATAAATATATTTAAAGAGTCTGAAATATTTCCGCTGAATACATAAGGGAATGTTCTGCTTTGATATCCAAGTCTGCTTGCATGTATTTCATAAGTTCCGTTTGAAATATTTTTCATGTCATAATCACCGTTCGATATAGAAGATGAAAAGCTTTTAAACAATCCTCCTATTTTTGCATATATAACTGCGTAGTCAACAACGTTAGTATCTGCAACTACACTTCTGAATACTCCGCCGCCGATAACACCCGGAGCAGTACCATTGCTGATGCGGAATACACTTATGTTAATGTTGCTTACTGAACCATTCGGCACTACTGTAATAGCATTTTCCCAGTCAATGGTAGATGGATAATAAGTCGGAACAAAATCTAAATTTGAATTCGGATAAGCTGCAATGTAAGCTGTGTCCGGTGGAAGATTAGAAATATCATATTGACCATTAGCCTGAACCATAGCTGAACCTAATACTATAACTTCATTTGTAGCTTTGTTTAATTTTAATGCCATCACTCTGCCATTAGTTACCAGCTGCTGGTTATCATTATACTTTACTGTTCCGCTTAAAAATGTTCCTGAGTTGTCTGTATGAATTATCATTCCGTTATCACCTACAGCAAATGCTGAGCTTGGTGTCGGGAAATATAAATCATAAATATTTGTCGAAGTGCTCGAAGGAATTACGAACCAGCTAAGACCGGCATCAGTTGTTTTAATAATTCTGCCTGTGTAACCTGTTGCAAATCCGACCGTGGGACTAATCAACCTTACACTTGTTAAACCCAAATTTGAGCCCGGGAGTACTTCCGTCCATGTTTCGCCTAAGTCAGTAGAACGGATTGTTGTACCGAAGCCTTCAGTTATTGCTATAGCAAGATTTCCGTTGATTGCAATTCCGCCAAAGTTATTTGATATAGGATTTGCTTTCTGTACCCAGTTCACTCCGCCGTTTGTTGTTTTCATCAACGTACCTTGTAAGCCGACAGCAAAACCGGTATTAACATCTACGAATTCAATATCTCTGAAATCCCATGTTGTTCCTGTTACTTGTCCTGTCCAAGTTGAGCCTTGATTTGTAGTTTTTGAAATCTTGCCCTGTGCTCCTGCCGCATAACCTGTATTTGCATCTGTGAAGTAAAACTCATGATACAAACTAAAAAGTGCAGGCTGCGTAGATGCCCAATTTAACCCGCCGTTAGTTGTCTTCCATATGTTATTAAATTCTCCACCAATGAAACCTGTATTTCCGTTGATGAAATATACACCTTCAGATTGATTTGACGGTGCGGGATGAGTAAGATTTACCCAGTTTATTCCGCCGTTTGTAGTTTTAGTAACTGTACCGTAACCGACTGCATAACCTGTGTTAGCATCTGGAAAATGAACTGAATTAAAACCTGTTGTTGTAACAGTATGTTTCAATGCTATCCAGTTTGCACCGCCGTTAGTAGTCTTGTACATATCTCCGCTTAAACCAGCCGCAAAACCTACATCGGCGTTTCCTTCAGGGAAGCTAATGGCATTTAAATATGAATCAATTTGAAAGAATTGTCTTTCCCATGTATTTCCTGCATCTGTTGACTTGTAAATAAAAGCTTTATCGTAACTGAAGTCATCTCCTGCGCATAAATACCCCGTGGTTGAGTTTATAAATTGAACATTCTCAATATGCGGTCCGTATGAAGTTTCAACCTCAATATGCTGCCAAGTTATTCCTCCATCTGTAGTTTTATCAACTGCATTAATAAAACTGGTCGCAAACCCCGTATTTGCATTTATAAAATCCATATCTAATATTGCCTGTCCGCTTGGAATACTTGTTGCTTGAGTCCAATTTGTCCCGCCGTTTGTGGTCTTTACAACAATTGCTATATTACCTCCGGCATACCCGGTATTTGTATTTATAAAATGCATAGCAAACAACGCTGTCGGTGTGTTTGTATTCTGTTCTGTCCAAGTCGCTCCGGCATCAGTAGTTTTTATCATCATACCGCTTTCACCGCCTGCATAGCCTGTATTTGTATTTAAAAATTGAATGTTATACAGCCATTGAGTTACACCAGAATTAAGTGTTTCCCAGCTGCTGCCGCCGTCTATAGTTTTTAGTATTAAACCGTTTTTACCTGAAGCGTAGCCGATGTTTGCATCAACAAAATCGAGAGAATATAGAAGAGATGTTGTACCTGTATTTAAGGTTATCCAGGAAGCTCCGTTATTTGAAGTTTTAATTATTGTGCCGGCATTTCCGCAGGCATAACCTGTATTTGCATTTACCATCTTCAAGGAAGTGAGGGTGTTTCCATTGATAGAAGGATTTTGCCATGACCATCCTGATTGAGCAATAGAATTGTTCAATGTGAAGCCGATCAGAATCAGTATTAGCGCTAATGTATTTTTCATTTTGTACATAATTTTTAAAGAGAAAATCTTTTTAGTTTTTTGTCGTAGCTTTAACTACGACAAGTTAATTATTTAATGTTGTCTTGTCAAGACACAGGTGAATAACTCTGCAAATCATTTTGATTTTGCGGGTTTTTTAGAAATTTCTTTCTTAAAATCTTTAATCGTCAGTGAAGTGTTCCAGTACGATTCAAATACCTGAACCATATTAAGAGCATAATCTTTATTTTTTACTATTATATCTGCTTCATTGTGTTTTGGAATAGTCTTGTCATTTATATTCATAAATACAGTTTCGCGGTCGAATATCGTCATATTCGGAACGCGCACTTTACTTAACTTTACCTGCTCTCCATAAGATTCATATGCAGATGTAACTTTTATTAAATCTTCCATCGTACCGGTTGTCCAGGTCTCCCCTTTCTTTACTTTAAATTCCGAGTCAGTTTCATATATAGACTTTATCACACCGCCCCGGGCAAAAAATTCCTTTGCAGTTTCGTCAAGTTCTTCCGATACCTGCAGTTCAAGCTTTATCATGAATAGTATTTCATGTTTAGCCTGTTTGAACAATTCCATAAATTTTGAAACTCTGTGCTGATTATAGCCGCGAATAAGTTCAATATTAACTATCTTACTTTTTTCGCTTTCAAGTGTTTTATAGAGAGGTTTTAAAGTTTTGAATGTGCTTTTAAGATTATCAATTTCTTCCTGACGGGTTTTTATAATCTTACGTTCAAGCTTATCCATGATGATATCGGGGTCAATCATCTCGTATTTCATAACTGAATTAGTTTCTATTTCATTGCAGAAGCCCTTTTCTACAAATGATTTAAGAAATGCATAAACTTCAGTTCGCCGGATTCCTGCTGCATCTGCAATTTCCGATGCACTCATAAGATTTCCTTTGAGTACAGCTACGAAAACTTTAGATTCATACTCAGTAAAACCGAGCTTTTTTAATTGCTGAATTATTTCATTCATTTTGCAGTAATTATGTATTAGGTATTACCTACTACGAAATTATACAGAGTTTTAATAAGATGCAAGTGATTTTTTTGAGAATTTTTTAAAGCCGGAAATCATTCAGATACAAAACGAATAAAATCTTAATTTTCATTGTTAATTAGGGTTTCCTCACTTATCTTACCGGAACGGGCTATATATAAATATTCTTCTAAATTTAATCCTCTCTATGAAAACCATTCTAACTTTAGTAATTTTATTTTTTTGTTCAGTTATCTCATTTGCTCAGGTTACTCCTTTAAATCTTCCTGAGGCATTTGATAATTCTATTTCGCTTCCAAGAAATGCTCTTGACGGTTATAATATGTTCACCGATAATACATTTACAACATTTAAACCAGAGTATGCAAATAAGCTTGCGGCAATAAAAGATTATGCTAAGAAAGTTAATGATTATATGGTTCAGACAGCGCAGGAAATTCAAACTCTTGCCATGAACAATGACCCCATAATTCAGGATACAAGCATGGAAGAAGTGAACCGAAGAATTAAAGCGCTTAATGAGGAAATGACAACAATAATCACGAATGGTGTGGGCGAGCTAGGAACTGCGCAGGCAGAAATAAATGAAACGATAAACTCTTTGCCTGGCAATAATGAAAAACTTACAGCGCTGAACAACTATATCTCCGGTAAATTCGCAGATATTCTAAACAGATATTCTGCTGTCTTAAGAGAAAAACTTGTAAGCATTAATCAAATATATCAGGATGTGAATTACGGCTCAGCAATCAGAAATCCTGTAACAAGAGTAACAAATCTTGCATCACTATATTCAACCGTAGAAGCATTTGTAAATCACAGGAATGATATTGTAAAAGGAACTGCAGAGAGACTTGCAAGAGACTACATGGCTTACAAAAATTAAACTGATTTAAAATGAAGGGATTAATATTTACTGTCTTTTTAGAAATGGTTGAAGAGAAGTACGGATATAGCGTGCAGGATAAAATCATTGTTCCATCCCGCTTAAAATCGAAAGGTGTATATACTTCAATAGGAACATATGACCACAAAGAACTAATTGATTTAATTCATAATCTCTCTGAAATCATAGGAGAACCACCGGACTTAATTCTAAAAAATTACGGTGAATATGCATTTTCAATTTTTGCAGTAAAGTATTCGTACCTCCTGGAAAAAATAAACGATTTGTTTTCATTCTTAGAATCAATCGATACGTATATTCATGTAGAAGTATTAAAACTTTATCCTGATGCTGAGCTGCCGAAATTTGAAACAGTACGCGCCGGTAACAATACACTAATTTTTAAATACATTTCAAAAAGAAAAATGAGTGATTTTGCAGAAGGTCTTTTATCAGGAAGTATAAATCACTTTAATTCTAATACAAGCTACACAAAAGAAATTTATAATGACGGAGAAGAAGTAATATTTACACTTACAAATAACTGATGGAAGATATTCAGGCATTAAAAAATATAATTGAACGTGAAAAGCTCGCTAGAAAGCAGGCAGAAGAACTAATTGAATCAAAATCGCTTGAACTCTTCTATGCAAATAAAAAACTTCAGGATATAAACTTATCTCTTGAGAAAAAATTTAATGAGCAAACTGACAGACTAAGAAGAAGTGAGGCGAAATTCCGTAGTATAGTAGAACTTGCAAATGAGGGCATAGTCCAGCTGGATATGGAATTCAATATTATATATGCTAATTCAAGTTTTTGTGAAATGACGTTTTACTCTGAAGTTGAACTGTCAAACAAGAATATTGAAACTTTTATTATCAAAGACGAAGCTGATAAGTTTAAGAAAAAAATACTAAAGAACAGAAATGAAAACAGAAAGGATTTAGATATCCGATTATTGACAAAATCCGGGCATTTAATGTGGACTTCCTGTAATGCTAATTTTGTCAGGGAAGATGGAGATATAAAAGGTATTTACTTAGTCTTCACTGATATTTCCCATAGAAAGAAAGCTGAGACACAAATCATCAAGACTAAAGAATTTTACGAGAACATTCTTAACAGCATTCCTTCCGATATTGTGGCATTTGATAAAGACCACAACTATCAATTCATAAATCCTGTAGCAGTAAAAAATACTGAGATAAGAAACTGGCTTATAGGAAAAAATGATTACGATTATGCAAGATTAAAAAATGCAAGTACTGAGAATGCAGATACCAGAAGAAAACTTTTTAATCAGGTTGTTGAAGGCGGCAAAGAACTTGCCTTTGAAGAAAATCTAAGCAAGAAGGGAAAAGAAGAATGGGTGTTAAGAAGGATGACACCTATCTTTGATGAAGAAGGAAATCTGAAAATGGTAATAGGATACGGACTTGATATAACAAATATCAAGAAGGCGCAGATGCAGCTTCTGCAAAATGAAGTACTTCTGAAGGGGGTAAATGATACTTCACATATAATGCTTTCTCAGGAAGATTATGAAAGTGCAATTGATAATGTGCTTCGGGTATTGCTTGAAGCCACCGGCGCAGATAGAATAAATATCTGGGAGAACGGAGTAACCGATTACGGATGGATATGCATGAGCCAGAGATACTCAAGATTTAACGGCGTTGAAGCTATGATGGTAAATAATCCCGAGCTGCAAAATTTAGCGTATCAGAAAGTCGGCTTTGAAAGATGGTATGAAGAGCTTAGCCAGGGCAGAGTAATAAAAGGATGCATAAAGAACTTCCCGGAAGTTGAAAAAGAAGTAATGGAATCTTACAAAATAAAATCTACTCTTATTGTTCCGATTTTTTCAGATAACAATCTATGGGGTATGATAGGATTTGATGACTGCACATCCGGACGTGAATGGACTAAGTACGAAGAAAATATCTTAAGCAACGTAGCGATTTCAATCGGCAGCTACATTACTAAAAAAAGAATTGAACAGGATTTAATCATAGCAAAACAAAACGCAGAAGAGGCAACACTTGCGAAGAGCCGGTTCCTTTCTACTATGAGTCATGAAATAAGAACTCCTATGAATGCCGTTATAGGATATACTTATTTGCTAATGCAGGAAAATCCGAAGCAGTACCAGCTGGAATATCTGAAGCCGCTGCAGTTCTCTGCTAATCATCTTCTTGCACTGATAAATGATATTTTAGATTTTTCAAAAATAGAAGCTGGCAAAGTTGAGTTTGAGTTTATAGAGTTTGATCTTAGAGAAACGATAGACGGTATTATGAAAATTTTTGCGCTTAAGGCAGCCGAGAAAAAAATAAGTCTTGATTTGATTTTACCTAATAATCTTCCAGATATAATTCTGGGAGACATAGTAAGAATAAATCAGATTCTCACAAATCTTGTAAGCAATGCACTGAAGTTCACTGAAAAAGGCGGAGTTACAATCGAGCTTGAAAATAAACACGAAACAAAAAATAAAATTGAGATATTATTTAAAGTAAAAGATACGGGCATTGGAATTCCCGAGGATAAGCTAAACAATATTTTCGAAAGCTTTACGCAGGCAAATTCATCCACAACGAGAAAATACGGCGGAACCGGTTTAGGTCTGGCGATTTCAAAAAAATTGATAGAGCTTCTCGGCGGAGAAATAAAAGTTGAGAGCAAAGCTGGAGAAGGAACGACTTTCAGTTTTAATATTCAGTTCGGCAAGAGTAAGAGCCTGAAAATAAAAAAGTATTACGGCGATGGTAAAGACGTAATATTTGAATCGATGAAAGGGGTTAAAATTTTAGTAGTGGAAGATAATCCTGTAAATGCAGTGCTTGCGGAAAAATTTCTGAAGAAATGGAATATTGAAACAGATACTGCGGAAAACGGACTAGTAGCAGTAGAAAGAGTACAGGAGAAAGAGTTCGATTTAATATTAATGGATTTGCAGATGCCGGAAATGAACGGATATGAGGCTGCGCTAACAATCAGAAATCTATCCGGAAGCTATTATAAAAATGTTCCTATAGTGGCGCTTTCCGCTGAGGTTACTTCAGAGGTAAAAAAAGAAGTGCATCTTTACGGAATGAATGATTCACTTACTAAACCGTTCAATCCCTCGGAGCTTTATCATTCAATAAAAAACCTGTTAAAAAAATTTTAAAATTAGTATCTTAAAAGTAAACCAATTATCCCCAATATGAGCGGTGAATTTTATATAATAATGACTTTAGCCGTTGCAATTATCGGCATAATAGGATTTGTCATAGTCCAGAGCAACCACAAAAAGCAGCAGAAGTTTCTTTTTGACCAGATAAAACTTCGTCTTTTAGAAGTTAAAACACGTGATGAGTTTGAAGATCTTTATTTTCAGATGGTCAACAAAGAAATAAAAGAGCTTACCAAGGAACAGCACGACGAACTTTATGAAATAAAAAAAGTGCTGGACAAAAATTTAATATAAAAATTTTATCTCTCTGCTTTATACACTATCAAAATCTGAATAAGTAATCAACCCTTATTAAATAATATGAAAAAAATTTTATTACTTTTAATTATTTTATTTTGTATTTCAGATATAAAAGCTCAGGAAGCAGATACTACAAAAGACGGACAGATGAAAAAATACTACATGGTATTTTTAAGAACAGGACCGAATAAAGACTACAGTGATACCGCAAAAATCAATAAATATCAGGCAGGGCACATAGCAAATATTGTCAGAGTATATGAGATGGGAAAAATGGATATTGCCGGACCTTTCGGCGGTAATACAGAGCTGAGAGGAATTTTTATTATGAATGTAAAAAATGAATCTGAAATTAAAGAATTACTTGCAGATGATATTTACATTAAAGAGGGCTATCTTGTATATGATTACCTTCCGTGGTATGCCGAAAAAGGCGCGAAGCTGAGGTAGGAAATCTAAACTATATTAAACTAAAATTCTACTTGCAAAGATCAGCTTTGCATTGAAGCGGAGTTTCAAGGAATAATCCCTTGCGAAGCAGAGCTTCGCAAGGAGAAATCCTTTATTGATTATAAATATTATCTATCACAGGCTGCAGTGAATTCTGATAAACGGGATTTATTCTCATCGCTTCCTGAAAATCACTTATAGCATCTTCTCTTCTTCCCATATCAAGATAAGTATATCCTCTGTTCTGATATGCGAAAGCATAATTAGGGTCAATCGATACTGCCCTGTTGAAATCCTTAATTGCTTTTTTATATTCACCTAATGAACGGTATGCCATTCCTCTGTTATTCAATGCGTAAGCAAAGTCGGGAATAATTTCCATTGCCCTGTTATAATCTTCTATAGCTAGATCATATTTCTGCATATCATTGAATACAAGTCCGCGCTGAACGAACAAAGTTGCATTTTTAGGATCCATATTCAGAGCATTAGTGTAATCATTCAGAGCGTTATCATATTCTTTAGTACCATAGTATAGATTCGCTCGGTTAACATAAAAATCTTTTGACGATGTGCTAAGCTCGATAGCTTTATTATAATTTGTTAAAGCTTCAACACTGTTTCCTGATTGGGCATCTACTAAGCCGAGTCCGTTATATGCCTCTGCATAACTGCCGTTCATATCTCTTGCCTTGGTAAAATCTTGTCTCGCGTTTTCAAAATTACCTGCATCATAATTAGCAATTCCTCTTCCGTAATATGCATCATAGAGTGATGAGTTAAGCTCAAGAGCGCGGGTAAAATCTGCGATTGCTTTATCTGAATTTTTAAAATAATTATTTACGTTTCCGCTTTTTAAATATGCCTGGTAGCTGTAAGGTCCGAGAGTTTTAGCGTTATCATAATCAATCCATGCATTGCCGTAATCTCCCACTGCAACGTGAGCATCTCCCAGCGCCATTCTGTAATCGAAATTTGAAGGATTCAGCTCAACTGCTTTTATAAGGTCTCCGATTTCCTTATCATACTCTTTATTATTATGATATATTTTGCTTCGGTTATAGTAGGCATCAAAATTATTCGGGTCAAAATAAATTGCTTTGAAAAAATTCCCGAGCGCCATATCATTGTTACCCATTCCATAATACATTTTGCCGAGTGAGTTATATGCATAGGAATTATTCGGCTGAATGCTTACTGAATTCTCATAGGCTGCTATTGCTCCTGCCATATCTCCCATCGCTTCGTATGTACGGCCTTTATTGAAATATGCAAAATCGTATGCAGGGTTCCATTGTGTGGCCAGGCTGAAGTTATCAAGCGCGGCCTGATAATTTTTCATATCATATAGAACCATTCCTTTTGTATTGTATGCTTCGGGCAATGTCGGGTCAATTCTTATTGCATTATCTGCGTCAAGCAAAGCGTTGGTTTTATCGTTCAGCAAATAATAAGTATATCCGCGAAGATTTAATGCGCTGGCATAAGTCGGCTGCTGAGCCAATGCCTGATTAAAATATTGCAGGGCTGAATTGTATGAGCCGCTGTAAAGATCGGCTTTTCCCAGATCATATAAGTCATTTGCAGTTTGAGCCTGAACAAGATTGAGAAAAATTCCCCATAAAAATATTATCTTTACAAAATTTTTGAACATAATCCTTTTTAGTTTATTACAACAAAATTATAGAAAATTAGTTTAAAAATAAGTGGTGAAAAATCGAAGTGTAGTTTCGCAGTTTATACTAACGGCACAACCATTACCGGTATTTTTGAGTGACGAATTATATCTTCGGAGATGCTTCCGATTATCAGTCGTTTCCATCCAGTAGTTCTGTGCGTTCCTGTGATAATTAATTCTGCTCCCCATCTCTCGGAAGTTTTCAAAATTTCTTTATATGGCTTTCCGACAGGACTAAACTGATGTATACTTAAATCATGGAAGTAAAGATTGCGTAAACCTTCTATTAATTTATCTGATGACCTTTCAAGGATTACCAGTGCATCAGCCGGAGAAATTCCTGCATCTATATTGCCTACAGTCTGGGATTCATCAATTACATGTATCAATCCTATCTCGGCATTATTCAACTTTGCGAGTTCAATGCCTTTTTTGACAGCTTCGATTGAGTAAGGGCTGTCATCAACTGAAATTAAAATTTTACTGAATCCCATTTTTTATTAAATTATATCTTTTTTACTAAGTACATTCCCAAAAATGTTGCGGTTAAACCTATTGCAAAGCTAAGTATTGTATAGCTTACAAAATACATATAATCCCCTTCTTTAATGAGAGCAAAATTTTCATAGGAGAAAGTTGAAAAAGTTGTAAAGCCTCCGCAGATACCCGTTGCAAGAAATAATCTGTATTCTATAGTGAACCAGTCGAATCTTTCCGGCAGCGTGAGAAATATACCAATTAGAAAGCATCCTATTATATTCACTAAAAAAGTAGAGTATGGGAACGGATTATTGATCCATCCGGTGAACGACTTGCTCACTAAATATCTAAGCGCGCTGCCTATTCCTCCGCCGAGAAAAACTAAAATTACTTCCTTCATTTTTTGTTAAGTGAGTCCAGTTTATTTTTTGCATACTGATTATCAGGGTAAAGAGTTAAAATCTGATTGAATACTTCTACGGCTTTTGCTTTATTGCCAAGCTGTAGATACATTTCAGACGCTCCGCTTAGTGCATTTACATTTTTGGGATCACTCTTTATTGCTTCATTAAAATACTGCAAAGCTTTTTTGGTATCGTTTAATTCCTGATAGCACATTCCGATATTATTCTGATAACCTGATCTTAATGCAGGATTTAATTCTATCAATTCCTCCAAATCTTTAATCGCCTCCCTGTATTTTTTAGTCGAATAATTATCAAACGAACTTTTTTCTTTCATCTGAATAACCTGAACCACTTCCTGGTTTGGAATGTTGATTCCCGGAATATTCGGCGGCTGTACACCGGGGGGCATACCTTCAGGATTATCTGTTCCGTTACCCTGAGTATTCATTTTCAGAGCCATCAGCATTTGTCCTGATTGTTTGTAATCAGGTGAAACATTCTGAAGCTTTTCAAGCATATTAATTGCCTCGTCTTTCCTTCCCTTCATTTGATATATTTGCGCCAGTTGGAAATAACCGTCGGGAGCAAGAGAGTCAATAGATATTCCCTTCTTTAATTCTATTTCAGCGGAATCAAGGTTGCCGTGTATCATGTGTATCAATCCAAGATTATGATGGGCAAGCAATGCATTATCTCTTATTTCAATTGCACGTCTGTATCTCTTAGCAGCTTCGTCATAATTTTTATTGTTTGCAAAAATATTACCGGCGTTAACAAGAAGAACGTTGCCGTCTACTCCGTCACCTGTCTTATATAGGATGTCATTTGTTTTCCATTCGGCATTTCTATTTATGGTCAGATAAGAGAAAACAATTAATACTAACCCTGCCAGTAAAAGAATAGCAGCTTTGTTTTTTTCATTAAAATATTTCAGAAGAACTATTCCTATTACAAGAGATAAGGCAAAAGATGTAAGATATAAAAATCTTTCTGCCATAAAATTCATAGTCGGAACCATGTTCATTACCGGCACAAGCGATATCAGAAAAAATAAAAGTGCGAATGAAATTGCGCTCTGCTTTTTGTACAATAACACTGCCCCTGCTATCATTGCAAGGATGAATAATATTGACAGAATAACGTTGACATCAAGCGAAGTTGAATCCGGCATCACGCCATTATAATGATACAGTAGATTTACAGGATAAAACAAGAGTTTGAAGTAAACAGGAATTGTTTTCAACATTGTGAAAAAAACAACGCTCGAATCTTTGCCCACAAAGTACATGTAGTTAAGTCTGTCCGGAACATCTTTCAGCGCAAAGTATCTGATGATAAAATAAAAAATTGTAACTCCAGCAAAAAGCAGATATGTTTTAATATTCTTGCTCAAGTAACTGAAAGGCTTTTTCTTATAGACAAAATCATAAAGCAAAATTATCACAGGCATTGTTACAATCATTTCTTTTGATAGGAGCCCTATAAAATAAAAGACTACAGATAAAATTAAAAACTTCGAAGTTTTATTTTCAGAATCCGAAAATTTTATATAATATAAAAATGATGCAAAGAAAAAAAGCGTAACAATGGAATCGGTCCTTCCGCTTATCCAGCTTACCGCTTCAGTATGAATAGGATGAACAACAAAAAGTAACGTAACAAATAAAGATATAAAAATTCCGTATTTTGATTTCGCAAAAAGCAAAGAGAAAATCTTGAAAAGTAGAAGCGATGCTATTAAGTGAATAATTACATTTGTAATATGAAATCCTCTCGGAGATAAGCCGTATAACGAGTAATCAATTGCATATGTAGCGGAGACAATCGGTCTGTAATACTTACCAATGACTTTATGAAAGCCTTCTTCCCCTGTGAAATATTTAGGAATATTTGAAAGACTTGTGATGGATGTATTATTCTGAACAACGCTTTCGTCATCGAATACAAAATCGTTTTGAAATGTATTGAAGAATACAACAAGAGTAACTATTGCAATTAGAATGTAACAGTAAGAGGATTTTATATTCTGCATTAAAATTTTATTTATTAAAAAAACTTTCCATAAGCCCTACTCGAATCATCATAATTGCAATTGCTGCAAGAAATAACGAAGCAACTTTTGCAAAAGCTTTAGAGCCTGCCTGTCCCAGTACTTTAGTAGCAAAATCTGCGTAGTACAAAGCTAAAAAAGTAAGTAAAATATTTATAACTAATGATGTAACTGTATATGTAAAACCGTATGAATTATTGCTTATCATTATAGTTGTCAGAACACCTGGTCCGGCAATTAAAGGAATTCCTAACGGAACTATACCCACATCCGACGGTTTAATATCTCTGACACGTGAAGAATAAAAAAGTAAATCGTTAATAGAAATTATTAAAAGAATAAGTCCGCCGGCAATTCTGAAATCATTAACTGTGATTCCGAGAAAATTAAAAATTGCATTGCCGATAAAAAGAAATGCAAGACAGATAATCAGAGCAGCAAAGCTTGCCTGCAAAGTGAGTTTCTTTTTTTCTTCTCTGTTAATAGTTTCTGTCAGGCCAAGATACATGGGTATAATACCAACTGCATCAAATGCAACAAACATAGGTATAAATGCGAGAAGAAAGGTTTCGAAATTCATTTTATTTTTCGGATAACTTTATCAATTTACCATTAATAGAAATATATAACAATTTAAAACAACAATAAGATAGTTTATGAGATATTTCAAAAGTTTCGCATTAATAATTTTAGTTTTCATATCCCTCAATACTTATGCACAGAACAAATATGCAGTTTCAATAAATTATACCCCCGTATTGAATACACCTGATTTTGAATCAGTCTTCGGAGGAAAATCCGGAAAGAAAGTTAAGCTTGATGATCAAGGCTTAATAAGAGAAATGGAATTTGTAGCAATGCCCAATACTGTTTTTGAAATTACAGAAACTATTCCCAAAGGCGACCACAGTATTTACAAAGTAACTACAAATGATTATCAGTATAAAGGTGATTTTTACATAGACAGCCGATTTGTTAGAGTGGACGATTCAAGACTTGAAGACAGATGGAAAATAATCCCATCTAAAGAAGAAGTAATAAAAAATATGAATGCGCTCGAAGGCTATCCCTATATGTGGGGTGGCAATGCAGCAGACGGAGTATCTGAAATGCTGACTTACTATAAACCCGCGGGTGAAATTAATGAGGCAACAAAGACAAACTGGATAATGAAAGGCGTGGACTGCTCAGGTCTTATTTATCAGTCAACGGGCGGAGCGACTCCAAGAAATACTTCTACATTATGCTCATACGGAACAGGAATTGAAATTGAAAATTTATCAGCAGAAGAAATCAGCAAAAAACTTCAGCCCTTAGATATTATCGTATGGAGCGGTCACGTTATTATTGTACTTGATGATAAAACTACAATTGAAAGCACTCCTGCTGAAGGCGTACATAAATCGGATTTAATATCAAGACTCACATCTGTTATGAAAGAAAGGACTCCCGTAAATGACTGGGCTTCCACATCAGGGAAAAGATTTGTTGTGAGAAGATGGATGCAGTAGTTACCCCAGTTCAAAACTCGTAACACCAAATACTTTCTCAACAGGAATGCCGGGATTTCCGTTCTTATACATTCTTGCAGTTTCAAAAACGTATTTCATATCATACTTTTCCTGTATTGCCATTCCCTCTTTATTGGTTTCGGGAATATCTAAATAAACTTCTTTCCCTTCGGCAAATTCTACTAATGATAAAAAAAGTTTTTCAGCAATAGATTTATCCTCAGCAAAGATAGGACCGATCTTATATCCTTTGAAACATTTTCTGATAATTCCATAACCTGTAACTAAGCTGTTATTGGTTATTGCCAGCCCGTATGATTCGGGCATTGTTATCCATTCTTTCAAAAATGAACTTCTGTCTGCTTTAAAAATATTCTTGTCAAAATGAACTAAGTCATACATGGAAATATTTTTTATCTCCATGCACTCTGTCTGAAGTTTTCCTTTCATTCCAATTCCTTCGTATCTCATCTGATTATGGGCAAACACAAATCCTGATTTTTTATAATTCTCCTGTTGTGCTACGACGCCGTCAATTCCGAAACACAGACCGTTTACGTATTCTATTACATGGTTGTACATTTGAATGCCATAATCCATTCCTCTGTAATCTTCCTTAACAATATAAAATCCGCCGAATGCAAATTTATCTTCATATTTCACTCCTGAAACACATGATATTATTTTATCGTCAAGTTCACCTACGAAAAATCCGTTTGGGTCTGCGGCAAAAAACGGCTTTTTATCATACAATCCCGGGTTCCAGCCCTCTTTTGCGGCTAAATCTATCATAAATTCCAAATCCTTTTCTGATGCGTTACGTATTATGTAATTATTGTTGCTCATTCTTTAATTTTTTATTTATTTATATTTGTTCACTAAAGAAAGCATTCTCATCCACTAATTCAATGAAAATTTTATATTCTTATTTAAAAAATTACAAAGGCCTTGTTTTATTAGCATTATTTCTTGCAGCGGTAAACCAGGTCTTCTCACTTCTCGATCCGTATATTTTCAGATTAATAATAGACGGCTATGCAACTAAGTTTGAACAGTACGATCTCGAACATTTTATAAAAGGGGTTTCATGGCTTTTATTCCTGGCAATCTCAGTTGCATTTATTTCCAGAGTTGCAAAAAATTTTCAGGACTATTATATAAACAATATTACCCAGCGCCTGGGAGCGCAGATCTATTCTGATGGTCTAAGGCACTCACTTGAACTTCCCTATCAAGTATTTGAAGATCAGCGCAGCGGTGAAACCTTAGGCATACTGCAAAAGGTAAGGCTTGATACAGAAAAATTAATCAATGCGGGGATAAATATTCTTTTTACGTCTCTGGTGGGATTGGTTTTTGTTATAGTATACTCTTTTTCAGTTCACTGGATAATTGTACCGCTTTACGCTTTGCTAGGACCATTGATTGGTATTGTCAGCTCGCGTCTCAGCAAAAAAATTAAGATTGTTCAGAAAGACATTGTTGCGCAGACAACTGCTCTTGCAGGGTCTACAACTGAATCATTGAGAAATATTGAGCTTGTAAAAAGTCTGGGTCTTGCAAATCAGGAAATCACAAGACTTAACAACACTACGAACCAGATCTTGCAGCTTGAGTTAAAAAAAGTAAAGTATATCCGCAAGATAAGCTTCTTACAGGGTACGATGGTAAACCTGTTAAGAAACATGATCCTTATAATTATGCTTTATCTTATTTTTGACAGGCAGATAACTTTCGGACAGTTCTTTTCATTGTTCATTTATTCATTCTTTATATTCGGACCGCTTCAGATGATGGGTGATGTTATCAATATTTACAGAGAAGCTGAAGTATCTTTGAATAATTTTGAAAAAATTATGAAGACTCCTCTTGAGGAAAAACCGAAGAGTCCCGTTATTATTGAAAGCATAAAGACGCTTGAGTTCGAAGATGTATCGTTCAAGCATTTAACAGCAAAAGGAAATGCTATTACGGATATTTCGTTTAAAACCGAGCTTGGCAAAACCATTGCATTTGTTGGTCCTTCCGGCGCAGGGAAAACTACACTGGTAAAACTTCTTGTCGGGCTTTATAAACCTCAGGTGGGAAGAATTTTATATAACGGTGAACCTGAAAACCTTGTTGATTTAGACCACTTAAGAAATCAAATAGGCTTTGTTACTCAGGATACACAGTTATTCTCAGGCACGATAAAAGAAAATCTTTTATTCGTAAATCCGAATGCAACAGATGAAATGATCTATGATGTTTTGAAAAAAGCCGCATGTGACGGACTGCTTGCAAGAGCTGATAATGGAATAGATACGGTTATCGGCGAAGGAGGAGTGAAAGTTTCCGGCGGTGAAAAACAGAGACTATCTATTGCAAGAGCTTTGCTAAGAAGACCTACTGTAATGGTATTCGATGAAGCAACTTCTGCACTGGATTCATTAACAGAGGAAGAAATAAGCAGAACTATCAGGGATATATCGTCAAGCGATGAACATTTAACTATTATGATCGCTCACAGATTATCAACTGTATTACATTCAGATGTAATTTACGTGCTTGAAAAAGGAAAAATAATTGAATCCGGCAAACATGATGAACTGCTCGAACTGAAAGGACTTTATTACGCTATGTGGAGACAGCAGATCGGTGAAAGAAAAAGAGATAATGATAATGTTAATTTATTGAAACCTAAAGAAGCTGCAAAGAACTAACATATAAAAAAAAACTATATAAAAAAGCCTGAGAGAATTTGCCTCAGGCTTTTTTTTTATTTTTTATAAATGATCGAGCAGCCTATAGATTTTGTTTCTTTTGTTTTCACCTCCTCACCTCTTAATAATTCATCTAATGCGTTTTCTACGTATTTATTTTGTACTAATTCAGGATGCGCGGCATTATCATCTATAGCTCCGTTATATTTTATTATCCATTCATTATTTTCTTTCCAGATAACAAATGCATGCGGAGTTTTTTTCGCTCCAAAATTTTTTGCAACAACCTGCTCTGCATCAGTCAGATATGAAAAATTAAAATTATTTTCCTTTGCAGACTTCACCATTTCAGTAAAACTGTTCTCTTCAAACTGAAGAGTATCAGTTGAGTTTATAGCAATCAACGGCACTCCTAACGGCATATATTTAAGATTCATTTCATTCATCCTCTGCGGATAGAGCTTTGCAAACGGGCATCCGTTGCTTGTGAAAACTACAATAAATCCTTTAGCCTCCCGAAAGTCTTTTAAAGATAAAATCTTTCCGTCAATATTCTTAAGCTGAAAATCTTCGATGGTATTTTCTTCGCCCGTAAAGCCTGTTATAAGAAAGTAGAATAGTAATAATATTATACTGACTCTTTTCATTCTATTTTTTTATAAATCTTAATGTTTGTGTTTCAAAAGTTTTATCAAAAATTACCTGCGCAAAATAAATTCCGACCGGCAGACTACTTATATCTATTCCGTTCTGCACTTCAGGTTTCGGCAGCATATACATTGTTTTGCCAAGCGTATTTGTAATGCGTACATAATAAACTCCCTGATCCGAACCGTTATTATTGAAAAATAATTTATTGAAAGCAGGATTTGGATATACGCTGAATAGTGGTCTTTGCTGAACCGTGGTTGTTCCTTCCACAATTCCTACTGAAGGATTCTTTACAACAAACTGCCCCATCATTCCGTCATCTTCGTGCAGTGCAATGTGGCAGTGATACATGAACGGATGTAGTGAATCTGCATAATCTTCAAACTTAGCTATGAATCTGACAGTCTCACCTGATTTTACCAGCACAACATCTTTCCAGCCGCTCTCTGCAGCAGGAGGCGCAGAACCGTTTCTTGTTAATATATGAAATTCTACATCGTGAATATGGAAAGGATGCGCAAAGCCCGAGGTACTTGTTATCTGCCATATTTCTGTATTGTTCAACGGAACATTGTAATTGTTATAACTCATATCGAAGAGTTTATGATTTATAACAAAAGAAACTCCGGGATTACCTGCAATGTTAGTATCCGATATTGTAAGCGCGCGGGTTATATTAGAAGAAGACTCATTCGGAAAAACATTTGTAGTTAATGATGAAGGAATTGTAGTAATTGGATTCGAAGTCTGAGCAGTTACATTAAATCTTACTATGTTAAAATCTTTTCTCGCAAGATAATTATAAAACGGAGTTCCGGGTGGAAACACATCACCGCCGGGAATATTTTGTGCAAGTACGGAATTATAAGCCATAAGGTTAACATTTGTGCCCGCTTGCCCTGTAAAGTTAACAAGTATCTCAATACGCTCACCTGCCGAAAGTAAATAACGTGTTAGTGCAACAGGAGCATTTAGCAACCCGCCGTCTGATGTTATTACATAAAAAGTTCTGTTATCGCTAAAGCCCAAATTATATGAGCGTTCCGTCGCACCATTTAAAATTCTGAATCTTACAACCTGCGCAGGCGCATTTGTCTGCGGCCTTATTGTTCCGTTAACAATCATTGTATCACCGTATGGAACTACTTCAATCTGATTTGAAGTATTAAATCTTCTATCCGTTAATACTAACGGAATATCGTCAATGCCATATTTTCTTGGGAGAGGCAATGCGCTTTCTATGTTATCACGAACGATAATAAGTCCGCCTAGTCCGCTGCTTATTTGCTCTTCAGTCATTTCATGCAAGTGAGGATGATACCAGTAAAGTCCGGCATTGTTTGTAACCTGCCAGTACGGCTGCCATATAGTAGAAGGCGGAACAATCTGATGCGGTCCGCCATCCATCACTGCCGGCAGATGCATGCCATGCCAGTGCATTGTAGTGGAATCCTGAAGTCTGTTAGTAAGATTTATGTGAACAACATCGCCCTTATTCCACATCATAGTCGGTCCCCACCAGTTTCCGTTTATTCCGGCAGTAACTGTCTGATTCCCCGGAATCATTTGTTTAATTGTATCTTTTGCAGTTAAATTAAATGTAGTGCCGCTTAGTGTATCAGGGATAAAGAGTGTATTATACTGAGCGTTTGCGTTTATTGAAAATGCCAGAAAAAAAAGAACCAGGAAGAATTTAGACATGTTAGGGTATTTAGTTTCACAATGAATTATTAGATGTATTAATATAGAAAAACTTGCGGCGAATTTTGGCAAATTTTATCAAACTTGAAAATTTACAGCCTTCTTTGTAAGTTTTAACTAAGACATAAATTGAAAATTAAATTACAAAATCTTTGATATGATTCAAGAGGTTAGGAGTTATTTTGATGCTGAAAAATTCGAGAGCACTATTTTTATAACTGCCGGAATAATTTCATTTATTACTGCATTTTGGTTTTGGTTTAAGGTAAAAGATTCTTTATATACAGGTATTGCTTTTCCTTTGTTGATAATTGCTTTAATTCAATTAGTTGTAGGGAGCAGCATTTATTTTCGTTCACCGAAGGATACTACAAGAGTGGAGAACTATATTGCAAACGATAAAACAAAAATAAACGAAGTTGAAATCCCGCGAATGAACACAGTAATGAAAAATTTTGTTCTATACAGGTATGTTGAGATTATTTTAATTCTGGCAGGATTATTTTTAACTTTCTTTTTCTCAGGGAA
The DNA here is from genome assembly GCA_044226845.1 of Ignavibacteria bacterium. GTDB lineage: Bacteria > Bacteroidota > Ignavibacteria > Tepidaquicellales > Tepidaquicellaceae > JAFDZO01. Next base: position 85,146 of record JBGAGG010000011.1, read on the forward strand.
TGAGTTTGTTAAAGGAATAGGTATAGGTTTAACTATTCAATCTGCACTAATGCTTATATTTGATTTCTTTGCAGAGAAAAGAGGAGCTGAATATTTAATTTATCTAAACAATTTAGTATAAAGTATTAACTGACTCGTTGAAGGATTATTATAAAATATTAGAGCTGAATAGTGACGCATCATTTAATCAGATAAAATCTGCTTTCAGAAGACTATCTTTTAAATATCACCCCGACTTAAATAAAGAGCCTGATTCAGAAGATAATTTCAAACTGGTGAATGAAGCATACCAAATCTTAACAGACCCCTTCCTTAAAAATATTTATGACGAAAAGTTAAAAAATCAAAATACAACTTTTTCTTACCAGGGACCTGTATTAAAGCCAGAGGTTTATAAAAAAAGAAACAATTCTATCCGTAATATCTCTCTTGTTTTTTTACTGTTCTTAGGTGTCTTTCTTATTTTTCAGGCAGCCTCTTCTTTAAGCTCTGTTAATACTATCAACGGTTACAAATCAAATCTTTCCAAAAAGGCGAATGAGTTTTATCTTCATTCACAGCAAAGAGATAAACAGATAGATATAATTATCCGCCGCACAAACAGCTTAGTGGATATGTACAGAAACATTCCAAAGTAATCTCTTAATAATTCAAATTAATGAAGAAATTTTTTTTATACGTAATGGCAGTATTCTATATCTGCGCAGGTGTAAATCATTTCCTGCATCCGGCAGATTACATTAAAATAATGCCGCCGTATATTCCGTTTCATACTGAGCTTGTTTATATAAGCGGAGTGTTTGAAATTCTTTGCGGATTATTACTCATCCCTTCCCTCACACGAAGAACCGGCGCTTGGCTTACAATACTATTGCTCATCGCCGTCTTCCCTGCCAATATTCAGATGGCAATAAATTATTATAATGAAAATAATTCGGACTTATGGATTGCTATAGCAAGGTTACTGGTACAGATATTTTTAATTTGGTGGGCAAGTGTTTATGCTCAAAAAAAAAAAAAAATATAATTTAAATTTCAAAATTTGTTTCAATTTAAACTGAAATAAAAATTCGGTATTTTACTATTCACCAAAAAACTAAACGAGGTATAATGAGAAACTTTTTCACCCTGTTAATTTCAATTTTTCTTTTAACATCATTTCTAAAAGCGCAGACTCCACAGGTAGAAAACGCAATTCCTACCGGCTTGCTTTCTGTCGTTAATCCTGACTTTGCTCAGGATATATTAGTTGCTAATGCAAATCCTATCGGACCCATGTCCGGCATTAAAGCTCCCGATGGAAATGTGTACGTTGCAATAAACGATACACTTCTTACTTCCAATCTTGGACTGATTGTTATGAAGTCTACCAATAACGGAAATAACTGGTCATTGCACGGCTCAGGAATAAACATAAGAGCTAAGTACGGTCAGGTAAAACTTTGTAAGACAGCAGATTCAGTTTACTGCATTTTCCGCATAGGCGGAACAATTGCAAGATGGAACCCTGTTACCGGTGTAGTAGCAGTTTTAAATATAGCTCCTTCAAAAGATTTTGACGTTGCCGTATCATCAACAAACGCTATTTTTGTAAACTATCAAACCAATGGTGATACAGTAAGAAGAGTTTCTTCAATCGATGGCGGTATTACGTGGGGCAATCCCGGACTTATTACAAATTTAGGCGGTGCTCCACGAACAACTTTTTCCTCAACAGGAGATACTCTAATATTAAACTACAGAGGACCTTTAAGACAGGACAATCCTGAAAAATCAATATGGAGATCTGCTTTATACCGTCAGAGTTCAAACGGAGTATTAGGATTTATTTCTTTATCATTTGTAGATATACTAACTGATACTACTGTTATAATAAACGAACTTAAAACTATAAGATCCGGTCTTAATGTATGGACTGTGTATGCAAGAGACTCCGCAGGAAATACTGACATCAAATGCTTAACCAGTGCGGATGGAGGAAAAGTTTATGCGCCGCCGATTTCTATTGCTGCCAGCCCTGCAAAAAATGAATACTGGTTTGATATAGGATTATCTCAGGGCAGCTCCGACTACTTTCGGACCACCGTTAGCATTTTCGGAATTTCCCCCTGTATTTTCTACAAGCGGCTCGAAACCTGTTATAGTTGAGCTTCCATTAAGTGATTTTGGAGCACTGTTCCTTGGCTATACCGCCGGTGGAAATAAAATCTACTGGGATAGATTCTCTAACGTTACGAATATAAACCATAACGGAAATACTGTTGCAGAAAAATTTGAACTCAAACAAAATTATCCGAACCCTTTTAACCCTACAACAAATATTTCATTCACTGTCCTGAATAATTCATTTGTAAGCTTAAAAGTTTTTGATATTATGGGAAGAGAAGTTGCAAAGCTTGTATCCGAGAATATGAAAAAAGGAAGTTATTCAGTGCAGTTTGACGGGAAAAATTTATCGAGCGGTGTTTACTTCTATAAATTAGAGTCAGGTAACTTCAGCGAAGTTAAAAAAATGAGTTTGATAAAGTAATTTCAGATTTCAGAATTCATATTCAAAATATTAAACCCGTTTTCTTTTCATTAAGGGAACGGGTTTTTCTATTAATAGGCAGATGCAATTGCTTAGTTCCGTAATATTAAATAGCCTATTCTATAGATTAGCCAAAAATAAAACCTGCTCAAAATGGATTCTAAAATGAAATGCCCTAAATGCGAAAGAGACGAAATCTTCAAGCATGATGTAAACGATTCGGATTCAATTTACTATTGCCAGTACCAAAAGTGTAAATATATCTGGAAAAATTTTAAGTCGACATTGCAGCAAGGCGAGTACAGAGTGAATTCTTCACTATAAAAATAGTTTTAGATATAAAAACAAAGCCCGTTTTCTTTACAAAGAGAACGGGTTTTTATTTTTTAGAAAGTAAAAATTATTATTTGTTTCTAACTGATTTTATATGCGCCAAGTGATGTTTCCCATGCCATGAGTACATGTGCAAAGCCTCTTTCAAAGTAAAAACTTTCTTATACTCGGGATGAGTATAAGTCCTTTCAAAATCTTCCTGCGTCATATTCTTCAGAATATATACCCATCGTTCATGAATACCTTCAGTCAAATTTAAAGAAACTTCAGGCGGCATTTTTGCATCAGAAAGATTTGCCCAGCGGTCTTCAAAGTAAGGACGTATTGTAGGATTATCTTCAGTGAGACTGAGCTTAAATCTTATGAGTGCATTCATGTGGCTATCAGGAATATGATGAATAACCTGTCTGACCGTCCATCCATCGGGACGATACTGAGTATCCAAGTATTCATCAGTAAGACCTTCTACTTCTTTTCTTAACTGCGAGGGAAGAATTTCAATATCAAAAATGTAAGAATTGAGCTGCTCCCTGGTATAATTTTCGAGAGGAGAAAATTCACCGATGGGAAATTTGAGTTTTTGAATGTCCAATTTTAAATTTTAAAATTAATTTCTGAAGATAATTATTTCTATTTTTTTATTTTCGGAATAGCTGAACCGTGCGGATCTTTTTCAGGATAACCAAGCTCCTCGTCAAGATCTTCAACTAAATCATCCGTAAGTATATGTTCATATTTTTCCGCATCTATATGAATATCTTTTTCCTCTGTAATATTTTCTTTTGAAATGTATGTTTCCCAGAGCCTGTGCGATTTTATTATCTTCAGTGCTTTTACCTCGCCCTCATCTGTGAGCGTTAACTTTCCGTCTTTAATTTCAGCTAAGCCTGATTTTAGAATGTTATTAATAGCTCCGGAAGCTTTGGCTTTGGATATACCAAATTCGCTTTCAAGCATCGAAGCAACAGCATACTTATCAAAAGGAGTTTTATTTTTATACAAATATTTTATTGCATCTTCCACTAAATTAGTACGTGAAATTTTTAAGCGTTTTACATACTTGCTTAAAATTCCCTGTGAAGGAGAAAAAATAAGTGCGAGCATAAATATAACTACGCCGACAAGAACCATGGAAGCACCGGACGAGTAATTGAAATGATAAGACAAATATAAACCTATTACGGAAGATAAAACTCCGAACAATGATGAAAGTATAAGAAGGTTTTTCAATTTATCCGTCAATAGAAATGCTGTAGCTGAAGGAGTAATTAACATTGCAACTACTAAAATTACACCTACAGATTGCAGTGATGAAACGATAGTCATAGAAAGCAGACTCATCAGCATATAATGCACAACAGATGTTGAAATCCCGATGGTGAGAGCCATTGTAGGATCGAATGAAGTTATCAGAAGCTGCTTGTAAAATAAAATTACCGAAGCAAGAATAACAACAAACACAATTGCCGACAAAATTATATCATCAGTAGATACTCCCAGAACATCTCCGAACAGATAAGATGAAAGGTCTATATGCACCTGCTTTAACTGTGAGACAATAAGAATACCGAGCGCAAATGCTCCGGTAAATACAACTCCTATTGAAGTGTCTTCTTTTATTTTTGAATTTCTGTTTATAAAGCCTATAAGTAAAACTGTTACTATACCGGATAAAACCGCGCCGATGAAAAGAGCTATCTGACCTTTACCTGCTATTAGAAAACTAATAACGACACCCGGTAAAACAGCATGCGCCAAAGCATCACCAAGCAGTGACATTCTGCGAAGCATGATATATGTGCCTATCAAACCGCAGCTTGCGCCGATAATTAAAGATGCAATTAATGCTCTTTGAATGAACTCATATTTAAGCGGCTCTATTAAAAATTTTGAAAGTACGTCCATAATATTCTAAGCGATCAACTCTTCAGTTTTTTGAAGTATGGTCAATCTTCCTCCATAAGTTTTTGAAATTAATTCTTTAATAAATACTAAATCCGTATCGCCGTACGCAACAAGAGTCTGGTTAATAAGTATCAGCTTATCGAAATATTCTGTGACTTTTCCCAGATCATGATGAACAACTAAGATAGTTTTATTCTGCTCCTTTAGTTCATTCATCAAATCAAAAATAGTTCTTTCGGTCTTTGCGTCCACTCCTACAAAAGGCTCATCCATCAGGTATATATCACTCTCTTGTGCAAGCGCCCGCGCCAGAAATATTCTTTGCTGCTGACCACCGGAAAGATTCCTTATCTGACGTGTGCGGAAGTCCTGCATTCCCACTTTTTGAATTTTTTCCTGAACAATCTCTTTATCTTTTTTTCCCGGGAAAGAAAACATTCCGAGATGACTGTACCTTCCCATCATAACAACGTCTTCAACATTTATGGGAAAATCCCAGTCGAACTGCTCGCGCTGCGGGATATAAGAAATTTTTTTACGGGATTCATCTAAATTTTTCCCGAATATTTTTACTTCACCCGTATCATAAGGTAGAAGACCGAGAATAGCTTTTATTAATGTAGATTTTCCCGCTCCGTTGGGTCCTATTATTCCTACAATACTTCCTTCTGTTATTTTCAGATTAATGCTTTTTATTGCAGGTTTTTTCTGGTATGATACTGTTAAATTTTTTACACTTATTACTTCCATAATATTTCCTTTTAATTATTTCAGCGCGTTTACAATTGCGTTAACATTGTGTTTTACAGCACCTATGTATTCACCTTCCGGTGTTCCTTCATTTCCTATAGAGTCAGAAAATAAAGTACCGCCGACTGTTGCTCCTGTTTCAGATGAAATTTGTTCAAGAACCTTGGGATTCACACTGGTTTCTATAAATACCGATTTCAATTTTTTTTCTTTTATCAGATCAATCAGCTTAGCAACGTCTTCGGTACGGATTTTAGCTTCCGTTGAAATGCCCTGCAGCCCCCTTACATCCAGTCCGTATGCTTTTCCAAAATATCTGAATGCATCATGCGAAGTTATGAGTACTCTTTTATCCTGCGGAATCTTTGCAATCTCTGTTTTTATCCAGCTATCCAGCTCATCCAGCTTAGCTTTGTACTCTTCCGCATTCTTTTTGTAATAATCTTTATTAGCCGGATCAATATCACTTAATCCTTTTGCAATATTATCCGCATATATTTTTACATTCTGTACATTGAACCATGCGTGAGGGTCAGGGTCGCCGTGTCCTGTTTCATCCGTAAGAGGAGTAACTCCATTTGTGACTGTGACAACAGCTTTATTACCGCCTGAGTTGTGTATTATTTCCTCAATCCAGTGTTCAAGTGTAAATCCGTTTATAAAAACTATTGCGGATTTTGATATTTCTTTAACATCATCCGGTTTTGATTTATATGTATGCGGGTCTATACCTACTCCACAGATCGATATTGCTTCAACTTTATCTTTTCCGATATTTTTTACAACATCATTTATTATAGTTATTGTTGAAACCGCTTTTATCTTTCCTGTACTATTTTCATTTACCTTACTGCATCCTGAAATAGTAAATACTGCAATAAGCATGAAAACCGATAAGAATTTTTTCATATAATAGATAGTTAAAATTTAAACGCTATACCCGTTCCGAGTATAAAATTGTTAGTATCATCAGTTAATCCTATGCCGCCATAAATATCAACCTGCAAATTATTTTTTATTAAATAAGAAAATCCTCCGTCAATATTCTGGCTTGAGTTTTTAATATCCGTTTTTAAATCACCGTATAATTCAAAAAAGGTACCCAGCCTTGGAGTAATAGAATACCCTGCAGATACCGAATAAAAATAATTTTTTTCTTCCAGGTCATCGCTCCATTCAACACCAATATTATATCCTACTCCAATTCTTTCATTTATTTCATTGGAGAATAAAAGAACAAACTCAGGAGTAAAATACTTTACCTGTTTTACTTCATCACCGGCATTTGGAATTTTTACCGAGCCAAGAACGGAAAAATCAGGTACAATTCCTTTTCCTTTTGCAACTTCAAACTTTGCTCCTATAGTAGGCGGATTAAGAGAAAGCTTGCTGTCGCTATCAAACTCAATTGTATCAAAACTTGTGGTTGTACGATCGAAATCAAATCCGAGTCTAATTTCAATTTTATTTGTAATTCCAAATCTTAAAAGCGTTGTAGGAGCAGTAAGAGTTTTAAATTTGAGGTCTGAAACCCCTAATTCTCTACCCGTTTCATCTGTTAAAAAAACTTTATATTTTAACAACGAATACTCTATACCTGTCTCTATCTGAAATTTATTTTTACCGACTGTTTCAACTGATTCGGTCCTGTCAGGTCTGTCCGTTATTATTTCCTGAGAAAATAGAAATCCTGGTGTTAAAAAAAATAATGCTGTTAAAAATATTTTCTTGGTTGGGGTCATAATTTTATTGTGATACAAAAATACAGTTTGAAAGTTTTTCGCTTAAAAATAGTTTCAGCGATTTATTTTGAATTTGAATTGAGTTATCGAAATTAATTTTTTCGAGCACTTTAATTTTATCATTAAGTTTTAATCCTATCTTGGATAGGTATGCAAGTATTTCAGAATTTTCATCCGATACACGTTTTATACTATATGATTTACCTTCTTCAGCTTTTGTAAGTTGAAAATCGTTACAAACTTCAATGTTACCATTTATATCCGGAATAGGCTCTCCGTGCGGATCGAATTTCGGAAAGTTCATGAACTGTTCAAGATTTTTAATAAGTTCATCTGAGGAGGAGTGTTCAAGCCTCTCTGCCTCGGCATGAACTTTATCCCAGGGATATTTCAGATGCCTGACTAAAAAAACTTCCCATAGCCTGTGCTTGCGGATTAAGTTAACTGCAATTTTCTCGCCTTTACCTGTTAATTCAAATCCTTTATAAGGTGTATTTGATATATAGCCTGATTTTGAAAGTTTAGAAATCATTTCGCTTACAGCTGCAGAGCTGATATTTAATTTTTCGGCTAAGTGCGATGTAGTGACTTTCCCCGAAGATTCTTTTAATGAATAAATGTTCTTTAAATAATCCTCTATACTCTTATTTTCCATGTTAAATATATCTTAGAAATAAATTTAGGCATACTTAAACTTTTATTCAAGCCCAATTATTTTATAGAAAACATCTCACATTTCTTTTAAAAAATTGTTCTGTCAGATGAATTTTTAATTCGATTTTTGATAGTTTTGTAACTATCTTATTGTCTATTTATGGCTAGAATATTCATTTTTATAAGCATTTTGTTTGCTTTTGATGCCTATTCCCAGTACAAAATTAATGAAACTTTCGAAACTGCAGTTTATCCCCCTAACGGATGGACAGAGAATGATTCCTATGATATCATTTCGAGAAGCACGAGCGCAAGCGGATTTGGCTTTGGAACAGGAAGCATTAAAGCTGACTTTTTTAACGTTATCAGCGGAACATCCGTACTGAACACACCTGTATTCAACACACTAACAGGCAGCGATACACTTACTTTTGACTATGCCTATGCTCCTTATACAGGTTTAAATCCTGATTCGTTAATAATTAAAATCTCTACCGATAACGGAGCAACGTTTTCAATAAATTTAGCTGCGTATCAGTTAACAGATATTTCTACAGCGTCTGCGACTGATTTTGAATTTATACCGGGCTCAACACAATGGGCTACTATGAAGTTTAAACTTCCTGCAGCAGTTACCGGAAACAATTCCCAGATTCAATTTTATCTTTCATCTGCTTACGGCAATAATCTTTTCATAGATAACGTAACATTAGGTAATACTCCTGTTGCAGACGTTCAGGCTTTATCAGTAGAAAACTCCGGAGTTCAGTATTTTGCAACAAGCAATTTTACTCCTTACGGAAAATTCCGGAACAATGGAACTTCATCTGCTACATTTAATGTAACCCGTGTAATTTCTCCCGGAGGATATTCAAGCACTGTCACAATAAACAATTTAACCGCGGGTTCAGTTACTACCGCATTATTTGATGCGTGGAGCTTTAGTCCGGGCACACCCTACACTGTCAGAGATTCAGTTTACATGGCAGGTGATGGTAATCCATCGAACGATACTCTTTCTGCAGCCTTTACGCCTAATGATGCTAAAACTATTATAGTTTACTGGAATGATGCTGCAAGTAAAGATTCAATTGTTACTCATTTAAATTCTTCCGGATACGGCAGTTATTACGATGTTATATCAATGAGCGAATACGCCGGCTCATTGCTTGCATGGAGAACAGCTTTCGTTTTATTCGGCACAGGTGTAACATGGAACGATGCAATTAGAGATTCATTAAGATCTTTTCTGGATAACTCAATAAGCGCGGAACAAAAAACTCTTGCCGTTTTTGGCAATGACATTGCTTATGCAAATGACCCTATAGCAAATGCATCAGCTACAGCAGCAGATACAACTTTTCTCAGACAATATTTAAGAGCACAATTTATAGGTGATAACTGGATAACTTCTATACCCGTAGCAGCAACAACAGTAAAAGGAGTAAGCAGCTTTGCTCTCTTGACATCTTCAGTTGTAACCGATGCATCCCCTGATTTTGTAAAACCTGTAAATTCAGGCACGGCCGGATTAATTCCTTTTAACGAAGACGGCACAGGCGATACTGCAGTTGCAGTAATTTTTGACGGAGCTGATTACAACGTTCTTTTCTGTACCAATCTATATTCTAAATTTTCTACAAATACCAATAACGTGTTTAATACTATTGGCCAGTGGGTTTTGGATTCTGGCGGAGTGCTTCCGGTTGAGCTGATTAGTTTCAATGCAAATGTAGTAAACAGCAGTGTAAAACTAAACTGGGAAACAAGTTCTGAATTAAATAATTCAGGCTTTGAAGTAGAAAGAAAAACATCAAATCAATACTGGACTAAAATCGGTTTTGTGCAAGGCAACGGAACAACTAATACTCAGCATACATATTTTTACAACGACAGACTCAATAATACCGGAACTTACAGTTATAGATTGAAGCAGATTGATAATAACGGTAATTTCAAATATCACACTCTTAATTCAGATGTCGTAATTGGCGCACCGAAGAGTTTTATATTGAAGCAAAATTATCCGAATCCGTTTAATCCTACAACCAATATTGAATATGAACTTCCGAATGATGCAAAAGTATCAGTAAATATTTATGATATAACAGGCCGGCTGGCTGCAACTCTAGTAAATGAAATTCAGCAGGCGGGATATTATAAAGTACAGTTTAATGCAATGAAAATAAATCTTGCAAGCGGAGTTTATATCTACAGAATAGTTTCGGAAAGCTCAAACTCAAAAAATGTAAAGAGCTTAAAAATGATGCTCATAAAATAGTATTTAGTAATCACAAATTATATAATTGTACTTAAAAGTTAAAAGCCTTAGTTTTAATATTAAGGCTTTTTTATTTTACTTATTATCCCGTAAATTTCAAATTGAAAATTTTATTAGTAGAAGACCAGTTCATTAATCAAAAATTAATGAAGAACGTTTTAGAAAAGGGCGGCTATGAAGTAATACCTGCAAGCGACGGGGAAAGTGCGCTTAAATTATTAAGTGAAAATAAATACGATATTATTTTAATGGATATTCAGATGCCTGAACTTAACGGATATGAAGTTGCTAAAAAATTCAGAGAGATGGAAAAAATTTCGGGAGAATATACACCTATATTAGCTATGACTGCAAATTCATTAGCAGGTGATAGAGAGAAATCTCTTGAATCAGGAATGGATGATTATATAGCAAAGCCCCTGAACATGGTTGAAATCAACGCAAGAATAGAGGCTTTACTGAAAAAAAATAAATAAATTATTTGGCAAGCTCTGCATTGATTGCAGAGACTAACTCATCAGAATCAGGTTTAACTTTACTTTTATATCTTCCTATTATATCCCCTTTTTTATCTATAAGAAATTTTTCGAAATTCCATCCAATATCTCCCGTTTCAGGAGCGTTATTTACAAGTCTGTTATATAACGGAGTTTTATCATCACCAAGTACTTTTACTTTATCAAAAAGTTTAAAGGTTACATTGTACTTGGAAGAACAAAATTGCTGTATCTCTTCATTAGTACCGGGCTCCTGCTCACCGAAATCATTGCATGGGAATGCAAGAATTTCAAATCCTTTATCTTTATTTTTCTCGTATAATTTTTGAAGTGCTTCATATTGAACAGTATATCCGCAGTGAGATGCAACATTTACTATCAATAAAACTTTGCCGGAGTAGTCGGATAGCTTAACATCTTTGCCTTCCATATCTTTTACTGTAATGTCGTAAATATTTTTATTTTCCATTTTAGATTGAGTTGATTGCGTTGATGTGTTAGTTTGAGTTTGTTTGTCACTGCCTGCGCCTGAAGTCTGTGATTTACAGGAACAAAATAAAATTAATACTGAAAATAAAAGAGTGAGTTTCATTGTAAAGTTTTAGTTGGTAATTAATTAATACAACATTCATATAAATTAAAAGTTCACTACTTAAGAGCTTTTGGAATTCCTTTAAACTCCCCTTCCGAATTTGCTACAACTACACAGCAAACAGAATCTGCAACTACATTTGTTACTGCACGCGACATATTCAAAATTCTGTCAATTCCAAGAATCAATGCAACACCTTCTATAGGAAGCCCTGCTGCCTTCAGCACAACAACAAGCATAATAAGTCCTGCTCCTGCAACCGGTGCAGTTGCTGCCCCTGTAATTAATGAAGCCACAAATATTGTTAGCTGCATAGGAACAGTGAGCTCAAATCCATAAACCTGTGCAATAAACACTGCGGATATTGCCTGATATAAAGCTGTACCGTCTTTATTTATTGTAGTACCTAACGGAAGAATGAATGAAACAATTTTATTTGGGATTTTCAAAACGTTTTCGCACACATCAAGATTAATAGGCATAGTTGCCGATGAAGAGCTCGTTGTAAAAGCAACTGCCATTACCTGCCTCTGTGTTTTGAAGAAGTCTATTACGTTAGCCCCTGTGAAAGTTTTTAAGAGTAGAGGATAAATTACAAATGTTGCGAACAATAGTGCTGCGACTACAGTGAAGAAATAGTAAATTAGTGTTTGCAGAATTGAGAAGCCAAACTCGGATACTGTTGATGCTATTAAAGCGAATACAGCTATAGGGGCAAAACGTATCACTGCCTCTACCATTTTAATCATTGCCTGAGAAATGCCGTCAAAAAAATCTATTACTCTTTTTGATTTTTCTTTTGGCAGGAATGAAAGGAATAAGCCCGTTAGAATTGCAAAAAGAACTATCTGTAAAAAATCTCCTTCCACTAATCCCTTAAAAGGATTTTTCGGAACTATCTCTACAAAAAAATTAATCAGGTCAAATTTATAATTAGTTGAGCTTACCGCTTCATCTTTAAAAGCATCAAGCAGTCTTGCTTTTGCATCGGGGGTAATATGTGAGCCCGGATTTACTATTATTGCTAAAATCTGTGCTGACGAAATTGTTAATACTGCCGTAAGCAAATAAAACCCGAGCGTCTTGCCGCCAATAGAAATTACATTTTTTAAATCATGCAATGATGCAGCGCCTACTATTAATGATGCAAGTACAAGCGGAACTGCAATCATATTCAACAGACGAATGAATATTTCACCGGCAGGTTTTATAGAGGAAGCTATAGATGATTCGCGTTCAACCGATTTTATATTTTCAAATAACTGTGAATTGTTATCAGGATAAATTGCTTTTATCTTTAGCAGAGAAAGATTATCAGTTTTTTTATAACTCTCAAAAAATCTGATGATAGATTGCTGCGATTGACCATTGAATGACTTCAATAGTGAATCATTTTTCAGGAATGATAATTCGCTCCAGTCCCGTACTATACTTTCGCCTGATTGTGAAGTTATTTTAATTTCATTAGTCTTCACTCCGAATAAATATCCGAAGAGAATACCAAGAATTAACCCGATTAAAATCTGAATATGCAGTTTAGGAAGCTTCATACTTAATAAAAAATTAAGCTTCTTTAAGATTGATAGGACCAAGCTCACCTTCACTGCTTGCAATCACAACGCATGCTAGTGAATCAGCCAATACATTAGGAATCGTTCTGCACATATCCAGCAATCTATCAACACCAATGATGAGAGCAATGCCTTCTTCGGGAATACCGACTGAACGAAGAACTATGATCAACATAATAAGCCCTACACCCGGAACGGGAGCAGTACCAACTGCAGCCAGTGCTGCCGTAAGAACAATTGTAAGCTGCTGGGCAATAGTAAGATCAAAGCCGTATACCTGAGCAATGAACATTGTAGCAACTGCCTGATACAATGCAGTACCGTCCATGTTTACAGTTGTACCGAGCGGAAGAACAAAACTTGCAATGCGGTTTGGTACTCCAAGTCTTTTTTCGCAGACATCCATTGTAACAGGTAATGTTGCAGCAGATGAACTTGTTGAAAATGCAACTGCAAGAACCTGCTTTTGTACAGAGAAGAAGTCGCGGATTTTTATTTTTGTAAAGACTTTCAGTAATAGAGGATACTCAATAAATGTAAGAACTGCCAGTCCCGCAATTACTGTTAACGAATACCATAGAAGAGTTTTTAATATACCGAATCCGAACTCTGCCACGGTAGCTGCTATAAGTGTGAAGACAGCATAAGGAGCAATGTACATTATTTTTTCTACGAGGATAATCATTGCCTCACTGATACCTTCGAAAAAATTTATCACCGATTTTGATTTATCTCCCGGTATCTGAGTTAAAAATATTCCTGTAAGAATTGCAAAGAAAACTATCTGTAGGAAGTCACCGTCAGCTATTGCTTTAAAAGGATTTTTAGGAACAATGTTTACAAGAAATTCAACAATGTTCATTGAGATATTCTGATCTATCTTTGTTTTAGCGTCATCCTGATAAGCATCAAGAAGCCGCTGCTTCGCCGCGGGATCCATAATGTGTCCGGGCTGGATAATATTAGCAAATGCAAGACCGATACCGATAGCAAGAATGGCAGTAAGCGCATAGAAGCCTATTGTCTTCCCGCCGATTTTTGCTATGTGTTTCAAATCGGATAAGGAAGCAGCACCGACTATTAATGAGGCAAGTACGAGAGGAACTGCAATCATATTAAGCAATCGGATAAAAATATCACCGACGGGCTTTAGCATAACTCCGATAGTTCTTACTTTTGCAACTTCTTTTACATCTTCAAAGATCTGAACATCAGTTTCCGATTTTTTTATTTTTAACTTTAGATCTTTTTTATCTTTTAAATTGTTGAAGTACTTTATTATAACAAGCTGGTCAGTTGCATCGAATGATTTTATGACCGAATCTTTTTTCAGAAACTGAAAATCCTGCCAGTATCCGATTTCAACTAATCCGGATTTTGAATTAATCTGAACTTTATTCTGATCTATATTAAAGAACGAGCCGAATAACGCACCGAGTATTAAACCGATTACTATCTGAGTGTGAAGCTGAATTTTGGGAAATTTTCGCTTTGCCATAATAGATAAAATTAAAAATGATTTAAAATTATTTTATACCGAATATTAAGTACTTTCTCATTTTCTGAACGAAGAAAAGCAGGGCAGAACTTGCAAAACCAATTAATAATATGGCAGGCAGATATATCAGCTCGAGGAACTTTATCTCATAAAAATCTTTAAGAATATTTATAATACCGATATCGAAATTTGTAAATGTAAAAAAAAGAAAGACAATGAGAAGTGTTAATGCATATCCTATGTAAAGTTTTTTGAACGGCTCTTTTCTTGTAAGAACAATGCAAAGAAAATTGGAAATAGCTGTTATAATAATTATTGCAATCATTACCATCTGAATCTGTGATTCATCCTGCAGGCTATAAATACTCTGCATAATGAATTTTCCCAGATAACCCACAGCAACTATAAGAACGGATGAAATTGAAACAAAAGAAAAGAGATCTTTCAGAAAATGTTCGGATTTTTCTGAATTCGAATTTTTCAATGTAATCATGAACGAAGGAAGGCCGATTGCAAAAATATTAAGCAAAGCGATTCTTCTCGGCGTTATAGGGAAATCAAGAAGAAATACCAGAGAAAGTATAGTAATAAATATTACAAGAAAATTTTTAGTTAAAAACAGCTTGGCAACGGAATTTACCGAATTAACAATTTTATTTCCTTCAATAAAAATATCCGGCAGTAATGAAAATTTATTTTTAAGAAGAACTATATCTGCAATCTCTTTTGTTATTTTACTTCCTTCCTCCATTGCAATACCCATGTCCGATTCTTTAATTGCCGGAAGATCGTTTACACCGTCTCCTATCATTGCAGTATAAATATTTCTCTTTTTCAATGCTTTTATAATGTGGAGCTTGTGTTCAGGCTTTAGACGTGCGAATATTGATTTTTCTAAAACCAGATTTGTAAACTCTTCTTCATCAGTAATCTTTTCCAGCTGGCTGCCTGTCACAAGTTTATCATTAGATATATCCCATCCAATCTCACGAACAATTGCCTGAACGGAATCAGGCGCATCACCTGAAAGAATTTTGAAAGTAATTCCATTCTTTAAAAACAAACTGATTGCATCCATTACATCATCACGAATCTGATCACTTATAGATATTATTGCAAACGGTTCAACAGATATGCTTTCAACATTCTCTTTTATTTCACTGAGCGAAGAGGCATTCTTCACTTCGCCAAATAAAAGATTTCTATAAATTTTAAGCTTATCATTTTCAAAAATATTTGAGAAGTATTTTTTACTCTCTTCATTAATCTTCTCAGAAAGCATATCATATCCACCAAGTATAAACACTCTTCTTTTATTTTCTATCTCGAGCTCCAATAAGCTTTTCTTAGTTTCAGAGCTGAACGGGATTTCATCAACAAACTTTGCTTCAGGGTAACTTGTAAAAATATCAATTGCTCTTAACGTTGCATTTTTATCTGAAGAATGCAGCGCATAAGTGCCGAGAAGTTTCTTAATCTCTTCTTCATTTAAATTTTCAGCAAGGGAAATTCTATTAACCGATAGTTTATTTTGTGTAAGTGTACCTGTTTTATCCATGCAGACAATCTGCACGTTTGAAAATGATTCTATTGCATTCAGTTTCTGAATAATAGCTCCTATGCGGCTTATCCGGTAAACACCTAGTGCAAAAGAAACTGAGGATAGCAGAACAAGTCCCTGCGGAACAAGAGACATTACTATAGTGGAGAGCTTCCGGATGAAATCAATATTAGCTGAAGCCATTAAATCCCAATGAACTGAAAGTTCAATACATACCAGCACAAGAGCAATACCGAAAAGGCATTTTACAATAAAATTAATTCTTTGCTGTAACGGAGTTAATGTGAATTTATATTTCTTTGCCATTCCTGTTATGCTCATCGCATAACTTTCATCGCCAATTTTTTCTGCTTGATAAATTCCGTTGCCGGCTATGCAAAAGCTGCCGGAAAGAACTTCGTCATTTTCTTTTTTTCTTATGGGAAGCGATTCGCCTGTGAGAAGCGATTCATCTATTTCAATATTGCTGACCTCTATCATTTTACCATCGACAATGATCTGGTCTCCCCGTTCCACACAAATAAAATCATCCTTAACAACTTCTTCCTGCGGAATTGTTTCCTTCTTACCATCGCGGATTACGGTAACTTCCTTAACAAGAAGAAGGTTTACTTTATCAAGAGCGCGCTTAGCTTTTATTTCCTGTATAATTGCAATGAGCAGATTTAGAATAGCAGCCGTCGAAACGCCAATAGTATCTTTTATTAATTCAACGTTACCTGTTTTGATATAATAGATGAAAAGAAAAACAACAACCGAAAAAATGATTAAATTGAAAACTGAAAAAACATTCTCAATAAAAATTTCACTTATTGTTTTTGTTTTATGTTTGGAGGATTTATTTATAAGTCCTTTTGCTATTCTATCTTGAACTTCTGCATTGGTTAATCCTTTATAAGTCAAATTGTCAATATTTAGTTAGTTCATTTATGATTAATACACGCTTTTACAAACTCTCTGAATATAGGATGAGGAATAACAACACGTGATTTTAATTCAGGATGAAACTGGCAGCCAATAAAAAAAGGATGTACTTTATGCGGCAGCTCAATCATTTCTACAAGTTTTCCGTCAGGGGAAACTCCGGAGAATATCAATCCTTTTTGAGAGAGTATTTCTTTGAATTCGTTGTTCACTTCATATCTGTGTCTGTGTCTTTCATTGATAAATTCTTTTCCGTAAACTTTATTAGCCAAAGTATTTTTTTCAATGATGCATGGATAGGAGCCAAGCCTCATCGAGCCGCCTTTTTGAGAAACGGTTTTTTGATTTTCCATAATATCAATGACGTTGTACTTTACCTGCTTGAATTCTGCAGAGTTGGCGTTTTTAAGATTTGCAACATTGCGGGCAAACTCTACCACTGCGCATTGAAGCCCAAGACAAATTCCGAAGAAAGGAATTTTATTTTCACGCACGTATTGTATTGTTTTTATTTTTCCTTCGATGCCTCTGTCGCCAAATCCTGGACATACAAGTAATCCTTTTACTCCGGCAAAAATATTTTTGGTGTTCTTAGGATTTTTCTCTATTTCTTCTGCATCGATCCATTTCAGGTTAACTTTTACTTCGTTATAAGCGCCGGCATGAATGAACGATTCCAGAATACTTTTATATGCATCGGGCACCTGATTATATTTTCCGCAGATACCAATTGTGACTTCTTTCTGCGGCGTTATAATTTTATCGACAACTTTTTTCCACTCTGTAAGATTCGGCTTACCGCATTTAAGTTTTAATTTTTTAATTACAACCTCATCAAGCTTTTCACCTTTTAAATTCAACGGAACTTCATAAATTGATTTTGCATCAAGCGCCTGTAGAACGGAATCAGTATCTATGTTACAGAATAAACCAATCTTTGCTTTTACTTCTTTTGATATTGCCTGTTCGCTCCTGCAAAGGAGTATATCAGGCTGCACACCGATCTCAAGCAAAGTTTTTACGGAGTGCTGAGTGGGCTTTGTTTTAATTTCCCCTGCTGAACGTATGTAAGGAATAAGAGTAAGATGAATACAAAGTGAATTATTTTTTCCGCGCTCATGCATGAACTGCCGCATAGCTTCTAGAAATGGAAGTGACTCAATATCACCAACAGTACCGCCAATTTCCGTAATGATTACATCATAATCATTTGTTTTGGAAACCTGTGCAAAGCGTCTTTTTATCTCATCTGTAATATGAGGAATAACCTGTACTGTTGCGCCAAGATAATCCCCTCTTCTCTCTTTATTGATAACTTCATTATATACCTGTCCTGTTGTAGTATTATTCATCCTGCTCATATTTTCATCGAGAAATCTTTCATAGTGGCCAAGATCTAAATCCGTCTCCGCGCCGTCTTCTGTAACAAAGACTTCTCCATGCTGCAATGGAGACATTGTACCGGGGTCAACATTTATATATGGATCAAATTTCTGAATGGTAACTCTTAAGCCACGGGACTTTAATAAAAGTCCAAGTGATGCTGATGCAATGCCTTTGCCTAGCGATGATACAACTCCGCCTGTGAGGAAAATATATTTTGGTTGTTTCAAATGATTATTTATTTGCAGTACTATTTATAAAATTTTTTAGATCTGAGGGAGTATCGATAGAGATTGACTCTCTATCTGTCAGTACAACTTTTATTTTTTCACCGTTATCAAGAAATCTTAATTGCTCCAACTTTTCGAGTTTTTCAAGCTTTGAAGGTTTCAGATTTTTAAGGTTCATTAAAAATTTCCTTCTGTAAACATACAATCCTATATGTTTATAAAAATCGTATATCTTTACATTGTTAATATGGTCTCTGTCAAAAGGAATATTATTCCTTGAGAAATACAAAGCGAAATTATTTTTATCGAAGACAACTTTTACTTTATTCTCATCCCTCAAATCATAACCATTCTCAATTCTTATAGCAAGTGTAGATATATTTACTTTCTTAACTTTTAACAGAGGCATTATTACTTTATCTATATCTTTCGGATTTATTCCGGGCTCATCACCCTGAACATTCACAACTATATCACACTTTATTTTTTTTATAACTTCGCAGATTCTGTCAGTACCTGATTCATGCTCTTTTGAAGTCATTACTACTTTTCCGCCAAAATTTTTTACGGATTCATAAATCCTTTCATCATCTGTAGCAACTAAAACTTTATCAACCAGCTTTGATTCTTTTACTCTTTCATAAACATGCTGAATCATCGGCTTGCCATTGATATTTACTAACGGCTTCCCGGGGAAACGTGTTGAATCGTATCTTGCAGGTATAACTGCGAGAATCTTCATGATTATTTTTCCATAACTTTCGGGACTTTGAAAAATTTCTGCGTTTTTGCAGGAGCGTTTTTTAATGCCTCTTCAGTTGTAAGCCATGGCTTTACTTCATCTTCACGCATAACATTTTCAGTCTCGTTAATATTTTCAAGAGGTTCTACATCCGTTAAATCGAGTTCATTTAATTGCTCAATATATCCAAGTACCTGGTTCATATCTTTTTGAAGTTTAATTTTTTCTTCTTCTGAAAATTTTAACTTTGCTAACTGAGCAATTTTTTCTACTTCCGGTATTGTGACTGACATGATTTAGTTGTTTGGTAAATTGCTTTGTACTATTTCTTTTATTTCCTGTAAAAATCCTTTGTCCTTTTTGTACTCCATCGGCTTGCTGAAAACAACTTTGACTTCTCCGCCGTTTATATGAAGCTTTCCCTTGGATAAAATCTTGTACGAATTTATAATTGTTCCGGCTATGATTTTAGCATTAGAACCTTCAGCAAGAATAAATGTGCCTCTTTTAAATTCACCGAGTTTACCGTCTTCACTTCGTGTTCCTTCGGGAAATATCACCAATGATATTCCGTGTACCAATCTTTTTGCCGCATCTTTTAAAGTTTTCATCGCCGCTCTTGCATCCACTCTGTCAATAGGTATGTAACCTGAAAGATACATCGCCCATCCGAAAATAGGAATCTGCGTTAGAGATTTTTTATATATAAATCTTATATTCGATGGCGCAGCCTGCATAAGAATCGGTATATCAAACATACTCTGGTGATTCGTTACAAAAATATAGCTCTCACCTTTTTTTATATTCTCATTTCCTTCAACTGTTAACTTTACTCCCGCAACAGCAAGTGTAATTTTAGAAAAAGCCCTCGTAAGTACATACGTTATTTTCCCGCGGTAATCAAAAGGGTACGAAACAATGGTAATTGCCGCAATGATAAGACCGGAAATTGCAATAAGGAAAACTTTTAAGTAGGACATTTTGTAAAAATACCTAATAAGTGAAAAACTTAAAAGAGAAAAGGCGGCTTCGAAACAATCAAAACCGCCTTTTTCCAAAAAGAACTATATTAAAACAATTTACTTTATTAAAAGCATTTTCTTTGTTTCAGCAAAGCCTTCGGATTCAAGCTTATAATAATAAACTCCTGAAGATAATGCTGATGCATTAAAGCTGAATTCATATGAACCGACTGTCTGATTATTATTTACAAGCTCTGAAACAACTTTACCTGTCATATCATATACTTTAAGACTTACAAATCCGCTCCTTGCAATTGCATATTTAATTTTTGTGGACGGGTTGAACGGATTAGGATAATTTTGATTCAATGAATACTTAGCTGCAATCTCACTTATTTGATTTACACCTGTAACTGTACTGTAATTCGTAAGCTTTATATCATCAACGTACCATCCGTCAGCAACAGTACCTGCATCTGCAGATAATCTGAATCTGATCTTAAGATTTGATGAGCCTGCTGCATACTGAGTAATATCCAATGAAACCTGAGTCCATGTTGTCATTGTTCCGTTATAGGTGGTAACTGTCTGCCAGGTAGTTCCGTTATTACTTGAGACTTCCACATTACAGAAGTCGTATCCTGCCTCTGTTGCATATCTGTGCCAGAAGTTTAAAAATACTACAGGATAAGCAGCTATATTAATAGAAGTGGTAAGTGTCATCGAAGTATTAGCATTATTCTGATAATTTCCTGTAGGGCTGTCTGTAAATGATTTTGTCGGTGAATGAGATTGTGTAGTTGTTTGTGCCCAAGTTCCGACTGCAGTCCAATTAGAAAATGTTTGTTCAGCACTATCGGCAAAAGTTACTATACCAGCTCCAATATTAGCATATACTGTTTTTGAATAGAGAGTAGTATCGTTTTGTTTAATTTTGATTAATACAGGAACTGAATAATTATTTGGTGCACCTGCTGCCAATGAAAAATTATAAGTAACGCTATCAGCAGTAAATGACGCTAATGATGGTCTTGAATATACAGGGCTGGTAATATTTATAAAACTACTGGTAGAAGAGGCTTCTACTTTTACATTAGAAGCAGCAACTAATCCTTTATTTTTGAATTTAACTTTTATTGACCCGGATTCCCCTTGTGAATAAGGAGTTGTTTTATTTAATGCAATTGAATTGGGAGCTACGTATGCACCGGTTATCAAAGACATATATTTATTTGATTCAAGCATACCCTGTGCCAGAGGAAGAATTTCTGCCTGTGTAGGCCAGAAACCTGTTAACCCTGTTTCAGGTGTCAACGCAATAACTTTTTTTGTAGGATTGATAGAATCATTATAGTACCAGTCATCTGCTCCGCCTCTTACAGTATATCCTACAGTTTGAGAAGCGAAACCTGTTGTATAATTATTTGTAGCCTTCATATCTGCAAGATACTCATTGAACTTTGCATCGTCAGGTGTGGGTGTAGGATCAGACCATGCCCACGGTTTTATTATATAATTTCCATAAGTATGAGCACCGAATACTGCATTGAAATTTCTGGAGTTAAAGAACTGAACAACATTTTGAGTTTCCTTTTCTGAGAACGGGTGTTTCCCTCTGTATGTACCGCTTCCGCCGCTGCATGAATCTGTACTTGAGCCATTATTCGATGAATTCCAGTATTGATAAATTCCATAATTTCTGTTTGGGTCTACAGCGCCGCAGTTACCGGTTGAAACGTGTTTATTTGCTCTCCACATTCCTCCGCCATTCGGATTTGTTGTCTGATTATGAACATATCCGTCTGGATTATAAATCGGCATAAAATATAATTCTCTATTGTTGAGAATATAAGTTGCAACAGGGTCTATATTATAATTTTCAAGAAGCCAATACATATAATAAATTAGATGCTCCATCGCTTCCGGCTCACGTGCGTGAATCATAGCATGATAGAAAATCTCAGGTTTACCCTGAACAACATTAGGATTGTTTGACATTCTGACAACCCACTGGTTTCTTCCTTCGTAAGTTGTTCCTATTGAAAATTTAGCTGAGATTAAATTCGGATACTGAATTCTCATAGAATCCAGTTTATTAACCATTTCATTAAAATTTAAAAATCCTGCCAGTGAACCGTAAATAGAGTGGCTCACTGCAAAATCTCTTTCAGATTCAACAAGAGATGCCTGCTTCTGGGTTTCTGTCATTTTGGGGTAATTATTAAAATGCTCCATCCAGTCAGGGATTAATATTTCAAAGCTTACGCCGGAAACTCTTAACATATTTATTTCAGTAGCTGAAAGCCATGCATCACGGAATTCTCCAACTTTACCCGTAGAATGGTCTAAATGTAAACCCGCGTTTTCCATTCTATCGAAGTCAGCCGATGTTCTTGCAAATATTCTAACATGAGAATATTTTTCCTGAACTTCAACCTGGTTTTCTGAAAAAACTTCAGTAGATACTATATATGTTAAAGCTAATACTATAATTACGAATGAATTAATTAGTAATTTTGTGCTTTTCATTTGTGTTTGTAAGAAGGGTTATTAGTTTTTTATTTTGGTGAAGAATTAAGTTAGCGAATGTGTTATTTTTAATCAATCTAATATATTTCATACAAATCTGCCCTGTATTTGCAGATTTTAACAATAAATTAAATACTTGGATATTAAGTTTTTAAAAGGCGTAGGCGAAAAACGCTCCGAAGCATTTGAAAAAATAGGAATAACAAAAATTGAAGACTTCCTCAGTTTTATTCCGCGTGATTATATAGAGCAAATTCAAATCAAAGATATTTTTAAGTATACGGGCAAAAATGTTTTGGTATCAGGAGAAATTATTGATGTGCGTCTCCCACGAAAAAGCAGCCAGCCTTTAACTGTTCATTTAAAAGATAATACCGGCGCAACCGAAATCCCGATTTTCGGAGCAAGTGAATTCAGGAATAAGCAGTTCAGATTAAAAGACAGATTTGTATTCGTCGGTAAAGTCAGCGATAAATTTTTCTTCGGCAATAATAAAATTGAATACCGCGACCATCTGAAATTTGATCCTTATGATAAATACTTCACCGATTTTCTTAAGTTCAAATATATTCCTGTATATGAACTCTCAGGAGTTTTGAAAAAGACTTTTATAAAACCTCTTCTTCTTTCTAAAATTGTATTTAATGCTTTCAGGGAATTACTAAATCAAAACTTCAGTCTTGTAGATGAAACTCTTCCTCCGGATATCTTAAAAGAGAATAATCTTATTTCGAAGAAAGATGCTATTCTCAGAATAAACTTCCCACATACTATAGAGCAGGTTGAAATTGCAAGGCAGAGATTAGCATTCGAAGAAATATTTTTCCTTGAAATAGTTCTCCTGTAATTGAAGAGGTAAAGAAAGTTCTGAGCTTCGAACTGACCGGTGCGCAGAAGAGAGTTATCAACGAGATATATAAAGACATGAACTCGGAACGCGTAATGAACAGACTTCTGCAGGGAGATGTCGGAAGCGGAAAAACAATCGTAGCTTTGATTGCAATTATGATAGCCGTAGATAACGGATTCCAGACTGCATTCATGTGCCCTACCGAAATTCTTGCCGAGCAGCATTACAAAACAATTACAGATTTCATTGCTAAGATTAATGATGCAAGAGAAGGAAGTAATAAAGAAAAAATAAAGGTCTCTATTTTAATCGGCGGGCAAAAGAAAAAATTAAGAGGAGAAATATTGGAGGATATTCAAACTGGAAAATCTAATATTGTTATAGGAACACATGCCTTATTTCAAGATAAAGTTGAGTTTAAAAATCTTGGGTTTGTTGTAATAGACGAGCAGCATAAATTCGGTGTAATGCAGCGCGCACGTCTGAAACAAAAGGGTGAAAATCCCGATACACTTGTAATGACAGCAACTCCTATTCCAAGAACGCTTTCATTAACTTACTATGGGGACTTAGATGTATCTATTATTGATGAGCTGCCCAAAGGAAGAATTCCGATTAAAACTGCAATCCGTTACGATGATGATAAACTACAAATTTTTGAATTTGTTAAAGAACAGATTAAAGAAGGGCGGCAGATATATATAATTTACCCTATTATAGATGAGTCCGAGAAACTGGATTTAAAATCGGCTGAAGAAAATTTTAAACAACTTAAAGAAAGATTTTTTTCAGAGTACAACGTTGATATGATTCACGGCAGAATGCTTTGGTATGAAAAAGAAGAAGTGATGGAAAGATTTAAAAATAAGCAGAGCGATATACTAGTCGCAACAACCGTAATCGAAGTCGGTATTGATATTCCTAATGCATCGGTTATGATTATTGAAGAAGCGCAAAGATTCGGATTATCACAGCTGCATCAATTACGGGGAAGAGTAGGCAGAGGCGCAGAGCAATCTTATTGTATTCTTATTGCGCGGACTGAAAACAACAGCGATAACGAAGATTACATTAAGAGATTAAAAATAATGGAAGAGACAACTGATGGATTTAAAATTGCCGAAGCAGATATGGAAATAAGAGGACCCGGAGAATTTTTCGGAATAAGACAATCGGGAGTCTTAAATTTCTCCTCTATGGATTTGGTAAAGGATAAAGATATAGTAGTAAAAGCAAAGGACATTGCATTCAAAATTATAGAAGAAGACCCGCAGTTAAGAAAACCCGAGCACGAAGTAATAAGAAAAGCATTTGTGAACAACTATGAAGATGCGATTTATTTGATGAGTGTGGCATAGCAATTAACAATTAACAGAATATACACTCATAACTCATAACTCAAACTAAATAAAATCATGAAAGACTTTATTAAAGGCGCTGCGCCTGTGCTTCCCTGCAAAGACGTGGACTCATCAATCGAGTTCTACAAAAACAAATTAGGATTTGATAAAACATGGGTGCACCAGGGATTTTACGGCGGAGCTTATAACGGTAATTCAGAGTTTCATTTCTATAAATCTCAGGGCGAGATTAATCCTATAATGGTCTATTGCTTTGTGGATAACGCAGATGAGGTATTCGAATATGTAAAATCCAACGGAGTCGATACTACCAATGAACCGTGTGACCAGGTTTACGGATTACGTGATTTTAATATAAAAGACCTTGATGGAAATACCATCTGTTTCGGAAGTGAGATTAAGAAATAAGCTTTAACACAAAAGGCGTGGTCACCCACGCCTTTCTTTATACATTATACTTTCTACTTAATACTCTTACTTCATATTATCCAATACATCCATCACTTCTTTTACTGATTTAGCAGAGTCGTGAAGCAATTTCATTTCAGCATCGTTCAATTTCAACTCAATGATTTTTTCAATACCGTTTGTACCAAGAATAGTAGGTACACCTAAATAAATATCTTTCAATCCGTACTCACCGGTTAACCATGCGCATACAGGAAAAAGTCTTCTTTGATTTCTTACGATGGATTCTGCCATCTGTGCTGCTGCTGCGCCGGGGGCATACCATGCAGATGTTCCGAGTAATTTAACTATCTCGCCGCCGCCGACCTTTGTTCTTTCAAGAATTGCATTCAATTTATCTTCAGCAATAAGCTCTGTTACAGGGATACCGCTTATTGTTGTGTATCTTGGAAGCGGAACCATTGTATCGCCGTGTCCCCCGAGTAACATACCCTGAATATCTTTAGGGTTTACGTTTAACTCTGTTGCTAAGAAAGCTTTATATCTTGCAGTATCTAAAATTCCTGCCATACCGAAAACTTTTGTTGACGGTAAGTTTGCATTTAAGTACGTGCAGTATGTCATTACGTCTAAAGGATTTGCAACAACTATAATCGATGTGTTCGGAGAATATTTAACTACGTTCTGTGTAACGGATTTTACTATAGCTGCATTTGTAGCGATCAAATCATCTCTGCTCATTCCGGGCTTACGCGGAAGTCCCGATGTGATTACAACTACATCTGAGTTTGCAGTTCTTTCATAGTCATTGGTTACGCCTGTAATTCTTGTATCGTAGTTGTTTACAGGAGCGGTCTGCCACATATCTAATGCCTTGCCCTCGGCAAAATTTTCTTTAATATCGAGAAGGATAACTTCGTTGCATAGCTCTCTGTGAGCGATAACATCTGCGCATGTTGCGCCAACGTTTCCGGCGCCGATAACAGAAATTTTCATACTATATATAGGTTAAATTTTTAAATGATGGTTGGTATAAAACAAAAAAGGTTACTCTGCAAGACAGAATAACCTTTTGAAAAAATAATATCTTAGTAATATAATTTACTTTGCAGCTTCTGCCGGAACAACGTGAATGGTCTTCTTGCCTTTCTTGTCTGTGAATTTTACAAGTCCGTCTTTTAATGCAAAGATCGTATAATCTCTGCCTAAGCCTGTGTTAAGTCCGGGAAGGAACTTTGTTCCTCTTTGTCTTATTAATATATTACCTGCAACGACTACTTCGCTGCCAAACTTTTTTACGCCTAATCTCTGGGCGTTTGAGTCTCTACCGTTCTTAGAACTTCCGAGTCCTTTTTTGTGAGCCATTACTTATTCTCCTGTAAAAAAAATGATTTAAAATTAAGCTATTTTGTCGATAGAAATCTGTGTGTACTGCTGTCTGTGTCCTCTTAAAACTTTGTAACCTTTTCTTCTTTTCTTTTTGAAGACGATTACTTTTTCATCTTTAACGTGAGCAAGAACTGTAGCTTCGATTGATTTATTAAGCTTGGGTGCTCCGATATCAAATGTGCTGTCATCTGCTGAGAACATTATTACGTTATCAAGCGTTACTTTTGCGCCGATTTCATCATTGAAACGCGGGACATACAATTTTTGCCCTTCAGAAACTCTGTACTGGCTGCCTTTTATATTTACTATTGCGAACATAATTAATGATTTTATGAGAATTGTAAAGATAACAATTTTAGAGGATAAATAAAAGAGAAATTTCTTTCAATTTCAGATTTCAAATGTAAAATTTCAGATGTCACAAAAAAGTAACATTTTTGTCCCGTTCTTTGATTTTAGCTTATTTTTTAACAATCCATCTTTAAATAATTTTTCTATTTATGATGAATTTTTGACGGATTCTTTAATTTTAGATCATTTTCACACAATCCTTCTTATCAACAAAATTTCTCATTTATGATGAATTTTTGACGGATTCTTTAATTTTAGATCATTTTCACACAATCCTTCTTATCAACAAAATTTCTCATTTATGATGAATTTTTGACGGATTCTTTCGTTTTACTCTGTTTTTCTATAATTCATTATTTGCAAGAAATTTCTACGTCAGTGACGGATTTTTGACGGATTTCTCAATTTCAGATTTCAAATGTAAAATTTCAGACGCAAGAAAAAGTAACATTATTGTCACATTCTTTAATTCCGGCTTATTTTTGATAGTCCATCTTTTCTACAAAATTTTCATTATTAATGATGAATTTTTGACGGATTCTTTGATTTTATCAGAAAATCAGAGTTTATTTAATAATCTTCTCAATAATAAACTTCGCTATCTTCTCACTATTACTTTCCAGCATCATCATATGTCCGTTTCCCTCGATTCCATAATCTCCTAACCAGATAAATTCGCTTTTCACCCCAAGCTTTACTAAAAACTCGTGAATTTTAACATCCAGCTCATACGGATGGTCGGCATCGTCAGTCCCTACTACAATACTGACTTTTGTATCTCCTGCTTTGAATAACTCGCTCATTTTCATCTGGCTTCCGTTAATATTTAATCTGTCATGAATCAGTTTTGGCGGCATCGGAATAATCGACGCAAAATAATTATCAAAATACTCCATAGGAAATAACTTACTCTCACCTATAAATTTTTTCATCGAATAATCTTTTGAACAAACAAAATTATTTTTAAGACTCAGATCATATTTTATGGGTCCCATTACGACATCCAAACTATCATCCGTCTGAGATAAAATTTCAGGCACTGACTGAATATTTCCCATTGCTCCGGGTGAGACTGCAATAAGCTGCTTTATACATTCGCCTGCGTTTTCCAACAGCATCCATCCGTAAGGACCTGACATTGAATGTGTAAATAAAATAACTTTAGTATTAAGAATCTTCAGGAGTTCTGCAATTGCATTAACAATAAATTCACCGGTAAGCTCCTGTGGATTTACATATCCGCTTCTACCCGTTCCCGGCCAGTCAATAAGAATAACTTCATATCCTGCCTCGGCAAAATTATAAGCCCATCCCTGACGCCCGTCAGGAGTTGTTTTATAACACGCTCCCGTATGCGCTGCGCCGTGAATCATAACAATAATGCTTTTATGTTGCACATCATCTTTACGGATGTGTTCGCAGTACATTTTGTATTCAGGAATGTAGAATATGGATTCTTTCATGGAATTAGATAAAACAATTGCCACGCGTTTTAACGCGTGGATAAAAACAACTCGCAGTATATGCCCTTTAGGGCAATTGCCTTAAAAGGCAAAACCAAGGGAATTATCAAATCCACGAGCTAAAGCTTGTGGCAATTAAAGGTTAATTTGTAAAGCAATATTATTGTAACATTTTTTATCCTCAAATAATAAAACCTGACAGGATTAAAAACCTGCCAGGTCTATTTATAAGAACTCGTAAATATACTAAAAAATTATTTTATAAAAATTTTTTCTTCCCTATTAGTAGGTAGAAAAAACTTGACACAAATAATTATTTATTGCTGTAAATACTTAAAAGCTGCTTAACAATTCTTGGTGAAGTCCTGCCGTCCCAGAATTTCGGAGTGCCGCCTTTTTTCCAACTACCTGAAAATAATTTTTGAAAGTATGATTTGAATTTATACGGGTCTATTCCTGCTAATATGTTCGTGCCTTCAGTAACTGTCTCAGGGCGCTCAGTATTTTTTCTGAGAGTAACGCATGGGATTTTCATAACAGTTGTCTCTTCCTGTATTCCGCCTGAATCGGTTATCACTGCAAAAGAATTTTTTACAAGATAAATAAACTCAAGGTAGCCGAGCGGGTCGGTAATAATAAATTTATCCGATAACTTTATCTGTTTTAAATTTTTCTGAGTTCTCGGATGAACAGGAAAAACGATTTTGTAATCCTTAGATGTTTCTTCTAAAGTCTTTAAAAGCATTTTTAAATTTTCTGCATCATCAACATTAGAAGGTCTGTGCAAAGTCACAACTAAATATTTCTTCGGCTTTAATTTATATTTGTCAAAAAACGCAGGCTTCTTTAATTTATTTAAGTTTGCCTTCAGAGTATCAATCATCGTATTGCCGACAAAAAATAACTTATGATTTCCGTGTCCTTCTTTTCTTAAATTTTTATTGGCAAGTTCAGATGTAGTAAAAAAATAATCTGCAATGGAATCTGTAACTAATCTGTTTATCTCTTCCGGCATTTCCATATCGCGCGAGCGTATGCCTCCTTCAACATGAGCAACATCTATATTCAATTTCTTTGCAGAGATGCTGCATGCCATTGTTGAATTTACATCGCCGACAACTAAAACTATATCAGGTCTGTTTTCAATTAATTCTTTTTCAAACTTTACCATAATATTCGCCGTCTGCTCTGCATGGGAGCCGGACCCGACTCCTAAATTAACGTCGGGCTCGGGAATATTAAGCTGTTTAAAAAAACTGTGCGATAGCTTCTCATCATAATGCTGCCCCGTATGAACTAAACGGAACGTAATATCTTTTCCAAGTTTCTGAACTCTTTTTATCTCGTGAATTATCGGAGCTATCTTCATGAAGTTCGGACGCGCCCCTGCTACTAAAGTTACTTTCAATTTTTAAATAGTAAAAAGTTAAAAAATTAATTCTGTTCATAGATAACATAAATCTTATTTCTTAAATCAAAAATCTTAAATCTTATATGCTTTAATAATCTATTCTCATCGTTGCGAAGAAATAATTATTGTTATACTTCTTTGATTGAAAAATATTATCTATATCGTTATACACATATTTTAATTCAAGAAAGAACTGTTTCAGCGGCTCTATCTTTAAAAATGCTGTTACAATATTTCTGTTTATTCTGTTACCGTCAAGGAAACTGGTAGAGTTGGGATAATTATCCCCTACTCCGTTATTAATATTTCCGCCGTAGTTAATTACAACATTGCCGAGTGAGTCATATACAATTCCTTCGCCCGAACGCTGGAACTGGTATTGTAAATCGAGCCTTACTCTTTGTGTAACATTATAAGAAAGTTTTAACGCAACTTCATCTGAGTTAGGGCTTAGCTTTGCTCCCAGAGGCATTCCCCAATTAGTGTAAGTTGTCTTTAATGAGCGGTGTGTATAAACGAAAGGATCAAGATGCGTATACTCCAAAGCTCCTGTAAGATTCGGAATTGTAAAAGCATTAGTCCATAAAGCTCCAAGCTGCCATCCGAATTTTGTATCGGCTGCAATAAACTCTTTTGGCTTTGTAATTGCGCCAAGGCTTAGCTCATCAACAAGCAATGTCCCTTGCAAAGCAAGATTTTTCACCGGCTGAATTTCCATATCGATGCCGAAAAGATTGTTGTTAGGGTTCGAGTTCACAACGTCGTTGTAATCGACCGATATGAGAAAGCTTACAGGATTTAAATTTGAAAAGCTGAATGACTGCGATGCAGTTACAAGCGATTCCCAGAATCCAATTCTGAACTTCGGAGAAAAATTTACATCAAGTCTGTGTGTAGCAATAGTTTTATTTTGAATATCACGGCCGAGCGAATCACCTTTAAGTCCGCCGTAAGTAAATGAATACCTTAATGCTTTATACTGAAGTTTAAGATTAATAACGTCGAACGGAACTGTGTTGTTAGAAAAATATAATTTATCTATGTAGCCGAAGCCCTGTGTAAATGCTTCACGTCCGACAGTCAGCGCAAGCCAGTTGCTCTGCGTCTGATATCTTAAATATCCTTCGAATGAATCGAAATATCCTTCATTCGGGAATTTTCTTGCTGCTGCAAGGCGGGGGTCAGTTGCTCTGCCGAACACAACAGCTTTATCATCGCCCGACATTTTGCTGCCGTTTGTTGCGCGGAGATAAAACCCGACTGAGTTAAAAAGTGTTCCTCGGAAACGTAAACCTATTTCACCGAGACTTAAAGAATTACTTCCCAGTGTATCTCCACTGGATTTCCTATAAGAGTATGACCATAATCCATCAACAAAGAATGAAGCATTCGAATCTAAATATTTATATAAATACTTTTGTTTATCATTGGAAAACATTTTTTTGCCGTCCCATCCCTCAACAAAACTCGAAACTTTTGAATTAACCTGTTTCCCTAAATCATATTCAAATTCGTTCAGATAATCTTCGAGAAATTTTTTATCAACTGAAGTAAGAGTGCTTTTATTATTGTTGATAGTAACAAGAAATTTTCCAATCTCTCCTCTGGAAATCGGTATCTGAGAAGAGTTGTAATCAATAATATCTGCAAGCTGCATTCTCTTCAGGAAATCATAAACAGGATGAGAAGGAGGCGCCATTTCAACCTGCGCAAATAATGAAACAGGCAGCGCGCAGAATATAAAAAAGACTGCGGTTAAAAATTGTAATCTAAATTTCATTAGGAAAAAGGGTTTGGTTGGTATTGGGGAATAAAAAAAAAGCGCCGTAATAAAATTATGCGCTTCTTGCTCTTTTGAGCAGAATATTATGAAAAGCTTTGAAAAAATATTTTATATCGGTGCGTATAGGAGCTTTTTCATAGGCATCAAGATATTTTTTTTCCGACTCTATAATTTCATCAAGAGTTTGAGGCATATCGGCATAATAAGGCGGCACTAAACCGGGTCTGTGCTTTGCTCTTTTTTCTTTTAACTCGTCATCGTATAAATTAAAATAATGAAGGCTTAATGGTCTTACACCTACAAGCTTTAATTCGCCTTTTAACAAATTGAAAATCATAGGAAGCTCATCCAGCCAGATCTTTCTGAATAATTTCCCCGCTGTTGTAATTCTGAAATCGTTCTCGAATTTTCCGCCCTGCTTCAGATTATTTTTTTTGTAAATATATTCCTGAAGGTATTCTGCATAAGGATGCATAGTGCGGAATTTATAAACGCGGATTATCTTACCGCCCTTTCCGATTCTTCTCATTCTGATAAGCGGGCCGTAGCTGGGCTTCATATCATAAGAAGGCTCTTTAACTTTTCGTGTTACGAAGAAAAGATTATTATTTATTTCCTGATACTCTATTATTTCAAACCCGCATGATACAAGTCTGCCAAGAGTTTCAGCTACTGAAAAAACTCTGTTGCGTCCTTTTGTTAATGCAAAATATATTCTTTTAGTCACTGACCACTTTGGGAATACTCTTTTTAAAATATAATCAAGAGTATAATATGGATAAGAAATTATCTTTGGAAATTTTTTAAGTATTCTTTTTTTACGCTCGAAAGATGTTTCAACGTAGCTGATAAATTTTCCGCCCGGTTCAAGTTTTTCGTTTACCTTTTCGAAAAATTTATTGAGAAGCCTTACATCATTTATTCTCTGAAGATTTACAATATACGGCTGACCTTTGGAAAGGAATTCAAGATGCGAACTTTCTTTTGCAGTTAAAAAGCTTGAGTGATCAAACCTTTCGATATGCTTGCGAATGTATTTTACAACTTCTTTACTAGGCTTGTAATATTTTTCGGACTTAACAAATTTAAATATGCCCGGATTGGCCGTCTCTATTGCGGCAATATCTATATTTGGCTTAGTAATATTCAATATCTCAAAGGGGGAAAAATATTTAGTATATCTTACAATACAGATTACTTCTAAATTTTCTCGTAGTTAATATACCTTAAAATAGTATAAAAAACAAATAAAAGTTTATAATAATGTCCTTCCAAAAATCCTGCTTTTCAGACTGCAAAAAACTCTAAGTTTGTAATTATTAATTATTTAGATCTGAAAATTCTTATTAAATTTCCGCTTTTGTATCGTATTTTCCAAACGATTTCAATATGTCAGGGTTGGATTTCCAATGCTCTATGCTTTTCGGGTAGTTTTCATAAAGCCATATCTGCAAATCGCTTAAATCTATTGTTTTGTCAAGCATGTTGTCCATTCGTTTCTTCCATTCCGTTTTTAAATCAGGTATATTCATCAGCTCTTCTACTTTTTCAAACAGCTTCTCTCTGTCCTTCGTTAAGATTCCAAAGCCGAGTTTATAGTTCAGCTCCATATCATTCAGATAGCCTATCTTTCCGACGAAATCATTAAATCTTATATACGGCACTCCAAGCATTCCTGCTTCCGATGACATTGTCTGCGAGTCGCCGATAAACAAACTTGCACCGGCAAGTATATGAGTAATATCTTTCGGCACAATTTTTAATCTGTACTTTTCAAACTCTTCAAGAACGGGACGCTCTGAATTTATTATCACCCTTCCTTTTTTCTCGAGCATGGAAATCAATCTGCGGCAGTCATCGTTTGTAATTCCCGTCATGCCTACATCATGCGTTGCCGTTAATGATACAAGACGTATTATAAAATATGTTTGATTTTTTAATTGGTACTTATCTAAAACTGATTCATCGATTTTAAAATGATTGGGATGAAGATAAGCGGAAGCTTTGAAGCCTTCAAAGCCTATTTTTTTATTATTGTACTTTCCGAAGTTTGTAATGGCAGGAGCTAAAGTGTACGTTCCGGTTTTCTGTAGAATAAAAGATTCCGGCACGGCAGTAATATCATCATCAGCAAAAAATATTGTGGGCACTCCTCTTAATCTTCCTACGATTGTAAGCAAGTCATCCGTTATAAATAAATTATATTTTTTACCGCTAGTGAATTTGAACAGGCGCCATATACTTCTTATAAGATTTATTCCTGCGCCAAGATATGTAGGTATGCCTTTTATTTTTCTTCCCTGCGGAAAAATGTTTGTGTACTTCCATCCTTCTTTTTTAACTAAGTCTTCAAGCACATCTTTTGATGTGATAACAATATCGACTTCATGTCCGCGACGGATAAGTTCGTTAATTGTTATTCTATACAGATGGTACTTAGACGGATGTACGAAGAAAAAAAGAAAACGCATTTATTTGAGAAGATTTAAATTTTACTTAGTCCAGACGATTACATCTTATACCGTAACGCGATAAGAACATCGTTATCTCTTCACCGATTGCAGA
>JBGAGG010000012.1:0-117514 GCA_044226845.1 Ignavibacteria bacterium
GTGCGTACCGCCGCAAAACTCAACACTGAAGTTAGGGTCAATCTGTACAACTCTTACAAGGTCACCGTATTTTTCACCGAAGAGTTTTTTTACATTCGGGATTTTATTTGCTTCTTCTATCGGGATATCAATGAGAGTGTTAACAATAATCTTCTCATTTACTTTGCCGTTAACTATGTCTTCAATATCTTTTATCTGCGAAGCTTCAACTTTCTGGAAGTGCGGAAAATCGAATCGTAAATATTCATCACTTACAAGCGAACCCATTTGTTTTACAGTATCACCTAACGTTCTTTTTAAAGCTTCATGCATTAAGTGAGTAGCAGAGTGGTTGCGTTCGATTGCTTCTCTTCTGTTGTAATCAAGTTTTGCAATTACCTGAAGCTCTTTATCGATTAAAGAATCATCTGCATCATCAAGAATTATAAAATTCTTTTTCGAGTCTACGACTTTAATCTTCGAGCCGTCTGAAATTGTTAGTTCACCAATGTCGCTTATCTGTCCGCCGGATTCTGAGAAGTATGGATTTTCATTCAGCACTCCGATTTTATTCTTGTCGTTCTTTAATACTAGCAAAGTTGTTTTAACTCCTTCTTCACTTACATCATATGGATCATAAACAACATCAGTATCAATCGTTAAGCCGTCTTCTACTATATGCAGATGCTCTTTACGTGCGCTGCGTGCTCTGTCTTTTTGTTTTTCCATTTCAGATGTGAATGTATCCATATCAACTTCAAATCCGTTTTCGCGAGCCATTACTTGTGTTAGATCAACTGGAAAACCGTATGTATCATAAAGCTTAAATGCATAATCACCCGGAAAAATTTTATGTTTATAGTTCTTTATATTAAAAAAAACTTCATTGAATAACTCAATGCCTCTATCTAATGTAACGTTAAAGCTTTCTTCTTCTGCTCTTATAACATTTTTAGCAAACTCTTTTTTCTGCTCGACTTCAGGGAAAATGTAGCCGAAGTTTTCTGCAACGGTATCAACTAGCTGCCATAAGATCGGTCTGTGATACTCAAGCTTGCGGGCAAAGCGGGATGCTCTGCGTAATATTCTGCGAAGCACATAGCCGCGTCCTTCATTGGAAGGAATTGCGCCGTCGCTGATTGCAAATACAAGTGTACGTATATGGTCGGCAAGAATATTCATAGGAGAAATATTATCTCCCTCATATTTTTTGCCTGTGAGTTCTGAAATTTTATCTATGATAGGCGAGAAAACATCAGTCTCGTAATTCGATTTTTTATTTTGTAATGCGCGGCATACGCGTTCGAATCCCATGCCCGTATCAACGTGTTTATTCGGAAGGGGAGTGAGAACACCTTTTTCGTCTCTGTTATATTGTATAAAAACATTGTTCCATATTAGGGGAGTGAGAACACCTTTTTCGTCTCTGTTATATTGTATAAAAACATTGTTCCATATTTCAATAACATTCTCATTGTCTGAGTTTACATCGTTCGGGCTGCATCCTTTTTCGGTCAGGTCAATATGAATTTCAGAGCACGGACCGCATGGACCTGTATCACCCATTTCCCAGAAGTTATCCTTTTCGTCGAAGCGGAGA
Source organism: Ignavibacteria bacterium (assembly GCA_044226845.1). GTDB lineage: Bacteria > Bacteroidota > Ignavibacteria > Tepidaquicellales > Tepidaquicellaceae > JAFDZO01. Next base: position 1,580 of record JBGAGG010000012.1, read on the forward strand.
ATATGGCTTGGGTCTATATCAGTTTCGTTCTTCCAGATTTCATAGGACTCATCATCGTCTCGGTAAACAGTTGCCCAGAGCCTGTCTTTTGGAATGTTCCAGACATTAGTTAATAATTCCCATGACCATGTGAGTGCATCTTTTTTATAATAGTCGCCGAACGACCAATTGCCGAGCATTTCAAAAAATGTATGGTGATAGCCGTCGAAGCCGACTTCTTCCAGGTCGTTATGTTTGCCGCCTGCGCGAATGCATTTTTGCGTATCGGCGGCGCGTTTATATTCGCGTGTACCTGTGCCGAGGAATACATCCTTGAACTGGTTCATGCCTGCGTTGGTAAAAAGCAGTGTCGGGTCGTCATAAGGAACGACTGAGGAAGAAGGGACAATTTTATGACCTCTCTCTTCAAAAAACTTTAAAAACGAGTCGCGTATATCTTTAGATTTCAAATGAGTAAAATGTTTAATAATCTATAAATTTACGATTATTTAGGGTAAGATTAAATGTAAAGAAAGGGGGATTATTGAATTCAGAATTATGAATTCATAATGTAGAATTTTAAATTATCGCGATGTACTTCCTTCTCCTTTAAAATAAGGAGCAATAGCGATTTTACAAATTTGAACCAATTCAAAAATTCACCTAAAAGTTAATGTATTAATTTTATAATGCCTTCCAAACCCCTGCTTTTTCTTAGGAGGTTGGGAAGGGGTTGTTAAAATAGAACCGTAATAAATCTTTTGCAGGATTTGTGACTTGGCGTAATCTAAGCGTTTTCTTCTGCAAAATAAATCTTACGAAAGCATCTCTTTATAGATTGAATAAAACCTATATTTTTAATATATTTGTCACTTAATCAAATTTAACGATTATGAATATCCCCAAAAATTTAAAATATACGACTGACCACGAATGGGTTGATGTTAATGGAGCAGTTGCAACAATCGGTATTACTGATTTTGCTCAGGGCGAGCTTGGTGATATAATTTATCTTGATGTTACAGCAGCAGTCGGCGATGTAGTAAACGCCGGGGATGTTTTAGGTACTATTGAAGCTGTGAAAACAGTTTCCGAAATTTATAGTCCGATTTCAGGTACTATTACTGAAATCAACACAGGTATAAATGATGTTCCTTCTGTTATAAATCAAGACCCTTATGAAAGAGGATGGATGATAAAAATTGAGCCTTCTAATGGTGATGAACTTCTGAATTTAATGAACGATACTGCATACTCAGAAACTATAGGACAATAATTTTTATTATTTTTATTTAGGAAGATACGAAATTTTATTAGTTTTTATTTGTTAGAGATTATTTTGAACGGGAGGAAATTATGAAGATTAACGTAGTAAACCTGAAAGACGGTGAACACAATTTCGACTTCAAAGAGAAGTTAGAAAATTTTAAATACGAAGGAATAACTCTTCCTTCAGCAATAGAAGTAAAAGCAGTTCTTTACAAATCCGCTGGCCAGATAACGATAAAAGCAGATATCAAAGGTAAATATATTTTAACCTGCGACAGATGCGTTGAAGATTATGATACGGCATTTGAAATACCGTTCTTTATGATTTACAAATTCGAAAATGATGAAGAACTTCTGAAAGAAAATGAAGATGATACGATAAAGTTCGTATCACCTAAGACGGTTTTTATAAGTCTTGATGAAGATGTTGCAGAGTATATAATACTTGCAGTGCCTATGAAACACGCACCGGAAGAAATAAATGATGTTTGTACAAGATGCGGAAGAAATTTAAATGATCTTTTCAAAAGAGAAGAGCCAGAAGAAGAAGAAAAAGAAAATCCTGTCTGGGAGAAACTCAAAAGTTTAAAAATAAATAAATAAAGAAATCATACTAAAATGCCAAATCCAAAGAAAAGACACTCGAAAACAAGAGGAAGAAAAAGAAGAACTCATTACAAAGCAACAGCACCTGCTACAATGAAGTGCCCTAATTGCAGTGAGCCTAAAATGATGCACAGAGTTTGCTCAAATTGCGGATTTTATGACGGCAAGAGCATTGTATTGCCTAGAAAATAAGCTTTCAACAGACTTCAAAAGACTTTAACTTTTTACATAAGACAAAATTCAGATAATAAACTTGTTATCTGAATTTTTATTTTTAAGAGACGGTTGTAAAAAATTTTTCAGTCTAACAAAATGAGTACGGAAAGAAGTTCACAAAGAGAATCAAATAATAAAGTAAGTGTAGTTGTAGATGCTATGGGAGGGGACTTTGCTCCCGTTAATGAAATTGCCGGCGCAATAATGGCCTGCAAGGATAGAGGTGATGAACTTAAAATAATTCTTACAGGAAAGAAAGACGTTCTTGAAAAAGAATTATTGAAGCAGGGTGGAAGTTCAAACATTGAAATAGTTCATGCAGATGAAGTTGTTACAATGGATGATTCTCCCACTGAAGTTTATAAGTCAAAGCCCAATTCATCAATTAATATAGGGCTCGCTCTTTTAAAAGATAAGAAAGCAGATGCATTTATCAGCGCAGGTAATACCGGCGCAGTTATGGCAGCAAGCACGCTGAAGCTCGGGCGAATAAAAGGTGTAGGCAGACCAACTATCGGCTCTATCTTCCCTTCGAATGAAACGAAGACAATGGTGTTCGATGTCGGCGCATCAGTTGACTGCAAGCCGATTCACTTAAAAGAGTTTGCTATCATGGGTACTATTTACATGGAGAGAATTTACAATGTGAAGAATCCTACGGTAGGATTATTAAGTGTCGGTGAAGAAAAAACAAAGGGCAATGAAGTTACTTTCGAAGCGGCTGAGCTGCTCGAAAAAGCAGATGTAAATTTTGTAGGGAATGTAGAAGGAAGAGATATCCTTAACGGTAAAGTTGATATAGTCGTATGCGATGGGTTTGTCGGGAATATAATTCTGAAGTTTGCTGAGGGTGTTTTAGATCTGCTTAAAGCAAAGTTCAGAAGTTATGCGGATAAAAGCCTGATGAACAAACTGAAGATGGGAATGATACAGGGAACGATGCGAAGCATTTTAAAGGATTTTGATTATCAGGAATACGGCGGAGTTCCGCTGCTTGGAGTTGACGGAGTATCGATTATCGGTCACGGAAAATCTTCGCCGCTTGCGATAAGGAATATGATTTACAGGGCAGAGGAAGTGGTAAGAAAAGATGTCTGCGGCAAGATAAGAGAAGAGATTAATAAATAGTTCTTTAAAAAGTTTTTGACTCCATCTTCCCCCTCCTTACTAAGGAGGGGGAAGATGGAGGTTAAAGTGAACTCGTTACGAAGCTGGTGTCCCGCTAAAGACGGGATGTTCCACATCGTAACGAGGGAAAGTCAGTAATCAAATGCGCTGTTTGCGTTTAAAAAATACGTTTTATCTGACTTTAAAATACAAGTTTAAAATTTTATATTAACAACTACTAATAAACAACAATGGCAAAAGTACAATCATTTGCTGATAAAGCAAACAAAAAGAAACAAGGCGACTTAATTGTTATGTGCCCGGACACAGGCAAAGAAACAAAGATCGTAAACGTAAGACTTGTTGATGCTATTCCGAACGGAAAAGGCTCATTCAGATTCTTGGACAGAAATCAGAGAGTTTACGAATCAACTTATAAACCATATAAAGGATAAGGAGCGAAAAATGTCAAAAGTATGCGCAGTAACAGGCAAAAAGCCGTTATCAGGGAACAATGTTTCTCACGCTAACAATAAATCCAAAAGAAGACAACTTCCGAATTTACAGGTTAAAAGAATCTGGGATGAAGAAGGAAAAAAATGGGTTAAGATGAGAATTTCTGCAAGAGGATTAAGAACTCTTGATAAAGCCGGCATTAAAGTCGCTTAAGAAAAGCTCTTTGAACAATACGATTTTTTAATGGTGAAGGCAAGCGTAATTATCCCTGCCCTAAATGAGGAAAAACTGATTTCAGATGTACTGGGACAGTTTACCGAAGAGGACATAAGGAAGTACAATCTTGAACTTATAGTCAGCGACGGGGGCAGCACAGATAAAACACTTGAAAAAGTGAAAAACTACGCCTGCAATGTAATCGAGCATAAAGAGAAAGTTAAACAGAACATCTCTCAGGGAAGAAATAATGGTGCATCCATTTCCCGGGGAGATGTTCTTATTTTTTTTAATGCCGATACAAGAATATCAGATAAAAAAAAGTTCTTTGAAAGAATATTTGATGTTCTGAAGGATGATAAAATAGCAGCTATTGCATGCCCTATTTTTGTTTTTCCCGAGGAAGAAAAAATGTTCGATAAGGTTTTCCATACATTCTATAATAATTATGTTATAATGCTTAACAAATTTTTTATGGGTATGGGTAGAGGCGAGTGCCATATTGTAAGGCGAGAGCTTTATGAGAAGGTTGCAGGATACGATGAAAAGCTTTTTGCTGGTGAGGATTTTGATTTGTACAAACGTCTTCGCAAGCACGGAAAGATTCATTTTATGAGAGATATCCCGATTTATGAATCGCCGAGGCGTTACAGAAAGTTTGGCTACACAAGAGTTGTTTATGACTGGCTTAAGAATTCGATATGGGTTACACTCTTTCATAAGAGCTCCAGTAGTGAATGGGAAGCAGTGAGATAGATATTAGTTGCCAGTTGTTATTTGTCTGTTAATAGTTGATAAAAAAAGTTTAGAAATTATATTTTAAAAGTTATTAATAAGATACAAACGAGTGTTTAAAGTTCTTTATAAGTCAGAAGAAAAAGGGTGCAAGGCGCGGCTTGGTGTGATAAATACTGATCACAGCGAAATCGAAACTCCTGTATTTATGCCTGTCGGAACTTTAGGCACAGTAAAGGCTATAGAGCAGCGCGAGCTGACTGAAATGGATGCACGGATAATTCTCGGAAACACATATCATTTATATATGCGTCCCGGAATGGAAGTGATGGAAGGCGCAAAAGGTTTGCATAAGTTTATGAACTGGAACCGTAGTTTGCTTACAGATAGCGGCGGCTTTCAGGTCTTCAGTTTATCGAAGATGAATAAAATAAGTGAGGACGGTGTTCAGTTCTCATCGCACTTAGACGGCTCGAAGCATATGTTTACGCCTGAAAAAGTTATTGAGATACAAAGAACGATCGGTTCGGATATAATGATGCCTTTAGATGAATGTATGCCTTATCCTGTTGAAAGAAGCAGAGCTGAAAAATCAATCGAGCTTACTTTACGCTGGGAGAAAAGATGTTTTGATGCTTATAAGAATTCAGAAGACAGATACGGCCACAGACAGTTTTTGTTTTCGATTAATCAGGGCGGTACGTATAAAGATTTGCGTAAGCGAACGATTGAAGAACTTGACAGTATAGATTTTGCAGGAAATGCCATCGGCGGACTTGCAGTCGGTGAAGAAAATGAAATAATGTATGATATCACTGATTACTGTACTGATATAATGAGTGAGAATAAGCCAAGATATTTAATGGGAGTTGGTACTCCGATAGATTTGCTTGAAAGTGTTGAAAGAGGTGTTGATATGTTTGACTGCGTAATGCCAACACGCAATGCAAGGCACGGAAGGATTTTTACAACAACCGGAGAGATTAACATAAAAGGCGCTAAGTATAAAAATGACCATAGCTGTATTGATGAAGAGTGCAAAACATATACATCGGAAAATTTTTCATACGCCTACTTAAGGCATTTGTTCATAGCGGGAGAGATATTAGGCTCGCAGTTAGCATCGATTCAGAACATAGGATTTTATCTTAACCTGATGAGAAATATTAGAACTGCAATTAAAGAAAAAAGATTTTTAGATTTTAAAAAAGAGTTTTTAGAGAAGTACTTACAAAATAAAAAATAATTTAAATCAATTTATAAAATAAATGAATCATTTAGTATTATTACAGGCAGCCCCCGGCGGCGATATGGGTTCGATAGTGTCATCACTTCTCCCATTCGTTTTAATTATAGTTATATTTTATTTCTTAATATTAAGACCACAGCAAAAGAAACAAAAAGAAAGACTAGCATTATTGCAGTCACTTAAAAAAGGTGATAAAGTTGTAACAAGCTCTGGTATTCACGGAACAGTTGAAGGTCTTGAAGAAGCAACCGTACTTGTAAAAGTTGCTGAAAATATGAAATTGAAAATGGATAGAAGCGCAATTGCAACTATCGTTGGTGTTACAGATGTTGTACCTGCTAAAAAATAATTATAGCATAAAGGTTACACAAAAATGAAATTAATCAAGAATACCAAAAATAATAAATACAAAGTCAGTACTATTGAAGCAGCGTTGAAAGATTATGCTGAAGGCAAAATTATTATTGTTACTGATGATGAAGACAGAGAGAATGAAGGAGATATGATTTTCTCCGCGGAGAAATCTACACCTGACCATGTAAATTTTCTTGCAAAGTACGGGCGCGGCTTAGTTTGCGTTCCTATGGAAGAAGAAAGACTTGATGATTTGAATCTGAAAATGATGACTAATAATAATACGTCTTTACATGCTACTCCGTTTACAATAAGCGTTGATTACAGAATAGGAACTACAACAGGGATTTCTACATCTGACAGGGATAAAACTATCAAAGCTTTAATCGACCCTGATACGAATCCCGATGATTTAGGAAGACCAGGACATATTTTTCCGCTGAAGGCAACTAAAGGCGGAGTGCTTCGCAGAGCAGGACATACTGAAGCAGTTGTTGATATGAGCAAGCTTGCAGGGCATTATCCTGCCGGAGTTCTTTGTGAAGTAATGAAAGATAACGGCGAGATGGCGCGAATGAACGATCTGTTTGAAATTGCGGAAAAGCATAATTTAAAAATAATCACGATACGTGACCTTATTAAATACCGATTGAAAAGAGAAGTTCTAGTTGAAAGAATGGTTGATTCACATCTGCCGTCGAGGTTTGGGGATTTTCAGATTATACTTTACAGAAGCTGTGTTGATAATAAAGAGCATGTAGCCCTGGTAAAAGGTGAAATTGACAGCAATAAACCAGTGCTTGTAAGAGTGCACTCAGAGTGCCTTACCGGTGATATTTTCGGTTCACTAAGATGCGATTGCAGGGACCAGCTTACACAGTCATTAAAAATTATTGAAGAGCACGGCAACGGAGTTTTGCTTTATATGAGACAGGAAGGCAGAGGAATCGGTCTGCTTAATAAATTGAAAGCTTATAATTTACAAGAGCAGGGAAGGGATACAGTAGAAGCGAATGAAGAGCTTGGTTTTAAACCTGACTTAAGAGATTACGGAATCGGCGCGCAGATATTGAGAGATTTAGGAGTAAGAAAAATAAATCTTCTTACAAATAATCCTAAAAAAGTTGTGGGACTAAATGCTTACGGGTTAGATATAGTTGAAAGAACTCCTATAGAAATAAAAGCAAATAAGACTAACGTAAATTATCTCAGAACAAAAAGAGATAAGATGGGACATCTTATTTTAGTAGAGCCAAAAGAAAAAAAAGTAAGAAAAAAAGTTACATAAACCTTCGGGAAAATTTTAAAAACATTTTATAAGTAAAATTTTATGCAAAACTAACAATGAAATCTGAAATTATTTATCTGACAAGAAGCAGACTAGTGGAACTAGAAAACGAACTTAGAGAGTTAAAGACTCATGCAAGGAAGAGAATGGCTGAAAAGATTGCCGAAGCACGCTCACACGGAGACCTTAGTGAAAACGCTGAATATGATGCAGCTAAGGAAGAACAAGGCCATCTTGAAATGAAAATTTCAAAGCTTGAAGAAATGCTTTCAAGGGCAAAGATTGTTGTACCTGAAGAACTTGCAGACGGCGAAGTTACAATCCTTTCAAGCGTGAAAGTAAAAGATAAATCTATCAACGAAGAAATCACTTATGTTTTGGTTTCTCCGGAAGAAGCAGATTTTGAGCTGGATAAAATTTCAGTTACATCTCCCGTTGGAAGATCATTGATGGGTAAAAAAGTCGGCGATAAATTTGAAGTTGAAGTACCTGTTGGAAAAGTAAAATATGAAATCTTAGAAATTTCTAAACCTGTTTAAAAATGGCGCAAAGCAATTATGCCGGAGCTAAAGTCGGCATTTTCGTATCGGTAGCAGTAATAATTACAATGGCAACATTGTTCTGGGCCAAAGGCTCGTGGTTCGGTGAGCCGGAAAGAGAAATGTCTGCATACTTTTCGAAAGTTGATGTAATACTCGAAGGTGATCCGCTGAATGTAAGCGGTGTTAAAAAAGGAATGGTGAAAAAGGTTGAACTCGTAGGGGATTCAGTCCGTATTGATTTCACTGTTGCTCAAACCGTTAAGATAAAAGAAGATTATAAGATAGAAGTTTCTATCCTTGCTCTTATGGGTGGAAATCAGCTGGCTCTTACCCCCGGCAAATCATCGAAAGAAGTTGATTACTCAAAGCCGCTCAGCGGTTCAGAAGGTGGAAGCATCGGCGGAATGATAAGCCAGTTTCAGGTAATAACTGATACAGTTCAGACTCTTATGAGTAAGTTCGGCGGCTCTGTAAATAAAGTGAATATTATCATGGATGATCTTCACGAAATTACGGGTGACCAGGGTTTGAAAAGCAATCTTAGAACTACTATGAGTAACGTTGAAATGGCAACAAGAAATCTAAATGCTCTTATCACTGAAAACAGAGGTTCATTAAGAGGGCTTACAACTAAAGTTGATAATACTATCGGCAACGTTGACAGCGTGATTATAAAAAACAGCGGTGAGCTTAACGGTACTATAAAAAATATAAGAGCTATTACTGAGAAAGTTGACAGCCTGGTTTATAATCTTGGCTTGCTTGTATCAGATACACAGCAGCAGAAGAACGGAATCGGTAAATTTATGTATGATGATAAATTTTACCAGAATATAAACTCCACTGTAAAAGAGCTTGAAGCACTGATGAAGAAGATAAGAAAAGACGGTGTGAAGATTAATTTGTTCTAAGAAATTTAAAATAAAATTTTTAATCAATCCTCATTCTTGCAAAAGGATGGGGATTTTTTTATTTGTATTTTATTTTTTATTTGTATTTTATAGATAAGACTATTCAATTTATAGCATGCCACTAAATCTCAAAAACATAAAAACTCACTAAACTGATTTTACAAAAATATTTAATCCCGAATTAAGTTTTGTGAGATTTTAGTGCCTTCGTGCTTTGTGGCTGAAAAGTTTGTAAAAATTATTTAATCAGAATCATTTTCTGCGATGATGTGTAAGAGGATTTTCCATCAGAAGCAGTCATTGAATAAATATAAATTCCGCTTGAAAGATTCAACTCGTCTGCATTAAAATTTACCTCGTAGCTTCCTGAATTCAAATTTTCATTAACAAGCCTTGTTATAAATTTTCCGCTCATATCATAAACTGAAAGCTCAACATAACTGTTCGTCTGAATGTTAAATTTTATATTGGTAGCCGGGTTGAAAGGATTTGGGTAATTTTGAAACAATTTGAAATTATCGGGAGTAGATGTAGAAATATTATTAATACCGATTACATCTCTGTTTTCATAATAATATAACCCGCCTTTTAAATTGCCGATAAATAAATCCGCATCTGTATCCGTATCAATATCAACAAATACGGGACATGCGCCGCCGAATACATTTATGTTTTTATAATTCTGAGTTTGAAGAGCAAAGACCGGATTTGCAACCGTTCCGGTATTTATATACTGCCATATGGTTCCTGAACGCGTGCCAATAAATAAATCAAGATCTCCGTCTCCATCTATATCTGTGAATCGCGGAGTGCTGTCATCACCGACATCAATGCTCTGGTAAAAATCAGATACAAAAGTATAATTCGGAGAGTTAACAGTGCCGTTATTTTTATAATAATAAACCCTGCCGTTAGAGCTTCCTAAAAATAAATCTTTATCACCATCGTTATCTATATCAACAAAAGTCGGTGTACTTGCCTGGCCAAGTGTAGTTAAGCCCAATGTTGCTGCACCTGTGCCCATGTATTGAAAATTAAAATCGGTTGCAGTCCCAATATTTTTAAAGTAAAAAACAGAGTCTTTATAGTAAGTGCCCAGCAGTAAATCCTGTGTTCCGTTTCCATCCAAATCTGCAAAGGCAGGTGAGCAGTTATAAAATCCTGCAGAGCGGATTGGGAGTGAATCAGTCGTCAGCGTAAAAGCAGGCGCAGAAGTCGTCCCTGTGTTTTTATAGTATTCAATTAATCCTAAATCGCTACCGATGAATAAATCTTTTTTACCGTCATTATTTATATCTGTGAATGTAATGCTTGAGTTACTGCCGGCATCTACATTGTTAAGAAAATTATTCGATATTCTCTGGTAAGCCGGAACAGTTGGTGTTCCAACATTCTTGTAGTAAGTGAAATTATCTTTTGTCTGTGAAAGATAAAGCACCGATACAAACAGATCTTTCTTTCCGTCATTATCTATATCTGCAAATCGCTGTGAGTTATATCCAAGCGAATAGTATGAATCGGGGTGAGGATAAGTGGAATCGGCTATTACCATATCCGGTGATGAGACGGTTCCGTTATTCTGAATTCTATAAATCCCGTGTGAGTATAAATCGCCCCAGAATAAATCAAAAATTCCGTTGCCTTTGAGTGCAGCAAATTCAATAGAACTTGCTCCGTGCATAGGTGAGAGTGCCGGAGAAATGATTAAAAGATTCTGCCAGAAATCAGTTATATACTGGAAATTAAAATTTGAAGATGTGCCTATATTTTTATAAAAAGTTATTTGTCCTACTGATGTGCCTGAGAAAAAATCTTTCGTACCGTTATTATCTATATCGCAGAATGTTGGCACGCAGTTTGACTCTGAAAAAACTATTTCACCTGTATTTGTGTGAAGCTCATTTATTTCAAGAATAAAATTAGGAGCGTTCGGAGTTCCAATGTTGCGGAAAAATTTTACTGTCTGCGCTTCTCCTCCTGCAAATAAGTCAAAGTCGCTATCGTTATCGATATCTACAAAACTGTACCAGTTTTTGAAATATAAATTCTGAAAAACTTTTGTAATTAATTTAAAATATGGAGCTGATGAAGTACCTGTATTTGAATAATAATAAAGAGTTGTGTCTCTATCGAACATAAATAAATCCTTTCTGCCGTCATTATCAATATCAACAAACTGAATCCGTCCGTTATCTTGTCCGCCGTTGAAAGGAACCATAGATGTTCCTGTCCCTACGTTAAAAGGAATGCCGTCAAATTTTTGCACGAGGTCCTGGGCAAAAACTGAGGAGAGGGATAAAACAAAGATTATTAGTACAAATTTTATTCTCAAGATTTTAATTTAAGCCGGTTCCGAATTTAAACTCATTTGTAATTGTAACAGGAAGTTTTCCTTTGAAGTTTATCTCTCCAAGCAATGCTTTTATACCTGCGCGGATAGAGCTTTCGCTATCACCGTAAGCGCAAACGTATGAATTTATGCCTGTAAATCCCTGAATGAGATACGGATTTCCGAATGAAACTACTATCACTTTTTTACCTTTAGCAACTAAAGTGTTTATCAGATCCAGCTGTGACTGCGGTAAACCGACTGTTCCCGTCATAATTTTTACTTTGGCGTAAACAGGGATAAGGATAGTTTCATAATTATTATTAACTGCATTATTTATAATTGAGTCGCCGTAATTAAAATCTCCCATTACATCATATACCGTCAAGCTGCCGAAATGCTCTTTTGAATGATTGTAAAATTCGCTTGCAAAAAAATCTGAGTTGGCTTTATCGTTGCCATTATTCATACTAACTACCATCAGTTTTTCAATCTTTGTATCTTTTTTGAACGGAAGCAGTTTATTGTCATTTTTTACAAGAGTAATAGATTCATCTGCAATCTGCTCTGACAAGCTTTGCGCTTCAGAATTATTTACAACCTGAGAAACTTTTGAAACATCAACAAGCTTGTTATCAAAAAGCTTCAGCCAGTTTTTTGCATTAAGAATTTTTGTTACAGATGCGTCTATTCTTTCCACTGATATTGTACCGCTGTTAACTGCTTTTTCAATTGTAGAAATAGTAAGCTCTTCACCCTGCGGCATAAGTATTAAATCTATGCCAGCATTAACGCACATCAATGCAACCTGTTCTGTCGAAAAGTGTTTTGTGATGCCCTGCATATTTAAAGCATCAGTTACAATCAGACCTTTAAAGCCAAGCTGATTTATCAATACACCATCGACAACACTTTTTGAAAGTGAAGCAGGTACAGTAACGTCTTTTTCAATTTCAGGAAATGCTAAGTGAGCTATCATCACTGACATCACTCCGGAATTAACAGCGCTCTTGAACGGAACAAGCTCTGTCTTTTCAAGCCTGTCTCTTCCGAAATTTATCACTGGTAAATCATTATGCGAATCTATATCTGTATCTCCGTGTCCCGGAAAGTGTTTCGCTGTTGCGATAATATTTCCGTCCTGCAATCCCTTTATCATAGCATTTCCCATTGTAGATACGAGCTCCGGGTCTTCACCGAATGCGCGAACATTGATAATCGGGTTCAACGGATTATTATTTACATCCATCACAGGTGAGTAATTCTGATGGATACCCATAGCCTTACATTCTTTTGCAATCTGCAATCCCATTTTATAAGCGAGGTCAGGATTTCTTGTTGCGCCGATTCCCATATTGCTCGGGAAAAGACTTCCGTCATCAAGACGCATCTTTGTGCCGCGTTCAAAGTCTGCAGAGATTAGCAGGGGAGTCTGAGACATCGACTGTAACTCATTTATAAGTTCGGCTTCTTCAATTGAATTCCCTTTAAAGAAAATTACACCGCCGACTTTTTTATTTACAACTAAATCTTGTAATCTTTTGTACTCCTTATCACTTTTATCAAGTCTAAGCCCGAATGAATTTGTTACAATCATCTGCGCAATTTTTTCACGCAAAGTCATTTCGCTTAGTTTTGTTTTCACCCATTCAGAGCTTTCAGTAAGGACAGGATTATCATTTTTTACCGGAACATTTTCAACAGGCTTTTCGCTCTTTAAAAATGTAAATGAAAACAAAGATAGTACAAGCAGTATAGAAGATTTTACAAATAGCATTCGACTTTAAAAATTTAGTTTAAAAAATTATTTAGAACTTCTGGAATCGTTTTCTCTTGGATCTTTAGCGAGATCACGTTCCATTTTTTCATTCATGTTTGTGAAGTATTTCATAATTTCTATAGGCAATGGAAGTATCAGTGTTGAAGTTTTTTCAGCGGCAATCTCCGTCATTACCTGTAAGTATCTCAACTGTAATGCAAAAGGATTGCTTCCTAAAATTCCTGCTGCTTCTGATAACTTTGCTGCTGACTGGAATTCACCTTCACTATTAATAATCTTTGCTCTCTTATCTCTTTCAGCTTCTGCCTGTCTTGACATTGCGCGTATCATTTCCTGCGGAAGGTCAACATTCTTCAGCTCAACATTCATAACTTTTACGCCCCATGGTTCTGTTTCATGGTCGATAAGTTCTTTCAGCTTTGCATTAATTGTATCTCTGTGTGAAAGCAGTTCATCCATTTCGCTTTGACCGAGAACACTTCTTAAAGTAGTTTGCGCAACAAGCGATGAAGCATACATAAAATCTTCAACCTGAATAATTGCTCTGTTCGGGTCAGTTACGCGTAGATACACTACTGCATTAACTTTTACGGAAACGTTATCTCTTGTAATAATATCCTGTGAAGGCACATCGAGTGCAATGGTTCGAAGGCTTACGCGTATCATTTTATCCAGTAACGGAATTAAAATAATAAGTCCCGGTCCTTTAACTGCGGAGAATTTTCCGAGACGGAAAATAACTGCGCGTTCGTATTCATTCAATACTCTGAATGAACGTACAATGATTATAAAAAATATAAATCCAATGAATCCTACAAAAACCGTAAATACACTAAGTGCTGCGCTTCCCATTTTAGTCTCCTTTTTTGGGTTTGATTGTTATGTTGGATATAGAAAAAATTTGCTGCTGGTTTGAACTTGTCTGGTCGTATAATTTTATTTTTTCTGAAATCTTTCTCTCTTCGTTTAAATCAATTCTCTCAATCAAAGGAATAAATTTCTCTTCTGAATTTTTCTTCTGTATTATCCAGTCTTTCAGACGGAATTTATAATCATTAAGAATATCTTTTTTTTCTGTAAGATATGTTTCGTATTTGAAATCAGGAATTCTTGTATTCGATACGCTGCTCATTTCATCCTTTTTGTCAATATGCATATATTTCAATGAAGCTTCTATGTAGTCATCTATGGCTGCGCTCATGAATCAATCATTTGCATTTGCTCTTCTTTGAAAGAAACTAATTTTTTTTCAATAGGCTCAAATTCTTCATATCCCATCAGATCCAGTCTTAACTTACTTACATCTTTTATATTTCTAAGATAGCCTGAATAATGTTTTCTGAACTCACGCGTTCCTAATCTTTCACCTTTCAAATCCACTGCAAGGCGTAAATGCTCAATGCAGATATTTACCTTTTCTTCGACGGTTGGTTCATCGGGCAGAACACCATGCTTCATGTAATAATGCGACTGATTGAAAATCCACGGATTAGTAATTGCTGCCTGTCCTATCATAACTGCATCGCATTCATATGTATCAAAAACAAATTTTACGTCTTCGGGAGTTTTTATATTTCCGTTTAAAATAATTGGCATCTGGACTCCTGCATCTTTTATTCTTTTCACCCAGCTCCAATCAGCTTCACCTTTATTTCCCTGGCTTCGCAGTCTGCAATGAACTGTTAATGCCTGTATGCCGATATCTTCCAGCATCTTTGCAACGTCAACAATAACGATAGAATCCTTATCCCATCCTAATCTTGTTTTTAATGTAACAGGAATGCTGACATTTTTAGAAACGTTCTCTGCAATCTGTTTCATCTTAGGCAAGTCTTTCAACAGCCCTGCTCCTGCCCCCCGAAGCGCAACATCTTTCACCCAGCATCCGCAGTTTATATCTATAAAATCGGGATTAACACTTTCTGAAATTTTAGCTGCCTCTATTAATGCTTCATCTCTTCCACCAAAAATCTGGATTGAAAGCGGTCTCTCTTCTTCGTAAAAAAATAATTTATTGCGCGCCTTTACTGCATCGCGAATCAAACCTTCTGCAGAAATAAATTCAGTGTATACAATATCAGCGCCGAGCCTTTTGCATATTAAACGGAACGGCGGCTCGCTTACATCCTCCATTGGAGCAAGCGCAATTTTTCCTTTAAAACTTTTCTGAAATTCGTTCATATCAAGCGTAAATTAATTATTGTTTGGCTAATTAGAAATTGAATTATTTATAACAATCAGAACCAAAAAAGTCCATTAAAAGTGCAGTTTTTTACGGAGCTTATTTTGATATTTTGCAATATGCTTTATATTAAAAAATCAACGCTGCCAAAATGCGGTCTCGGATTATTTTCAAGTGAAGATATTGAAAAAGGGGAGTACGTTGCCGAATACAAAGGGGATATCTACACATGGAAACAGTGTATACTAAGAGCAGCCGAAGAAGATAAAGCCGGATATGTTTTTTATGTTAACAGAAACTACTGCATAGATGCCTACGACTTTCCGCTTGAACTTGCAAGATATGCGAACGATGCTAAAGGACTAAGAAGAAAAAAAGATGTTACTAATAATTGTGAGTACTTAATAAAAGGAAAGCGTGTTTATATTGTTGCTAAGAAAAAACTCAAAGCTCATACAGAAATTTTAGCCCCGTACGGAGAAGATTACTGGGATGAATTTGAAGAGTGCGATGATGATAATTGATTTATAAATTATAAAGAAGTAAAAAGAAAAGGGAGCCGTGAGCTCCCTTTTTTGTTTATATATATTAAATTTATACTTTTAATCTTTTCCCTTCTTAGGCGAATCCTGAGGAGGATTTTGCTTAGGCGGGTCCTGCTTCGGCGGATCCTGTCTTGGAGGATCTTGCCTTGGAGGGTCCTGCTTAGGCGGGTCTTGTCTTGGCGGATCCTGCTTCGGAGGAGGAGGAGGATTATACACAGGCGGATCATACTTTGGTTCATACTTAGGCGGAGGATTCTGCTTCGGCGGATCTTGTTTCTTTGGCTCCTGCTTCGGCGGATCCTGTTTCTTCGGCTCCTGTTTCTTTGGTTCCTGCTTTACCGGCTCCTGTTTAGGCGGATCTTGTTTAGGTGGATTCTGCTTAGGTGTTTCACTCTTAGGAGTTGTTGTACTCTTCGGAGTTGTTACTGTCTTTGCAGGCGGCTCTGTCTTAGTTTTATCAGTCGTCTTTATATGATTTACCGAAGGGTCTGCAATTTTTACCGGATTTGTTGTTGTAGTCTTTGTCTTAGGATTTACCGGATTAGTCGTAATATTCGGGTCACTCGTTCCGTTCGGATTTGATACGTTTGTCTTTCTTATCTTTTCTATTAAATCATTTCCGTTTATAGTAGTCGTAGTATTTTTTGTAGTTTTTACTTTGGCAACAGGGTCGCTTACAACCGTTTGTTTTGTACCTGCAGAATTTTTTTCATTCTTCGGGTCAACCGGTATCTCAATATATTTCGGAGTAATGGTTGATTTGGTTACCTGACTTATTTCGTTAACATTAGGTCCGCTGTATTTTACTTTTCTGTCATCTATTGCTAAAGTATTCACTCTTACTTTGCCTGAATTATTCAATATCACACCATTCTTTTCAGGATGTACTTTTGTAATATTTGTAATTTTACTTGTCAGATCTTTTTGATTTACAACTGTCCAGCGAATCGGATTTGAAGTAAAGTGGCTGTTGCAAACAACTAAGTGGCTCTGATAATTTGTCCAGTACAATACAGGGCAGGTAGGATACCACCCTATATAGCTGTTGCCGTTGTAATTTCCGCAGTGGCGCCATGTTACCCAGTTTGGTGCCCATCTTCCGCCCGGCATCCATACCCATCCGTAAAAGCTTGTCCATACCCATCTTCCGTAATTGTAGCAATGTCTGCCCCATCTGTAATCAGATGCCCATACCCATCCTGCGTAAGTGAATTCCCAATGTCCGTTCGAGTAAGGATTCCATGAGCGCTCATTGCAATCATTCGGCTGCCATATATAAACAATTTTTTCCTGTATTACTGTTTTAGTTTCAGTCTGCTGAACGTTTTCAGATGATACATTCGAAGACACATTTGTTTTAACTTCTTCCTGCACAGGTTCTGTGTATTCAGCCGGCGCAATATTTCTGGCAACTGAAGTATTCTCATTAATTGGCGTTTCATTACTTACATTCTGTACTACAGGCGGTTCTTCATCGGATGGAGGGGAAGTTAACTCTCGGATTAAATCGGATGATTTTACAGGAATCCATTTTCCCTGAGAATTTAAATCTTCAGCAAATTTTTCTTTATAAACTGCATTTGAATCTAAAAGATTTTCCGAATAATCGATGCTGTCAACGATGGATTCTAAATTCGGGTTTGATGTTAATGTAGGTAGTTCCGGATTTTTTGTAAAAATTTTATACGCTGCAACTGTTACAACTGAGGTGAGTAGAACAGCAGATAAAATTATTGCAAAAAGTTTTTTGTTGGACATTGTTTTTATCCTCTTTTTAGGGTTTACAACTTATTACACTCTGCAAATTAAAATTTGTTCCATTTTTTTGCTATTTATTAGACAATGAATATTGGAATTAGTTTAATAAATATCGCAGAAATAACAACATAAAAATTACCATTTTGATTAAAAGAGGAAAGTCGTTAATTTTTGACACATTTAGTAAAAATAGGAAGAAGGGTAAAAAAAAAGGAGCCTATAGCTCCCTTTCTTGAAAAATATTACAACTTATATTTAAAAAATTTACTTCATCAATATCATCTTTCTTGTCTCTGTGAATGAACCTGCTTCAATTTTATAGAAGTACATTCCGCTGGCAAGCGAGCTGCCGTCAAATTCATATGAATAATTTCCTTCTGTCTTTAATTCACCGTTTATTAATGATGCCACTAACTGTCCTTTCAGATCATAAACTTTCAATGTTACATTTGATAATTTAGGAATAGTAAAGTTTATCATCGTTGTAGGGTTGAACGGATTCGGATAATTCTGTGATAAGCTGAATGTCAGAGGCGCAGATGTGTTATTACCGATTCCCGTAGCAGTTGACATGGTAAAGTTTGTATTTGATATATCGAAGAATATATTTCCTACAGCTCTTACTTTTATTCTTGCTGTTGTTGTGTTCACATTAGGAAGAGTAACCTGCTGGCTGCCGTCATTTGGTGTGCCGCTTACTAATACGGTAGAGAAATTATTTCCGCCGTCTGTTGATAAAAGAATATCTACCGTGGCGCAGTTAACTGTAGCTGCATTTGTATTTGCAACGTTCCATGTTACTGTCTGCGGATAAGGTGTATTCCATGTTACGTTTGTATTCGGTGATGTAACTAAGAACGGACCTGCTGCTGCATCTACGCCGAAAGCTATTGTTCCAGTTCCTCTTCCGCCGCCGCCAACTTTGTTATCTCTTGCTGTCAGTCTGAATGTCAAACTTCTTGCATAAGTCGGGAGAATCTCGCCGATTGTTGTTGTATTATTTAATAAATTTGAAAGCTTCGGAAATACTCTGTAGCCTGTTGTTACAGGGTTGAATGACCTGAATATCGGAGCATTACCCGAAGGTGAGCCCGGTGCTCCGCCCGGTCCTAAGTCATATTGCTCCCAGCAATAAGTAAGCGCATCTAAATCCTGATCTGTTGCAGTTCCTGTTAATTCAAAAGGTGTTGAAATAGGAATTGCATAACCGCCTGCCGGCACTGTTACTACAGGGTCATGATTTCCTGTGTTTGTTGTTACAGGGCAGGAATTTCCTCCTGCTAAACTTGTATATGAAATAATTTCATCAAGGCTCTTTGTGTGGAAGTAAGGGTCGCTGTTCGGCTGTAAATCTGTTGAGCCGCAGATACCTGCATAAGCCATAATTGTAGAACCGCTTCCGGGCTCGTAAGCTGTATTGTTATTTCTGTTACCGCCGCCGCATGAAGAGGTTGTGCTGTTGAATGTATGATTGCCGCCGAACTGGTGTCCCATTTCGTGAGCAACGTAATCTATATCATAAGGGTCTCCGACAGGTGCACCTGAACCGGTAACGCCTCTTGCTTTGTTTCCTGCAACGCATACACATCCTAAGTATGCAACGCCGCCGCCGCCTGTTGAAAATACGTGACCGATATCGTAATTAGCTGAGCCGATTTGCTGGTCGCATGTTGTCTGATTCTGTCCCAGCATAGTGTTTCCGTTTGCATTCGTATATGGGTCAGTTGATGAGTTTGTATATACCACTGCAATATTATTTGCTACAAGAACCATTCTGACTGCTACGTCTTTTTCATAAACACCGTTTACTCTGTTGAGTGAAACAACAATAGCTGCAAGTGCAGCAGCCTGCGTTCCGCCGAAGTAAGCAGCGTATTCGCCTGTACATGCAATTACAGTTCTGTATGTTCTTAGCTGTCCTTCAGCAAGCATATCTGGGCTGTAAGGAGCGTGATTTTTTTCCATGTGCCCGTCATCTATAAGCTCGCATGTCATTCTTTTATCTGTGCGGAAATCTGTTTTGAAGTAACTGATGTAATTAAAGTTATCTCCTTTAGCATACGGGTCAATAAATACTGTTCCGCGCTCTGAAAAAATCATTGCATGGAAACCAAGCGGAGTAATATCGAATCTTACTGATGAATACGGGTCATCTATACCTTGTCCCATATAGGTTTTTATTTCAGGGAACTGAACTGCAAGACCGTCTTCCATGATTGGTGAATCAACGAATTTGAATCTCAGGAAAGTTCCGTCAGGCATAGGTAAGCTGATGACTGAATTTGAATTTTTGGGGTGAACGTTTTTTTCTAACGGTGCTGATTGCAGCAGGTTCTTTAAATCGGGTATGTTTAAATTTAAAGTCCTGAACTTAACAGGCTTTATTACTCTTTCTCCTGTAGTCTGAATGTTAGCTTCTGAAACATCGTTCCAGTAAGTAGCTGCATTTGCGCCGATTGAGAAAAGAATAATAAAAATTAGAACAAATAAATTGCGAGAGATCATTTTAGTTTTTAATTAAATTGAGAGTTATTTCCTTCTAAAATTGAGGTGAATTCCTGTAAAATAAGGAATTTCTCATAGCAAAACAAATGATTTACGGGGGATAGCACCGTACTTTTAAGCGAATTTGTGAGGGGGAGGAGATGGAAAGAGCTTCCCCTCCTTACTAAGGAGGGGGACTTAGAACGTGCCCCCGCCGGAGTTTATCCCGTACTCGTTACGGCGCGGGAATGACAAGCGTTGTAGTTATTTTATTACAGTAACTGTTAGTCCTTCTTTTGCGCTTGGTAATGGGAACGTAGAACGTATCGAATTGTAAATTTAAAACTAACCATTTATAAACTTCAAAATCTCATCATGCATTTTGCCGTTTGAGGTAAGCACTCCGCGCGAGTAAATTGTCTTATTGCCTTCAAGGTCAGTCATTACTCCGCCGGCTTCTTCAACACAGATTTTTATAGGGGCAACGTCATAGGGCGAGACATGGGGATCGAGCATGAACTCAGCTTTGCCGTTTATCACAAGTGTGTGACCGAAGCAATCGCCGTAGCCTCTGTCGTAATAGGATTTATCAACAAGCTCAAGAAATTTATCCTTGTAAGGCTGCTTTGTAATATACTCGATTCCTCCGTAGATGAAATAAGATTTATCGATTGCATCAGTGCTGCTGACTTTAACTTTTTTACCATTCTGATAGCAGCCGAGTCCTTTGCCGGCGTAAATCACCTGCTTCATAGCGGGCAGGGCAATAATGCCCATTATAACTTCACCCCGGTACTCAAGGGCAAGCAGTGTTCCCCAGAAAGGGAAGTTACGCATGAAGTTTTTTGTGCCGTCTATGGGATCGATAATCCATTTGAACTCGGAGTTCTTATCCTGCGCTCCGGTCTCTTCGGCAAGGAAGCTATGTTCAGGGTATTTCTTTTTTATTTCGGAGATTAAAAACTTCTCGCATTTTTTATCGGCTATTGTTACCGGGGAGTTGTCTTTTTTGTATTCGGGCTTGATAGTTTTTTTATAGTATTTCAGAGAGATGTCATTACATTCGTTAATGAGTTTCAGAGAGAAATTCAGAAGCTTTTTAATGTGTTTTTCTTTCATAAGATAAATTTATTATAGGTAAAAATTGAATAATCTTTTTCAAAATTCAAGTTACATCTGAAATTTTTAATTAACTAAATCTTAACTTGTAATTTTAAAAAAATCGATTTATTTTTAATTTACTTCAAAAAGAGTTGGTTGGTTTATTTTGATTTGTCCCTACGCAAATTGAAATATACTTTTATTTAAGAATTAAGTAATTCCGGCTTTTTTATAATGCTCAATAGAATGATATTATCCTCCCTCTTTACAATTTAGCCGAGAAAATAAAAAATCTATACTTATTTAATCAAAAAACTATATATGAAAAAATTTATTCTCATTTTGTGCGTGTTTTTTCTTACGGGAGAAGCATTTTCACAAAGGGCAGTAATTTCAGAGCGTCTGCAGAATAAAATGCAGGTAGTAAATCCTCTGCAATATACTCGCGTTATGGTTCTTATGAAGAACAGAGTCAATATGGAACAAATGGACGCTGATCTTTACAGGATGAATGCAAGTCTTGAGTTCAGATATCAAACGGTTATTACAACCTTGATGAACAATGCAAGGGAAACACAAGGACCGATTCTTGAATATCTTAACTCACAAAAAAATATCGGAAAGGTAAGCGAATACAGCGCTTACTGGATTGTCAACATGATTTACATGAAGACAACAAATGAAATCATCAACATGATTGCATTAAGACCTGATGTTGAATTTATGGATTTAGACGATGAACTTACAATGGATAAACCGTTAAATCCTTCTCCTGAATTTTCAGAAAATACTGAAGCTACACAAATCGGCTTAAGAGTTATCAAAGCAGATTCTGTATGGGCAAAAGGATTTACAGGACAGGGAAGAACCGTTATGAATATTGATAACGGAGTAAACGGAAACCATGCCGCATTAAATTCAAGATGGTGGGGAAATAACGGAAGAGCATGGTATCACTCATGGCTTAACGTTCAAACCCCAAACGTGAACTTTCCTGCACCTTGCGGAACAGACTATCACGGTTCCCACACAATGGGTATTATGACAGGAAGAACAGCAGGCGGCG
Organism: Ignavibacteria bacterium; assembly: GCA_044226845.1. Classification (GTDB taxonomy): domain Bacteria; phylum Bacteroidota; class Ignavibacteria; order Tepidaquicellales; family Tepidaquicellaceae; genus JAFDZO01. Next base: position 23,753 of record JBGAGG010000012.1, read on the forward strand.
ATACAATCGGTGTTGCACCTGATGCCAGATGGATGGCAGCAGCAGTAACAGATTGTCCCGGAGCTGTTTACCCTACAAATAATATCACGGCATTTCAGTGGGCTGCAAACCCTGACAGTAACATAGCTACAATGGATTATCCTGATGCTATCAGCTGCTCATGGCAGGACCCGAATGCAGGCGACCAGTGCGCTACATCTATTTACAGAACTTTGCTTGTAAATATTGAAGCAGTCGGTATCGGTATCGTATTTTCTGCAGGTAACTCAGGTCCCGGCGTATCGACAATTACACCACCGAAGAACATTAACTTGGATTCAATTAACGTATTCTGCACAGGCGCAGTTGACGGAAACACAGCAGGATATCCTATTGCATCATTCTCCAGCCGTGGTCCTTCTATTTGCGGCGGTGTTGGTACATTAGCAATTAAACCTGAAATCTCAGCACCGGGCGTAAACATCAGCTCATGCGGTTCAGGAAATTCATATTATACAATCAGCGGAACATCAATGGCATCTCCGCACGTTGGCGGCGCAATTGCTTTATTAAAAAGCGTTGCTCCATTTATGACAGGTAAACAAATTAAAGCAGTAATATTTTCAACATGCACAGATTTAGGCGCAGCAGGTGAAGATAACACATACGGTAAAGGATTAATAAACTTAGCAGCAGCTTACAGACAGCTTGCATCATATCCGCTAAGCGCATTTAACTTACAAACACCACCTGCAAGCACAAGAATTGTAACTGTACCGGGTTCAACAACACCTGTAACAATTACATGGGATACATCAGCAACCGGAGCAAGTTATAAATTTATTTTTGGCAGCCCTACAACTTCAACAAGAAAATTAACATTAAATTCAGCAACAAACAGCTATACAACAACATTAGGTCAGTTAGATGCAATCTTAGCAGCTAACGGCTGGACAGCAAACGGAAGCGCAAGCGATTCATCAGTTGGTCAATGGGATGTATGGGCATTCAGAGCACCGAATGCACCCGGACCTGATTCTTTAAAAGCAACAAACGGACCGCGTTCAATTACATTCAGAAGAACACAAATCAGTTTATCTGCATTTGCATTGAGCTCGCCTCCTACAAATACAACAGTGATTACTGCAGCAAATGATAACTCAGTTGTAAATATTAACTGGAGAAAATCAGGTACAGGCGCTACGTATAAATTTATGTTTGATAATCCGACATTCTCAGGACCTGCTACAATCGTTCTTCCTGCAAACAACAGCGGATTAGATACATCGCTTTCAATTGTAAACTCCGCGCTTGACGGAATACTTGCAGGCTTAGGTGTTGCAAGAGGTGATTCATTAGTCGGTCAGTGGAGAGTATATGCTTACAGAAGCTCAACAGACTCACTTGCATCAAGTGAAACAAGAAATATTACTTTAAGAAGAGTCGGTTCATTACCGTTGAATGAAAGCTTTGTCGGAACAACATTCCCGCCGGCAGAATGGGCTTATACAGGTACAGGAACACAGTACTGGACAAGACAAACACCGGGCGGCTACGGAGCAACAGTCGGTTCTGCAATGTTCGATTATTACTCGGCATCAGGCGGTACAACACAATCGTTGACAAGTAATCAATTCCCACCTGTTCTTTCAGGAGCGAATTATTTAAGATTTAACTATGCACATAAATTCTATCAGCCGACAACAACATTATCAGCAGATTCATTAGCAATTTATACTTCAACAAACGGCGGTACTACATGGAACAGACTGATAACTTTAAAGGCAACAAATACACCTGAAAGAGGTTATAACTCAACAAATAACTTAACCACAACAGGAGCAATCGGAAACAATACTGAGTACATGACACCTGCTAATAATGAGTGGGGTACAAAGTTATTTGCAATGCCTGTCGGAACAAATATGGTAAGGTTCACTGCATTATCAGCATTCGGTAATAATTTCTTTATTGATGATATTACAGCAGGCGGCGCTACCGGAACAGGAAATACAATTAATCTGCTTCCTGAGAAGTTCGAATTGTCTCAGAACTATCCGAATCCTTTCAACCCTTCAACAAAAATAAATTTCTCATTACCAAAGCAAGGCTTTGTCACATTGAAAATTTATGATGTTGTAGGTAAAGAAGTTGCCAAGCTCGTTAACGAAGTGAAACCGGCAGGATATTACTCTGTTGATTTCAACGCTTCAACACTTTCGAGCGGTGTTTACTTCTACAGAATTGAAACAACAGGATTTGTTGAAACAAAACGAATGATGTTAATAAAGTAAGAAGTATAAACAGTAAGTAATATGATTTAAGCAAAGCTCATTCTGAGAAAATCGGGATGAGCTTTCTTATTTATAAGTGAACATATGAATTTTTAGTTTGAGATAAGAAAGCTATTTTTGAGGATTGAAATACATCATCGCCATATTATTTGCCGTAGGCTCATTTATTTCTATAGTTCACTGGCTAAATCATTTCTCGTTATCACCGGATTCCACTAATTATATAACAGCTTCCGAAAATCTTGTTAAGCACGGCACTTTGTTTGTGTATTCTAACTGGCCGTCAAAATCATTCGAGCCAAGCATAGAGCCATATACAGAATATATGCCCGGACTTCCGGTATTCGCATCTTTATTTTTTTTATTTATCGATAATCCCGATACAGTAATGCTTGTGATGAACTCACTATGTATTGTACTTGTGTATTTTATTGTGCTGATGATTTTATACGAGTTAAAGTTTAATGATTATTTAAAAATAATATTTTTATTGTTCCTTGTATTCTTTGAACCGTTCAGATTTATATTCAGTCATTTCTGGACAGAAACACTTTTTATCTTCTGGTCACTTCTTTCAGTTTACTTGGCAGTAAAATTATTGAAAGAGGATAATAAAAAATACTGGATACTTGGATGTATTGCAGTATCGTTATCTGCATTTATAAAAATGTACGGAGTATTTAATTGCGCATTTTTTTTAGTACCGTTCGTATTGCATAGGAAAAGTTTTGCAAAATTAGCTTTATTCATATTTGCATCATCTATCTTTGTGTTAGTATGGTATTTGAGGAATGAAGTTATCTACGGATACTTTACATCATCACATAAAATATTTCAACAGTTTAATTCTTCTAATCTATTAAGACCATTTAAATGGACACTGTTCCTGCTCGGAAATGACAAGCTTGCAAATGTGTGGGTAATTGTTCTGCTGGCGACAGGTTTTAGTCCTTTATGGTTTAATTACAGAAAAAAAATAACAAACAAAATAGATTTCAAAATCTGGCAAGTGCTTTTCATAGGAGTAATTATAAATTTCTTCGGAATATATTTATTATCATTAGTCAGCTCATTCGATTATCTTGAAAGCAGACTGCTTGCTCCCGTTTATATATTATGCTTCTTTTTATTTTTTATATCCATAAAAATTTTAACAGACTTTGCATTTGCAAAGAAACCTATAGTAAAATATTGTATTTTAGCTTTGCCGTTGATATTGTTTGTTGCCAATCCAGCATTCGTAAAAGCTGTTGATACAAGTATCAATATACATTATGCATGGGAGCATGAGCTTTGGAATGAAATAAATCAAAAGGGGATTGCAAAAAACTCTTCCCATTATATAACTGAGTTCAATTACATTCATCAGATATACGGTAACAAACCGCAGAGAATTATTCCCGATAATTCTATGTTTCTTAATATAGGCTTTATGCATGAAATTACGAAAAAAGGTAAGGCTCCTTTTGTAGTTTTAAGAAACAATGAACTTCCTTATTTTTACTTTGATAAAATCCACAACATTCTTGGTTACAAAAAAGCAGAGCTTGAAAACAAACATTTCACTGTTTACGTAAAGAATAATAATTGAAAATTAATAAAGCGCAAATATTAATATATAAGAACAAGCTTATAAAGTTTGATAAGGAAAAAATTATTAAAGTCCTTAAATCAAAACACACATCTATAATTTTTCAGTCCGTATTGGTAGTCGGATTTTTAATCTATGCTACAGGAAGTTCAGTGCCGCATAATAACAGTTTGCCTGTCAAAGAAAATATTCCTAAGTCCACCGGTGAAATAGTAACTCCTATAGAAGAGAAGAAGCAAAACAAAACTGACTTTAATGAGTTTGTAACTTATAATTCTTTTGAAACTGAAAATTATGTGGAGAATATGCTTCGTAACTGGCCGAGACTATTAGACCTCTTTACATCAAATTCAAATTTCAGACAGACAATAAAAGGTATAGATGCAGGCGGGTTAGAGAAGGTTTCCGGTGAGATAAAGAAGACCCGTTCATTCAGTCCGGGAAATGTTCAGGCATTGGTTGATGAATACGGTGAAATGATCAAACGCGAATGTAATTTTTACAAACTTGACTGGAGACTTGTACTTGCCATCATAAGGCAGGAATCTTACTTCAATCCTGATGCAGTTTCGCATGCCGGGGCACTTGGCTTTATGCAGATTATGCCGCGTACGGGACAAGGCTTGCAGAATCAGCTATCGCTGGAAGATACACGAACTCCCCAGAATAATTTAATAGCAGGTATATATTATTATGCATCGCTTGCTTCACAGTTCTCCGAGTTCGGTGATGAACGATATAAGTTCGCTCTCGCAGCATACAATGCAGGGCTGGGACGGGTTATAGATGCATTGACAATTACTGCCTATCTTGAAAAAGATTACAAGACCTGGGATAATGTAAAAGAGTCTTATCCATACTTATCTTCAAAAAGTGATTCACTTCATGCGCTGATATGGCCCGATAGAAAAAAACCTACCTATGGAACACTGGATAACTGGAAAGAGCCTTATAATTATGTAGATGCAATTTGGTTCTATTATACAGAGTATAAAAAATATTACCCTTCAAATCTTCCTGAAGAAAAGAAAGTTTCAACTAAAAAATCAAAAAAGAAAAAGAAGTAATTAAAAATAATTTATGACAGATATTCAAAAAGAGTTTGAACACGTAAAAACTTTCGAAGATGCAAGAAAACTTTTCCCTGTAACAGAGCATTGCACCTATCTTGATAACGCCCACTACTCTCATTATTCACTGGAGACAAGAAGAAGATTGATAGAAGCAGTGGATGGATTTACTTTCACCAATGAAAATTTAAGTCTTATAAATTATCAGACAGCAGAACGTCTGAGAAAGAAATGCGCTGAGTTAATCCATGCCAAACCCGAAGATATATTTTTGACATCGAGCACAACTCACGGTTTGAATGTCTTTGCAAACGGAATAGATTTGAATGCTGATGATACAGTTATCTTCGCCGATTCAGAATTTCCGGCAGTACCTTATCCCTGGATGAATCAGGAAAAGATGAGGGGAATAAAATATGAAATGATTCCATCCGATAAAGGTAAAATAAAAATTTCTGATATTGAAGCTACCATTAAAAGAACTAATGCAAAAGTGCTTACTATAAGTTCAGTTGAGTTTCTTGGCTTCAGAAATGATTTAAAAACTATAAGCAAAATCTGCCATGATAACGGGTGTTACTTAGTTGTTGATGCAATACAAAATGTTGGAGCGTGCCCCATTTATGTTGATGAATTTGAAATTGATTTCCTTTCAGCCGGTTCACAGAAATGGATGATGTCTCCTTCAGGAGTAGGCTTTGCATATATACCTGCGAATATCAGAGAAAAAGTAAAGCCAAGCTATGTAGCAACAACAAGCATAAATTATGACTTCAAAAATTTTCTGAACTATAATTTGAATTTCAGAAACGATGCAGTTGTTTATGAAAACTCAACATTGAATTGTTTGGGAATGATAGGCATGGAATGCGCAGTCGAGTTATTTTTGAAAATCGGTGTTGAAAATATTTTTAATCATATCTTAAAACTACAGGACATTTTCATAGGAGAAGTTGATGGAAGTAATTTCACAATTGAATGTGATTTGAATCCGGTACATCGCTCAAACATTCTGATATTCTCTCATGAGGATGCATCTAAAAATGAAAAGATACAAAAGGATTTAGAGCAGAAAAAAATTTATGTTGCATTAAGAGAAGGGTATCTGAGACTATCGGCTCATCTCTTTAACAACGAAGAAGATATTTTAAAGCTAACCGCAGCTTTGAAAGAATATTAATTATTCTGCCATTGCCAGTGAAACAGCAAAGATTTTATTCACACCTGCTTCACGCAGGACTTTTATACATTCATTTACCGTTGCTCCCGTTGTAACAACATCATCAAGCAGAATTATATTTTTATCTTTCAGTTTTTCATTGTAAGAATTATTGAAAGCAAAAGCCCCCAGAATATTTTTTTGTCTTTCCAGCAGGGTTAATTTTGTCTGAGACTTGGTGTAAAGTTTGCGGCTTATGGCATCGAAGAGAAAGGGAATATTCAAACTCCTACTCAGCCCTTTTACTATGTATTCCGACTGATTATAACCTCTTTCTCTTACCTTAGTTCTATGAAGAGGAACAGGAATTATATAATCATAAATTACATTCCACTCTTTCAGCTGCTCTTCAATCTCAAGCTTTACATATCCTGCAAGATGTTCTCCAAGAAAAACTCCAAGATCTTTCATCCCGCTGTATTTCAGGTGATGAATTATTTTTTCAAAATCCGACTTCTGGGCAAAATCATATAATGAAAATCCGAAATCGGATTTAACTTTTCCTCTTAATTCATTCAGTTGATTTTTTGAAACTCTCTCAAGATTTGCAAGAGTTGAATCCAGAATATATCTGTTTGTATTATCTTCGGGCAGATTGCTTTCAGATACCAGGCATATTCTCGGATATAAAAAATCAACTATATCATTTACAATTTTCATTGTAAAGTTTTACTTCACAAGTTTTTTGTAACGGAATTTTTTAGGCTCTAAATTTCCAAGTCTTTTCTTTTTATTTTCTTCGTAATCACTGTAACCGCCTTCAAAATTGTAAACAACTCCGTCGCCTTCATACGCAAGTATATGAGTAGCAACTCTATCCAGGAACCACCTGTCATGCGATATAATTACTGCGCAGCCGGCAAAGTCTTCCAGCGCTTCTTCCAATGCTCTGAGTGTGTTAACATCAATATCATTGGTAGGTTCATCGAGTAATAGAACGTTGCCTTCCTGCTTCAAAGCAATTGCAAGGTGTAATCTGTTTCTCTCTCCACCTGAAAGTGTGCCGCAAAGCTTGCCCTGGTCAGCGCCGCTGAAATTAAACTTAGCAACATAAGCTCTCGAGTTAAAAAGTTTTCCTGCAATAGAAATATTTTCATCTCCGCCTGAAATAACTTCCCATACAGTTTTATTCGGGTCAATATCATCGTGGCTCTGGTCAACGTAAGCAGTCTTCACTGTATCACCGACTTCAAATGTACCCGCATCGGCCTTCTCCATACCCTGAATAAGTTTGAATAAAGTAGTTTTACCCGCTCCGTTCGGTCCGATTATTCCAACGATTCCATTAGGAGGTAAATTAAAATTCAGATTTTCAAACAGCAATTTATCACCGTATGATTTTGATACACCAATTGCTTCAATAACTTTATTACCAAGCCGCGGACCGTTTGGAATGAACAACTCAAGCTTCTCTTCTTTTTGCTTAACATCTTCATTCAATAATTTATCGTATGATTGCAGACGCGCTTTTGATTTCGCCTGTCTTGCACGCGGCGACATCTTTACCCACTCCAGCTCACGCTCAAGTGTTTTTCTTCTCTTGCTTTCCTGTTTTTCTTCTAATGCTAACCGGTTTGATTTCTGTTCAAGCCATGAGGAATAATTTCCTTCCCATGGAATTCCTTCGCCTCTGTCTAATTCTAATATCCATCCTGCAACATTATCAAGGAAGTACCTATCGTGAGTGATAGCAATTACAGTTCCGGGATATTGTTTCAGATGCTGTTCAAGCCAGTCAACTGACTCAGCATCAAGATGGTTTGTGGGTTCATCAAGTAAAAGTATTTCAGGTTCCTGAAGAAGCAATCTGCATAAAGCAACTCTTCTTCTTTCACCGCCTGAAAGCGTACCAACGATTCTGTCTTCATCCGGGCATCTTAAAGCATCCATTGCTCTTTCAAGTTTTGAATCAAGCTCCCATCCGTTTTTATGCTCTATCATTTCAGTAAGCTCGCCCTGTCTTTCAATTAGCTTTGTCATTGTATCATCATCCATCGGCTCGGCAAATTTCATATTGAGCTCTTCATATTCTTTCAATATATCGGCAACTTCTTTAACGCCTTCCATCACAATTTCTTTAACTGTCTTAGTATCATCAAGCTCAGGTTCCTGTGAAAGGTAACCGATCTTATAGTTTTTAGTGAAGTGAACTTCACCCATGAAATTGGTTTCAATACCTGCAATTATTTTTAGTAGGGTAGATTTACCCGAGCCGTTTAGACCGATTATTCCAATCTTCGCTCCGTAAAAAAACGAGAGGTAAATATTATTTAAAACTTTTTTTTGTGGCGGAAAAGTTTTGCTAACTCCCACCATGGAAAATATTATTTTATTATCAGCCATTTATAAACTTTCTTTTGTATTTAACTTTAGAAGTGAACAATTAATATAGTGTATTTATATGGGAGAATTAATGCAGAAACTTTGATATAAATTTTATAAATTACGACTTATTAATAATATTACCGGAAACTTATATCACCCCATGAAATCTCTCTTAATTCTTTTAGCTATTCTTATTCCTGCTTTTGTTTTTTCTCAGGACATTAATCTCAACGATTTAAATAATGACCGTGCTAACTATTATAAGTCAAGAGGTATATTGTTTTCTGCCGATAGCTTGATGCGGCTTGGATTTGATGTTGTACTGAATGAAAAAGAGCAGCTGCTCAATAATTATTTAAAAGAACTGCAAAGAGATTATATAAAAACCTCAGGCGCAAAATTTTCACCCGCAAATTATTTTTATAAGTATAGAAATATGATTGATACATCAGTCATATATAAGATGTTTCAGAAGATGCCTAAGGGTGCAATGCTTCATATACACTCAACTGCAATGGGTGATGCGCAGTGGCTTGTGAAAAATGCCTCTTATATGGATAATTGTTATTTCTATAATTCCGACGACGGAAAAGAAACTTACGGCACTTTGCATTTTTATGCAAAAGGAAAAGCTCCGGTAAACTGGGTATTAGTAAAAGAGCTTAGAGATAAAGATCCTGATTTTGATAACAAACTTTTAAAACTTTTAACATTCAGCGAAGCCGATGAAGGCAGCGCAGTTATATGGGAAGATTTTGAAAAAATCTTTAACCGTATGTCAGGACTGATTGAATACCTCCCTGTTTACAAAGAGTATAAAAAAAATGCGTTGGAATTACTTTTAAAAGATAATGTGCAGCATGTCGAACTCAGGTCAGGGATGCATGGTATTTATGATTTAAATAAAGAATACAGCTATCTTGATTTTGCAAAAATGTACAGTGAAGTTATATCTGAATTGCAGGTTAAGTATCCTCATTTTACCAGCAAGATAATCTTCGCAGGATGGAGAGGCAATACACCCGGCGGAGTAATGAAGTATATTGAAACTGCTTTTGCTATTAAGAAAGAGTATCCCAACCTTTTAGTCGGTTTTGATTTAGTAGGCGAAGAAGATGCCGGACATACAACTGATTATTTCCTCAACGAATTTTTTAAGAAAGATTCATTGGAGAAAGTTTACAACTTATCACTTCCTTTTTATTTTCATGATGGGGAAAGCACTCTGCCAAGTGACTTAAATTTATACGATGCTATATTACTTAAAACAAAACGCATTGGGCACGGAATAAATTTATTCAGATTTCCAACTCTGGAACAAATTGCAAAGAAAGATGGAATTTGTCTTGAAGTATCTCCTTTAAGCAATCAAATATTAGGCTACATACAAAATCTAAGAATGCATCCTGCATCGGGCTATATTAATAAAGGAATACCCGTTGCAATCAGTTCAGATGACCCGCAGATATTTAATTATAAAGGATTAAGCTATGACTTCTGGACTGCTTATATGGCATGGGAGCTTGACTTAAGACAAGTAAAGAAGCTAGCATTGAACTCTCTTGTGTACTCTGCATTATCTAATTCAGAAAAAGATTCAGCTATGAAATACTTATTAGATGAGTGGGATAAATGGGTGAATGAAACTCTTAATTAATTCTACTTACTCGCCCTGTTTGTTATATAAACACCTATGATAATCATAACCATTCCTCCGATGTGCCACCAGGTTAGTTGTTCGTTATCTAGCAAGCCGAAGAACACTGCTACAATAGGAACAAGATACGTTACCGAGCTTGCAAAAATAGGTGAAGTCATCATGATGAGCTTATTATAAATTAATAGAGCTACTGATGTTCCCAGAAAAGCAAGAGCAACAATTGAAATAAGAGAATCAGAATACTCTCCTATATGTCCGAATAGTTTACCCGGTAATCCTATGTAGATTATAATTGCAAGGGCAATTAATCCTATAAAGAAAAAAGAAACCGATGTAAGAGTAAGCGCTGTATACTTATGAAATTTATGTTTGATGAAATTCCCGTTAAGCGCATAACAAAACGTTGCTCCTACAACAAAGAGGACATAAAAATTCATAGAGCCGAGATTTCCGTCCTTATTGATAAAGCTAAGTCCTATTGAACCTACAAATCCTATTATCAGTCCCACAGTTTGAGCAAGTACAATTCTGTGCTTAAAGAATAATCTTGCAATGAGTAATGTAAATAACGGACTCAATGCATTAAGTATTCCCGAGAGGGAACTTGTGATTTGTGTCTGCGCAATTGCAAATAAAAGCGCAGGTATAAAGTTACCGACTAAACCCAGATATGTTACTTTTATGTATTCAATTTTCGGAAGCCTGCCGATTCTTTTCATTGCTATCGGCATTAAAAATACCGCTGCGAAAAAAACTCTTAATGATGCTACTTCAATCGGATTAAATTGTACCAGCCCTTTTTTTATAAGTAAAAACGAACTGCCCCATACAACTGCTAAAAACGCGAGCATAAAGTACGGTGTGTACCTATGCTTTAATAATTTCTTCAATTTCCGTCCTTATCTGTCTTATTGTAATTTTTATGTTTTGAATCTTTCCAGAGAGTTTCAAGCCTCTCCTTTATTTCTTTTTCTTTGCCTAGTTCGCCCGGCATGTAATATATTTTATCCTTTACTTCATCGGGTAAATACTGATCATCAACAAAATGATTATCGAAGCTGTGCGCATAGTTATAATCTTTACCATAGTTCAGTTCCTTCATTAATTTTGTCGGAGCGTTTCGTAAATGCAGCGGCACCATTGTATCGGGATATCTATCAGCATCTTCAAGCGCCTGTGAAATTGCCATGTAAGAAGCATTGCTCTTAGGCGCAGAGGCAAGATAAACTGCCGTCTGTCCCATGATAATCCTTCCTTCAGGCATTCCTATAACATTGATTGCATTGAAGCAGTTCATTGCCATTGTAAGCGCATTAGGGTCAGCATTTCCGACATCTTCGCTGGCAAGTATAACCATTCTCCTGCATATGAACTTAGGGTCTTCTCCGCCTTTCAGCATCTTTGCCATCCAGTAAAGTGCTGCATCTGGGTCGCTGCCTCTCATGCTTTTTATGAAAGCAGATATTACATTGTAATGCTCTTCAGCATTCTTATCATATTTTATGTAATTGGTCTGATAAGTCTCTTTAAGAATTTCATTGGTAAGGACTATCTTTCCGTTTGAATCGGGATAAGTCAGTTTCACTGCAAGCTCAAGTCCGTTGAGTAATCGTCTGCCGTCTCCGCCTGAAAGCTTTATAAGAAAATCCTTATCGGGGATTTCAATGTTCATCTTGTTCAGATATTCATCCTTTGCTAAAGCTGTATCAATCATTTGCATCAAGTCGCTCTTTGAAAGCTCCTCGAGCACATAAACTCTGCTTCGCGAGAGCAGGGGAGAGATGACTTCAAACGAAGGGTTCTCAGTCGTTGCTCCTATTAAAATTATGCTGCCCTTCTCTACGCTGTGCAGGAGCGAATCCTGCTGCGCTTTATTAAACCTGTGAATCTCATCTATAAAAAGTATGGTCTTCTTGCGCGAGTATTTCAGATTCTTCTCGGCTTCTTCAAGAACTGCGCGGACATCTTTTACTCCCGATGATACGGCAGAGAGCTGTCTGAAATCAAGATTGACGAGGTATGATATTAAAAGCGCTAAAGTTGTCTTGCCTGTTCCGGGCGGTCCCCATAGAATCATTGAAGAGATATCATTCTTCTCAATCATTATACGAATCGGTTTTCCTGGTCCTATGAGATGCTTCTGACCGACGTAATCTTCTATCAAAGAAGGACGAAGCCGCTCTGCTAAGGGGAAATTTTCACTGTTTTGAGCACTATCAAATAAATCCATATTTTAAAACTACCTTAAATAAATATGGAAATCAAGGGAAAATAGTAGTAAGTAAAAAGTATTAAGTAGAAAGTAACATTATTGTAACATTTTGGAACACTGATTTATATGATTATTATGATGACACAGATAATAGTCACATTATTGTCACATTCTGAGCGAAGCTTAGTCCCGGCTTCAGCGGGATTATCCATCATAAATTCTCGACAATGACGAATTTTTGACGGATTCTTTAATTCTGCTTTAAATTTAAATATTAACATTATTGTCCCATTTTAACCTGACAGGATTGAATCCGCCGCGGCGGACTTTCAGGTTCATTTATCTTATCTCAAATATAATATTACTAAATTTCACTCTCAATAAAATCTTCCCTATTAGTAGTAATAGGGAGGTTTATTGTATTGACCTGAACTTTTTTAATTTGCCTTCGTAAGTTTATAAAACATTTTTAAACCTTAACTAAAATCCTTATGAGATTTATTTTATTAAATTTCATCCCTCTTTTTGTAATTATGTTATTTGTAAAAGATTCATTTGCCGGCGATGACGGAAAATTAATCGCCAATTTTAATGTTAATACGGAGTCAGGTAAAAAACTTAAAGTTAATGCCTATGCCGGTGGTGTGAAAATTGAAACTTGGAGCAAAGATGAAGTAAAAGTTGAAGTATTCGGCAACGATAATGCAGAAGAATATTTTACATATTCTGCTAAAAGTGATTATGAAGGTGTAGTTGTAAAAAGCGAAGTGAAATCAGATTTCTCAAATAAAAAGAATTTTAATCTCAATACGGAGTTTAAAATTTATGTTCCTGCGCGATATAGTGTGGACGTTGTAACAGGCGGGGGCGGAATTTCAGTTATAAATCTTACCGGTAACGTATCGCTCAATACATCAGGCGGCGGAATAAAACTTTCTAAAATTGTCGGCGATGTAAATGCAACAACATCTGGCGGAAATTTAAAATATGATAATGTGCTTGGAAATATAAACAGCTCTACATCGGGCGGTAACGTAAAAATTACATACTTCAACGGCAATGTAAACGTTTCAACATCAGGCGGTAATATGGAGCTTGAAGGAATGAACGGAACTGTAGATGCCTCAACAAGCGGCGGTAATATTAAATTAACCTATGCAGGGAAAAATATGGGAATCGATCTGAATACATCAGCAGGAAATATAAATGTAAGAGTCCCTGAGGATTTTGATGCCGACGCAGATCTATATACTTCGCTCGGAAATATAAATTCTGATTTTGCTAAAGTTGATAGGGAAACAATGTCTGCTAAATTAAAAGTAAGACTGAATAACGGCGGAAGCGCTTTGAAATGCGTTACATCTGCAGGAAATATTTCTTTAACGAAGTAAGTTAGTCCGGAGAATTGCCACAAAATCTCTAAAACACAAAATAACACTAAAGAAATTTTGTGAAATTTAGTGTATTTATGTTTTAAAAATAAAAATACTAAAAAGAAGAATTTTTGTGAGATTTAGTGATTTGGTGTTTTTGTGGCAGGTATCCGGTTAGATAATAAAATAAAATTTATGCCATTGATGTTCCAACCCATGAAACACCAATGGCATTTTTGTATATATAAAATTTTAGATAGCTAATCTGTAGTTAAGCTGATTCTCTTCGCTTCTGTGAACAAGCTCATTCATTGAATTAAGGGAATCGCTGTATCTGAACTTTGAACTATAATCCGCTGTAAGGCATTTACTTACTTCTCTTTTTATATTGAGAAGAGGAGTGTTAAGAGGGAATGCTTTTACAATACCGTTGCAAGAGACTGTAAAGAAATTCTTCCTGTCATTAAAATCGTATGATATCTCCTTTACTTCTGTATTAAAAGCTAATTCAGAAATAAAATTCAGGATAGCAGCTTTTCTTCTTAATTGCATCAGAAGAATCGGATTTTGTTTTAAGTTTTTCATATTGTTTGTATTTGATTTCATTAATACAAATTTACTCATTTCAACTAAGCGTATATTCTCATTTGATGAGAATTTTTTCTTCAGACTTCTCTGATACTATCTGCTAAAATTATTAACAAGATAATTCAGGAAATCATTCCTCAGGTTTTCCTGCCTGTAGGAGATTATCTCACGTCCCTCTGCAAATATGACAATGCAGTCATCGGAAAGTTTATAGTTGAATTCGTACTTTACTATATCAGTTAATATTGTGCTAAAAAAGTTCATACTACTTATAGGTCGATATGTTAAATGTTGTTCCATTACCTATTAAATTATGGTAATTATTCCTTGAACAAAAGAGAAAAATAAATACCCTAAATTATACAGGCAAAATTAATGACGCATATTGTAATTCTAATTCCAAAGAACTAAGTATAAATACATCAAAGGGCGTGCCTAACTAAAATTTGCTTGAAATAATTGCTGTTTTGTGACGGATTTGAACTATTTTGCAGAATTGTTAAAAGATAAACAGGGATATTTGTATAGCAAAAACATAGTCAGTATGCACTGATATATGCCATAAATGAATTGGAAAGTGATATATTGGAGAATAATTAGTAGAGGATATTATTAAATATCTTCTAAGAGATTGTTGAGGAAAGTTTTAAGCTCTTTCAGGTCACTTTTGAGCTGTTCTTTTTCTTCGTCTGACTCCGGTGTCGAAAGCTGAGCAGATGTGTCAAAAAGACTTAGCTCGCCTTGGGCAGGGGACTTGACCGATTTAAGGTTAGATGCTGCTGCCTCGCTTCGCTCGGCTTCAATAGCTTCATCGCTTGCAAAGGTCTTAAGCATTTTTTTAGCGCCTTCAACGGTGTATTTCTCGTCGCGGAGGAGCTTCTTAATTTTAAGGATTAACTGAATATCTTTGTTGGTGTATATCCTGTTTCCGGAAAGGTTTTTCGCGGGCTTTAGCTGTTCAAATTCAGTCTCCCAGTAGCGCAGAACGTACTGTTCGAGTTCGGTTATTTTTGAAACTTCACTGATTGAGTAGTAAAGCTTCTTCATTTGAAAGTTCTTTTTGACAGCCATAAGGGTATATTTATTGATAAGGTATAAAACCTAAAACAAATTTATGAATTGCTATATTATTTATCAAGCCCCTTAATATAACTCACATATTTTATTGAATATTAGCATATCCCCTTAAAAAGCGTTTAGCATCTTTTATTTGCTTTAATCATTCTTTGTAAGTTCTTTCAATTAAAATGTTTAGAAGGAATGGTTGAGATTTTCTTATTTCGCATTGAGAACTATTTTACTAATATCATTTTTTTTGTTTCTTTTAAATCTTGTGTTTGAAGTGTATATAAATAAATGCCGGAAGATAAGTTTGATGCATCGAATAAATATTCGTATCTGCCCGGAGTCTGCTTCTGACTTATCAGAGTTGAAATTTCTTTGCCGCTTATATCGAAAACTTTTAGTGTTATGTAGTCAGAAACTTTGATTTCATAATTTATTTTTGTTACCGGATTAAACGGGTTAGGATAATTTTGATAGAGTTTAAAGTTCTCAGGTATCTCACTGCTTATCTGCTGAACACCTACGTAAATTGTCGTATCATTGCCGCCTACTTTTGTATGGAAGCCCGTATTGTTGGGAATATATGTCCATCCGTAGTTAGCATTCACAAACATTATGTGAAAAGGAATATAGGAGTTAATACTGCTATTCAAAATCTGGTATCCCCAATTCGCCCCGCCATTTGTAGTTTTAAAAGCTACACTTCTGAAATCCTTCCAAGTTGTTCCTACTGCCCCTCCTGCCATCCAAAGTGTATCTTTATTTATTATTGAAATATCACTTGCTCCACTTGATGCAGATTGGAATGGAACAAATTGTTCCTGCCATGTTAATCCTCCATCTGTGGTTTTTGTAAGATTTCCCGCCGCTTTCCATCCTGTAAGAGAATCAAACATTTTAATTTCATGATAAAATGTCCTTTGACCGGGAACCGAATCCCATGTTGTGCCACTATTAGAAGTGCGATACAGCTTATTTGAATATATCATAAACCCCAACCTCGAGTTATACATATAGATCTTACTCGGATTACGGAATGCATTATAGAATATTGTCTGCCAGTTCATGCCCCCGTTTGTGCTTCTGTACAGCCCTCCTATCAGAGCATTATAATCTGTCGCCCAAATCTCACTTTCACTTACAACACTTATATCTATAAAGCTTGATTTAGGAAGAGGTGTAAGTGCGAACCAGTTTTGCCCCGCATTTGTAGTCTTCAATAACTCTGTGCTTGCTGCAAAACCGGTTTGCGAGTTTATAAAATGTATCTTTGAAAAACCAAGCTCATTCTCAAAAATAACATTCCAGTTATCACCGCCATTTGTTGTTTTCATAATGCGTGCTGTACTGAATGAATCAATATCTAAAACTGCATATCCTGTAAGAGTATCAGTAAAAGTAATATCCTTGATATATCCGCCATGAAGAGGTGGCATTGACTGAAAATACCAGCCGGATATAAAGTTATCCTGAAAGTTGAATGCAAGAAAAAATATGGGAATTAGGAATAAAAATATTTTGCGAAGATACTTTTTCATAGAAGTAAGTTATGTAAATAAATTTATTTTTAACTCATGTAAAAATAAAGGCACATAAATTATTACTTCATTTGAATTGAAGCATTAACACATAAACTCTAAATCACAAAATCTCACTAAAATTTATTGAGTAAAAATTTAGAATTTTAAATTTAGTGTCTTTTAGTGTTTTAAAGTTTTAGTGGCAAACTTCAAAATGAACACAAAACGGAAATCATTTGGTATTCTATTAAAATAAAATCTTCGCCATTTTTGTATAAGCTTGTAAAAATATGGATGTCGAAATTCTTGCGCGCTTACAGTTCGCATTTACCATTTCATTCCACTATATATATCCGCCTCTAAGCATCGGCCTCGGCATAACTATGGCAGTTATGGAAGGCCTCTATTTAAAAACAAATAATAAAGAATACGAAATACTTACCAGATTCTGGATAAAGATTTTTGCGCTCATTTTTGGAATCGGAGTGGCAACGGGAATTGTAATGGAGTTTGAGTTCGGCACTAACTGGGCTGTTTACTCGCGATACGTTGGTGATATCTTCGGCAGCGCATTAGCTGCGGAGGGAATCTTTGCCTTTGCATTGGAGTCCGGCTTCCTCGGAATACTGATCTTCGGATGGAATAAAGTCAGCCGCAAAGTTCACTTTTTCTCGACAGTGATGGTAGCGCTCGGTTCGATTTTTTCGGCAATATGGATAGTAGTTGCAAACTCATGGCAGCAGACTCCGGCAGGTTTTCATATAGTCGGCGAAGGCATGTGGGCACGCGCAGAGATAACTGACTTCTGGGCTATGGTCTTTAATCCATCATCGATGGAAAGGCTTTCACATGTTATTATCGGAGCGTTTCTTGCCGGCTCGTTTTTAGTAATGAGCGTTCACGCATATTATATATACAGAGGTAAGTTTGTAGAGATATCAAAGAAGGGATTTAAAGTCGCGCTTGTGATAGCTGCTTTATCTTCCGTTGCTCAGCTGATAGTCGGCAGCATTTCAGCGGAGGGAGTTGCAAAAAATCAGCCTGAAAAGCTTGCCGCTCTTGAAGGACACTTCGATAGTCTGAAGACGGCAGACATGTATTTATTCGGATGGGTTGATAAGGATGCGCAGAAAGTTTACGGATTATCCGTTCCGAACGGCTTATCATTTTTGATTTATAAAGATTTTAATGCTCCTGTAAAAGGGCTGAATTATTTTCCTAAGAATGAAGTGCCTTCACAGGTGAATATGATATTCCAGTTTTATCATATTATGATTGCAGTAGGCATGACGTTGATAGGCTTATCTTTATATGCAGTCTTTTTGTGGTGGCGCGGAAAACTGTTTGATAAAAAATGGGTGATGCTGATATTTTCATTTGCAGTTCTGCTGCCGCAGATTGCAAATCAGGCAGGATGGTATGCCGCAGAGATGGGCAGGCAGCCGTGGGTAGTATATAAATTATTGAGAACGAGCGATGCGCTGTCAAAATCAGTAACGGCAGAGCATGTTATGTTCTCGCTTATACTATTTATGTTAGTTTATACTTTGCTCTTTGTGCTGTTCATATATTTATTGAATAAAAAAATCCAGCATGGCTTTGATGATTTTGAAGATGACTTGCCGAGTCTGAAAAGAGATAATCCGCTGATAAGCAGGGAGGATTTGTAGATGGGGAAAATTGGATTCGCGATGTTATTTCTATTCCTTTTTTCCAATTCATTATTTGCACAGAAAGCTAAGCAATATTATTATTATGAAAATAAAAATGTAGGAATAACATTATCAGCTGATAAAATTTATGCTAAGTACACAGATTCAATTGTTTTTAAAGTTGTTTTAAAAAATATATCTGAAGATGATATTTTATATTTAGAAAATGGCTATATAAGTGGAGGTGATAAGTATTTTGTATTTATTAATATCACGGCCGAATCTAATACAATTTTTGAAAAAGAAATGAAAAAGTTGGAATCGGGCGAAGAAAAAATCTATTATTTGACATTAAAAATTTCAAATTTAAAAGAGATAAGGAACTATGGTATTATATCTGCCAATTTAAACATTCAATATATTGCCGATATGAAGAGATTTAAAAAAATAAAAGATAACATAAGAGTAAATTGGGTAAACGAAAATACAGTCGTAGTTACTACGGATATTATTAATTCGATGTCGGAATATTCTAATTTAGGAACTTTAAATATTTTGATGAGTGAATTCAAATAATTCAAAATAATGGAAACAATTCTCGGCATAGACTTACCTACGTGGTGGTATCTGGTAATCGGAGCGGTGTTTACCGGTTACGCAATACTTGACGGCTTCGATTTAGGCGCGGGAGCAGTGCATCTGTTCTTTAATAAAGAAGAGAGCAGACGCATTGCGCTTAATGCCATCGGTCCCGTATGGGACGGAAACGAAGTCTGGCTTGTAATCGGCGGGGGAGCGTTGTTTGCGGGCTTCCCGGAAGTGTATGCTTCGCTGTTCTCGGCGTTCTATATTCCGTTCATGCTGTTTTTAGTCGGGTTGATTTTCAGAGCTATATCTATCGAATTCCGCAGCAAAGAAAAAATGAAGTGGTGGAGAAATCTATGGGATAGAAGCTATAGCATATCAAGTATTGTTATTACTCTTCTGCTTGGAATTTTGCTTGGCAATATTATACAGGGAATAAAAATTGGTGAGGGTTTTGTATATCAGGGGACGTTTCTGGATTTGTTAAATCCCTATGCTTTAGTTGTAGGAGTTACGACACTTTCTCTATTCATGATGCACGGATGCATTTATCTCGTGATGAAAACTGAGAACAGGTTATATGCAAAGCTGACGGTGATGGTGAAGAATACGACAAATGGGTTTATAGTTTTGTATCTGATTCTGACAGGCTACACATTGTATCACGTACCTTACATGGCAAAGAAGTTTCATGATGAGCCTGTACTTTATATAGTGCCGTTCTTAACAGTCGGTTGTGTAGTTGGATTAAAGCTTCTTGTAAAAAGAAGAAAATATTTTCAGGCATTTATACTTTCATCACTTACTGCAATGCTGTTATTGATAACAGTTGCCTTGAATTTATATCCGAATGTTTTGATTTCCTCAATTGACCCTGCCTATACAATAAATGTTTACAACGGCGCATCATCAGCGGCATCGTTAAAGATAATGCTGCTCATGGCAGCGATAGGAATGCCGATAGTTGCGACTTATACAACCTTTGTGTTCTGGACTTTCAGAGGCAAAGTTAAGATGGATGAAACGAGTTATTGAATTTTTTTACAGTTAAAATTAATGACAGTAAAAGAGCATTACGATAATCATCTCGGCAATTTTTACAGCTGGATGCTGGGCGACTTTGATACTAACGAAGAGCGAATGCGGGAGTTCTTTGCTGCGCATGGAATTGCATCACAGACGAATCAGACTGCATTAGACCTTGGCTGCGGTAACGGCATACAGTCAGTGGCGCTTGCAAAGCTCGGCTACAAAGTAAAGGCAGTGGATTTTAACGAACAGTTATTAAATGAACTCAGCGGACATAAAAGTCATTTTGATATAGAAGTTATTAATAGTGAACTTATAAATTATTTAAACTCCGTAAATAAAAAATTTTCGCTTATAACCTGTATGGGTGATACGATTCTCCATCTTGAAAGCAGGGAGTGGGTAAAGGAATTTATAAAGCTATGCTATGAAAATTTAGAATCGGGTGGAAAATTAATTTTATCTTTCAGAGATTATAGTACTGAATTAAAAGGGGACTCTCGATTTATTCCGGTGAAATCTGATGATAAAAGAGTTATGACTTGCTTTCTGGCATACTCGGCTGAATATGTAAATGTAACTGATCTACTTTATGAAAAAATAAACGAAGAGTGGATGCAGTTTGTAAGCTCATATAAAAAAGTAAGAGCATTGCCGGAAGAGATTGAAAAATATTTGAAAGAAGCGGGATTTGAAATTGAATCGAATGAAGTGCTTAGCAGAATGATTTATATTATCGCAGATAAAAAATAATCTAATTATAATAAAATACCCTCATGAAGAAATTTTTAATAATCCTGTTATTTCTTGCTTCAACTTCATTTTTAAAATCACAAAATATTATGTCAAACCAAGCAGTCTTTGAAAATTTCGTTTTACAAATAAATGACCATAACGTAGACGGTATAATTGCGCTAATCAGCGATGACCATGTTTTCACAGATGCTCAGGGAATTCATTTTGAGGGGAAAGATAATTTGAGGGCAGGATGGACAGCATACTTTAAAATGTTCCCGGATTATAAAATTACTATTCTTAACTCAATGGAGAATGCAACTGTTTTTCTTGCATCCGGAACTGCCGAGGGAACATATGGCGGAGTCAAGAATCCAGCAGGAGATAATTACTGGAATATACCGGCAGCATGGAGAGCCGAAATAGATAATGCAAAGGTAAAATCTTGGCAGATATATGCAGATACAAAAATGCCGGAAGTTATTATAAATAAATATTCTTCGAAGACATCTTCTGAAAATTCTACTGACGATTTAAAAGTTCAGGGCTTTGGTGGAGTGTTTTTAAAATCAAAAGATCCGAAGGCACTGGGCGAGTGGTACAATAAAAATCTCGGTACAAGTTTTGGAAAAGAATCTTATATGATGTTCGAGTGGAGCGAAAGAGGCAATGCAAACTCAAAAGCAAGTACAACATTCGGAATCTTTGGAGAGAAAACAAAATATTTTGACCCGAGCACTAAAGAAATGATGCTGAACTTCAGAGTAAAAGATTTACACAAGTTATTGAATAAATTAAAAGCGGACGGCGTTACATTGGTCGGAACTCCTGAGGATTATGATTACGGCAAGTTTGGATGGATAATGGATATCGATGGAAATAAAATCGAACTTTGGGAACCCATTGATAAGGTGCTTGATGATTACGAGCAGGAAAAGAAAAAATAATTTTAATTAATTTCAATTGGATACTACACAGTTCAAACTCATTCAGTTACTTTTTGTTTTACTTTCTGTTACTCTTATTTATATTATTTTCAGAGGACTTAAAATTGGTGCAGAAAAAGCTGGCTATTCAATTGAGGTTCAGAAGAAAATCAGTTCTTCTTTTTTGTCAGTTTCATTTCTCTGGTTTATCTTAGTTAATATATTATCTGTGAAAGGTATTTTTCTTGACTTTTCATCGATGCCTCCGAAAATATTTATTGTTGTAATCATCCCATTGATTGTAATAGTATACTTCCTTGTATCTAAAAAAATTAACAGAATATTATTGAATGTTCCCGGGCAGTGGCTAATTTATATTCAGTCCTTCAGAATAATTGTCGAAATACTATTATGGATGTTACTGCTGTTGAATTTAATGCCTGTTCAGATGTCTTTTGAAGGGAGAAATTTTGATATACTGGTCGGACTTACTGCTCCCGTTATAGCATACTTCTGCTACTCAAAAAAGAAATGGAGTGAAACAATTGCCTTAATATGGAATTTTGCCGGTTTGATACTTCTTGCAAATATTGTAATTACGGCAATTTTATCTATGCCTACAAAATTAAGAGTATTTATGAATGAGCCTTCGAATACAATCGTTGCGTATTTTCCCGTTGTGCTTTTGCCTGCTGTGTTAGTGCCAATAGCTTATGCAATGCACTTATTTTCTATAAAGCAGATATTATTGAAGAGGAAGGTCGTTAATAGTTAGTCGTTGTTTGTTAATTGTTGCCTGGTATCAGAATTATCGTTTTGTATTATACAATTAAAGTATTAGAATTATTAATTCCACAAATTACCCCCTGTACTCTACCCAGTTCTTATCGGTTTCGTAAAGTTTTATTGAATAAAGTTTTGCTATGGGGGATTCTTTTTCTATTCTTGGCTTTAATATTTCCCAGAATTTCTCCGCCATGTGTTCTGTAGTAGGAATAATTCCTTTGAACATTTCCACTTCATTAAGAAATTTGTGGTCAACTTTATCTACAATATCTTCCAGCAAAATTTTTTTCAAAAGTTTTAAATCCATAAGGTAGCCGCTCTCTTTATCGGGCTCGCCGCAGAGAGTTACCTCTATATAATAATTATGTCCGTGGAAGTTTGTGCACTTGCCAAAAATCTCCGAATTTCTCTCCTCTGAAAAATTAGGATTTTCAAGTTTATGTGATGACGAAAAATGTTCTTTACGCGTAATGTATACCATTGTTTGAATTGTTCTATTTAATGATTAATAATATTGGCATATATAAAGAGAATTAAAATTCAATAAATTTGGTTCAGTATATTAGCAATGAAACCTTAGCCGCCCTTTCCCGGTCTAATTTTAAATAGGGTAAGAAAACGAATTTTTACATATAACTGTTGACTGAAACTATTTATATTTCTATACGTTAATTTTCATAACCTAAAATCCCATCTTTAAGTAAATGCAAATACACAAAAGATCTATTCACATTATCGCATTTGTGGTAATGCTATGTTCGGGAAATATTTTTGCGCAGGATTCACTTGGCTTGAAGCAGGCAATCAATATTGCTTTCAGCAGAAACAGTCAGGTGACCACTTTGCAGAACACATACCAGAACCAGCTTTATTCTATTGACAATGCGAAAGGCTCATTATTCCCAACTTTGTCTTTATCCGGCGGCTACAGCAGAAATATCTCTTCTACTAAGGGAGGAGTTATAATTGATCAAAACGGAATACCAAGAACTGTTGATGCATCTACAAACGGTAACAATACATTTTCTCTGGGACTGAATTCAAATGTTACTTTGTATAATGGTTTTGCAAATACACGTAACATTGATCTTGAGGAAGCAAATCTGAGTTCAATAGTTTATAACCTTGAAGCAGCAAAAACAAATATAATGTTAGGTGTAACATCTACATATATTGATATTTTAAAAAAACAGAAAATTGTGGTTGCTAATCAGGATAATCTTAAAGTTTCCATCGACCAATTGAACAGCGTGAAAGCATTTATGGAAGTCGGTAAAAAAACTTTAAGCGATGTTTACAAGCAGGATGTATTAGTAAGCCAGAATGAATTCAAACTTGAGGCATCAAAGAATGATGTTAATAAAGCAAAGGTGGATTTATTATTCGTGATGAACGATAACATCAACCGTGAATATAATATAAGGCAGAATGATATTAACACAAATTATTCCGTAAATGATTTAAGAGTGATTGTTGATAAGACTTCAAATATAACAGAGCTTGTTAACAGGGCAAAACTTAACCGCGCAGAATATAAATCTGCATTGCAGTCAATCGAAGTAAATGAAATTACTTTAGATATTGCAAGAAAAAATTTATACTTCCCGACGATATCAGGCTCAGGAAATTACAACTGGAGCGGTGATGCAGTCGGCAATATGGATGCGAACCGCGTTTTAACACTTGGTATTAATTTAAGCTATCCGATTTTTCAGGGAAATTCATACAAAATAAGAGAGCAGATTGCAGAAGTAAATATTAAACAAAAAAGAGAAGATTTAAATCAGCTTGTTCAGCAGATAACAAATGATGTAAAGAAAGCGAGATATGATCTTGAGACATCATTTAAACAGTATGAAATTTTAGAAAGAAGTTTAGTCTCCGCTCAACAAGATGTTCTTTTATCGGAAGAGAGCTACAGAGTAGGGTTGAATACATTGCTTGATGTGCAGACAGCTCAGAACAATTTGAATTCAATATTAATAAGCAGAATAACTGCCTTATACGATTTTATAACCGCCAAAGCAAGATTAGACTATTACACAGGCGAATTAAACTATTAAACAAAAAATTAACTAATCAATACGGACTATGTCAGAAGCAAATCCACAAGTAAAGCCGGTACCGGTAAAGAAAAAAAGAAAAAGCAAGAAAAAGAAATATATTGTTCTTGGGGCTATTTTCTTAGTGATTGTTATTGTGATTGCAGTAATTGCATCGAGCAAAAAGGAAAAAATGGTAGATGTGCAGACTGAGAAAGTGAAGAAGCATAATATCACTCAGGTTGTAACGGCTACAGGAAAAATTCAGGCAGAAACAAAAGTAGTCATCAGCTCGGAAGTCAGCGGTGAACTTGTAGCGCTTCCTTTCAAAGAAGGTGAAGAAGTTAAGAAGGGTGATTTAGTTGTTAAGATAAAGCAGGATGCATACGCTCCGCAGATACAGGAACAGAATGCTCAGGTAAACGTTGCTGAAAGCAATCTGAAAATAAATGAAGTAACAGTCCAAAAAAATAAGCTTGAGTATGACAGAATACAGGAGCTACAAAAGAAAGGCCTTGCTTCGCAATCTGATTTAGATAATTCAAGACTCAACTACGAACAATCACTGGCACAGCTTAACAGCAACAGAGCGAATATTAACTTATCCAAGACAGGACTTGCAAAGATTAAATATGATATCTCAAAGACTACTATATATGCACCAATGAGCGGAACTGTAACACAGCTTAATAATGAAGTCGGTGAAAAAGTTCTTGGTACAAGCTTTAACCAGGGAACGGGAATTATGACTATCTCTGATTTATCATCAATGGAATGTCAGATAGATGTGAGTGAAACTGATGTAAGCTTAATAAATATCGGTGATACAGCAAGAATAAAAGTTGACGCATTCCCTGACAGAACATTTACGGGATATGTATATGAAATTGCAAACACTGCAACAAGCAAAGGACTTGGAACACAGGAAGAAGTAGTAAACTTTATTGTGAAAGTAAGAATAATTGATAAAGATAATGAACTCCGCCCGGGTATGAGCTGTACAGTTGATGTAGAAGTCGAAAAGAAAAATAACGTTATAGCTGTACCGATTCAAAGTATTACAGTAAGAGAAGATATGACTATGAATAATAACCAGATGGATACTGAAAATGAAAATCTTCAAAGAAAAGAAAACAAAAAAGATAAAAAAATTAAGCCGCAGGAAATAGTTTTCATAGTTGAGAACGGTGTTGCTAAAAAGAGAAATGTAAAAACCGGTATCAGCGATGATACTTATATTGAAATTACTGAAGGTCTGCAGGATGACCTTGAAGTAGTGAAAGGCAGTTACAAAGCAATTACAAAAGACTTAGAGGATAACTCAAAAGTTAAAGTTGATAACGAAGTAAAAATGAAAAAGAAAGACGGCGAATAATTTATTTAAAACTGCCAATCAAAAAATGGAAACAGTAATAGAATTAAAAAATATATATAAGACATATGTGATGGGCTCTGAAGATCTTACAGTGCTCAAAGGTGTCGATGTTACTATTCACATGAATGAATACGTTGCAATCATGGGACCATCGGGTTCGGGTAAATCAACTCTTATGAATATCATAGGATGTTTGGATACTCCGACATCGGGTGATTATATCCTTCGCGGTCAGAACGTAAGTGAAATGGATGACCAGGAGCTTGCCGAAGTGAGAAATAAAGATATCGGATTTGTATTTCAGACGTTTAATCTTCTTGCAAGAATAGATGCGTTAAGAAATGTAGAGCTTCCGTTGGTGTATTCCGGAATGGGTAAGGAAGAAAGACTTGAGAAAGCAGAGAATGCTTTAATTAATGTAGGTCTTGAAGACAGAATGTCTCACAAGCCGAATGAACTTTCAGGCGGACAGCGTCAGAGAGTTGCTATTGCGAGAGCTTTAGTAAACAATCCTGCAATTATTCTTGCCGATGAACCGACAGGAAACCTTGATACAAGAACAGGCGAGGAAATAATGGCATTGTTTGAAACTCTGCATGGAAACGGAAATACGATTATTCTTGTAACCCACGAAGAAGATATTGCTAAACATGCTCACAGAATTATAAAGATAAGAGACGGTGAGATAGAATCGGATATGATTAATCCGGCAAAAGTAAAAAAGTCAGCAGTACCTGTTGAATAAAATTATAAAAACACTTTGAATTTTTTTCTTGAACTAAAGGAAAGTTTCGTAATTGCCATCAGTGCAATCACTGCAAATAAGCTTCGTTCAGTGCTTGCTGCCCTCGGTATTATTATCGGCATCACGGCCGTAACAATTATGCAGACGGCAATAGAAGGCATTAATAGAGCATTTAATAAAAGCATCGAAGCTGTAGGCGCAGATGTTTTATATGTTCAGAAATTCGAGTGGTTCGGGAAAGAAGACTGGAACGTTTATAAGAACAGGAAAGATATTAACATGGGAAATTTTACTTTCGTTGAAAGAAATATCCAGAGCGCAACTGCTCTTTGCCCGAGTGTAGGCTCAATGAAAACTCTGAAGTACGGGGATTTAGTTCTTGAGAACGTTCGAACAATTGGTACAACGGCAGAGTATCAGGCAACTCTAGGAATTAATATGAGCGAAGGCAGATTTATGACACAGCGTGAATCTGACGGTGGATATCCTGTTGCAATGATAGGCGCAGATGTGAAAAAAGCATTCTTTGAAAATGTAAATCCTATTGGTAAAGCAATAAAAATCGGTACCTATAATTTCAGAGTAATTGGAGTAATAGAAAAACAGGGGAGCCTGCTTGGAATGAGCTTTGATAATCAGGTTATAATTCCTATAGAATTATTCTTTAAATTATACGGAACTAAAAGAAGCATTTCTATTAACGTAAAAGCAGCCGACTTAAATAATCTTGATGAGACTAAAGAAGAAGTAATTGCACTGATGAAGAAGACCAGAAAAATTCCTTATGGAGGAAGAGATGACTTCGGTGTTAACCAGCAGGAAGCTTTTAAAAGTACGTATGAATCGCTTACCGGACTTATAAAAATAATCGGGACTATGATAACAATGCTTGCATTGATTGTAGGTTCCATTGGGATTGCAAATATTATGTTTGTTACTGTAAAAGAGCGGACAAAGGAGATTGGTATCCGGAAAGCTATCGGCGCAAAGCGGCGGACAATACTGATGCAGTTTCTGATTGAATCGGTAACAATCTGTCTGCTTGGCGGAGTAATAGGGCTACTGATTTCATTGCCTATAAGTTTTATTATTGATGCGTTTATATTGCCGACTGCAATTCCGCTATGGATAGTATTCCTTGCAATTTTTATTTCCGTTTTTTTCGGAGTGCTTTCAGGATTTTTCCCTGCATGGACTGCTGCAAAAATGGACCCTGTAGATGCGCTGAGATACGAGTAATTCAATTAACAATTAGCATTTAACAATTAACAGATATTTCTGATAATAAATAATCGTAACTGACACCTTAGGACAATGGGATATTTTGAAAATATATTGCTTGCATTAAACTCGCTGAGGACAAATAAACTTCGCGCTATTCTTACGCTGCTTGGTATTGTCATTGGTGTTTTTTCGATCATTGCGATTATGACTTTGCTTAACGCTTTGCAGGCAGGGATTGATACGGGTTTAAGTCAGTTGGGCAGCAATACATTTCAGATTCAAAAATACCCGGCAATACAGTTCGGTCCCGGTAATTCCAAATTACGTAACAGGCCTGATATTACTTATGAAGAAGGTGTCAGATTAAAAGATAGAGCAACGGTTTATAAATATATGTCGCTTGAGTTTTATGAGTTTGCAAAAACATTCAAGTACGGTGCTGAAAGTACAAATCCTAATTTTACTATTGGTGGAGTGATTCCTGATTTTCTTCCTTGTAATGATTTCTCAATTCAGGAAGGAAGATTTTTTACAGAGACAGAAGTATTCAACGCTGCACCTGTTTGTGTAATAGGTCTTGAAACCGTTGATAAATTATTTAAGAATATAAACCCTATAGGTAAACAAATACTTCTCGATGGAAGACAATTTACAATTATAGGTATATACGCTTCTAAAGGCGCGGGGTTTGGCCAGACACAGGACAATTATGCATTCGTTCCTATAACAAGATTTTTACAGGCATGGGGTTCAAGAGAGAAATCATGCAACATTGCCATTCAAGCTCCGAGTAAAGAAACATACAATGAATGTCAGGAAAATGTAATAAGTGTATTCAGAGTAATCAGAAAAGTTAAACCCGGTGAAGCAGATAACTTTGAGATCTACTCAAACGAATCTCTCATGGGAACAGTAAATAGTTTCACACAGTATTTTAAATACGGCGCAGGAGTAATTTCATTTATTTCACTTCTTGCAGCAGGTGTTGGTATCATGAATATCATGTTAGTATCGGTAACTGAACGTACAAAAGAAATTGGTATTCGCAAAGCCATCGGCGCAAAGAATGTAGTCATACTCAGGCAGTTTTTAATTGAGGCAGTAACGTTATGTCTCATCGGAGGAATAATAGGTATTGTGCTGGGAATTGCAGTAGGAAATGCAGTAGGTATATTTTTAAATTCTCCTGTAGTAATTCCTTATGACTGGGTGCTTATCGGGCTTGTTGTTTGCAGCGCTGTAGGTATCGGCTTCGGAATGTATCCTGCATATAAAGCGGCTCAGTTAAATCCAATCGATGCGTTGAGATATGAGTAAAAGGTCTAAGCCGTTTTCTTTCGGACTTTGACAGAATTCATTAGAACTGAGTTTATTTCATCGCATAGCCATTTGTGATAAGTGGTCTCAGAATATATATCCAGTTTGTAAATTGAATCTGATTTTTTTCTTTTGGATTCTGAAAAGAAGTAACTTACTAAAGTTGTAATCCCTTCACAAAATTTGAATCCCTGCTCATAATAAGCATCAGAAACCTTGCAGTTTTCTTTTAAATATTTTTTATAGGCATCTAAAAAGTATTTAAGCGTTTCATAATATTCTTCGTTTATCAGGCTGAGTTTGTAAAAGTTCTTTATCTGAAGTTCTTTTATGAGAAGATTAGTCGGCAAATCAAATAAAGTAAATTGAGAAATGTGCTTTAAGGAGCTTTCGAAGTTTCCAAGATTAAAATCTATCAAAGCAGAAGCAAAAATTTTCATATTATTCTGATGCTCATCCAGAAGTTTTACTGTGTATGTTTCTGAAAATTTCTTAGCCCATTCAATTTCATTTAAATCCATTGCTACTCTTATTGCTCTGTTAAATTTAAAAGTATTAATAGGCTTGTAGTGATTATCAAAATAAAAATCGTTTTGAAGGGCATAATTTATTACATCAAATTTTAAACGCAAATATTCTGGTTCTTTCTTCCTGCTTAATAAATTAATAATTGAGCTTGAAATGTGAAGAAGACCTTCTTTGCCGAAATTTGATACATTCTTCTTAAATGAATCGGTCAGCCTGTAAATATATTTTTCAAAATTGCTGAAATCAATCGAAATCAATATTGAATAAATAGCCAGTTTTTGTATCTCAAGGTCTTCATCAAATCCTTCTCGTTCTTTAAAGTACTTTTCGAAATCAATACTATTTAAAAATGCAAATATGTTATTTGAAGTATTATTTGTTTTGAAAAGTCCATTATGGGTATTTATTGTCATTAGCAAATGCTCTGCGTGATGGAGGAAAAAATTTAATAAATTTTCCGATTGCATCTGAAACAAAGGAAGTGTTTCGTTTCTTTTGCCGTTAAGTCTTTTAACTGAAACACCGTTATTCTGAAGGAACATTTTATTTATAAAAGCATAGTGATCCATTTTTATCGAGTCCTGAAATTCAGCCATATCATCATATACTTGCTCAGATCTTTTCCCTAATTGTCTTCTTAGAAGCGTCGTTATAAAAAAATCATCATAAGCCCCTTTATTTTTTTTAATTGAGTCAATAGTGATAAACTCTTCGCCAAGTTTTAATAACTCCCAATTGTAAGTCCTTATCAAACTATCCTTTTTTGAATCCGTCAAATCTGATTTCTTAAAAAATTTTCTTAGTATTTCAGATTTAGAAATATTAAAATCCGGATAGTATTTAATAAGAAATTTATAATAGGCAGTTAAATCTCTTCCGTTAGTAAAGTAAGGAGAGGCAAGGAATTTTTCAAAATCTTTAATTTCCTCTATGGAGAAAGTTCTTATTAAATCTATTAGCTTCGAGTTTTCCAAATGGCTTTATGTTTGACAAATGGAATATTGAAAATATATGAATAAATAGCAAATTAAATTGTCATCGCACAAAATATATCGCTATTATTATTGACAAAATTGAATTTTTCTCTTTGATTAAAATTAGGTAGAATAATAATTTGATTCAAATAAAATCTTTTATGAGAAAAAAATCACTTTTTTTAATTTTCGTTTTCAGTTTGATCTGCATGCAAAATATTTTTGCCCAGAGGTACTGGAATACAGCGGCGCAGTTTAACGGTACAAATCATATTGCGGTTGCACCTTCCGCTAATCTGAACACACTCAGTGGAAGTTTTTCAGCTGAGTGCTGGTTCAATTCCGGCAACATCAATACAACTGCAACTTTGTTTGGCAAAGAATCTTTTAGAATTTTATTAGAATCTGTCAGTGCGGATTATGTAAGAGTCAGGGTTCAACTTAACGGCTCAACATACTTGTACAGTAGTATTTATAACTATTTCCCAAAAAATAGATGGAATCACGTTGCTGTAACTTATGATTCAGTTACGACGGGCTTACTGCGTATTTATTATAACGGAAATCCTGATACAGCAAGAACCGGAGCCAATATAGGACCAAGGGTTGGAAATGATTCTTTAACTATTGGTAATGGATTATTCGGAGCTTATAAAGGTATGATAGATGATATAAGAATATGGGATAGAGCGCTATCGAATGTAGAAATTACTGCAAACTTCAGAAATCCTTACTATGGAGCTTTAAACACATACAATACAGCAAATTATCAAAGTGGAATAATTCTGGCATGTTCATTTGATTTCCCTGCCAGTGGTCCTTTTACGAGTTTATATTTTTATGACGGCTATAATTCATATTATAACAGGGGGGCATCTTCAGTTAATTTAGGAAAGAATCCGTCGCAAACGCTCGCAGTAAATTATTCACTGAAGTTAGACGGCTTTGGTTACGGAAGAGCTATTCAAAGTCCTAACATTAATTTGAACGGACCTGTTACAGTAGAAGCGTGGGTTTATCCTACATCATTTGGTCCTGGAGAACAATTTATTATCAGAAAAGGAGCAGACTATAGCATATCCCTAACATCGACCGGATTCGTTAACTTTTATTTCGGTGCTGTCGGCGGTTCGAACAGAGCATTACCGCTTAATCAATGGACACATATAGCAATAAAGTGTGAGCCAAGCGGAATAGGAACATTATATCTGAATGGTACTCTGAATGCAGCATATAATTTTGGAACACGGCCTGCTGTTGGTTCGGATACACTTTTAATCGGCACGAATTCAAATGGAGTAGGGCGTTTTAAAGGATACATAGATGCAGTAAAAATTTCGAATTATGCAAAGTCTCAGGATGAAGTAAGAAAAGATATGTATTCGATGGTTGATGCTTCTAATATTCCTCCGCAGCCCAGAAGCACTGTAAGTTATGATTTTGAATTTCAGTCCTGGTCTTCGACAAGTAATGCATCAACTTGTAATTTAATGGGCAGCGCAGTGTATACTTGTGCTAACGGCTACAATGACGGAGTTCCGATATCTCCTGTTATGGGATTAAGCAATGCGAACTTCCCTTCAGGATATTTATTAAGATACTCGCCTAAAACCATTCCTGAGGCAGGAACGGCGGGATACACTGAAGACACTATAAATGTTTCCACATCTGCACCTGTATCTGATTTAAAACTTTTTATTGATTTAAATCATCCTAGAAATGCAGAACTTCAGATCAAACTTATTTCACCTCAGGGAGACGAAGTAATTGTTTATGACAGGCATTTCGGTAATAATATTTATTCTTCTCATCTTATAACTGTGTTTACAGATAATGCTGAAAGTGATTTTGAAACAGGTAAGTATGTTTCATTTTCTCCCACAATAAAACCTGTAAATACTCTCAACAGCGTTTTTGCAGGCAGAAATCCGCAGGGAAAATGGAGATTGCAGATTACGGATTTTCTAAACGGAAATTCCGGCATGTTATATACCTGGGGTTTAAGAATTAATAATTCAGTGGATGTAAAAAATATTTCATCAGAAATACCTTCAGATTATAATTTGAGTCAAAACTACCCTAACCCATTTAATCCCACTACAAAAATTAACTTTAGCCTGAGCAAAGCAGGTTTTGTATCATTGAAAGTTTTTGATATTGCAGGAAGAGAAGTATCAGAATTAATAAATAAAAATTTATCAGCAGGAAGTTATGAAGCTGAATTTAATGGAACTGATTTATCCAGCGGAGTTTATTTTTATACTCTCAAATCAGAAGCGTTTACAGAAACCAAGAAAATGGTTCTGGTAAAATAACTAATTTTAAACTCAAATATATTATTATTTATTTCACGTTGCTAAAAATTGTTCAGAATAATAATTCGAAGTCAAATTTGTTTAATAAATTAAGCTGCTATCCAATGAAAAAAATTATTGTAATATTTCTACTAATTGTTGTATCGCAGTCAGTTTTTTCGCAATCCCAAAAAATTGCAACTACAACTACTTCTACATCAGAAGTAATTTATACTCCTTCATCTGGCCCTGTTGTAGAGCAAATTGTAAAAAATATAACACAATCGAGGAAAAGCGGAGATATTACAAACCAAAGATATTGGGAAGGTAAACTTAACGATATAACCAAGCCTCAAGTTATAAAAGGCAATCCTAATGCATTCAATGTAGTTAAAAATAACGAACAGCAAAGCCAGGTTGAAACTCTAAACATTACAAACTTAGCTAACTCAGTTGTTCAGGGGAATTCAATTTCAAGAGAGCGTGTCACAGGCCATATATATGCAGCCATTGGAGTGTATGGCGGTGCTAATCCGGATACTCTTAAAGTATATCGTTCTAACAATAATGGATTGAATTTTGATTTAATTTTAACGCTTACTCAGGCTACTTTCAAAATAAGCGATAACGGATTAGATGTTGAAGCAGTTTCAAATGGAGACTCTTCTTATGCTTTTATAGGAATCAATTACAATTTATCCGGTATTTATTCATCGTCAATTGTAAGAATTCGTCAGGATGGCGCTATGTATAGTGTAGCAAATGTTTCAGGAAATTCAATTAAACGTTATGGTAAAGGGCGCTTAACAAGCGATAATGCTGCTTTTACATACAATACTTATGTATATTTATCACTTACATTAGATTCCACAGTTGCAGGTGGTAGAAGACTTATACAAAAATTGTTCAAAAGCGAAGCGCCATTTTCCCCTAACTTTAATCTAATATCCGGTTATCAAAATGCTAGTTTCCAAGGAGCTTATGGATATTCCCCATCAAACATTGCGCCGGATTCTGCTAAGTTAGAAACCGATATTGCATTTGTAAGTACGGTTGGAGGTAGTGACCATCTATATACCGTTACGATAGTAAGAGGAATTCCCGATTTGTTTGGAAACGGAACATATTTGTGTTTTACCAAAAGTACTACTTATGGCAGCACTGAGCCATCACTATTTGATTATCGCTCTGATGATAAATTAAAAGAAAGCCCTAGATTTGCTGCCACGGGATATCTAAATAACTCAGCTTTAGTAGTTACCAGAAGACTATTTGCCGGTGGAGACTGGGACCCGAGTTATTATTATTCCGCTGATATTTCCGCAGAAACACCTATGTTTACAAGCGGATTTGTTGAGAGCTCCGGGGATACAACCATAGCAGTTTCTGTAGCCGCAATGTATCGTTCAATAGGCACATATCTCTTTGCCTTTAATAATAAGAGAGGTGCTACTTCAAGTATTATTTATACTAAGAGTTTTAACAACGGTACCTTAGGAGCGCTTGTTCAAGCAAATCCGAGTGATATACCCGGAACACAACTATGGGGCTCGCCTGATGCGAGTTTCAGAAATGTAAATAATGATTCATGTTTAGTAATCTGGAGCGGAAGTGTTGGATATCGTACTTTTGTTACAGGAGGGTGTTCAGGTCCTTTTATAGGAATAGGATCTAATAGTTCAATAGCTGATGGATATAGTTTATCGCAGAATTATCCAAACCCTTTTAACCCTTCAACAGTAATAAATTTCTCGCTTCCTGTAAAGAGCTTTGTAACGATAAAAGTATATGATGTGAATGGAAAAGAAATCGCTGAATTGATAAATGAAGAAAAACAGATGGGAGCGCACTCAATAGAATTTAAAGGAACAAATCTTTCAAGCGGAGTTTATTATTATAAACTCACTGCCGGAGATTTTTCTCAAGTAAGAAAAATGATTTTGGTGAAGTAATAAAATTCTTTTTATAATTTTTTATAAACCATAATATAAAAAAATGGATAAATCACTAAGACTTATCATAGTAATATTAGTTTTTTTTACATCATTTTTCTTATATGGATTTCAATTAAAAGAAACCGAAGAGAAAAGAGAAGGTGGTCCTAATCGTGAAGTAGAGTACTTCAAAAAATGGCATGGTGAAGACGTGGGGAATATGATACCTAGTGAAAGAATGAAAAGTATTTGGGAAGAAATAAACAGAATGCCCTCTGAAAATAGTTTTACTGAAGCTATAAATACATGGACGCAAATAGGACCAACTTCAATGTACGTTACCAGTACAGGTGCAAGATGGTCAGGAAGAGTGCTTGATTTAAATATTAGAACCGGCGATGAATACCCAAGAGTTGCAGCAGCTTCAGGTGGTATATGGGCTTTTTTATATTTAAGTTCTTTAACTTCATACTCACTTTCATCTCAATTATCAAGTTTAGCAATCGGTTCATTTGATTTAAAACCCGGAGATAATAATGTAATGATTGTAGGGACCGGCGAACCAAGACAAAGAACCGGAACCGGCGTTTACCGTTCAGTTACAGGAGGTACAATTTTCACAAAGTTAAATTTTCCATCCGGTGACCCTGGAGCTGTTTATAAAGTAAGGTATGATTTAATTAATACAAATGTAGTATATATAGCTACAGATAGAGGCTTTTATAAATCAATTGATGGTGGCAACACCTGGACAAATTATTTATCAGCAGGAAATGTAACTGATTTCGAAGTTCATCCTAGTGACAACTCAACTCTTTATGCTGCTGTTTGGGGAAGCGGAGTTTTCAGATCAAATGACTATGGTGTAACCTGGACAAAATTAACTACCGGAGGAATTCCGTCTACTAATGTTGGCAGAACAGATATTACCATACCAAAGTTCAGTTCGAATTATATTTATGTCAGCATGGCAAAAAATGACAGTAACACTACACTGGGTGTATACCGGTCTACGAATAGCGGAGTAAACTGGGTAAATGTTACACCATCAAATACTTTTCTTGGAAATCAGGGGTGGTATGATAATGTTATTAGTGTTAATCCTGTAAATGCAAATATTGTTCTTGCTGGCGGTGTATTCCTATGGCGTTCAACAAATGGAGGAGCCAATTGGACTTTTGTATCCGATCAAGATATTCATGCAGACCAGCATACTTGTTTATGGAAACCGGACGGTTCACAGGTTTGGGTAGGACATGATGGCGGAGTATCTACATCATTAGATGCCGGAGCAACTTGGACTAGTTATGAAAACATTTTACCTATAACTCAGTATGTAAATATTGATGTAGGTGTAAGTAATACAAATCTTATTATGGGAGGGTCACAGGATAATGGAATATCACGGA
Source organism: Ignavibacteria bacterium (assembly GCA_044226845.1). Lineage (GTDB taxonomy): Bacteria > Bacteroidota > Ignavibacteria > Tepidaquicellales > Tepidaquicellaceae > JAFDZO01. Next base: position 60,204 of record JBGAGG010000012.1, read on the forward strand.
CAACTAATGGGGGAACGACCTGGAATCAGGTTAGACCAGGGGATGGGGGAGGAATTGCCATAGACCCTACAAATGCAAATAATGTTTTTATAACTGACGGCGTGTATGACCCAAACGTTATGGCATTTAAAAGATTAAAAAGCACTAACACCGGATTAGATTGGTCGTTCATTGATAACGGTATAGACAACAGCAAACAGTGGTATACAAAAATCCGTTCTGATTTAGTTGCCCCTATTTATTTGTACCATAATTCCGGCGGTTTTGTTTATAAGAGTACGAATAATGGAGCACTTTGGGAAAAATTAAATTCTTCATCATTTGTTTTCAATGTCAGTAATCTAAATGTTTCAAGATTTCAAAGCCCGGGGGCTGTTGTTTATGCTGCTCTTGAATCTTGGAACACAGGAGCAATGCTTCGTGTTTTCGATGGTACTTCCTGGAATGAGCGCTCTGAAGGTTTTACCGCATCTGTTCGAGGGGTGAAACCTCACCCAAGTGATGTGAGTAAGGCTTATGCAGTTCTTAATGGCTTTAGCTCGGGGAATAAGGTATTTAAAACAACTAATAAAGGAGTAAATTGGACAAATATTTCAGGAAACTTGCCCAATGTTCCTATGGGAGATGTAATTCCTCACCCGCTTACAGATAACTTAATCTATGTTGGCACAGAAATGGGATGTTATAAAACGACTAATGCTGGAGTAAACTGGTACAGATGGAATAACGGAATGTCTGAGGCTTCAATTGTTACTGAAATGGTTGCAATAGACAGTTTATCAACGCGAGGAAGGTATTATATTATAGCGGCAACTTATGGAAGGTCTATGTTTATGCGGGAAGTATCTAGAGATGACCCCGTAGGAATTGGTACACTAAATTCAAATCTTCCTTCAAGTTTTGTTTTGAAACAAAATTATCCGAATCCTTTTAATCCGGTTACCAATATTAATTTTGAAATTCCTGTTAATGAGTTTGTGAATGTTACTATTTTTGATGGTGCAGGAAGAGAGATACAAACTCTTGTTAACGATAATCTAAGTGCAGGCATATACAATTATTCATTCAATGCTTCATCGCTTTCAACAGGTGTTTATTTCTATAGAATAAAAGCCGGCAAATTTGTTGAAACAAGAAAAATGATGCTGCTGAAGTAAAAATCGAAGTAAATTGTTATCAAAAAGCCCATGGAAAAAAATTTCAAGGGCTTTTTTTGTTGTGCTCAAAATAACAACTTTTCATTTATTTTACATAAATAATACCTTTTTATTGCAATTTAAAATGTTATGAATTTTCAATAATATTAATTTTCCTATAAAATTCTAACATCAAAAAATAAAATGGAATACAGAATAGAGCACGATACAATGGGCGAAGTAAAAGTACCGGCTGATAAATACTGGGGTGCGCAGACACAACGATCGAAAGAAAATTTTACAATCGGCGGTAACTTAATGCCCAAAGAAGTTGTATATGCTTTTGCAATTTTGAAAAAAGCTGCAGCTATGGCAAACTTTGAGTGCGGCGTGTTAGCTGAAGATAAAATGAAATTAATAGGACAGGTGTGCGATGAAATTCTGGAAGGAAAATTAGATGATGAGTTTCCTTTAGTTGTCTGGCAGACGGGTTCAGGCACGCAGTCAAATATGAATGTGAATGAAGTTATTGCAAACCGTGGACATGTACTAAAAGGCGGCAAGCTTTCTGATGAAAAGAAAGTTCTGCATCCTAATGATGATGTAAATAAATCACAATCCTCCAATGATACTTTTCCTACTGCAATGCACATTGCAGCTTATAAAATTTTAATCGATAATACATTACCCAATACCGATAAGCTGAGAAATACTTTGCATGAGAAATCAGAGAAGTATATGGACGTTGTAAAAATCGGAAGAACACATTTAATGGATGCAACTCCGCTAACACTGGGGCAGGAATTTTCAGGGTATGTTTCCCAGCTTGACCACGGTATGAAGGCAATTAAAGTTGCAAAGCATATTGCAGAGCTTACAGGGCTGCCATTCAAAACTGCAAAAAATAAGTTCGAAGCTCTTGCCGCCCATGATGCAATTGTTGAATCATCCGGCGCGTTAAAAACTCTTGCCTGCAGCTTAATGAAAATCGCAAACGATGTAAGATTACTCGCATCGGGTCCACGCAGCGGAATAGGGGAAATTATCATTCCTGAAAACGAACCGGGCTCATCTATAATGCCGGGAAAAGTAAATCCTACACAGGCAGAGGCAATGACAATGGTATGCGCTCAGGTTGTAGGAAACGATATGGCAATTAACGTTGGCGGAATGACGGGGCATTTTGAGCTTAATGTGTTCAAGCCGGTAATGATTTTTAATTTTTTAAATTCAGCAAGACTCCTCGGTGATGCATGCGATTCATTCGATAAGCATTGTGCTATAGGCATTGAACCGAATTATGCAAGAATAAATGTGCAATTAGAAAACTCGCTTATGCTTGTAACAGCATTAAATACACATATAGGATATGAAAATGCTGCAAAGATTGCTAAGAAAGCACATAAAGAAAATAAAACTTTAAGAGAAGCAGCAATAGAATTAGGCTTGTTGACGGATGCAGAATTCACTGCTAAAGTTGACCCGAAAAAAATGGTAGGGAACATATAAGGTTAACATTTCGTTTAAACATTAGTATTCTTGTATGTATAACTTAGGCATGGGGTAAATTTAAATGAATATCTACATAGTAACATTTCCTCTAAATTAATTTAACAATCTAAAATATATTAATGTTAAGATTTAAAGCAGACAGAAAAACTTTAATTTTCATGTTCATTACAACTTCACTGTTAATAATACAGTGGAACTACAGTACACTCGACCAGGGAAATTTCAGTGCTCTCAATATCTTCCTGTTCATTTGGGCAATGTTCATGGCAGTTACAGTAGCTACAATGACACACAATCACAACCACCTCCCTATGTGGAAAAATAAATACCTGAACATTCTTACTGACTGGTGGCTAACCTGCTTTTACGGTTTTCCGGTCTTTGCATGGATACCTACCCATAACAAAAACCATCACAGACTTAATAACAAAGAAGGCGATTATACTATAACATACAGATTCAGCGAGAAGAATAATTTCTTTACTCTCATTTCATATCCAACTATCAGCGGATTTTATCAGCAAAAGGCTATAAAAGACCACCTTAGCGAATTAAAGAAAACGAATAAAGAAAAATTCTGGCTTTGTATTGCTCAGTATTTTGTACTGGCTGCATTTATTGCTGTATTCTTAATCCTTGACTGGAAAAAAGCTTTACTGTATGTAGTTATTCCACAGCAGTTTTCTTTATTCAGTGTTTTGATTTTCAACTACCTTCAGCACGTTCACGCAGATGAAGAATCTGAAACCGACCACTCAAGAAATTTTGTAGGCGGCTTAAATTTCTTTTTGTTTAACAACGGTTTCCACACAGTTCATCATGACAGAGCAGGATTACACTGGAGTGAGGCTCCGGCAGCGCATGCGAAAATTGCTCATAAGATTGACCCTGAGTTAAATCAAAGAAGTTTCTGGTGGTACATTATTAAGACTTATTTCATAGGTCCATTAACACCAAAAGCCAGAAGAGAGAGAAGCAGAAGATTAGACAGAATTGCTAAACAGAAAATGCAATCGGCTTAATACACTTAAAAAATTTTGTAATAAAATAAAAAATCCTGCTATGAATATTCACAGCAGGATTTTTTTTATATATCGAATAAATTAAATTCTATTTATTCACTTCATCAAAGGCTTTTTTGAATTGTTTCTCGGTTTGTTTACCAACTAAGCTTTTAACTAATTTACCGTCTTTAAAAAAGAAAGTTGAAGGAATTGCTCCCTCCCAGTTTTTATCAAGCATAGTGATAAGTTTTTCATCTTTATCGAATGCATTGTAATAGGAAACAAAATCAACGTTATTTTTTGCTAGGAATGGTTTGGTTTTAGATTCAAGATCTCCGGTTTCGTCGAGCGAAATTAAAATCAGTTTTGAATCATCTGAATTTTCTTTGCCGAATTTTACTAAGTCAGGAAACTCTTCCTTGCAAGGAGCACACCAGTAAGCCCATAAGTTTATTACAACTACTTTATCATCACTCTCTTTTAATATTTCCTTAAGAACGTCTTCCTTAAGCGGTTTTAAATCCTGCGCATTTGCAAAACTAAAAGTTACAAATATTGCAGAGAGAAGGACTAAATTTTTTAATATTTTCATTTATAATTTTAAGTAAATTATTTTCTTTTAACACCGCAGCCGAATGACACTGTTGTTGATTTTGAAACCGGTTTGCCGGCAATTAATTCGTCTAATGCATTTTTAAGATCTGAAGTAGTAACTTTTGAAGCGTCTTTATCATCATCAATTCTTCCGTGATAAACTAATGTCATATTTTTATCGATTACAAATACTTCCGGAGTTCTTAGCGCGCCAAACTGATCTGCAACAACATTTCCGTCATCTTTCAAGACAGGGAAAGGATATCCTTTTTCTGAAGCATGTTCTTTTACTCTGTCCGTTGATTCGGTATTATTTGAGTTAACTGCCCAGAAAGTTACTCCCTGCGCAGAATAATCATTTGCCAGTTTTGTAATTCTTTCTGTATAAGGCTGAACGAAAGGGCATTCGCATGACCAGAACATTACTACTGTGTAACCGTTTGTGTTTTGTGAAAGGGTATAAGAGTTACCATCGTAATTTGTGATAGTGAAATCAGATACTTTATCTCCTATTTTTAAGTCAGAAGGATTACCTGCAGAATAGGAAATTGAAGTTACGGCGAATGTAAGTAACACTAAGAAAATTACTGATTTTAACATTGACATTTTTATTTCTCCTTGGTTGTTTTAAAGATTTATCTTAATAACATTTTATAACTAATAAAGTTCATAAAAAAATGTGATATAAATCATTTTTTATGCCACCAATTTTATCGATTTTTACATATAAATAAAACTTAATTATCAATCCTTTTAAACTTCATTTAATCTTTAAAATATATGAGGTATTTTATTAATATAAATTCACATTTAATATGATTCACGAATACGCAAGCAGGATAGTCAATCCCGAAAAAGCAGTTGAAATAGTAAAATCAGGTGATAGAGTATATTTACACGCTAATAGCTGTTATCCCGAATTACTCGTAAAAGCACTTTGCAACAGATATACTGAGCTTAACAATGTAGAAATTTGCCATTTAACATCATTTACAACCGCACCTTATGTTGAGCCCCATATGGAAGGCCATTTCCGTCACAATGCACTTTTTACAGGAAATAACGTTAGAAAAGCAGTACAAGCCGGAAAAGCAGATTTCACACCAATTTTTTTGTCTGAAATTCCAATATTATTTGAAAGCGGACGATTTCCGATTGATGTATGCTTTCTTCATCTTTCAATGCCGGATTCACACGGCTATTGTTCCTTTGGTGTTAGTAACGAGTGTTCAAAAGTAGCTGCGGAAAATTCTAAGGTTATAGTTGCACAGTTGAATAAGCAGATGCCGAGAGTGCTAGGAGACAACTTTATTCATATAGACAAAATTGATTATATAGTTGAGTGTGATATCGCATTGCCTGAACTTCCTATGGTTGACCCGAATATGGGCAAAGAAGAAAAAGCAGTATACAGAAAAATAGCTGAAAATATTTCTACTTTAATTAAAGACGGTGATACATTACAAATGGGTATCGGTGCTATCCCCGATGCAGTGCTCCCTTATTTGAGAGAAAAGAATGATTTAGGAATTCATACAGAAATGTTCTCAGACAGCTTAATAGATCTGATTGAACTAGGGGTAGTTAACGGTGACAGAAAAACATTGCTTCCCGGAAAAGTAGTTTCAAGTTTTGTCATCGGAACGAAAAAGGTATTCGATTATATTGATGATAATTCTTTAATTGAATTCAGGACGTCAAAGTTTGTAAATGACCCGTTTACAATAGCTAGAAACGATAATATGATTTCCATAAATTCATGCATAGAAGTTGATTTGACAGGGCAAGTATGCGCTGACTCTATCGGACATAAAATCTATTCGGGATTCGGCGGACAGGTTGACTTTATCCGCGGCTCTGCAAGAAGTAAAAACGGCAAACCTATTATGGCATTTGCATCAACTGCAAAAGGTGATACAATTTCCAAGATTAAGCCGTTCTTAACTCCGGGCGCTGGTGTAACAACTTCAAGAGGTGATGTTCATTTCGTCATAACAGAATTCGGTATTGCTGACTTGTTCGGTAAGAATCTGAGACAAAGATCTGAACTTTTAATTAATATTGCTCACCCGAATTTCAGAGATGAATTAACGCAAAAAGCAAAAGAACTAAATTATTTGAATTAATCTCCGTATTAAAAATTTGAGTAAAAAAGAACTGGCAATTGTACTTGTAAGCGGCGGAATGGACAGCGCATTAACGGCTGCCTATGCTGCAAAAAAATATGAACTTGCCTTTCTGCACATAAACTACGGGCAGAAAACAGAGAAAAGAGAACTGAAAGCTTTCAAGGATATTGCAAGATATTATCACGTCAAAAAAAGATTAGTTGTTGATATAAGATATCTTCGGGATATCGGCGGTTCATCACTAACTGACACGCATATTAAAATCGAAAAAGCTAATTTACAAAAGGTCAGCTCCAAAAATAAAAATGTACCTAATTCTTATGTCCCTTTCCGCAATGCTAACATACTTGCAATTGCAACAAGCTGGGCAGAAGTAATTGGCGCAAAGCATATTTATATAGGAGCAGTAGAAGAAGATTCCAGCGGATATCCGGACTGCCGTAAGGATTTTTTTGATGCTTATAATAAGATGATAGAGAAGGGCACTAAGCCTTCAACAAAAATAAAAATAGAAACACCAATAATAAATTTATCGAAGAAAGATATAGTTTTAAAATCCATACAGATGAAATCACCGGTTCATCTCTCATGGTCTTGTTATAAAAGCAATACTGAGGCTTGCGGTGAGTGCGATAGCTGCGCATTGAGGCTCAGAGGATTTCAGTTAGCAAAAAAGGAAGACCCCATTCCATATAAGAAACGACCATTTTACAACTAAACTTATCTAATGAAAGATAGTAAAGTCCTGAAAGTTGCTGCCGTCCTTTTTATTCTGGGTGTATCCGTTTTTGCATTAAAAACGTTGCAGGCAATACTGCTGCCGTTTTTTATAGCAATCATTATAGCATTTATATTTGAACCGTTCTTTGAATTACTAAAAAAGAAAAGAGTACCTTCGTTTTTAGCCATCGTAATTGTAATACTTACTATAGTTATAATTGCAAACATTGTAAGTGTATTTATACTAACAAGTGTTGGTCCTTTTACAGCCGGTATTCCCAAATATCAGGATAAGTTCAATTTATTACTCCAATATGCTTCCGATAATCTTAAAAATTATGGAATAGATGCTGTAGCTTTAAAGGAATCTATGAACCTGAAAAATATAATTCAGGATAGCTCTGTTCAGGGCTGGATAACTTCATTGTTCACAAGTATAGCAAGTATCTTTGGTGATTTTGTTCTTATTCTCATTTATGTGATATTTATTCTTTCTGAATTAGGCAGCTTAAAACGCAGAGTATTAAGAGCATTTTCTGAAGAGCGCGCGAGAAGAATAGCTAATACAATGGGAGATATTTTTCTGGATGTACGCAGATATATAGTAGGGAAGACTGTTATAAATCTTTTACATGCTATTCTCATAGGTATAATTCTCTGGTTATTCGATGTTGATTTTTATATCGTATGGGCATTTCTGTCTTTTCTGATGCACTATATTCCCACGATTGGTTCTATGATTGCAACTATACTGCCGTTCATGACTGCGCTGGTGCAATTCGATAGCTTTGGAACAGCAATAGTAATACTTATAATTTTAATAGTTCTGGCAAACGTTGTAGGTAATATTGTCGAGCCTCAGGTTTTGGGGGATAAATTGGATTTAAGTCCAATATTATTATTATTATCTTTGATAATGTGGGGTTATGTATGGGGTGTGATGGGTATGATACTTTCCATCCCGATTATGAGCATGATAAAAATTGTCCTTATGAATTTTGAATCGACGCGGCCGGTTGCGATATTAATGAGTTATAATCAGAGTTCGATTACCGATATTAAAAAAGAAAACTTGTATACACATAAGATAAAGAAGATATTAACACCTAAGAAAAAAGTTAAGAAAGATGACGTTTAAAATTTGGAAGTAATTCTGCAATAAGTCTATATAAAATTTTTTATTCACTAAAACATATAAAACCACAGGAGAAAAAATGCCTTACTCAATGAAGTTGAAAGATTGGGTGCAGGAATGCGCTGATCTTTGTAAACCCGATGCCATTTATTGGTGCAACGGTTCAGATGAAGAATATCAAATGCTCGTAAATAAAATGCTTGAAGATGGTACTTTCCATAAACTCAATGAGGAAACTTATCCGAACAGTTATTTATCATATTCAAATCCAAACGACGTAGCACGTGTAGAACACTGTACATTTATTTGTACTAAAGATAAAAAGGATGCCGGTGTCACAAATAACTGGAAATCACCTGAAGAGATGAAAGAAATAATGAAAGGCATTTATGACGGCTGCATGAAGGGCAGAACAATGTACGTTGTGCCTTACGTAATGGGTCCTCTTGGCGCTCCTGCTTCTAAAGTAGGCGTTGAACTTACCGATTCGCCATATGTAGTTGCCAATATGAAGATTATGACAAGAATGGGGCAGAAAGCTCTTGACCAGATGAAAGATGAATACGATTACGTTGCAGGTCTTCACTCAGTTGCAGACTGTAATCCTGATAGAAGATATATTGCTCATTTCCCAGAAGAGTATCTAATTTGGTCTGTCGGTTCCGGTTACGGCGGCAACGCATTACTCGGAAAGAAGTGTTTTGCTCTTCGTATAGCTTCATGGCTTGCTAAGCAGGAAGGCTGGATGGCTGAGCACATGCTTATCCTTGAACTTGAAACTCCTGACGGTAAAAAATCATACATCACCGCTGCTTTACCTTCTGCATGCGGAAAGACCAATCTTGCTATGATGGTATCAGCTCTTGAAGATCAGGGCTATAAAGTAAAAACAGTCGGCGATGATATCGCATGGATGTATATAGGCGAAGACGGCAGATTATATGCTATTAATCCTGAAGCAGGATTCTTCGGCGTTGCTCCGGGTACAAACCCAAAGACAAATCCGAATGCAATTGCTTCACTTCATAAGAATGCAATCTTTACCAACGTTGCTCTTACAAAAGAGAATGAACCTTGGTGGGAAGGATTCACAAAAGAAAAACCTGAAGGAATGAAAGACTGGCAGGGAAGAGATTATACAGGTGAAGGCAATGCCGCTCACCCGAACTCACGCTTCACAGCACCTGCAGCCCAATGCCCGTGCATTTCATCTGAATTTGAGAACCCTATGGGAGTTCCAATCGATGCTATTTTATTCGGAGCAAGGAGAGCCACAAACGTTCCGCTTGTATATGAATCATTCGACTGGCAGCATGGTGTATTCGTCGGCGCAACAATGTCCTCTGAAACAACGGCAGCAGCAACAGGCGCAGTCGGTGTTATCAGAAGAGATCCGTTTGCAATGCTTCCATTCATAGGTTACAATGCAGGAGATTACTTCCAGCACTGGCTCGATATGGGCAAGAAGCTCGGTGATAAAGCGCCAAAGATCTTCCACATCAACTGGTTCAGGACAGATGAGAACGGCAAGTTCTTATGGCCCGGATTCGGTGAAAACGCCAGAGTTCTTAAATGGGTATACGAAAGACTTAATGGTAAAACCGATGCAGTCAAAACTGCAATAGGTAACGTACCGACAACAGATGGAATTGATACCACAGGTCTTGATATGACTAAAGAACAAGTTGAAAAAGCACTTGAAGTTAAAAATGAAAACTGGAAAGGCGAACTTCCCGGTATGAAAGAATTCTTTGAAAAAGTCGGTGATGCTCTTCCTAAGGAAATGTGGGACGAGTACCATGCACTTGAAAAAAGAATAGGATAATCCTGATTTCGGATTTCAGATTTAATATAAAAGCCCGCTTGAGAGTATCTTAAGCGGGTTTTTTGTTTCTCTTCACAGTTTTCAAACTACTTTTTCCATTGCATCTCCTATATAAAATCATGTAATATAGCTTATTTTATTAAATTTTTTTTGGCACGGAAAGTGAATATAAGGGAATTAGAAGCAAATTAATTAACCCTATAACTCAAACACCATGTCAGTAGAATTCAACAAACTCGAAAAACCCTTTATAAAGATTACAAAAAAGTCATCTAAAGGTACAGAAATGAAATTCACATTTCAAAAAATGAATGACAACGAAGTTATGGTAATTTTATACGAAGATAATAACGAACTGCTTTCTTTCAAATGCTCCAATGTAAATTTTTCTCAGTTAAGAGAGTTCAACGATATAATAGCAACAAATCCTTTATTCTATATGAGCGCTGCTCCGGGCGGCCTGGTATATTAAAATATAATAACCCGGTAACAATTTTTTTTCATTCCTTTTCCTTTCCTTAGACCCGTTGATAAAGTAAATATTGTCAGCGGGTTTTTATTTTGTATTAATGATTTCAAAACACTAAATTGCTCAAACTTCATTTCATCTTTGAAATCATTCAAATAATTATCGGGGGATAACTTTGAGCAAATTCCTAAATAAGTACGGACTATTGTTTGCCGTTCTTGTAAGCTTCAATTATCTTTTTCTGCACATGCTTAAAGGTATTGAAAGCGGTGTAGTTGCATCTGTTCGTGTTCTTCTTATTATAATATCTATGGCTCTGCTGGCAACGTTCTGGAAAAAATGGAAGAAGATACCTATAAAAGAACTGCTTATCATTGCACTTGCAGGCGGACTTAACTTCGGTCTCTATTCATACACAATCGCTACAGGACTTCAGGAAACTTCAGCTACGCAAGGCTCAATTATATTCAACACCGCACCTATATTCTCTATGATTTTTGCCGTCATATTCCGGCTCGAAAAATGGTCATGGCCTGCTTTTGCCGGTGCAGTGGTTGCAATTGCCGGAGTTGTAATTTCTACTCTCGGCGGTATGCATCACGGCAGCGGCAGCTTATCCGGTGATATACTAATGATTATATCAGCTGTACTTATTTCATTCAGCTCTGTGCTTGTAAGTGATATCAGCAAAAAATATCATCCGGCAGCCTTCACGGCATTGCTTGCATTCTTCGGTTTAGTTGTCCTTATTCCTTTTTCATTTGCCGGGATTCAGTCCACTCCGTGGGCTTCGCTCGGACTTAATAATTATATGATGCTTGCATTTGTCGGCGTTATCGGCGGAGCAGTTGTCTTCGGCTCTTATTATAAATGCATCAGCGAGGTCGGTGCATCATCGGCTATGGTCTATACTTTCTTCAGCGTTCCTCTTACTATTTTTTACAGTATTGTTTTCCTTGGTCAGGGAGTTCATCATCTGCAGATTATCGGAGCAGTTGTTGTCCTTGCCGGAGCCGGGTGGAGCATTTACCAGCGGAATAAAAATAGCGAAGCTCTGGCTCATCCAATACATCATTAATTTTTAGAGTACAAAGTAGTAAGTATAAAGTAGAAGGTAAGAGTAACATTATTGTAACATTTTTTTAATTTAGATTTCAGATGTAACATTATTGTCACATTTTTCTTTTTAACCTTCTTTCTATTTAAAAATTATAAAAAGTCGGGTTTTAGTCGGGTTTTCTTTGCCACTAAAACACTAAACCACAAAATTAACACAAAATTCAAATCTTAAATCAAAAATCTTAAATGAATTTGGTCGGATTTTAGTCGGATTTTTTTTTACTACTAAAACACAAAACCACAAAATTGCACTAAAATCGCTATTTACTATCCACCATTTCACAATTTGAAAACTCGGAAAGAAGTCGGATTTTGGTCGGATTTTCTATTCAAAAGTGTTGTAAAAACAATTCGCCAGGGCGAACCTTTAGTACTAAATTTTTTTTTTCTTCATTTAGTTTTTTTGATGAATTTTTGACGGGTTTTGTATCCATTCTGAAAAACGAATAGTAAAATTATTGTAACATTTTATTCCTTCCGGCTTATTTTCTCTCCACAATACATACTCATCAAATATAATAAGTCATGTCAAGAAAAAAAAGATGATGTTCCCTATTAGTAGGTATAGGGGAAATTTTATAATAATATCCTAATTCTTTTCTTGCTATTTTGTACATATCCCTTTTATATGCTCAATATCGAAAACAAGCTCACTCTGGCTCAGGAAGAAGTTGCATTAAAAAACTTCGAAAGCGCGATTGAGTACATTGATGAAATTCTTGAGTTGCATCCCGCCCATAAAGAAGCGCTATGGCAGCGAATTTTAATTCCATATAAATATTATCTCGATATTATCTGCACCGATTTTAAAGTTGAACCGCATATCGCTTCAAGCGAAGGCTATGATATTGATTACGACCTTACTCCTAATGCAAAAAAAATTGCAGATATGCGAAACCAAAGTATGTACTATGCTAAAACGTATTTTCAGATATCGAATGAAAAAGAACGAAATGACTTATTTGTGAAAATTGAAAAGGCAGGTATGATGAGGTTGTTCAGAAATGATTTGAACTATTTACTCGAGCTTGACGGCATGGTTTTCGGAAGCAACGCTAATGTAAGCAGGTTGATTGTTGAGTATTGCAATAAGGTTTATCTGAATGATTTAAAGCACAGATACGAAATTCCGGAAAGTATATTGAATTTAAAATCTTATGCTGAGGCAAATCTAAAGCAGGTGAACTCGCCGCTCTTTCTTGAAGTGAACGAAAATTTCACAGATACAAAGCTATGGATGGAAAAAATTCTTGCAGAAGACGACGAAGAAAAAAGAAAGAAGAAAAAAGCTGAAGAGAAGGGGATAAAAAAGCCAAGGCTGAATCCTGTTTATGTTTTTTCATTTCTCATAGCATTAATAATAGTAATGTGTTTTGTGCTTTATAAAATTTTACAGCGATACACATAAAACGCAACCCCGCCTGAATCTATCCGTTTAAAAAAGAAAAAACAAATGAAGCTGATAATTGTACTTTTCTTTTTATCCCTCTCAAGTTTTTGCTGCACTCAAAGCAAAGTAGCGCCAAGCCTCACAGATGATTTGCAATCCAGGATTACAAAAGGGGAGTTCACAGCGCAAAAGATTCTACTTGATGATGATTATATGAGCATACATCATACTGATGCTTTCCGCGATATAATTAAAACTAATGCTCCAACTGAGTTTATAAAAATTTCCAATGATGCTGAAGACGGTGAGAAAATAAAAGTAAGGTTTACATTTAAAGATGCTGCGGGAAATTCTTTGCCGAATACTTTAATATATTTGTATCATACGGATAATAAAGGTTCTTACGGTGAATATAAAAATCCCAAACTATTTGGCTATGTAAATACGAATGATGAAGGTAAGATAGAAGTGGAAACAATAAGACCTGCGGGTTATCCTAATTCAGGTGCGCCGCAGCATATTCATTTTGAAATTGAAAAATATAATTACGTAAGCGAAGTTCTGTTTAATGACGATAAAAGACTATCGGAAGATTTGAAAAAAGATATGTTAAGCCATGGAGCGTATGCTGCGTCTTTCGATTACACAGGTAAAATTCCAACTATTGAATATAATATAACTGTAAAATGATTTTCAGAAAAGCTGCTAAAGAAGATGTACCTGCAATTGTTGAAATGCTTGCAAATGATTTCCTGGGCAAGACAAGAGAAAGATTTGAAATGCCCCTGCCTTCATCTTACTATGATTTTTTTTACCGTATAGATGCTGACTCAAATCAGGAGCTTACTGTTATTGAACTTGACGGTGAAATAATCGGCACTATGCAGCTGACATTTATACCTAATCTGACATTTTGCGGAAGTATGAGAATGATGATTGAAAGTGTAAGAGTGAAGGATACTATGACAGGAAAGGGAATCGGGACAAAGATGATGGAGTATGCTATAGAAAGAGCAAAGAAAAAAAACTGCAGGATAGTTCAGCTTACCACTGATAAACAACGAAAAGATGCCCACCGCTTCTATGAAAAGCTGGGCTTCAAAGCTACTCACGAAGGCATGAAACTGCATTTGGATTAAGAATAGATGAAGGAGATTACAAGAACGTATATTTAAGTCCCATCTGAAAAGAATATCCGTTGAAGCCGCTTCGGATATCCGAGTTCTCATCATAAAAGTATTCTACTCCGTTATTATTCCCGAGTGCTTTATAAATATCATAGTTCATATCGAGTGAGAATTTTTTCGTTAATTCAATATTTAACCCTGCGCCAAAATTTAGCGAGTAACGGTTAATATCATAAGAGTGATTTGAATAAGTTTCATAAACATTTCCATCCGGGTCATAAAAATCAATTGTATAATCCCCGATGTAATTATATTCATGGTTTAGCCCTGTCTGCAGATATGGTCTGAACTTGTTTCCTCCTAAATAATATCTAGCCATAATTGAAATATTAATCCTGTTAGTCCTTGGTTCATTCAGCTTTATCCATGGCTGTTCTTTTATCCCTTCCAGGTCATATAGTTTGGCTTTAGAAAAAACATAGATATCTCTGAACACAAAAGATAAATCTGAGAACTTAAAGTACTCAATTTCAAATGTTAATGTACTTGTATATTTCCATTTTGACAGAAGGGGAGCATTCCCTTTGTAGTATCCGCTGTACAAGCCAATATTAAAGTAATCCTTTTTATTCTGCCGTTCTTCGCTTTGAGCAAAGAGATTTAAATGCATTAAGATAATTACAATTGAGAATAATATTTTTTTCATGAAAGTCGGAGTAATTTATAAACTATATTTTAAGCCAATTAGTCCTGAATAGCCAGCATTATGATAATTATTTTTTCCAAGGTATTGATAGACATCATATTGCATATCAAGTGAAAATGCTTCTGATAATCTGAAATTTAGACCTGTGCCGAGGTTCAATGAAATAAATGTGTTGAATGTATTCTTCCCATAGGCAGTTGAGTAAGAGTTTTGACCCTGAGGTATAGAGTACTGATACTTACCTATAAACGAAGCTTCATTGCTTATTCCGGCGCTGAAATACGGTGATACTTTTCTTCTAGTAACATAATATCTTGCTCCAAAATTGAAAAGGTATATAAAAGCAGTCGGATTTTGTACGTTAAATAATTCAGGTAAGTATTCATAATCATTAAAGAAAAGCTCTTGCACTGTTTGTGGAGTGAATTCATAAATTCCTTTGATAAAAAATCCCCAGTTTTTTGATTTTGTATACTCCAGTTCAAATGAAATGCAATTAAAAGGACCTTCTGTAACATGTAAAGAATTGCTTGTGTGACCTCCTCCATATAATCCTATAGAAAAGTAATCTTTTTTGTATTTATCTTCTTTGTGATGTTTTCTTTCATTGTCATTCTCATCCCAATCCTGTGCAAACAAATTTAAACTTGACAAAAATAATATAGTTACAAATATTTTTTTCATATTTG
Source organism: Ignavibacteria bacterium (assembly GCA_044226845.1). Classification (GTDB taxonomy): domain Bacteria; phylum Bacteroidota; class Ignavibacteria; order Tepidaquicellales; family Tepidaquicellaceae; genus JAFDZO01. The sequence continues at coordinate 75,759 of JBGAGG010000012.1, forward strand.
TTTTTATAAATTATATTTTAATCCTGCAAGAACTGAAAAGCCGTTGAAGCCTGATACTTTTCTTTCAATAGATTTGTTGAGGTCATATTTAAAATCTATGTTAAATCTTTTAGAAATTTTTACATTGAAACCGATGCCAATATTCATAAAATAGTAAAAATTATATCCACCACCTGATACTGTATAGGAGGACTCAGTTCCGTCAGGATTAGTATATTTAACTACAGTTTCCTTTTGAAACTGAGTTTCCTGATTTATTCCAAGCTGTAAATAAGGCCTAACTTTACCTTCTTTGCGTACATAATATCTGCCGCCGAATGAGATAATCATTTTATAGTGAAAAGGCTGCTCGTAAGTTGAGTTCGGAATATAAAGGAGAGGTTCAGAAACATCAGAGAACTGATAAATCCCTCTTGCATAAAGAGATAGGTCACGAAATTTTACATATTCTATTTCAGCTGCTATCGAATTAAAATAAAAATTTTTTTCTGATTGAGATCCTAAGCCAATGTAACTGCCCGTATAAAGTCCCACGGTGTAAAAATCTCTTTTGTACTCATCGTGTTTATGATGCCTGTCTTTACGTTCGTCATTCTCCCAATCCTGTGCAAATAAATTTAAAGTTATAATCGAAAATAGTACAATAAGGAGAGTTTTCATTTTGAAATTTATTTTTCTGCAAGATAATCAATATATTATTTAAAATCTATTTTGATGCTGTTTCTTTACATAGTAAAAATAATCGAAATTAAGTAATTTAAAATTATGCCTGATACATTTATATATGGTTTAATCGGTGCGGGGATAGCATTCCTTTTCTTTGTTCTTGTAAAATTATTTTCAGGAAGGGAGAAGAAATCCAAGGTATATTCTATTCCAAGAGACCAGCAGATATTTGCTCAGTCTACGGAAATGTACGACCCTTCACTTCAAACTAAAAAGAATATAAGAGCAGCTGCAAAAGATTTTAAACTGATTGGTGAAATTGTGGAATTTATGGAGCAGGGAAAAAAGCTTGAAGCAATAAAACATGTTCAGCAAAAAGAAAACATTCCTCTTGCCGATGCAAAAGCAGTAGTTGAGCAGGCTGAAGAAATAATGAAAAGAATGCCTGGACTATTTAAAACTGAAGGCAATGGCGAAGAGAAAAAAGATGTATTTGAAAGCAATGATTCTATGCTTGAAAAAAAAATGAAAGTGCTGATTGAAAACGGAAATTTTATTACTGCAATAAAATTATACAGGGAAGCATCCGGTGTCGGATTAGCCGAAGCAAAACAATACTGCGAGGAATTTGCCCGCAAAAATAATTTACGCATTTAATCCTCCTCTCAAAAATTAATAATTCATTTACCGTTTTAAATTGAAACTCCGTCTTGTAATAGATAACTTGCAAGACTTCAATTTTTTTTTTCCGATCAATAGCGTTTTATAAAATTGTCAAAAGAAAATACATATAAATCAGTTCTTGAAGTTGATAAAGAGATATTAGAAAATATCACCGGGCTTATTCACGATAAGTCGGACGGTGCGCTTCGAAATATCATCGCCGATTTATATGATTTTGATATTGCAGTTATAATTGAAAACTTAGAGGATGATGATGATGCATTTTATCTTTTCTCATTGCTTGAGCATGAAACTGCCAGTAACGTTCTGCTCGAACTTTCCGATGAAAGAAAAGATGAGATAGTAGAAAGACTTGAAGGCAAGAAGCTAAGCTCCATCGTAAGCGAGATGTATTCCGATGACGCCGCTGATTTTGTAAGCGACCTTGATGACGAAGAGAAGCATGAAGTGCTGCAGAACCTTGATACGATTGACAAAGAAGATTCGCAGGAAGTACGCGAGCTTCTTCAATATGACGAGAATACTGCCGGCGGTATTATGGCGAAGGAATACGTCGTAATTCATTGCGATAAAACCGTTGCCGAAGCGATTCAGGAAATTCAGGACCAGGCTGATGAAGTTGACCAGCTTTATAACGTGTGGGTTGTAGATAATGAATATAAACTTGTCGGTATAATTTCTCTTAAGAGAATTATTATTCTGATGAAAGAACCGGATAAAAAGATAATTGACGTCATGAATCCCGATGTAATTTCTGTCCGCGCCGATGTTGACCAGCAGGAAGTTGCAAATATTTTCAGAAGCTATGACCTTGTGTCATTACCTGTAGTTGACCTGAACGGTAGAGTAATAGGAAAAATTTCTTCCGATGATATTATGGATGTTATGGAAGAGGAATATTCTGAAGATGTTGCAAAGATGGTTGGTTCGGATTCAGAGGAGCTTGAAAAAAAATCTCCGTTCCAGATTGCCAAGCTTCGTCTTCCATGGGTGCTGATAACGCTCGGTATAGAATTTGTCGGAGGTTTTGTAATAGCATCTTTTGATGAGACTTTAAGAAAAGTAATTCTACTTGCATCGTTCATGCCTATAATTTCTGCTATAGCAGGCAATACAGGCTTGCAATCTGCAGCTATTGTTGTGCGCGCACTGGATACGGGTTTAATAAGTTTAGACAGATGGTTTGAACCGGTGAAAAGACAATTACAGACTACTATTATTATAGGTCTTGTAGTCGGATTAATTGTTGCATTTATGGGTTATATATGGGAGGATACCAATAAGTTTTTATTTTCTTTTACAGTTGGTATATCTATGTTCATTTCCATAAATCTCTCCGGAGTTGTCGGTACAGTGTTTCCTTTTCTCTCCAAAAAACTTGGTTTTGATCCTGCCATTACATCGGGTCCTTTTGAAACTGCATTTCAGGATGTAGTTGGCATTACAATATTTTTAAGCCTGGCTACTTATCTTTTAACCCATTTGTAAAATACATTATTGATTGAGGATTTTAAAAATAGGTTACGATACTTAGAAGCTCCCGATATAACAAATCAGATTTTCCTTCTCGTACTTAGTTTAATCGGATTATTCCTTCTTCCCATCATGGGAAAGTTTGTAATGATTGCCTTGAATTTATTTCTTGGCATAACAATTGTCTATTGCGTAAGCATTTATGAAAAGAAAGATGAGTTCGCAAAACGTAAACCCGGAGTCGCGCGCTTTATAAGATTTTTTTATCCGATACTTATGGTGCTTTTCTGCTTTAAGCAGATTTATTATCTGATGGTGTATTCAAGTCCGGTGCTATATGACAGTTATCTTGCAAGGATTGACAGAGCAATATTCGGAACGGACCCGACTAATATCTCTCTCTATTTTAATAACCCATGGTTCACTGAATTTATCCAGATTATTTACGGAATATTTTACCTGATGCCTGTTATCTTTGCAATGGAACTCTATCTGTGGCACAGATATGAAGAGCTTAAATACGCAATGCTTGTTATCTTTCTCGGATTTTATCTTTCGTTCCTTGGGTATTTGATGGTACCGGCTATAGGTCCGCGGTTTACAATTCATACTTTTCATTCGATTGATACTGAACTGCCCGGGATATTTTTTACTAAATTATTAAGGCAGATAATTGATTTTGGGGAGTCGATTCCGATGGGAGTACCTGATCCCGAAAATTATGCGCAGCGCGATGCATTTCCTTCAGGGCATACTATTATGATAGTGCTTATCGCTTATCTTTCAAGAAAAATCCGTTCAAATACTTTTTACTTTTATCTTCCTTATGCATGCCTTATGATTTTTTCAACGGTGTATCTTCGTTATCATTATGTTGCGGATTTACTGGGGGCAATTCCATTTATCTTCGCTGCAATTTTTATATCAAATCTCATCTACAAAAAGAAAAATATAAACTTCAGAAGTATTTAGCTACAATTTCATCTGTTAGTTTAAAACCCTTTTCAGTAAGTTTAAAATCCTCTGCTAAAATTATTCCTAAACGGTTTTGCTGTAATTCATTTATTGAATATTCAAACTCTTCATAAAAATTTGTATTGAAGAACTTTTTATACCGTTCGTAATTTACTCCCGTACTTCTCAATGCCAGCATAATAAATTCCATCTTCATCATTTTTTCATCAAGTATGATTTCATTTTCTATAGGAAGCTTTCCATCCTGCAAAAAAATATTGTATTTTATTATATCACGGAAATTATTCCAGCGCCTGCCGTTATGAAGTGAATGCGCTGAGGGGCCAAAACCGATGTAATTTTCATAGCTCCAGTATTTCAGATTATGTTTTGATTCATAGTCGGGTTTAGCATAGTTAGATACTTCGTAATGAATAAATCCACTCTTCATTAAAAAATTTGAAACGTAAGAATATAAATCTGACTCAATTGAATCTTCATTCTGTTTTACAATTTTTTTCAGCAGCAGTGTATAAAGCTTTGTTTGCTCTTCAAAAATTAACGTGTAAGCTGATACGTGGGGAATGTTAAGTTCAATTACTTTATTCAGTGAGTACTCTAAGTTTTCTTTCGTTTGATCCGGCAGGGAATAAATTATATCGCAGCTTACATTATCAAAAACTTTGCGGCATTCGCGTATTACAGTTTCAGCCTGCTCAGCAATATGCATTCGAGTTAAAAATTTTAATTCAGAATCTACAAACGACTGCACTCCAAAGCTGAAACGGTTTATCCCGGCATCCTTATATTCCTCAAAATTTGCTTCGAAGAAATCTTCGGGGTTTGCTTCGATTGTAATCTCAGAATTTTCAGATACAGTAAAATTATTTTTTAAAGCATCTATAATTTCTTTTAATCTCGCAGGCGGCAATAGGGAAGGAGTGCCTCCGCCGAAAAATATTGTATCGTATTTTTCATTTATATAAAGCGGAGCTGTAAGCTCTATCTCTTTTAGCAAATTTGAAACAAATTTTTCAATTATGTTCAGATTAGTGACTAGATAAAAATCGCAGTACGTACATTTTCTTCTGCAAAATGGAATATGTATATAAAGACCTGACAAGTGAATTAAAGTTTAATCATAATATTTATTTTAAAATGTAAAGGATATAAAAAAAGCTATGCGTATTTGTACACATAGCTTTTATAAAATTTATTAAACAGATATTTTTAATTTTCTGATTGCTTTTCTATTTGTTCTTCAATTTGATTTTCTTTTGCTCCTTTTTTAGGAAACAATAATGATAGCATTACAGATAGCAATAAAACTGTTGCAATTACCAGAAGTGAAATTTCTGTGGGAATAACTCCCTTTCCTAATAACATTTTTGTTCCTACAAATACAAGTATAACAGCCAGTCCGTAATTGAGATAATGGAAAAGATGCATTATACCGGCAAGCGCAAAATACAAAGCTCGCAATCCTAATATTGCAAATACGTTTGAAGTATAAACAATAAACGGGTCACTTGAAATCGAAAGGACTGCAGGGATAGAATCCACAGCAAAAATCAAATCCGTTGTTTCAATTAAAACCAGTACAGCAAAAAGCGGTGTAGCATATCTTACTTTATCTTTCGTAACAAAAAATTTATCTCCTTCAAAATTAGGAGTCATTCTGAAGAATTTTTTTGTAAGCTTCAGGACGGGGTTATCTTCGGGATGCATTTCTTTATCTTTCTGCACAGCAATTTTTATTCCGGTGAAAATAAGGAATGCGCCGAACACATATATTATCCATTCAAACTTCTGAATTAAAGCAACACCTGCAAAGATGAAAATAACCCGCATAATCAAAGCGCCGAGAATTCCCCAGAATAAAACTTTATGCTGGTACTCGCTTGGCACTTTGAAATATCCGAACAGCAGCACGAATACAAATACGTTATCAACACTTAGCGACTTTTCAATAAGGTATCCGGTTAAAAATTTCATCGTAACATCAGCGTGGTCGTAAGGACCCTGGTAGATCCATCCCATCCAGAGCATTAATGCAAAAATTAATGCAAAGCCAATCCAGACTCCGCTCCATACAAGAGCTTCTCTTAATTCAACTTTGTGAGATTTTTTATGAAACACTCCTAAATCCAGGGCGAGCATTCCGATTACAAATACGTTAAAAAGAATCCAGTGTAAGCCAGTATCCAATAAGAAACTCCGTTTTTAATTTTAGTATTATTAAGAGCAACAAAGAGTTTGAAGTATTGGTTTCAACTTTTTGGCGCTCAATAAAGCAGATTTTCAAACGAAAAAACTCTGATCTTTACATTAAAAAAAAATCAGAGTTCTCAAAAATATTATTTATCTTTATTTGAAATTATTTTATCAGTGTTCCTATTCTTTCCCATCTTATAGACCCTAATAAGTCAAACAGATTCGAGAAAGGTATGTTTGCATCCCATGACCAGTAAAGCATAAATGCCTGGCCTACAATATTTTCTTCAGGCATAAATCCCCAGAAACGGCTATCGAGTGAGTTGTTTCTGTTATCACCCATCATGAAAAGATAATTTCTTTCGACTGTATATTCGTTATTAGGTAACGGATTTCCGTCTGAAGAAATAACACCGCCGGGATTCATCTGTATTTTATGTCCTTCTTTTAAAGCAAACATTCTCCATGCATCAAAATTTTTATCATCAAGCTTTATCTTGTCGCCTTTTTTGGGGACACGGATAGGTCCGTAATTATCCTCATTCCATTGCGCGCCTTTAGGATAAATTCTCGGATTCATAAAATTCGGTTCACGTGTCACTTTATCAAACTGCTCACCTGGCGGCTCAGGAAAAGGTGCGCTGTTTACAAATAGCTTTTTGTTTACTATATGAATTGTATCGCCTGGAAGACCTACACATCGCTTGATGTAATTTACTACTTCTTTTGATTGCAGTTCATCTTTATCTCCGGGAAAATCGAATACAATAATATCGCCTCTTTCTGGGTCTTTAAATCCGGGGAGTTTCCAGTAGGGAAGTCTCCAGTCAGTGAAAGGAACGTTACGAGGAGTTGTTGCTCCGTAAGTGAATTTAGTCACAAGAAGAAAATCTCCGACAAGCAATGTTTTTTCCATAGAGCCTGTGGGGATTCTGTATGCTTCAAACAAAAATATTTTTATGATAAATGCTACAACTGCTGCGTAAACTAATGCATCAAAAAACTCTTTCGGTTTGTTCTTCTTTACATCTTTTTTATTAGTAGTCTTAGGGTTCTTTTTTAATAATGACATTAAATGTATTATGTGTTAAAAACTATGTTATAATGTGAAACGTAAAATAATGTAAAATGTTCACGCTTAGTCATCCAGCGAAAGAACAGCATGGAACGCTTCCTGCGGAATTTCCACAGAGCCGACCTGCTTCATACGTTTCTTTCCTTCTTTCTGCTTTTCAAGAAGCTTTCTTTTTCTTGAAATATCACCGCCGTAACACTTTGCAATAACGTTCTTTCTCATTGCAGAAATTGTTTCTCTTGCTACGATCTTTGCGCCGATAGCTGCCTGTATAGCAACTTCATACATCTGTCTCGGTATAAGCTTTCTGAGTTTAGAGCATAATCTTTTGCCCCAGTCATGTGCTTTTGACCTATGAACAACAGTTGATAAAGCATCGACAGGGTCGCCGTTTAATAATATATCAAGCTTTACTAAGTCAGATTTTCTGTAATCTTTTAGTTCATAATCAAACGATGCATATCCGCGTGAGTATGATTTTAACTTATCGTAAAAATCATAAACGATTTCACTTAGCGGCAGTTCGAAGTGCAGATCAACTCTCTTAGCGTCTACATAATGGCTGTTTACAAATACACCGCGTCTTTCATTTGCAAGTTTCATTAGGTTCCCCATGTATTCTGTCGGAGTAATTATGTTTGCAGATATATAAGGCTCTTCGATATAATCTATCAGCTGAGGCTCCGGCATTGAAGACGGATTATCAACAACAAGAACATCACCGTTTGTTTTATATATTTTATACTCTACGTTAGGTACGGTTGTAACAATGTTGAGATTGTATTCGCGTTCAAGACGTTCCTGAACAATCTCCATGTGGAGCATTCCGAGAAATCCGCATCTGAAACCAAAGCCGAGCGCCAACGAACTTTCGGGGACGAAGGATAAAGCTGCGTCATTCAGTTTCAGTTTTGACAGCGAATCTCTCAGTACTTCAAAATCTTCTGCCTGTGAAGGATATATTCCGCTGAATACCATCGGAAGCACCTCTTTATAACCGGGAAGTGGCTCGGTTATCGGGTCTTCTGCATTAAATACGGTATCGCCGACTTTGGAGTCGTTAACATCTTTAATACCGCAAATCATATAGCCTACCTGGCCGGACTCCAGCTCTTTCGTCCGCACTCTGTCCATTTTCAGCGTACCGACTTCTTCTGCTACGAACTCTTTATTGTTAAAATAAAATCTTACCTTTTGGCCTTCTTTTAAAATGCCGTCAAAAACTCTTAGATAAATAATAACGCCTCTGTATATATCAAATTTGGAATCGAAAATTAATGCGCGAAGAGGCTTATCGTTATTGATAGGAGCAGGCGGAATTCTTGAGACAATTGCTTCAAGAATATCGTCAGTTCCGATATCTGCCTTGGCCGATGCTAAGATTATGTCTTCCTTTTTGCAGCCGATTAAATCTACAATCTGGTCAGAAACAACGTCAGGCATTGCATTGGGAAGGTCGATTTTGTTTATGACTGGTATTATCTCAAGTCCGTTATCTATAGCAAGATAAAGGTTGCTTATTGTCTGCGCTTCGATGCCCTGAGTGGAATCCACTACAAGCAGCGCGCCTTCGCATGCAGCAAGGGAACGTGAAACTTCATATGAAAAATCTACGTGACCGGGCGTATCTATTAAATTAAAAATAAAATCTTCGCCGGATTTTGACTTATACTTCATCTGAATTGCATGAAGTTTGATAGTGATGCCGCGTTCCTGTTCAAGCTCCATATCGTCAAGAATCTGCTTGACCATATCGCGCTCGGCAACAGTCTTGGTTTTCTCCAGTAAGCGGTCAGCTAAAGTTGATTTGCCGTGATCTATGTGGGCAATAATGCAAAAATTTCTTATTCGTGATGTGCTCAATTATGGCAATGGTTAAATTTGTAAATATATGTTCTTCTATTCTATGTCTCAAACCCCTGTTTGGGACAATAATCTCTATACCACTTTCCGAAACAGGGGTTTCGGAAAGAGAAGTCAAAGTATATGTTAATTTCCTTTAAGTTTTACCAAAAGGATTTTATAAAAAAAAAGTGGATTCTAAATTAAGGTCTTTCACAAAGTATAACTGCAATAACCCTAATTTAGATTCCACCTCCGGAAAAAAAGAACAAGAAAAAATTAACCTTCAGTTTTTCTTGATGCTCTTGTATCCTGAATTTCTTTACGGATATCAGAAGCAACTTTCTTTAATTCGTTTAAACTCTTTCTTAATCTGGTTCCTGCGGCATTTTGACCTTTTGAATAAAACTTCTCAATATCAGTCTTCATGTCGTCAAGCTTTTTTTGCAGATCACTGAATTTTTCCATGTGGAGTTTTCCTTGGTTTAGATTTTTGGTTAATTTAGCAAAAATTATAAAATTGTGTTAAAAAGTCAATTGTAAATTAATGTGCACTTGTTGTATGGATATAGGGGATTGAAAATATAATGCTTATTCCCCAAGCTACAAAAGCCAAACCGAATATTAATAAAAGCGCAATAATAGTGTAGTTTTGCCATGTTTTTAATTTGTAATCACGGAAAATTCCCCAAACACCGTTAAGACCGTGATACATCCCTAATATTAAAAAGCAGATATCAATAATTCTGTACCAGGAATAGGACATTCTGTTTAACACAGCCTGGTAAGTATGACCTGAATCCGGGTTGTAGTGCATCAGTATATAGTGGCCAATCATCAGAATTACAAGTGCTACACCTGTCACTCTTTGGATTACCCAGCTTTTTGAACCTGTTGATTTAGTGCTTTGATACTTAAACATTAAACGAAAATTTTATTTTTATTTGGCTAATAAGCCGATTTCGTAAGAAAACATTACTACACCCATCATTACAAATAATATAACGCCTACTATCCATGACCATACATATAATGACTTCTGGTATTTTGCGCCGTCAGCCCAGTCAACTAAAACAATTCTTATTCCGTTCAATGAATGGAATAAGACAAATGCAAATAAAAGCCACTCAATGAACATGAAGAACGGAGTAGTGAAATTTTTCATCTTATCATTAAATGCAGCTTCACCCTGAGTTAATGGGCTAAGTGAATATATATGAAGAAATAAGTAACCGATTAAGGCTATACCTGTGATTCTGTGCAGAATCCAAGCCCAGCTTCCCGGATCTTTTTTATAAGATAAATTTTCCTTTACCCATCCTCTTTGATCAAAAGTTTTGATTTTTGAGTAATTATTTTGAGACATTAAATGAAGGTAGGTTTGAAATAATATTTAAAATTAGTGATTTTGAACGTTATTTACAATTAACAATGTTAGAATTTTTAAAATTTTATATAAAAAGGTATTGCTATGAAATCAATCAAGGATTAAATTGATTAAAAATTCAAATTATTAAAATTCTTCAATGAATCAAACATTCCGCAAAGGCAGCATCGGCGCAATTCTTGACGAATATGAAATTGCAATTGCAGATTTGAAGAAAACAATTAGAAATATTTCAGATGCAGATTTAGTAAAAGTTGTCGATGCAAAGACAAGAAATCCGAATTGCAGATCCGTGCAAACAATATTAACACATATTGTTAAATGCGGATACTTTTATCCCACTTTAATTCTGAGAAATAAATTTCCCGGTAAAGAATTTTCTCTGACTGCTATAACTCATCTCAAAACTATAAAAGAGTACAACAAAGCATTAGAAGAAATGTTTATTTTTAATGAGCAATCTTTGGGTAAAATAAAAGAGAGTGATATGTGGAATTATGCCAAGGGTCGAATGGATTCCGGCTGGGGACAGATATTTGATTACGATCAGATAATGGAGCATGCAATAATGCATATCTATCGTCACAGAAGACAGATAAGAAAATTTTTATTGAAGCTAAACCAAGGCTAAAGAATCTTCCCCAGGAAAATGCACAAAAATAAAGCAATTCAGATTTTAAAATCGCTTTCTCCGGAAGAATTCAAAAGATTCCGAAAGTTTGTTGAATCTCCATACTTCAACACATCGAAAGGAGCAATTCAGCTCTTCAAATACATACAAAAATATTATCCTGATTTTGAAGATAAAGCCCTTGAAATAAGTGTCGCAGCAAAAAAAATCAATAAAGGTAGCGGAACAACTGAAGGAGCAATAAGAAACAGTCTCACTGAAATAAATTCATTGCTAAGAAATTTCATTTCTACTGAGTATTATAATACAAATGAATATATGATGAAACATGCAGAAGTGGCGTCGTTGTATTTTAGAAAATTATTGCCGATGTATGAAAAAGAATCTGCAGCATATTTTGAGAAATATGGAGAAATAAATAATTTTAATGAGCCGTATCAGCATGAAACATTGTTATTATGCAATGCCAGAATTGCTTATGCATTAGGTACAGCAAATGTGAAGGGAGACATTGAGGCGTTTGTCAAGCAGTCTGAAATTGCAGCGCTTACAGCGCTGGATTATATTTTTCACACGAGACTTTTAAAAGAAGACAATAAACTTTCCCATAATGTAGAATATCCGGATATGTGCAGTGCAATATTTGATGCGCTTGATGTTGAGAAATTTTTGAAGTATGCCAAGCAAAATTCTCCAAAGTTCTATAATATAGTAGCTATGGAATACTATGTGACTAACATGCATATGAATCGTGACTTTGAAACGAGTCATCAGAAAGTAAAAGAACTTTTCTCTGAATTAGTAAAAACAAGAGATACTCTAAATTCTTATTGGGGTAGTTTTATTGCTAGCCTGACGAACGTGCTAATGAATAAAGTAAATTTTAACAGTTCTCATACTGTAATACCATTTTATGCTTCTGAAATAATTTACCCATATGATTTTTATCTCAAAAATAAACTTTATCGTCATATATCTTCCTGGTTTTTAATACGGGAGTTTACAAATATAATTTACATAGCTTTTTTGGCAGAGAAACATGAATGGATCAAGAAGTTTATTTTAGAATATTCAGATGAACTTAAAAATGATGAAAAAGAAGATGCAGTATATTTCGGATGGGGAATTTATAATTACATGACAGGGAAATATGAAGAATCGTTAATCAATTTTTCCAATGTAAAAAATCCTTTCCCTAATATGCTGATTAAAATAAAGAAGTTGAACATACTAAGTCATTTTGAATTAGGTAACTACGAAACGGCATTATCAAATTGTGATGCTCTTATAATGTTGTTAACAAGGAAGTTCGGAGATATGCCTGTTAAGCAATGGGAGATAAAAGAAATAAAACTTTTCAGAAAGCTGTTCAAAATATTTTTGAATTCCGATTCTGATGTATTAGATGAATTTGAATATGAACTTTCTAATGCAAAACCAAGGTCATCTTATTTTGTTACAAAATTAGTAAGAAAATTAAAAAATGATCTAAACTAATTTAAAAGGTTTGTTACATCACACACTTGCGGATTTCTATCCTCAAAAACCGTAATAGTATTTCTTATTTCATCTACTAAATCTAAATCAATTTCGGCAGTCAGCAAAGTTTCATCCTTGTCATTTCCCTGCACTAGAACTTTTCCCCAGGGATCAATAACCATTGAGTTTCCGAAGTAAGTTACAGCTCCGTTTGCGCCAAAGTCTTCATCTCCCACTTGATTTACAGCAGCAACAAACATTTGATTTTCAATTGCTCTTGCTTTGGTAAGAGTTTGCCAGTGTTCCAGTCTGGGATAAGGCCATGCAGCAGGATGTAGCTGAAGTTTCACTCCATTGATAGCATACGTTTGAAACATTCCCGGAAAACGTAAATCGTAACAGACTGAAAGTCCTGTTTTACCCCATGGCGTATTTATCGCTGCAAGCTTATCTCCCGCTGCGAGATGTTCATTTTCTTTCATGTAGCTGAAGAGGTGTATTTTTCTGTAGGTCGCGGCACGTTCGCCGTTTGAATTAACTAATATTGAAGTGTTGCAGATTTTTCCTTGCTCGTTTAGCTCAGGCAATGAGCCGTTAATCCATATTTTATATTTTTTTGCAAGCGAGGCAAGAGTATTTATATAGCTGCTAAAATTATTTTTATCGGAGTTGAGAAAATCCCAGTTGAATCCCGTAAGGAACATTTCAGGAAAGCAGATAAGCTCAACATTTTGAGATGCAGCATCTGAAATAAATTTTTCGGCTTTTTGTAAGTTCTCTAATGGCTTCGAATTAGTGACCTTGAACTGCGTCAATGCAATTTTCAGTTTCATATTTTTTGTTTGATATGAATTTAAAGAATTTTATAAACTGTAACAGGGGAGAAAGTTTTCAAATTGTTAAGTTTTTTGCAGTTGTAAATAATACATTTTCACTTAAAATTAATAAAGCTATTTTGCTTTAAACAAAAAGTAAAATGTCTCTTATACCTCCCCATATAAAAAGTTTAAGACCTTACGTTCCGGGCAGAACAATTGAAGAAATTCAAAAAGAATTTAATCTTGAAAAAGTTTACAAGCTTGCATCAAATGAAAATCCTTTGGGACCTTCACCGAATGCAGTAGCTGCTATGATAAAATGCATGGAAGATGTGCACCGCTACCAGGATGTCGGCGCAATTGAACTGAGAACCTTGATTGCTAATAAATATGATCTGCATATCGATAATGTTGCTGTTGGTAGCGGCAGCGAAGGTATAATATCTTATATACTAAGATGCTTTCTGCAGGATGATGATGAACTGCTTACATCGGCAGGAACATTCATAGGCTTTCAGGTGCTGGCAAAATCCAGCGGAAAGAAATTTACTGAAGTTCCTATGAAGAAGGGATATAAATTTGATCTTGATGCAATACTTAATGCAATAAACGATAAGACGAAAATAATTTATCTCTGCAATCCTAATAACCCGACAGGAACGATATTCACAAGAAAAGAATTTGAAAGCTTTGTTGATAAAGTCCCTGATGATATAATTGTAATTCTTGACGAAGCATATTTTGAATTTGCGCAGGATAAGCCTGAGTATCCTGACTCGCTTCATTACAGACATGATAATGTAATTACTCTCAGAACGTTTTCGAAAGTTTACGGTATTGCTGCAGTCCGTATCGGATACGGTTTCGGGCAGAAGGATTTTATAGAAAGTATAATGAAAGTGAAGATGCCGTTTGAGCCTTCACTCCCGGCACAGGTTGGAGCGGTGGCTTCGATAGAAGATGAAGAATTTTTAACAAAGTCATTGGCGGTGAATAAAGAAGGTTATAAATTGATAACAGATGAGTTTACTAAAATGGGATTGAACTGGATTCCTTCTTATGCAAATTTTGTGATGATAGATTTCGGAGATGAAAATAAAGTTGCACAAATAAATGAGAGTATGCTGCGTGAAGGAATTATTATCCGCCCGCTTAAGCCGTTTGGCTTAGGGCATTGTCTGAGAATTACAGTAGGGCTTGAAGAAGAAAATCTTGCAATGTTAAAAGCTTTAAAAAAATATATATAGTCATGAAAACTCTAATCCTTCTTTTTTCATTCATAACTTCATTTGCTTTGGGTCAGTCATTACAGGTTGATTCTGCCTTCAGCAAGGAAGAGGGAGTTCTGAATAAATATCCTTACAGAGTAAGTTTGAAATATCCAAGCTTTAATTTTGGTCCCGAAGCGTTAATGGGTGTCCGCGGAATTGCAGGGGATATGAATACATACATCGATACACTTGAAAAAGGATGGGTAAAGGGATTTAAAGAAAATCTGAATTCGTTCACTTACGATACAGCGTTTAAGGATATGACTTCAGAGATAGTGACAGACTATAAAGTAGCCTATGCCATGAATTCTTTCGTAAGCATTGAGATTTCCTGCTTTGAATTTATTGCAGGCACTGCGCATCCGAGCTATTTTACGCAGACATATAATTCCGATTTTAATGCAGGTGTTTTAAGCTTTGATGAATTATTCATAAAAGATTCGGGCTATATGAAATTTGTTTCAGATTACTGTCGAAACAGTTTGATTGAGCAGCAGAAGCAAGCCGGAGCAGAACCTATAACCGATATGATAGATGACGGTACTAAACCGGTTGCAGATAATTTTAAAAACTTTGTAGTGGATGAGAAGGGGATTACGATTATTTTCAATCCTTATCAGGCAGGTCCTTATGCAGTTGGCGAGCAGAGAGTTACAATTCCTAAGAGCGAAATTTCACAATATGTAAATTCGGGCGGTCCATTATCATTTTGGTGGAAATAGAATTATGCAAGCTTCTGTACTAATAAAACTGATTTAAGTTTCTCAAGTTGCTCTTTTGTTCCCAAAGCAATGATGTTCATTTTTTCCTGAACGATAGTTCCAAGATCTGGATTAACATGAAACTTTCCGTCCTCAGATTTTAATCCAATAATTGTTGCTCCAGTTTGTTTCTTTATAGAAATTTCTTTTATTGTTTTGTTTTTATATTCAGGCTTAATTTCCTGATGCTGAAATTCTTCGAATGAAAAAGAAACTCCTGCCTGTCCAGTTATCAAAGCAATAAATTCCATTATGTCCGGCTTTGTTACAAGAGTTGCCATGTGTGTTCCGCCGATTCTTTCCGGCATGATAACATTATTTGCTCCGGCACGTTTTAGCTTTGACTCCGATGATTCATCCGATGCACGGCTGATGATAGTTATGGTTGGGTTCATTTCTCTTGCCGTCAGTACAACATAAACGTTATCAGGGTCAGTGGGTAAAGTTGTTATCAATGCCTTCGCATCCTTTATATTTGCTTTTATAAGAATGTCATCGTTTGTAGCATCACCGTCTATGAAGAGATAGTTTTTAAATTCTTTTATGTACTCCAGCCTTTCTTCGTTGCTTTCAATTATTATGAATGAACGGTTTTCTTTCACAAGCTCTTCGCATACCTGTTTGCCGTTCCTGCCGAAGCCGCAGACTATAACGTGATTCTTCAGCCCGTTTATTTGCTTATTCATATTATAATTTTTTAAAAGTTTTAATATTTCACCGTCAACAAGAAATGATGTGATAGTTGAAATTCCGTACAATACAGTACCGACTGATGAAATCAAAAGCAATGATGTGAAAACTCTGCCGATAGGTGAAAGCGGATGCACTTCCTGAAACCCCGTAGTAGTTATAGTTATCGAAGTCATGTAGAATGAATCGAGAAGTGAATAATTCTCTATAACGATAAACCCTATAACTCCTATAAAAAAATTAATTGCGATTAAAAGAATGGCAAGCAGTACTCGTTTGAAATAAAAAAATCTTAAGCGGGAATTGCGTCTGAGACGGTTGAATGAAAAAATCTTATTGAGTACAGAGTTAACCATACACTTGTGGTATGGTTAAAAGTAAAAATTTATTCCTTCACTTGAACGTTAGAAATTTTGACACATTGAATTTTATGAATTGAAAAAAGGCAGCAGCTTTTTATGAAGCATTTGTAAATGATCATCCATTGCTCTTTTATGCTTACATGGGTCAAGATCTCCCAATTGCTGCAACGGTACTAAGTGAATATGTAAATGGTCTTCACCGAAGCCTTCTACTGCAAGTCCGATTTTCTTTGCCTTCGTTGCTACCTTTAATTTGACAGAAAGCTTTTTTGCAAGCTGCATGAGTTCCGTGTAATCAGGTTCCTCAAGATCAAAAATATATTCGGAGTGCTTTTTAAGGATTATCATAAAATGCCCTTCCTGTATCGGGCTTCTATCAAGGAATGCGAAAAACTTTTCATCTTCATATAATTTGTATGAAGCTAATTCGCCTTTGGCGATTCTGCAAAATTTACAATTTTCCATTACTTCCTCCTCAAAAAATAAAATATTAACGACAAAATAATACTTAACAGAATAGAAGTAACTATCGGGAAATAAAAGGTAAAATTTTCTTTTTTATTAATTATATCTCCCGGCATTTTTCCTATAAACGGTATTTTATTGAAGAACATAATAATAAGTCCTATTATGGCAATTATAATACCCGCTATAAAAATGATTTTTCCAAGTCCGCTGATGTTCTCCATTATTATATACTTTATATATTTCCTTTATATACGTTCTTCTTCCTTTAATGTGTAAAACGATATTTGTAAATTAAATGTTCTAATATTTAATTCCAATAATTTAATACAATATAATATATCATGCAAGAATTTGACGTTACTGTTATAGGCAGCGGACCCGGCGGCTACACAGCTGCAATCAGAGCTTCGCAGCTTGGTTTTAAAACTGCTATCGTAGAACGCGACAGGCTCGGCGGAGTTTGCCTTAACTGGGGTTGCATTCCCACAAAGGCATTACTTAAAAGCGCTGAATTGCAAAATAAAATAGGACACTTAAAAGAATACGGACTGAACGTAGAAAACTCAACTTTTGATTTTCCCGCAATCATCCAGAGATCAAGAGGCGTTGCAGATACATCTGAAAAAGGTGTAAAATATTTAATGAAAAAGAATAAGATAACTGTATTAGAAGGCTCGGCTAAATTCAATAAAG
The DNA here is from genome assembly GCA_044226845.1 of Ignavibacteria bacterium. Lineage (GTDB taxonomy): Bacteria > Bacteroidota > Ignavibacteria > Tepidaquicellales > Tepidaquicellaceae > JAFDZO01. Next base: position 93,227 of record JBGAGG010000012.1, read on the forward strand.
ATAAAACGATTACTATTACAAATAAAGAAGGCAAGAGCGAACAGATAAAATCCAAACATACAATTATCGCAACAGGCGCAAGAGCAAGAACTTTGGGCGATCTGAAATTTGATGAAGAAAAAATTCTCTCATCTACAGGAGCGATGATTACAAAATCATTGCCTAAGAGAATGACAATTGTCGGCAGCGGAGCGATCGGCTGCGAGTTTGCTTACTTTTACAGAAGTTTCGGAACAGAAGTTACAATAATTGAAATGATGCCTACAATTTTACCTGTTGAAGATAAAGAGATATCGGATGTAGTTGCGAGAGAGTTCAAGAAAAGCGGAATAAAGATCTTTACAGATACTAAAACAGAATCTGTAACAGTAAAAGGTGACAAAGTAATTACAAAAATTTCAGGTAAGGCAAATGAAGAAATTGAATCTGATGTAGTATTAGTTGCAATAGGTATTAAAGGAAATATTGAAAATCTGGGACTTGAAGAAATCGGAGTGAAGACCTTCAGAGACAGAATAAATACTGATTTAAATTACAAAACAAATGTAGAGGGAATTTATTCTATCGGTGATGTTTCATGCATTAATGAAACAATGAAACCTGCACTCGCTCACGTTGCTTCATCTGAAGCAGTTAACTGTGTAGAAAAAATAAAAGGATTACATGCACCTGATATAAATTATGATAACGTTCCGGGAAATACATACTGCCAGCCGCAGGTTGGTTCAGTTGGTATGACGGAAGCAAAAGCCAAAGAAGCCGGATATGAAGTGAAGATCGGTAAGTTTCCATTTTCTGCAAATGGTAAATCACGAGCAGCAGGGGAGACAGTCGGTATGGTAAAATTAGTATTCGATGCAAAGTATGATGAGCTTTTAGGCGCGCATATAGTCGGTAACGAAGCCACTGAATTGATTGCCGAGCTTGTAATGGTGAAATCATTAGAAGGAACAGGCGAATCAATTATCAGAACAATACATGCACATCCAAGCTTAAGCGAATCAGTACTTGAAGCAGCAGGCGTAGCTTATGGCGAAGCTATAAACATCTAATTTCAAATATAAATTTATAGACGGCATCTTGTATATTTCAGGATGCCGTTTTTATTTTCATTACCCCATAAGAAGTTGAATGAAAAAAATTGATTTGAATTCCATTTTTTCCACTGATTTAAACACACAGCTCAACAGAGTTAATACAGATAATCTTGAGCAGCATGTATTGGACTTATTTTATAAAACTGCGCTTACAGTACCTGCATACAAGAAATTTTTAGCAGAAAATAACGTTGATATTTCTTCGATACAATCGATGAACGATTTTCAAAAGCTTCCTTTCATAAATAAAGATAATTATATAAAGAAATATCCTATCGCAGAAACCTGCAGAGGAGGAGATATAGCAAACCTTGATTTCATTTCCGTATCGTCCGGTTCAACGGGAGTGCCGACATTCTGGATGAGAGATGCAGAAGATGAAATAAGGATATCGGAAAGATTTGAACAGATCTTAAGCGAGTGTTTTATTCCACAGGCAGATTCTAATCTTTGCGTTATATGTTTTCCATTGGGTACATGGGTAGGTGGAATGTTCACAACGAATTGTGTCCGGCATTTATCTTTGAAAGGATATAAGCTTACGCTTGTAACTCCGGGTAATAATAAAGAAGAGATTTTAAGAGTGATAAATGAGTTTGCAGGAAATTTTGAGAGGGTGATATTATTCGGATACCCGCCTTTTTTGAAAGATGTAGTTGATACAGGAATTTCAAGAGGCATTGACTGGAAGAAATTTGAAAACAAATTAGTGATGGCAGGGGAGAGCTTTTCTGAAGAATGGAGAAGATTAATAAGTGAAAGACTGGGCATAAAGGACGAACTAACCTCTTTCTCATCAATGTATGGAACTGCTGATGCAGGTGTGCTGGCTAATGAAACTCCGTTAAGCATAAAAATAAGGAAGTTCTTTTCGAAACGTCCGGAACTGACAAAAGAGGTCTTCGGTCAGTCACGTTTGTCAAGCTTATGTCAGTATGACCCGTTCAGCAGATTTTTTGAGCAGCATAAAAACACTCTGCTTTTTACAGGAGATAACGGAATTCCTTTGATAAGATATCATATAAATGACGATGGCGGAATATATTCATTTGACGAAATGATTTCAATTTTGAATGCAGAAGGATTTGATGTTTTGAACGAATTGCAAAATGAGTATCCGGATTTGATAATTCGAAATATGCCATTTGTGTACGTTTTTGGCAGGAGTATGTTCACTTTGTCGTATTTTGGAGCAAATATTTATCCTGAAAATGTGGCAATAGGACTGGAGTCAGCGAAGGTGAAAAACTTTGTAACGGGAAAATATGTTATGCAGATTATAGAGACTGATGATAAAAATCTGAGGTTCAAAATCACTGTTGAGTTAGCTCCGGACGAAGAAGTTAATGAGGAAAAAAATCGTGCCATTGGAGAGTCTATCTTGGCATCAATCTTGCATATAAACAGTGAGTATAAAAACTATGTGCCGGTCGAATATCAAATGCCGCTCATAGAATTACGAAAAGCAGGGGATTCAGAGTATTTCCCAATTGGAGTAAAACACAAATATGTACGGTAAATTGAACTTTAAAACTCAAAAAACGTATAACAAATAACAGTAATATAAATTGATTTAAGCTATTTATATCACTATTTTTAAACAAGGTTCAATACTTATTTTAGATTATTATCTGAAATGGGCAGTGAACGCAAACTTAACTAAGGAGAAATACAATGGAAGACAACAAAATGGCTAAAGGTTTAATGGTAGGTTTTTTAGCCGGAAGCGCAATCGGAGCAGCAATTGCTTTGCTTTATGCACCAAAAAGTGGTAAAGAATTACGTGCCGATATCAAAATTAAAAAAGATGAATTGGTAGATGATGCTTCGGAGTACTGGGAAGTAACAAGAACAAAAGCAAATGATTACATGAACGAAGCAAAAGTAAAGGCTCAGGATGTAATTTCTCAAGCTAAGCAAAGAGCAAGTTCATTAATTGACGATGCTAATCAGATTCTGAATGATGCAAAATCAAAAGCAACTTCAACATTGGAATCAACAAAAGAAAAAATTTCAAATGAAACACAGCATTTAAAAGATGCCGTGAAAGCCGGAGTTGATGCATACAAAGATGAAAAAACAAAACAGCAGCAAGCTTAATATTTTTTAATTAATCTGCCTGATTACATAATGTAATCAGGCAAATTAAAACTTACCTCACAGTGGCAGATACATTCATAATAATATCAGTAGTTTTGCAAATCCTCACCATAGGTGTATTAATAGGATTTGTTGCCGTTCTAATAAAACTCATAAAAGCTCTTGCAGAAAAAATAGAAGCACTTTCTGATGATGTAGTAGACCTAAAGAAAAAGGCAGAACCATTAATTGATGATGCTGAAAAGTTTCTAAGCACAGCAAACAAAATAGCTGATTCAGTTGATAAAAATATGGATACAGTAACAAGAACTTTGGACACCGTAACGAATACACTTACCAGCACCGCTGATAATTTTAAAGATACAGTTCAGAGAGTAACTGATTTAGTTGATGACGTAAGAGTAAAAGTCGGTGCGCCTGTACTTGAAACTGTGGCTTCATACAATGGAATTGTTAAAGGCGTTAAAGTTTTCATCGATGCAATAAAAAACAGAACAACAGTAAAGCATGAGACGAAAGATAACGATGAATATGATATAGACTATGATACAAGCTATTTATCAAAACACAAAAAATACACACCGCAAAGTACTTCTGAATATTCTGAGCTTGATAATATCAATGCTGAACTGAACGAACTCAGAAGAAAGATACAAATGGAAGACTGATTAATTTAGTCAGTGCCCCTTAACCAAAGACCCAGTACAAAAAGCAAAGCTACTGAAATTAGTATTCCCGCTATAACTAATACGCCGAAGAACGGATTGTGATTTTTATTATACTTTTCCTGAATGTGTAATTGATTCTCCTCAATCTCTGAAATTATAATCTTAGCTCGTTCAAAATCTTCCTCTCTAACAAAAATTTCAAATGAAGTATATTCAAGACCTGCTAAATTTTCACCTTTGGGAATGAAGTGAATGTTTTCTTTCTCCAGAAAGGATTTTGCAATTATAAAAGAAGAATTGTTTTTGGTAGTAAAGGCAGAAACCATAAACTAAATTTTAATTCTGGGATCAAAGTTAAAATCTTCACATCTTAAGATTTTTATCTTTTTAAAATCCTTATGAGAAGGGTTTATTAAATAATTACTTTCAGCAGGAATAATAGCTGACGGTACTTTCAGAATCGCTGTTTCATTTTTTGTAATCCATTCATCTCCAATAATTCTGCAGTAACTATATTTTGCAAATTCATACCAAACTTTGGAAAGACCGTTAACCCGGATTTCACTTACTTTAATTGAAGAGGGAATTTCAATTGTCAGGACTTTAAAATTATTATTAAGTCCTTCACCGCTTCTGTGAACAATATTTTCAAGACAAGCTAATGCTCTTGTAGCAGCTGTATAAATCACAAATCTTCCTTTAGAATTCCATCTTCCTCCTGCACCTGATGCTTTTAATTCCTTTGACCATTTTTCCAGACAAATTCTGTAGACAAGCATTATTTAAGCTAAATCTCCGTACTCAATTTTTGTAAGTTCTTCGAGAATTAAATCAATTCCTGAGATAGTATTTAAGTAGTTAAACGGAGTATTTCCACCCAAGCCATAGGAAGGTTTTTCAAGCCATCTGTTGAAAGAAACAATACTATTAAAAACCTGAATACCTTTTCGATATAATGCAAACAGCTTTATGAGATGTTCGCTGTTTTGAGGATTCATACGGGTTCGGCTATTTCGGTAGCGCATTAAAGTTTTAACAGAGATATTTAACATATTAGCCAGTATATCTTTTGAGTACCCTGAAGCATCGGCGAAGTCGAAGAAAGTTGATGCATAAACCCCTGCCCCTGATTCTGCAACAATACTTGGTAAGTCTGAAGTTTCAAGGCTGTACTCTGTTATTATTTTTTCCTTTTGGTGTTTGTTCTTTTCCTTTTCCATAATTCAATATAAAGACATTTGTCCAAACAATCAAGACATTTGTCTTTAAATTTTTACAATTATTTTCCCTGTCTGTTCTCTTCTATTCATTCTATTAAATGCATCTGCTCCGTTTTCTAAATCAAATTCTTTATCAATAATCGGAATGATTTTATTCTGTTCTATAAAAGTTAACATATCTAAAAAATCTTTATCGGAGCCCATAGTAGTCCCAAACAACTTTAACTGCTTCCAGAATATTCTTCTTATCTCAAAATTATTCACAGCACCTGATGTTGCGCCGTATGAAACAATCGTACCGCCTTCAGTGCATATATCCAAACACTTGGCCAGAGTTTCTCCGCCGGCCCCGTCGATAACTACGTTTATTTTAGGATGAATTTCTTTGAACCGTTTCTCCCAATTATCATCATTATAATTGATGCCGCCGATTGCACCGTGTCTTATTGCAAATTCTATTTTTTCTTGTGAGCCGGAAACCACAAATACATTTGCTCCGGCAGCAAGAGAATATATCAAAGCGAATGTTGCGACTCCGCCGCCAATTCCGGTAATCAAAACATTATCACCTTTAGAGATATTGCCTTTAACAAAACATGCTCTGTAAGCCGTGAGTCCGGCAAGCGGAATTGTTGTTACTTCTTTAAAACTTAAGTGGGAAGGTTTTTTATAAACATTTTTAGCAGGGATGGAAACATATTCAGCTAATGTTCCGTTATCAGGGAGTCCGAGTATTTTAAAATTTTTATTCTGAAAGTCTTCGTTGTTTCCCCAATCTATGGTTGGATTAATTACAACTTCAACACCTTCATTTAAATCCGTACCGTTCGCATTTGCAATTATTCCTGCACCGTCTGAACCTAATATAATCGGAGTTTTTATTCCTGCATACAAACCCTGAGTGATAAATAAATCCCGGTGATTTAAAGCAGCATATTTTACATTAACTAATACTTCGTTTTCTTTCGGAACAGGCCGGTCAATTTCTTTCACTACTAAATTGTTTTTTAAATCTTCGGGCTTTCCTGTTCTTTCTAATACTAATGCTTTCATTCTTAATTTAAATCTATTGTAATTGAAATAGGGCAGTGGTCACTTCCATAAACATCAGCATGAATTTCCGCTGACTTCACATGCTTTACAATATCTTCACTTACCATAAAGTAATCGATTCGCCATCCGACATTTCTATCACGTGCCTTTGTGAACTGATCCCAGTAAGTATATTGTTCAGGTTCCTGATTAAATGTTCTGAATATATCCACATAGCCTAAGTTTAAAAGCTTATCAATCCACTCTCTTTCAATCGGCATAAATCCGGAATTTTTCACATTCTCCTTGGGACGGGCAATATCAATTTCTTTATGTGCAGTATTAAAATCTCCCGTAACAATAACACCTTTTCTTTCCCTGTAATTTTTTTGCAGATAAAAAAACAATGCATCATAAAAATCGAGTTTGTATTTTACTCTTTCCGGTCCGCGGCCGCCGTTAGGAAAGTACACATTTGCAAGCACAAATTTTTTATATTCGGTAATTATCACTCTGCCCTCATTATCAAAAATGGAATGGTTGAAGCCGAGCATCACATCTACAGGCGGCTGCAGGCAATAAGTGGCAACGCTTGAGTATCCCTTTTTTTCAGCGGAGAACCAGTATGATTTATATTTCCCGATATTTTTAATTTCATCAGAGAGCTGCTCTGCATGGGCTTTGGTTTCCTGCAGACAGATAATATCGCCTTTGCATTTTTTGAACCAGTCCATAAAGCCTTTGTTCTGAATAGCTCTGATACCGTTTACATTCCAGGAGTAAATTTTCATTTTTATTTGTATTGAATAGTTAGTATGGTGTAATTAGTAAAAGTAACATTATTGTAACATTTTGGAGCACAGATAATTTGACCTTTTATGATGACACAGATTTTTCATTTTTTGATGAATTTTTGACGGGTTTTATTTTCATCAGTATTGTAAAAACAGCATCGTTAATTTTTTATTTCCAAATAGTCGGAAAAAAGTCGGATTCTTATTTCAGTTATAAGTTTCAAATTACGAGTTTCAAATTATATAATCATTATTTCACAATTCACTATTTCGCTTTTTAAAAATAGTCGGATTTTTGTCGAATTTTATTTTCATCGGTATTGTAAAAACAACATTGCCAATTTTTATTTTTCAAATAGTCGGAAAAAAGTCGGATTTTAATTTTAATTACGAGTTTCAAATTCACTTTAAATCTGCTTTCTGCTGTCTGTACTTTAAATTCAAAAAATTCACTCATCAAAAATAACTGTCCTTTAAATCTTAATCAAAGTATTTCTCCCTATTAGTAGGTATAGAGAAAAATTTTGGAATTGTGGCGCCGCGTCCCGATGAAATCGGGACCTGCGAAAATAAAAATCAGATTTTATCTGATTTTTGATTTGTCAAAGCCGGCCGCCTTTGGCGGACGGGCGGCGCCACACCTGTTTGCTATTACTTTATCTGAACCCCCATAACTTCGTGATAAAAAAAGCAATTATAATTGAAAATAATATTTCGTATTTTACAAGGTATTTTATACTAAAATTGATAGACAGCAAATTTCTTTCCGTTTCTGATTTAACGCTCATGATAAAAGGCGTGCTGGAAAATAAATTTCCCGAAGTAATTTTTACCGGAGAAATTTCGAATTTCAAACGCCACTTCAGCTCGGGACATTTGTATTTTACATTGAAGGATGATAAATCGCAAATCCCTGCAAAGATGTGGAAGACAAATGCAATGAGATTGCCGTTTGAACCTAAAGACGGAATGAAAGTTCTGATTAACGGAAACCTAGATGTTTATGTTCCGCACGGAAGTTATTCAGTGACCGTAAGAGAAATGGAACATTACGGTCTTGGCGAACTTTTAGTTAAACTTGAAAGATTAAAATTAAAGCTTACAGCGGAAGGATTGTTTGATGCTGGCAGAAAAAAACCTTTACCTGAGTTTCCTCGTAGAATAGGTATCATAACTTCTGAAACGGGAGCAGTGATACAGGACTTCAAAAAAGTCGCAGCTAAGCGTTATCCCATTGTAGAGATTTTACTTTTTCATGCAAATGTTCAGGGACAAGGTTCAGTAGATAGCATCTGCCGAGCAGTCACTCAGGCAAATAAAGAAGAATATGATTTAGATGTAATAGTAATTGCACGCGGCGGAGGTTCGATTGAAGATCTATGGACGTTCAATGAAGAAACATGTGTAAGAGCAATTGCAGAATCACGACTGCCCGTTGTTTCAGCAATAGGGCACGAGACTGATACAACGCTTGCTGACTATGCGGCGGACTTAAGAGCTCCGACTCCTTCAGCAGCAGCAGAATTAATTTTACCGGATAGAAAAGATTTACTTGAGAGATTAGGTCAGATTGAAAGTACAATTAAAACAAATGTAATCGGAAGGATGCAAATGATAAGAGCAACCGTGGAGAGCTTTTCAAAAAGTTATATCTTTAACCGTACAAAAGATTTAATCAACGATTATAAGGTACATTTAGATGATATAAGCATAGAACTTTTAGATGTGGTAAATATGAAATTTTTAAACAGTAAAAACGTTATAGATAACTACGAAAAAATACTGAATAGCGTTTCACCCGAAAATACACTTAAGCGCGGCTTTGCAATTATTGAAAAAGGTAATCAGATTATTTCACGCAGTAAGAAATTAACTGAAGGAGATAATGTAGTTATAAAATTTTATGACGATAAAAAGAAAGCGATAGTACAATAAAACCCATGGCGAAAACAAAAGAAACTAATAAAGAAGATAACACGTCATTCGAGTATTCATTCAAAAAACTTCAGAATATTATGGAAGCTTTAGAAGACGGCTCAGATGAAACATCGCTTGATGAACTTATAAAACATTATCAGGAAGGTCTGCAGTTAATAAAAACATGCAGGGATAAACTGAATGAAGCAGAGTTAAAAATAGAAAAAATAAATTCAGATAGTTCTAAATAATCTGTAAACAGTAAGCAAAAAATTAAAACTAAAAATAACGTGGAAGAATTCGATATTGAATCGACGAAGTTTTTAAAGCACATAAATTATCCTAAGGATTTAAAGGGCTTAAACCTTATGGATCTTAGAATTTTATGTGATGAACTGCGTGAATACTTGATGGATACGATTTCAAAAATCGGGGGACACTTAGGTGCATCGCTGGGAGTAGTTGAACTTACTCTTGCGCTGCATTATGTTTTTAATACGCCCGATGACAAATTATTATGGGATGTCGGCCATCAGGGCTACATTCATAAAATACTTACAGGAAGAAGAGAAGCATTAAAAACAATAAGACAAAAAGACGGTATAAGCGGATTTTTAAAAAGAACTGAAAGTGAATATGATGTCTTCGGCGCAGGGCATGCAACAACTTCTATTTCAGCAGCTCTTGGTATTGCCACAGCAAGGGATTTTCAAAAGAAGAACTATAAAGTTGCAGCAATAATCGGTGACGGCTCAATGACAGGCGGTATGGCTTATGAAGCAATGAATAACATTGGCCTGCTTAAAAAAGATATTATCGTTGTATTGAACGATAACAAGATGTCAATTGCTCCAAACGTATGGTCTATACAAAATTATTTTAACGATATAGTAATAAACGAATCGTACAATAAGTTCAGGAGCAAAGTCTGGGAAATGACAGGCAAGCTTGATAAAAAAACATCTGACAGATTAAGAAAAGTTGCAGCTAAAGTCGAAGGCGGATTAAAAGGCGTTATTACACCTGGTATGTTATTTGAATCTCTTGGCTTCAGATATTTCGGCCCTGTCAACGGACATAATGTTGTAAATCTTGTAAAGACACTGGAAGAAATTAAAAAAATGTCCGGACCGATATTGCTTCACGTTATAACTGAAAAAGGAAAAGGACCGTCTTACTCAAGCGGACACTTCCAGAAACTACATGCGCTTACACCATTCGATAAGGCAACAGGCAAAGAGCATAAGAAAGCATCCGTACCATCTTACACAAGTATTTTCGGTAATGCATTAGTTGAGCTTGCTCAGAGGGATGAAAAAATCATAGGTGTCAATGCAGCTATGCCTGACGGTACCGGGTTAAGCAAACTCCAAGAAGCAATCCCTGAAAGATATTTTGATGTCGGTATTGCAGAGCAGCACGGAGTTACTTTCTGTGCAGGACTTGCAACGGAAGGCTTTACACCGGTAGCGGCAATTTATTCAACATTCCTGCAAAGAGCTTTCGATCAGATTATACACGATGTAGCCACTCAGAAATTACCTGTTGTATTTGTAATGGATAGAGGCGGACTTGTCGGAGCTGACGGACCTACACAGTCGGAGCTGACGGACCTACACATCACGGCGCATTTGACTTAACCTATATGAGATTAATTCCGGGTATGGTATTGATGGCTCCTAAAGATGAAAACGAATTACGCAATATGCTTTACACAGCCACGCTTTATAAAAAAGGACCGATAGCCTTAAGATATCCGAGAGGAAATGCATTAGGAGTTGAAATAGGTGAGTTCACTCAGTTAGAAATAGGTAAAGGTGAAATTGTAAAAGAAGGAAAAGATATTGCCATACTTGCAATCGGTAACATGGTTGACCACTCTTTAAAAGCAGCAAAACTTCTTGAAGAATACAGCATTAATGCAGAAGTTGTGAATATGAGATTTGTAAAGCCGTTGGATAGAGAATTATTATACGATGTCTTAAGCAGATTTAAAAAAGTTATTACGATTGAAGATAATACAATTGTAGGCGGCTTCGGCAGCGCAATTTCTGAATTTGTGGTTCAGCATAATTTCAAAAATGATGTTCTTATTCACGGTATACCGGATAGATTCATCGAACACGGAAAACCTGAAGAGCTTTATGAAGAATTAAAAATGGATGCAAAAGGAATTGCAGAAGTTACAAGAGAATTTTATATAAAAAATCAGGAACTGAAATTCGTATAAATAGAATTGATAAAAAGAACTGAAAAAAAGTTGATAAAAAAAATTATTCCATATTGTTTTGTTTTATTTGCGTTAAGCTTCATAATAGGATGCAAAGATAATCCCGTTGAAGCACCGCAATCGTATGGACTAAAATATGAAAGAAGCGGCCTGATAGACAGCATAACCGGAGATTGCAGCGTCGTTGTAACGCGTTCTTATGTTCTTGATTCTCTAGATCTCCGCGGAGTAACAAAAATTAAAATGAATTACTTGGCACATACTGATGCCGATATTTCCTTCCTCAGGCTTTTTTATTTAAACGCCGATACGGCAGTAAATGTAGTATCACTTGAAGGCGCAGCGCAAATTTCAAATGCTAACTCAATTGAATTTGATGCTCCGCAAATGAAGCAGCTTTTCTTCCTGCGGCTCGGGCTTCGCTCTTCCGTGTGCACGGGAGATATTTTCCACCTAAAATTAAGAGATCTGAAAATATATACAAGATGATTGAATTAAATAACCTGATAATAAATAATCCGCAGGAAACTGCCGTTCAGAATTTCAATAAAGAATCGAACGACAAAAAAGTTTACATTGAAACATTCGGATGCCAGATGAATTTTTCAGATACTGAAATAGTTTTATCTGTACTCAGCAAGTCCGGCTATAATGAAACTGCTGATATAAACGATTCCGATGTAATTCTCATAAATACTTGTGCTATACGTGATAACGCAGAGCAGAGAGTTTATAAAAGATTAGACGATTTAAAAAAATATAAGAAGAGTAATCCGAATATGATAATCGGAATTCTCGGATGCATGGCTGAAAGACTCCGCACTGATTTGCTCGATAAGAAGAAAATGGTAGATTTAATTGTTGGACCTGATGAATACAGAAAAGTCCCGCACTTAATTGATAGCGCAATCGAATCCGGTGAAAAGGGGAGTGCAGTTAAGCTTTCTAAAACGGAGACCTATGATGACATTGTACCAATAAGAAAAGAAGGTATCAGCGCATGGCTTACAATTATTAGAGGGTGCGATAAGTTTTGTACATTCTGCGTTGTACCATTTACCAGAGGCAGAGAGCGAAGCAGAAATTATAAAAATATTGTTGATGAAGCAAAGATGCTTTTCGATAGCGGAGTAAGAGATGTAACATTGCTAGGGCAAAATGTAAACTCATATGATTACGAAGGAATGGATTTCCCCGACTTGCTGAAAGCAGTTGCAAAGGGAGTTCCTGAAATGAGAATACGTTATTCAACTTCTCACCCGTACGATTGCGATACAAAGCTCCTCGAAACAATGGCTGAGTATGATAACATCTGCAACTATCTTCACTTGCCCGTACAATCAGGTTCCGATAGAATTTTAAAAATGATGAACAGATTATATTCAGTGGAGCACTACATGAAAGTTATGCAGAAGGCAAAGGACTTAATGCCCAGCATCGGGCTTTCAACGGATATAATTTCATGTTTCCCTTCGGAGACTGAAGAAGACCATAAGATGACGATTGATTTAATTAAAGAAGTAAGATACGACGGTGCATACACATTTATTTATTCTCCGAGAGAAAATACAAAAGCATACAGACTGCCGGATAGACTCAGCGATGAAGTGAAGAAGCAAAGAATGGATGAACTGATATTTGTACAGAGAGAGATTTCTACTGAAATACACAGGTCATTGATCGGTAAAGAAATGGAAGTACTNATTTACACCGGTAGCGGCAATTTATTCAACATTCCTGCAAAGAGCTTTCGATCAGATTATACACGATGTAGCCACTCAGAAATTACCTGTTGTATTTGTAATGGATAGAGGCGGACTTGTCGGAGCTGACGGACCTACACATCACGGCGCATTTGACTTAACCTATATGAGATTAATTCCGGGTATGGTATTGATGGCTCCTAAAGATGAAAACGAATTACGCAATATGCTTTATACTGCAACGCTTTATAAAAAAGGACCGATAGCCTTAAGATATCCGAGAGGAAATGCACTGGGAGTTGAAATAGGTGAGTTCACTCAGTTAGAAATAGGTAAAGGTGAAATTGTAAAAGAAGGAAAAGATATTGCCATACTTGCAATCGGTAACATGGTTGACCACTCTTTAAAAGCAGCAAAACTTCTTGAAGAATACAGCATTAATGCAGAAGTTGTGAATATGAGATTTGTAAAGCCGTTGGATAGAGAATTATTATACGATGTCTTAAGCAGATTTAAAAAAGTTATTACGATTGAAGATAATACAATTGTAGGCGGCTTCGGCAGCGCAATTTCTGAATTTGTGGTTCAGCATAATTTCAAAAATGACGTTCTTATCCATGGTATCCCTGATAGATTTATTGACCACGGAAAACCTGAAGAGCTTTACGAAGAATTAAAAATGGATGCAAAAGGAATTGCAGAAGTTACAAGAGAATTTTATATAAAAAATCAGGAACTGAAATTCGTATATAAATAGAATTGATAAAAAAGAACTGAAAAAAAAGTTGATAAAAAAATTATTCCATATTGTTTTGTTTTATTTGCGTTAAGTTTCATAGGAGGATGCAAAGATAATCCTGTTGAAGCACCGCAATCGTATGGACTAAAATATGAAAGAAACGGTCTGATAGACAGCATAACCGGAGATTGCAGCGTCGTTGTAACGCGTTCTTATGTTCTTGATTCTCTTGATCTCCGCGGAGTATCAAAAATTAAAATGAATTACCTGGCACATACTGATGCCGATATTTCCTTCCTTAGGCTTTTTTATTTAAACGCCGATACTGCTGTAAACGTAGTATCGCTTGAAGGCGCAGCGCAAATTTCAAATGCTAACTCAATTGAATTTGACGCTCCGCAAATGAAGCAGCTTTTCTTCCTGCGGCTCGGGCTCCGCTCTTCAGTCTGCACGGGAGATATTTTCCACCTAAAATTAAGAGATCTGAAAATATATACAAGATGATTGAATTAAATAACCTGATAATAAATAATCCGCAGCAAGCTGCCGTTCAGAATTTCAATAAAGAATCGAACGACAAAAAAGTTTACATTGAAACATTCGGATGCCAGATGAATTTTTCAGATACGGAAATAGTTTTATCTGTACTCAGTAAGTCCGGCTATAATGAAACAGCAGATATAAATGATTCCGATGTGATATTAATAAATACCTGCGCAATCCGTGATAATGCAGAGCAGAGAGTATATAAAAGATTAGACGATTTAAAAAAATATAAGAAGAGTAATCCGAATATGATAATCGGAATACTTGGATGCATGGCTGAAAGACTCCGCACGGATTTGCTTGACAAAAAGAAAATGGTTGATCTGATTGTCGGTCCTGATGAATACAGAAAAGTCCCTCACTTAATTGATAGCGCGATGGAATCCGGTGAGAAAGGAAGCGCAGTTAAGCTTTCTAAAACCGAAACCTACGATGATATTGTACCTATCCGCAAAGAAGGTATCAGCGCATGGCTTACAATTATTAGAGGGTGCGATAAGTTCTGTACATTTTGCGTAGTTCCGTTTACAAGAGGAAGAGAGCGAAGCAGAAATTATAAAAATATTGTTGATGAAGCAAAGATGCTTTTCGATAGCGGAGTAAGAGATGTAACATTGCTCGGGCAAAATGTAAACTCATATGATTACGAAGGAATGGATTTCCCCGACTTGCTGAAAGCAGTTGCAAAGGGAGTTCCTGAAATGAGAATACGTTATTCAACTTCACACCCGTACGATTGCGATACAAAGCTACTTGAAACAATGGCTGAGTTTGACAACATCTGCAACTATCTTCACTTGCCCGTACAATCAGGTTCCGATAGAATATTAAAAATGATGAACAGATTATATTCTGTCGAACATTACATGAAAGTTATGCAGAAGGCAAAAGATCTGATGCCGGGCATCGGACTTTCAACAGATATTATTTCATGTTTCCCATCCGAGACTGAAGAAGATCATAAGATGACTATTGATTTAATTAAAGAAGTAAGATACGACGGTGCATACACATTTATTTATTCCCCAAGGGAAAATACAAAAGCATACAGACTGCCGGATAGACTCAGCGATGAAGTGAAGAAGCAAAGAATGGATGAACTGATATTTGTACAGAGAGAGATTTCTACTGAAATACACAGGTCATTGATCGGTAAAGAAATGGAAGTACTGATAGAAAGCTACAGTAAAAAATCCAATGAACAATTTATGGGAAGAACTGACTGCAATAAATCAGTTATACTTCCTAAAGATGTAACATTTGTAAATGAAAGCGGCGACCTGATAAAAATGAAAGAATTGAAAATAGGTGATAAAGTAAAAGTTAAAATTGTAAAAGCTAATTCAGCTACATTATTCAGTGAACACATAGTAAATTGACAGCGTTAGCAAAACTATTAGGTTTTATAGTAAGGTTGTTCCCCTTAAGTTTAGTCCAAAGAGCAGGTGTTATCTTTGGACTTTTTCTTTTTTATATAATTCCCGTCCGCAAAAAAGTCGCGCTGTATAATTTAAATCTCGCCTTTCCTGAAAAAGATAATCAATGGAAGAAAAACGTCCTTAAAGATTGTTATATTAATCTCGGCATAAATATATTAGAACTTTTTTATCTTCCTAAGATTAATAAAAAAATGAGCGATGAACTTATCAAGGTTAATAATGTAGAGATATTCGAAGAGGGATTAAAAAAGGATAAGGGAATTATTCTTATGAGCGCGCATTTTTCCAACTGGGAAATGTTTGCATATGCATTTCCATATTTTGGTCTGCAGAATTTAAACATAGTTGCTAAGACTCAGGCAAGCGATGGACTGAATAAATATATAATGGAATTGCGCCAGTCATCAGGGAATTCAATTATAAATTTAGGACTTGGAATAAAGGAAGCATTTACAAAAATAAAAGACGGCGAGATTGTTAGTTTTTTAATTGACCAGTCCGCGCATAGCCAGTATGCAGAGTATATTAAGTTATTCGGTATATCAGTTCCTGCATTTCCCGGAGCAGTGAAGATAGCATTAAGAACAGGATGTGAACTAATTTTTGCTTACGGCATTAGGAAAAATTTTAAATATGAAATTTTTGTAGAAAAAATAAATACAACTGCCTATGATAATAAAAAGGATTCCGATGTAAATGCTCTAGTACAGTTAGTGAATAAAAAACTTGAAGATGTAATAAGAAAATATCCGGGGCAATGGCTGTGGTTTCATAAACGGTTTAAAGATGCAAGGTTTGATGAGGTGAAAGATGACTAAAAAAGTTTTAATAATACAGACGGCATTCCTCGGCGATGCGATTTTAACGCTGCCTATGGTTCAGGTGTTAAAAGAAAAAAATCCTGACTGGCAGATTGATTTCCTCTGTATACCTGCTACTTCAATTTTATTCAAACACAATCCTTTAATAAATAAATTAATTGTTTACAATAAAAGAGGCGGCGATTCTTTCAGAAGAATTAAAAAAGAAGTAAAAAATAATTACGATATAGTTATCTCACCTCACCGCTCATCACGCTCAAGCTTAATTGCATATTTCAGCAAAGCTAAAGAAAGAATTACATTTGATAAATCTTCTTTAAGTTTTTTATATACGGATAAAGTAAAGTATGTAACCGGAATTCATGAGATACAAAGAAATTTATCTTTGCTTAAGCCTTTAGGAATATACGAAGAATTTATTATTAAGCCTGAATTGTATTTAAGCACGGAAGAAGAAAATAAAATCAAAATTGTATTTAAGCACGGAAGAAGAAAATAAAATCAATGAATTGTTTGCACTTGAGAAAATTAATAGTGCCGATGATATAATTGCTGTTGCTCCGGGTTCAGTTTGGTTTACCAAAAGATATCCCAAAGAAAAATTTGCGGAAGTTTTAAGATTATTGAGAAACAAAAACTCAAAAATATTTTTAATCGGTGGTAATGACGACGTTGAACTTGGAAATTATCTTGTCACACATTCAGACAATAAAAATATCGTAAACACGATAGGGAAGTTGAATGTACTTGAATCTGCTGAGCTGATCCGCAGATGCAGAGTTTTGCTAACAAACGATTCCGCTCCGCTGCATATAGCAAATTCAGTTGGAACAAGAGTAATTTCAATGTTTGGAGCTACAGTGCCTCAGTTCGGATTTTTTCCCTATGGAAAAGATGATGTGATACTGGAAACGGAAGGGTTAGTATGCAGGCCTTGTTCGATTCACGGCGGTAAAAGCTGTCCGATAGGTACTTTTATTTGTATGAATAATATAAAAGAGCAGGCAGTTTACGAATTGATTATTCCAAAAACTTAAGCAAGATATTCCTCAAGTTTCGTTTTTATTTCATCCTCACTCAAAGCTTCTTCTTTTTTATTCATCTCATCTAAAATTTCTTTCAATATTTTTTTTGCTTCTTCTTTTTTCGAGTCTTTCAGAAATCCGTCGAATTATTAATTTAAACTTCCTGTTGAAATCTTTCTGTCTGTAAATTTCAAACATAGATTTTGCCGATACTGCTGCCATTATTATTTTCTTAAAATTCTTTTAACGTATTTTCCAAGGAGATCGAATTCAATATTTACAATATCTTTTTCTCTAAGGAATTTAAAATTAGTGTGGTTAAATGTATGGGGAATTATTGAAATCCTTATTGTTGTATTCTTATTGCCTTCTTTTACAATTTCAGCTATAGTTAAGCTCACACCGTTGATAGCTATAGAGCCTTTATAAATCACGTTGTCGGAAAATTTATTGGAGAATTTTATAAAAAATTCCCAGCTGTCTTCATTCTCAATAACTTTATCGACTAATCCTATTGTGTCGACATGTCCGGAAACAATATGTCCGTCAAGCTTAGAGTTCATCGTCATGCTTTTTTCAAGATTGATATATGAGCCTGTCTCTAATTTACCAAGGTTTGTTTTGCTTAGTGACTCGGCAATAGTGGTGAACTCAAAGTTATCTTTTGAATACGATTCGACTGTCATACATGCGCCGTTAACAGAAATGCTGTCGCCGATTTTTACTCCATGCAAAAAATCTTCCTGAACATCGACACAAAATTTTTTTGAGTCGCCTTTTGTATCAGCTGAAAGTATCCTTCCTGTATCCTGTATTATTCCTGTAAACATTATTTTTTATAATATAGTAAAATATCGTTATCTAAGTTTTTTTGATACTCAAATTTTAAGTCCTTTGCCTTCTCTAGATTTTTAATTTTAAAATTACCGAAAGAATGTAATCCGTCACCCAGAATTTTAGGGGCAATATAAAAATAAGCATCATCAAACAGATCTTCTTCTAAAAATTGAGAGAATACATGAGCGCCTCCTTCTACTAAAACACTGTTTATCTTCTGTTCATAAAGCTTCTTTAATATTTTCTTAACGGTGATTTTATTCTTGATATGAATAACATTTCTTGATTTATCTTTTTCGTTTGAGATAATAAATGTTCTGGCATGATTTTCATCTGAGAAAAGTTTTAGATCTTTAGATAACTTAAGTTTGCTATCTATGACTATACGATAAGGATGCCTGCCTTCCGTTTCTCTTACTGTTAAGTCAGGATCATCGCATTTAGCTGTGTTTTTTCCTATGAGAACTGCATCATATTCACTTCTTAGCTGATGAACAAATTTTCTTGAAGCTTTATTAGTAATGTATTTTGATTTATTATTAGAGAGAGCAATTACGCCGTCAATACTTTGCGCAATTTTTAATGTAACATAAGGTCTCTGCTCAGTTACGTATTTTATAAAAAATTTATTCAATTCTTTACATTCATTCTCTAAAATCCCAACCGTAACTTTTATTCCGGCATCTGCTAATTTTTTTATACCGAGTCCGTCAACTTCTTTGTACGGGTCCTGCATTCCGATATAAACTTCAGAGATTTTTTCTTTCAAAATTAAATCAGCGCAGGGCGGACGTTTTCCTGTATGGGAACATGGTTCAAGATTAACATATAATTTTGCTCCCTCGACTGAAAAACCCTTCTTCTTTGCGTCTTCAATCGCATTAGCTTCAGCATGCGGCTCACCGTATTTTTCATGCCAGCCTTCTCCAATGATTGTATCATCTTTAATTATTATACAACCAACTGAAGGATTCGGCGACACATAACCTGCACCTCTTTTGGCAAGCGCAATACATCCGAGCATTATTTTTTCATCAACTGTCATTTTGTGTTTTTAATTTTATTTGTAACGCTGTCCGGTAAATTTCTATAATATATGTATGTAGGCTTATCAAATTTTAAAACTGTATAACCTTTTTTTATTGCTCTGTTATAAAAATCTGAATCAGCTGAATATTTATTCTTAAATCCGTTTAACTCTATAAACACTTCTCTTTTGCCGAATAACGTTGCACCGATAATGCAGTCATTAATATGAATTAATTTTTTTTTGTTCCGTGCATCGGGAAGATACATATCTTCCTCTTTTCCGATTAAAGCCGCAGGTGAGTGAAGCAAATCTGTTTTAGGATTTTTCTTCATAAAATCTACACGCTGCTTTAAATGATCTTTTTCATATTCGTCATCGGAATCAAGCAGTGTAATATACTTTCCGGCTGCAATTAAAAATCCTGTATTGACAGATAAAGGATTTTTCCTGTTCGAGTGTCTTATGTATTTAAAGTTAGAATATTTTTTTAAATAAGGAAAAATTATTTTTTCCGAATCATCCTCACTTCCGTCATCAACGATAATTACTTCGTAATTTTTATATGTCTGCTTCAGAACTGAATCAATAGCTCTGGGCAAATATTTTTTTCTGTTGTAAGTAGTTAGAATTATCGAAACTGTATATTTATTATTCTCTATCTCCATTTAGTTCACCTTTATCCATTGCTTCGGGTCAAGCGCTCTGCTCCATCTCCATAATTCAAAATGAAACGACTGTCCGTTCTCATTTTCAGATGTGTATGCTATAACGTTACCTGCTTTTATAGCATCTCCCGGTTTTACTTTTGTGTTTTCAAGAATTGCATATACAGATTTAAATCCCTCGCCATGATTTATAAAAATAACATTACCGTATAATGGCATAAAAATAACTGACTCAACTGTTCCCGAGGCAATAGCTTTTACCTCGGAGCCTTTTGCAATTGATACATCGATACCAGTATTGTAGGAGTAAATTCTATGGTTAACGTCAAAGCCAAGTCCGAAATCTTTTAATACATAAGTGCTGAGCACGGGAGTAATTAATTTTCCTTTTAAAGTTGATACGGGCTGGCCATCGTAGTTTACGGTCTGGTCAAGCGTTACATAGTTATCAAAAGTTTTGTCACTAAGCTGGTTTTCAATTGAAGATATATTTTTACTTAAAAAATCCTTTCTCCTCTCAAGTTCATCAACACGGTATTTCAATGACTTTACTTTATTTTCAAACTGTATCTTCTTCTCCATCAATGTCTGCTTATCCTCAGACTTACTTTCAATGACTTTCATCTTCTGTCCATAAGACATTGTCATAATTCTTTTCGCTTCCTGCAAAACTTTTTGCTCTTTACGGATTTTTTCAATTTCTGATTTACGTATCTTAGTAGCTTTCTCCAAATATGCTAAACGCACGTAAAAATCATTCAATGACTTTGAACTGAACAATAATTCGCTTTCATAGTTTTCACCGTTCTTATAAAGCCATATAACTCTTGCTCCAAACTTAGCTTTTATTTTTAAAAGCTTGTCATTTACTTTTTTGAGCTGCTCGTCCATTAAAATTAATGCGCGTTCTTCTTTAAGAGTATCTGGCTGGACTTTCTTTAATAAATCTGCAACGGCAGAGACCTGAGTAGTATAGTTTTTCAGCTGCTCTGAGTTTAAAGCAATTGCGCTTTTAGTATCGAGTATATCTTTTTCAATTTTTGCAAGCTCCTGACGATAAATTTCCAATTGATTCGATTTGTCGGTCCTGAAGTCGAAATCTACGAGTCCGCAGAAAAGAAAAATCGAAAAACTCAATAATAAAATTTTATAGTATGATATTTTCCCGTATGTTTCTATATTATTCAAGTTTAAATAAAAATCCCAGAATGAAAAATTTTTACAGACAAATTTTAATTTTACTTCCTTTTGTAGTTCTATTCAGTTCATGCGTTGATATGACACGTAACATTGTCCTGAATAAAGACGGTTCAGGTTCCGAAAAAATGAACATAAATATTGGTTCAGAATTTTTTAAAATGATGCAGGGCTTAGCTGCATTAGATACTACTAAAAAAGTAGATGTCTATAATGATTCAATGATTGTCTCCGAGATAAAAAAGAACTTCAAACAAACCGACCTTATTACTCTGAACGATATAACTTCCGTTAATACTCCTGATTCCGGAAAAAATTTATTAGTCGATTACACATTTAATAAAATCGAAGCAATCGCTTTATCTTTGGATGAAGATGAAGCTAAAAACGGCAAATCAGAAATCTACATGAAAGAACAAGGTGACGTTATTAAATTTTATTTTGAAATGGCCAATGAAGAAGAAGTTAAAGACAGCTCTTCAATGACCGATCTGAATAACAAAATGTTTGAAGGCAGATCATATACAATGAGCATTGAGTTTCCTTACGATGTAATTTCTTCAAACGCAACTTCGCAGGAAGGAAGAAAACTTACATGGGTCCGCCCTATGAATGTGATTTCAAAACCCGGAAGCAAAGAAATTTTTGAAGCCGAGCTTAGAAAATAATCACCACTGAATAACTTTAGCTGACTTGGGATATTTGATCTTATATCCTAAATATCCCTTGTTCAGTTCCTTCGAACTATAATCCAGAAATACATACTCACTGCTTGCCGTTCTTGAAATTTTGATCTTATTAGGAAAATAATATCCGTCCTCTTCTGTGTAATTGTTATACTCTACCACCATTTTTTCTTTTCCATCGGCATCATATACAATGTATTGACGAATAAATTTTTTCACAGGGTCAAGAAAATATTTTTTTGTTTCATCGGAAGTCTTATTTGTAAGCACTAAGTTATCTTCACTTTTGCTTAAAGCAAAATTCTGCGAGCTGGTATCAACAAATTTATACGAGCCTGAAAATCCGTTTATAAAATCATCAAAGTCTAATTTCAATCTCATTACAGCCTTGATATTTGCAGGGGTTGATGGAGCAAGAATTACTCTGTTATCCTGAATATTATAATAAGTAAAATTATTTCTCTCCAGTAAAATTGCGGCTATGCTTACGCCAAATGGACCTTCAAGCTTGATATACAAACTGTCAGGCTTTACAATGCTGAGTGTGAATGACCCCGAGCTGCTCATTTCAGGTGAGTCTATTGAAATTACCCCGTCACCCTTTAAGCTTCTTAATTTTTCTGAATTTTTATTTATTGATTCGACTATTTCACCGACTGTGAAATCACTCTCACTGAATGAACTTTTGCTTGCCGTGCAGGAATATAAAAACAATAACGGAAGAATTAAAAATAGTAATGCTGTTTTTTTCATTAAATTTTTTATTACAAATTTATTTGCTGCACTCATTTACAAACCTTTCCAGTAAATTTTTAGTAGGGGAGGCTTCGTAATTTAAAAATCTTTCGGGGTGATATTGAACTGCAATCATAAAGCTCTTATTGCTTTTATCGGCAAATTCCAGTGCCTCTATTACTCCGTCCGGCGATTTTGCCGAAGTCATTAATCCTTCTCCGAGCCTGTCAACTGATTGATGGTGCGAACTGTTCACCTGTACTTTATCCTCTTTTAGAATTTCTTTCAACAGAGTTCCGTCAAAAATATTAATATCGTGAAGTCTGTCTTCCGTCTCAGTTATTTTCCTATGGTTCACATTTCTTATCTCTTCAAGGTCAAAAATAAGGCTGCCTCTGAAAAACACATTTATCAGCTGTAGCCCGCGGCAGATTCCAAGAATTGGTTTCTTCTGCAGCAAAGCTTTTTCAAGAAGATTCATTTCAAATCCGTCGCGTTCAGGTACGTATGTTCCTTTTGTTTCGGGAGTGTCCCAGTCGCAGAAAATTTCAGGATAAATATCCACTCCGCCTGTGAGAATAAGCCCGTCACATTCATCAAACTTCCTTATATCTTTTTCGTTGTTTGCAAAATCCAGTACTTCGTATTCAATCTTAAAATGATTTAACCAGTTAAGATATTTTTCAAATTTAGATTCTGATTTTGAAATTCCAATTCTCATTTATAAATTATATCCTTCATTTTATTTTCGAAAATATCTTTGCCTTTTTTGAACTGAACATCTATTTTCAGATATACAATTTTATATTTCTCAAATAACTCATTCATACTTTTTAATTTTACAAAATCCTTTTCAGTTGTAACAATTACTTTTTCTTTATCTATCCCTGTGAAAAGTTTTTCAAGCTCATCTTCTTTGAACGAATGATGGTCGGCAAATTCAAACTTTCTCAAAATATTCAATTTATCTCTATTAATAAGTGAATAAAACGAGTGGGGATTTGCAATGCCGCATATAGTGTACACGGCGTTATCAAGTTCTACCTTAGAGTTATTCAAATCGTAATAACCTTTGTTTAAATATTTAATCGATGTAGTATCGTTCGTTTCAATCAGTTGTGATTTATTATTTTTAATAACTATAGTAGCGCGCTCTAATCCTGCTTTACTTTCCCTAAGGTCTCCCGCAGGTAACAGAAGATTATCTGAAATATTTTGCGGTGCATCCGTTAAAACTATATCAATATCTCTGTAAAGTTTTCTGTGCTGAAAGCCGTCATCAATAATAATTATATCTGGTTTGTATTTTTCCGCCACAGACTGCGCAAGTGATGATTTGCTGTTTCCTGATGCTAAGATAAAATTATCTGAAATAGATTTAAGCCGTGTAAAAATTAAATACGGCTCGTCTCCAAGATTATCTATGGAGGGGGAGTTTTCTTTGCCCTCTATTATGTAATCAATATCGGTATTCTTTTTATATCCTCCGGATATGATTGCGATTTTTGATTTTGCTCCGAGCAAATATTCTGCAAGATAAATTGTGAAAGGTGTTTTTCCCGTTCCCCCCGTTTTAATATTACCTATGGAAATTACCGGGATTTTTAATTTTATCTGCTTAAATATTCCATGATGATAGCATTTATTTCTGACTGTAGTAATCAGCCAGAATAAAATACTGAACGGGAATAATAATAGCCGCAGATATTTCACAATTCAGATGATAATTTATTTTTAAAATCAGTTAGTTTCACTTCATCTAAATATTCAGGATAAAAAAACTCATTCCCGAAAATTACTTTGCATT
>JBGAGG010000013.1:0-115461 GCA_044226845.1 Ignavibacteria bacterium
TGACTGTCACTCAGGAGGTCGCGAGTTCGAGTCTCGTCGATTCCGCAATAAAGCAAAACCCGATTTCACTTCTCGGGTTTTTCTTTTTATACTTATTATTTATATTCCTTTAATGTTTTAGCTTCGGAAGTTTTAAAATAAGTTTAATTTATTCACCAAATTATCGATTCACTTTGCTCTTACCTATAGCAGAAATAAAATCCCGTCTTAAAAAAATAAAACTCATCGTATCTGACGTTGACGGTACTCTGGTAAATAATTCAAATCAAATTGGTGAACTTACAAAGGAACTGGTACCTAAACTAAAGAAAAAAGGTAT
The DNA here is from genome assembly GCA_044226845.1 of Ignavibacteria bacterium. GTDB lineage: Bacteria > Bacteroidota > Ignavibacteria > Tepidaquicellales > Tepidaquicellaceae > JAFDZO01. The sequence continues at coordinate 320 of JBGAGG010000013.1, forward strand.
ACTTTTTTCTTTAGCATCTCAAAGAATTTACTCCTCATTAATTCCCATTGCAACAAGTCTTGATATTGATATTCCGCTTATCTCGCTTAACGGCGCACTTGTAAAAGGAAGAAGCGGTGAGGTTTTAAGCAAAGCAGTCATCAATCCCAAAAAAGTTGAAAAGGCTGTAACTATGGCACAGAAAACTCTGGTTAGGGTTGCCCTATGTTATAACGATGAAATTATTTACACTGATGATAACAGCGTGCTTAAAGATTTTATGTCACGGGTAGGCACAACATACAGACTTGTAGACTCCTATGATAAATATATGGATGACGTGCTTGAGATAATTTTAATGGGCAATGATAAAGCCTCGGTTAAAAATATCATGAGCAAAATGAAATTCCCTTTCAATTTTTCTCTTAAGTTGAAATACTACCGTTCAAACAGCATGGATAAAGTTTACAACCTTGAAATTTTAAAAAAGGGCGTAAGCAAAAAAACAGGGCTTCAGGTACTTGCAAAACATCTCGGAATAAAAAAGAACGAAGTAGTAGTCTTCGGCGACTGGTATAATGACCGCGACCTTTTTGATTTCGGCGGAATGAACGTTGCTCTAAATAATGCAGTGCCTGAACTAAAAGAGAAAGCGCATCACATAACTGAAAAAACGAACGATGAAGACGGAGTAGGAGATTTTCTTAAACTCCTCTATGATTCAGTTTCTTAAAATAATCCCCTGCTAATGGCTTCCAAAAATCATTATGATTCCTTAGCTCCATTCTACGATACCGTTATCGGTAAAAACAATTCATCTAAAAAATTCTTACTTAATACAGCAAAAAAATATTTAAAAACAGGTTCAAAAGTTCTTGAGCTTGGCTGCGGCACCGCTGAAAATCTTTCCGTCTTTGCAAATAAGTATAAACTGACGGGCATAGATATTTCTGAAGGTATGCTTAAGATTGCCCGAAAGAAAATCCCGGGCGGAAAATTTATTCAGGCTGATATTGCAGATTTTAATTTAAAAGAAAAATTCGATTTAATATTCTGCGTATATGATACTGTTAACCATCTGAAAGATTTCAAAGCATGGACATCGCTTTTTAGATGCGTTAAGAATCATTTATCTGAAGGCGGCATCTTTATTTTTGATTTTAATACTTTATATAAACTGAATATATTATCTCAATCAGATATTTATCCTGAATTCCCGGGCGAAGATACTCTGCTGCTGAATGTAAAAAAGGTTACAAAAAATCTTTTTAACTGGGAGATAAATTATTTTAAACAGGTTTCCGGAGCAAAGTATGAACTCATTAAGTCAGTAATCCCTGAATCAGGCTACGATACAGATAAAGTTTTAAATGAATTAAAAAAACATTTTTCTTTGATAAATACTTCAAACGAAAGTTTTAGAAAAGTTACAAAAAACTCCTTGCGTGTTTTTTGCACAGTAAAACTAAAATAATTTTAATCTATATTTTAATCTTATATGAACACTAAAAAAATTATAGAGTGTGTCCCTAATATTTCAGAGGGAAGAGATGAAAAAATTATAAATGCCTGCGCCGATGCAGTGCGTGCCGTGCCGGGAGTTACACTGCTTGATGTTGACCCGGGAAAATCAACTAACAGAACTGTATTTACATTTGTCGGCGACCCTGATGCAGTAGTTGAAGGCGCCTTCCAGTTTGCAAAGAAAGCGTACGAATTGATCGATATGACTAAGCACTCAGGCGAGCATCCGCGTATGGGGGCAGTTGACGTTGTGCCATTCGTTCCCGTAGCAAATGTTACTACTGAAGAATGTGTTGAATGCGCAAAGAGATTCGGTGAACGCGTAGGTAAAGAACTGAACGTTCCTATTTATTTGTATGAAGAAGCTTCCAACAATCCTGATAGAAAAATGCTTAAGCAGATCCGTCAGGGCGAGTATGAAGGCATCAAAGATAAAATTTATAAGCCTGAATGGAAGCCTGACTTCGGCCCTCAGGAATTTATTCCTAAATCAGGAGCAACTGTTACAGGCGCAAGATTTTTCCTTATTGCTTACAACGTTAATATACTTGGTACAAAAGAGCAGGCGCATAAAATTGCTTTGAACGTCCGCGAGCAGGGCAGAGCTGCTGACCAGCCCGGAAGATTAAAAGCGGTTAAAGGCATCGGCTGGTATGTTACTGAATACAATATGGCGCAGGTATCGATGAATCTCGATAATTATAAAATCACTCCGCCTCACATTGCATTTGAAGAGTGCGCTGCCGATGCAAGGAAAATGAACCTTGCTGTTGCCGGCTCTGAGCTTATCGGACTTATTCCGCTTGAAGCAATGCTCATGGCTGCAGATTATTATATAGAGAAAGAAAATTTATTTTTAGTTGATGAAGCTCAGAAGATAAGATTGGTAATTGAACGTCTCGGGCTCTCATCAATCTCTCCATTCATTCCCGAAAAAAGAATTATAGAGTATATGATAAAAGAAGAAGGCGCAGAGCCTCTTGCTTCTTTAACAGTCAGAAATTTTGTTGAGCTTGTCGGTGCGCGTACTTCTGCTCCCGGCGGCGGCAGTGTATCAGCATTAATTGCCTCCATGGGCGCAGCTCTCGGAGCGATGGTCGGCTGGATGACTTACGGAAATAAAAAATTCGAACATCTTGATGCTAAGATGAGAAAACTAATCGGACCGCTTCATTATAAGATGAAGGAGCTTATTCCGCTGATTGATGCCGATACAAATGCATTTAATGACTACATGCTTGCTATGAAAATGCCGAAGAAGACTGAAGAAGAACAAAAAGCACGTCACACAAAAATGCAGGAAGGTTTGAAGAAAGCTATCACTGTTCCATATTCCGTTATGACAATTTCAGATTCATGCTGGGAGTATATGATAAAAATGGCTAAGGACGGAAATATTTCTTCTGCAAGCGATCTGGAAGTCGGCGCAAAATCATTGGAAACAGGCATCTGGGGAGCATATAAAAATGTTCTTATAAATCTGAATACTATTGAAGATGAAGCTTATAAATCCGATATGATTACAAAGGGTGAAGAGATAGTAAAAAATGCAGAGAAGAATTGTAAAAAGGTCTGCTCAATTTTAGCGGGAAGATAAAAACTTACACCTGATTTTCTTCTTTATTTTTTTGAAGAATAGAATTTACATTTTGTAAAATTTCATTGGAAAGAGATTCTATTATTCCAAGCTCGTTTTTTATCTCATTTACATCCGGAGCGCGGTTTTCGTTCAGCGATCTGTAATAATTAAAAGCTATTCCTTCTATTGTTACAATCGGAACTTTTAATTCCTCGCTTATTATTGTCAGCAGCTCATTCTTTTTTTTCCTTATAATATTGAGTTCTTCATTTGCTTTATTTAGCTCATCATTTTTTATCTGAAGAAGTTCTGCTTCTTTTTGCGCCGAATGAATCTTTAAAGCTGAATTCAGTTTATCGGTCTTCTCCTTGTTTTCAGTGATTAAAATCTGATATTCTTCCTCTGTAAACTTTTTATAATATTTAAATGAAGATTCCAAATCTCCCTTCTCCTTATAGTTTTTAAAGAGCTCTTCAAGAATTTTCACACGTAAAGATTTATCTTCGTTTTCATTTTTCTCGAGTGTTAATAATATCTCAAGCGCTTTATCATACATTTTATCTTCGTAAAAAGATTCTGCCTTTACTATCTCTGAATTCATATTTAGAAATTTAAAATAAATGTTGTGCCTTTGCCGAACTCAGACTCAAAGCCTATCTTTCCCCCGCAAAGCTCAGTAAGTTTTTTTACAATTGATAGTCCAAGCCCGGTGGAATTCTCCCCTGCTGTCGGCTTATTGGATATCTTTGCAAATTTCTGAAATACTTTCTGCTTCTCTTCTTCTTTAATGCCAAGCCCGTTATCCGATATTCTTATTTCAGCTCTTCCCTCTGAATCCGAAACATTAATATTTACTTCGCTGTCCTTATGGGAATATTTCAAAGCATTCGATATTAAGTTCATCAAAATTTCTTTTATTACCATCTCATCGGAGTTTATCATAGTATCCTCCGGTGTATTCAAACTTATCTTTATATTTTTCTGATTGGAATAAATTTCAAACTCGGATAGTATCCGCTGAATTAATTCCTTTAGCTTTATTTCCTGAATGTTGAGAGAAACGTTCCCCGATTCGATTTTATTTATATCAAGCAGATTATCAATTATCTCAAGCATTCTTTCAGAGGAAAGATATATTTTTTCAAATGAGCTTATTACTTTTTCAGGTTTAAGTTTTTCATAATTCTTTTTCAGATTTCCGGCCATCAGTATTATATTTGTAAGAGGATTTTTTAAATCATGCACCACTACTCCAAGAAAATCATTTTTCTCCTTATCGGTTTCAATCAGCTGTTCGTTTATTCTGAACATCTCTGAATTTTTTTCTTTCAAGATTTCAGATTCTTTCTGTGACTCTTCCAGATGATTAAGGAATTTTATACTTTCAAGATTTTTTTCATTAAGCTTTGATATCTGTTCCAGTCTTGTCATTCTGAATTTTTCATAGTATTTCAATGCTTCCGAAAAACTACCTTTTTTTTCATAAACATCACTAAGGATAGAGTATAGTATTGCCAAAAGTCTTCTGATTCCTTTTTCCTTTGCTATTTCTATCCCTTCATTCAAAATTTTTACCGCTTCATCAAATTTTTCCATTGAAATGTAGAGCTGACCTGCCATCATAACATTTTCACAGTAACCGGTCCAGTATCCGTTTCGCTTACTTATATCAAGAGATTCCATAAAACATGAGAGAGCTACATCATTCTTTTTCTGATTATAATACACGCAGCCAATGTATAAGATACAATAAGATTTATGCAGTTCGTCATTTACATATTTTTCATTTGTTTCCTCAGCCAGATGCAAAAAGTCCATCGCCTTATCAAATTCATTCTTGTAAGTATAGTTAATGCCAAGATTGTTATAATTTATTACAAGCAGCCGGTAATCCTGCATCTCCCTGGCTATATTAGTTGAGATGTTAATATATTCTATAGCTTTATCAATATCACCTATTACAGTTTGATAATAGTTGCCGAGGTTGTTGTAAAATTTTTGCTGGAGGCGCAGATTTTTTATTGAGATTGCTATCTCAAGTCCTTTAAATGTATATTCTGCCTGCTTAGATGAATCTCCGAAAGTTGCGTAACATTTTGCCCTTAGAAGATAACTTCGCGCCTCACCCTCTTTATTTCCCAGTGAAATGAAGAGAGGCAAAGCAATTTGAGAATATTCTATCGCTTTATCAGCCATTTCTGCTCTATCGTAGCAAGCTGCCATTTCGTGCGCGGTGAGCGCAATACCATGCGGATAGTTAATTGACCTGCTGCGTTCAAGAGTTAATTCAAATGAAGCTATTGCCCGCTTGTTGTCGGTTTTAGCAATCTCAAGTGCAAGTTCGATATGTCTGTCAATTTCTTCAGTTTCTTTCGAATGCATCATTGAAGTTACAAAAGAATTTCTTTAAAAAAATTTGAAAAATTAGTCTTTAAAAAATATCTCCCTATTAGTAGTAATAGAGCGAAATTTGACTTGCGGGTATTTTAAATTTGGAATGATTTATTTAATTTGGTAAGTTATAATTTCCCTGTAGAATTCATTACCTGAGAAATTTATTCTGAAAATTTAATCTTTCTTATTTTGCAGAAACCCGTCAAAAACCCGTCAAGAATAAAGAAAAATTTTTACGGATATTGTAAAAACAATAACGGCGGAAATAAAATCCGACACGAAAGATGAAATGTTACAATTTTGCAACAATGAAAGTGGTTCTAAAGCAAAGGAGTTTAAGAAAATGTGACAATTTTGCTACACTGAAACTATCTGCAGGATTATGAGTTTTAAAAATGTTACAATAATGTGACAATATCCGGTAGCAAAAATTAAAATGTGACAATTTTGTGACACTGAAACTATTCGCATGATTATGAGTTTTAAAAAATGTTACAATAATGTGACACTGAAACAATCATATAAGTATGAATTTTCAAAATGTGATTCGCCAAGGCGAACGACTCATAAAAAAACAAAACCTTAATATAAAAACTTCCCTTCTAATAGGTATGTTTATTTTAGCTTCCTTAAATTTTGTTAATGCTCAAAGCTCATTTATCCCCGGGCTGTACAATACAGGCACTGATGATTTTAATCAGCCGCTGACAGACGGAGAAACGGATTCTCATTACCAATTGGTACTGAGCGCTGATGTAAACTATCCGGGACCTGAATCTAAAGTAATTTTATCAAATGAATTCCCCATAGGAAACTGGTATCCTAACGGAGATAAATCAAAGTGGATTGCTCCGCGTACCGATGCGGGAAAATGGAATGAAGCAGGAACATACGTTTACAGAATTTATTTTGACTTAACCGGGCACGATTTAAACAGCACAGTTATTAAAGGCGGATGGAGCACCGATAACAACGGCGTTGATATTTTAATAAACGGAAGCAGCACGGGGTATGCTACTCCCTATGAAGCATTCAAAGGTGGATTATTTCCATTTGAAATTAATTCCGGATTCAAAGAAGGAATTAACTCAATAGATTTTGTAGTAAATAACGGCTTTGCGCCTACGGGTCTTCGTGTAGAGTTTGCGCCGACATCAAAAGCTATTACAAAGAGATAATTTTCTTAAAAACTACGGAACGAATTCATAAGTCACCTGGGACTTTTCCACAAATGTTACAAGGCATCGCAAATCCAGATTTGCTTCTTTAAACGTAAATAGCATCGGATAAGATTTCGCAGATTTTACAACTGCAGCTCCTGTTCCTGTATCAAAATAGTTCGCTTCATAATCTGCCTTAACGTTTTTTCCGGGGTAAACAAAGGTAAACGGTTCTCCTACCGATGTAGGTATAAAAGTAACAGGAGTTTTAAAAGCATTTTCTTTACTTGGAGCTTTGAAAGTATAAAAATATAAATTCAATGCATCGGGAACGGGAAGCTGCAATGCGTATCTCTGCTGGTGCTGGGCATTAACAACTTTAACAGTAAAATCCTGTTCCGATTTTACACTGATAGTTGAAGGCGCTTCGGAGATAATAAAGTATTGAGGGAAAGACATTCCTTCAAATGTTATATCTTTAGATGGGCGAACAGCAATCGGCCTGGTATCATCCGGCTCGCGTATAGTCATATTCACAATAAGATTCTGAGCTTCATACGGACTGATCTGAATTGCATTAGGAAAAACCCACAGCTCTTTATTTTCGTTTGAAAATGTTTTATTGTAACTTGTAAAAGCTCCGCCTTCAGGACCCTTTCGGAAGCTTAATTCTCCGTTCCTAAAGTTATTAGTTTTTTTATTGCATATCCAGACATGTGCAAAAACGCTTGAAGGGATTGTATTATAGTCCCCATTACTTTGAGTAAATTTGTTTTCAATGCTTCTTATAAAATATATATACATATCGTATTCAAAAGTCTCACCATTCTGTAAAATATCGGTGGCAATCATATTATCGCCATAGGAGCATCCCCAGCCCTGGTCAATAACCAGCTGTGAATATAAATTGACGGGAAGAAAAGCCAGGAAGATCAAAGAAATCAGAAGAAGTTTAAATTTCATAGGAAGTATTTTTACGGTTAAAAGAAATGGTATACTGAAAGAACGAAATTCAGAAATGTGTGGTTTCGTAATAATATTAAATAACTCAATTATTTCAAAGACTAAATTATAGCTATGCCGTCTGATTCCCTCTTCCCAATCTTAATTAACTCTTTCCAATTATTTTGCTATATTAAGTATATTTATTTAAAGTAATAATAACGGAGAAATATTGTGAAAAAAGTACTCTGCTCATTCCCTCTTTTGGTTTTATTTTTTTCCCTCATATTAGTACAATCTGGCTGTGACAAAACTGAAGATCCGGTAACTCCTGTTGATGAAAGTGTTGAAAAGGAAACAGTTACTTCAAAAGATATGGCTGCATTAACTAATCTGTTAACGAGTGCAAACTCAATATTGTGGAGGTATATTAATACCGGTCCGGGAACAGGCTGCCCTAATGTTGCATATGATTCCGGTTTTGGTGCATTGCAGGTAAACTATGGTTCCTTCCCGGGATGCGCACCTCCATTGGATGGTGTTACAAGAAGCGGAAAGTATGAACTGGGTTGTTACGTAACTCCTTCATTGGATTCTATGTACTCATTTATTTCTTTCACCGATTTTAGAATGTATAAATATACAACAACTCCACAAGTCGATACTAATGCTGTCAGAGTAACAGGTTTTATGAATTTCTCTTCAAAAAAGAATACTGACGGCTCATTTACATTCCGGGCAGGTGGTTCGGGTGGATTTGCTACTTTGGCGGGATTTAACAGAACGGTTGAGTCCATCAATCTTGTCGGCAATGTAAATTTCAACAATGTAAGTATTACTACAGATGATGTGTATTCAATTTATGGAAGCATTAATTTTAAAAATGGTGAAGGTAATACTCATAATGCAACAATAACTCAGGCTAATGCTCTTCAGATAAAAGGAGACTGCCGATATCCTTTATCCGGGATTTTAAGGATTACATCTACAGGAGTTGATTGTGACTTTTCACCTAATGCAAATGCATGTGATGCTATAGCAAAACTTACTAAAGGCTCAAATGTCAAAACTGTTGATTTTACAAATATTGATTGGTAAATACAAAAGCCGGGTCCTGCTATAGCAAGATCCGGCTACTTTATAATTGTTTCACAGAATTCTATACTAAGGTAAAAAACTCCTCATTATCTAAAAAGTGATGGCGTATTACTTGTGCTCTCACAAGATTTATTAAAGTTCTGCTTGCTCTTCTTTCAGAAATATTTACTAAGCGTTTAAAACCTTTTACCGTAATTTTCTGGTTCATTTCAAGATAAGCAAATAAGGCTTTTTCAATATCGCCTATATAAAGCTTCAGAGGTGTTTCAGTATCGACTGAACTTTTCAAAATCTTCTCTGCTTCCTTTGAAGCAAGAATACTTTTATCATTAAAACGGACGTAGACTTTTCCGTTCTCATTTTCATCTTCGGAAATAATTTTATGCGGCTTGTATTTGCTTTCAGGAATTTTAACTACAAGGATGTCTTTATTTTTTATATAAAGAACTTCTGATTCAAAATTTATTTCCGGTTCACAATAGAATTTAGCGGTAGTTGAGATCAATTCCATTTCTTCCTTCTCGCTTTCTATTCCATAGATAGTTTTGTCGTCATCTACTCCGAAAAGCACAATACCGCCTGAAGTATTTGCAAGTGCGCAAATCTCTTTGGCAATTTTTTCGGGAGTTGTAAATTTTCTTTTGAATTCGGTCTTAAGTCCTTCGCCGGCTTCAATTAATTCATAAAGCTCTACTAGATACATTGTTTAATCTTCTTAGGATTGGTTCCTTATATTTATATTTTTATCGAGATAATCCTGGAGTATGATCTGTGCTGAAATGCTGTCAATCATTGACTTATCCTGTCGTTTGCTTTTTTTCATTGAAGAATTTGCTATATAGCCTGAAGCCATTTTGCTTGTAAATCTTTCATCAAAAATTTCAACAGGTATGTTTTCTTTTTTTAATAAAAAAAAACTTTGAAGGTCAGCGATAAATTTATCGACCTCCAAAGTTTGCAAAGTTTTTTCAGACTTAAGATTTAAAGGATAACCGACGACTATCTTACCTGCGTCTTCTTCCTTTAAAAACTTGTATATATTCTCCAATAATTTAGCGTCATTAAAAATCGCACCTCTTTCGAATGAAAAACGTTGAGTTTCGTCTGATATGGCCAGTCCAACCCTTTTAATACCGAAATCTATTGCGATTACTTTTTTAATAACAGTAAATTTTAATTAATTGTTTCAAAAAATTTGGACAATTAATTACTTTATGAATTTATAATAGTGGTAAAAAAATCAGCTTAACGGATTAGCAATTTTTTCTTTAAGGAAATTCTTAAGAATCTTGCCCGGCTTAAAGTGCATTTTTCTTCTGCCCGGAACAAAAACAAATTCACCTGTTTTCAGGTTTCTTGCTTTTGGTTTCGGTTTTGTTTTTTTGACTTCAAAAACACCGAAATCACGAATTTCAATACGGATTGTAGGGTCAGCCATCATAATTAGCTCCCTCATTGAATCGAATAATGAGTCAACGATTAATTTTCTCGTAACTCTTCTTCCGATCAATTTTTCTTCCATTTTTAATTCAACATCTTTTCTGGTAAGTGTCTTTACGCGGTCAATGTTCCTTTTCTTTGTTTCTTTGATCTCAATGTAAGTCTCTTGTGCCATTTTTTTCTCCTATTGTTTGGTTGTATCTTTTTAAATATAAAAAAGATGAATAAAGTATTAATGCTGTCGAAACAAGCATTAAATAATGTTGGATAGTATATAGGGCAGATAAATTAAGAGTCGAAATTAAAATTACTAAGCCAATACTAAATACGGCAATTTTGCCGGGATAGTTTGACATAAGAGTAATTTTTTTTCGGCCTTTCAATATCAATCCGAAAAGTAGGATTAAGATATCCCTTAATACTACAATCAAAACAAACCATAACGGTATTTTGTTAAGTATTAAAAGAATCAATACAAGAGTTACAACTGATATTTTATCTGCCAGTGGATCGATTATTTTCCCTAGCTCTGTAACCTGATTTAGCTTTCTCGCCAAAAAGCCGTCTAATAAATCGGTTGCATACATACTTAATAATATAGCTATTATCAAGCTTCTGCTTCCTTCATTATCGTAAACCAACAGATAACTTAGGGGAAATAAAAGAATTATTCTAAAAATAGATAAAAAATTTGAAATATAAAATAATTCTTTTAGCATCTATCCACAAGTAAAATTAACGTTTTTTTTAAACAAAATGAATATATAAATTTATTTACTTACTTATTGGTTAAACTTAAAATATTTTATGATAGCAATCAACGATTAATTGTTTTGCTATTTTATACCAATCTAACTATCATTTTACAAAGATAAAAAGTATAAATTTTGAGTTAAATTTCATTATACTCTGATTAAATTTAAGCAGTGGTTTTATTAAATATTATTTAATATGAGTAAATTATTCCGTTGTCAACAATGTCATAATTTTAATTGGAATACTTAATTTTATTACGCATTTTTCCTTTTATACTGTTTAGTTATTTTGTTTGCATATGGAAAAAGTCTAAACTGCGTAACACCATTACATGGAAAATATTGTTATAATTGTGGTCAGGAAAAAATATCCAAAAGAATGTCTGTAAAATCAATGCTGCACGATTTTTTTCACAGCTCTTTTCATTGGGAATCTGCAATTCTTAACACAATAAAAGAATTATTTTTTTTCTCCCGATAAATTTATTAACGGGTATCTCGAAGGGAAAAGAAAGTCTTGCGCAAAGCCGGTCACTTTTTTTATACTGATGCTTTCTGTTTACGTTATAATTTTTCATTTGTTGAGCGAAGATTATTTTAGTTATCTGAATCAGGCTTTAAAAGGAAATAAATCAGATAAAATAATTTTTAAAAATGTAACTCCCGCTGAACTGCAGCACATGATTTCAAGTAAAATGAATTATCTCATGTTTATCTTACCTCTTGCATTTGCTTTTTTCTTCAGGATATTTTTCAGAAAAATAAAAATAAATTTTGCAGAAGCGCTTGCCTTTTCATTTTTCATTATAGGTTTCTGTCTTCTTATTTCTTCTCTTTTTACATTAAGCGGATATATTGATATAAGAATATTAAATTTTAGATTTTTCTTAACGTATGTTTATTAACATTTATGCATTGGAGCAGTTCTAACAATCGAAAATACTTGCAGGAATATTTAAATCCAAAATTTCAATATTATTGAGTTATACAGTATTCATAATTACCGTAACAAATATGATTATTGCGTACCTGTTTTTCATACGTTGATTTAGAAATTAGTTTTTCCCGGTTTAACTTGTAAAATAAACTAAACAATTACCTCAACATTTAATCTTCATTTTTTGTATTTTTACCAAACAAAAAAATGGATAGAATTTATTTCGATAACGCAGCAACTACTCCCGTTGCTCCTGAAGTGTTTGAAGCAATGCTTCCCTATATACAGTTTCAATTCGGGAATGCCTCTTCAGTACATCATTTTGGTAAGGGAGTGAAAGTCATCCTCGAAGACACCCGCGACTTAGTTGCAGATTTCTTAAAATGCAAACCCAAGGAAATTTTATTTACTTCCGGCGGAACTGAGTCTGATAACTTTGCAATTAAAGGAACAACATTTCATTTTTTAAACTCAGGTAAGAATCATATTATTACTACATCTATAGAGCACTCTGCTTTGAACGAGAGTGTAAAATACCTTACTGAAAGATTCGGCACTGAAGTTACATTCATTAGACCTGAAAGTGACGGCTCAATAGACCCGCAAAAAGTTTTAGCTGCAATTACTCCTAAGACGCATCTCATTACAATGATGCATGCCAACAATGAGCTTGGTGTAGTGAACGATATAAAGACCATAGCAGATAATACAAACAGGAACGAAATAGTTTTTCATGCCGATACAGTTCAATCAATCGGCAAAACACCATTTAATACAAAAGATTTTAATGTCAATATTGCCTGCATGTCCGGTCATAAAATTTACGGTCCTAAAGGCATCGGTGTAATGTACATAAAAGACGGTACACCTATCGATAAACTTATTCACGGCGGCAAACAGGAACGTAATATGCGCGGCGGAACGGAAAATATTGCAGGAATTGTCGGCTTAAAAAAAGCTCTGGAAATATTGATGGCTCGAATGGATGAAGATTTGATTCATTACAAAGAATTAAAAAATTATTTCAGAGCAAGACTTAATGAATTTTTCCCTGAAGGCGTACTTATAAACGGAGATACACCTACCACACTTGATAACATAATAAATATTTCATTCGACCAGAATTATTACGATGTTGATTCTGAAACTCTGCTTATAAATCTTGATTTAAAAGGAACAGCATGTTCAAGCGGTTCAGCTTGTACATCGGGTTCTCCTCAACCGTCAAGAATTTTAATGGAGCTTGGTCTTGATGCACAAACAGCATTATGCTCTGTAAGAGTTTCCTTTGGAAGAGATAATACTACTGCTGAAATAGATAAATTTTTTGAGATTGTGAGAAATATAGCGAAGAAGAGAAGCGTGAACTAGTTCACTTTTTTTGACTCGATTTCTTCTTCTGAAAAAGGCTGACGCTTTTTTGTTTTTCTGAATTGATTATATACACCTCTGAAAACTCCTGTGCTCAAATAAAACAAACAGAACAGGAACAACCCTTCACCTTTTGTTACAATACAAATTATCACTCCTAAAAAAAGGAAGATAAATTTTACTGGATATTTTTTTATTGCGGTAAGAGAAATTTTAGGAATTGAATCATAACGGAATTTGCTTACCATCAATACCGGCAAAATAACAGCAAGCCCTATGATAAATTTTTCGCTCAAAGCATAACCGAACAATTTATTATGATAGAAATATACGTATGAGCAGATTGTCATCGCCGCCATTGGTACCGGAACACCGCTGAAATAATCTTTATCGAATCCTACAAGCTGTACATTAAATCTTGCAAGCCTTATTGCTGCAAATAATAAAATAAGAGAAGCTGCAAACACTCCGATATCACCGTGGTCTTTAAAATAAATATTATAGATCATGAATGAAGGCGCTGCCCCGAATGAAACAACATCTGAAAGTGAATCAAGCTCAACACCGAACTTGCTTGCAGACTTTGTAAGCCTTGCAGCTAAGCCGTCAACAGCATCGAACAATGCAGCATATACAATAAAAAGAATTGCCTTATCGTAGTTTCCCTGTGCAGAGCTTATGATGGACATAAAGCCGCAGAAGGCATTTAGAATTGTGAATAGACTTGGTATGAAATTACGCGGAATATTAATCATTCAATCTCATCTTTATTACATTAACAAACATATTTGATATATTGTTTTCCATTACTTGTTAACAGCAACTACAGTTTCGCCGCCTTTAACAATATCGTTTATTTTTACTTTTATCTCTGTATCAGGTTTTAATAAGATGTCAACACGTGAACCGAATTTAATCATTCCGAAACGCTCACCGGCTTTTACTACAGAACCTTCATCTAAGTCGCATACAATTCTTCTTGCAACAAATCCTGCAATTTGCTTGAACAGAACTTTCCTTCCCATTCTGTCTTCAATACCAATTTCAGTTCTTTCGTTTCTATCGGATGATTTGTGGTCGAATGCTACTATGTATTCACCTTCTATATACTTATAATATTTTACAATTCCGTTAGTTGGATTTCTGTTTACATGCACATTAAGCGGTGAAAGGAATATGCTGATTTGTTTAAGCGGCTCACCTTTAGCATACAGGTTATCTTCTTTGTTAATGATATCTTCAACAATAACAATCTTACCGTCGCCGGGCGCGAGTATCATTCTGTCATCATAACCCTCAGGTATGCTTCTTTCCGGATCACGGAAAAAATAAAGTGTAAAAGTCATCAGAAATATTACTGCTAAAAGCAAAATAACTTTTACAATTATTATAGATATAAATAATGAGATTACAAAAAGCGCCGAGCATCCAATTACCATTTTGGTAACAACATCTCTGCCATAAGGTGTGATTTTAAACAAACTTTAAACTTTAATTATTAGAAATTGAAACTCTTTTATTTATTTCTTCATAGGCTTCTTCCACTTTACCCATATCAAACCTGAATCTGTCCTTATCCATTTTTTCTCCGGTATGAATATCCCAAAGGCGGCAAGTATCGGGAGAGATTTCATCGGCAAGAATTACTTCTCCCTTCTCATCTCTTCCAAACTCCAGTTTGAAATCTACTAAGTCTATTCCTCTGTCATACCAGAACTTTCTCATTAGCTCATTTATATGTAATGCCATCGAATGTATCTTATTCATTTCATCTGTGGTAGCAAGCTCAAGCAGATGGATATGCTCTAATGAAAAAAGCGGATCACCTAGAGCATCATCCTTCAGATAATATTCCACCAAAGGGAATTTTAATTCTTCACCTTCTGTAAATCCGAACTTTTTAACAAGACTTCCGGCTGCTATATTTCTTATCACTACTTCAACCGGAATGATATTCACACGTTTCACCAGCATTTCATTTTCGGTCAGCTTTTTTATAAAGTGCGTTTGCAATCCGTGAGAAATCAGATACTCAAAAATGCCTGTAGAGATGGATGTATTAAGCACACCTTTATTCTTTATCTGATCTTTCTTAAGTCCGTTGAAAGCAGTAGCATCATCCTTAAATTCCTGAACGACAAGTCCGTGCTCATCTGTTGACCAGATGCGCTTTGCCTTACCTTCGTATAATAATTCTTTTTTCATAATCTTTAACTTGCATACAAAATTAGGCAAATTTTAGGGATTATACTATGAACTATTTAGTAATCGATTTAATGCAAAAAGCCCCCGGTATTTCTGCCGGGAGCTTTTCAATTTTACTTACTTTATAAAGTTACTTTAGTCAGGTATTCCGTTTCTGTCATTATCTTTAAAAGCCTTGAACGATGCTTTAATGTTGTTATCAATATCATTTTGATTCGATACATTTAAAGGATCTAAATAATCACTGCCAGTCCAAAACCATGTATAGGGCTGAACTTTCAGAGTAATATTACTCTTAGATGTAGAGTTGATTCCAACAGTTGAACCAAAATTAATCTTCTGATGAGCAGATTTTGTAGAACGGTATATGAATGGAATCAAATTAAACTTACCATACACTACAACAGAATATCTTCCGCCGGCGAATGAGAACGCAGTATCGATGCCGACTTCACTATCTTCAAGTTTATGTATTTCAAATTTTACCTTGTCGTAGGTTCCTTCAGGAATCATTGCAGTGGTAAATACATTCACATTAGAGTTTAAATTCAGCTTTACTACAAAGGGACCTGTTTTAAAATTAACAGAATCGTCAGATGCTGCTGATACATTAAGCTTAATATTTTTTATCAGCACTTTAACTGAGTCTAAAACTAAGGCATTAATTGGGGCTTGGTCTGTTACACCGGGGGAGCTCATCATGCTGATTTCAGTGTTGTCTGAAGCCTGTGTTACTACTTCATCACTTTTACAGCCTTGAACGAGCATCAGAGTTACAACTGCGAAAAATAACGCAAGAACTCTAAAAGATTCATTAAATCTCTTCATGTTTGATTTGGTTTAGTTTAATCCGTGCTGAAATACAGCACAGTTCTCTAACACCTTTATTCAAACTATGTTCCAATTAAAAACATTAAATTTGGATTTTTAAATCTCTGATAATTTTGCTCTTAATTTGCCCTTGTCGTTTTAGAAATATGTTTATTCAATGTTGTTTATGAACCAATTGTTATTTTAACAAATATTTTAATGCCAATTACAATTCATGTCATAAGACTGACAATATGTCATGTGTTTTATAATTAACATCTGAAAAAAATTCTCTTATCTTGACGGGTTTTTGACGGATTTTGAAGATTATCTATTGTTTTTTGCTTCAGAATTTTGGGATTCCCGTAATTTTCTGTTTTGGATGTCGAATTTTATTGCCGGATTTATTTTTTAACTACACCATTAATATAATAACAAATGATTTCTATTGAAATATAATCTTCCCTATTAGTAGGTATAGGGAGATTTTTCGTTTGCTTCTAACATCAAATTTTAAACTTCCTGGTAAACGGCTATCGAATTTACAAACTATTCTTTTTTAATAGAATGTTCATCAGACGCCAGAACTTTGTACGCAAGAATTGCGCTTCCCACTACAGCTACAATAAACAAAAGCATTGCAATCCCCGGATATCCAAAAATTGTAAATGAAGTTTGAATTTGCATTATGATTGCCGCGCCAACAATAGCAGCTGCAAGTATAAGACCTATTGTAATTCTGTTTGCAATTTTCTGTAAGCCATTCATTAAGTAAACTTCATCAAATGCTTTTACTTTTATTTCTAATCCGTTGTTTGCTGCTTTATCAAGAATATGATTTACTCTGGATGGGAGCTTTTCAATAAATTCTTTTGATTCAAGCAAAACGTCATAAGGTTTTTTTGAATTGGTGCTCTGTAATAATTTTTGCTTCATCAAATCATCGGCGTTACTTCTGATAGAATCATTTGGGTTAAACTGTGGGTCTAATGTTTTACCAACTTTATCAAGATTGAGCAAAGTTTTTCCAAGCATTGCAAATTCATTCGGAATTATCATTCCATTTTCACCGCAGACTTTTGTAATCTCCAGAATGACTTTCCCTATCTGAAGATTTTCAAGCATTGAAGCTTTTTGACGGGAAACTAATTCGTTTACATTACTTTTAAATTTTCTGTTCTCAGTGCTGTCATCATTTTCTTTGCCGCTTAGTTTAAGAGTATACTCAGCTACCTGATCTCCTCTTCCGTCACCTATAGCAAGTAGAATATGCAGCAAATCATTCTGCAATTCAGGTGATATATACCCGACCATACCAAGATCAAGCAAAGCAATTTTATTATCATCAGTTAAGAACACATTTCCCGGATGCGGGTCTGAATGATAAAACCCGTCAATTAAAATCTGCTTCAGGTAAGCTTTGAATAAAGCTTCGGCGAGCTTGCTGCCGTCAAAATCTAATTTTCTCAGTGGAGAAACAGATGTAACTTTTGTTCCGCTTATAAAATCCATTGTAATTACTCTTGAAGTGGTGTAATCTTCAACCGGCAATGGAACAGTTATTAATTGGAAATTTTTTAAATTCTCGGCAAGAATTTTTAAATTCTGAGCTTCATTTTTATAATCAAGCTCCCGCATCATGGATTTTTTAAACTCCTCTATCATCATACCTATTGCAAACTTCTTTCCTGTTTCAGTATGAGCTTCAAGAAACTCTGCTATTTCCTGAATTGCCTCCAGATCATCAAATACCTGCTGCCGGATATCCGGACGCTGTACTTTTACAACTACTGAGCGGCCGTTTCTTAAAACTGCGCGATGAACCTGCCCTATTGAAGCAGCACCTATTGGTTTTTCTTCAAACTCCAAAAATGCCTTGGAGAATCTCATGCCAATCTCATCATCAACAATCTGTTTTACTGTTTCAAACGGAAACGGGGCAACGCTATCCTGCAATCTTTCAAGCACATCAATGTAAGCAGCGGGAAGCATATCGGAACGTGTTGAAAAGAACTGACCGAGCTTTACGAATGTCGGTCCAAGCTTTTCAAGGTCATCCGGCAGTGAATTAATTTCAGATGTAATTTCAACGTTCTTCTCTTCTTCTAAAATTACTTCTTCAAGTCCGGATGCATTTATTAAATCTGTCTTGCCGTATTTAAAAAATAGCTGTGCAATATCTTTATATCGTTTGAGATGTTTAGGTTTTAATGAAATTCCCATTTGTAATCAGTTTATTTTTTATAAAAATACAATCAACAATATTTGTACCGTAAAGCGCTTTAGTAAGCTCTGTTATATTATTACTTAACATTCGTTAGATTGTCATTTCAGTAAAAGATGACATCTATTCACTACAAATTAAAGTTAAGCGAAATAAAAAATGCCCTCAGCATTTCTGCTAAAGGCATTTGAAAATTTAATACGTTTACAATTCTATCTGTTCAAATCATCTCTGTCACGATTTACTCTTTTCTGTTCATTTCTGCTTTGCTCAATTCTCTCCTGGTCGAGTCTGTTTTGTTCAACTCTGTTTCTTTCGTGCTTATTCTTTTTACCTCTTGATAAAAGGTATCCTATTAAACCAAGCAGAGCAGCTACTGCTAAAATAATCCATATGGTATTATTTGATTTCGGCTCTGTTGTTTTTTTAGCAAGTCCCTTCACAACTATAAATTTATTTATCGCACTTACATCCTGCGATGCGCCGTCCTTAGTTGTTTTCTTATAGGTAACATTCAGCCTTAATCTTGTTTCACCTTCGGCATTAGGGCGCAGGTTCCATTCCCATCTTGAAGTGCCGTTATCACTTAGTGTCTTTGTTCTGTCTGAGCGCGATGTTATCGCAAAATTATCTGTGCCTCCGTCCCTGGTAAGCTCAACACTAACCTGTGTGCCCGGTGTTATTCCCGTGGTACCGGCTAACGAAGTTATTATAATGGAATCGAGTGTTGTATTATTTCCGGCATTCAGATTTCCGAATTTTACTGTGTTATCTTTTGTGATCTCAACATAAGCAAGAAATTCATTACCAATTGAAAGCGTATCGGGGAAATATGTTAACATCAAACTTTTATGTTCAATTTCAGTACTTGTCATCTTTGCAACAGGTTCTTCAGTTGCTTTACTTGTATTTCTTGGATTTTTAGGATTGTTCGGAACCTCTACCGGCGGCTGCTTAGGATTTACTTCCAGATTCCATGCTGTCAGCTTGCTTTGCATTGAGCCGAGCCTTCCTGCAAACTCAGGCAGCTTGCTTACTCTGCTTCCTCTCAATCCGTCAAAGCTGCTTTTAGCATCGGCATAATTACCCCGTTTGCTTGCTACCATCTTTTCAACTGATTCAAATCTTTTTCTGAAGTCGGCTATCTCTGACTTTGAAATTGAGTCCTGAGAAATGCCTTCAGTTACATTTAATGTAAGTGGTTTATTAAATGTTCTTTCGTGAGAAAAGGCCGGAGATAGGGTTGAATGTGATACAACGCAGATAAAAAGCGCAAGTAAAAAATATCTTAAAGTTTTGAAGTGCTGCATAGTTTAGTGTTTAATTTTGAAAAGAACATACTCCTTCAGTATTCAGTTGAGCAATATGTAGTCCGTATTTTGAACTTAGAATACCCGAAAAAGTTCTATAATGGGTTATTCGGAAATTAAACATTGACATAGTTGTCAGAATGCAGTTTTTAATTAACACTTTTTGTCATCCCGTACTTGATGGGGAATCCGGTCATTGTCACATTATTGTAACATTTTAGTCCTACTAATCTCAGTAACCCCATCCTTTAGGATGGGGTTTGCCAAATGAGAAAAATGCCCTTTAGGGCAAAACATATCTTTTGTTAACCACTTCGCCAAGGCGAACTTTCAGCCCCTGCCCCCTCCTTAATAAGGAGGGGGATTTATCGTCGAATGCGTTAGCCCCACCCTGAAGGGTGGGGTTACTGAAATTCGTACTTACTTATAATGTTACAGTGTCACATTACTGTAACATTTACCTCATGCTACCATCGCAAAAATTTTTCATTCTTGCTGAATTTTTGACGGGTTTTGGAAAATTAGTGTTGTTAAAACAATACAAGAGGTTTGGTAAATTCGTCATTTGCCATCATAACCTCACCCCTAACCCCTCTCCTTCGTAAGGAGAGGGGAACTTACGCGCGGCTTCCCCCTCCTTACTAAGGAGGGGGACTGAGGGGGCGGTTAACAACTCCCCGGATTTTGCCTCCGCAAAATAATTGTTTGTGAGAAAATTATAAATATATTCCTTCCCATTACTACTAATAGGTAAAAATATTTTTATTTTGCTTGACAGATGATGGCGTGCTGCTCTCATAGATAATAGGTAAGGAGGTTTGTGGAAATGGGATATTGGGAATTAGTAACTAAAGGAAATTAATTTGAGAAAAGGTTTTCTTGTGATGTTGAATTTGTTTTTAAATTACGTTTTTTCTTAGTTTTAACTTTTTCTTCATTTTTCATTTTGTTTTTATAATTCTCTTTTTCATCTGACACATTAAGATTTTTTTCTGTATTAATATATTTATAATTTTCATTATTGCAATCTATAAAATTGCTCAAAGCAACTTTTGGATATTTAGAATCCCAATATTCAATTAACCAGTTTAAAAAATTTCCTCTTTCATCAATTACGCTTATTGACTTTTCATACAAAAGAAAATTATCAATATTCAATGGTTCAACAAGAAGAAGAGAAAATGCCTCTTTACTGTAAAAAGTTTGTCTTAAATCCATTAATAATCTGCCTAAGGCATTCACTCCCGTAAAAATTGAAAAATCTTCATTTGGAATTGCCCCCCAGTAATTATCTTTTGCAGAATTTTCAACTATATTCTTTAAACCAGTAGAATGTAAAAGCGCACCAAATGAAATAAAATTTTGTGCCATTTTAACACTGATACACCATTTCATAATTTTCAGCTTAACATGATCCCAATCTTGCCGAGAGTAATTACGATTTGCATTACTAGTCATTTTTACTGTCATTGGACTTTTTGCTTCAATTATTTTTCTTTGTATGTCTGGCAGGTGGGGAAATCTACATGCTTGATATAGTGCTTCACAAGTTTTTATTGAAATTCCATTTACCTTTAAAGGGTAAACTGTTGCCATATTTGAAAGGCCTCCATAATCTTCATTGTTTTTTTTAAAAATACAGGATTCTATACTTTTATATACTCTAATTTCTTTAGGATCAAACTTATATTTTGCAGAAATATTCATTAAGTTAATTAAATTACTTAAATTTAATATTCAGTAAAATTTCTTTTAAATAGAGGTTTCCAGTAACTACTTTCATACCAAAAAACTAATGGGGTATTAAAAGGTACATTTCTCCATGTAAAAATTAATGTTCCATAACCAAGACTCAAGTCGGAAGTTAATCCATACCCTAAAGGTTTTGCTCTTAAATTCTCTTTCAATGTATTAGATGAATTGTATATATCAATTGACTTATCAAGAATAATTTTTTCAAACCTATCTCTATTTTCACTTGATGAAAAAAAGGTTTCTTCTTCTGGTTTTTCATTTTCTCTGTACTTAACTACTTCATTTGTATGGTACCCTTTTGAATGAATTTTTTCAGTTATTTGCGTTTCACAATTAATTATTTTTTCATTTCTCAATGAAATTTTTGGAAATACAAAATTCAATTTTGATTGAGAATCTGTAATATCGTTTTCAATTCTATAATCTCTTCCTGATATGCAAAAAATATCAAATCCTGGATTTTTTAAAACAATATTTATTCTTTTTCTAACCTTATCTAAATTTAAAGTATGAATTGCAAAATAACCAAGTATAATTATTCTTTGATTTTCAATAAAGTGTTCTAAATTATTTTTATCGTCAGATCCTTTTTTGAAAAACCACCCTTTGTGTTCATCAGAATTATTTGCCAAACCTTTAAAGAGACTATCCCCAGTGCACAATACATCGTCAATATAAATATAGTATTTTGCACTTTCTTTATTGCAGTCGGATAATTTTACATCATATTCTGTAGAAATAATTTCGTCGAGAAAATTTAGTAAAATAGTTTGACTTTTTGTCGCTGGTTGCAAATGAAAAAAATATGAGTCTAAAAGGAAATCTTTTACCTCATTGTATTCATATTTCTTAGTAAGATGTAAGATTAAACATTTCAACAAGTGTATTGCTTTATCTTTTGAAATATATCTTTTTGTGAGAATGTTTAATAATTCTTCTAAGAGAAATATCCTATCTTCTTCGTTGAATTGGTGTATCCATTCGGTAAGTATTTCAGTTGTCATAAACTCGTCGTCCTCTTCTTCTCTATAATCTTTAATTATATCAAAGATACTCTCTATTAATCTATCCATGTTTGTTGATTTTTTAAAATATACTCATTTCCCTTTGTTTTCTCAATCTCATATCCTAATTACAAATTTTCCTAACCAATAGGCAAGCAGACCAATTACGAATTCTGAATTCTGAATTATGAATTATAAATTGTAAAAACTCCTATCTGAATTACATTGAACTTCTTTCCCCCTATCTGTAATTTTAATCCCTTAATAAATAACCATTATAAAAGACAATAATAATTGATGAAAGACGACAATTTTGATAACGACTCATTAAATGAGCAAACGATGGAAGAAACCCAGGAGCAAAGTGATGACAGTAACGTTCAGGACTCTCCCGGCACAAGCTTTCAAACCAGTACATCAAACGAAAAGGACAACCTTTCGCTTATTCCCGAAACGCTTCCCGTACTCCCTTTAAAGGATATAGTCGTATTTCCGTACATGATTTTCCCTATTCTTGCAGGGCGCGACTCCACTATAAAAGCGATCAACTTTTCGCTGGAGTCTCATAAATACATTCTGCTTGTTACACAGGTAGATGAAAAAATAGAGGAGCCGACTTTTGAAAATCTTTACAAGACGGGAACTGTCGCGAAAATATTACAGGTGCTGCGACTTCCTAACGGACTTATAAAAGTGCTCGTTGACGGCATCGCTCCGGCTACGATAGAGAAGTTCTCCAATGCAGAGTATATCTCGGCAACTGTCGGCGTGAAGATGACGGAATACACCGAAGATAACGAGCTTACGGCTCTTGTCCGACGTGCATCTACGCTGTTCCATCAGTACGTGCAGTCGAACAGAAATCTTCCGCAGGAATCTACCATTGCATTCGATAACATAAAGGAAGCGGACAGAAAGCTTTACTACATTGCCTCGGCAATTAATATCGATACGCAGAAGAAGCAGCAGATACTTGAGATAGAGGACTTGCATAAGCAGTACTTTGAGATTATTTATATGATGAGCTCGGAGATGGAAATAATGAACGTGGAAAAAGATATCGATGCAAAGATTTACAACGCCATGCAGAAGAATCAGAGGAAGTTTATCGTTCAGGAGCAAATAAGGATTTTACAGGACGAGCTTGGCAGCGAGACGGAGACTGACCCGGAAATGATAAAGCTGAAGGACGATTTGGAGAAATCGGGTATATACGGTACGGCAAAAGAAAAGGCGATGGAGGAATTTGCGAAGCTGAAGAAGATTCCGCAAATGTCACCGGATTTTTCCGTGATAAGAAATTATTTAGACTGGATGGCATCGGTGCCATGGGTGCAGAAGACGGACGATAACTTTGACTTAGACAACGCAAAGAAAATTTTAGACGAAGACCATTACGGACTTGATAAGCCGAAGGACAGAGTGCTTGACCTTCTTGCAGTGCTGAAACAGTTAAGAGATAAAAATATAATCAAACCGCCAAAGGGGCAGATATTATGTTTTGTCGGGCCTCCGGGAGTCGGTAAGACATCCTTGGGCCGCTCAATTGCGCGCGCGCTTAACAGGAAGTTTGTGAGAATTTCCGTCGGCGGTGTGAGAGATGAAGCAGAGATACGCGGACACAGAAGAACTTACATCGGCGCATTGCCGGGCAAGATAATACAGGCAATGAAAAAGGCAGGAACGATTAATCCTGTTATATTGATAGATGAGATAGATAAAATGAGCAGTGATTTCCGCGGCGACCCGTCATCTGCAATGCTTGAGGTGCTGGACCCGGAACAGAATCAGACGTTCAATGACCATTATTTAGATGTTGATTACGATTTATCACAGGTGCTTTTTATCACTACTGCAAATGTGCAGTATCAGATCCCGCTGCCATTACAGGACAGAATGGAAACGATTGAGATGCGAAGCTATTTAGACTTCGAGAAATTACAGATAGCAAAGAGACATATAATTCCAAAGGAGATAGAAGAGCACGGACTTGAGCCGAAGCAGGTTGAATTCCCCGATGATATGATATTGAGAGTAATAAGAGATTATACAAGAGAAGCCGGCGTGAGAAATCTCGAGCGTGAGCTTTCTACTATAATAAGAAAAGTTACGCGTAAGGTAGTAATGGACAAAAAGAAGTCCAATAAGCCTGTTAAAATTACCGATGAGCTTATAAACGAATACCTTGGAGTAACGAAGTTCAGAAACAAAGCTCAGGATGAAAAAGTAAAGACACGCATCGGAAGCATTACGGGACTTGCATGGACGTCAGTCGGCGGCGATGTATTGTATATTGATGTGACTGTTATGAAAGGAACATCGAAGCTTACCTTAACCGGGCAGCTTGGCGACGTGATGAAGGAATCGGTAAGCGCAGGATTTTCATACATAAAAGCAAATGCAGCGAAGTTTAAAATCCCTGCGACATGGTTCAAAGATAAAGAGATACATATTCACTTGCCTGAGGGAGCGATTCCGAAGGACGGACCGTCGGCAGGTATTACGATGATAATGGCAATGCTATCTGCCATCACAAAAATGCCGGCAAGAACTGACGTTGCTATGACGGGTGAGATTACACTGAGAGGCAGCGTGCTTGCAATCGGCGGACTGAATGAAAAACTGCTTGCTGCTTTACGAAGCGGGATAAAGACAGTATTGATTCCGAAAGAAAATGAGAAGGATCTGATAGAGATTTCCGATGAGATAAAATCGAAGCTAACGATTATTCCTGTAGAGAAAGTTGAAGAAGGATTTAAGTATGTATTTGGAACTTCGAAGATTTTATTTAAAAAATAAAATCGATAATTATGAGTTATGAATTCTGAATTAAGAATTCATATTTATACTAATCTTGTCATCCCTGCGAAAGCAGGGATCCATTTTATTCATGAAAAAACTTATTGCAATTTTATTATTACTCCCCTCTTTACTGTTAGCGCAGAATGATGTTAAAAAAAATGTGCAGGTAAATAAGTCATCATCTTATTTTGAGCCGGAGGAAATGACAATTGCAATAAATCCGACAAATCCGAATAACTTCATTGCCGGAGCAAATTTAGACTGGTATTATTATTCATTCGATAAGGGCAAGACTTGGACTGAAGGCAAGATGCCGGGTCCTGTTATCTACGGTGACCCCATGGTTTACTTTGATATGCTCGGCAATGCTTACTACTGCCATTTAGGACCGTTCGGCAATACAGGAATTTTAATTGCGCGTTCATCAGACGGCGGGAAGACATGGAGCGAAAGCAAAAAAATATACGGCAATGACGGAAGTGTTCCATTCATGGATAAAGAATGGCTGACATCTGACAGAAGCGATACAAAGTATAAAAATAATTTGTATATCTCCTGGACACAGTTCGATAAATACGGAAGCAGTAACCCAAAAGACTCGTCAAGAATTTTATTTTCACGCTCTACTGACCACGGAGTTACTTTTTCTTCTCCGCTGGTAATCTCAAAGTATTTGGGAGATTCAAAGGACGGTGATTCAACAGTTGAGGGCGCAGTGCCATGCGTAAGTCCCGAAGGCAATGTTTACGTAGCATGGAGCGGTCCCCAGGGAATTGTTTTCACAAAATCCACTGACGGAGGTTTATCATTCCCGCCGGAAAAATTTGTAGTTAAGCAGGCAGGCGGATGGACTTACGAAGTGCCGGGAATTTACAGATGCAACGGACTGCCTTTTACTGACTGTGATATTTCAGAGAGTCCTTACAGAGGAACAATCTATATAAATTATTCCGACAGCACGAACGGCGACCATGATGTTTTTATAGTGAAGTCAACCGATGAAGGCGAGACATGGAGTGCGCCTATAAGAGTAAATGATGATGCAATAGGCAATGGCAAGGAGCAGTTCATGAGTCACTTCAGTGTTGATCCTGTTACAGGAGTAATCAACGTTTTATTTTACGATAGAAGAAATTACGATGACAGAAAAACGGACGTTTATATGGCAAGAAGCACAGACGGAGGAGCAACTTTTGAGAATATAAAGGTAAGCGATGAGCCTTTCACACCGGTCAAATCAATTTTCTTCGGTGATTATATCGGAATTAATTCCTATAATAATCTTGTAACGTGCCTCTGGATGAAACTTGACGGCACGCAGCTATCGGTGCAGAATTTTACAAAACAATTTTAATCTTTATTTAATAATAGAATATTACATTGGCAGAGAGCAAAGGATATCAGGTATCGGCAAGAAAATACAGACCGCAGAGATTCGATGAAGTTTCCTCGCAGGAATTTGTTACGGACACATTAAAGAATGCAATAATCACTGAAAAGATTGCTCATGCATATATTTTAAGCGGACCGCGGGGAGTAGGCAAAACTACTATTGCTAGAATTTTTGCTAAGGCGCTTAACTGCAAAAATTTACAGAACGGCGAGCCGTGCAACGTTTGCGACAGCTGCGTTGAAATCACAAAGGGAACACATCCCGATGTATTCGAGCTCGATGCGGCATCGAACAGAGGTATAGATGACGTTCGTGCAATTCAAGATGCTGCAAAGTTTTATCCCATCAAAGGAAAGAAAAAATTCTTTATTGTCGATGAAGTTCACATGCTTACGGGGGCAGCGTTCAATGCAATGCTTAAAATCCTAGAAGAGCCGCCGGAGTATCTTGTATTTATTTTAGCGACTACAAATCCCGAGAAAGTCCCGCAGACAATTTTAAGCCGCTGCCAGAGATTTATTTTGAAGCGTATTAAGATAGATGAGATAATGGGCAATATAAAAGAGATTGCCAAAGAAGAGAAAATAAAAATTGACGAAGAATCTTTGTTTTTAATTGCAAAATTAGGCGACGGCGCGCTGAGAGATTCGCAGGGAATTTTTGATATGGCTGTTTCTTTCTGCGGAGAAAATATAAAATTCGAAGAGCTTAATAAATTTTTAAATCTCCCCGATAAAGAAACGTTCTTCAAAATCTCGGATTTTATTCACGAAGGAAATTCAAAAGAGATTATTTCTTTATTTAATTCATTGATTGACCAGGGTTTTGATTTGCAAACTTTTTTTAACGGATTAATTGAACATCTTAGAAATTTATTAATCATAACGTCTACAAGCAACGTTGAATTACTAAGCGAGTCCGATGTAATAAGAAGCCGTTACCTTGAAACTTCAAAAAAATATACTGAAGGACAGGTATTACGACTTCTTAAAATTTTATTCGAGAGCGAAGGAAGATTTAAATTTTCCGGCAATCAGAAATTACTACTGGAGTCAATTTTAATAGAGCTTTGCAGAGTGAATGCAGAGGTGAAAGACTTATCGGAAATGATTGCAGTTGTAAATTCATTAAAGAACAGAAACGCAGAAGCAAAGCCGATAAAACAGAATTTCAGAATTACCCAGTCAGTTGTAGAAGTTGATAAGGCAATTGCTAAAGAAGAAAGTAAGCAAGAAGAGGTAAAAAAATCTTTAGCAGATATGATAAAAGAAATGTTCGATGCAGAAGATTACGAAATTCCTCAAAGATAATTCACGTAACAACATATATCATCTATAATAATTCAACCAATGAAAGATAAAAAATACTACTCAATCAAGAAAAACTTTCTGGCGATAGAGGAACAATACTCAGATTACAAGAATTCAAAAATTGCAATCCTGCCCGTACCCTATGAAGTAACTACTTCCTATGGTAAAGGAACGTCAAAGGGTCCGATGGCAATTTTAAAAGCTTCTCATTACGTGGAATTTTTTGATGAGGAGTTGAACCGCGAATTATGTTTTGAAAAAGGAATATGCTCGGTAAAGCAATTGGATATGACAGATAAGCGCGGAAGCGCTGCGCTTGAATATATTCAGAAGCACGTTGCTCAGTTAATTGCAGATGATAAATTTGTTGTAACGCTTGGCGGCGAGCATACAATTTCCACTGCTCCTATAAAAGCGCACTTCGATAAATATCCCGATATGACAATTCTGCACTTCGATGCTCATTCGGATTTAAGAGAAGAATACGAAGGAACGAAGTTTTCCCATGCATGCTTTGCAAAAAGAGTATCGGAGTTCACAACAAATATTACACAGGTCGGTATACGCGCTCAAAGCATTGAAGAGTTTTCATATATAAAAGAAAAAGATATAAAAACTTTTTATGCCTATGAAATAAGAAACGGAAGATACGGAGTTGACTGGCAGAATATGGTGCTTTCAACTTTAAGCGATAATGTTTACATAACGTTTGATGTAGATTATTTTGATCCTTCTATTATGCCTTCGACCGGAACTCCCGAGCCGAACGGCTTGTACTGGGCGGAGACAATGAATTTGCTGAAACGCTTAGGCGAGACAAAAAATGTTGTAGGGTTCGATGTAGTTGAACTAGCCCCGAGAAAAGATTTCACATATCCCGATTTCATGACTGCAAAACTCATTTATAAAATGTTGAATTATTTTATAAAGTAATTCAAGAAGCTAAACTATTTTATAAAATAATTTATGGCAGCAATACTTGCTAAGAACGAAGTTAAAAAATATGCTCTTGTTGTAAACAAGAAGCTTGCAGAGTTATATCCCAATGCAAAGTGTCACATAGATTTTCAGAATGCATTTCAGTTATTGATATCAACTGTTCTTGCAGCGCAATGCACTGATATTAGAGTGAATGCAACAATGGTTCCGCTGTACAAATCAAAATATAAAAAGCCTCAGGATATATTGGTTGACGGTCTCGAAAATTTCCGTAACGAAATTAAGTCTATAAACTTTTTTAATAATAAAGCAAAAGCTGTTATAGCTATTTGTGAAGTATTAGTTGAAAAGCATAAAGGGAAAGTCCCCTGTGATATGGATGCCTTGACTGAGCTTGTAGGCGTCGGAAGAAAATCGGCAAGCGTAGTGCTTGGCAATACATGCGGAGTGAAAGATGTAATTATAGTTGATACACATTTAAAAAGAGTATCAGGCAGGCTTGGCTTAATAAAAAATGAAGACCCGACTAAAATAGAATTTGAATTAAAAGAGCTGATTCCTCCTGATGACCAGTGGCATTTTTCAATGAGGATCGGAGAGCATGGCAGAGTGATATGCCACGCTAAAAAACCGAACTGTCCCGAATGCGCTTTCAATCAGTCCTGCCCATCCAGTCTTGTAAGAGCTTAGTTATTTTAAAAACTTAAAATACTGACTATGAAAAATCAAAGACACACTTTGGCAAAGATAATTCTGATTGTTATCTTTTTATTTTCAGCTTCTGTTTATGCAAACTCCCCTTACAGCCAATCAACGTGTATAGTAAAATTTAAAAGTAATTCAACATTATTTAAACAGATTCGTGGTACTATTAATGCAACCGACGGGCGAACAACTAATCTTCAAACTCTTTCATTATTAAGCTCTGAGCTGCAATCATTCGGAGCAAAATATTTTATAAAAAACATTACTGCTGCAAAGCCGAACGCAGATGAAACGGAACTTCCTGCAGGCATGCAGCGAATTTTCTTTTTTGAACTAAACAGTAAGCAGGATATGGAATCCTATATTGCGCAGCTTAAAAAAGAACCGTTTATTGAATATGCAGAGTATGATTTTATAGGTTACGGAAGCGGCAAATCGGAAGAGACAAGTGTAATTCCAAATGACCCGCAGTTTGGAAATCAATGGGGACTAAGAAATACAGGTCAGGTAATAAACAGCATTACAGGTATTGCAGGAAACGATATTAATGTTGCAGGAGCATGGGATATAACTACGGGAAGCGCAAATATAAAAATCGGAGTGCTGGATTCAGGTATGCCTTTGGCAGCAAGCGAGTTTACAGGCAGACTTACTCCCGGATATGATTTTGCAAACAACGATAATAATCCAACGGATGATCAGGGACACGGCTCGAATGTGGGAAGTATCATAGGCGCAAAAGGAAATAACGGTTCTGTAATGGCAGGTGTTAACTGGAACAGCAAAATTATCCCTGTAAAAATACTTGATGCGAATAATTCAGGATTGTATTCATGGTGGGTATCGGGAATAACTTATGCAGCGGATAGCGGAGCAAAAGTTTTGAATATGAGTGTAGGCGGAAGCGGCTTCAGCCAGGCATTACAGGATGCAGTTACGTATGCAAACTCAAAGGGCGCAATTGTAGTTGTATGCATGATGAATAATAATAACGCTGTGCCGTATTATCCGGCAGCGTTTGATAATGTGATTGCAATCGGCGCAATAAATAATCGAGGCAAGAGAGCAGTTCCTTTTTGCTGGGGCGGCGGCAGCAGCTACGGTTCGCATATAGATTTCTGCGCGCCGGGTGAAATGATACTCGGGTTGAATTATCAGAATACAAATGCAGTTACTTATTGGTGCGGAACTTCGCAGGCGACTCCTATGGTAACAGGAGTAGTAAGCCTTATGCTGAGCAGAAATCCAAATCTTACATACACACAAATTTTTAATATTCTTAAAGCATCTGCAATTGATACACTTGGGAATAGAAATGCAGGTTGGAATCAGTATTACGGCTGGGGCAGAATAGATGCTGCGTTTGCATTGGCTCAGGTAATTCCGGCAGTAAATACAATCAGCACAGAGGTGCCTGAAGAATTTTATCTATCGCAGAATTATCCGAATCCGTTTAATCCGAGTACAAAAATTTCATTCGGAGTGTCAGTTTCTTCAGATGTAAAGATGAATATTTATGATCTGACAGGGAAAGAAGTTGCCGAGTTAGTGAATGAAAGAGTGCAGCCGGGGAAGTATGAAGTTACATTCGATGCTTCTGCGCTTGCGAGCGGAACATACTTTGTGAGAATAAATGCAGGAAGCTATACCGAGTCTAAAAAAATTACTTTACTAAAATAAAAACACTTAATGCCAAAACCTTTCTCAGATGAAACACTATCAAAGATAGAAGTTATATTAATGGATCTTGACGGATGCCTAACAACGGGACACATTGTTTACCTAAGCTCGGGCGAAGATCTGAAAATTTTTAATACACATGACGGCTACGGAATTGTGAGAGCAAGAAAGCTCGGAATGAAGTTCGGAGTGATAAGCGGAATGAGTTCACTCGTAAATCAAAGAAGAGTTGAGAGATTACAGATAGACCATTTGTATCAGGATGTTGACGATAAAACACTCCCCTATAAAGAACTGAAAGAAATGTATAAACTGAACGACGAAAGCTTTGCATATATAGGCGATGATGAGTTTGATATCGGCTTATTAAAACTGGTGGGATTTTCCTGTTGCCCAAATAATGCAATGTCGGAGGTGAAAAAAAATGTTGACTACATTTGCACAAAAGACGGCGGTCAGGGATGTGTGAGAGAGATTATTGATATGATATTGAAAGCGAAGGGATTGCTGCCAACTCATTCTTAATTTAAATTTTTACAATATGAATATAATACTTTTTGAAGACGGGAATTACAAAAATCTTTTTCCGTTAAATATTCTCCGCCCTAACTTTGAAATAAAGTGCGGAGTATCGAATCTACTTGCGAAACATCTAAGGCGCGTTCCGGAAGGCTCGCAGGTAACTCTTCACGTTCGTAAGACTCTACAGGAATATGTTACAATGAAATATCCCGAGGCAAGCATCAACAAAGTTGATGTGAAGAAGTCATATGTTTTCCTTAATTCAAAAGTAATCTATTCAAAAAGTTTTTTTGAGAATCTGCCGAAGGCAAAGACCGATATAGTTTTAGTCGATAAAAATAAAACTATTTTGTATGCTACAGTATCAGGCGCGCCTCTAACTTTGTTGGATTTCAAAAAGCCGAAGGTAAAGGTTACTGAATACAAAGAGAAGGATGTCAAAGTCATTGAGTACTCATGGGATACTATGAGATTTTTAGAAGGTGAATTAAAGAAAGAATTGCATTTCCTTTGCAAGGATTCAAATACATTAACACATCCGAAAGCAAAAGTTGCTCCTATAGTAATACTCGATGACTCTGCAGGAAAGATTTATGTTTCAGAACATGCAGTGATTGAACCTTTCTCGTATATAAAAGGACCATGTTTCATAGGTAAAAACGCTGTGGTGAAATCAGGCAGCAAAATTTACGGGCCTGTCTCTATTGGCGAAGGATCAAGAGTATCGGGTGAGATTTCGGGATGTATTTTCCATGCAAGAGTGAATAAGCAGCATGACGGATTTGTAGGCAACTCTTACTTCTCTGAGTTTGTTAATCTTGGTGCAGATACGGTAACAAGTAACTTAAAAAATAATTATTCTAAAGTAAGAGCGAAGCTCTTCAAAAAAGAATATGAAACGGATTTGCAATTCTTAGGAAGTATAATCGGCGACCATACGAAAATCGGCATTAACACAATGCTGAATACGGGGACGGTAATCGGAGCGTTTGCAAATATTGCAGGCGGAGGATTTCCGGATAAGTTCATTGATTCATTTTCATGGTATATCATAGGTAAAAAGCCTGCGAAGTATAAAATTCCTGATGCATTGAAGACGTGTGAAGTTGTTATGAACAGACGCGGAATAAAAATGACTAAGGAGTTTGAAAAATTAATTAAAGCTAAATATTAAATTGGGTTATTTTATAGATGCGTTAGTTTTAGGCGGTTTAAGTGTTTGGTTTATTTTGTTTGTTAATTCAAAACGGTTCGGGAGGACTCCACCAAAGAATAGATATTCTGACTCTCCAAATTTTAAAGACGGTAAATTCTTCAACATTGAAGAAACTTCGGTAATTAAGAAGGCTACATCATTTTTCAGAACTCTATGGAAATTTATCAGGAAACCGAAAAATCTCGTACCTTCTAAATCTTTACCTTCAGTTAAAACAAATCTGAAGAATCTAAATTATCAATCCCCTGCTATTATATGGTTCGGCCACTCATCTTACCTGATCACGCTAAAAAAATTCAACATCTTAGTTGACCCGGTTTTAGATGACAATGCTTCCCCTATGTTTTTTCTGGGCAAGCCTTTTATGGGAACTGACGTTTACAAATCATCCGATATGCCTGATATTGATATGTTGATACTGACGCATGACCACTTTGACCATCTTGAATACAAAACGGTAACAAGAATACATTCAAGAGCGAAACATATTTAAACCTCACTTGGCGTAAAATATCATCTTATGCATTGGGGAGTCCCGGAAAATAAAATCACTGAATTTGACTGGAACGATTCACACAATGTGCCAAATAATATTTCAGAAGAAATCACACTTACTGCTCTAACATCACGTCATTTTTCAGGAAGGAAATTTTCAAAAAATGTATCGTTATGGAGCGCCTTCATTCTGCAGCTTGGAGACTGCAAAATTTATATCGGTGCAGATTCCGGCTATGGCAAACATTTTAAAGACATTGGTGAAAAGCACGGACCATTCCATCTTGCAATGATTGAATGCGGGCAATACGATAATGACTGGCCTATAGTTCATATGACTCCCGAAGAAGCTTATCAGGCAGCAATAGATATTAAAACGGAAATTTTATTGCCTGACCATTGGGGGAAGTTTGCGCTTGCTCTTCATGCGTGGGATGAGCCGATGCACAGACTTTTTGCAGCGCATACTCAAAATAAGTTCAGGATTACAACTCCGTTGATTGGAGAACCCGTCGTTCTAAATGAAGAACTGCCTGATAAGAAGTGGTGGGAAACGATATAAGATTTAATCCAGTTCTTTTAGTTAAGTTCTATGCAGCGTCTCAGCACGAAGCATAATTTCTAATGAATTTTTAAAGAATATATAAAATTTGATTTGGTTTATAGTATTAGGTGTAATAATAATTTTAGTAATATCAGTTCTTTTATTTTTGAAGTCTAAAGTATTTGGCGCATTGCCTGAAGAGGGAAAGTATTCTTCATCGCCGAATTACAAAAACGGAGCGTTCAGAAATCTTGAAGTAACTCCCATGATGGGTGATAAAACGGCTGATAAAACCTCGGCTAAAAAAATGACGATGCTTGGAGCGTTATGGAAATTTTTAAATAAGCCGAAAAATACCCGACCACCAAGACCACTTCCTTCAGTTCAGACAAATCTTAAAAATCTTAATTACGATGCGCCGGCAATTGTCTGGTTTGGACATTCATCGTATTTAATTTCTTATAAAGGAATAAATATATTAGTTGATCCTGTTTTCAGCGGGAGAACTTCTCCAGTTCCTATAGGAGGAAAGGCTTTCAAGGGTACAAATTACTATCAGGTTGAACATATGCCTGATATTGATATTTTAATTCTTACACACGACCATTATGACCATCTTGATTATAAAACAATCACTGAGCTTCATTCTAAAGTAAAAAAAATCTATACTTCACTTGGAGTTAGTCCGCATTTATTAAGATGGGGAGTTTCGCAAGGCAAGATTAACGAGATGGACTGGAATTACTTTGAGAGCTTATCTGAAAACATTAAACTCACTGCATTAACGGGAAGGCATTTTTCAGGAAGGCAGTTCAAAAGAAACCAATCGCTATGGAATTCATTCGTTCTGGAATTCTTCGGATATAAAATTTACGTTGGCGGAGATTCGGGCTACGGTAAACATTTTAAAGAAATAATTTCTAAGTACGGAACTTTTGATTTAGCATTGATAGAATGCGCGCAATATGGTGAGGGCTGGCCTTATATACACATGACTCCGAAGCAATGTTATCAGGCAGCGGTTGATGTAAATACGAAAATTTTATTTCCTGTTCACTGGGGGAAATTTGCATTAGCTTTGCATCCATGGGATGAACCGATTAAAAGATTATTGGCTGCGAATAAGAATAATGAAGTTGAGATTACTACTCCGTTGATTGGAGAAGTTGTTGTGATGGATAAAGAATTGCCGAAAAGTAATTGGTGGGAGCAGGTGTAAATTTATCAAGCAGTATGTGACCTGACAGGTTTTCAATACTGTCAGGTCTTTTTGTGTCTTCCAATAACTTACTTAGACCTCCCCGCGGCCTCCTCCTTATAAAGGAGGGGGAAAACATACTGCTGCATATATTGAAGCCCTATTTTGCAGAATAGGGCAATTGTAGTCAATTGAATAAATTTTGAATATTGAGTATTTTGTTTATTCAATATGTTTTGCAATACATTTTGGGCGGTTAGCTCAGTTGGTTAGAGCGCTACGTTGACATCGTAGAGGTCATTGGTTCGAATCCATTACCGCCCACTGAATTTTTTATAAGGTTTACAAAAATGATTCACATAGTAAAGATAAATATTGCCATTTTCCAATTCTCTCGCTTCACGCGAACGCCTCATGCTATACCCAGCTCACTCTTTTAAACAAAATTTTAAAATTAAAATTTGAAGATTGATTCGCAAGAGGCGGGTCATTCATTTAACTATATGGATAACAAAATTAAAATAACTTTCCCTGACGGAAGCGTTAAGGAATTCGATAAAGGGGTTTCTGCATTCGATATTGCAAACTCCATAAGCAAAAGACTTGCTGAAGAAATACTTGTTGCGAAAGTAAACGGTGTTGATAAAGATATAAACGCTCCGATAAACGAAGATGCTGAAATAAAATTATTCAAGTTCGATTCAGATGAAGGCAAAAAAGTTTACTGGCATACAACTTCGCATATAATGGCGCAGGCTATTGAAGAATTATTTCCCGGAGCAAGATTCGGAGTAGGTCCTCCTATAGAAGGCGGATTTTATTACGACGTTGACTCGGATAAAAAATTCACAGAAGATGATCTGAAAAAGATAGAAGCTAAAATGCTTGAAATTGCCAAACGTGATCTGAAGCCTTGTAGAATAGACATGCCGAGACTTGAAGCGATTGAATACTTTAAATCAAAACGCAACGATCCTTACAAAGTAGAAATTCTTGAAACAATTGCTAAGGATGAAGATAACGTTTCATTGTATGAGCAGGGTAACTTCACCGATTTATGCCGCGGTCCGCATCTTCCTTCCACTGCAAAAGTGAAGGCAGTTAAACTGCTTTCTGTTTCAGGTTCTTACTGGAGAGGTGATGAAAACCGTCAGATGCTTCAGAGAATTTACGGAATATCTTTCCCTAAGCAAAAAGATCTGGACGAGCATTTAAATAATCTTGAAGAAGCAAAGAAAAGAGACCACAGAAAACTCGGGCAGGAGCTTGAGTTATTTATGCTCTCGCAGAATGTAGGAAGCGGTCTTCCTATCTGGCTGCCAAAGGGTTCTATTGTAAGAATGGAACTGGAAAACTTTTTAAAGAGCGAACAGTTCAAAAGAGGTTATGAGCCCGTTTACACTCCGCATATCGGAAAGATTGAATTATACAAAACATCGGGTCACTATCCTTATTATAAAGAGTCACAGTTTCCTCCTCTGGAGTTTGAAGATGAGACAGGAAAAAAAGAGCAGTATTTATTAAAGCCAATGAACTGCCCGCATCACTTCCAGGTTTATAATCATAAGCCGAGAAGTTATAAGGATTTGCCGGTAAGACTTGCTGAGTTCGGAACTGTTTACAGATATGAGCAGTCAGGCGAGCTTGCAGGACTTTTACGCGTTCGCGGATTCACACAGGATGACTCGCATATTTTCTGCAGACAGGATCAGTTACTTGATGAAGTCTGTAATGTAATTGAGCTGACACAGTTCGTTGCTAAAACTGTAGGATTTGATAGCCTTAACATAAGACTTTCATTCAGAGATAAAGAAAATAAATCAAAATACGGCGGTACAGATGAACTATGGGATAAAGCTGAGCAGGATGTAAAAGATGCTGCGGACAGAATGGGACTGAACTACACAATTGCAATAGGTGAAGCAAGCTTCTACGGTCCAAAGATTGATTTTATTTTAAAAGACTCGCTCAACAGAAAATGGCAGCTTGGAACAGTTCAGGTTGACTATGTTCAGCCCGTTAACTTCGATATGCTTTATACAGGCGCAGACGGACAGAAGCACAGACCTGTGGTAATTCACAGAGCTCCGTTCGGCTCGATGGAAAGATTCGTTGCATTGCTGATAGAAAACTTTGCTGGATACTTCCCGCTTTGGTTAGCGCCGGTGCAGGTGATGGTAATTCCGCTTACAGATAATCACAAAGAATATGCACAGAAAGTACACGATGAATTGAAATCTCAGAATATCCGGGTCAGTTTAGACGAAAGAAACGAAAAAGTGGGCTATAAGATACGCGAAGCTGAAAATAAAAAAATCCCATATATGCTTGTTTTGGGCGATAAAGAGGTAAATGAGGGATTAATTTCGATTCGTGAGCATAAAAAGGGCGATACCGGAAAAATGGAATTGAATAAATTTATAGAAATTATTAAATTAAAGGTTTCCAAAAAAGATATTTTTTATTAATTAAATCCAATACAGTATTAAAGATAATAAACGCTTCCGCGAAAGAACGAATAACTACATAAACGCTCCTCAACTGAGAGTGATTGACGAAAACGGCGATGCCTTAGGTGTACTGTCTAATTTCGAAGCAAAGAAATTAGCGCAGGAAAAAGGGCTCGATTTAATCGAAATTTCGCCAAATTCAAACCCTCCTGTCTGTAGAATTTCCGATTACGGTAAATTCAATTATGAAAGACAGAAGAAGGAGAAGGAAGCCAAGAAAAATCAGGTAGTAATGACGGTTAAAGAAGTGCGTTTTAACCCGAATACCGATACGCATGATATTGAATTTAAGACGAAACATCTTTATAATTTTTTGATGGAGGGACATAAAGTAAAAGCTTACGTTATGTTCAAAGGCAGGATGATTACACACCCTGAGTTCGGAAGAAAACTGATGGACGATATTGTGAATAAACTATCTGAAGTAGGGAAACTTGAAGCTCCGCCGAAAATGGAAGGCAAGCAATTGATTGCTTACTTCATGCCGGATAAAGCAAAGATTGCCGCGATTAACAAGTTCAGACAAAGAGAAGCAAAACTGATTGCTAAAGAAAACGCTATGGAAGCCGGACAAACCGCTCCGAAAGAAGTTGTAAATGAAGAAGTAACAAACGACGCAAGTCAACAAGAAGAAAAACTAACATCAGATAATAATTCTGAAGGGAATATAGAAAATGCCTAAAATGAAATCCAACAGAGCTGCTGCTAAGAGATTCAAAGTAACAGCTACAGGGAAACTGAAAAGAAGTAAGTCTCACAAAAGACATATTTTAACAAAGAAGTCCAGCAAAAGAAAGAGACATCTTGGTACAGCTACCCTGGTTTCCATTCCGGAAACAAGAAAAATGCTTAGATTAATCCAAGCATAAATATACAATTATAAGCCCGCTTAAATGACGGGGAACGTATAATAATTTTATAAATTAAAATAAACAAATGCCACGTTCAAAAAACAAAGTCGCATCGCACAGAAGAAGAAAAAGAGTCCTCGAGAAAGCTAAAGGATATTTCGGAGCGAGAAGTAAAGTCTATACAGTTGCAAAAAACTCCGTAGAAAAGGGTTTAACACATGCATACAAAGACAGAAAAACAAAGAAGAGAGTTTACAGAAGCTTATGGATTACAAGAATTAACGCTGCTGCAAGATTGAACAACACTTCTTACTCAAAGTTAATCGATGCGTTAAACAAAAAGAATATTGATATAAACAGAAAAGTTCTTTCTGATTTAGCTTACAATAATCTTCCTGCATTCAATGAAATAGTAAGATTCGCTTTAGCGTAATTTTTCTTTTACATTACGGTTATTTTTACAAAAGGCGAGCGAAAACTCGCCTTTATTATATATAATCCTTTTTGACCATGCTTGACAACTTAAAAAATATATCAGCTGAAGTAACGGATGAAATAAAATCGGTAAACGATTTAAACTCGCTGGAAGAATTCAGAATAAAATATTTAAGCAGAAAAGGAATTGTTGCCTCCCTGTTTGAAAATCTCAAAGACGTACCTAAAGAAGAAAAAGGAGCTTACGGCAAGCATCTTAATGAGTTAAAAAATCTCGTTAATAATCTTTTCGAAGAAAAGAAAAATTCTTTTGGTTCCGCTGAAGAAAAATCCGACATCGACATTACATTAGAAGGCAGAACTTACAATGAAGGTACACGTCATTTAATTTCAAAAGCGCTTGAAGAAATTTCCTCCATATTTGTAAAGATAGGATTTAAAATATACGACGGTCCTGAAATAGAAACTGAGTTCCATAACTTCGATGCGCTGAATACACCTGACTATCATCCTTCAAGAGATATGCAGGATACTTTCTATATAGATGAAAAAGGCAAACCTTCGAATGAACACGGCAAAATTTTATTAAGAACTCATACATCTCCGGGACAGATACGCGCAATGCTGGGGCATAAGCCGCCGATAAGAATTATTTTACCGGGTAAAGTGTTCCGTAATGAAGCAATAAGCGCAAGAAGCTTATCGCAGTTTCATCAGATAGAAGGATTGTATGTGGATAAAGATGTTACGTTCGGAGATTTAAAAGGAACGCTGGATTACTTCGCAAAGCAGTTTTTCGGTGATGATCTGAAAACAAGAATGAGACCTTCGTTCTTCCCGTTCACTGAACCATCTGCAGAAGTTGATGTGGAATGCTTTATCTGCAAAGGCGAAGGATGCAGGATTTGCAAACATACGGGCTGGGTAGAAATTGCCGGCTGTGGAATGGTAAATCCAAAGGTATTTGAAAACGTCGGATACGAAGAAGGTGAATATACAGGGTTTGCGTTTGGAATGGGTATTGAGAGAACTATCATGGTGAAATACGGTATCCCGGATATAAGGATGTTCTATGAAAACGATGTAAGATTTTTAAAACAGTTTTAATTTTATCCAATGAAGAATTATTCAGCAAAAATATTTTTCCTTTCATTCGCAATTTGCTTAGCTCTGTTTTTCAGTTCCGTAAATGTACAAGCTGAAGATAACAAAATTGTTGTGATGGAAACAACAATGGGAACAATAAAAATAAAACTGTATACTGATGAAGCCCCTGTAACCACGCAAAATTTTATCAATCTTGTCAATCAGGGATTTTACAACGGAATTTTGTTTCACAGAGTTATTGACGGATTTATGATTCAGGGCGGAGACCCGACAGGAACGGGCAGAGGCGGTTCTAAGACAGTAATACCTGATGAGTTTGCGCCGGGACTAAGCCACGACAGAGCAGGAATAGTTTCTATGGCAAACAGAGGTCCGAATACAAGTACTTCACAATTTTTTATTACATTAGGAGCTTATAAGCATTTAGACAATCGTCATGCAATTTTTGGTGAAATCGCAGAGGGTATGGATGTGGTTTATTCCATAGGGAAAGTAAGAACCGGTGAAGGAGATAGACCTGTTGAAGATGTGAAAATAATTTCAGCTTATGTTTTAAGCGATGGAGTAAGCGATGGAGTAAGCGATGGAGTTACTCAGAATGCATCAGAAAAATATGCTACACTTGAAACTTCTCTGGGCACAATAAAAATAAAATTGTTTACTAAAGAAGCTCCATACACTACACTAAATTTTATTGACCTTATAAACAAAGGTTTTTACGACGGAATAATTTTTCACAGAGTTATTGACGGATTTATGATTCAGGGCGGAGACCCGACCGGAACAGGAATGGGCGGCTCAGGAAAAATAATTCCGGATGAATTTAAAACAGGTTTATCGCATGGCAAGGAAGGAATACTTTCAATGGCTAATGCAGGTCCGCATACAACAAGCTCACAGTTCTTTATCACTCTGGCACCACAGAAGCATTTAGACGGCGGCTACTCTATTTTCGGAGAAGTTATTGAAGGAATGGATGTTGTAAAAGCTATAGGAAAAGTAAAAACAAACGCTCAGGACAGACCGCTTGAAGATGTAAAAATTATTAAAGCAACAATATCAGAATAATAGTTTTATTTATAAAAACACTATAAACAAAAATGAAAAAAATTAATTTATTATTAACAGCATTTGTTCTATTCGCATTTATCATTGCCGGATGCGGAAAGAAAGAGGAATCAACAACTACAACTACTCCACAGACAACAACTAATACAACTACACCTGTGCCTACAAAAGTTGATACTGTAAAAAAAGATACAGCTACAACTAAAGAAGATGCAAACGGCGACGAAAAGAAGACTGACACAAAAGGCAAGAACATTGTAAAGATGGAAACAACAATGGGAACAATAAAAATAAAATTGTTCACAAAAGAAGCTCCGATAACTACACAGAACTTTATTGACCTAGTAAACAAAGGTTTCTATAATGGAATTATCTTCCATAGAGTTATAGACGGATTCATGATTCAGGGCGGTGATCCTAAAGGAACAGGTACAGGCGGCTCAGATAAAACTATCCCTGATGAATTTGGTCCGGGCTTAAAACACAGCAAAGCAGGAATGCTTTCAATGGCTAACAGAGGCCCGAACACAGGCACATCACAGTTCTTCATCACACTTGCACCTACACCGCACTTAGACGGCAAGCATGCCATCTTCGGTGAAGTAATTGACGGAATGGATGTTGTGAAAAAAATCGGAAAAGTAAAAACAGGACAAGGCGACAGACCTGAAACAGAAGTAAAAATGACTAAAGTAACAATGGTCGATAAGTGATAATGAGTTTTTTAAAATCCCGATAGGATAATTTTCTATCGGGATTTTTTTATGTCCTTTTACGACATTGCATATCAATTTGTAATTAACAATGTTCTCAAAAATATTTAAACGAAAAAAAATCTCTCACATGGAAACTCCAGAAAAAAACATTATGATGGAAACCAATATGGGTAACATCAAAATTAAATTATTCATGAAAGAAGCGCCGCTTACTGCCGGCAATTTTCTTTCGCTCGCTGAAAAAGGATTTTACGACGGAATCATTTTTCACAGAGTGATTGACCAGTTCATGATTCAGGGCGGTGACCCGACAGGAACCGGACGCGGCGGCTCGGGCAAAAAAATTAAAGATGAGTTCGGTGACGGATTGATTCACAATAAGCCGGGCATTCTTTCAATGGCTAATGCAGGCCCAAACTCAGGCGATTCACAATTTTTCATTACACTTGTTCCTACTCCATGGCTAGACGGCAAGCATGCTATCTTCGGTGAAGTTATTGAAGGAATGGACGTTGTTGAAAAGATCGGCAAGACAAAAGTTGACCATTACGACAAACCTGTTGAAGATGTTGTGATGACAAAGGTGTATGCAGTAGAATAAATTTTAAATTGGGTGTCTTGATACCGCCCCCTTAATCCCCCTCCTTATAAAGGAGGGGGAAACCACATAGATTTTTTTTGAACACGACTTAAAACCCGTGGCAATATTTCGAATACACGCCCTTTTGGATTGCCCTGAAGGGTTTTTTATTTTTATTAATTCCTCCCCGGATTGAGCGGGTCGAGTGAACGACACAAAGGGGGTTCGTTTAAACACCCCTCCCCGACTTCGTCGGGACTTCCCTCAAGGGGAGAATTTTTAACCTTGTACAACTCCCAATACTCAATACCCAATACTATACATACTACCTACAAATAATTCCACTTATCCTTTCATTATATTTTATTAAATTGTACGCTATATGAAAGGTGCTTCAGCCACAAATCTTTCCTACAAAGAATTTTCACTGGATATCAGCAAAGGTAAAATTCCCCCTAATTTAGTTCTTGCTTCAAAATATAAAGTCGTGACTTCTATATTGCTTAACAGCATAGCGCGGAAATTTTTAGAGGAAGAAAAAATTACGGAGGAAACTCTGAAGTATTATTATGCCGATGACAAGAACTTTGAAGAAATGATGGGTGAGAGCATGAACGTAAGCTTCTTTTCAGCAAAGAAAGTTTTAGTGTATAAAAACTTTAAGAAGCTTTTGAAAGATGACAGGGAATTATTTTTAAGATA
The DNA here is from genome assembly GCA_044226845.1 of Ignavibacteria bacterium. Classification (GTDB taxonomy): domain Bacteria; phylum Bacteroidota; class Ignavibacteria; order Tepidaquicellales; family Tepidaquicellaceae; genus JAFDZO01. The sequence goes on from JBGAGG010000013.1 coordinate 43,580, forward strand.
CCTGAACAATTACAATCCCGATACTCTTATAATTTTACTTGCAAATGATTTTGCGGATATTGCAGATAACGTAGGAGATATATCTCACGGCAATTTGAAAGTGATTAACGTAAAAGATTTTTCAGATGCAGAGCTTTTCAACTGGGTAAAAGAATTATTTGAGGGTTATGAAATAAGCGATGAAAATATAAATTATTTTGTTACTCTATCAGGAAGCTCAGTTGATGAATTGTACAATGAAACCGAGAAGCTGAAGATTTTTGCTTTCAAAGAAAAAGTTATAACGAAGGAAATAATAAATCTCAGCTCAGGCATTTCGCGTGACTTTGATGAGAACGATTTCCTATTAGCAGTGCTCACTAAAAATTTTGATAAGGCGCTTGCCATATATGATAAGCTTTCATTACAGAGAGATGTAGAGATATATTTAATGTATCTTATCAGCAATGCATTTATAGGGATTACAAAGCTTTTTGACCCTTCTATAGCCGCCTATAGTAAGGATTTAAAAAGAATATTGAAGTTGTGGTTTGGTTCAGATAAATTGATTAGTACGCTGAAAGAGTATAAGGACTCGACCAATTTGCCGGCAGTAAAAGAGCATTTGCAGAGGATTTTTGAGGTAGATAAGCTGTTAAAAACATCGAATCCCGATAAAAAAAACGTAATAACTAACTTAATTTTTAGTTTAACTCATACTTAATAGAGACTATCGGCGGAACATTTTACAATTTAATTAGTATATAAATTAAGCTTAGATGCTTTTAAAATCGAATTCCGTTTATAAAGGTTATACCGATGAACAGCTGATAGCCGAATTCCAACAGGAAAAAGTTGAGGCGTTCAATGAGATAGTTCTCAGGTATAAGGATAAGCTGATAAACTTTTTATTCAGATATACCGGCAGCCGGGAAGAGGCTGAGGACCTTGCACAGGATACTTTTCTGAAACTGTATAAATCAAAACATTTATACAAAGAGATAGCAAAGTTTTCTACATGGTTCTATACAATTGCAATTAATATTGCAAAGACGAATTTAAGAAAGAAAAAGAATTACAGTTCAATTTCTATAAGCGATTTTGACCCCGATGGCGAAAAAGATTTTGATTTAAAGGCCGATGTTTTATCTCCCGAGGAAACGGCTCAGGCAGGAATTGAAAACGAATTTATTCAGCAGGCAATTAACTCGCTTGATGATAAGTTCAAAGAAGTAATAATCCTGCGGGACATTCAGGATATGGATTACGAAGAGATAGCTGAAATTATGAAGCTGCCTTTGGGCACAGTGAAATCACGGATTAACAGAGGACGCGAAAAGCTGAAAGAATTATTACAGGATATATATAAACCGAATTCCTAATTTTATAAACTTAAGGGAGAATTAATTATAAATTAATTTTACAATGCTGTGGAACACGAAAACGAACATTTAGATATTAGAGAAAAATTATTACGACTTCCTAAATTACAAGCCGACGAAAATTTTCTGAAGAGACTTCAGATTCAAATCGATATTTTAGATTCTGAAGAGCGAACAAGAGACGTTGTTGTTAAAGGCACGGCCTCATCTTATTTCAAAAATTTATTTGGTGCGCGCCTTGTTCCTGCCTTAGGCATTTCTTCTATTGTAGTAGCAGCATTTTTAGTTTATTTCATCTTAGGAGATAAAAAAGATGCAGTTGTTACTAACATGACGGGCAATAAAAATACGGAAACTATTATTACGAAAGAAGAACCCGGCATTACTAACTCAGCTCCTGTAACAGAAAATAAAGAACTTGCCAAAAAAGAAGAGAACGATACTAAAGATAAAGTTGTAACGAAAACACAGGAAACACCGCGTCAAACAAGTGATGAAGTTGTAACCGGCAAAACATTGCAGCCAAAGGTAACGGATGAAAGAATCGTATCTCCGCCTAAAACTGATGTTAAATCAAACACGGCTATAGATATAGAGCAAAGCGGTAGATTAATTGAGCAAAAGCCGAATCCGGTTACTTCTAACGAGAGAAAAACTACCGATAAAATAAAAGATGCTGAGCCTAAAAAAGAGATTATGAAATCTGAAAGTCCGACGGCATCAGTTGACCAGGAAAAAACGATTAATGAAGGTGGCCGAGGAAAGTCAGATACAAATACAAGCAAAAACCCGCAATCCAGCCCAAAACCAAAGAAAAAAACAGTAGACGGAGTAATAGATATAAGTAAATCCGTGCTGGAATCTTTGAGAGATAAGCTAAAATAATTCCCCCGCTGTTTTTAAATTTCTATTAATATTTTTAATAGCTAATTTTGTTTTAAACTTATTTCACTTCCCCACATCTAACAAATGAAATTCAGCTCGAAAATTAAAATTACTTTACGCAAAAGTATTTTAGACCCGCAGGGAAAAGCAATTGAACACTCATTGAAATCAATCGGGTACGATTCTATTATAGATACACGCATCGGGAAATTTATTGAGCTTCTTGTTGAAGCCGACTCTCCTGAAAAAGCAAAACAAATTACAGATGATGCCTGCAAAAAACTGCTTGCAAATCCTGTAATGGAAGATTATGAATTTGAAACTACAGAGCTAAAATGAGCAAGGCAAAGATTGGCGTAGTAGTTTTCCCGGGTTCAAATTGCGACCACGATGCATACAACGTATGCAAGCATGTGCTTAATGCAGATACAAAATTTCTATGGCATAAAGACGGAAGCATTGAAGACAGGAATATAATAATTCTTCCCGGAGGATTTTCATACGGGGACTATTTACGATGCGGAGCAATTTCAAGATTCTCTTCTATAATGACAGATGTTATCCGATTCGCAGATAACGGCGGAATTGTAATAGGGATTTGCAACGGATTTCAGGTATTGTGCGAGTCAGGACTTCTTCCCGGCGCTCTGCTAAGAAATGAAAATCTTAAGTTTATATGCAAAACTGTTTCATTGAAAGTAGAAAATAATAAGAGTATTTTTACAGGCAAATATGATATAAAAGAGGATATTCATATCCCCATAGCTCACGGCGAGGGAAATTATTACTGCGATGAAAATACACTGAGCGAACTGATAAGCAATAATCAGATATTATTCAGCTATAATGAGAACCCGAACGGTTCTCTATTTAATATAGCGGGAATACAGAATAAACACAGAAACGTTTTAGGAATGATGCCGCATCCTGAAAGAGCCTCTGAAAAGCTGCTCGGAAACGATGACGGAAAGAGATTGTTTGAAAGCGTTGTAGAAAGTATATTATAATGAGATTATTTAGTGTGTAAAAAATGAATAAAATCTTATCCGATATAGGGTATTTGGAAATAGCGACTGCAATATTTTGTCTATTGCTAATAATTTTCGGACCAGTGATAGGATTTATACTGGTTGCAAAACAACACAACACTTTAAAACCAAGGTTTTACAATAAAAATAAAAATTAATTAACATGTTTGGATTAGGAACTCCCGAAATAATATTGATAGCTATCGTGATCTTAGTATTGTTTGGAGCGAAGAAAATCCCTGATTTAATGCAGGGTCTCGGAAAAGGAATTAAAGAATTCAAAAAGGCTTCAAGCGATATCGAAAAAGATATTACAAATCACGATCGCGATAACGATAAAAAACCGGCTGCTTAATTTAAAAAATTATTCAGTTTAGAAATTTAAATTTGATTCTTTAATTAATAATTACTTAAAAGGGATTTATATTTGTAAATCCCTTTTGCTTTATTCCTAAAATTATTTTCATATGAAAGAAATTTCTTCAAAATATTCAGAGCTTAGAAAAAATTTAGATTCAGGAAATATTACCTGCGTTGATGCAGTTAATTATTACCTGGCAAAAATTAAAGAAAGAGAAAGCTTAAATGTTTTTATTTCTCTTTTTGAAAACGAGGCGCTTGAACTGGCAAAGTTAATAGATGAAAAAATAAAGAACGGCACTGCGGGAGAGCTTGCCGGAATGGTAATTTCCGTTAAAGATGTTATTTCAGTGAAAGATGCCCTGCTTACATGCGGCTCTAAAATACTAAGCAACTTCAACGCAATATACGATGCAACTGTAATAAAAAGACTAAAAGATGCCGATGCCATTTTAATAGGTAAAGTAAACTGTGATGAATTTGCAATGGGTTCTTCCAATGAAAATTCTTTTTTCGGAGTTACAAAAAATCCAATTGATGAAAATAGAGTCCCCGGCGGTTCATCGGGAGCAAGCGCTGTTTCAGTCGCTGCCGATATGTGTATGGTCTCTCTCGGTTCTGAAACAGGCGGCTCAATAAGACAGCCTGCATCATTCTGCGGCATTACAGGATTGAAGGCAACTTACGGAAGAATTTCACGATTCGGGCTTGTTGCATTTGCTTCGTCGTTCGATTCAATTGGTCTCTTTGCAAAAGAGAATGAAAATATAGCACGAGTATTAAAAGTAATTACAGGAAAAGATGAACAGGATTCTACTTCTGCTGATGTTGAAGTTCCAAATTACGCTGAAGAGATAAAAGAAAAACTTGACCCCAAGAAAATAAGAATAGGATTTGCAAAGGAATATTTCGGCGAAGGACTTAATGAAGAAATAAAGCAGACAATCTTAGCAAAACTTGAGCATCTGAAAAATAAAGGATTCGAAGTCCTTGAAGTCGAACTTCCATATTCAAAATATGCAATTCAAACTTATTATATTTTAACATGTGCAGAAGCATCAAGCAATCTTTCCCGTTATGACGGAGTAAGATACGGAGTTCGCTCGGAAAATTCCGATGTAATGGAGGATATGTATGTGAATACACGCTCAGAAGGATTCGGCGCAGAAGTGAAAAGAAGAATTATGCTCGGAACGTATGTGCTTTCATCGGGCTACTATGATGCATACTACCGTAAAGGACAAAAGGTAAGACGCCTGATCAAACAGGATTTTGAAAACGCTTTTGAAAAAGTTGATTATATAATTTCACCTACAACTCCAACACCTGCATTTAAGATCGGCGATAAAGTTGATGATCCTCTTGCAATGTATCTTAATGATATTTACACTGTATCTGTAAACCTTGCAGGTATTTGCGGATTGTCAGTCCCGATTGGAAAAGATAAAGAAAATCTTCCGTTTGGTATTCAGGTCATGGGAAGAAAATTTGATGAGGCAGGATTATTAAAGATGGCAGATTTATTATCTGAATAATTTTTAAAATTACCTCGTTAGATTAAATTCGAAGCGCGTTCCTTTATTCTCTTCGCTCTCTACTTTTATCTGGCTCTTATGTACTTCCAGAATGTGCTTTACTATTGAGAGTCCGAGTCCGCTGCCGCCGACATCGCGCGAACGCGTTTTATCCACTCTGTAAAATCTTTCAAAAAGTCTTGGCAAGTCAGCTTTAGGAATTCCAATGCCGTTATCTTCAACTGAAATTGTAACTTCTTTCGGCTTAAGTTCAGTGGAGACTTTTATTACTCCGTCTGCATTTGTGTATTTCACTGCGTTATCAATTAAGTTTATCATTACCTGCTTTAATCTTTCTTCATCACCGAAAACATTCACTCCGTTAGAGCTTCCCGGATTAAATTCGATCTTTATATTTTTTTTCTGGGCTATTCCCTGCAAGTCGTCAATCGTTCTTTTTATCATTTCATTCACTCTGAAATATCTTTTGCTCATTTTCATTCCGGCTTCAAACTTTGAAATGCTAATAAGGTCATCTACTAAATCTTTTAATCTGTAAGTCTGCTTAATAGCCCGCTGCAAAAAATCTTCTGCAACTGATTTATCATTTATTGCTCCGTCAACAAGGGTTTCCAGAGAAAGCTGAATTGCAAAAATAGGTGTGCGGAGCTCATGAGTTACGTTACCTAAAAATTCATTTCTGTTTACTTTAAATGTTTTCGCCGTCTGCAAATCATTAGATAATCTTTCTGCAACATCTATCAGAAGATTATTTATATTGTATATATAGAGCGATTTTGATTTATCCTCTCTGTATTGAATTAGCTCAGCCAGAATTTCATTCACAGCAGAAATTTCACTATCAAGTTCATCATTATCTTCACGCTGCGTGCTGAGTTTTTTTGTAATTTTAGAAAGGTCCTGAAGCGGTTTGAATAGCTCAAATTTGATGAATGCGAATGTTGCACTGTAGCATACAATCATTATTACCCCTGAAGCAATTAACGTTTCATTCGAAACATCAATTACTTTTGAAAGAATAATTATGAATACAAAAAATAGTAGTGAGTAAAGGAGTGTAAATTTTGAGAAGAGTTTTAATCTGTTCTTCATCTATACAATATAATTACTTCGCTTCTTTAAATCTATAGCCCAGACCTTTAATTGTTTCAATGTAATCATTGTACTCGCCGAGCTTCTCTCTTACCTTAGCAACGTGCACGTCTACCGTTCTATCGACAACGTAAATATTTTCTCCCCATATCTGATTCAATAATATCTCGCGTGAGAAAACTCTGCCGCGGTTTGCAATAAGAAAATGCAAAAGCTGAAATTCTTTTTTAGGAAAGAAAATTTCTTTTTTATTTATTTTTACTGAGTGAGTTACGCTATCGACTTCAAGATTTTTAAACTTTATTATTTCATCAAGCTTTGTGTTTCTTTCAGCTTCAACATTGCTTCGGCGTATTACTGACTTAACTCTTGCAATTACTTTTCTCGGAGAGAGCGGCTTGTGAATATAATCGTCGGCACCAAGTTCAAGACCAAGTATCTCGTCAATTTCGTTTTCTTTTGCAGTTAAAAATATTACGGGAATTTTGGCTGTGGCGGGATTTTGTTTAAGCTGCTTACATACTTCAAAGCCGTTCAGCTCCGGCATCATTATATCAAGTAAAATTAAATCAGGGTGGTTCTCAACTAACTCAAGCGCTTCTTTTCCGTTATAAGCAGTCAAAACCTCAAATTCGTGCTCTTTTTCAAGATTGTATTTTAAAATATCGACGATATCTTTTTCGTCATCTACTACCAGTATTTTCTTTTTCACCTTATTGTTTTTCATCAATATACACTATTAATGTAAAGAAACCGTAAAGTTTTTATTTTAAAATTACTTCTTTTCCAAGACTTGCCGATTTGTAAATCGCGTCGACAATCTTCATTCTTGAAAGTGCTTCCTCGCCGTTGCAAATTATTTCAGCTTCGTTGTTAATCACTTTTACAAAGTGCTGAAGTTCAAATTCGTAACTCTTCTTAAACTGATTCGAAGGCATCTGCAGTTTGTTTGGAGTTATGTTAAATAATTTATCTCCCATTTTTTTATAGATGCGCAGAGGATTTATTGCAGAGCTTCCTGTCTTGCCGAAGACATTGCAATAAAATAATTCACCTTCTCTTTGCAAGCTCCAGCTGGTTTCAATTGAAAGTGTTGAACCGTTTTTAAATTTTATCAGGGTAATATTAGAATCTTCTACGTTCTTTGTATTGTGATTATAATTGACCGCAGAAACACTATGCGGTTCAGGGAAACCAAGCATCCACATTCCAAGGTCAAGCATTACTATTCCATTATCTAAAAATACTCCGCCGCCTGATTTTTCTTTTTCGAGAAACCATTTCTGGTCAGAGCTTTGTGTTTTTATCCATCCTGTCTTTACGTAGAAAGGCTCGCCGATTTCTTTTCCCTTCACAAAAGTTTTCATAAGCATAACGTCGTTACGGAAACGATTGTTCATGCCAATCATCAGTTTCTTTTTATGCTTTTTCGCAGCTTCAACTATATCTTCGGCCTCGGCATAATTTCTGGCAATAGGTTTTTCTACAAGGACATCTTTACCTGCTGCAAAAGATTTTAATGCAAGCTCTCTGTGTGCATCAGTCTGCGCAGTAATAATTACTGCAGCAATGTCGGGATTCTCTTCAAGCATCTTATCAAAATCTTTATAACATTTTTTTATTCCATATTTTGAAGCTATTTGCTTTGCTTTGGATAGTTCAAGGTCGCATACAGCTGTGATTTCAACGTCGTTCATTTTAGATAGAATCGGAATATGGTTTACCTGTGCTATTCCGCCTAGTCCTACAATTGCGAGTTGGGTTTTGCTCATAGAAAAGTTAGGTTAGAATTTGAAGTTTTAGTTGAAGGAGTAAAAAGTCAAGACACCCGAATCACATATGATTATTACTTACCGTTGCTTCATTCCTGACCTGGCGGGGTTGGGTAATGTCACATTGTTCGGGGCTTGACAAATATAACTCAATATAACTTTAACTGATTGAAAATTAAATAAACTAAAAAATACCTATTTTATTTCCTTTTTTATTTTTTCTGCTGTCTCATCCAGTGCTTTTCCTTCTTTCGGTACAAAATATTCATCGGAAAATTTTAATCCAAAGCCGTCATTTTTAAATCTAGGTACTATATGTATGTGCAGATGAAATATTTCCTGTCCCGCTGCTTCTCCGTTTGCAATTAAATTTAAAACACCTTCACACTTCACAGCTTTTGAAACAGAATCATTCAGTTTTTTCGTAACTGCCATTAAATGCTTTGCCGTTTCTTCATCACAGTCATCCAATGTTTCATAGTGTCTCTTCGGTACAACTAAAGTATGCCCTTCATTCACGGGCTGAATATCCATGAAAGCAATAGATATGTCATCTTCATAAACAAACTTAGTTTGAAATTCTTTATTTATTATTTTACAAAATACGCAGTTATTTTCCATATTTTTTTAAGATGACTTCTTCATTAATATTAATCCGAAAATTCCAAGCACAATGTTCGCAAACCACATGCCCAGCATAGGACTAAGCAATGCCCTATCTGCAAATTTCTCCCCGCCTATGAGCGAAGCCCAGTATAACAAAAAGAAAAACAATGAAAGTCCGGCTGCAATACCGAAGCCTCCCCTTCGCACTCTGTACCCTAGCGGCGCGCCAATCAATGCAAAGACTATACATGAAAACGGAATGGAATATTTTTTATAGATTTCAACATCGTACTGGTCAACCTGTTTCTCAAGCTCTTTTTTTATATTAGCCTGGCTTCTGTAATCATTTCTGTAAGTCATAATTTTTGAGTACAGCATCTTCAGCGAATCATAAGTATAATTTTTATTTGAAGTGTCTTTTTTATCAAGCAATACAGCTACCGGTATTTTATAAACCGTATCAGTAAATTTATATTTTGATAAAGCAATAATATCGGGATATGCTCTGGTAAAAACCTGAGCGCTTAACGTCGCTGCTGATTTTTTTAAGCTGTCTACAATCTGGTTCATTGCATAGGAGGAAAGCTCCCTGTCTCCTCGGGAAAAAGCATTATCACCTGACTGCTGAAAGCCGAAACCTTTAGCATCCATAATAATCCTATGCTTATCAAATTTTACAACCCTATACTTATTTGTATAATCCATATTGTTAAGCTGGTGAATTTCTCCGTTGGAAAGATTCATTACAATGTGGTTAAAATCACTTGTAAAACTTATATCACCTTTCTCTGCCGTAATAACGTTTCGTGTTGCAGGGTTTGAGTAATCCGATATATAAATGTCTTCAAGATTATTATTGTTCTCAAAAGTTTTTTTAACAAGTATTTTAAATCCCCCTATATCATCGGAAAACTTCCCTGCTTCCAATATAAACGTAGGCTTTGTTTTTGATATATCAGTGAGAAGAACTCTTGCTTTATGATTTGCCTCAGGAAGAATATCATTATTAAATCTTACCATCGCGTAAGATAAAATTACAGAGGCGATAAGTACCGGAGCCATTAGTTTAGGAAGGCTCAATCCGCTTGCCTTCATAATGGTAATTTCATTATCTGAAGACATGGAACCAAATGCCATCAGCGTTGCAACAAGTACTGCCATAGGAGCGGCAAGTGTTACAATCCATGCGAGATTAAATGTTATAAGCTGGAAGATAATCCAAAGGCTCAGACCTTTACCAACAAGCTGGTCTAGAGCCTTGATTAAGAATTGAAATAAGAATAGAAAAAAAATAGTAAAGAATGAGAAGATAAATGGTCCGACATGCGCTTTGAGTATGTATCTATATAGAATCATTCATTGATTTTCATTGTTGTAATATACTTCATTCACTGTTTACTTTTGTCCATTTTTGCAGACTACCTGTCGGGTCAGTATTGATTGCCCCTGCTGTTACTGAAACAGTGTTTTCATCTGAGAAATTTATATTTTTTGAACTATAAATATCACTGCAATCTCCTTTAACTTTAACTATATCAATAATAGAGTACTTCCCCTCACTTTCCTTAAATATGTTCATCCATTTTACATCATTTTCGTTATAGCAGCTTTGCTTCATATTTTGCGGAACAGTAAATAGTTTCGATTCAAGATTACTGCCGTCTTTATAAACTTTCACCTGAGCTCCTGCAAATTCACCGTCCTTCAATTCCCATATGCCGGTTAACTTATCCTGCGCATATAAATTTGTTAACGATAAAATAGACAGAAAAATTACAGCAAATATAGAAATATTTATATTCATTTGAGTTTTAAAATTATTCATCGCTTATTTTAGTCCAAGTCTGAAAATTCCCGGATGTAGTCGGGTCAGTCGTCATAGATGTAATTGTAATATGTGTGTCATCAGCAAACTCTATATATTTATATGCGTACCATGATTCACAGCTGCTGCTTTTTGATAAGTCGTCCATTTCATAATAACCTTTTCCGGCTTTTATAATATTCATCCATTTAATTTCACCGACTCCAAAACAGCCGTCAATCATTGACTGAGTTGCGAAAACAATTTTACCTTTGAATGTGCTTCCTGTCTTGAAAACTTTTACCTGCGCTCCTGCAAAGTCATCGCCGGTTCTTTCCCATGTACCGACTAACTTATCCTGAGCGTATAAATTAGTTAGGGAAATAAAAGACAGTACAAAAACTGCAAAGAACAGTCTGATTGTTTTTTGTTTCATTGGGGTTGAATTTATTTATTGAATGTAAATTATTTCAGTACTCCGAGCTCTTTACCCACTTTAGTAAATGCGTTAATGCACTTATCAAGATGCTCGCGTGTATGCGCTGCTGATAGCTGTACTCTTATTCTTGCTTTTCCTTTTGCAACAACAGGGAAGAAAAATCCGATTACATAAATTCCTTCATCCATTAATTTGGCTGCCATATCCTGAGCCAGTTTTGCATCGTAAAGCATAATAGGTACTATCGGATGAACGCCCGGCTTTATATCGAATCCTGCTGCCGTCATCTTCTCTCTGAAATATTTTGTATTCTCTTCAAGTCTGTCTCTCAACTCAGTTGTTTCAGTAAGCAAATCCATAACTGCAATTGAGCCGCCGACAATTGAAGGGGCTAACGAGTTTGAGAATAAATATGGTCTGCTTCTTTGTCTGAGTAAATCTATAATTTCTTTTCTTCCTGAAGTAAATCCGCCCATTGCGCCGCCTAATGCTTTGCCGAGTGTTCCTGTAATTATATCAACTCTTCCCATTACATCGCAATGCTCAATTGAACCCCTGCCTGTCTTGCCGAGAAATCCTGAGCAGTGACATTCATCTACCATTACCATTGCCTCATACTTATCTGCTAAGTCACAGATGGATTTTAAGTCTGCTATGGTTCCGTCCATAGAAAACGCGCCGTCCGTACAGATGATAATCTGCTTAGCTCCTTTTGCTCTGGCATCTTTCAGATGCTCTTCAAGCTCCGCCATATCGTTGTGTTTATATCTGTATCTCATTGCCTTGCAGAGACGAACACCATCGATAATGCTGGCGTGGTTTAATTCATCTGAAATTATCGCATCGGTTTCATTTATTAACGGCTCAAACACACCGCCGTTTGCATCGAAGCACGCTGCATACAAAATTGTATCTTCAGTGCCGAGGAACTTTGCAATTTTTTCTTCAAGTGTTTTATGGATTGTCTGCGTTCCGCAGATAAATCTGACGGATGACATTCCATAGCCCCATTCATCGAGAGTCATTTTCGCTGCATCGATTACTTTAGGATGTGATGAAAGTCCCAGATAATTATTAGCGCAGAAGTTTATTACTTCTTTGCCGTTTGCTTTTATTTCCGCGCCCTGCGGGGTTTCGATAATTCTTTCTTTTTTATATAGCCCTGCCTCTTCAATTGATTGAAGCTCTTTTTGAAGTATGTCCTTGTATTGTGAAAACATTTCTAGGTTGGATTAAAGATTATAAAATAATAACTCCGGGCCTGAACCCGGAGTTGAATAATAACAACTATTTTATTAAAATTAATTTTTTTGTAGATGTGAAATCTGATGTTTCTAATTTATAAAAATATGTACCGCTTGTTAATGATGAGCCATCGAAGTCATACTGATATGTTCCTGCCTGCAGTGTATTATTTACCAGTGAAGAAACTTCTCTTCCGTTCATATCAAAAACTTTTAATGTTACAAAGCTTCTGTAAGGAACTGCAAAATTTATTTTTGTAGTCGGGTTAAACGGATTTGGAAAATTTTGTGATAGCGCAAATCTATCAGGAATTTGAGTAGAGACAGTTGATATTCCTGAAAGATTGTTACTATATCCCGTTACGTTTACTGTTTTAACTGTATCACTGGAAGAAATAGTAATTAATCCGGTGAATGTCTGATTGTTAGAATTCGGTCTGAACTTTACTCTCGCATATCCAAAAGAATTCTGTGCAATTGATGTTGGGAAACTTTCCACTGTGAAAACACCGTTAGAAGATGAAACATTGTTTATTGTTGCATTGCCTTCTCCTGAATTAAATATTGCGATGTAATAGCTTGATGTATCATTCCTTGCAAGTGTATCATAAACTGCATTAGACGGTGCTACTGATGTCTTAGGTCTAGGAATTGTTAATATGGTGCTATATGTGCTTTTTATTCTATCGATAAATTCAGGATGGTCAATGAAAGGATTTCTTACATTGAGATACTGTTTTATTCTGTTATTTCTTGTCATTTCATTTGCATCAACTGTATCCAAAACTGTCCATTGTCTTAGAACGTTTTCCTGTTTGCCGCTCATGTATCCGCCCTGATTACCATATTTCACGGCAAAGTAAAATAATGAACGTGCTACATTACCTTTATGTTTATCTCTTGGCTCAAAGCAAATTTGTCCTTCGAAATCTACACCCAGTTTTGAAACATTTTGCCATGTCGGAGTTCCGACCACAATGCCAAACTGATAATTTGCTCTTCTGTTATTTGCTTCATCGTCAGTGGGAAATAAATGGTTTACATCGCTGACCATTGGGTCATTGCTGTTGAAAAAACTTTGCGGCCACGTATGCTCGCAATTGAAGTTTACATTTCCTGCTCCTGCGCGGTTAGGTACGTAAGCTCTTCTTCCTGTATAAACGCATTCAAGTGTATCGTTATTACCGTAGTCGTCAATTGATTCATACATTCTGTCTCTGCCGACATTGTAGCCCAGAGTAATATAACCGGTTGTGGTAAAATTTTTCAAAGCCGTTTTAAGCGGTTCATCTATTAAACCCTGAGTAAAAGCATAAAGTACATCTGCATATTTACCGGTTGCAACTGTGTAATAAACAATTGAATTTTTGAGAACATTATTATCATAAATTATAAAATCTCTGTAAGTGATGTTCTGATTTGTTCTGAATATTACCCATTTCTGAACACTGTCATTTGGATTCACGGTGAATGAAGTACTTCTTAAGAAAAACATATTGTTTAATGTTCTTCCGTTGGTGATCTGCATTACTTTATTAGTCGGGTTCTTTACATAGAAGGAGGCGCTGTCGAGAGTCTTTGTTATCGATGTATCAAGATTGATTGTCTGAACAAAAGATTGCTGCGAAAATGCGAAGTCCGAAAGTAATAAAATAAGGGCTAAAGCCGTTAGTTTTAGTTTCATTTAGTTTTTTTAGTTCGACCTTAAATTTAACCTTTTTTACTGAAACAAGTAATTAAGAAATAAAGTGCGGCATTAAATTTATTGAGTACTTTGTGGGGTAAAAATATATGAAATTACAAACCTTTTGAAACGAAGTAATCACGGATTATTATTAACAGAATACCGTGCGTTATCAGAAAAATTGCCATAAATATGTGAAATGCAATGCCGTCTGATTTTGTTGGAAACCCTTCACCTAAAATCATAAAAGTAAGAATAATCGTCCATAATGCTATAAAATTGTAAGTTAGAAGGTGGCCTTTTCCTATCCAGATGTTTTCAGCAATAATTAATAAAAATAATATAACGTATAAGGCATAGAATCCTTTTCTTACTTTCTCCTTCATTGTCTGCAATTTATAAAATATTTTAAACACAAACGATTAACTTAATTCACCTTTAAAGTGAATTAAGGTTAATATTCAGAACTGATAAAGATTTTACATACAAACAATTAATTTTTTGAAGTTTATGAGGCGTTTAACAAAGTTTTTGGTATAGAATTAAATTTATGTAAAAGTTAATTTACAGCTTATGGAATTAATCGCAAAAAACTCGCTGAAAAAAGGTACTCCCGATATGTTTTTTAATCGCGAGCTTAGCTGGATAGAATTTAATAAACGCGTGCTGGAAGAAGCGCAGGATGAAAACAACCCTTTGCTTGAGCGCGCCAAATTTCTTTCTATATTCAGCTCAAATCTTGACGAGTTTTTTATGATTCGCGTCTCCGGTGTTAAAAGACAGATACTAAGTGATATCAATGAGCTTTCTTCGGACGGAATTTCTCCGCATGAATTGATGGACCGGATATATCAAAAACTCAGTCCGCTTGTTGAAGAACAATACAGATTATTTAATAACGACATCTATCCAAAGCTTGCTGAAAACAATATAAGAATTTTTAAATACGATGAACTGACCGACGAAGAGAAAAAACGAATAGATAAATATTTTGAAGATGAAATTTTCCCTATACTTACTCCGCTTGCAATAGATAATGTTCATCCGTTTCCGAATCTCATCAACAGAAGTATTGCGCTTGCAATATTACTTGATGACCCCGATACTGAAGCTATTGAAGAAAAACTTTCCGTAGTTCAGGTGCCTTCAAACATCGTTCCGAGATTCTATCAGATTGAAGGACGTGAAGAAAACAGTTTTATACTGCTTGAAGATATTATCCTCGCAAATATCGATAAGCTTTTCCCGGGCATGGCTACTGTCGGCGTGACTTCATTCAGAATTACACGTAATGCAGACCTTGAGCTTGAAGAAGAAGAAGCAGCGGATTTATTAACACTGATTGAAGAAGAAGTTAAAAAAAGACGATTAGGACTTTTAGTAAGATTAGAGATAGATAAAAACTGTCCCGATAAACTAAAGAGCTTTTTAACAAGCGCGCTGAATGTAGAGAAGAATGAAATTTATGAGATTGCCGGTCCGTTAAATCTTGGTGATTTAATGGTACTTACAAAAATTGAGAACAGAAAATTAAAATACGAACCTTTCACTCCGAGAATTTCATCATTCTTCAGGGAGGATGACGATGTATTCAAAAATATTTCACGTCAGGATATTTATCTGCATCATCCGTTCTATTCATTCTCATCTGTAAGTGAGTTTATTGCTCAGGCTGCAGTTGACCCGAAAGTTTATGCTATAAAGCTTACTCTTTACAGAACAAGCGGTGACTCTGCTATTATTAACTCACTCATAACTGCAGCAGAGAATGGCAAACAGGTAACTGCAGTAGTTGAATTAAAAGCCCGCTTCGATGAAGAAAACAATATTATCTGGGCCCGCGCTCTTGAAAATGCCGGAGTGCATGTTGTGTACGGATTGATCGGATTAAAAACTCACTGTAAAATTGCTCTTGTTGTCCGCAAGGAAGATGAAAAGATGAAACGTTATGTTCACCTCAGCACCGGAAATTATAACCAGACTACCTCAAAGCTTTATACAGATTTCGGTTTGTTCACAGCTAATGAAGATTTCGGAAAAGATGCGACACAGCTTTTTAATTATCTTACAGGATATTCAAAGAAACATTCATTCAAGGAATTAGTTGTTGCGCCTATAAATATGCGCAAAACAATTTTAGGTTTAATCGATAACGAAATACAAAAACATAAAGAACACAGCAACGGATACATACTTGCAAAGATGAATTCACTTGTAGACGAAGAAGTGATTCTGAAACTATACGAAGCTTCTAATGCCGGAGTAAAAATTGAGCTCATGGTTCGAGGAATCTGCAGACTGAAGCCCGGTGTAAAAGGAATGAGCGAGAACATAAGCGTATACAGTTTAGTCGGAAGATTTTTAGAGCATAGCCGTGCATTTTATTTTAATAATAACGGTGAATCTAATTTATATCTATCCAGCGCTGACTGGATGCCAAGAAATCTTGACAGAAGAATTGAAATTATGTTCCCTATAGAAGATGAAAGAGTGAAGGAAGATATTCTTGAAGCATTAAAATTATATTTAACCGACAATGTAAAATCCAGAATATTAAAAAGCGACGGCACTTATGAAAAGCTTTCATCCGGAAATAACAAAATTGATATACAGGAGACGTTTGTAAGACGCGTGATCAAAAAACATACAACAGATTCTAAGAAAGATATTAAGAAAAAAATAAAAAAATTAGCCGTAAAACATCTAAGCATCGTAAAATAATTCTTGCCTAAAAGATTTGCCAAAAAGAACAGACCTTAAAACAATTTTATTGATCGGAAGCGGACCGATTGTTATCGGTCAGGCATGCGAGTTCGATTACTCAGGCTCGCAGGCAGTCAAAGCATTAAAGGAAGAGGGTTACAGAGTTGTTCTCATAAACTCAAACCCTGCCACAATAATGACTGACCCCGAAATTGCCGATGCAACTTACATCGAGCCCATCACAACCGAGTACATCGAAGAAATAATCAAAAAAGAAAAACCCGAAGCTATACTTCCCACTATGGGAGGGCAGACTGCTCTAAATGCAGCAATGCAATTGCATGAGAAAGGCATCTTAAAAAAATATAACGTTGAACTGCTCGGCGCAAAAGTTGAGTCTATAAATAAAGCAGAGTCACGCGAAGAGTTCAGCGCAGCTATGAAAAAAATAGGACTGGAAGTTGCTGAGGGTATGTTCGTTCACAACATGGAAGAAGCACGGATTGCTATGGAGAAAACCGGATTCCCTATTATCGTTCGTCCTTCATTTACACTCGGAGGAACCGGCGGCGGAATTGCTTACAACATCGATGAATATGAGACAATCGTAAATAAAGGCCTGACGGCTTCGCCGACAAATCAGATTTTAGTTGAAGAGTCTTTAATCGGCTGGAAAGAGTTCGAACTTGAAGTAATGCGCGATAAGAATGATAACTTTGTTGTGATATGCTCGATAGAAAATTTTGACCCGATGGGCGTGCATACGGGAGATTCTATCACCGTTGCGCCTGCGCAGACACTTACCGATAAACAGTATCAGAAGCTGAGAGATGCCGCAAAGAAAATTATTTCAGAGATAGGAGTAGAAACAGGAGGGTCTAATATTCAGTTTGCCGTTAATCCCGATACAGGAAGAATAATTGTAATTGAAATGAATCCACGCGTATCGCGAAGCTCTGCGCTTGCATCAAAGGCAACGGGATTTCCGATCGCAAAAATTGCAGCTAAGCTTGCCGTGGGTTATACGCTTGATGAAATACCGAATGATATTACGAAGACAACTCCATCGTGCTTTGAGCCTGTGATAGATTACGTTGTGTTAAAAATTCCGCGATGGGATTTTGATAAATTCCGTTCTTCGAATCCCGATAACGACGTAATTTTAAAGAGGCATTCCAGAAGGCAATCCGCTCGCTTGAAACTGGCAGAGCAGGACTCGGCGCTGACGGAAAAGATAAATACTCCTATGAAGAGCTAACTTCATTAAAAAAAAGTGAAAGGGTTCTGCTCAAAGAAAAAATTCTCACCAAGCTGAAAACTCCCCGCAACGATAATATTTTTTATCTCCGCTACGCCCTTCTTTTAGGCGCATCGATAGATGAGCTTTACTCATCAACAAAAATAGATAAATGGTTTTTAAATCAGGTTAAGGATATTGTTGATTTGGAACAGGAACTGAGAAATTATAAATTATGAATGTAGAATTTAGAATTACAAATAATAATTTTAACAAAAAGACCTGACAGGATTGATCCGCCATGGCGGACTGTCAGGTCAAAATCTGATAACTTTCATCTAATAACTAATAACTAAAACTGCACGCCCATCGTTACACTTCCATCTATCCTGTAATCTTTATTATCTGAAAATATTTTTAAGTCTCTTAAAGTTTTTAAATATCTTCCTTCAAGCCTTACATAAGCATTAGGCATTGGTCTGAATTCAAATGCTAGCGAAGGACCAAAGCACATAAGCCCTGTTCTTTCAGTCGGAGTTACTTCGTATATCGGTGATAGTATTCCGTCGAAGTCAGAGAAATATTCTGCTCTGTATGCAAGTGAAAATTTCGGGTCGTTGAACGTATATTTCAGAGTTGCAAATCCGCCTGCCATTGAACCGTAAGATTTTGGGTCATCAAGCTTTGAATTCTCCTGAAAGCAGAAATCGTTATTCACAATTAAATTCCAATGGTCGCCAAGCATAGCTTTGATAATAAAATTATTATAGTAGCGGAGCTTACCATTTCCTAAATCTGTTGATTCATTCCCTATTAAATTATTATAAGCGAAGGAAACATTTTTGTATGGCCACCATGTAAGCGAAACACCTGCCGATTTATTCTTATTGTTATCTCCCAGCACGCTGTAGCCGTTCACAACCCAGAATGCTCCGTTAAATCTTCTCGCAGAATAGGAAATAACTGCCCCTGCCTGCGGAAGCGGCTCGTACAATGAAACCATTGCATAGGAAGAAAATGTATTTTCTATTGAGCGCGGACTTTCATTCCCTATATGAGTGAAAAAATATCCTGCATCTATCCACACATTCTCCCATGGAGAGAACCCTACATTTGCCTCCGGCAAAAGTTTTTGATTGGACGGATACAATACATCTGCCATATCACCGTACTGGATTGTAAGGTTACCTCTTACATTTCCTTTAGAATATCTTGCAGTAAGCATTGCAATATTCAGGCGGTATTCATCTCTTATCGGTGATACACCCGGGAAGCGCTCAATTGTATTTGAGTTATCATTATCATGACTGTAATAAGTATCTACATACCCCGTGATGGTAATGGGTGAAACAGGCAGCATTGAATTGATTAAACTTCTCAGTGAATCCTGAGAAAAGGCTGAAGATACTGAAGCAAAACAAAAAATTAGAACAAGTATAATTTTATTCATATTGGGGTTTTGATTTTTTTTATGAATCATCAAAGCAGTTATCATTTTATGTAATCAAAAATATTCAATGTGGAATAAACATCAAATAAAATATTTCTGCAAATCTATAAAGATTTTATAAAGAGGATTTTATGTAAAACAAAACTGCCGGAGTTTCACCGGCAGATTTTTAAAAATTATATTATATGTAAGCTTGTTCACCATGCAAAGTTTCATCGAGTCCTGTTTGTTCTTCTTCAGCAGTAGTTTTCACTCTGGTAAAGAAGTTTATTACTGCAAGCATAAGATAAGTAAATCCGAAGGCATACACTGAGCTTATTGCAATTGCACCTAACTGAATCCAGAAAAATTTAGAGTCGCCGTACAATAGTCCGTTAGCACCTGTTGCATTTACTGTCAGCGTTCCGAATACACCCAGCATAATTACTCCAATCATTCCTCCTACACCGTGAACGCCCCATACATCGAGCGCATCATCCCATCCCATTTTATTCTTCAAATAAACTGCACCGTAACATACTACACCTGATATACATCCGATTATGACTGCAGAGTTTGTTGTAACATAACCTGCTGCGGGAGTGATGGTTGCAAGCCCTGCAACTGCGCCTGTAAGCAGCCCGACAAACTTCGGTTTATCTTCAAACATCCATGCCATTGCAAGCCACATAACTGCGGCGAACGATGCTGCTATATCTGTATTTAAAAATGCTAATGCTGTAACTGAGTCAACTGCAAACTCGCTGCCTGCGTTAAAGCCGTACCATCCGAACCATAGCAAACCTGTTCCTAAAGCAATCAACGGAATTGAGTGCAAGCCTTTATCTTCAACTTGTCTTTTACCGACATAAAGCACTGAAGCAAGAGCAGCCATACCTGCGATATTGTGAACGACGATACCGCCTGCAAAATCTTTTACTCCCCACTCGGCTAAAATACCGCCGCCCCATACCATGTGTACGAACGGAAAATAAACGAAGAGTAACCACGCAACTAAAAATGCTATGTAAGCTTTGAACTTTACACGGTTGGCAAATGCGCCGGTAATTAAAGCAGGTGTTATTATTGCAAACATCATTTGATATGCAACAAAAACAAAGAGTGGAATTGAAGGATTGAGAGGAGATGGAGTATTCATATCCATACCCTGTAAAAAAGACATCTTAAAATTTCCTATGATACCAAAAAAATCGGAGCCTGTTTTCATATCTCCGCTGAAGCACATTGAGTAGCCTACTAACCACCAGAGAACTGTAGTAACACCCATCGAGACAAAACTTTGCATCATAATAGCCAGTACATTTTTTCTGCCGACTAAACCGCCGTAGAAAAACGCGAGCCCGGGAGTCATCAGCATAACTAAGCTCGTTGCGAGCAGCATAAATCCCGTATTACCAGTATCAAAATTCATAACGCTATTCCTTTATTTAAATTAGGAAAGATGAACAGATAACAAATGGAATATAGAAAAGAACAACAAGCCCTGTTACAAATATAAGAAAAATATTTTTTGGTTTTAATTAAGTAATTTTTACAGAATAAATGTATTTGGAAGTAAAAAGAGTTTTATTATTTTTATAAAACGAAATTTTCATGGGCAAACTTCAGAATAAAATCTCTCAGGCAAATATAGAGTTCATAGAGAAGCAGCATATATTTTTTGTTGCAACTGCACCGCTAAGCAAAGACGGGAGAGTGAATGTTTCGCCGAAGGGGCTCGACTGCTTCAGAGTATTTTCAGATAATGAAGTCGGATATATGGATTTGATTTCCAGCGGAAATGAAACATCTGCTCACACGCTTGAGAACGGCCGCATAACAATAATGTTCTGTTCATTCGATGATAAGCCATTAATATTAAGATTATACGGCAAGGGCAGAGCCGTGCTGAATAATTCTGAAGAGTGGAAAAAATATTCTTCGCACTTTAAAATTTATCCCAGCACAAGGCAGCTTATAATTGCCGATATAGATTTAGTCCAGATGTCATGCGGATTTGGAGTGCCTGAGTATGAATTCAAGGCTGACCGTGATGTTCATTTCAATTGGGCAGAAGCGAAAGGCGAAGAAGGACTTAAAGATTATATTCAGCAAAAAAATCTGATAAGCCTCGACGGACTGCCGACAGACCTTTCTATAAGCAAATAATTTTTCAGACCTTCACCACATTTTGATAAATTGGTTATTGTGTCAAGCCGAATTTAAAAATATTTACCTATTAGTAGTAATAAAGTTAACTGCTTTACAAAATTTTTCTTTATTAGTATTTTATGATTGTTTTGTATACCGGTAAGGGTTGTAAATGCTCCGATATCTTATTTTGCAGAAATCCGTCAAAAACCCGTCAAGAATAGAAAATTAAATTTAACGCAATTGTTTTTACAATACTGGTTTACTGCGAATGTAGGGTTTTAAAGGGAGCGCCGTTTAAAAAAATGTTACAATAATGTTACTCTGAATCGGATTCACTCAAAATGTTACAATAATGTTACTTTATAAGTGACATCGTAAAATTATAAAAACCAGTGTTCAAAAAATGAAAAAAAATCTTATTCTACTTAGCTTTCTCTTCTTATTTGTAATCTCCTCATTTGCGCAGGAAAAAACCATTCTGTACTGGGGCGAACTGCTTCAAAAAAATACTCCTGCCGATAACACTTATTACACTCATAAATCCCCCATTGTAAAATGGAAGGGCGTAAACGGAGCATCTGACTACGAATGCAAAACCGACTGCAGCGGACTGATAAACCAACTCATCAAACAGGCTTACAATATAGATGATGCAACATTCAATAAATGGATGAAGAAGAAAAAAAGAGCGTATGCAAAAGATTACTACAACCAGATAAAAAAAGGAAACGGCTTTCAGGGATTTACGAATATAAAAGATGCTAAACCCGGCGATGTGATTGCCATAAAATTTCCAAAGCTAATGGATGATACAGGGCATATAATGCTGATTACTGAAGCAGCACAGGAAATTGAGCCTATCGAACCAACAGTGCTTGGCACTAAGCAATGGAAAATAAAAATCATTGATGAAAGCGGACACGGGCACGGCACGACAGATACACGCCACATTGAAGGAAATAAATACAGAAACGGAATAGGCACGGGTTACTTCAGAATTTACACAGACAGCACAGGAGAGATAGTCGGGTATGCATGGAGCACTGAAACAGGAAGCAAGTACAGAGAAGCTGATGTAAGGAAAGTTATCATAGGAAGAATAGATAAAAAGTTTTGATCTGCTTATAAAAAATACCTGACAGGATTAAAAACCTGTCAGGTCAAAAACAATTAATGATAACAAATTCAGACCTCCCCCTGCCCCCCTCCTTATAAAGGAGGGGGAAGAGTGTAAATAAAAAAAGCCGTTCCGAAATAAATCGAAACGGCTTTAAAAAATTTACTTATTAGAATTCAGAATTTTCTGATAACTAATAACTGAGAACGGGCAGCTATTTTATAAGTACCATTCTTTTTGTATCTACAAAGTCAACGGCTTCAAGTCTGTAGAAATAAACGCCTGAAGCGAGATTAGCGCCATTGAAATCAACTGTATACACACCAGCGGTTTTAATACCGTTAACCAATGATGCAATTTCTCTGCCTGTCAAATCAAAGATTTTCATTGTAACCATTCCTGATTTAGGTACTGAATATGAAATCTTTGTTGATGGATTGAAAGGATTCGGATAGTTTTGAGCAAGCTCATATTTATCCGGTGTAAGTGTGATTTGCGAACCTGTACTTGTTCCAACTCCTGCAGTTACATCATCGATGAATAAGTTATTACCGAATCTTGAATATGCAGTGAACTGAACTTTATTAGTACCAACAGGTATTTCAAAAATCTTTGTAGCCCATTCATTATTGGCAGGTGTCATGTATTCGGTATTATTACCAATAGCCCCTGTTGTTGATAAATTTGTGCTTGAGTTATATCCTAACTGCGGTGTATTGGTAGCTTTTAATGTAATAAGCCTTATCCAGGTTGCGCCGGCGTTTGAAGATGTAAATATACCCAATGAATCCACTGAAAGTGTAGTTGTCGGCTGATAGAATTTATAAGCATAGTTAAATCTTAAATATTTGTTTGATACAGTTACAGCAGGGAACTGATTACTTGTTAATGATTGAGTTGTTCCAGCTGTTGCAGAGTAATTATCAAACATTGTTGAACCTGTACCTGCGCCGTAACCGCTTGGTGTCTGTCTTGTCCAGTATTGTGTACCCGTGAAAGTTAATGTCCATTCAAAAGGAGGATATGTTGTTCCGGAGAAGTTTTCATTTAAAGGAAGAGCGCTTACTCTTCTTAATGTTAAGTTTCTTGTTTCGGTAGAAGCTACTGAGTCAGTTGCAGAGGAGAAACCATAAACTCTCCATTGACCGACTATTGAATCACCTCTTGCTACGCCGAGAGTGTTCAACATTCCGTCCAATGTTGAATTGACAAGTGCCAATGATGTATCAAAACCTGTATTGCCTGATGAAAGATTAAATACTACAGGTCCTGTAAATGTCGGGCTATCGAACTGCCATTTATATTTTACACCGTTACCTGATTTTCTCCATGAAATATTTATGTTGGAGTTATCATTACCTGCAGTGATAATTGTTGTGTTGTTTGCAGGAGTTGATAATGCAAAAGGAGATACAACAACTGTACCCCTTGTTAGAGTGAGTGTTCTTGGTCCGTTAGCTGCTTTTAATGAATCAACAGTCGGTAATACTCTGCTTGCATATACATCCCATGAACCGACTAATGAATTACCCGGAGCAACACCTAAGCCTGCAAGCATATTATCAAGCTGGCCAAGAGTAAACGATGTTGTGTTTAAAGCAGCACCGATTGTAATTTGTCTGCTTGGCGCAGAAGGAGAACCAAATATAAATTTATAGTTAACGCCTGTAGCACATGTATCCCAGTTAAATGTTACGTTGGTAGTTGAACCCGGAAATGATACTAAAGTTGTTCCTGCTGCAGGTGCTGTCAGATTGAAAGCATTCAGTACAGGAACGTTTGCAACTTTTACTTTGCTGACTGCTTTGAAAAGATTTAATCTTCCTTTTGAAAGTACCTGTGTGCTTAATCCGGGAAGAGTATCTACAGTAGAAAGCATTACAAACTTCATATATTTAGCAAGTGAATCAGGCTGCGTTCTGCCGAGCTGAATTAAATTAGCTCCGGCTGCATTGAACATAAGTCCAATTGCTCCTGCAACGTGAGGAGTAGCCATAGATGTACCGGTATTATTTCCGAAAGCATTATTGGGAAGTGTTGAAAGTATATTGGTTCCCGGAGCGCCTAAGTCCATATTGATAGGACCGTAACCTGCCCCTGAATTCTTAACATCTGTATTTGTTGTATTGGTAACTGCAACCATAAAAGGACTTGGGCATGCAGTTGGAATATCGCCGACAACGTCGATATTCACATTGTTATTCGGACCTGCGCCTGCAGAGAGAACACCAACTCTGCCGAGTGAATCATAAAATGCACACCATAGCGGAAAGTTAGCGGGCTGACCGTTATCAACACCAAAAGATGAATTTGTAGAAACTACAAATGCGCCTTTAAGTCCGTTTGTTTCATTGTAAAGTTTTCTTTGTTTGTAAACATAACCGTAAGCTTTGATTGCAATTGCTTCTTGTCCTGTAGAACCCTGAACAGGCATAACTTTTACTTTCCAGTTTACACCTGTAACACCGGCGCCGTTATTTCCTTTTGCACCTACAGTACCGGCTACGTGAGTTGAGTGAGATTCTGATGGAATTGTTCCGTTATTATTTATAGCGCTCCATCCGTTGAAATCATCTACATAACCGTTGCCGTCATCGTCAATGCTGTTGCCCGGAATTTCACCATAGTTCTTCCAGTAATTAAGGTCAGGATGAGCAAGGTCACCGCCGCCGTCAACAACGCATACTACTATTGTATCTCCAAGTGCTGTGTTTCCGCCTGTTGCAATATCCCATGCTTCAGGAGCATCTATATCGGCATCAGGAGTTCCGCCGGATTGCCCGGTGTTATTCATATCCCATTGCTCTGCAAATCTTGTATCATTAGGAGTTGTAGAAGAAACGGTACGTTCTTTTACATTATTATGATTAAACTGAGCAACTGAAACATCTCTTTTGCTCTTAATACTTATTAAGGCATCTACAGCTGAGCTTTTTGTAACATCATACTCCATAAGGTAAATGTTCATACCTGGAATAAGTCTTTCCTTAATACGAAGATTGATGTTTGAAAAATCTGAAATAAGTTTGTTAATATCTGCATCGCCATTAAGAGATACAATAATTTCTCCTTCGTTATAATCTTTATCTTCATAAATATAAGAGAAGGAATTTTCTGTTTTCGTATTTTTAGAAATGGTAAGTACCATTATGGTAACAAGAAATACCGTTACTAAAAAAACGGAAAGCTTTGAAAAGTAGCTTTTTAGCATGAGCTTGATTGAGTTGATTTGAAAGAATAATAAATATAGTATTAAAGGATTTCAGATGAAAGTAACTATATTAATTACACCGTATTATCTCAAATTCTATCCGAAATTAAGTGTTTTTTTTTAATTTGAAATTCCCGATTTAATACTCAATATTTGTAAAATGAACAGAATAGAAACACTACAAAATTTACTTAAAGAAAATCCTTCTGATGAATTTACTAAGTATGCTTTAGCTCTGGAATACGTTTCAATAAAAGATTCAGAAAATGCAGAAAAGTATATGAAAGACTTGCTGATGAATTCCCCAAACTATCTTGCCGTTTATTACCAATACGGCAAGCTGCTTGAAGATAAAGACGAAATTGAGGAAGCCAGAAAGATTTATAATCAGGGATTATTTGTAGCGGCATCACAAAATGATTTGCACACCAAAGCAGAGCTGCAGGATGCCCTGGATAATTTGTTTTAATAATATTAGTGATTTTTAATTTTTAATTTTATAACTTTACATATAAATAAAACAAACTGCCCATCCATCATTCTACTATATAAAAAATATTTCCACTGATTTTAAGGACTTATTTTTTTAAATTATTGTTACGAAATTAAACCATATCTAAAGAGCCTTTTCTACTATTTTTAATTTAAACCAAAAGACGAAAGAAAAGTCATGACAAAAAAAATTGCTTTTGTTGTCGGAATGTTTTTCCTTATAATTACTTCAATTTTTTCCCAATCAAATACAAATAAATGGGAAAATTTTACCGACCTTAAGAATGTCCGCGCCGTTTCAGTTAAAGGAAATAACTATATAGCTGCTACTTCAGGCGGCCTATTTTTCTATAATTCTTCAACTGAAGAATTCCGCAAGTTTACAAACCTGAACGGACTGGTAAATATTGATCTGACTTCCCTTATTATAGATACACAAAATAAGATCTGGATTGGCGCCTCTGACGGCTCACTTGTTCTTATGGATTTAAACGGAAATGTTTTAAAGACTATTTATGATATAAAAAATTCCAGCGAAAGTAATAAGTCTATTAATTGCTTTTATCAATATGGAAATGCTATGTTTGTCGGTACAGGATATGGAATTCAAAAAGTAGATGTAAATACTCAGAATTTTATCGATGCTCCTTATTACCAGCTTGGAATAATCCCTATTAAAACTCCTGTTACTGCTATGACAGCAAACAGAGATACACTTTTCGCTGCAACTAAATCAGGTATTGGTATTGCAAGAATTCCCGGTAATAATCTTAACAGCCCTTCAAGCTGGTTAAATAATTTTATATGGAGTTCTTACCCCAACGCCACTGTAGCAAGCGCAAGAACTGTGCATGTTAGAACGATCTCAAACAGGCTTTACTTTATTTCCAACGGCACTATTTACTCTGCACCGTCTGATAATATAGAGAACATTCAGGTTGAGGTAAATTCAGGAAACTGGAGTTATATCCAATCTGATGATTCTCAAATTCCTGTTTACGGTTCAAACAATAACGGTATTTATTATAAATCAGCAGGTGGATATGTTTTCAAAAGCCCAAACTGTCCTTTCACAAGTGTATTCGATTATATGACAATTGATGATACAGGTAATTTATGGGCAGCAGGCGGTTCAGGAACAGCGGGAATTTACAAATTCGATGGAAATATATGGACGAATATAAATAACACACAATACCCTGCTCTTGGCAGCAGTAATAATTTCAGAAGAATAAACCATCAGGGAAATACAATTTTTGCTTTATCATTCGGCGGCGGCGTTTCAGTTATAAAAGGTGATTATATAAAAAATTATAATCCTTCAAACTCAATATTGCCGGGAATAACCGGCTCTCCTAATTTTTGTACTGCATTCGGCGGAGCCCCTGATAGCAGGGGGAATTTCTGGGCAACTTTTTATCAAACAGATAACGGTAAATCTTTGTATTGTTTAACACCGGATAGTGTTTGGATAGGATATCAAAATCCTTCGTATTTAACATTTGCAAATCTTACTCAGACTGCAATAGATAATTATGATACTAAATGGATTGTATCTGAAAACACTTCACCTTCCGGACTGTATTTCTTTAACGAAAATGGTACCCTTGGAAATTTTGACGATGATATTTCAGGATTTTACTCCTTAAGTGAATTCCCCGGAGGAAGTATTACTAACTGTAAAGATGTTATTGTAGATAAAAACGGTGAAGTATGGGTTGCAACAAATAACGGAGTTTTCATTTTGTCAAATCCGCTTGCTGCTATTCAAAACCCAAATAATAAACCGGCGCTTACTAAGCTGGGTATTATCTCAGGGAATCTAAAAGTTCCGTTTACTGAAAACTGCACAAGCATACAATTTGATATATTAAATGAAAAGTGGATTGGCTCTGCATCAAACGGAGTTTTTCATCTCTCCGAAGACGGAACAACTTTAATTTCTCAGCATAATACTAAAAATAGTCCTTTACTTGACGATAAAATTAACTCGATAGTAGTCAGTAATAAAAACGGCAAAGCTTACTTCGGAACACTAAAAGGACTTTCAGCGTTAAAAACTAATGCTGTAGAGCCTTTAACAAGTTTTGATAAAATAATCTGCTCGCCTA
Organism: Ignavibacteria bacterium; assembly: GCA_044226845.1. Taxonomy (GTDB): domain Bacteria; phylum Bacteroidota; class Ignavibacteria; order Tepidaquicellales; family Tepidaquicellaceae; genus JAFDZO01. Next base: position 71,844 of record JBGAGG010000013.1, read on the forward strand.
ATCCATTTGTTGTGCCTTCAGCCGTAAATCTTAATATTGATGGATTAGTAGAAAATTCCACAGTCAAAATATTAACTGTTGATGGACAGGTAGTTGTAGAATTTGAATCACCGGGAGGAAAAATTGCTCAGTGGAACGGATTAAATAAAAACGGAAAAACGGTTCCTACCGGAATATATATTGTAGCCGCTTATACAAAAGACGGAGGTAAAGTTGGTCTTGGTAAAGTCGCAATAATAAGAAACGGCGAATAAAAAATTTTATGGGTATGTTAATAATTCCGGCAATAGATATTATTGACGGAAAATGTGTAAAAAAATTCGAAGGACTTTTTGAGACAACTGAATATTACAGTGAAAGCCCTATAAACACTGTAAAGCTGCTTCGCAAAGAGAATTTCAAAACAATACATATAACTGATTTGGATGGAGCAGTACGCGGTGATATGAGAAACTATGAAGTCATAAAGCAAATCACCAGATGCATTGATATTCCTATACAGCTTGGCGGAGGCATAAGAGATTATGATACTGCTAAAAAAGTTATAGAAGAACTGGGAGTATATAGAATTGTAATCGGAACGGCTGCCATCGCTAATCCAAAGCTTATAAAAGATTTAATAAAAGATTTCGGACCAAGTAAAATTATAATCGGCATAGATGAAAATAATGATAAAGTCATGATGGATGGATGGATAAATTCTTTTCCATGTACCATTCTGGATTTCGCTCAGTTAATGAAAGACTTTGGTGTAAAAAGAATTATCTACCAGGATATAGGTAGAGTTGGAAGTTTGAAAGGACCTAATTTAGAACGGCTTAAAGAAATCGGAGATAAAGTTAAAGTAAAGCTTACCTCTGCAGGCGGCATTCGTGATTTCAGAGATTTAAAAAGCCTTCAAGGACTTGAAGGCTTTGGCGTAGATTCAGTTGTAGTTTCAAGAGCTTTGTATGAAAATAAATTTCCTTGTCAGAATATCTGGAGAGAAGTTGAACGCACTGACACTTCTCTCGATTTGCCCTCAGTATGCTAATTTACTTTTTTACAATTCGCATTATTCTGTCGTCTGTCTGCCCGGGATTTCCTCTCCCGTCTTTATTTGATGTAGAAAAATAAATAGCGCCGTCAGGACCCTCTGCAATTTCCCTTATTCTTCCATAATCGACATCGGTCATTTTACTTTGTGAAACTACTTTAGTCGGATCTTTCTCATCAACTATAACCCTTATTATTCCTCTTCCTCTTAAACATCCAAAGAAAAAATTATTCTTGAACTGTGATATTACGCCTGATTTATAAAACATACCTGAAGCCGGTGCTTCAGCCGGAGTATAAACGAGTACCGGATCAACCATTCCGTCTTTATGTCCGTCATGCGATACAACCGGCCAGCCATAGTTACTGCCTTTAACAATAACATTAACTTCATCACCACCACCCGGGCCGTCAAAACCGGAGGGGCCGTGCTCTGTTTCCCATAAGATACTTGTACCGGGATAAAAATCGATTCCCTGCGGGTTTCTATGTCCGTAGCTCCATACAGGTGAATTTGGCCATGGATTATCTGATGGAATGCTTCCGTCAGAGTTCAGTCTTAATATTTTACCGCCCATGTTTTTTAGGTCCTGAGCAATTTCTCTGTCTGTCGCATCGCCAGTTGTGATATATAGTTTTCCGTCAGGTCCGAATCTTAATCTGCATCCTGCATGATTTTTAGCGCCGGGTAATTTATCTATTAATATCAATTCATCGGAAACGGAATTACCGTTATCTTTATACCTTACAACTTTTATTGATAAATTATCACCCTTACCATAAGCGTAGCTTATGTAGATGTATTTGTTTTCTGCGTAGTTCGGGTCAATCGCCAATCCCATCAATCCTTCTTCAGAACCGACTGAGACTTCCTTTATTTCAAGCAGCGGGGCATCCTGAAGTTTTCCATTCTGTATTATTCTTATCTTTCCTGTTCTTTCATTCACAAGCATTCTATCGTTATCTGTCCATGCAATTGACCACGGCACTGTAAGGTTTTCAGCAAAGACTTCTATTTTATAATCAACTGAGGTATTGCCGGCTGATTCAGTAACTTTTGGGGGATCTTTTTTAGTTGAGTTATTTTGTGGTTCTGGTTTAGTGCAAGAAAGTAAAACGAGAAGTGAAAAAATTATTGGAATCATAATTTTATTCATATTTTTTATAGTTAGAACTTATAGAAAACAACAACAGAACTTACTTTATAATTCTGCCTTTTTTAATAACGTTGGAAATATTATTTACTCCGAAATTATATGTGATGAATTTATAAGATGGGATATCGAATATTAACAAGTCTGCCTGCTTTCCTATTTCAATGCTTCCGATTTTAGTCTGCCTGTTAACAGCATAAGCAGCATTAATTGTAACTGCATTTAGAATTTCTTCTGCTGTCATTCTTAGTTCTATAGAAGCGAGAGACATTATTGTTTGTATATTTTGCGTAGGGCAGCTTCCGGGATTAAAGTCCGTTGCAAGAGCAACAGGAACATTGTTAGCAATTAACTTTCTTGCAGGTTGATAAGAAATATCTAGAAAATAAGATACACCGGGAAGAAGAGTAGCAATAGTATTTTTATTCGAGAGTCTGTTTATATCTTTTTGTTTGAGAACTTCAAGATGATCAACTGAAACAGCTTTATGTTTTAATGCAACACCAACTCCGCCTATAGAATTGAACTGGTCAGTATGCAATTTTGGAATGAGTCCGTATTTGATTCCCTGTTCAAAAATCATACTTGTTTCCTCTGCATCAAAATAATTTACTTCGCAAAAGACGTCTATGAACTCTGCAAGATTTTCCTTTGCAATTTGGGGTATCATTTCATTGCAAATAATTTTTATGTATTCCTTCTTTGTAACACCTTTAGGAACTGAATGTGCTCCTAGGAAAGTTGGAATTATATCAAGCCCAAATTTATTTTCTTTTCTTAGCTTAGCTATTACTTTCAATATTTTAATTTCATTTGTAGTGTCTAAGCCGTAACCTGACTTTGATTCAATTGTAGTTGTGCCTGTCTCAACAAATTTCTTTAATCTTTTTTCTGCAATCTGATATAGGTTGTTGAATGAGGATTTTCTCACTGAGTTCACTGTAGAAATTATTCCGCCTCCTGCTGCGGCAATTTCCTGATAGGTTTTGCCGGCAATTCTCATCTCATATTCATCTTCACGGTTTCCGGCAAAAACAAAATGAGTATGTGAATCTATAAACCCCGGAGTTACTACTTTATTTTTACAGTCGACTTCCTTTGTAATCTTTACTTTTTTCTTCTTAAGAATTTTCGCAAGAGATTTTGACGAGCCGATAAATTCAATTCTTCCCTTATCAACAATAATATTTGAATCTAAACGTAAACCGATTTCATTCTGCTCTTTTCCTTTCTTAGGAAAATTATTTACGTTGGAGCAGGTAACTAACTGAGAAATATTTTTTAATAGTAACATTGAAGTGTTTTTAAGAAGAGTAATTCCCTCTCAGGAAGAGAGGGAATTTTAAAATTGTTAAACTGAAATTACTTTATCGGAATGTTTATTAATGTGTGCGACTTCATCTATTCTCCAGCAGGCAGCAGTGTGACCGGGAGCGACCTGAAAATCAGGCGGCTGCTCATTCCAGCATTTCTCAATAGCATACTGGCATCTTGTGCAGAAGTGGCATCCCTTTGGATATGATGTTGAAGGAGGAACAAATCCCTCGATAGTTGCAAGCCTGTCTTTATTTTTATTAAGCTTAGGAATTGAACTTAAAAGTCCTAAAGTATACGGATGTTTAGGATTATAAAAAATTTCGTTAACATCGCCGTACTCTACAACTTTTGATGCATACATTACGGCAACTCTTTTTGATACCTCTGCAATAACTCCAAGGTCATGTGTAATCATAATTACACCCATACCCAACTCATCCTGCAATCTTTTTATAAGCTCTAGTATCTGTGCCTGTACTGTTACATCAAGCGCTGTAGTTGGTTCATCGGCAATAAGAATTTCAGGATTACATGCCAATGCTATTGCAATCATAATACGCTGTCTCATACCACCGGATAGCTGGTGAGGATATTCATTATATCTTTGCTCAGGTGCAGGAATACCCACAAGCTTTAGCATATCTATCGCTTTTGCTTTTGCATCGGACTTATTAAGCTTCTGATGCAGTATAACTGTTTCTTCGATTTGATTTCCACAGGTAAAAACAGGATTGAGAGAAGTCATCGGTTCCTGAAAAATCATTCCTATATCATTACCTCTTACATGCTGCATTTCCTTTTCGGGAATTTTAAGCAGGTCTTTTCCCTTAAACAGTATTTCACCGCCAACAATTTTTCCGGGAGGGTCAGGAATTAGTCTCATTATAGATAGGGCAGATACACTTTTTCCGCATCCGGATTCGCCGACTAACCCTAACGTTTCACCTTTATCAACTTCATAGGAAACATCGTCGACTGCTGTTGCAACACCGTCATCGGTATAGAAATAAGTTTTAAGGTTTTTAACCTCGAGAAGTTTAGACATACTCTTTATTTAAGATTTCACTTAAGATTAGCACTTAAAAATTGATTAAGGGAATTTATTATATTAGTTTCTTAATTTCACTGACAAATTTTTGCTGTATGGAATCTGCCTCTTTGCGCGATTTTGCCTCAGTAATTATTCTTATAATTGGTTCAGTATTAGATTTTCGTAAATGAATCCAGTATTCAGGAAAATCCAGTTTTACTCCATCAATAGTGGTAATCCTGCATCCTAAATTCTTATATCTGCTTATAACAGTTTTTAAAATTTTGTCAGGATTTTTTACATTTTCAATTTTTGCTTTAGATATATAATACTGAGGTAATGCATTTTTGTATTCGCTTACACTCATTTTTGATTCAGCGAATTCCTGAAGTATAAGTACCATTCCGATTATAGCGTCTCTTCCGTAATGAAGTTCAGGGTAAATTACTCCGCCGCTTCCTTCTCCGCCAACAATCGATTTTCTTTTCATCATTTCCTTCACAACGTTAATTTCACCGACTGCGCTTCTGTAAGATTTTGCTCCGTTCATTTGTGCGACATCATCAACTGCTCTTGTTGTAGAAAGATTTACACAAACAGATTTATTCTTTGATTTCGATTTTCTTAAAACAAGATTTGCAACTGTTGTAATTGTATTTTCCTCTATGAATGGCTCACCTTTATCAGTAATAATTACAAGTCTGTCACTATCCGGATCAATTGCTATCCCGACATCGGCTTTATGTTTCTTAACTGCAGCAGAAAGTTGTCTTAAATTCTCAGGTAAGGGTTCAGGAGTATGCGGAAATATCCCGCTGCCGTCACAGTATAATTCTATCACTTTACAACCCAGAATCTTTAATAACTTAGGAGCAATAATCGACGCTGCTGAATTGACTGTATCAAGTACAACTTTAAACTTTCTTCTTTTGATTATATTTTTATCTACAATTTTTAGCTTTAGAGTTTTTTCAATGTGCCTGTCTAACCACGATAAATCGAATGTTAACTTTTTTATATCTTTTACATCTGCATAGGTAAAATTGCATTTTTCTGCTATCAATAAAAATTGTTCTATCTGTTTCGGATCAAGGAACGTTCCGTTAGGATTTAAAAATTTTAATCCGTTCCACTGTTGGGGATTGTGTGAAGCTGTTACGGCTATTCCGCCTGCGGCTTTTAAATCTTCAGTTGCAATTTGTACGGTAGGCGTCGGAGCTACTCCGATATAAACGACTTCAAATCCTGAAAGCAATAAATTATTTATTACCAGATTAGAAATTATCTCGCCGTTTAAACGTCCGTCACGACCTACTACTATTTTTTTAGACTTTGAATTTTTTCTGCAGTATTGGGCGAAAGCAGATGTGAACTTAGATATGTTTTGCGGAGTGAGATTATCACCGTAGATCCCTCTTACTCCCGATACAGAGGCAATTATTTCAGACAAATATTTATCATTTAGATTAAAAAATCATTAGAAAATAACAGAATTTCACTGCAAATGTAAGGAACAACGAAGAATGTAAAACTGTTATTGTTAGTGACAATAAATAAAAATTATGCCATCAACAGTAATACGGAGATACCATTACAGCGAAGATAAAGAAGTTTTAACTATTACTTTTACTACAAACAGGACTTATAAATATAAGAATGTTTCTGAGAAAATTTATAATCAATTCTCCAAAGCTACTTCAAAAGGCCGATACTTTAACTTAAATATTCGCGATAAGTACGAATATAAAGAAGTAGATTAAATCATCTTTTCCATTTCTTCCAACTGTTCAACTGTATTCACTCCAGTAATTTCTATATTATTCTCTGTCGGTACTGCGCCGATTTTCATATTCTTATCTTTAAAGTAATTAAAAATATCTGTCAGATAATATTCTCCCTGGGCATTATCAGTCTTTAGCGTTTTCAAAGCTTCAAATAAATTTTTATTATCCACAATATATATTCCCGAGTTTATCTCTGCAATTTTCTTCACTTCTTCGTCTGCATCCTTTTCTTCAACAATATCTATAAAGTTACCATCTTCATTTCTTACAATTCTTCCATACCCATGAGGATTATCGAAATTTGCTGAAAGCAAACTTGCTGAAAAATTATTTGCGTTATGAAAGGTTAAAAATTTTTCAACTGTTTCAAATCTGAGCAATGGAACGTCTCCTGAAAGTATCAGTGTATCTCCGTCGAAATTTTCGAGTTCAGATTTTGTCTGCATTACTGCGTGACCTGTTCCTAATTGTTCATCCTGCGATGCGAAGGAAATTTTATCCATATCATCTTTAAAGGTCTCTTTTATAAAATCCATCACAGTCTGTTTCTGATGTCCGACTATCAATATTATTTTTTCAGAGTGGATTTTCAAAGCAAGCTCAACTACATGCTGTATCATTGGTTTTCCTTTTAGCGGGAACATTACTTTCGATTTATCAGGATTTCTCATTCTCTTGCCTTTTCCTGCAGCAAGTATAACGGTAGCCAGTTTTTTCATTTCAATTGGAATAGGTTATAAAAAAGCCTGTAATATCCAAAAAAAGATTTTTACAGGCCGGAAAATTATTTAACACTTAAGCGGGACTTTCAGTGCAGTTAAAATATTATTTTGTAAATAAAAGATTATCAATTAATCTTGTATTGCCGATTTTTGCAGCTAAAGAAATTAACACTTCACCATTGTATGAATTAAGATCATATATCTTTTTCAATTCGCTGTTATCTGTTATCTCTATATATTCTATTGTCAGATTTTTTGAGTTAGATTTTAATACCTCACCGATTTTCCCAATTATTGCATTTGCATCAGAAACTTTTTTTTCAGTTATCATTTTCTTGCCTTCAACTAAAGCTTTGTAAATTCCTGCAGCTTCACTTTTATCCGATTCCGATAAATAAGAATTTCTTGAACTCATTGCCAATCCATTATCTTCACGGACTGTCGGGCAAATATTTACTTTCAAATCATAGTTCAGATCTTCAGCCATTTGCTTGATAACAACTGCCTGCTGAGCATCTTTTTGTCCGAAGTACGCGGCATTAGGTTTTACAATATTAAACAGCTTTGCAATTACTGTTGCAACACCGCTGAAATGTCCCGGTCTTGCTTTGCCTTCAAGAGTATCTGATATTTCAGAAACGGAAATTTTTGTTTTATTTTTCGGAGGATACATTTCCTCTGCAGAAGGGTGAAAAATATAATCCACGCCTGCTTTTTCACAGGCAAAATAATCTTTTAAAAAGTCACGCGGATACTTTTCAAAATCTTCACCGGGGAGAAACTGAGTAGGATTTACAAAAATACTCACAACTACTATATCATTTTCTTCCTTAGCTTTATCAATAAGAGATGTATGCCCCTTGTGTAGAAATCCCATAGTTGGAACAAAACCGATTTTTTTCCCCACACATCTGAAATAATCTGCAACATCCTGCATTGCAGCAATCTCTTTAATAACTTTCATTGTAAAGCTTTAATTTGGAAAATTTAATTTATTAAATTTAGTAGCTGTGATATTCTTAACTTTAAATCTTTTCTGTTTACTATAAAGTCTATAAAACCGTGTTCAAGTAAAAATTCCGATTTCTGAAAACCTTTAGGAAGTTCTTTACCTGTTGCCTGCTTTACAACACGCGGACCAGCAAATGCTATCAACGCCTTAGGCTCAGCAATGTTAAAATCACCCAGCATAGAGTAAGATGCTGATGCTCCTCCAGTAGTCGGATTTGTCAGTAATGAAATATAAGGAAGTTTTTCCTCGTCAAGTTTTGCAAGCTTCGCGCTTGTCTTCGCCAATTGCATCAGAGATATTGCGCCTTCCATCATTCTAGCGCCGCCGCTGGAAGAAATTATAATAAGCGGACTTTTATTTTTAATAGCCTTATCAACTGCTCTGCTGATTTTTTCTCCGACAACACTTCCCATGCTGCCTCCAATGAAATCAAAATCCATACATGCAATTACTACTTCTTTACCGTTTATTTTTCCGGTAACTGTTCTTATTGCATCATACAGATCTGTTTTCTTAATAGTATCTTCAACACGTTTCGCATAAGGTTTTGTATCTGTAAAATGAATCGGGTCAACCGATTTCATTTTTCTGTCAAACTCTTTTAATGAATCTTCATCAAGAATAAGCTTGAAGTATTCTTTACTTCCTATTCTGAAGTGATAATCACACTTAATACAAAGGTATGAATTTGATTCCCATTGCTTACGATGCATTAGCTCGCCGCATTCAGGACACTTTATCCACATTCCGTCCGGAACATCTTGTTTCGGTGAATCTGTCTGGATATTTTCTTTATTTCGCTTGAACCATGCCATTCGCTAAATTTACAAGGTTTTTTTCAATTTTGATAGTAATAAAACTTGCTTACTTCTGAGTATTATTTAAGGCAGGTATTGCAGGTTCCGCTAATAAATAACGAAACCTGTAAGATTTTTTATTCTTTGATAAATGAATTTACGGAAAGGTCACTTCTTATATAGGCAAGAAGCGTCATTATTTCATCGGTTGTTAAAGGTCCTCCTGCATCTTTATGAAAACCCGGCATCATAGTTGGATTCGTTGGTGAACCGTTCTTAATATAATTTACCAGTTCATCGTCCGTATATTTTACTGCTGTATTTTTATCAATCGGTCCATGAGGTTTATGGTCTTTTGCATCGCCATGGCAAATAGCACAGTCTGCATCATAAAGCTCTTTGCCGATTTTTCCTATTCCTTTTGTTACATGGCAGTCAACACATACACCTGCAAAAATTGATGCACCTGCCATTACTGTCATGTGTTTCTTTTCTTCTTCTGTCGGAAGTTTTATGTCAAAATGCAAAGTAAGAATTATCTGGTCATTGGGAGCAGGAGAATTTGACTGTACTAATACAGTCTTTTCAATGTTTCCAACTTTTCCATTAGAGTTAAATGTAATTCTTATCTTTCCTGTCTCTCCCGGCTTATATTCACTTTTTTCACCCACTGTTGCAGCAGTACATCCGCAGGAAGTCTGAACATTAGTGATTTCAAGATTTTCGTCTCCGTCATTGGAGAAATCAAATTCATATTGAATAATATCACCCTGAACAATTTTTCCGAAGTCTCTTTGTTTCTCAGCAAATGAAATTTTAGGACCGCCGGTAAAACGGTCATTGCCGAAAATATCGGAACTCTTAAAATTAACGGAAAGGATCAATCCGGTAATTAACACAAAGAATAATATTAAGTAAAATTTTTTGATATTCATATAAGTTTTTTTTGCGATTTCAGAGGAATAAATTCCTTCATGTAGAACGGTTCTGATGTATTATAATCAGAAAATTTATTTTGTGAAATATAATTTAACGTCAACTCATATAGTGAAAATAAGCTAGAAGAATCCAATAACATTACTTTTTCATCAAAGCCTTCTATTTTGTCATTAGACACAAAAAAATCTTCTTCGTTAATTATACTTGAAAGAAGTGATATGCTATAGTCTGAAATTCTTTCAAGCTGTTTATCTGATTTTTTATATTTAGCAAAGTAGAATTCATTCGTTCTTGAGTTGGAGAAAATAATCGGAACAATTATTTTATCTGCTTCAATTTTATTTGCGAGTACATCTAAAGAATTTACTTCGATTAATTTCGCATCGGCTGCAAAGCATATCCCTTTTGCTATAGCAGAAGAAATTCTTAATCCTGTAAAAGAACCGGGACCGTTAGAGATTGAAACGTAATCCAAATCCCTCAGATTAAAATTATTTTTTTTACAATAATCAACGATATTATAAATTAATACATCGGCATTTTCATCTTCAGATAAAATATGGCGTATGATTTCTTTGCGGTCACTAAAAACTGCAAATTCAATTTTAGAGGAAGAGGAATCTATGGATAGTATATTCAAGTGTAAATTATTCTTTCGTTTTCGTTATTTCCGTAGTCAAAATTAACTGATTTAAATTCAATTCCCAAATGATGAATTGCTAAATCCGGCCACTCAATTAAACAAATAGAATTTTCAGAAATATAATTATCAAATCCGATAGAAAGCAGTTCGCTTTCAGATTTCAATCTGTATAAATCAAAATGATTAATAGTGATATCTTTGTTATTCAATGAGCCTTTGTACTCGTTCACAATAAGAAAAGTTGGACTATTCACTATATCTTTAACCTGAAAATATTTACAGATACCTTTTATGAATTGAGTCTTGCCCGAGCCCAGCTCACCTGTAAATCCTATAACATCAGATAAGTTAATTGTCGAAGCAAAGTTAAATCCTGCTTCTTGAGTTTCTTCAGGTGAGTATGTAAGAATTTTATTAATGAGAGTAAATATGATTTTATAACAGAAGAGACACAAAATTTTGTGTCTCTTCTATGTTGGTCTTATAATTTTGGTTCCAGTGTTATCACAGGCAAAATCATTTCTTCGATAGAAATTCCGCCGTGCTGGAATGTATCATTGTACTGATTCAAATATTTATGATAGTCTGTAGGATATACAAAATAAAAATCTTCTTTCGCAATAATATAATTTACGATTCCGCTTCTCTTAGGAAGTTTGTATTCAACGGGATCCTTGATGAATAGTGCATTTCTTAATTCTGCTTTAACATTCCTTCCGCATTTGTAGCGAAGGTTAGTTGAAGTTTCCCTGTCACCAAGAGCTTTAACTCCATGCAGACATCTTATGCTTCCGTGGTCTGTAGTGATAACTACTTTCACATCAGGCTTATTTGCAAGCTGTCTAAGCATACCGAAGAAAGATGAGTGCTCAAACCATGATGCTGTAAGAGAACGGTAAGCTGATTCATCGGGAGCTATTTCTTTTAAAATAGCGTAATCACTTCGTGAGTGAGCCATCATATCAACAAAATTAATAACAATTGCATTGAGCTGATTATTACAGTACGATGAAATTTTATTTTCAATACCTCTTCCGAATTCTGAATCCATTATCTTCGTATATTTCAGTTCATTGCGCAGCTTAATCTTTCTACGGTCAAGCAGCTTCTGCATAAACTCTTTTTCATAATTATTCTTGCTGTTCTCATCATCGTCATTTTTTCTCCATAGCTCGGGATAATGTTTCTCTAAATCCGAGGGGTACAGCCCAGCAAAAATTGCGTTTCTGCTGTACGGAGTTGCCGTAGGAAGAAGTGAATAATAATAATCTTTCTGGATTTTAAAATACTCATGCAGATATTTTTCCATCACCATCCACTGATCTAATCTCATGCAGTCAATTACAAAAAAGAAGGTTGACTTATGAGTATCAAGATGCGGTATAACGTATTTATCTACAATTTGATTAGAAAGGTCGGGCTTATCTCTGGTTTCATTTACCCAGTGAACATAATTTTTTTCGACAAACTTTGAAAATTCTATATTACATTCCTTTCTCTGGTCAGTAAGAGTTTGTTTTAGACCAAGATTCGGATGCGCATCTAGCTCCATCTCAAAGTTAGTCATCTTTATATGTATATCAACCCAGTCCTGCCAGGAAGGGTCATTCATTAAAGCCAAAGAAATATCATTAAAGCCCTGTATGTAATCGCGAGATACCTGATTACCTGTTATTCTTTTGGACTCAAGAATTTTTTTACACACCAGAAGAACCTGATTAGGATTTACAGGTTTGATGAGATAATCTGAAATCTTGCTGCCGATGGCATCTTCCATCAGAGTTTCTGTTTCATTCTTAGTAACCATTACAACGGGAAGCGACGGGCGAAGCTCTTTTAATTCTGAAAGAGTTTGTAAGCCGCCTTTACCAGGCATATTTTCATCAAGAAAAACCAGATCAAAATCTTTATTTCGAACGAGAGAAATTCCATCCTCGCCGTTAGTTGCTTCATCAACATTGTATCCTTTATTTTTAAGATACATAATGTTTGATTTCAGATGCTCAATTTCATCGTCTATCCATAATATATTATTTCTACCTGCTGCAGACATAGTTTGTTGGAACATAAATTCTACCTTTCGTTTAATTTTAGAAAAGGTAAAATGTTTTCATATGCTTCTTTTAAAGTTTTAAACTAATAATTTAAACGAATTTATAAAGAAAAAGTTCATTTAAAAAGTTAATACGCTATTCTACTTTATTAACACCATATTTTTAGATAGTGAAACTTCGTCAACATTCAGCTTATAGGTGTAAACCCCTGAAGGAAGGTTTACAGCATTAAATGAAATACTTTGAAATCCTGCATTCATTTTTTCATTCAGCAATTCAGCTACTTTCTTTCCGTTAATATTATAGACGGATAAATTAACAAATCCCTGCTTTACAAGATTAAAGCTGATTGATGTAGAAGGGTTAAAGGGATTCGGATAATTCTGATTCAGACTAAAATCTTTTACCGTAATATTATTATTAACTACACTTGTAGGATTATTCAGAAAGTGAAAAGTAACAGTATTATTGCCTGCATTAGGACTTGCAAGCGTATCGCTTTTTTTATTCACATATATATCTGCCGGGCTGCTTAATCCCGTAATTACTAAAGTCGGAGGCGCAGAAAAATTCACATCAAACTTTATTACTCCGCTGCTACCCCATGTTGAAACATAAATATTATTATTTTTATCCATTTTTATTCCATCGCAGTTCGAGTACGAAGTAGTGGCAACAGTTGTAACAGATGAGTCAGCTAAGTTAATTGATTTAACCGGAGCGCTGCCTCCCCAGTTGCAGAATAACACCCTGTTTCTTGGAGCATCTACACAAATACCGTTCGGCTGTGAAGTAGTTGCTGAAACATAAATCCAGTAAGTCTGGGTTACAGTATTAAGCTTATAAATTCTTCTTGCTGTGAAATCAGATATGTAAAGAATACCACTTGCATCTACATCCATTCCATTTAAGAAACTTGAACCGGAAACGCTAACATTCATAATTGAGTTTCCTGTAGTTAAATCATATCCTCTTACAATCGTACCGCAGGCGACATAAACTGCATTATTATATATTGCCATTCCTCTGCATGAAGATGCTCCCGTAACAAAATTTGTAACTGTACCTGTGAGGGTTCTTTGCATTATCACGCCTGTAGTTGTATTGGATATTAAATATCTTTTAGCTGTTGAATCATATACAACGCTTTCAGGGTTAGAATATTGAGAGTAAGAGCTTGCTGTTACAAATAACATAGAGAGGAAAAGAAACGTTAGAATTAATAGTTTTTTCATTTAAAATATTTTATTAATTGGTTTTTATAATTTAAGGAAGTAATTCCGGACGATACTCAAAGTGCATAGTATCGTAATGATACCATTTGCCGCCCCAGATGAATCCATGCTTTTCAAAAATCTCTACAATTTCCATAGGGATTCTGTTCACATATTTTGTATTTTTATTCCATTGCCAGTAATCGGAATACTTTGTATTTATATCTATCGCAACGCCGTAGCTGTGCATACTCATTCTGTTCGTGCCTGCAATAGGTCTCCAGTTGAAAGTCCCCGCAGTTGTAGTTACATATTTCTTCAAATTTTCAGGAAGTGCATCCAGCTCATCAGAAACTTCCTTTAGCTTTTTATCAACTCCGTTAACTTTTGTAATCATAACTGTAGCATTAGTAGATTTAGGCATCCACTTTATTGCAACAAGATTGCCTTCGACCTCTTTCGCAGAGCCTCCATACATCATTGCAAAAAATTCTTCATTTCTTATTCTTCCCGGCTCAAAGTTTTTTGCAGGAGGTGAATCCCAGTCGCTTCCGGGTGTATAATCCATAAACATCATGTCTTCCAGGTCAGGATTATCAAGCATCGTTTCGTAATCTTTCTGAACTCCGTCATCATAAGGCATCTGTGTTCCGTCTTTAAAGTATACGATATTGTTTGATGCTGAGTCTATAAAGTCTGGATAAGACATCGCAAGTTTGTTCATCTTGACTGAGCTTGATTGCGAGAAAAGTAAACATGGGGTAAACAGAAATAAAAATATAATCTTTTTCATTTTCACTAATTAAATTTTAACAAAATAAAAAAACTTTCATCAGAATTGATAAGGTAAAACCGTCTTTTATTTCTCCATCTAAAATCATTTTCTTTATTTCATTTTTAGAAAACCACTTTACATCGAGAATTTCGTTTTTATCGTAATCTGTTGAAATTTGTTTGACATTTTTTGCGTGGTAACAATAAAAAATCTGGTTACTTGAACCGATAGATGGATAATAGCTGCCTATATATTTTAAATCTTTATCATCAACAATTGAGCCTGCTTCTTCTTTTAGTTCCTCAATTATACATTCTCTGTGAGCTTGCTCAGGAGGGACTGTCCCTGCAGGGACTTCCCACGCCGTTGTATCACTGATATACCTGTAACTCTTTACTAAAATTATATCACCGTTCTCATTTTCAGCAACAACACCTACTCCCGCTCTATGATAATTTAGAGCTTCAAACTCAATTTCTTTACCTGTCGGCTGAATAATTTTTTCTATTTTCAAATCAATCCAGTTGCCTTTGAAACCGTAATTGGAATCAATGACTTTCCAGAATTTATTATCAATATTAGTTTCGTTATTATTATCCTGCATAAAAACAAAAAGGGTGTATAAGAAACTTACGCACCCTTAATAAAAATTATAGAGTAGTGAATTAATCTTTTTTATCTTTACAATCAGATTTCTTTTTTGATTTATCACAGCATGATTCATCTTTAGCTTCCGAGCCTGATTTACCTTCACCTTTAGTGAGTTTTATACCTGCAGCTTTTATAACAAACATTTTCTGTGGTCCTTTAATATCTTCGGATTTAATTTTTGTTTTCTTTGATTCATCATTAAAATGTCTTGCCTGCTCTTCTGTAATTTCTTTTACATTAAATACACCGCTAACAACGGCTGTATTATCGTAGCTGTCTTTCGGCACAACAAAAACATGTAGTGTCTTTATCATTATTTCTTTATTACCGTCACCAAGCACTAACCAGCATCCTTCTGCCTGACAAACATCATTTACATTTCCGGTTACAACTACTTCCATATTTTCATATTTTTCGGGAGAAGCAACTAAATCTGCAAATGATACAACTGTTGCGGTTGATTTTGGTTCTTCACCATATAATGTGCCGCCGCTTTTTGTATCATTTTTTTCTACGCTAGGACTTGTTGTAATCCCATCCTGTGAATAAGAAAAAGAAGTGACAAACAATACTGCAAAAAGTACTAATAGTAATTTTTTTGATGATTTAAACATAATTTTTTGATTGATTAATTTTGAAAATTTGAGATTTTTCGTGAAAATGAACCGAACGCCATACTCATGAAAAACATCAACGGTAATTTAAAAATTTCAAATGAGAGATAAAATTCACTCACAAATCGCATTATACTTTTAATTATAAGCAGCAAAATCTAAGAAAGCATCCATAGCAAACATATTAAATATATCCTTTGATTTATTGTACATAGCAGATTTTCCCGGAAGCTCATAGGAAATTTTTAATCTGTCAGTCTTATTAAATCCGGCAAGCTCAAGCGTTCTTTTCAAGCTATCTGACGTAAAAAATGTTCTGTGGTACAGAGGATGATTGCCGCCCTTCCATTTTGATTTTGCAAGCTTGAACTTCAGACTGTTCAGATTCGGCACTTCTATTAATAATATTCCATCGGGATTTAAAAGCTGCTTAATTTTTTTCAACTCTTCTTTAGGATTTGTAAAATGCTCCAGCACATGCCAAAGAGTAACAAAATCATATTTTTTATTTTGAGAAATTAAATCTTCTACTTTCTCATCGGAAACTTTAAGTTTAAAACTATCCCCGGCAAATTTTAATGCATTTTGTGAAACATCTATTCCTGATACTTCGTAGCCGTAGTTTTTAGCAGTGTGCAAAAATAAACCGGTGCCGCATCCGATATCAAGCAGCGTGCCTTTTATCTTCAGCTTCTTTAAATAATATAAACGCTGGTCGTTAATTGTATAAATTTCTGAGAGGTGAGGGAATTTAGAATCCTTTGCATAATCATCTTTAGAAAATTCTATCTTATAATAATCTTCATAAATTTCAGACTCATCGGGAATATTCAACAAATACACCAATGAACAATTGCTGCATTTAACAATTTTGAAATCGCCCTCTGAGAGATAAATTTTATATTCACCTGAATTGCAGTTAGGGCAATTTCTCATTTGTTAAAATTTATAATCAAAAATTATTTACTATTTCCTGAGCAAATTCAGAACATTTTACTTCAATTGAGCCTTCCATATCGCGTGCTAAATCAAATGTAACTTTCTTGCTTAAGATTGTTTTCTTTAAACCCTCTTCTACAAGGTCTGCAGCTTCTCCCCATCCAAGATAATCAAGCATCATCACTCCGGAAAGAATTAAAGATGAAGGGTTCGCCATATCTTTATTTGCAAAAGTCGGCGCAGTACCGTGAGTGGCTTCAAATATAGCGTGACCGGATATATAATTTATATTTGAGCCGGGAGATATTCCTATACCGCCAACTTGTGCCGCAATTGCATCCGATAAATAATCGCCGTTTAAATTCAATGTTGCTATTACGTCAAAATCTTTAGGATTTGTTAATACCTGCTGAAGAGTATTATCCATAATAGAATCCCACAATAAAATCTTGCCTTCTTCCATAGCTTTTGCCTTATCTTTCTCGGCAGTTTCTTTTCCTTTTTCATTCATGAGTTTTTCATAATTCCTGTAGGAATAAATCTTATCTGCGAACATCGTTTCCGCAATATCATAACCCCAGTCTCTGAATGAGCCGTCAGTGAATTTCATTATATTCCCTTTATGAACAATCGTAACGGATTTTCTGTTGTGATCTATTGCGTGTTTTATTGCTGCTATAATTAATCTTTCAGTTCCAACTTTTGAAATTACTTTTATTCCGATTCCGACTTCAACCTTATCTGTAGTATCTCTTCCCGATTGGGATAAAAATTCATCTACCTGATCAAGAGTTCCAAATCTTATTTTTTTAAACTGGTCGGGATAATCGGTTCGCAATAACTTCAGCATAGCTTCATTTTCTGCCGTACCTGATTTGAATTCTATACCTGCATAAATATCTTCTGTATTCTCTCGGAAAATTACCATATCTACATATTCAGGATGCTTCATTGGTGTTTCAATACCCTGATAATATTTTACCGGGCGAAGACATACATACAAATCAAGTGTTTGCCTTAAAGCAACGTTCAGAGAACGTATGCCGCCGCCGACAGGAGTCGTAAGCGGTCCTTTCATCCCGATCTTGAATAACTTGAATGCATCTATTGTTTCAGTGGGCAGCCAGCTGTTCATAAGTTTGAAGGATTTTTCACCTGCAAAAACTTCCAGCCAGTTAATTGATTTTTTACCGGAATATGCTTTTTCAATTGCTGAATCAAGTACTTTTTGTGTTGCCTTCCAAACATCAGGTCCAATTCCGTCACCTTCTATATATGGAATGACGGGGCTATCCGGAACGTGTAAAATTCCGTTTGATATTGTAATTATATTTTTCATTAGGTAAAATTAACGAATTTTTGGAGGGAATTAAATGTAGTAATTGAGTTGAATGCCTTTAAAATACTGTTTCATCTTCGTGGTAAATCTTCTAATCTGGGCTGTCTTTTCATAAAAAAAATTCCCATGCTCCATAAAATTAAAATAATAGAACAAATAAATGCAGGTGTAGCTATAGCACCCTCTCCATCTTTTCTTGCTATATAAATCCCTATCAGAGCCCATGATATTGTAAGTGTATAGAGATAATCCCAGTATTTAAAACTAAAAGTTATAGCAAAAATTACCAACGCTACGAAAATTAGTCTTGTCAAAACAATCTCACTCAGAAAACTACCGATTGTACCTGTTGCTACAAGCCAGATTGTAAAGTTTGCTATGATTGCAGCAGCAAGCCAGCCCAGAAAAATGCTAAATGGAAAAAGCATCAGCTTTTCTGACTCACCATACAAAATTGACTTTCGAACAGAACGGTAAATAGAGTAAGTAAAAATAATCATACCGAAAATTGCCGCCATGCTCAGACCAAACATTTCGAGATGAAATAAAACTCCCCACCATATTCCAAGTGTCATAACTATCATTAATGGTAATGCTATCTCATTATAAATGTACTTATTTCTTTGTGAAGGAAGAAGCTGATAAATGCTGTAAATAATCAGAGTAACATAGATGAAAGCCCATATACCAAAAGTATATCCTGCAGGTACGAATAAACTTTTGTATTTTTGAGTAATATAAGGAATTGTATTTTCTTTGACAATTAAATCGTAAAAGCTAACATATAAGATGTGAATTATAACTATTACTAGAACAGACCACCTCAATAATGTTGTTTGTTTTT
Organism: Ignavibacteria bacterium; assembly: GCA_044226845.1. Classification (GTDB taxonomy): domain Bacteria; phylum Bacteroidota; class Ignavibacteria; order Tepidaquicellales; family Tepidaquicellaceae; genus JAFDZO01. Next base: position 90,707 of record JBGAGG010000013.1, read on the forward strand.
TGGTCTCCATATCCGGCTTATTCTGACCGCAATTTATAAGTTCTAATAATTTAACTTATTTATTTTTATTATTTAATACAAAAGTTTTATATGGAAAACAATAATAAGGAAAGTTTAGCTACAAATAGAATTGAAGGATTAAGCGATGGTGTTTTCGGTATTGCTATGACTTTACTTATATTCAAAATTGATGTTCCGGATGGTGTAATAACAGAAGGCGGGAAATTATTTTTAAGGGATAAACTTTACAATTTGATTCCGCAGTTTGAAAATTATCTCATCAGCTTTCTTCTGCTAGGATTTTACTGGACTCGCCATCAGCTTCAGTTCAAATATATTAAACAAGCCGATAGAAATTTACTCTGGATAAATATTTTCTTTCTTGCTGAAGTCGGTTTAATTCCGTTTACAACTGCTTTACTAATGAAATATACCGGAATGGAAATGCCTCAGCTTTTGTACTCATTAAATTTATTATTGATAGGTCTTACCCTTGCGATCCATTGGTGGTATGCCAGCAACAATTACAGATTGGTTGATAAAAATTTATCTAAAGAATATATACGTAAAACTACTTGGCTTACTTTTTCTGTCCCGGTAGCTTTTGCCGTATGCAGTGTAGTTTCTGTTATAAGCCCGCGGACAAGTTTGACACTTATGTATATAATCCCTCTAATTTATTTTGTAGCCAGAATTATCGAGAAAAGAAAAAAAGCATAACCATTATGTTTATCCGTTGAACTTTCTTCACAACTATCTTGCAATAAAAAATAAATACCCGTATGTTTAGTTATACCAAACAATTTAATCAATATACAGGATGAGTAAATTAATAGCATTAATTTTACTTACGGGATGCTTTTGCCCATTATGGGCTAATCCCAAAATTACACCCTCACTGCAGCAAAAGATGAACGAATCTTCGGAGTCTGACTTCATCCCCGTTTATGTTTTGTTCGACAGCCACCTGACTCTGCAGGATTTCGCAGATATCAGCTACGATACTCCTAAGAAGGAGAGAAGGAGAATCGTAATCGATAGACTTCAGCAATATGCACAGCAACATCAGGAAAATGTAAGATCTTTTCTTAATATGAAAAGAGCAGAAAATGCAGTACAGCAGTACGAAGTTCTTTGGCTCAATAATTCACTCGTGTTGAATTCAAACCGAGAGGCAATCATTGAAATGACTAAGTTCACTGAAGTGGCTATGATCTGTTATGACGAACCTACTCCAATTGAACAACTAAGAGACGTGTTAAATTATCAGGTCCCTTTTCTAAATTCGCAAGCTCCTCAGCTTGCAGTCAATCCGGGAGTAACTTCCTTAAAGGTTGACTTATGCTGGGCAGAAGGAAATAAAGGCAGCGGCATTGTAGTAGCAAATTCAGATGACGGATTCTGGTGGAAACATCCCGATGTGGTAAAGGGTATCTTTCAGAATTTAGGCGAAGATGCCAATCACAATGGAGTTACAATAAACCTCGGCACCGGTACAACATCTGTATTTGATCCGGGCGATGTAAACGGAATTGATGATGACGGAAACGGAAAAATTGATGATCTTGTAGGGTGGGATTTTACAACAGGAAATTACAACATCACAACTGCCGCACACGGAACCGCAACGCTTAGTCAGGTTATCGGTGACGGTACTATGGGAACGCAAACAGGCGTTGCCCCTATGGCAAAGTGTTTATTGATGAGAAATAACAGCACACAAACACAGCAATGGCTTGCATTTCAGTATGCAATTCAAATTGGTGCAGATGTAATAACCAGTTCATTAAGCTGGAAGTGGCCTTCAAGACCTGATTACAGCCAGTTCCGAATTATCACAGATATGTCCCTTGCTACCGGAACTGCACAGGTAAACTCTACCAGCAATGATGGAAACGGTAACGGCTTCCCTTTGAATATTTCAACAGCAGGAAACTGCCCGCCGCCATGGCTTCATCCTGACCAGTTAAGAAGAGGCGGTATAGGCGGAGTTCTGGGAACAGCAAATATTACTGTAAGCTCTAATACTATTAATTCATCATCACCATGGGGACCTGCAACATGGGGTAACTGGAATTTATGGGGAACATATAACAATGTTATTGACCCGTTGCACAAAGATTATATGTACAGCAGAATTGCTCCTGTAGAAGTACCTGATTCAATGGGATTATTAAAGCCGGACATTGCATCACCGGGTGAAGGAACAACTGCATGCTACGTAAGTTCAGGTACCGGTTACGGTTCTGCATTCGGAGGAACTTCATCAGCTACTCCACATACCGCAGGGGTCATTGCTTTGATGCTCTCTATAAATCCTGAAATGCTACCGCAGGATGTAGCAAAAGTAATTCAAATGACTGCTATAGATATGGGAACTCCCGGTAAAGATGAACGATACGGCGCAGGAAAAATTAACGCCTATGATGCAACTAACTCACCTAAGTTTGTTGTAGCCGGAATAAACGGACCAAGCAATATGCTGATAAATAATACACTCGCAGCTTCAGATACAGCAAGAGAGTTAGTCGGGATAAAAATTTCTACAAGCTTAAATCCGCAGCTTGGGTCATTAAGAACAATGAAGTTCGGTATGACAACAAATGCAACTGCAGCAAACATCACAAGCTTCGATTTATACTTTGATAAAGATAAAAACGGAGTGGTAAGCACAGGAGATATTAAATTAAAAAGTTCTCCTTTTGTTACAGGTCCAATAACTTTCAACGAAATTAAATTCAAGTTCCTGGATACTGCAAGAACTTTATTGCTTGTGGCTAGAACAACTTCCTCTGCAGCAGGCTCGCAGACAGTTAATATTGGTCTTACTGATACCAATCAGGTAAAGGCTTATTATAATACGACTGCCGCAGGAACAAATTTCCCTCTCGGCTCTGTAACAGGAATAGGAAATAATCCTAACATTGAAGCAATTTCATACGCACTGGGACAGAACTTCCCGAATCCGTTTAACCCTGAAACAGTAATCTCTTACTCAATCGCAAAAGACGGAATTGTAAGAATAAAACTGTACGATGTCTTAGGAAAAGAGATTGCAACAATAGTAAACAATTTCAGAACTGCAGGAAATTATAAGATAGAACTTAATGCAGATAATTACAAAATGTCTACAGGAATATATTATTATAAAATAGAATCGAACGGATTTACAGATACTAAGAAAATGATTCTCGTAAAATAGAATCATATTTTTTTCTGTTACTCCTAAGGTTTTCGGTAGTTTACCGGAAACCTTTTTTTATATAAAAACTTTTTACTTGACTTGTAACCAAAAAGTTACGTATTTTTGTGTAACCAAAAAGTTACACGTTTTTTTAACCCCAATAATAATACCCATGAGCAACAGAATAGATAACATTTTTTCAGCGCTGGCTGACGGAAGCAGAAGGCAAATACTTATGATGCTTACTGAAAAAGAAATGCATGTGAATAACATAGCACAGAATTTTAAATTCAGCCGCCCTGCCGTATCAAAACATTTACGAATTTTAGAAAAAAGTAAACTCGTGAAAGCAAGAAAAGACGGACGTGAAAGATTTTACAGAATAAATCCCGAACCCCTTAACGAAGTATACAAATGGCTTGAGTTCTATAATAAGTTCTGGGATGATAAGCTAAACTCCTTAAAGAATTTTGTAGAAAATAATTAACTAATCAAATTTAAAAAATGAATGCAACTGAAGTATCACACGAACAAGATACAATCTGTAAAGAAATAATTATAAACGCTCCGGCATCAAAAGTCTGGAAAGCCTTAACCGAGCAAAAACAAATTGAAAAATGGTTTATGGCTCCTGATAATTTTATTCCTGAAGTTGGAACAACCTTCCACATGACAGGAACAAAAGACGGTGAAAGTTTTCCTCACACATGTACTATTCTAGAAGCAATTCCTGAGAGGAAATTATCCTATACATGGAATATGTCAGCCATTGACGGTGAAACTATTGTAGCATGGGAATTAGAAGAACAAGGTAATGCTACAAAGCTTACACTCACACATTCAAAATGGGATAAGGTTAAATTCAACACACCATCTTTATCTCACGATGACTTTATAAACGGATGGAATCACTTCACAAATAAATTAAAAGAATATTCAGAAACCTTTTAAAATTACAATGGGAAATATAGAACCCGTAGTTAAAGAAATTTCTATAGATGCTTCTATCTCAAAGGTATGGGAGGCGCTGACTAAAAAAGAGCAAATCGCAAAATGGCTTATGCCTTCTGATGACTTTGAACTTAAAGCCGGAGCCACGTTCAATATGCTGGGTAAAAGTAAAGGAATTATGTACCCGCATATCTGCACAATAATAGAAATTGTCCCTGAGAAAAAACTTTCATATACATGGGCAGTCAAAGATAAACTAAGCAATACTCTTGTAACATACGAGCTTGAAGACCAGGACGGAAAAACCAAGCTGACACTCACTCACTCCGGATGGGATAAAGTTACGCTCAATAAAGAGGGCACAACAAGAGACGATTACAATAACGGATGGGAGCAAGTTATTCCCGGTCTTAAAAAATATGTTGAATCAAATTGAACTAGAAAATGGTACAGCCAATTATAAAAGAAATAACAGTAAACGCTTCCATATCTAAAGTATGGAAAGCATTAACAAACAAGGACGACCTTGCAAAATGGTTTCATCCTTCCGAAGATTACAAGCTTGAAGTCGGGCATACATATCACATGACAGGCCATCACGAAGGAAAAGATTATCCTCATACTATGACGATAACGGAATTCATTCCAGAGCGAAAGCTCGGCCTTGAATGGTTCATCGAAGGTGACGCCGGCATTACAAAAGTTACATACGAGCTTGAACCCGACGGAGATAAAACAAAAGTAAGATTAACACACACCGGCTTTGATAAATATCCGGACGGAGAATCAAACCGCAATGATTACAACGGCGGCTGGGAACACGTACTGAATACTTTATTAAAAGAATATGTAGAGCAGGATAAAGAAAGAGAAAACCAATCCTGTAGTTAGTTGTATTTCAAAGAACGATTAGCTGTAAGTTAGTACATTGAGGGGTTATAAGCCCCTCATTTTATTTTAAGATGTTAATTCCTCCTCACAACTCTCACTTTTTTCTTCAATTTTAATTCACAATCAGCACTTTTCAGTTTTTCTTTATCACATCAGGCAAAAAGTTCATTTGTTCTCCCACCCTTTTATTTTTAGTTTTACAGCAGTTCATAAAAACTTAAACTAAAAATGAAAAACATTACACTCGCAATTCTTTTACTACTTGTCACAGGAATTACTTTCTCCCAAAGTAAAACTGTTGGAACAATCACAGAGACACAAAACATCGCTCCCGATGGAAAACAAAATTACACAGAGCAAACTATTTCAACAGAATTAAAAAAATTAACAATAGAAGTAAAGAAAGCTAAGAACGATGGAAATCCTGAAAAGATAAAATTTTATCAGGATAAAATTAACTCGCTTACCGGTTCAACAACTATCAATACAATTCCTGAATCAAATATATCAATTCATCTTGGTTCAGAGTTAGATAACCAGAATTTTACAAATCTGAATTCAACTCACCGCGTAGCATCAGGCTCTATTGGTACAAACAGAATTAGCGGAACGTTGTATACAGTATATACTAATTTCATCGATGGCTCATGTGATGAAATGTACTTTTATAAATCAACCAATAACGGAATCAGCTGGACAAATTCTTTTTTCTTCTCCATATCATCACTTACTAATCTGAACTACAGAAATAATGAAATCGATATTGAAGTAGTTACCAGAGGCGACTCTACTTTTATCTGGGGCGTTGCCGGTGCTGATAACGGACCAGGGCTTTCATCAGTTATTGTTTTCAGATGCCGTGAAGACGGCAACAACCTGAATGTTAGATTTTTGAATACTCCTACAACAGGAATCAAGCTGCTCTACCCTAGAATTACCAGTGACAATGCAAGGTTCACAGTAGGAAGCTATGTTTATATATCTTACACATTAGATTCAATTACAGGCTCAAGCAAGACCATGAAATCAAAGCTATTGGTTTGCGAGACTCCTTATCAATCAAATCCTGAACTTATTCAGAAATCACATTCACCAATTGGTGCTTATTGGTGGAATACTTCCTCAGCTCCTGACTCCGCTTTTATGCAGACCGATGTTTGTTATGTTAATACTCCGGGAGACTCGGATATTGTTGTTACCTCCACTGTAATAAGAGGAACTTTAGCTTTCAACGGACAAAATATCTACATGACAAACTCAGGCGATTACGGAACTACAATCGGACCGGCTTATGCACTGGGAGATTCAAAGTTTCTTGAAACTCCAAAAATCGCTTCACCGGGTTTTGAAAGCCGTAACGTTATGATTGCTACGAGAAGGTTATTCCAGAACGGCGACTATGATTGCTTCTATTATTATTCATCAAACCTTAATAATAACAACGGTAATTTTAATCAAATGGGATACGTAGCAAACAACAGTGATACAACACTTTCAATCAGTCTTACAGCAAGGTACCGTTCATTCGATAACTTCTTATTTGCCTATGCTGATAAAAATCCGGACGGTACAGGTATAAGGTCAAATGTCATGGGTAGACAGTTCAAGCTCGGAGCATTGCAGTCAATTTATTATGCAAATCCTATAGGAGCATACGGCACAGGAATATGGGGTGCGCCGGTTGCTGCATTCAGATCTGTTAATAACGATTCCTGCTTAATCGGCTGGAGCACCAGTACAGGTTTAGGCTACAATACTACAGGTGGTACAAGCGGAACCGTAACAGGCACAGGCAATAATACACTGGCAGCCGGTGACTTTTCATTGGAGCAGAACTATCCGAACCCGTTTAATCCGACTACTAATATATCTTTCACCATACAGCAGAACTCGTTTGCACAGCTGACCATCTATGATATAATGGGAAGAGAAATCACAAAGCTAATTGAGGGACAGCTAACAGCCGGAGCGCACAGCGTTGATTTCAATGCATCAGCTTTACCAAGCGGAGTTTATTACTACAAGCTGGAAGCAAACGGCTTCAGCGATGTAAAGAAAATGATGCTGGTGAAATAAGCTATGAATTATATTTTTCTCGTTGCGAAGCTCCGGCTTCGTAACGTTATTTCTAAAGTCGCATTATTGTCACATTTTACTTTTTGACTATTTAAAAATTGGCCTGATTCTTTTCAAACAATAGTCAGGTCATTTATGAACGGAAGCCTTCGGCAGAAATGCTGAAGGCTTTTTGTTTTTCATTTTGGTCGGATTTTCTCCGCCACGAAAACACTAAAACACAAAATCTCACAAAAATAATTTTCATTTGGTCGGAAAATAGTCGGGTTTTATTTCTCTCAGTTCTCACTTCCCTTTTTAACTTTTTCATCATTTAAAACTTCTCGTTGTTGTTTTTTCAATATCGCATTTTTTAATTTCGTAATCTTGACGGATTTTTGACGGGTTTTGTTTTCTAACCACCCCCTTCCCCCCTCCTTAAAAGAAGGAGGGGGCTTGTTCCCCTCGTTACCTGCTTAAAACCTAAGTTCACTACTTCCCAAAGTCCTCGTTGGGAAGTTTGACTTCAAAGAATGTCGGATTTTCAAAACTCCCTTATTGTTTTTACAATATCGCCAATTTTAATTTTCAAATCTTGACGGATTTTTGACGGATTTCTGCAAAATAAGGAAACATGCTGGCATCATAGAATAACATTATTGTAACATTTAATAGGTCAGTAAAACACCCCTCCCCCGACTAAAGTCGGGTACTCCCCTCAAGGGGAGAGTTTTGTTATTAGTATGTTTCTGTAAATTTTGAAACTCATAATCTTTTGAACGCAAGAAGTATATTTGAACCAGCCGGCAAGCTCTCCCCTTGAGGGGAGTACAGCCCCCGCACCAGGTGCGGGATAAACTCCGCCAAGAGGGGTGTTCACTCAAAACAATTCGCCCGGAAGAAATTTAATAAGATTTAATTCAGAAAAAAAGCAAATGCTTTTATTAGTACTAATAGGGAGAAATATATTGAAAGTACTTGACAAAGAATTGTAACATATAAGAGCGGATTAAGAAGATGCGACTTTTAGATAAATGGAAATTTTTATTTCTTACAACAAATAATTCTTCCGAATTATTTTTTTTATTTATATATTGTAATATACAACACCGTCATGAAAAAGCTAATTTTGTTATTTTTATTAGCCCTCGCAAATATTACCGTCGCAAAAACATCCCTTACAATTAGAAATATCATAAGTGACAATTACATAAACTTAAAATCTTATAAAGTTTATTTAATCTCAAATAAGGATACTCTTATAAAAATAACCTCAGCTTTTGAGCTTAATGAAAAAGAGATCTTTAAAGACAGTTTAAAATTGTCTTCTGAAAACGAGATAGTCATATTCTATACTAAGAATGATACTAACTGGAGAGAAGTAAAATATAATTTTAATGTTTATGGTGATGAAAAAGAAATCATAATTGAAACAAACTACAACAGAATTATATTAGAAGAGATAAGTGTTTATAGATATTATAAAGCTCCTGCAGAGGTAAAAAAAATTTTAAATTGGAATGAGTTAATAGGGAGCGAACCGGCATTTAAGATAATTAATAATTCATCATTTACTTTTTTTAGCTCATTCAATGAGTTCTGGGGAAATACACATAAACTTGAAAATAGTGAATGGATTTTAGAAAGTATTGGAGGTATTTGTGCTACCCGGGGAGACGGACCTCCCTTTAAACCGGGGGATACTATAATTTCAACCGGAGCAGATTTTATGGGGGATGATTATGCCGTTCAGGAAAAAGGAAAATACAAATATGTAGTTCAAATGAGTACAGGGGATGCTCTTAGTTTCGGAAGACCTGTTCCAGAAAATTACCCGGGGAAGAATACATATGATATATATTCTCTTGAAAAGGAATTTGCAGTCATATGTGATTCAATTCATTATCCAAGATCAAAGTATGAGAAGACAGAAATAAGGGGAATTTCCAATTTAATGCAAAAATTGGTAGAAAAAGTAATTCTCAGCGAGCCTGCAACAATTAAAAAGTAGTCAGAGAATTTTTCTTCATAAATAATTTGTTTTATTTAAGAAATACAACAACTTCCCGCCCCTCTCCTCTCCCTTGAAAAAATCATAAATAATTGTTAAATTTAAGGTTTCCAATAAAGAAGACGATTTTTATTTGTGAGCGAAAATACTAATGAAAGTACCGGAAATACTGTGAATGCAAACGAGGTTAAAAGCGACAAAAACGCTGTTGAAAACCAGCCTGCAAATCCACAAATTGAGACTGTAACTGAAAAAGTTACAACCCCTGAGAACACACAAGAAGAAGCAAAAGAGGAAGTTCAAAAAGAGATAAGAGAATCATTAAACAATGATTCTAAAACCAACGAGAATAAAAGCGACGAAGCTAAAGAAGTAGCACAAAGCACAGAAAAGATTAACAAACCTGAGACAGTAAAAGAAACTCCGGCAAAAGAAGCTCCCAAAGAGGAAGTTCAAAAAGAGGAAATTCAAAACGAGATTCGTGAATCTTTTAATGAATCAACTGCTGAAGCCGAAGAGCAGGAAGTAAAAGCTCCTGAGCCTCCGGTAAATCATTACAACGGAAACACGGTAGTTGCTATAGACGGTCCTTCCGGAACGGGGAAAAGCACGACTGCAAAGCTTCTTGCAAAAAGACTGAATTACTTATACATAGATAGCGGCGCAATGTACAGAGCAGTAACGTACAGCGTGCTTCAGAATAAAATTCCTGTTACAGATATTGCAGCGATAATCGAACACACAAAAGGCTTAGATATAGTTTTAGAAGATGAAAAAGTTTTGCTTAACGGAGAAGATATTTCCACTCCGGTAAGAGGCGTTCAGGTTACATCGAACGTAAGCACGATAAGCGCAATAAAGGAAGTAAGAGAAATGCTAGTTGCCAAGCAAAGAGAGTATGCAATGACTAACAGCGTAGTAATGGATGGAAGAGATATCGGCACAGTTGTTTTCCCTTACGCTCAATATAAATATTTTCTTATCTGCGATTTAAAAACAAGAGCAGCAAGAAGACAGCAGGACTTCAGAGACTTAGGACTTGAGATTGCAACGAATAAAATTGTAATGGAGCTCCGCAAGCGCGATGATATAGACACGAAAAGAGAGGAATCTCCTCTGAGAAAAGCAGATGATGCAGTTGAAGTTGATACAACGAATATGATAATCGAAGAGCAGGTTGAGTGTATATATCGGAAGATAGTGCCGAGATAAGTTTTTGGAATGTAGAATTCAGAATGCAGAATTCAGAATTTTTATTATAGAGTTTCAGATATTGGTTTTTAGTTTTGTTCTTAATACATACTACTAACTACTTTATACTAACACAAGTTTTAGATTTGAGTAAAGACCTTCAAGTTGTATTTCTGTAGTGCTTTTGCTCACAACTAAAAAACAAGCCCGTGAGAGCGGGGATTTATTAACTAAAGCCTTAAGAGACTTTTTAAAAAATCCATAACAAGGATTGCAGAATATTTCTGCGAAAGCTCAAGAAGGAAAAACAAAAGGACACAAAATTAAATGAGTGAAACACTAACACAGGACAAGAAAAACGGCGCAGCTACCGAGGAACTCGAAGCGAAACCGAAGATTGTTAAAGTTAAAAGAATTAAAGGAAATCTTTACAATGAAGATGAGTATGAAGATATGCTCAAGCTTTACGAAAGAACCTTCAGTGTAATAAAAGAAAACGAAGTTGTTACAGGTAAAATTGTATCTGTAAGCGGCGACGACGTTCTTATCGATATCGGTTCGAAATCAGACGGAAGAGTTTCTGTAAACGAATTCTCTGACCCGAGCGAAATCATTGTCGGCAATGACATCGAAGTTTTCTTAGAGAAGATTGAAGATAAAGAAGGTCAATTAGTGCTTTCCAAAAAGAAAGCTGATTCCATTAAGATGTGGGATAGAATTGTTGACTCATGGAAGAACGGTACAATTGTTAAGGGTAGATGCGTAAGAAGAATCAAGGGTGGTTTCGTTGTAGATTTAAGCGGACTTTCAGCATTCTTGCCAGGCTCGCAAATCGATACAAAGCCTATCAGAGATTACGATGAATACATCGGTAAAGTAATGGAATTCAAAGTTATCAAAGTTAACAATCTTAACGAAAATATTATCATTTCTCATAAGGTCATTATCGAAGAAGGTATGGCCGGACAAAGAGAAGAGCTGTTGAAGACTATCGAAAAAGGAATGAAGCTGAAAGCAACTGTAAAAGCTATTACAGATTTCGGTGTATTCGTTGACTTAGGCGGTCTTGACGGTTTAATTCATATCACAGATTTATCATGGGGAAGAATCACACATCCTACAGATGTTGTTAAGCTTGACCAGGATATCGAAGTATATGTACTTGAGTTCGATAAAGAAAAACAAAGAGTATACCTTGGCCTGAAACAGTTAATGGCTCATCCATGGGACTCTGTAAAAGATAAATACAAGATCGGCGATAAAGTATCAGGTAAAGTTGTATCTTTAACTGACTACGGCGCCTTTATTGAAATTGAAAAAGGTATCGAAGGCTTGATTCACATCAGTGAAATGAGCTGGACACAACACGTAACAAACCCGACCCAGTGTGTAAACATGGGACAGGTTGTTGAAGCGCAAATTTTAACAATAGATTCAGAAAACAGAAAACTTTCATTAGGTATTAAACAATTAACACCTAATCCTTGGCAGTCATTGCTTGAAAGATTCCCTGTTGGCACAAAGCACAAAGGGAAGATCTGCAACATCACAGGCTTCGGCGTATTTGTTGAGCTTGAAGAAGGTGTTGACGGATTAGTTCACATCTCTGACTTATCATGGACAAAGAAGATATTCGATATCAACGAACACTACAAAGTGGGTGATGAAATAGAAGTTGTTATCTTAGGTGTTGACGTTGCTAACCAAAGAATTTCACTTGGAAGAAAACAATTGTTTGAAAATCCATGGGAAACTTTAGCTGATACATATAAAGTAGGAACAGATGCAGATGCAAAAATTATTAAAGCTATCGATAAAGGATTGATCGTCGAGCTTCCGAACGAAGTTGATTCATTCATCCCTGCATCACAGTTAGCTGCTAATAATATCAGAAACTTTGCCGAGCTTTTCAAAGCAGGTGACTCTCTTAAAGCAAGAGTTATCGATGTGGATAAGAACAATAAAAAGATCGTTCTTTCTGTAATCGATTACTTAAAAGATAAAGAGCAGGATGAAATCGATGCTTATGTAACAAAGTTCAACATTCCGAAGAAATTCGCAGCGAAGGACATTGCAGATAAGACAAGAACATACGAAGCAGAACAAATTGATTTCAAGATTGAAGATATAATCGGTGAAGACGTTCCGGAAGCAAATCATCCTCCGGTAATAATTGACCCGACTGCCCCTGCTGCACCGGAAGTTCCGGCTGAAGCACCAAAGGCATAATCAAATTCAAAAAATTAATTCGCTTTAATAAATACAAAATCCCTTCAGGTGAAATCTTGAAGGGATTTTTTATTGGGGGAAATGGAAGCTCTCATTTAATGGAAGGTTCTCAATCCCAAACTCCTGTTTGGGATTATTATAAGGCAAGGGTTGGCAAAGAACTATCAACCTGACAGGTTGTTATCAATTGAGTTCAAAATCTATCTCCATTTTTATATTACTTCTCTTCCACGGTACATTTCCCATGGGGACTACGACGAATCCTAATTTTTTATACAGCTCAACTGCCTCAGCAGAGTTTTCTCTGTTTGAGTGCAGAATTATTTTCTTTGCACCGAGCTCTTTTGCTTTGTTTACTGTTGCTTCGCCGAGCAGATATCCGATTTTCAATCCGCGATAGTTTTTATCTACTCCCATTTTAGTAAGCTCGTAAATGCCGTCACCTTCATTTGTAAGCGAGCAGGTGCCGACGAGTTCATCTCCGTACTGAGCCATAAAAATATGCCCGCCGGGATTTAAGATATGTTCATCGGGATTATCTAAGACGAGTAAATCTACCTCTTCAACTTCATACCTGTCGCTTATCCAGTCTATGTTTATTTTTCTGAATGCCTCGTGATGCGAAGGTGTGTAATCTATTATTTGTACTGATTGATTTTCTTTTTCCATGCATAAAACTACTTTAAATAGATTAAGAAGACAACCGTTTTTTGAGCAGGAAATTTTTTCGGATAAAAAAAATCTCCGCAAGTATTAACCTGCGGAGATTTATAAAAAAACTTAATTGTTAAAAAATTTATTTTACTAAAATCATTTTTATTGAGTTTGTATAATTTTCTGAATTCATTCTGCAAATGTAAACTCCCGATGATAATGATTCTCCATTGAAATCCACTTCATAATTTCCTTCAGCGTGTCTTCCCGAAAATAAATTCTTCACTAATCTTCCGCTGATATCGTAAACATTTAAGTTTACAAATGAAGCTACAGGAACAGAGTAAGAAATTTTTGTAACAGGATTGAATGGATTTGGAAAATTCTGATTCAGTTTAAACTCTTTCGGAACTTCAGAGCTTACCGGCAGAACTGCTACAGGCAGAACTGCTGCATATTGTTTTAATTTTGTAACACTGTTAAGACTTCCTGCACCTCTTGCAACAATTACCGCAACTATTACAGAGGCAGTTTCTCCCGGAGCTAATGATGAAGGACCTAAGTTCATAAAAAATCTTGCGTCTGCATTGAGAGATGAATTCCATCCTGAGTTTGTCTGCGGATCTCCGTTGTAAACAAATTTTCTAGGTAAGCCCTGATACAGATAAGCTTCTCCGCATCTGTTAAAACCTTTCTGATAATTCCGGAACTGAGGAGTTGAACTTGGATCCTGAATGCACGAAGTAGTGCCGCTTCCCGGATTATAAAAAGGCACGCATGATGTAAGTGTAAATCCGTTTGAAGCAGAAATAAATTTATAACCAACTGCAGGTGATGTGTTTCCGTAACCGGGATCTGTAAGAACTCCGTTATAACCGTAAGCAATACCTAATGCACTGTCACTGCCCATTTTATCATCCGTGGTAACTGTACCGATATCGGGATCTACAATTAATGAGATATATGCATTGCTCCAGGCAGCTGAGTTTTTATTTGTAATATCTATTTTATAATAAATAGCATCTTTTCTTAAATCATCATTAAAAGAGTATGAATAGATTTTCATTTCTGCTTTTAAAGGTACGGGACTAAAAGATGAAGTACTCCTTACTGCATCAGTTACAGTTAAAAATGTAGACTGGTTTCCTGTAAGTAATGGCTGGCTGCCGTTAACAGGCGCCCCCTGTGATACAGGCCATCGGTCCCAGTCGGGTACACCGGTACCATCACCTGTTTTTATCTGATACAATCCATATTCGCCCAGTCTGCTTCCGGTTTCATTACCGGCACCGTCGTACTTACCGGGATGAAAATCTGTAAAGTTATATGATTCACTTAAAAGTGTATCTCCGTTTACTACTCCGCTGATAGCAATTGAGGAATTGAAAAGACAATAATTATTGCTGCCTTTGGGATATTCAAATCCCGGTGAGTTGTTGCCGCGCGAAGAAGTAAGCTGTGCGTATGCATTTGTGTAATTATTAATGTTGTTCGAATTCTGATATTTATAATAATCTGCAAAGAAAGGATTTACAAGGTTACCAATGCCCGTTGTTGTTTTATATAAATAATCATATTCTGTTCCTGTGTATCCGGTTGACTGGTCAGTAAAGAAAGAGAACATCGTTCTGTCTTCAGTTAGTAATCTGTAGTCTGAAGGATTGAACCAGGTCGCGCCGCCGTTAGTAGTTTTAACAATTCCTGAAGGATATTGATTAACTGCATAATAGTTTGCATAGCCTGTTGTTTCATCGAAGAATTTTACATTCGATGGTGCTTTTCCTGAAGTATCATTTGAGTATAAAATAGCCCAGTTAAGTCCGCCGTTAGTTGTCTTCCAGCTTTTACCTTTTATTGAAGGTACTGAGGAGGATTTTTTACTGTAAAGCCATCCTGTATTATTATTCATAAAATAAAATTCTGTCAGTAATGAATCGGACATTGTATTTACCCAGCTGCTGCCTGAATTCGTTGATACAAAAAATCCTGAGCGGTTTATTCCGTATCCGTTAGTTCCTGAAAAAAATTTTATTTTTGTGAAGCCGTTTGCAGCATTAACCGAAGTCCATGTAGTACCTCCGTTAGTTGTCTGATATGTTTTATTTGTAACAAGTGCATTATCAGTTGATATCCAGCCTGTTAATGCATTAACAAAACTAATTCTCCATCGCATTTGTGTAGTAGGCACAGCCGGTGTATTAAGCACCGTCCAGGTATTGCCCCCGGTTAGTGTTCTTATCACCTGACCTGAATCGCACGAAGCGAAAAGAGTAAGAGTATTAACCAGTTCTAATTCTCTTATATAGAAAGCATTATCCGGAGATATTCTATACCAATTAGCTCCGCTATTTGTAGTTTTGTAAACAGCGCCCGGAAAACTTGAAAACGAATAACTGCCTCCGGCTAAATAACCGGTATTGGCATCTGAAAATTGTACAGAAGTAGGATATAAGTATACTCCGGAATCGGAAGGATTTATGACCTGCTGTTTTATCCATTGGGCATTTACCGAACTATGGACTGATAATGAGACGAAAAAAACAAGAAGTAACTGCCAGATAGTTTTATTCATAAGGAATAGTTAAAATTATGTAATAATATAAATTATATACATTAATACAAATAAAGTTCCTAAAATTATTTAATTAAATAAAATCAAATATTTTTCCCTATTTTTCAGGCTTTTTGTACTTAAAATAGATGAAAGAACTTCTTATTATTTTTTTGTGCAGTTAATTCTTCAAATTTAAAAAGACACTTGTTTAAAATTCTCTCTAATCTAATGCCTTGAATAAAACCCATTTTACAAATATTTTAAAAGGAACCTTTACATACATTCTTACATTTAATATATTATAATATATCATATCGGAGACTCTATACCTTTTCTATAAATAATTACACATTTTGAGATATTTAAAGCTATCGATAATATTATTTTTCGTCGCAGGGATTTTTATCGGCGGATGCAATTATACAACTATTCGCACCTACGAAAGACCTTCTGAAAAAGATGTAGAAGAAGACCCTCAACCGAATTACGATGTATCTCTTGATGAAGACTATCAGGATTACGTTTCTTTCATGTTCATGGGCAACAGGAATGAAAACTTCTCAACTTATTTCAATACATATTTTATGGCATCTTCCGATTTTGATGATGCTATTACTTTATACAGAACTTCTACCGTTGCATCTTTTAACAGAAGATTAGACTCGCTTAACATCACACCTCCTGTAAGCGGAGAAATAAAGGATAAATTAACAAAAGTAATTGAACGCGCATCCAAAGTAATTCAGCTTCATAAGAACAGTAAATTTTTAGATGATGCAGTACTTCTCATAGGGAAATCATATTTTTATCTTGGAGATTATTTACAGGCTGAAAGAAAATTCAATGAGTTTCTTACAAATCTTTCTGCAAGTGATTTATATGATGAAGCAATGTATTACCTGGGCGTAACAAAAATGAAATTGCGCAAGACTGAGGAAGCTTCGACAATTTTAAAAAATCAGGTTTCCACCGCTAAAGATAAAGAGGTGCGTTCGGAAGCTGCTGCTGAGCTCGGCATTAATGCATTCGGAAAAAAGAACTATAAAGATGCTATAGACTATTTCAGGCAATCGATTGAATACACAAGCGACAATGAAAATAAGGCACTGAAGCAGTTCATTCTTGCAAGAATTTATTCTTTATATGCTCCTACTCAGGCTGCAAAGGAATTTTATAAAGTTTTAGATTATTCATCTGATTTTGATCTGGCATTTTATGCAAAGCTTAATTACGGCAAATCATTAGATAAGGAAAGACAGTTTTCAAAAGCTTATGAAGAGCTTGATAACCTAAGGAGAAAATACAGAGAAGTACCTGAGTATAAACAGCTGACCGAGCTTGAGCTTGCAAACAACTTATATGAGCAGAAAAAATATAAACAAGCCATTGAAGGTTATTTCGATGTTATAATTGATTATCCTGCTTCAGTAGCTGCCAGTGATGCCTATTATTATCTAGCGAATCATTATGAAACTATTGAGAACAGTTATCTGAAAGCTTTGGTAAATTATAAAAAATCTACTGAGGAAAATCCTTCATCTGATTTTCTGTTTTTAAGCAGAAAAAAAACAGATGTATTCTCAAGATATTTTTCATTGCATGAAAAAATTGATACGGCATTTAAAGTAACTATACCAACGGTAAATAAAGAGCTGGAAAAAAGGCGGGTAATCAGAAATGAAGAAAAGGGAATTACCCCTAATAAATTCGATGACCAAAATCCGCCGCCGAATGGAAGAGAAAACGGAAAAGGTTCAGGTATGCGCAGTGCAGGTTTTACTTATACAGACTTTAAAGACAGCCTAAAAGAAAATGATATAAGGAAGAAAAAGAAAGATGAGGGAGTAAATAATAAAACGGAAGATACCCTAACCTCTCAGGATGAAATAATTAACAATGAAACTCCAGTAGATACTTCTTCTATTAGAAGAGTACAAGATGAAAAATTCAACTCTTATTATGAACTTGCCGAGTTATTTTTGTACGATTTAAAAAGAGTGGATTCCTCTGTTTATTATCTGAAAGTAATTCTGGATAAATTTTCAGATGAAGATAAGAAATCAAGAACCCTATATACTCTGGCAACTATTTATGCAAACAATAATGAGGCAGATAAAGCAAATGAACTGTACCGCGAATTAATACAGAATTATCCGAATACAATTTTTGCAAATGAATCCAGAAAGATATTAGGTATTACAACTATCGAGCTTGAAGAAGAAACTGTTAAGGAAATTTATAAAGATGCGGAGAAAAAACTTTTAGCAGGAGCCAGCAGAGATGCGATAACAATCCTTACAAATCTAAAAGACAGGTATCCTGAAAGCGAACTGCTTCCAAAAACATATTATACACTTGGATGGATATATGAAAACGTTTACAAAAACAAAGATAGTGTAATTTTCTATTATAGAACTGTAGCAGATAAATATCCGAACTCAGAATATGCGCAGAGAATAAAAGATAAGCTTGAGTTACTTGATGTAAAGATTGAAACTGATACTAGCGGTAAAAAAGTACTGCTTGATTCCACAGGAGCAAAATTACCATTAGATTCAAATAATGTGAACAGCACAAATCCGGAACAAAACAAAGAGAATCAAGGTGATTTAACAAATCCTAAAGAGCAGCCCCCTACATTAGACGATCAGTTCAAAGGTAAAACACAGGAAGAAATTATTAAAATTCTGCAGGAAGAAGAGAAGAAAAATTTAGAAGAAGAAAATAAAAAAAATCAGGAACAACCGCCTGTAATAAAAGAACAGGAACCGCCGAAATAATTTAAATTTTTCAGTAAACAGAAAAGCGGAATGAGTTAAACTCATTCCGCTTTTTTTGTTTCTCCTTATTTCTTACTGCTTATTTGTGCCATTCCCCCTCACAGAGAAAATACTAAAAAACTTACATCGGCATTAAAACTTTATCTATTACCATTATAACACCGTTTGACTGGTAGACATCTGTAATTGTAACCATAGCTGAGTTTCCTTTTTCATCCCAAACCCAGATTTTATTATCTTTATCCATAGAGAATGACAAGCTTCCTCCGGCAACTGTTGGCATCGTTGCCTTACCGCCGTTTGCCGTTATTGCATCCATTATCATTTTTGAATCATACTTACCTGCAATAACGTGATAAGTTAAAATCTTGACAAGCATATCTTTATTTTCAGGCTTCAAAAGAGTTTCAACCGTTCCCGCGGGGAGCAAGTCGAAAGCAGAGTTTACCGGAGCAAAAACTGTGAACGGTCCTGCGCTTTGAAGTGTTTCTACAAGTCCGGCTGCCTGCACAGCTGCAACTAAAGTCGTGTGATCTTTTGACTTCACTGCATTCTCAACAATGTTCTTTGTTGGGTACATTTCCTCTCCTCCAACCATAGGATTCTTTTGTGCAAATGAATAATTTGAAACTGCGCTTAATAAAAGCACAAGCGCTAATGCCAGCATTGATTTCTTCATGATGTTATTTTATTTATTTTATTAGTGTTTTTCGTTTTCTGAAATTAAATACGGAGGAAGGGTGAGATTGGATTTAAGTTTTTTGAATATATTACAGGGTATAAAAAAAAGCGGGAGAGGAACCATGCATCCTCAACCCGCTTTCGTTTGACTAATTAACCACTCTATTTCAATTTATAATTAAGAACGAGTAATTAATAATTTTTTTTGTTTCGTTTTGTAATATTCCTTCAGTAATTTCTTCCGCTTAAATTTTTATTATAATAATGCGGAAGTATTACCTTAGCTAATCTTATCTGCGTTTCAAGTTTTGTATTAGCTAAAAGTTTTTCCGTTAATTTGTGGGAGAGCTTTTCAATTGAACTAAGGGATTTAATTATTCTTTTCATTTCAGGGGTATTTAGTTTACTTCATTTAAAATGGGGGCGCCGCATTAAGCGAACGCCCCTATGTTGATAATTTATTTTATTTAATTAACATCATTCTTTTTACTTCTGAGAAACCTTCTGCTTCAAGCTTGTAGAAATAAACACCGCTCGATAAGTTAGCTCCGTCAAAATTTATTTCGTAGTTGCCAATGCCTCTTACTTCGTTTACTAATGTTGCTATTTCTTTACCGAGCATATTATATACTTTCAATGTTACATTACCCTGCTTAGGAAGAGAGAATGCAATCTTTGTTGAAGGATTAAACGGATTCGGGAAATTCTGCGCTAAAGCATATTCTTTCACGTCTGTAGTATTTGAAGTTACACCTACTGAATTAGCTACTACTACAGCATTCTGAATAGTGTAGTCAAAGTTACTCATTGATGTATTTAATGATTTGGATAGCTGGAATGAAACCATCGATACATTGTTTAAATTAGCAGGCTGTCCGTTTATTAAGAATGAGCTTAGCGGTATTTCTCTTGTTGTCAGTGTTGAAGTAAGCGGCACATTTACAAAAGGATATAATGTTGTATTGCCTGATTTTACTTCAAGGTAAACGCTCATTGTGCCTGTACCCATAGCTTCAAATTTTATCTTTGCATAGTTAGTTAAATCTATTCCTTCGTATGAACCTTCTAATGAGCGGCCGATATAAACTTTATCGCCGAGAGTTCCTTTTAATCTTGCTCCGCCCGGGAATATTAATGAGTTTGCAGGTGCTACAGGATTGCCGCTTGTTACTATATTTGAAAATTGTTGTATCGTGCTTGTAGGACCGGCGTATGAACCGTAGACACCGCCTCCGATAAATACTGCATCTTTGAACCCGTTAGCACATGTTAAGTTTACTGTTGCGCCTGAGATGATTCCGATATTAGTATTGTATTCAGATTCTCCGTGAGGAACTGTAATGCTTTGATTTAAAGTCTGTGCAGGCATTCCTGTCTGCGGATTATATGTATATGATAGAGGTACAGTCTGATTAATACCTGTTGTATTGATAAATTTAATTTTTATCTTTCCGTCGTTTGTATATTTTGCTGACTTCATGTAAACGTCTGCATATTTTAACTCTGCTGCCTGATATTTAACTGTTCCGAAAGTTGCAAATTTATCTAATACTTTTTTTACAAGAATTGAAGTTGCTCCGAAATCTGCACCCCATACCTGGAAGTTATAAACATTTGTTGTACCGGCAGGCACTACATACTCAGGAATTGTCCATTTATTATCAACTGTGAAACCTGCTGCTGATTCATATACGCTGAATATTACTGAATAATCTGTTGTTCCCTTTGAAGGATTTACAAGCTTTGCTGAATAAAATTCGTGGTTATCGATTAATGTTCTTTCAAGATTATCAAGATTACTGTTTGCAAGTCTGTCGCAGACAGATTTTGTGTGTGAATAAATATTCGGAGCATTTGTTGTTGTAGAGAATATTGCTCCTATTCTTGTTGCGCCGTTATTTATTTTATAATCTGAAGCAAAAGCTGATGTAGCATTTGAAATTCCAAGTATATCAAAAGGTGTCGTTGTATATCTTAAAGTATTGTAAGGTCCTGATGTAGGAATAATTTCTTCAAGAGTATGTGTTAAAGGCATAATATCAGTCTGGTTAGAAACCATCATAGATGTTTCGCCGTTTGCAATTCTATTATGTCTTGTAAATAATGCCGATGCTAAATCGTATGAAGATTCTACTCCGCCGTTACTTCCTGATGATGTTGAATCCCATGAGCAGACAAAGTTATCTGTTTTATTTCCGTATGCAGGTGTTGCGATAACAAGTTTTTGTTTTGTTGTCGGGCTGCCTAAGTGAACATATCTTGTTCCCATCGGAATTATAACACTTGCATTTGCTGTGATTGTTGCTGTTAATGATGCGCCTTTTTGTATCGTGATCTTTGGGGAAAGTCCGCCTGCGCCGGTTGTGGTGTTCAAAACGCTCAAAGTACCTGATGTTGTGGTAAGGGTTACATTAATTCCGCTTACACCAACGCCAAGCTCGTTTAAAGCCTTTATTTGTATTGTATCCTTCACTGAAGGATTGTGTAACATACTTATAGGGAGAATTTGTAAAGTATTTACAGGAAGCACTGAGCCGGCATTTAAATCTGCATCGGCTATTATTTGTAAAGCTCTTGTTTTTATATCAGCCACATTTACAGTATTTACATCAACTCCATCACTGTAATGCCATACTGCTAATTGAACCGCTGCGGCTTCTTTTTCTTTTGTTCCGAGTGCTCCGGCGTATGGATGTGCTTTATATGGGAAATAATTATTTAATACATAAGTAATCTTCGAAGGAGTAAATCCTGAATCATTATAAACTTCATTAAATACAAGATTGTTTCTTATATCAATGCAGTACATCTTTGCAGCGTTATTATCGATAGTTGAATTGAATACACCTGCAAATACGTTAAATGTATTGAAAGGCGGATAAGGATTGGTAAACTGAACGTTTGAGCCATTTCCTGTACTTTGAACTTTACAAACGCTGATACCTCTTGGCTGAGCGGCTGCAAAGTTTAAGCCTAATAAAGTCATTAAGGCTATCTGAATAAATCTTTTTAAAATTGTAAATGGTTGCATGGTTTTATATGGTTAAGTATTTCGTTAGTGATGCACTCTTATTCAATCCTTATGCCAAACGCCTATATTCAATATTTACAAGAGTTTACCTCTAAATCTATCTGAATTTAAAAACGGGTAAATCGAGTATAAAAACTTCGAAAATAGTTGCTGTACTATGTAAATTTTGCCTGCTCATTTACGTATTAAGTTTAGTTAAAAAATCATATTTTGGTTAAAATTTTAGTATGAAAGCAACTGCCAATACAGTTCAGAAAATTGTACTATTGTTCTGGAGCTGTTATTTCAGCATAGTAACTCTCACTAATATTCTCGACGGATTAAAGGCAATGGGAGCACTTCCCAAAGACTGGAAATTCGCATCAGGTAACTTTGAAATGATACTGCAGACCACTGCAAATCTTTCCGTACCCGTTGGAATGAACGCTTTTTTGTTTTGCGGAGTTATATTACTTGAGCTGATTACCTCAATACTATTCTGGAAATCATTCAGAAAAACATCAGACACAAATATTTATTCAGCGCATTCTGCAGGATTAATTCTGTTCGCAGGATTTATAATGGCAGATGAAATATTTTTTGCATACGGCGTTGAAGCAACTCACATGAGAATATTTTTCGGATTGCTGGTTTCACTTGCCACAATAATTATATTAAGGAGAACAAAAGAAAATTGATAAGCCCTAAAGAGATTGAAATAAAAGATTACGATTACGATCTGCCTGCCGAAAGAATTGCAAGCTACCCTTTGCCGCAAAGAGATGAATCAAAACTCTTAATTTATAGAAATAAAAATATTAAAGAAGATATTTTCAAAAACATTTCACAATACATTCCTGAAAATTCTATTTTAGTATTTAATGATTCAAAAGTTGTTAAGGCAAGAATATTAATTGAGGATTCGCAGGGGCATAAGATTGAAATATTCTGTCTGGAACCGGTTCAGCCTTCACGTGAATTTGTTATGGCTTTTGCCGCCACAAAAAAATGCAGATGGCTTTGCATGATTGGCAATGCGAAAAAGTGGAAAGAAGAAGTTATCATCCAGAATTTTTTTACAAAGGGAAAAGTTGTTGAGCTAAGAGTAAAAAAATTTGCTCCTGTAAACGGAGTGTATGAAGTAGAGTTCGAATGGAATCCGATTGAGCTTACATTCAGCGAAGTGTTAATGAGAGTGGGACACATTCCCCTTCCGCCATATATAAAAAGAGAAGACCAGAAATCTGATGCCGAGCGATATCAGACAGTTTATGCAAACTTAGAAGGCTCAGTTGCTGCGCCTACTGCAGGGCTTCATTTTACCCCGGAAGTATTAGAAGAGCTAAAAGCAAAAGGAGTAGATGAAGAGTTCGTTACGCTTCATGTTGGGGCAGGAACATTTCAGCCGGTGAAAAGCGATAGAATTGGCGAGCATAATATGCACGGAGAAAAATTTTTTGTAAACAGAAATTTAATAGAAAAAATCTTAAATAAAGAAGATAAAAAGATAATTGCTGCAGGAACTACTTCCGCTCGAACGATGGAATCTTTATACTGGCTCGGGCTTAAACTAATCGAAAACTCAAGCGTGCAGATTAACAAATTAAAAATTTCTCAATGGGAAGCTTATGAAAATAAAGATGAGAGAAAGTATTCATTGGAAGATGCAATGCGCGCCCTTGCAGATTATCTGAAATTTAATGAGATTGAAACTCTTGAATGTGAAACGGAAATTATTATAACACCCGGTTATAAATTTAAAGTGATTGACGGACTGATTACAAATTTCCATCAGCCGAAGAGTACACTTCTGCTTCTGATAGCTGCATTTACAAAAGGTGAATGGAAAAAAATATATGAGTACGCTATGAAAAATGATTTCAGATTTTTAAGTTATGGCGACAGCTCTCTACTTTTAAATTTTTAAATATTAAATTTATAATTTTTCTGAATGAAACAATTTTCAATTCTTGTATTATTAGCGTTACTCCTCATTTCAGGAGAATTAAAATCACAAACAAATCTATACCTTCCCAAAAATTTCCAGAAAGCCTACGATAAAGGAACACGTTCTTACGACGGGAATCCGGGAGCTGCATACTTCCAGAATACATCTGACTATACAATAAAAGTGGAGGTTGAACCTGTAACTCGAAATGTTAAAGGAAAAGAAACTATCGTTTATAAAAATAATTCTCAGGACACATTAAAGAAAATTTATTTCAGAATGTATCAGGATCTTTACAGACCGACAACAAGCAGAGACAGAGGCATAACTTTAGATGAACTGACCGATGGAATTTTACTTTACTCCTTGAAAGTTAACGGCAGAGAAATACATGAAGCGAATATTTCAAGAAATGAAACTACAATGATAGCATTCCTTGAAAACTCTATTCTACCTACTAAATCCGCTCAAATAGATATTGAATGGAGTTTTACTATACCCAACGGCACGAGCATCAGAATGGGCGCAAAGGATGCAACAACGTTTATGGTTGCATACTGGTATCCGCAAATTGCTGTATATGACGATATAAGCGGATGGGATGAACTCCACTATA
>JBGAGG010000014.1:0-112584 GCA_044226845.1 Ignavibacteria bacterium
ACAGATGGTACTTAGACGGATGTACGAAGAAAAAAAGAAAACGCATTTATTTGAGAAGATTTAAATTTTACTTAGTCCAGACGATTACATCTTATACCGTAACGCGATAAGAACATCGTTATCTCTTCACCGATTGCAGAAGTCCCGATTCGTTCCTTCGTGCGGAGATTTATTATCATTTTAAATTTTCCAGCAGCAGATTTTGTATCAGCCTCAGGTGAGTCCATTAATAAAACGTTATCTGCTGCAACAGTATCGCTGTAAAAATTTTTATCGGGTACATAAACCAGACTTGAATTCGTTTCGTTACTTTTTATATCCATCACAAATTTATTCATAGACTCATCAAAACCTGAAACATTAAATCCATTGTAAGAAATAAAATTTATAAAATCCGTAAAAATATTTTTTAAAATTTCCGTTCTTTTTTCTTCCGTCAACTGCGGAGGATAATTTTCAACTAGTACTTTTGCAGGCGAACCTGCAGCGAGTGAATTAGCAGGAAGATTTTTAGACACTAATGAGTTTGCCCCTATCACAACGTTATCCCCGACAGTTACACCGGGCATAATAAATACTCGCCATGGCAGCCAGACTTTATTTCCCAATGTTATCGGAGCAAATGTTACAGGAAATCCGTCAATCTGTGAAAGCCATGAGCCGTGAGTGAACAACAAACAATGTCCGCCTATTCCCGTATCATCACCAATGGTCAGCGGCTTGGTCGGATTCAGGTATGAATACTCCATTACAATTACACGCTTACCGATTTTTATAATTGAGTCGGGATTTTTTATTCCGGCAATAACTACCTGTTCGTTTATTCTGGTATCTTCTCCTATTTCAACCTGTTCCGTATCTATAAAAACAAAATGACCGATCTTAACAAACCGGTCAATCCTTATTGACTTCGCTCTTACAACTGTCATCATTCCTATACTTGTATTGCTTTTTATTTCTACATTCTTTCCGACGATTACTGTACCCAGCCCTATTGAAACGTTTTCACCAAACTTATAACCCTTGCTCTTATAATATATTATTTTCAGAAATGACGGAAGAAAACCAATGAGCAGCATCTGCTTTACCGGAATTCTGTTTTTCTTGATAAGAGTTTTCATGTGGGATTTTTATTTCTTAGAGTTTTTCTTTACAATAACTCCCTTTACTACATTTTTTAAGCTCTGCATCACATATTCTGATACATATGGAAGCACATTGTTGTTCCATCTTTGCGGATGAGTTGTCATCATTATTTTTTTAGGGAGCTTATTATTTTTAAATGCATCGATGACTTCAAAAGAAGTTTTAAGATTTAACTTATACGGGTCTGTTTTTACTTTATCACGCACACTTACTTTTTCTCCGTTCCAGCTTCTGCCTGTATCGGTTAAATATCCGAACACAGAAAAATCAACATCGTAATACGGCTCGCCTATGATTCCGTAATCCCTGTAATTTATTTTATCCCATATCTGCTTATTGTCAAATTTTGACATCGGACTTCCGTGCATGCAGATTGTTACAACGGGATAATAAGTCCTGAAATATTCCAAATTCTTTTCGAATATTTTTACAGCTTCATCATAGTTTCCGTTTGCCAGATCCATTTCTTCATAGTGATAACCTATCTCATGTCCCAGATCTCTTATAGCATTTATAACTTTAGGATCGTTGCTCGAATCCACAATTCTGAAATAATACGTAGATACTATTCCCAGCTTATTTTCAATCTGCGCAGTTGCCAATGAATTGTATGGCAGCTTATCAACATCATGTCTCAGCAGAATAAGTTTTTTATGTTCGCTTTTTCCATTGAGATAATTTTCGAACGAATCAAATTTATATCCTGCAGAAAGCGCAGCCTTTAGTATATTTTCAAATGCCGTTAAAGTAAAATCTAATGCCATTAAATTTTATCTCTGTATAGTTTAGGAATGTTGTTTATGATTTTTATCGCCTTTTCAAAATCCACATTGATTGTATCGAAATAAAATTTTAACGATTCATATCTTGGAGCGTTTTCTTCCAAAATAAATTTCATTCCTTCTTCGCGCGTAATCATTCCTTCTCTTATCTGGTTACTTCTGAATGTATCTATCTCTGAAAATCCTGCTACTGAATAATAAATATAATTATAAAATCCTGCTGTGCCGTCACCAATTCTCCACGTAGATTTTGTATCAGGTGCAGTTTCCCATTCATACTCATTTATAATTGTGCTTTCGATCTGATGCTCATCCCATTTAACATAATCAAAAAAATGATAATAATCCTTTCTCTCTTTCACGTATCGCGAAAGAAATGCTCCGAAGGAATCAACTAAAGATGAATTCAGATAAGACGGATTGAAAAGAAAATTACTGCCGTAAAATTTGAAAAGCTTCAGCATGTTTGTTAACTTCACCGAATCAATTCTCTTTTTATCAAAATCCAATCCTACTCCGCAGAAGCCGACTTTAAAATCTGTATTCTCTAATTTATTTGAGCCCCAAAGGTTTAGCTTCACACCCGTCTTATTTCTAAGCTCCATTGTATGATAAATAAAATATTTATCACCAACCATAAAGAGCGGTATCATCCCAAGCGCCGGTTTCTTCAGCCATGCTGTTACATTTTTTCCAATGTTCTCGCGTTTCATTTTTATATCAGCCGAAACCAAAATATTTTCTACGCCTAGCTTCCCGGTTACACGCGCAATATTTCTTCGCGCTAAATCCGTTACCATTCCCCAGTCATAGGTAATTGTAATAGGATTCAGCTTCAATTCTTTTTTAATTACATGCAATGAATATGAGCTGTCTCTTCCGCCGCTGAATGGTACTATGCAATCAGTCTCACCTGTTTTACTTCTGTAAGGCTCAACAAGCTCCATGAGTTTTTCCAGTGACTTAGGGTTTCCCATAGGCTTATAGTTATTGCAAACATTGCATACACCCTTTTCATCGTACTTTATAAAAGGAAATGTTTCCGGCAGCAGACATTTAGTGCAGCGTCTGAGCTTTGCAACATTTTCGTAATCATATTTAAGTAAACTTTTTAGATGCGCTTCCTGCGATGCAGAAATACTTGGCGCAGTATACGTTGTTTTGCCTTCCGGCTTATAGTCTATACTTAACTTTTTATCTGAGTTAAAATCTATATCCTTTGTTTCATAGGGTTCTTTTGTATTTATAAACTCATGTTCAAGAGTTTTAATATTGTACAAATATCCGGTGAATGCGTGAACCTGCTTAATAGTATGCTCGCCGACTGTAAGCCTTATATGATTTATCGACATCAGCTCTTTTAAAAAATATTCTTCGGAAGCAAAAATTACAATATCGTTACGTGAATTATTTATTAAATAAAGCGAGCCGCAGTTAGTTACAAGCGATAAACAGTTTTTATCGTTGAACATAAATGCAATTGAAGCTGCGCCCTGAATAACATTAAAAACTTTTACAAAAGCCTCAGGAAGCAAGCAGCCTTCGTTGATAAAACTCCGTATAAGAGATAAAAGAATTTCAGTATCGACTTCAAACTCACGGTTCAGATCAGTGAACATTTCCCAAAGGTCATCTACATTGGTAATGATACCATTATGAATACCTACTATACCGTCTTTTATTACCGGCTGATTGTTGAAATCAAGAAGCTGCGTTCCGTTTGTAACAAGACGTGAGTGGCCTGTTAAAGCAAAAGGATGTTTTATAATTGAATTTAGTCCGGCCTTGTCTAACCCGTTAGCTTCTAAATAAAATTTATCGAACTTTCCGTTATCAATTAATTTAGAAACTGTCTCCGCTCCTTTGATAACTGAAATTTTCCCGTTATCATCTTCATTGCCGGGATTATATATAGAGAAGCCGGCAGATTCCTTCCCGCGCGACTCCGATAAAAGAGCAAGCTCTTCAGTTAATTTTTTTATAAATTTATAATCGTAATCCGAATTTTCTTTAACGATTAAACCAAATATTCCGCACATAAATTATTAAGATTCAGATTTTTTATTTTCGAACTGCAAACGTGTCAGCGCAAGATACATCCATGCCTGCGACCATCTCATATAAGGGATTTTTATATCGTAATTTTTCAGCTTCCTGAAGTAAAATCTTCCGTCGTTCTTATCCTGCATATTTTCTATAGTCCACTCTGCAATTTTATTTGCAAAGGGTAAATACTCTGCATTATAATTTTTAAGTAAAGCAAAAGTTATTATTCCCTGTGATTGATTATGAATTTCCACAGGATAAATTTTCGGAAGTCTCCATAAAGATTGTCCGTTATCATAGAATTGTTCTTTCCTGTAATACTCCAGTCCCTTTCTGATTGAATTTTTATATTTATCATCATCGAAGCCTGCGTATTTACAAATCTCAGAAATTGATTCTATGTTATATCCCTGATGAAAATCTGTTTGCGCAGATTCCTTTCCTGTTTCAATATCTACTTCATAATTCCAAAGTCCACTTGGTAGCTGATAGCTTACAACAAAATCAATAATCTGCTTCGCTTTATTTTTAAATTCTTCGTTACCGTTTAAATAGTATGACTTCGCAAGAATTTCTCCGCCTAATAATGTTGCATTAAAGCACGCATCTTTTAACACCGGAGTATAACTTATGCAAAGTCCTCTTTCAGTTTCAACCTTAGGTAAATCTTTTAATAAAAAATCACAAATGCTGATTAAAACTTCCTTAGCTTTTTCACTTTTTGTGGTAAGGTAGTATTGAAAAATTCCTTTGCCTATAAATGAAGTAGCTACAATATTCGGAACGTATGGTTTTACATATTTAATAGGATTTGCCCAGCCGAAATTATATCCCCAGCAATATCCTGAATATCCCTTTGAATAATTATTAATGAGCCAGTTGAACAGCTCTTCCATCGTCTCTTTTGTTTTTTCATCTTTAGTAAGTTCATACTGCAATGAGTAAGCGTATAAAAGCAGTCCGTGGCTTTTAGGATTTATTCCTTTTTTAATTCCAAGCAGCGGGCGGATATTGACAGGATTTCTCTTCTGTATCTGTATGGCAATTGCCGAAACCCACTTCCCCATTTTATCTATAGGAAGAAATGTGTTCAGCGTATCGTATGGATCGTATCCTTTAAACTTTTCCTTCTCTATAAATGAGCGGACGTTTTTTACTGCGTTATCAAGTTTTGACAAATCTATGAAACTATAGCCTGTTTATTTTTTATAGAATCAATTACATCAAGTGTTGCCTTCGTTGCATCGTAAATTTCTTCAAATGATATCGGTGTGGGTTTTCCGTTTTCAATTGCTTCGATAAATTCTTTTATTTCCTGAGCGTGGCCTTTATCCTGCTTGCCTGATTTATTTGTCTTTACTTCCTTGCCGTATGTCTTTACTTCTCTGAAATCATCAACAACCATTACTTTATTTGCATAGAAAACTTCTATGTTTTCTTTCGGCAATGAGTTAGCGCCATTGGAGAAATAACAAATCGAACCAATCGTTCCGTTCTCAAATCCCATATTGATGCTAAGCGTATCCATCAGATAAGGATTATTATCCATACTGATTGCATTAATAAAATTAATCTTCGAGCCGGAGAGGAACATGACTAAATCAATAAAGTGACAAACTTCACCGATAATTCTTCCGCCGCCGATTTCCTTATCCTGCACCCAATGGTCTTTCGGCATATTTCCTGCATTGATGCGGTAGTTAATTGCCTTCGGAACATCTTTATCCATCGTGCTCATTATAGCTTTAATGGCAGGTGCGAATCTTCTGTTGTAGCCGACCATTAAATGCAAATTACTTTTTTGCTTATAAAGTTCTGCTATCGTTTCAAGCTCGGCTCTGTTCATGCACAATGGCTTTTCAACAAAAACATTTTTATTGTTTTTTAATCCGTCGATTACATTGGCTGCATGAAGATTATGCCTTGTCGCAATAAAAATTGTATTAATTTTGTCATCAGTAAAAATTTTATCAGCCTCGCCTGTTGAGTATTGAAAGCCGTATTTATCTGCAATTCCTTTGGCTGTATTTCCGCGTGATGTTGCGACTCCAACCATATCGGCATGCATTTTTACATTTGGCAGAAGTGCATTCTGCGCGAATGAACCTGCGCCTACAAATCCGATTTTTGTTTTTGTTCCTTTTGCTTCACCTTTGCTTACTTTTATTTCATCGGTAATTTTCTTTTCATCTTCATATTTCAGAAGTATTCCTACGAACGCTTCTTTCTTAGCAAGAATCATATCATAAGCTTTTTTTGCATCTTCAAACTCAAAAACATGAGTAACGAGCGGTTCAAGAACTAATTTATTTCTTTCAATTAATTCTATATACGATTCCATGTTTCTGTTCTCAGTCCACCTCACGTATTCATAAGGATAGTCAATTCCTTTTTCCTCGTAGGCTCTGTCATATCTGCCGGGACCGTATGAACACGACATTCGCAGATCTAATTCTTTTTTGAAGTAAAAATTTCTGCTGAACCCGGTGGGCACTGCACCTACAATAACAACTTTAGCTTTTCTTCTTGCAATTGCTCCTGCAAATTCTACAGGATCTAACGAGCTTGTACCTGCAGTGATAAGAATAGCATCGGCGCCGTAACCTTTTGTTAATTCCTTAATAACTCCTTCTAAATCGTCGCGATTGCGCAGATAAGATTTTCCAATTCCTATTTTATTTGCTAAATCAACCTGCGCCTGACTTATATCAACGCCGATTGCTTTTATTCCTGAGGCTTCAAGTATCTGCATTGTAAGCTGACCTATCAACCCCAGTCCGATGACTACGGCAGTTTCGCCGAATGTAAGCTCTGCCTGTCTTATACCCTGAATTGCTATTGAAGCTACTGTAGTAATAGCGGCGAATTTTAAATCAACACTTTTGGGAATTTTTACACAAAGGTTTTTATAAACTGAAACTATATCGGCATGATAAGCGCCTTCGCCGCCGCATGCAACATAGTCGCCGACTTTAAAATCATAGACATCATCTGCTACTGCGATTACCTCACCGGCACAACTATATCCCATTGGTCCGGGTGCTTCAAGTTTGCTCATGACTACATTGTAGGTTTCAGAAAATCCGCTCGTCTTTATCATCTCTATTACTTGCTGTACTTCTTTTTTTCTTGATCTTGCTTTGCCTATTAAGCTAAGTCGCGCATCAGAAACGTTTTTACCTTCCGTACCTGCGCTTATCAATGAATAATGATTTCTTACTAAGATTTGTCCGCTGCCAAGCGCAGGGATTGGTACATCCATAACTTCCATATGTCCCGATTTCAATTGCTGTGTAAGCTGCTCCATTTGTTATATATCTCTATTTAAATTTAAAATTTTGTTGTGAGTTATCAAAAAAAGTTCTGAACCAGATTTCATTCGTTAACAAACGCCATATCAATTGAGAGTTATCCTGAATTCCTTTTCTGTTATTTTCAATTAATGAAGTAACATATTTTGGATTATAGATACCGCGTTTCTTCATCGATTCTTCCGATAAAATATCTCCCACCATTTCCGAAAGAGGTCCTTTAAGCCAGGCTCTCATAGGAGCGCTGAACGGCGCTTTTGGTCTGTGTATAATTTCATTCGGTAAATACTTTTCTGAAACTTTTTTCAGTAAGTACTTTTGTATATTTTTTGTAATTCTGAATTGCGGCGGAAGTGTAAACATAAATTCTATTATCCTGTGGTCAGTTAAAGGCGGTCTTCCTTCCACACTTGCTGCCATTGCCGCTTTATCGGAATAGTTAAGATTATGGTCAGGCAAATAAACCCTAGTATCATTTAAACACATCTTAGTCAGGTAAGACATATTGTTATCATTGAATAATTCTTTCTCCTTTTTATAAAAAAATGAATCCTGAAGATTATATGGACAGTTAGAATAGTATTCGTTGAAATTTTTATTCGTTAATGCAACGTTGCCTGAGGATATATATCTGTCGAAACGCGACATATTAGAGTAGTTAAAAAATTCCTTAGCCCATCTTATGTATTTAAAATTTTTCTTTGCAGATGACTGCGGAATAATAGAAACTAAATGTCTGAAAATAGAATCCACAACTCCGGGCACATATTTCTGGTAATGGTCTAATGTAAGGCAGGCTAAATAAGAACGATAGCCGCCGAATATTTCATCGCCGCCCATGCCATTAAGAAGTACAACAATACCATTATCTCTTGCAGCTTTTGAAATCAAATAAGTATTAATTGCCGAAGGATCTGCAAGAGGTTCATCCAGATGCCATATCATTTTGGGCAATAAATCGACAACGTCAGATTCAAGCAATATTTCTATGTGCTTAAAGCCGCATTGTTTAGCCACCTGCTTTGCATAATAACTGTCATCAACATTTCCCTGTAATTTTAAATCATCCTGATGAAACTTTATTGTGAATGATTTAATTTCTTTATTAGTATTTTTCACCATCAATGCAGCAATGATAGAAGAATCCAATCCCCCGCTTAATAATAACCCTACAGGAACATCTGCAACCATCTGATATTCTGTTGCGCTTTGAAGCAGACTATCAAGTTTATGAATTGCATCATCTTCCCTTATATTATGATCTTCGGAAGGATTTATTTCCCAATATGGTTTAACCTCCAGTTCACCGTTTTCAAAAATAAAATAATGCCCAGGTAACAATTTTGAAATATTTTTAAAACCTGTTTTTGGGGCAATCTGATAGTGAATTGGAGTATACATCGCATCATAATCTACTTCGGTCGGTATAAATCCCGATGCAAGAATGGATTTAATTTCGGAACCAAAAATTAACGAATCACCTTTTTGAGAATAATAAAATGGCTTTATGCCGGCACGATCTCTTGCTCCGAACAATTTTTTACTTTCTGTGTCATATATTGCAAACGCATACATTCCATTCAGCTTGTTAAGTGATTCAACTCCCCATTGTTCATAAGCCTTTATAATTACTTCAGTATCGGAATGAGATTTAAACTTGTGTCCGATAGCTGTCAGTTCATGACGGATTTCTTTGTAATTATAAATTTCACCGTTGAAAGTAATCCATAGAGTACCGCTATCATTACACATAGGCTGATGTCCTAATGGACTTAAGTCTATAATTGATAATCTTCTATGTCCTAATCCTGAATTTGTATAAGGAAACCATTTGATACCGGAATCATCCGGTCCTCTGTGCTCAATGATGGATGTGATTTTGTTAAGTACAATTTCATCCCCCCAATTTATTATTCCTGTTATTCCGCACATACAAATAATGTAAAATTCTTGATAATAACTTTATTAAGTTTATTCTGAAATAGTTGTTTCAAATATTTTTTCTATTCTCTTAGCTACATTGGAGGAAAGAAAACGATTGGCGGCATATTGGTGATTGTTATGCGCAATTTTTTTCATTAAAGCCGGATTTGAAAACAGGTTGTCTATAAGTCCGTAAAAGTGCTGCGGGTCTTTACTATCGGTGAAAAATCCGTGTTCTTCATTTTTGAAAAAATCCCTTAAGCCTCCGACTTTTCTTGTGATAATCGGAAGTCCGAAAGCCATAGCTTCACACACAGTAACAGGCATTCCCTCTGTATACGATGGAAGTATAAAAATATGCGAAGTAGTAAACTCATTAATTTTTTCGACTCCGGTCAGGTGGCCGGTAATATTTATATTCTTTATTTTTTTATCGTCAATATACTTTATTACATTTGCTTCTTCCAGTCCGTCTCCTGCAATAGTAAGCTTTATATTCCTGTATTTTTTCTGAAGGAGTACAAATGTATCTATTGTTTCATATACCCCTTTTGCAATTTCAATCCTTGAAAGAAATAACATCTTGGGGGCTGATATATTAGAGTATTTTTTTTCTATGCTTTCAGGGGTAAAATCTTTTACAAGCTCTGTATCAACAAGTGTTGTTTCCACATATATAGGTTTTGTATAACCCCATTCAAGCAGTTTATCCTTAAATTCTGTGGATAATACAATTGAGCATTTGGCTTTGAAAAATATTTTTTTAAATGTTTCGATAAAAGTGTTTTCCAGTTTGTTCTGAAAGTTTTTTTTCCATCCTCTGTAAAAAACAATAACATCAATTTTATAGAAGTTAGCAATTAGAATAAACAGCCAATCGCGGATAACAGATACATCATCGAGAGATGTTGATGTCTGGACAAGTGAATATTTTTTCTTTCTTACCAGACGTGTAAAATTTATTATATCTAAAAATGATTGTGCAAGATCTTTGAAATATGGCTGTCTGAAGGGATAGTTACGTGCGCCTCTTACGAAATAATCGACAGGCATTGAAAACTCTTTTTTGATGGCATAATAATAATTCGATATTCCTCCGCGGGCATTTTCGCCCGGTACTAATATTAATATTTTATTACCCGCATCATCTTTAGTTATAGATTTTTCTTTTTCCTTAACGGAGCCTTTTTCTAAAACCTCATCAAATATTTTTTCTATTCTGAAGGCAACCTTATCCGATAAAAATTTTTCACCGGCATACTCAAAATTATTTTCGGAAATTCTTTTAAGAAGCACTTTATCTTTCAGTAATTTTTCAATAAATCCGGCGAAGACTTCAGGATCTTTACTGTTAGTAAAATAACCGTTTGTATCGTTTTGAAAAAAATCAACCAGTCCGCCGACTTTTCTTGTTATAACAGGCAGACCGAATGCCATTGCTTCCAGCACTGTGTTAGGCATTCCTTCCGAATAGGAGGGAAAAAGATAGATGTGACTGTTTTTAAAGCACTCTGTTTTTTGTTCACCTGAAATATGACCTAACAATTGCACATCTTCAATTTTTTTTTCTTTAATATAATTCAAAACATTATTAGTTTCTCTGCCGTCACCTGCAATTGTCAATTTAGCGGCCGGATACCTTTCTTTAATTATGTTGAATGCATCAACTGCCTCATAGATTCCTTTGGCTGTTTCAATCCTCGCAAGGAATAAAATATTTAGATCTTCAAGATTGTCATATTTAATCTTTATTTCTTCAGGCTTCAGATCCTTTACTAAATCTTTATCAACTAGAGTTGTTTCCAGATAAATGTTTTTTCTATAGCCCCAGGATATTAATTTTTTTCGGAAGTCAGATGATAACTCAATTATCGCATCGGACTTAAAATATACCATCTTAAAAAGCCAAAGATACTTTTTTTCAAGCTTCTGAGCAAAGCTCTGATCCCAACCTCTGAAAAAAACTACGACTTTCATTTTGTACCTCTTTGCGAGTACAATAAACATAAAATCTCTTATCAGTGAAACATCATCGAATGCTGTAGTGGTCTGAAGAAGTGTAAATTCTTTCTTTCGTATTTTTTTATAAAATCTCCAGAGATCTTTAAAAGGCTGTGAAATATCTTTTAACCATGACTCTCTGAATGGATATGTACGGGAACCGCGTAAAAAATATTCAACTTCGTACCTGAATTCTTTTTTGATCGAGTAATAATAATTGGTAATGCCTCCCCTGGCATTTTCCCCGGGAACAAGGATTAATACTTTACTCGATTTCCTATCAGTCATTAGCTTTCCTGTTATAGATCTCCTGCAAAACTATTAGCATCCAGATTATATTACTGTTGTCTTTTTTTCCCTCTTTATTATCCTCAATAAATTTTTTTATTGCAACCTTATTAAGTCCGAAATCATTTGTATATAATTTTTCTAATCTATCCTTCATAGAGTCATCTTTGAACCACTCTACAAGCGGCACTCTAAAACCTTTTTTGGAAGCTTTTAACAACGAAGGCGGAAGCATCTTTTTGCCGATAGTATTTCTTAAAATGCTTTTTCTTTCCACACCTTCCATCTTGATATTCTTATCGATGCCTATAGAGAACTCTACGAGTCTGTGGTCAATAAAGGGGACACGGGCTTCCAGCGAATGTGCCATTGACATTCTATCAACTTTAACCAGATAATCTTCAGGAAGGAAAAGTTTAAAATTCAAAAACATTAACTTATAAAAATCATCTTTATATGTGCATTGTGATAGCAAATCATTAGTATAATCTTCTATTGAATATATATCGCTTCTGCTGCTGAAAAGATTTTTTACCGATTTAATTTCGTTAGTTGGCATACGCTCAATCATGCTTGAAGCAAAATCAAGATTAGCTGTACGGAATAATCTTTCATAACGGTTCACTTTATATCTCATTGTACCGCGCATAGATTTTGATACAAGCTCTAATGCATTCGGTACACCTTCTCTTACAAATGAAGGTGCTTTTTTATAATATGAGGAAAGCTTCACCCCCTGAAACGAAGGGTAACCTGAAAGCACTTCGTCTCCGCCGTCTCCGGTAAGAACCATCTTTACATATTTCCTTGCAAACTTTGAAACAATACCGGTAGGAATAGCAGATGAATCGCCGAACGGTTCATCGTAATGAAATAAAACTTTATTTAATGACTCATCAAAAGATTCGGGTATTACATTATAAACGTGATGATTAGTCTTGTACTTATCAGCAACATCCTGCGCCAGATCTTTCTCATCAAACGCGGATTGCTCGTAGCCTATAGTGAATGTTTCTACAGGGTAATTAGAGATTTCAGACATCAAGGCAACAATGCTGGCAGAATCCAGTCCGCCGCTAAGTAATGCTCCGAAAGGAACATCGCTTCTCATTCTGATCTTTATCGAGTCTTTAAGAAGAGATTCAAATTCTTCGTATATGGCAGATTTATTTTTTGCCATATTTTTTTCATCTATCGCCGGAAGATCCCAGTATTGATATTCTTTAACATTACCATCTTTTACTATTATATAATGCCCGGGTTTTAATTTTTTTATATTTTTAAAAAAAGTAAAAGGGGCAGGAATGAATTTAAGGAATAA
Source organism: Ignavibacteria bacterium (assembly GCA_044226845.1). GTDB lineage: Bacteria > Bacteroidota > Ignavibacteria > Tepidaquicellales > Tepidaquicellaceae > JAFDZO01. The sequence continues at coordinate 12,819 of JBGAGG010000014.1, forward strand.
ATAAAGTTCTACGAGTGATAAATCTTTTTCATCCGTCACACCGAACGCAAAAAGACTTTTTATCTCAGAGCCGAATACGAATGAGTTATTCCATACAGAATAATGCATCGGCTTCTCACCAAGCCTGTCGCGTGAGACAAATAAAAATTTTTCTTTATCATCCCATATTGCAAATCCCCAGCAACCGTTAAGCTTACTCTGGCAGTTTGTTCCCCATTCCTGATATGCGTGAATTATTACCTCTGTATCAGAAGTGGTTCTGAAAATATGCCCGAGAGATTTTAATTCTTCTCTCAGTTCAATATAGTTGTAAATCTCACCGTTAAAAATAAGAGCGATGGATTTATCTTCGCTGAACATTGGCTGATCGCCGGTTGCTAAATCAATAATTGATAATCTTCTGTGCCCGAATCCTAAATTTCTATCTATGTAAATTCCTTCACCGTCAGGTCCCCGATGTGAAATGATATCAGTCATTTTTTTAATCGTTTCCCGTGATGCATTTTTTTCTCTGTCGAAATTAATGTACCCTGCTATACCGCACATCTTAAATCTGCCCCATTAAATTCAATAATTTCTCACCGTTTTTTTCATAGTTAAAATACTTTTTAGCTTTCTCTCTTCCGTTTTGACCCATAGTAAAAGCTTTTTCAGGATTATCAACATAAAATTCTAATGCTTGTGCAACTTCATTAATTTTTTCAGGTGTAACAATTATACAGTCTTTATAATTTTCCAGATAGACAGAAACATCACTTACATTTGTTGTGATAACCGGGTTACCGGTTGCAAGAAACTCACCAAGCTTGAATGGAAAACCTGCATTTGCATATCCCGATCCTAATCTTGTCATACAAAGAATATCAGCGCTGCTGATAAACCTTGTGTAATCTTCATCATTCAAATAACCTGCATATTTTATTTTCGGATGAGCGGCTGCTGCAACTATTTTTTCCGGATTGTTACCCATGCCTGAAAGCAGAAGCTCGGAATGGGGAAATTTTTTATTAAAAAGTTTAAAAGCTTCTATTAGAGTATTAAGACCGTCTTTATGACCAAATGAACCTGAATAACAAATCCTGATTGTGGAACTTGATTTTGGAGAATCTTTAACATCTTCAGAAATTACTGTACTGACGGGAATGTTAACTACCGGTATTTTCCCTGCTGTACGTTCATTAAATAATTTTTCAAGATAGGATGAAAGGACAACTACTGCATTACAAAACAGTGTGATTCTTTTTTCAAAAAATACAGTGCTATTTATTTTTATTGAATGAATTAAACTATTATTTTCTTTGGAAAGCCTGTAATCTTCAACTATATCATTAATTATTTTATATCCCGCTAATCTTGCGAACAATAATAAAATAAAATTATCAATTGCTACACTGTTATAAACATAAATTATATTTTTTTTATTACTTTTTTTGGAGGAGAGCAGATAGAAGAAAAGATAAAATAGAATAAAAGGGAATATCAGATAATATACCGGAGTTGAATTAAACCCGGCCCCTACATTTTTAAATTTTGTGTTTTTGAATGTTCCGGAAGTTTTATTTCCTATTAAAGCATCTCCAACATTTCCAATCGTTAATACCTGAACATCGGCTTTAGTACTTTGAAGAAAATCGACGAATAACTGAACTCTTTTTGTCCCGGCCATGCCTGTGGGATATGCAAATCCGCCGAGAAAAATTACATTAAGTCCTTTATTCAAATTTTACTTTTTTGGAATGATCAGCTTAGCCGGGTTGCCTGCAACGATTGAATCTTCAGGAATATCTTTTAACGAAACCACAGAGCCTGTACCTATAATAGAACGCGCGCCTATTTTTACTCCCTTAAGAATTGTGGAATTTGCGCCAATAAAAACATCGTCACCGATTTCAACAGAAGCGGTCTTACAACCTTTGCTGTCTTCAATTGAATTTCTTCTTTCTGAATGGTTTAACGAATGATAATCATGGTCGTAAATTCTTGTATTGCCGCCAATCTTTACATTATCACCTATTGTTATTGATGTCCTGGCTGAAAGTACAGTAGAAGTAAAACCGCAGTTATTACCAATATTGATCGTACCTTTACCAAGAGACTGAAAGCTTGCATAATTTGTAACACCAACCAGATTAGAACCCGGACGTGAATTTAGTGTGAAGTTATTTCCTATTTTTATAGTACGAGGTAACTGAGAACGCACAAATACTTTTCCGTCAATTTTAATTTTTTTGCCAAATGAACCGCTGACAAGAAACATAAAGAATTTAAATCTAAGAGTATAAACAAAAACAGAAAGTGAAGCTGCTGCCATATACCCTAATTTTAAAAATATTATCTTCATTGTAAAACTTTACTCTAATTTGTTTCTTGTACTAATCTTGCAGGCCGGTTAAATACAGGCAACCTGTTTTTAAATAAAGTTGCAGCGTATGATTCCTTATTATCAAATTTAACCATGAACATAAAACATAAAGCCATAAAAAACGGCTTTTGAAAAATTCCCTGAGAATAACCAAGAACAAGCAAGCCGGCTATAATAGCCAAAGGAAAATACGAGTTAAAATTATACCTGCGGCAGTATTTCCGGTACGATAGAAACATCATAAGAAAATAATAACCAAAACCGACTGCTCCAAACTCCGCCAGCAGCAGCGTAGTTCCATTATTTCCTGTATTCTGATCATCAGCTACCTGAAAAAATCTTCCAATGCCAAAAATCGGCGAGGAATAAAAATTCTCCATATTAATTTTGCCGCTCACAATCCTGGAATATACTTTTTCGGTGCCTGCTTTCTGAGACTCCTTATACATTTTATCAACCTTCTCTTCCATAAAATTCAGATTTGTATACAGGTTAAGAAATAGAAAGATGAGAACCGGCATCATTATAAATGAATAAATACTTCTGTATGAAATTAAAATATAAATACAAACGAAAATAAAGAACGCAAGGTATGCAGTTGTTGATTGAGTTGTAAGCAGTGCAATTAAGAAGATTGTATTTTTTTTGTTAAAGAATTTCTTATCCCGAATCAGATTAAAAGTTAATGCTATAAAAAGAAACACTGAAAATCCGCCGGGTTCCCAGAAGGGACCTGAATTTCTTGGTATTTCAACCTTATAACCAAGCTCCATTGTGTAAATGATAAAGTGCTGCCGGTTTGGCTGGAACAAAGTTATCTTATCAAAGATAGGAGTAATGTTCGAATATATAAAATCTGCAAGAGAAGGATTTATAAAAATTAGAAAAGTAATGATAAGACTTATAATGGAAAAAAAGTAAATCTGGTTGACAATATACTTATCAATATCCCTGCCAATTATTTTAACTGTAAAATATGCGAAATATATTCTCATAAAATAAGCTACAATAATACCAAGAATAAACTTATCATAGGCAAGAAGATGTAGCCCGAATAATGCAAGGAAAACTAGGTTATAAGAAACAATTACTCTGTCGAATCTTTTTGACTTCATGATAAAAATAATCGTGGTCAAAACAAATCCTGCTATAAGAAATTCATTTCCGAACAAAATCGGCATGGAAGAAACTCCCATTAGAAGATACAGCAGAAAATGATTCAAAAATTTATTTTCTACTTTACCAACTTGAGTAAACCGTGGCTGCATTAAATATTAGATGTGTGCTGATTTATAATTATTGTTAAAAGTACACCCGGAACAAGTTACAAACTACTACAAAATTTTTCGAAATCTTTATGGAACTTAATTTTTTTAACATCTTTTAAAAAATTCATCATTTCAATACCCGGCAATTCAATCAAATTAATTTCACAGTCAAACTCAATTGCTTCAAAAATTACAAACGTATATACTCCGACAAAATATTTAGATTCAGCTAAAAGCAAATGCAGATCCGATTTTGAATCGGGAAAAACCACATTATCATATTCTTTCAGTTTTTTGAAATAAACATTTTTTTCAAGCTCAGGATATTCTACCGGATGAAGCTTATAAATTATTTTGTAATTTTTTAATAATGCAATATTATTTAATACTACTTTAGCTATTTCATTTGTAAGGTCATATTGCGATGCAATTAAAATTTGTTTATCATTTTTTTTTACAGAGGCATATTTGGCTTTTTTAATTTCAAGTAGATCATTTTTTCTTATCGAAATATTATCCGGTTTAATAGGAAGCTTACATGAAGTTTTCCAAAGTTCATTCCATACAATAAATTTATCGGGAAAATACTTGTGTTCACCTTCTTTGACTGTAGGATAATGATAGATGATATCCTCTCCAACCATAACACCGTGCTGCAGTTCAGTAGTCTCTATCTTTCGTTCTTTAGCTGCTGTTACAATTGCCATTTTACTGTTATAGTCTACCAAAAATATTTTCTCAGGCTTTTTTAAATCGAGCAGTTTTTTATAGTAAAATAACTCTGCTCTGTAAAATGACACAAGATATGAAACAATCGGATTTAAATCTAAATTTGTATTTAAATTACCTGAAAAGAATTTTTCAATTTTTTTTAATATAGTTAAGTCTTCATTTTTTAAAACAAACCTGTCAGTCTTTGCCTTTTTTAAAGCACTATATTCAATAAAATCCAGATGCTTAACTTCACTATTCTTTTGCGTTAAATGGTCAGTAGTATAATTTGATTGATATCTTGTTACAGATAAGTTTTTCTTTTTTAGATCCTCTGTAAAAAAACTTGTATAAGGGTCTATAAATTTTCCGTTAACATTTACATATCTTGAACTTTCGAAGACGAGTACATCAGAATGTTTATTATCTCTTAAGGGATTATAAAGCAGTATATTCTTAAAACGGAATCTTTTATTTAAAATCCTTTTTATAGTACTGCCTCTGTAAGTAGGTTTATCATTTTTAACCTTAGCAAGTAAATGCTGAAAAATATTTACTCTGCAGAGCTGCCAAATGTATATTCCGCCTGATTCCCATTCAAATATATCATTTTCTTTTTCAAATTCTAAAAACAGTTTAGCAATTTCTCCCGGTCTCATAAATCACATGCTTTGATAAGCGGACTTTAAAAGCGGATAATATTTTTTCAGAAGTATTCCCGAAACAAGTAAAGCAAATAAAGCTTTTAGCCCAAGTGAATAATAGATAGGCATTACAAGTACAAACTCAAAAAATACAAACGTAAGCACTAAAGCTGCAAATACAATCGTCAACATTTTCCAGTTGAATTCTACAAAAAAACAATTTTTCTTAGAGTAATAATATCCTGCTACAACTACAAACAGCATTGAAAGTACAGTTGCATAAGCAGCACCAAAAGCACCAAGATACGGTATTAAAAGAAAATTAAGAATAATATTAAATACCGAACTTAGGAGATATATAAACATATTTTGTTTCATCTTTTTGCTTTGCTCAAAGTACCGCGCAATCAAACCGCCTGCTACAGATAAGAAATATGAGAATGCAATAACCGGAACGTACAAGTATGCATTTACGTATGAAGCATCGAAGAACAGAACAACAACCTCTCTTGAAAAAAAACTAAGAAGAAAGAAGAATAAAAGTATTAGAATTAAAAAAAGATTGTTGAAATCATATATGCTCTTCTTTGCAGCCTGTAAATCTTCTGAATTTGCAAGACGGAAAAAAACCGGTCTGTATGCCAAATTAAAACTCGCTGATAAAATCAGTGCTATTCCTGCAATCTTATAAGATAACGAATAAATACCAACTTCCGTTAATGAAAAATACCTTTCAATAAAAATTCTATCGGATAAATCAAGAATCCAGGAAGATAGTAAAGTCGGTATAGCAGGCAGAGCAAAAAGGAGTGCCGCCTTGAAATATGAGAACTTAAAATTAAAAGTGAAGTTCTTTACAGCAATGTAAATATAAACAGGGAGAAATAATGCTGAGCCTATAAGCGTTGCAAGCAAATACCCCGCCGCACCTTGTTTAAGGTAAACAACAAAGTACAGAATAAGTGTGCTGTTTACTATAAAAAAAATAATTGAAAGCGCAACATATGTTGAGGCTCTCTCTTTTATCATCAATACTTTTTGCGGAACATCAAAAAAGCATGTGATAAAAATGGTAAGCATTGAATATGCGAAGTAAGGATAAAAACTTATCGAGTTATATATTCCATCGATTAAATTTTGGAACAAAAAAATCAAACTTATCCATACTATTGAACTGGCTATTATAGAAATGAATATCGAGCCTAAAAATCTTTTTCGTAAATCTTCAGTTTCACAATCCCAGTACAATCTGAAAATCGAAGTACCAAGACTTAATGAAAAAAATATTGTTACAATTGCTTCAAGAGCCCACATGGAACTTAATATTCCATATTCGCTCGGTGTTAAATATTTCGTATATATTGGAAGTAATACAAAACTTGCAGCTTTAGGCAGGATATTACCTACAGTATATATTAATGTATTTTTGGCAACTTTAGACAATCAGATTCTTTCCGGGGTTTATGGGAGGTATTTCTTTTCAATCTCAATTATCATGTCAGCATAAATTCTGTGTGATAATTTTGTAATATGATGCCCGTCTTCTTTCAAAACATAATCATCTAAATTTTTTATGTTGCTCTCTACAAATTTGTTTACATCGAGTAAATAAACATTTTCAAATCCCGTCTCTTTAATACTCCTCGTTATCAATTCATTATAATCAGATATACTTTTTTTCAATCCCGGTGACTGCGTTTCTATAGCATCATTAGTGGGAACAATATTAAACACATAAACTCTCTTTGCGATTTTAGAAGCTAACGTCAAAAACTTTTTATACTCTCCTAAAAAATCATCAGGTTTTACAAGAAAATATTTCAGTCCCAGATTTTGAAGTTTTGACCTGTGATTATGAAGGAATTTTATCACATGTTTCCTCAGAAAATTAGGAAGCCTGGATATAACATTTCGGACTTTTCTTGGTATAGGCCGCGGTGCGCAATCAACGATTCCATTTTGTAGAATTATAACATCTGCCTTATCGCCGTAATACCGGTTATCTTCAAAGAACCATGCACATAAGTCTTTTATAGTAGTATTGCTTCTTGAATGGTCAACAATCTCAGGTTCACTTTTTGCCTGTTCTCTGAACCAGTTTACAAACAAAGAAAAGTATCTTTCATCATATTTTACAACTCCGGGCCTTGGAAGCCCGAGAGAATCTGCATATAATCTTATTTGATGTTTACTGCTGCTCAAAAAATCTTATTTGAAATATTATTTACTGCCTTTACAAATTTTATTGTAATAGTTTTCAATATTAGCAAGCTGTTCATTTATATCGCTTATATTTTCGAACTTATCATTTAGATAATTTTCAACCTGTTTATGAAGTCCCGGTTTAAATTCTGTATCAGCTTTATCATCAATTTCAAGAAACTCAACTGCCACACTTCCGATCTTTTGAATCTGGAGTTTTTCGACAGGTTTGAAAAGTAAACGATGTTTTCTTGTAAGTATTTCTACAACCCATCGTCCGGGTGCTTCCCAGTTTGCATTATATGAGAATAGAGCGCCGGAATCTGTCACGCCTGCTCCTGTGAATACTGAGCCTGAAGGATGCCAGGCCAGGCTTCCGGAAGTATAAGTTGAAAAATCTTTCGGCTTTCCGCCAAGATAAAATGCTAAGTCTATTATGTGAGATGAGTTATGAAGGAACCATTCTTCTAAAACACCTTCGCCTTTTTTTAATGTGCCGATAATATGGCTCCACTCAGTAAATTCGAAATAGAAAGATGTTACTCCGCCGTCTTCTTTAATAATTTCTTTTGCTTTTTCTACTGATGCAAAAAATCTTCTGTTATATCCTACGTAAACTTTAGCATTATTCGCATTTGCTGCTTCGGCAACATTCTTTACATCTTCATAATTTTTTCCGCCCGGTTTTTCTACCAGAATATCTTTGTATCCTGCATTAATTAAATCGATCGTAACTTCACCAAGTAAATGTTCGGGAGCTGCATTAATTACCTTTGGAAAAACATCTGTATTATTGTTTAAAAAATTTTTAATCCCTCCAAGAATAACATCCTGACCGGTTTTTCCTTTAAATTCAGCTGCTGACTTCTCAGAATTTCCCACAGTAACAAAAGGCACTTTCATATCAATAAGTACTTTTGCATAATCAACTGCCATCGGCCCTGCCCCGATAAGTAAAACTTTTTTTTCCATTAGTCTTGTTGTAAAATAATTTTAAGTAAAAGGATAATAATCTATTTTATCGTTGTATTTATTAAAATGCTCCAGTATTGGTGAATATAATTGTATATGAGTATTCATGCTTTCATCATACTCAACTAATTCACACTTTCCGGTATTAAGTAAATCGGTAACTATTTTGCTCGTCATTTCGCTTTGATAAGGAATTCTGAAATCCAGCTCATTCCATTTCCATTCATCAGAATGTTTCTGCATCCAGATTTTTCCCTCCGACTCCCTGGAAATAATTTTACACTTTTCGTTATTAATACAAATTACAGCCGGAGAATCACCCCCGTTATATGAAGTGAACATTCCGGAGCTTCCGTTTGCAAATTTTACAATAAGTGTTCCGTTAAACTCCCAGAAGCCTTCTCTTTTGCTTGTAATATATTTTTTATCAAGTAAAGAACAATCCACAGTAAATTCTGAACATCCTGAAAGATAAACCATGTGGTCAACGTAATGAATAATATTTGACATTAATCTGTAATTGCTGCCCGATACAAAGTATTGTAAATCAGTGTTTATAAAATCTTCTTTAATGTCCCGGTAAAAAGGCATTGTTCTCATGCTGCAGTTTACAAATGCATTTATTTTTTTTTCATCAAGTAATTTTTTGAAAGAGTGATAATCTTCTTCCTTATTAAATAGTACTTTTTCCAAAAGAAAATTTTTCACATCAACTTTAGCAAGAAGTTTAGTAAGCGCCTCAAATCTTGTATCGCAGGAAGATGCGCTTATAACTACATCAAAACTTTTGTCGGTAAGCTCATCGACTGACTGATAATAACTTGTTGTATGATTTCCCCCCTGCCCTGTAAAGCCTTCGAATCTTTCCTTTGCAACATCAAGAGAATTTTGAAACGGATCAACAACACTTATTCTTAAATCATCCTGAACTAACTTTAATGCCTGCAAATGACGGCTGCCCAGCTGTCCTGCGCCTATTACTAAAACTGTTTTCATTTATTTATTAAATTTAAAAAGAAATTTTTTGTACTGCTTTTTTGTACTCAGCCCACTCTCCTGTATCTATCCATGAGTTTTCACTTATCGGATATACACCGACTTTTCCCCCATTATTCTTTATCGTTTCCATAAAATCCGTCATATCAAAATGTGTATCCTGTGGAATAAGATTTATCATGTCGGGATTTAAAACATACATACCTGTATTAACCAGATAATTATATTCAGGCTTCTCATTTATTTTAATTAAGCTTCCGCCGTTTTCTATCTCACAAATACCGTAAGGGATTTTGTAGTTTTTTAAAGATGCTGCCAAAGTTAAATCAAAATTATTTTTCTTGTGGTAACTTACAAAATCCGCATAATCGCAGTCAATAATTATATCACAATTAGTAATGATAACAGGTTCGGTAAATCTGTTTTTAAGAAGTATGATGCTGCCTGCAGTACCGTAAGGTTTTTCTTCCAAAACAAATTCTACATTAAAGGCGGGTGCAAGCTCCTCAAAATACGACTTAATAATTTTTGATTTATGATTTAGTGTTAAATAAAAATTATTAATTCCATACTCTACAAATTTTTCAATAATAATCTCGATTATAGCTTTATCACCTATTGGAATTAACGGCTTTGGTAATATTTTTGTGAACGGGTCCAATCTTGTTCCTTTACCGCCGGCCATTATTATAACATCATTAGATAAAGTTTTTTTAGGTTTTGTATGTTCTGAAGAATCAAATATCTCTTCCCAGAACAGTATATCAACTAAAATATTTTTTTCGTTAACAACAGGTACTGCAGATAGTTTTTTTTCCAGTATTAATCGCTTTATCTTTTCTATATCATATGGTTCAAAAATCTTAATTGGATTTTTATTACAAACTTTTTCAACTGAAGTTTTGAAATCACCATCCGATAGAATAAATCTTCTCATATCTCCGTCAGTCAATGCACCAAATAATTCATTATTGTCATTTGTTACAAATAGTATTTTTTCGCCGCCTTCATCAAGTTTATTTATTGCGTCTTTTAAAGTCGAGTTGTAGTTTACAATATACTTTGATAATTTTAATTTATCGTTCATTTGTCTTCCTAAATATCGTAGAATTTTTTTCTTGGAGATATATTACTGATGTTCTTTTTAATAATGTTAATCATCTGACTTGCAGCGGTTCCGTTACCATAAGGATTTTTAATAGCAACTGAATTTCTTTTTCTGCTTAATGCTTTCTTTATCCCTGAAACTATATCTGCTGTTTCACATTTTACATTTATAATACTTTCACCCATTATTCTTCCTTTTTGTCTCCCACCTATGTTTACTGTAGGTATTCCCATAAAAGGAACTTCAACAATTCCGCTGGAGGAGTTACCTATGACTAAATCAACGCACTGCAAAACAGAAAGATATCTTTTCTGACCTAGACTTGTAAAAGCATAAATATTATTTCTTGAAGCAGTAAATTTCTTTATCATTTCAATTATTTCTCTGCCACCTGTATCAGAATTAGGCATCGTGAAAATTATTTTTAAATCAGGGAATTTTTCTAATGCAGCAACTACTTTTAAAAATTGTTTCTTTGGTGATTCTTTATCTAATGTAACTGGATGAAATGTTACTAAAGCGGTCTGGTCGTCAAAAGATAATTTTAAATCTTTTTCCAATTCTTTCTTTGAAAGCAACTTCAAATTTTTGATATTATCTAATCCTAAAGCGCCAACATTATATACAGTTTTCGGATTTTCACCTAACTGAATTATTCTTTTTTTATAAACTTCAGTAGCCGCAAAATGAAGAGATGACATTTTTGTAATTGAATGCCGAATCCCTTCATCAAAAGCACCTTCTGTTGTTTCACCTCCTGCAATATGAGCAATAGGAATTTTCATTAAATACGCGCTAGTTGCCAGCGCCATCATTTCATATCTATCACCAAGTATTATTAAAAGATCAGGCTTCAGCCTTTTAAAAACATCTGATGCCGTTATCATTGCAAGTCCCATAGCTTTTACAATGGCAGTATCAGTATCAGCAGAAAGAAGCATCTCAATTTTTTCGTTAACTTTGAACCCGTCTTTTTCTATTTCATTAACAGTCATTCCAAATTCCGGAGATAAATGCATAGCAGTAGCAATGATCTGAAGTTCAAGCTCTTTATCTTTTTTAATAAGAGTCATCAACGGATTTAATAATCCGTATTCTGCTCTGGTACCTGTAGCTATGCAGATTTTCTTTTTCATAGTTCTATAAACTCATCTTTAAGGAATTTTCTCTTCGCTTTTTTGCCGATAACTTCATTCCACTTCATAGGATTTATACCTGAACCCGGTCTTTTTACAATCAGATTTTCATTGGTAAATATTTCACCTTCTTCAATATCGTGCGCAGCTAGTATACTCTTGCGTGCTATTACTATATTTTTTTCTTCGGAAGAAGCAATTTGTTTATCGCCGTCTCCCATTGCTAGATCAACATTGCGGATACATCTCACCATTTCTTTAAGTTCATGCGGCTCTAATGAGGCAATGTGGTCAGGTCCTTCCATTTTATTATCCAATGTGAAATGCTTTTCAATAACAGTAGCCCCCATTGCTGCAGCAGCAATGGATATTTCAATTCCTTTGGTATGGTCAGAGTATCCTGCGTTTACACCAAAAGTTTCTTTTAATGTAAGCATAGCTTTGAGATTCACTTCTTCCAAAGGAGCAGGATATTCAGTGGTACAATGAAGCAGTGTGATTTTTTCTTTTTCTGTTCCGGATGCAATTATTAGATTCAAACACTCTTCAACATCTTTAAGAGTTGACATACCTGTTGAGATAATCACATTCATATTCTGCTCACCAATTCTTTTCAAATAAGGATAATTTGTTATCTCGCCTGAAGGAATTTTCATATACTGCATTTTAAAGCTGAGTAACAGCTCTAATGATTTCATATCAAAGGGAGTAGATAAGAACATTATATTATTCCTCTCGCAATACTCTTTCAGCTCTTTATAAGCTTCCAACGGCAAATGAATTTTCTTTGCCATTTCAATCTGTGAACCGGATTCTCCTGTATTAGTAATCTGATACTCAGCTTTTGTTGCATATTCAGTCATAACAAGTTCAGGAACAGCAGTCTGAAATTTTACAGCATCTGCTCCGGCTTTAACAGCTTCATCTATTAATTTATAAGCAAGGTCTATATTACCGTTATGATTTACTCCTGCCTCTGCTATTATAAAAGTCTTCTTCATTTATTCTGCTATATCAAGGATTTCGTATAGTTTTTTGTAATCTGTATTTAATAAAAATTTTATCCCGAGTTTTTCACACGCGCCGTCCTTCTCTATTGAATCACCAACATAAATCATTTCTTCCGGCTTTATGTCAAAATCATTTAATACTGTTTCAAATATTTTTAAATCTGGTTTTCTCATTGGAGGATTGAATTCATCAGAAACATAAATCTTATCGAACTCTGATAGAAGTTTTAAAACCTGAATTTTGTTCTTCTGAATTGTAACTCCGCCGTTTGTAATCAGAATAATTTTACAACCTTTGTTTCTGATTTTTTGAAGCAATGGTTTTACCCATTCAAAAGTCTTTAAAGTAAAATCCGGCTTATGATTTCTGTAAAACGGAAGTATCTTATCTTTTACAAATTCATCCCATGTGCCCGGCAGTTCATATCCGCTGTTAACAACTGCCTTATCAAACAGTCTGTCAAAATCTTTCAACTCAAAAAGATCCTGCATTTCTGCAAAAATTTTTTCTTTATCAAATCCGAATTTATATTCAATTGATTTGACTATTGCATCAAACAGTACCTTTTCGTACTCCCAGTGAGAATACAAAGTATCATCTAAATCAAATCCTATAACTTTCAAACCAGATCTAAAAGTTTTTCTGTGTAAACAGCGTTATCATATCTTAGCATATAAAAATTTTCTTTGTATCTTGAATCACCAATATTCTCATAGGGAATTTTATTCATGTAATTCTTAATATGCTGGATTAAATTAGCACCTGCTTTGTGTGCAAGCGGATATCCTCCGCCGAAACGAGAATTGATTTCTCCCAAATAAACTTTGCCATCTTTCACCATTACCTGAATATTAACAACTCCTAATATCTTCAAGTCGCTTACAACTTTTTTTACTAAGTCGGTAACTTGTGGAAGATTTACTGTAATTCCTTTTTCAACTTCTCCGCCGCGGGTGCTTATTCTTTTTCGCTGGCAATACTCAACAACATTTCCTTTGCCGTCTCCATATAAATCAACTGTAACTTCAAAACTAAAATCTATATACTGCTGTACAATATACGATTCAACATCTAATTTTTCTGAGTCAGCTACAGCCTTAACTTCTTTTGAATTAACTTTGTAAATTCCTTTTGATGCAGAACCTTTAGAAGGCTTCAACACTAATTTTTCATAGGAAGGTAAATCACGTAAATCTAAAAATTCTTTCAACAGCCATGTTTCGGGCAAATGAATTTCTGATTTTTTAAATCTGGTATATGTTAAATACTTATCATTAGATAGCTCAACTACATCAAAGTCAGGCACCCACACATGAACACCAATTTCATCAAATCTTTTTTTATTTTTTGAAAATTGTGGCAGTTCAGGATCTAGTAATGGAATTACAAACTCCGGCTTTTCTTTCTTACACACTTCAATTATTTCATCTACATAATGCTCGTCTATTTTTAATGGTACTTCATAAACTCTATCAAGGATATATGCTGCAGGTGAAGTTTTGAATGCATCTGCTCCTATAAATTCATACCCGATAAATTCTTCTTTAAAGAAATTTATGAGTTCAAATCTTCTTCCGGGAGATGTAAATAAAATTTTCTTTACCAATTTATTCTTAATCGTCTAAACCTGTTTTGTTTACTGTGTGTCTCAGTTTCCAGTTACCTTCAGCATCTTTTCCCCATAAATGCGGCGAGCGGAATTTATCTGCAAGTTCAAAAAATCTTTCTTCAGTCATTCCTATGTGTTCCATAATATCTTTGAAATATCTGTCAGGAAATTCGCCGTCAAATTTTCTTACTAATGCAAGCCCTTCTTCTCTTGTTAAATGCTTATTTCTTATTTCCTGTGATGCATCATAGGTAGTCCTTCCAATTCCGAATTTTATAAACGTTGTGTAATAATGTAAATCGTCAATCTTGTCATCGATACTATTATATTTTGAATACGTACCTTGAGTTCTGAACGGGCGGGCTTTAAATCCTGTATGCTCAACAGCATGATAATAAACTTCCTGTGGAACCCATTTTAAATAATACCCAAGATAATGAACTTCAATTTTAGATTTCTCAAGCTGTTCATGGTCAGCCGGCAAAAACGTCATAAGGTCGGCAAGAGTTACATTATATTTTTCCATTAACTCTTCTACCGACACTCCGGCAAGATACATATCTTTCAAATGAGTCATACTGAAATATGATTTGTCCCTCAATGAAGTTGCATCATCTGCTATAGGGTTTCCGTACTCAGCTTCGTTTTCACCGTAGAATATAAGTGGTATATCATAATTAATAGCAATCTTGGGAGCAAGATTTTTTTGTCCGAGTATAAAAGTCTGGAACGGGTGAAATAAATTTTCAATTGAAAGTTTTGTTAACAGCTTCATAACTCTTCCGTTCTGCTTGAACATAAGATTATCAAAACCGCCAACTTCTACCCAATTTTTCCAGTTCTGATATCCGTAGTCTGTATATAAAATCGGAGGCCATGTTATTGTCAAAGGATTCATTCCATATTTATACTTCAGCATCCATGATTGGTACGCACTGTCTTTGCCGCCGCTGCCCGGTACTATGCAATCATACTTACCGTCGTTTCTTCTGTGTTTATCAAGAAGTTTTAATAACTCCTGCTCTCTTTTTTCCCAGTCAATATTTTCTTTACCTTCATTTACTCTGCAAGCATCGCAAATTCCGTCTTCACCAATATTGAGAGTAGTTTTTTTGCTTTCAATGGTATGTTTAAATTCAGGAGTTGAAGCAGGACGCTGATTAGACATAACGCACTTTTTGCAAAACTTTACTTCTTCCGGTAATCCATAATACGCTTCTAATTTCTTACTCATTAAATTATAATTTAATTTTTTCTTTATTCTTTTTAATTTCAGAACTCCAGTTCTTATAAACTTTTATTCCTTCTGTTCCGCTTTTTTCAGGATGAAACTGAAAAGCTGTGATATTATTTTTTTTAACTCCCGAACAATACTCTATCCCTTCGTAATTAGTCATAGTTAAAATATCTTTTTGATTGGAAGGTTTTACATAATAAGAATGAACAAAGTACATGAACTCTTTTGATGTTGTATCTTTTAAAATAGAATCATCCCAATGATTTTCATTTCCCGGCTCATAAATATGATTCCAGCCTATCTGCGGGACTTTTAATATTTTTCCCTCTGCCGTTGTATTTGGAAATTTTACAACGCTCCCTTCAACTAAATTTAATCCTTTTGAATAGCCGAACTCTTCACTTTCTGTAAATAATAACTGTAAACCTAAACATATTCCCAGAAATGGTTTTCCTTCAGCTACGAAATCTTTTATAGGAGAGATTAAATCCAATCTGTTTAAGTTATCTATGCAATTTCCAAATGCTCCCACTCCGGGAAGTATTGCAGCATCGGAATTCATAATGACATCTTTATCTTTCGTAATAATTGAATTCAATCCGACATACTTGCATGCATGGTCAACGCTGAACATGTTTCCCATTTCATAATCTATTATTGCTACCTGAAATTTATTTTCTTCACTCATTGTGTATACCTGCAGTCTATTCCGTTATCGCTTAAATATTTTTTTATATCCTGAATTTCCGCTTTATCTATTTTACCGAATGTCTTACCGCTGTTTATAAATGTCACGTTTCCTTCGGCGGAAAATTCATTTACTGATTTATTTTTTGCCGCATAATTATAATGCAGCATTGAGGCTGTACAAACTGCGTCTGCATGCCCGTCTTCAATTACCTCTTTGAAGTGTTCCAGCTTTCCAGGACCGCCGTGTGCAATCACAGGAATTTTTACACTGTCAGAAATTTTTCTTGTAAGCTCAATATCAAATCCCTCTCCTGTTCCTTCTTTATCTACGGATGTTACAATCAGTTCTCCCGCGCCAAGTTCTTCCGCACGCTGTGCCCATTCAAATGCATCTACTCCTGTATACTCCCGGGCATTATCTGTATAACACAAATATTTTCCGTCATTCTGTTTGATTGCTTCGATTGCAATAACAATTGTAGATGAGCCAAATGCTTCTGACGCCTGCTTAATAATTTCCGGATTTTTAATAGCCGCTGTATTCAAAGAAACTTTGTCGGCACCGTATCTTAATACTTCAGTAATATCTTCAATGGTTCTTAATCCGCCCCCGACTGTTAAGGGAATAAAAATTTCATTGGCAGTTCTTGTAATAATATCTTTCAGGCTGTTCCTGTCATATAAACTTGCAACTACATCCATATATAATAATTCGTCGGCGCCGTTTTCATAGTAGTAGGAAGCGAAGTCTTCCGGCTTTCCCATTACTCTCAATCCCTCAAGATGAATTCCCTTTACTAAGTTAGGTCCTTTTATATCAAGTCTTGCTATTATTCTGTGATTCAAGTAATCTTAAACTAATTTATTTTTATAGTAGAGTTCTGCAATTTTTAAATCCATAGGTTCATCAATATCAATTGATGAATAATATGGCATGATATAACTTAAAGTTTTTGGTGTTTGAAAAGTTTTATATTTTTCAAAATTTTTTATTTCTGTTAAATAAATAGCACCGTTTATATAATATGTAACAGGAATATCCTGTCTTCTCTTCTCGCTCTTAACATTAAATAAATTTTCTATGTATCCCTTAGAATTTAGTTTTCTGGATAAATAAGGGCTTTTAACATTTTCCGTAACTGATATCAATGAAAGCGCTTCCTTGCTTGCAATAAATTTCTTTATTGAACTATCGATATGCTTGGATTTTCTGAATGGAGATGTGGGCTGAAGCAATAGCAATACATCGTATTCGTTACCGCTTTTTTTCATCCATTCTATAAAATGAAGAATTACATCGGTACTTGTTGCTTTATCTGAGGATAAACTCTTAGGTCTTTTAAACGGAACTTCAACAGGAAATTTTTTTACTGAATTAATTATCTCATCATTATCTGTTGAGAGAAAAATTTTATCAATGTATCCGGAATTCATGGCGCTCTCAACTGTCCATTGAATTAAAGGCTTTCCGCAAAGCATCGTAATATTCTTTTTCGGAATTCCTTTAGAGCCTCCCCTTGCAGTAATCAGCGCGGCGATTTTTTTACCCTTATGCAATTTATTGTTTACTCTTTAATACGCTGATTACAGTATCAATCTGTTCATCAGTTAAATTAATACTGCATGGAATATTTAACGTCACATCTAATAATTTATAAGCATTCTCAATCTTATAAGAAAAATTATTTTTATAAGGCTTCTGTTCATGATTCAAATACCAAACAGGTCTTGATTGAATTCCGTTTTTACTTAGCATTGCCATTACCTGCTCCCTATCCATTCCATAAATATCTTTATCTATTCTCATTGCATACATCCATAGGTTATTATCTGCGTATTCAGGTGCCGGATTAATTTTTAATCCTGCAATATTATTTATTTCTCCGGAGTATCTTGCAAAGTTTTTCTTTTTCGTTACAATATAATCAGCAAGTACTTCCATCTGTGCTACACCTATTGCTGCAAGCACATTCGGTAATCTGTAATTGTAACCGATCTCATGATGGACATATCTTACTTCATCATCTTTTGCCTGTGTGGTCAAATATTTTGCTTTCTCTGCTTTTATCTTATCATTTGTTACAATCATACCGCCGCCGCCCGTAGTAATAATTTTATTTCCATTAAAGGAAAAACATCCCATATCACCTATTGTTCCTGTGAACTTTCCTTTATAATTTCCTTCCGTATAAATCGTGCCAAGACTTTCTGTAGCATCTTCTATTACAGCAATATTTCTTTCTTTGCATAGAGGAATTAACACATCAAGCATTACTGCATTTCCGAAAATATGCACAGGAATAATTGCAGAAATTCGTTTTCCTGATTTATTATTATATGTGAATCCGCTTTTAAAAGTTGTTTCAGTTTTTATAAACTCAATTGTCTTCGCTGCATCTAAATTGTAAAATTCATCACTATCCATAAATACTGGTTCGGCATTTGCATATTTAACTGCATTGATGGGGGCTATAAACGTGAGCGTTGGTACAATCACTTCATCACCTGCTTCAACTCCGCAGAGTAGAAGAGAAATATGAATTGCTTCGGTTCCGTTCACACATGCAATTGCAAACTCAGATTTAGTAAATTCCTTTACTTTATCTTCGAATAAATTTACATACTTGCCCGCTGTTGACACCCATTCAGTATCAAGGCATTCCTTTACATATTTCCATTCGTTGCCTTTAAGGCTCGGAACTGATAACGGTATCATTAATTAATTTAAAGTGGTAAGTTTTACTTCCTGTGAAATGTTAAACCGTATATTTATCGGCTTCGTATGAATTGATGTTTTTTTGTATGAATGAAATTGCATCTCTCAATCCTTCTTCTAAAGTATATTTGGGAGACCAATTTAGTAACTCTTTTGCTTTTCTGTTATCACAAATCAATTTGAATACTTCGCTTTTTTCAGGACGAACTCTCTGCGAGTCTTCAACAATGTTTTTATCAGAGCCTAATATATTCAAAATCATTTCCGCTATTTCACCTACTGTTGCACCGACTCCGGTGCCCACACTGATTACTTCACCTATTGATTTATCTTCCATTCCGGCCATCAAAAATCCTCTTGCTGTATCTTTTACAAATACCATATCACGAACAGGACTTAACGAGCCCAACTTTATTTCTCTTGAGTTTAATGCCTGAGTTATTATAGTAGGAATTACAGCTCTCATCGATTGTCTGGGACCAAAAGTATTAAACGGTCTGAATATGCAAACAGGAAGATTGAATGACAAGTAATAACTCTCTGCTATTTTATCTGCGCCTATCTTTGTTGCGCTATATGGAGATTGGCCCTGCATAGGATGTTTTTCATCTATGGGAGTGTATATTGCCGTACCGTAAGTTTCTGAAGTAGAAGTAACAACAATTTTAGAAATAGAATTATTTCTTGCTGCTTCAAGCATATTCAACGTTCCGTTTATATTCGCGGCAACGTAAGCTGCAGGCGCTACGTAGGAATACGGTATACCTATCAATGCAGCGAGATGAAGTACTATATCCGAATCTTTTGTAAGAGTCTGCATCTGAAATGCATCTGTTACATCTCCGAATTTAATATCTACTTTTGATAAAATTTCCTGAGGTACAAAACGAAGATTGTTTATGTAGGATGAAGCATTGTAATGAACGAGAGCAGTTACTTCCGCCCCGTTCATTACTAACTCTTCTACTACATGGCTGCCGATAAAACCGCCGGCGCCTGTAACAAAAACTTTTTTACCTTTATAGAATTCTTTTAAATCCATCCGATAAATATATTTTTTAAAACATGAATGCTTATTCCCGTTAAATGAAATTAAGCTTTATGTTTCTCTTCAGGCTTTTGGTTTTGGTAATAGTAATAATAGTTATAATAGTATCCGTAAGAAGCCTTGAAGTTAAAGTTATTCAATACTGCGCCAAGTAAGTTATGAGGATTGATTGAGCTCAACCTTACATAGCTTTTCACGAATGCATCAAACGGAGTTTTGTTAGCCTGAGCAACAAGAATTGTTCCGTCGGTCATATTGAATAATATTTCCGCATCCGTTACAGTAATAAACGGCGGCGAGTCAAGCACAATTATATCATATTGCTCCTTCATCGCTGCTAAGAAATTTTTCATCTGTACTGAACCCAGAAGTTCTGACGGGTTCGGCGGAATCGTTCCGCTCGGAATGAACCACATATTTTCCTGCTGAGTCTTTTTTACAATATCTTCGAATGCAACATTTTTAAATAAGTAATCACTTAAGCCCGGATATCTGTCCGTTCCTAAAGCTGAGTGAACTCTGGGTTTTCTTAAATCACAGTCAACAAGAAGTACTCTTTTGTTTGCCTGTGCAAAAGTACCCGCTAGGTTCAGGGCTACAACTGTTTTACCTTCAGAAGGTATAGAGCTTGTTATTAAAATTGTTTTGATAGGCTCTGATTCCAGCTTAGAAAATTCGACACGTGTTCTGAGCGCTTTGAATGATTCTGCAATCGGTGATTTTGGTTTAAGCGCAACCATAAATTCCGAACCGACAACAGATTTATCAGTCATGCCTTCGATATTTGGAATCCATGAAAGAACACTCATACCTCTGTTCTCAATCTGGTCAGGTGTCTTGATAGTTTTATCAAGGAAGTTTCTTGTGAATGCAAAACCTAAGCCTAAGCTAAGACCGATAATCAATCCTGAAAGAAGAATAATATTCTTTTTAGGTTTTACAGGTCCGAAATCTTCAATACCTGGGTCAAGCAATACTGCGTTTGCAATTCTTGCTCTCTCGTTGATAGTTGCTTCCTGATATTTTTCTTCAAGTATAAGATATAATTTTTCTGCTGACGTTGCTTCTCTTTCAAGCTTTGCAAGTTCAATACTTTCAGCAGGAAGTTTTGCAAAATCGCCTTCGTATTTTTTTAGATAATTGTCGAGTGAAGAAGTTTTGCTTCTCAAAGACTGTGTCTGAATAGTTCCGTCAAGAATTCTTTTAGATAAATCTTTTTTCTCATCAGGAGTATTAGCAAGTATACCTGCTGACAATTGAGAAACTTTATCCCTTAAATTTCTTCTCAATTCATTAATTCTCTCATTAGCATCGTTTACAAGTTTTTCTTTAACGGCAGGATCTTTTATAGTAGAATTTTCTATATCTCGCTTTACTTCATATTCAGCAATTTGTCTCTGGAATTCTTCAATATAAGATTTTGATACCTGACCCTGAATGAAATCATTCATTGTAGGATCAATTTTCCCAAGTTCGTTTTTTAATGTATTCAATCCGTTTTCAGAAGCTCTTAGCTCAATATCAGCTGCTTTTTTCTGAGCATCGTATTGTGATATTATAGAAACTAAATTCGTTGCCTGCGCATCTAAGATTAATAGTCCCGTCCTCTTTTGAAAATCTTCAAGTTTTGCCTCTGCGGTATTCAGTTCGTTAAATTTTTTATCTTTTTCAGTAGCAAGGAATTGTTTTACTGCTGTGATATCCTGACGGGATAAATCTTTTAAGTAGCTGACATATGTATTGGTATAGGTAAGTGTTATTAACTGAGCTTCTCTGAAAGATGGGCTTTCAACGCTAATTTCCAAAGCATCGAGACCTTTTTTCTGAGAAACGCCGATAATACCAATTAAGGATTTTCTTAAGTTTTCCTGACTAATGAAAGTAACTTTCCCATCCTTAGATTTACTTGCCAAGAAAGCAAAATCTGTAAAGTCCGTTAAGTGCTTTAATGAGTCAAGAATTTCTGTAGCGCTCACATCACGAATGTAAAAGCTCTTAAGAACTTCCATTTGATTAAGAATATATCTCTCTGTTCTGTAATCTCCCATTTCACCGAAAGGATTTTCAAGAATGCTACCCTTTGGATTATCGATTTTTAATACAGTTGTAGAGCGGTATATATTCTTTGCGAAGTAAAGATAAGTAAAAGTACACAAGACTGCTACCGTGAAGATAAGCAGTATAGGAAGTAAGTTGGCGCGGATAACATTTATATAGAATTTAAAATCATCGCCCTGTTCAAGCGCAAATGATTCTGCAAATTCTTTATTCGCTGCCGATGTGCTGGTGTTTTTCTCCATAAACAGATGTTACATTTAAATACTAAAATTGAAAGTAAAAGAAAAATTTAAATAAATTTTTCCAGATAATAATAAATAATAAGTGCAGTAGAACATACAATTATTATATAGAGTAATATTGCTCTGAACCAGTGTTTAGCCGGTTTTAATGTAAAATATCTGCCTTTCCACTGGCAGTTTTTACAAAAAAACAACTTAAAGAATAGCATCTTTGCTATTTTATCTTTTAATCCGCGTGAACGGTATTTCTTTAAAGTCCCGGTCGCACCACAGTTTACACATTTGGAAAATTCCGGTCTATAACGCTTTAATAATCTGAATTCCATTAGTAGAATTAGTTGTTTCTAGATATTGTTAGAACCAATATACCAAGTGAAATCAACACTGAGGATATGGATAAAATAAAGTTAAGATTATCGCGGAAAAAATATCTTGGACTTCCCGGTACTAACACTATATCTCCTGATATTAGCACAGGATTTCCTTTTCCCTGCTGGTTAATTTTTTCTCCCCAAAGATAATCATTGTAGTTAAGATTTATTATTTGATCTTGCGTTATTCTCAATGTATCGTTTTTTGGTCTTATTATTCTTATATCTTCAAGATTTGAATCAGGAATAGGACCGCCTCCTAAAGTAACTAAATCAATGAATGTAGTTCCCTTTGGAATAAGATATTTTCCGGGATTTTTAACATATCCCCACAAATTTACTTCTATATTCACTCTTTCTTTATCAGAATAGTTATAGTAGTTCGCACCTGCTATTTTCAGCTCTTCAGGACCGATTTTGTCTTTACCATCCTGCGCAAATAGTTTTACAGTCAGCGAAAACAGCAAAAATGAAAATATTAAAAATTTTAATTTCATCTGGTTTTGTTATTGAAAATTAAAAATTGTGGGAAGCAAAAAACACAAAAACAGGAATTTATGCCTCACAGAATTTAAAAGAAATGGAAAAATTAATTTTTTGTAAAATTTTAAAGGTTATTTGTTCTCAATTTTGATGCAATATAGGAAACATCTTCATCACTTAATCCGGGAAATAAAGGCAGTGCAATACTGCATTTTTCTGCAACTAATGAATTAAAACAATCAGCAGTACTATAGGAATATTTTTTTTTATAATAACCTTGATGCGCAGCAGAATGTGTTCCCTGCCTTGTCATAATTCCGGCATCATCCAGTTTCTTCATCAAATCATTTCTTTGATTAAATATCTTATCAATATTACTCTCATTTATTTTTTCCGGTGCAAATAAACAAACATAAGACTGATAACTATGATCATATTCTTTTCCTGCAGACGGTAAATTCAAAAATTTAAAGTCCTTAAGGTGTTTATCATAAAGCCCTGCAATTCTTTTCCTTTCACTAAGCAAAAAATCTATCTTCTTCATCTGTGAGACGCCTAATGCCCCTTGTATATCCGTCATTCTGAAGTTGTATCCTAAATTATCATAATCAGTAAGAAGAAATGGTAAATCTTTTTTATCCGATGCTCCGTGATTTCTCAAACTTCTGCATAATGCATCTTTGTCATTATCATTTGTCGTTATCATTCCGCCTTCACCCGTTGTAATTGATTTTCGGGGATGAAACGAAAAACATCCGTAATCTCCAAATGTTCCGCAGTGCTTTCCTTTATAATATGAACCCAGCGCACATGCAGCATCTTCCACAACAAACAAATTATTTATCTTTGCAATGTTTTTTACAACATCCATATCGGCACATAAGCCAAACAAATGTACAGCTATAATTCCCTTCGTTCTTGGTGTAATCTTCTCTTCAATCTTGTTTAAATCAATATTAAAAGTAGCTAAATCAATATCAATAAAAACAGGCTTTGCACCCGTATATTCCACTGCGTTTGCAGTTGCAATCCATGTAAAAGAAGGCACAATTACTTCATCGCCGTCTTTTAATCCGAAAGTTGAGAGAACTAATTGCAGCGCCGTTGAACATGAAGATACTGCAATTGAATTCTTTGCATTGGTAAACTTTGAAAATGAATCCTCAAACTCTTTTACAAATTTTCCCTGTAAAACCCAGCCGTCTTTTAAAGGCCGGCTTACTGCATTTAAATCATCTTCGTCAAAATATGTTTTTCCTATGGGTATAGGTTCTCTCAAAATAAATTTATCACTTTATCTTTAATATAACTGCCGATAGATAATGAAGAGGTTGCTGCCGGTGATGGAGCATTACACACATTCAAAATCTTTCCATTCTGGACAATTAAAAAATCATCAATTAGCTTTCCATCTTTACTGCATGCCTGAGCCCGTACCCCTGACCCGCCTTCTACTAAATCTTCCTCTTTGATTTCAGGGATTAATTTCTGAAGTGCGCTTGTAAATGCTGTTTTAGAAAATGAGCGGTACATCTCACCCATTCCTGTCTTCCAGTATTTAGCAGCAATTTTAATAAACCCGGGATAAGTTAGTGAAGAAAAAAGTTCGCCTAAATTTATATCTGATTTCTTATATCCCTCCTTGCTGAATGCAAAAACTGCATTGGGTCCGGCTTCTACACCTCCCCCAATCATTCTTGTAAAATGAACTCCAAGAAATGGAAATGCCGGGTCGGGCACGGGATAAATCAGATTTTTTACAAAGTACTCTTTTTCTTTTTTAATTTTGTAATACTCGCCTCTGAAAGGGATTATTTTAAAATTAACATTATCAGTTGAAAATGCTGCAAGCTCATCGGAATATAAACCACCGCAGCAAACTATCACTTCGGATTCATACTCAAACATATCAGTTACAACTATATTAGAATCACTTCTTTTTTCAATTTTTACAACTTTCTCATTGAATTTTGCATCGGCACCTTTTTCTTTTATAAGCTGTAAAAGCTTAGCAGAGACTTCTTTGTAATCAATAATTCCGGTCTGAGGAACGTGAATTCCTTTTATACATTGTACATGGGGCTCAAGCTCTTTTACTTCTTCAGAAGTCAGATATTTTATATTGGAAAGACCGTTCTCTTTTCCACGGGCGAAAATATTATCAAGAGCAGGAAGCTCTTTATCATTCAATGCGATAATAACTTTTCCGCACAGGTCATACTTAATACCGTTTTCATCGCAGAAATTTATAAGCTGATTATATCCGTTAATGCAATTGACAGCTTTCAGACTTCCGGGTTTGTAATAAATGCCTGAGTGAATTACTCCGCTGTTATTTCCCGTCTGATGTTTTGCTGCATTGCTCTCCTTATCAATAATCAAAAGCTTAAGATTCGGTTTTGCTTCAAGTATTTTGTAAGCAGAAGCTAAACCAACAATACCTGCGCCAATGACTATTACATCGTATTTCAAATTTTATTTATCTGTTTTATTCTTTAGCGAATAAATTCTTTCGATTATATCAACAACTTTTAATCCTTCAAGAGCATTTGTCGTAATGACATTTCTGCCTTTTAATACATCAATCACATTTTCAAAAATATAATGATGATTTGCTGCTGAACCTTTGTATGCGCCGTAATCATTAGCAGGATTTACAGGGGCAAGTTCCGGCATCGTATAATCTTTTATATTACAGTATTCTACTTCATTCATATACTGCCCGCCAATTTTAACACTTCCATTTTTTCCGATAATGGTAATACTGCTTTCCATATTTGTATTCCACAGCGATGTAGAATAATTTATGCATCCCATTCCACCGTTGATAAAATCAAAACTGACTGTACCTGAATCTTCAAACTCAGTTAAACCGGCATGATTAAAGTTATTGAACTTCGCCTGTATATCTTTTATGTCTCCGAAAAGCCAGTACATAATATCAATGAAATGTGAGAACTGTGTAAACAATGTTCCGCCGTCAAGGTCTTTTGTGCCTTTCCAGTTTCCCTTTTTATAATATCGCTCATCTCTGTTCCAGTAACAATTCAGCTGAACCATGTATGTGTCGCCGAGTATTCCTCCTTCAACAACTTCTTTTATCCATTGAGAAGGAGGAGAGTATCTGTTTTGCATCACACAAAAAACCTGCCTTGAAGCCTGAAGCGCTTTGAAAATTATTTTTTCACATTCCGCGACAGTAAGTGCCATAGGCTTTTCACAAACGATGTGTTTACCTTTATCCAAAGCTTTTAATGAATGTTCGCCATGCAATCCATTAGGAGTAGCAACGCACATTACATCAAATTCAATATTGGAACCAAGCAAATCATCAATAGAAGAAAAGAAGGGAACATCATAATTTTCGAGTCGTAATTCTTCTTTAGGAAGAATATCGCACATGGCAACAAGCTCTGCTTCATCGTTTCTGTTTATCATTTCAGCGTGTCTTTTACCTATATGCCCTGAGCCTACTACAGCAAATTTTACTTTCTTATTGGGATGCATTATAATTTATATGTATTAAGCTTTGTAAAGTTTTTTTCCTTTGAATTTCTTAAATGCATTTCTGGAATCAACAATTATCTTTGCATTTTTGAAAATCATTTCATGATCATAATAACTATGGTCAGTTGAAAGCAATACAAGATCATATTTCTTCACCGATGCAGGAGTTAAAGTCACAGATTTCTTTTTGAACTTATATTCTCTTGTTTCAGGAATTGATTTACAGTATTCGTCATTATAATCGACGATAGCTCCGTCATGTTCAAGCAATTCTATAAGCTTTAATGATGGAGATTCTCTTAAATCATCAATATCTTTTTTATAAGCAAGACCCAGTAAAAGAACTTTAGAGCCCTTTAAACATTTTTTATTATCGTTTAATGCATGCATTGTTCTTTCAACAACGTAATGCGGCATGTATGTGTTTATTTCTCCTGCAAGCTCAATGAACTTTGTTGAGATTTCATACTCTCTTGCTTTCCATGTAAGATAGAATGGGTCAATCGGAATACAGTGGCCGCCTAATCCGGGACCCGGATAGAACGGAGTATAACCGAAAGGTTTCGTTGAAGCAGCTTCGATAACTTCCCATACATCAATACCCATTTTATCGAAAACAACTTTTAATTCGTTTACCATTGCAATGTTAATCGATCTGAAAATATTTTCAAGAAGCTTTGTTGCTTCTGCTGCTCTTGTAGAAGATACTGTAACAACTTTATGAATAACTTTTTCATAAACCATTCTTCCAAGCTCTGTACATGCAGGTGTTAAACCGCCCAATACCTTCGGAATAGTTGCAGTTGTATATTTTGCATTGTTTGGGTCTTCTCTTTCAGGGGAGAAGCACAGATGATAATCTTTACCTGCTTTTAAACCCGACTTATTGAAAATTCCAACAAGCACTTCATCAGTTGTCCCCGGATAAGTTGTGCTCTCAAGAGAAACTATGTGACCTTTTCTCAGATACTTCACAATTGTATCACCCGTGTTTGTGATATAGCTTAAGTCAGGTTCTCTGTTTGCATTCAATGGTGTCGGAACGCAGATAATAATTACATCAACGTTTTTTAGTTTTGAAAAATCCGTTGTGGCATCCAGCATTTTTTTCTCAACTGATTCTTTTATGTGCTCAGTCGGAATATGCTTTATGTAAGATTTCTTTTCCTTTAATATTTTATTTACTTTAAAGTCATCCAGATCGAAACCAAGAACCTTTATGTTGTTCTTGCAGAATTCAAGTGCCAGCGGCAGCCCTACATACCCTAAACCGATAATACCTACTGTGAAGTTATTCGATTTTATTTTCTCTTTGAGGTTCAATTTATACCTTCCTTTATTTTGTATATTTATTTTATTTAAAGCTTTCAATTGTGATTTTTAACCCCTCTTTAAATTCAACAAGAGGCTTGTAATGCAGGTTTTTACCTGCAAGATCTATATCTGCGAAGGAGTGTTTAATATCTCCTGCGCGCGGTTCTTTATAAACCGGCTTTACATTCTTGCCCAAGATTTCATTTATGTTTGCAACAAGTTCATTCAGTGTTATTCTTCCGTGGCATGCGCAGTTCATTGCAATTCCTGATTCACAGTCTGTTGTTGCTGCAAGTATATTTCCTTCGATTACATTTCTTACGAATGTAAAATCCCTGCTTTGCTCGCCATCACCAAATATTACCGGTGATTCACCCGCCATAATAGCCTTAATAAATTTTGGAATTACGGCCGAGTATTGTGAGTTCGGATCCTGTCTGGGACCGAATACATTAAAATACCTTAAAGCAATCGTTTTTAAACCGTAAATCCGCGTGAATACACTGCAGTATTTTTCACCTGATAATTTCGATACAGCATATGGTGATAACGGATTTGGAATCATTGATTCATCCTTCGGAAGTTTTGGATTATCTCCGTATACCGATGATGAAGATGCAAAAACTATTTTTTGTACATTATTTTTTCTTGCTGCTTCCAGAATATTTAACGTCCCGGTAACATTAACTTCATTTGAAGTTATAGGGTCATTTATGGAGCGCGGTACTGAAGGCAGTGCTGCCTGATGAAGAATTACATCAACGCCTGCCACGGCATCTTTTACAATATGATAACTTCTTATATCACCTTCGATTAATTCTATATTGTTTCCATACTCTGCAAGATTTTCTCTTTTGCCGGTGGAAAAATTATCGAGGACTTTCACTTCGTAATTTCTTTTTAAAAGTTCATCTACAATATTTGAGCCGATGAATCCTGCTCCGCCTGTTACTAAAAATTTCATTCCGGGATTAATTTAAATATTAAAAGTTTTAAACAAAGCTCCGCCAATTACCTCACATTCTTTTTTAAAAATAAGGTATCAGCGGGGGAAAATTTACTTCAGTACAACTATTTACAACTAAATTTAATTATTTCTTAGTTTGGCCTGCTATGCCTGAACTTCTGAAACTTTACCGTTTTCAAATTTGTATTTCTTTTTTGATTGCTCACAATATGCCTCGCCATTATCATCAAAATTTAATCTCTTACCTGCTTCGCTTACCCACCCAATAATTCTTGCCGGGTTCCCGACAACCAATGCATAGTCCGGAACGTCCTTTGTTACAACACTTCCTGCACCGACTAAACAATGCTTACCGATTGTGTTACCGCAAACAATTGTCGAATTCGCACCCAGTGATGCGCCTTCTTTTACCAGTGTCTTTATGTAAAAAGAAGCACCGACCTGCGGGTATTTGCACTTAGGATCTAAAATATTTGTAAACACCATTGACGGACCACAGAACACATAATCTTCAAGAGTAACACCTTCGTAAATAGAAACATTATTCTGTACTTTCACAAAATCTCCAATGGAAACATTGTTGCCTACGTTTACGTTCTGACCAAATACACATTTCTTTCCTATCTTCGAGCCTGTTTGTATATGGCTGAAATGCCATACCTTAGTGCCTTCTCCAATTTCAACGCCGTCATCTACAACAGCATATTCATTTACATAAAAATTTTTATCCATGTATAAAAGTAATATTACTTATTTAAAAATTCTGCAATTTTATCTACAACAAAAGTAATCATTTCAGTTGTGAGTTCGGGATAAATCGGAACAGCAAGGGAAGTATCTGCACAGAACTCAGACATTGGGAAATCACCTTTCTTATGGTTTAAGAATTGGAAACACTCCTGTAAGTGAAACGGAATCGGATAATAAATTTCATTCCCGATTTCATTTTCGCTCAGGAATTTTTTCAATTCATCTCTTTTCTCAACTCTTATGATATACTGATTGTAAATATGATAATGCTCTCCTGCTGTTTTTTTATAAACCGCCGCAGGCAATAAAATTTTATTATTCGCATCAAAAGAAATTTTGCCTTCTGCTTCAGCAAGTCCTTTTTCTAAAAATAGTTTTGTATAAAGCTCTGCATTCTCTTGT
This sequence comes from Ignavibacteria bacterium, assembly GCA_044226845.1. Taxonomy (GTDB): domain Bacteria; phylum Bacteroidota; class Ignavibacteria; order Tepidaquicellales; family Tepidaquicellaceae; genus JAFDZO01. The sequence continues at coordinate 42,623 of JBGAGG010000014.1, forward strand.
CTTCTCTTTGTCCATGAATCCAGATAAGGAAGCTTTACATTCAATACTGCTGCCTGTAATTCATCTATTCTGAAATTTGCACCTATGAATTTATGATGATACTTCGGCTGTCCGCCATGCACTCTCAGAATTTTCATTCTTTCGTATAAGAAATCATCGTTAGTCGTTACAAGGCCTGCATCACCGAATCCGCCAAGATTTTTACTAGGGAAAAACGAGAAGCAGCCTATATGTGCTATAGAACCGACTTTTCTTCCGTCCTTGTATTGTGTTCCGATGGCCTGTGCGCCGTCTTCGATAACTGTTAGATTATGCTTCTTTGCAATTTCCATTATAGGGTCCATATCTGCGCTCTGTCCGTAAAGATGGACAGGAATAATTGCTCTGGTCTTAGGTGTTATTAATGCTTCTATTTTTGACGGGTCTATGTTGAATGTAACAGGGTCGTTATCTACAAGAACGGGTTTTCCGTTAAGTCTGCTGACAACTCCTGCAGTTGCAAAAAATGAATATGTAGGGATAATTACTTCTTCATCCGGTTTTAAATCGATTGCCATTAATGCAAGAAGAAGGGCATCTGTACCCGATGATACACCGAGTGAATATTTGCAGTCAAGATATTTGGCGCATGAAGCTTCAAGCTTATCTACTTCAGGTCCGAGAATAAAATATTGCGACTCTGCGCATTTTATAAGTGCTGCATCAACGTCTTTTTTAATTGTTGCATATTGTGCTTTGAGGTCTAATAAAGGTACTTTCATCAGTGATATGTGTTAATTTTTTTAAGATGGCTGATTTCATCAGCGAATAGTTCTATAGATAGCGAAGCTGAAAGCTCCGAAATATTTATGAGTAACTTGTAATGTCCTCTTGCTTCGCTTACAATTCCCTGTAAACCGGCAAGCGGACCGCTTGTGATAATAACTTCATCACCTTTTTGATAAGTTTTGTTTTCAACGTTAACTCTTTCAGCTAAGTTCAGCGAAATTTTAATACTGTCAATTTCTTTCGCGGAAACTATAGCAGGTCTTTTCTGATACATTACATATTTCAAAGCGCCGACTGTATTTGATATTGCTCTGACTCTTTCGTCTGCGTCTGCATTCACAAATAAATAACCGGAGAAAAGCGGCTTATGAATTCTTTTCTTTCTGTCAGACCAAATCCGGATAGTTTCTATCTCGGGAAGAAATGCCTCTATCTGCTTATCTTCGATTTGCTTTAGAACTTTCTTCTCGAATAAAGGTCTTGTTTGAATTACGTACCATTTTTTATCATCATCCATAGGTCTGATAATGCGAACTTTAATTTTACTAGATTAGAGTAACGTTAACAAAGTAAAGTTTGACCCCGGGACTAAAACTTAAAAAGAGTTTGGAATAGGAATCTTTTTTGGGTATAACAGCGGATAGCAGGAAAGAAAAAAGGATTTTTTTTAATTCTTTATTAACTGCTTGGGTATTAAATCTTCTTATGAAATTTATAATTTTTTTTAAAACTATAAAAGCTTCCAAACCATAAACAGATGTTTCCAAATAATCCTTAAAATAGCGATTTATTGAAGATTTTTCAATCCTTTATTTTATGATAGCGCCTTTCAGAATTATCAGATTTCTTCAAAAACAAGCCTATTTTAATAACCAATAAGTAAGTAATATTTAAACTAAACAAAAATCCATTCTGATACAAGAAGATCAGAATGGATTCGGGAAAATAGGAGAAAATGTTAAGACAATTTTTTTTTACTTAATCAGCATCATTTTTTTTGTTTCGCTGAAATTTTCTGCTTTCAAAGTGTAGAAATATATTCCTGATGTAAGTTTGGCAGCATTGAAATCAATACCGTATGCTCCTATGCTTAAATTTTCGTTTATTAAGCTTGAAACTTCCTTACCGGTCATATCATAAACTTTTAATGTTACAAATCCTGCTTTTGGAATTGAGAAATTAATTTTTGTTGATGGGTTAAAAGGATTCGGAAAATTCTGAGCTAATTTAAATGCCGATGGAATTTCAGATGATACAGGCTGAATGCCTACTGTTGCATAATTCTTCGGGTCAAACTGAGTCCATCCCGTTAACCAGTTGCTTCCGCTTCCTAAAGCTCCTCTGTAAGTTGTTACTTCAAAGCCTGCTAAGTTCGGATCACTGAATGAGGCTCCTGTTAATGCAGGTGATCCTCCTGCAGGAACCCAGTTATTTACGTTTGCTGCATTATCAGGATAAACATTCCATGGATTTGTTAAAATTCCTGAAGCAGATGATAAAGCTGTATTTCCGAATGCGCCGGTTTGCAGCCAAGCCTGAGTTGAGAATGATGTCGATGCTGCTGTATCTGCTAATCTTACATTGCCTGCAATAATATCATTTTTCCATCTCACTGTATCACCATTTGCTCCTTCATATACTCCGTTACCGTCAAATCTTACACCAGTCTTCCAGCCCATTACGATGGAATTAAACACATTCATCTGTGAAGCTCTTCTCTGGTGTGCTCCTCTTCCCCATAATGAATTTAATGTTAAGCTTGTTGAACTGTATGGTCCTATAACCGTCATATTAGAAAATACCGGCTTTGTTCTAGGTCCGTTATATGAACCACTTACAGGATTATTGGTGTTGTTATCACTTTCGAATCCGTTTGATGTTGATACATCATAGTAACCTGAATCTCTTACACTTAAGCCAAACTGTACTTTTCCCCTGAATCCGTTATCTGTATCCCAGTCATCATCAAGTCCTTTGTACGCTACTAAATATTTGCAGTTAACTGTCCCGCCAAACCATTCAAACGAATCATCACCTGAATATGAAACCTGAACGTATTCAATCACTGTTTTGCTTCCCACTCCTCCCATCGTTAAACCATTGATTTCGTTTCCGCTAACACCAGTAAGATTGATACCTGCAAATTCGATTCTGACATATCTTAATAAACCTGAACTGTCTGCATCGTTTCTTGGCTGCCCGCCATAGATAGGACCTAAGCCGGCTCCGAAACCTTCTATTTCTGCTGAGTCAACTCCCGTTGCTGTGTTAATTCCTGCTCTTCCAAGAATTATAACGCCGCCCCAGTCACCTGTTTGTCTTAGACCAGCAGGTTTCTGACTTGTGAAAACTATCGGCTGACCTGCTGTTCCGTTAGCAAAAATTTTTGAGCCTCTTTCAAATATCAATGTACCTTTTGTATTAAAATCTCCTATGATATATGTTCCTGCTTGTATAGAAACTGTTGCGCCGTTTTTAATATAGTTAAAACCTTTTATTCTGTATGTCTTGTCATTTGTTAAAGTAATATTGTTTGTAATATTACTCGAGTTGAATGTTGTTGAATCCACGGGAAGAGCAAATAACTCTCTACCCAGCATAACGAATACTGTTAAAAGAAATAATAATTTTTTCATTTCTGATTTTTGTTTGTTGTTTTTATTTTTAAAATTATTTTTAAAAATTAAAATTTATATCCGAGTGTAACGGAATATGTGGTGCCTGATTTCACCAATCTTACATCTCTTTCAACCTGTTCATCTGAAGATTGATTTAAATTTACCATCTGAGTAAATCGTTCATCCTGATTCAGAATATCTTTTATGCTGAACTTCACTTCAAAATTTTTCAGAAGTCTTTGCGTTGCTGATACATCAACCAAGTCTCTACCTTTCTCAAATACATCATTAAATCCTCTTCTGCCTACTTCTGAAATTCTGTCGCCGCTTCTGTTGTAAAGTAAGTTTAAACTCGTTCCTAAATCTGCATTGTCATAATAAAGACCGAGATTAATTGCATACGGTGCCTGCCCCTGTAATCTTCTTTTCGTTTCAGTTCCTGCTGATGACGTTCCTTGTAAATCTACTTGCGAATTTATAAAAGCTATGTTACCGTTGATTAAAAAGTTTGTTAAGTTTCTGCTAAGAAATCCTAAGTTCTTTCTTATCTCTATTTCTATTCCGTAATTGACCGCTCCGTCCTCAGCATTTTCAAATGTGTAAGCAGGTGCAGGAGTAGTAATCGTGGGCACAATCACTCTTTCTATCGGACTGTTGAAGTGTTTATAAAATGCGCTGACAGAAAAAATTTCTCCCGCTGCAGGGAAAACCTCATAGCGGATATCGTAGTTCTGAATCAGGCACGACTTTAAATCAGGATTCCCCGATACATCACCGTCAGTCACAAAATCCACATACCCGAAAGGAGCAAGCTCTCTAAGCTCAGGACGCGATACCGTTTGCGAAGCTGATATTCTTAAATTTGTGTTTTCGTTTACAAAATATGTGAGATTTAATCCCGGAAGAATGTCATCTGTTTGTACATCGACATTAATAGGCTTGGGAGCTAAAGATGTTCTGTCAAATCCTTCAAGCTTCTGTTGATTCTTTTCATAGCGAACACCGCCTACAAATCTGAATTTTTTATACGGTACTTCAAATGAAACATAACCGGCAAGTAAATTTTCTTCAGCATTGTATCTGTCTGCATTGTTTGTAACTTCTCTCATTGTGAGAGTGCCTTCAGCAAAATAATTCGGATCGAACACATTCTCTATCGATTGTGTTGCATTAAAGAATGTTCCTGAGCGGTACGGCTCAAAGCTTCTTGCTCTGAAATTTCTTGTAGTTGTATTTATTATTGCACCGTACTTTACTTTTGACTGCGGTGCATTTTTTAATTTTAAAAAATTCATATCTGCATCCACACCGAAGCTTCTGTTGATATCAAGAAGTGTTGAATAAAATCTTCTGCCTACATTAGAGTTAGGAATGATTGTAAGCGGTAAAATGTACGGGTCATCCGTTCCATAGTCTCTTCTGTAATAAGCTGTCTTTGTATCTGGCTCATCTCTTTTAGATTCGGAGTAAGAGCCTCTCCATGTTAAGTTAAGCCCGTTAAGTTTACCTATGTAATGAGAACCTGTAAGCTGCGAGGAAATTAATTTTCTTTCGGAGAAAGCTGTTTTATAATTCTTTCTGTCTTCGTCTCCCTGTGTAAAAGATAAAATTCTGTACCCTTCAGAATATTCAGTCGCATCTTCAGAACTTAATGAAAAAGTATTTTTGAAACTGATTTTATTATAATCTCCGAGCTTATAGGAAAGGTTTGCAATACCCCCATTGCTAACCGTATAGTTTGATCTTTGCCCGTTAAAATGAACAAACTTAGTGGTATCCCCTATGTATTCATTTCTTACATAATCTTCTGTTTTAAATCCGTTTCTATATGAGTATGATACAATTACACCTAATGGATTATTTAAGAAGTCGAATTTATTCCCGGCAGAAATTTGAAAGTTACCGTTTATTGGTGCTCTGCTTTTTATCTGTGCCCAGTTATTTTTGAAATCTTTTCCGTAATCATTTGTTCCTGTTACAGGATCGTTTGGAATAACAGAAGGAAGCGACCTTCCGCCGTCATCTAATCCTGAATTAAAAAACAAAATCTTGCTCTGCCCTGCATTGTATGATAAAAAATTATCCTGTAATGAGCTTCCGTTCAGAATCGAACCGCCTGTGGAATAATTAAATGTTAAAGCTTCAGGAAATTCTTTAGTGTTTAGCTCAACTAATCCCCCTGAAAAATTTCCGGGAAGCTCTGCTGTAAATGATTTTGAGATAACTATGTTTTCCAGCAGATTTGAAGGGAATAAATCGAATGAGAACGCCTTTTTATCCGGCTCAGTGGATGGAATAATTACGCCGTTAAGAGTTGTATTATTGTAACGTTCATTGGTACCTCTTACATTTACAAATCTGTCGTTCACAATGCTTACTCCGATAACTCTTTTTAATACATCGGAAGCCGCTGCATCGGGCGAGCGTTTTATCTGCTGCTCACTTATACCGTCGGATATCTTCGTTGAGTTCTTCTGTTCCTGCAAAAGCGCATTTTCATTTGCCATCGAAATAGTCGCTTCAACAACTATTTCCTCCGTAGCAACACCTTCGCCTGTGAGGGAAGCGTTTAGTGTTACAACTTCACCCTGCTTGACCACAACATCTTTTACCGAAAAAGTTTTATATCCTACATACGTGAATTCCACTGTATAAGTACCGGCTTTTGAAAGCTTAATATTATAAGTGCCGTCTAAATCGGTTTCTGCGCCTGCCTTATCTTCGGCAACTTTTACAATTGCACCGATAAGCGGTTCGGAGTTCGCTGCATCTACAACTTTACCGTTTATTTCCTGTGAATAAGAAATTGAATGAAAAGAGGTGAAAAAAGAAATGAATACAAAAAAGAACAATAAAATTTTTAACATTTTCCCGTGTGATAGTTTGATTGTATTTTTATTAATACAAACTACCTATCCACAGTCAAGTGAATGTTAAGCCATTGTTACGAATATTAAGTTGATGTTACGGAATTGTTAAGCGGTAATAGTCCGGTAATATTCATCACCGCTCTTTATTATTGGTTTCCAATCTTACTGCGCAAAAACTTCATCAACATAGCACCATTTCCAGTCTTCCCCCGGCTCGAATGATTTTATTACAGGGTGCTTTGTCGCATGAAAATGCTTTGTAGCGTGCTTATTCTTTGAGTTATCGCAGCAGCCGACATGTCCGCACTCAAGGCACAATCTTAAATGCACCCAGTCATCCCCCATCTTCAGGCATTCTTCGCAGCCTTCGGGAGTTCTTGGAGTTACATCTTCGTTGGCATTATTTATATGCTCGCAGGAGTTCATTTTATTTTTTTTTATTTATTTTAATTTATTTATGGTGTAGGGCTTTTAAGTGCTTTCACATCCCATCCCTTTGCTTCAGCGCATTTTTCATAGGTATCTTTTATAAATTCCAATATCATCTCTTCGGGATTATCGGATTTTCTCACATCTTCATAGTTCATAATGAACTCACCTAATTCTTTACTGTAAAACGCTGCATCAGGTTTTATTTTTAAATCCGGAATTTTTTCATTGGAAGGATACATATAAGAATAAAAAGCAGCGTGAGGATAATTACTATTTCCGGGCCAGAAGCCGTATGCAAAATTCTCTTCATTCTCTGCAAACTTCATTATTATTCCCGGCATAGGCGGCTCGCATTTATTTCCGTTAAATCTTGTTCCGCTTAGATCAAATGAACCCCAGAAAAAATTCATCGGACTGGTCTTTCCGCTGAAATCACTTCTGAATTCTTCAAAAACTTTCTGTGTGCCTATCATTACTTTCCACCATCTGTTTATATAGTCCCTGTCATGCGCTCTTCGTTCATCTTCATTGCATCTTACAGGATTAGGAACTTCACAGGGAAGAGTATCAATTTTTACTTCTATTCCCAGAGATTTCAAAGCATTCATTAGCTCCGTATAAAAGTCTGCAACAGAATTTTCTATAGGTACTATCTTTTGTTTTGCATCACTAGTAGTAATGCTCACATTGTGATTTATAAAATCAAAATTGATCTCAAATACAATATCTTTATATGGAATTGTACCCGAGCCAATACCCGATGCATTTATATATAGTGCAACATTCCACCATTGATTTTGAAACGATGTAAGCGCAAGTTTTATCTTTCCCACTATTTGCGTTTTCATGTGGAGAGTCTCAAGTGTATCAGACCATTCTTCATAGTTAAGTGAAGGCCAGTTTTCAGAGGTCATATACAATGTTTAGTTTTAAGAAATTATATTAATCAGAAGATAAATTCAACTAAGGATAATTCTCTATTCCATTAATCTTCTAATATAATTTATCTGTCCCAGATGGTAATTCAGATGAGTAAGCAAATGCATCAGCATATGGTCAGACTTAACTACTCTGTCATGCTTTTCTAAGGGATAGTCCTTTTCAAAAATATCTTCAGGTAAATTGCGCAGAGTATCCATTACAACGGGAATTGTTTTTTCCAGATCAGAAAGAATTTTTTCACGCCGAACGTTTATCGAGGAGAATTCTTTTTCTCGCTCACGAACATACCCTGAACTTCCCAATACGGAGCCGATAAAGTGATTAAGGTTGCCGTTCAGATGCAGGAATAAATTTCCTGCGCTGTTTTTTACATCACCTTTTATTTTCCATAAGTCTTCTTCATTTCTGAAAAGAAGAAGCTCGTCTCTGAGCTTATTTAAATCTCTTTCAAAAAATTCTACTAAAACTTCTTTAAGCATTTATGTTTTTAAATTAATTGTAAAATATAAATAGAGCATAAAATAAAAAAGGGGCTTTCGCCCCTTTCATTTTTTAAATCAAATATTTTTTTGCTTACTCCGAGAATACTTTTTTAAAAAATCCTTTCTCAGATTTTTTCTTTCCGTTTGGCTTAAAGTTTTCAGATTTTGCAAGTTCTCTTAAAATATCTTTTTCCTTACCTGAAAGCTTTGTCGGAATATGAACATTTATTCTCACCAGCTGGTCGCCTCTTCTATCAGAATGCAACCTCTGTATTCCTTTATGAGCCATCTTCAAAATACTTCCCGGCTGTGTGCCTGCATCTATTTTTAACTTAGCTTTTCCTTTTAAAGTCGGTACAACAACATCAGCGCCTATAGCTGCATCAATGAGGCTTAAATCCAGATCATAATAAATATCATCTTCTTCACGCTTGAATATTGAATGTTCTTCTTCTTCAAGATGAATAAACAAATCCCCTGCCGGACCGCCGCGCATACCTGCATTGCCCTGGCCTTCAAGTGGAATATAATTCCCGTCGCTTACTCCAGAAGGAATATTAACTTTTATTTCTGCTTCCGTCTTTACTCGTCCTTCGCCGTTACAGTCATGGCATCTTTCCTTTACAACTCTTCCTTCACCGTTACAAACGTTACACATAGTTACATTTACAAACTGCCCGAATATCGAACGCGATACCTGTCGTACTTCACCGCTTCCGTTGCAATGAGTACATTTAGCATAGCCGCTTTCGCCTTTGGCTCCTGAACCTCTGCATGTATCACATGTTTTGAACTTCTTAACTTTTATTGTCTTCTCAACTCCGTCAGCAATTTCTTCAAGAGTGAGTTTCAGATTTATCTTTAAATCATTTCCTCTTACGCCGCTGCCTTGTCTTCTTCTTCCCTGGCTTCTGCCGCCGCCGAAAAACTCATCAAATATACTTCCGCCGCCACCAAATATATCGCCGAAGTGAGAGAAGATATCATTCATATCGGTGAAACCTGAAAATCCTCCGGGACCAGATGCTACGCCCTGATGACCGAACTGGTCGTATCTTTGTCTCTTAGTAGGGTCAGATAACACTTCGTATGCCTCTGCGCATTCTTTGAACATCTCTTCCGCTTCGGGATTCCCCGGGTTTCTATCCGGATGATATTTCATCGCAAGCTTTCTGTACGAGCTTTTTATTTCATCACCTGAAGCAGTTCTTTCAACTGATAATATTTCGTAGTAATCTCTTTTTGTCATTTTAAAAATTTTTGATTTCTATAATTTAATCACCATTAAGAAATCAATTAACTAAATTTATTTATTAAGCAGATACTAAAACTTTTGCATGCTTTATAACTTTATCTTTAAGCATATATCCTTTTTCTACAACTTCTATTACAGTGTTAGGCTCTACTTCCTTCGGCACCTGCATCAATGCGTCCGATGTATTCACATCAAACGGTTTTCCCATTACATCAATTTCTTTCAGTCCTTCGTTTTCAAGTACGTTTGAAAATTTCTGATACACCAATTCCAAACCTTGTTTCAAAGTCTCCAGATCTTTTGTCTCGCCTTTATTTACCGAGTGCAAAGACCTGTCCAGATCGTTATAAACAGGAATAAGCTCTTTTATAATTTTCTCTGCAGAATATTTTATGAACTCAGTTACTTCAGTGTCTTTTCTTTTTTTGTAATTCTCAAACTCTGCTACTTTTCTGAGAAGCAGATCTCTCAGCTCTCCGTTTTCCTGTTTAAGTTTTTCAACCTCAGTAAGTTCTGCATTTTGTTCTGCAGTTTCATTTACATTTTCCTCAGGGGTTTCTACAGTGTTATTTTCTTTTTTATTTTTATCTTTCATTATGGCTTTGTAAATATTTCCTTTTTTAAAATTTTTAAACAAATTAAATCACCATTTCAGTAATAAGTTTAGAAGTGTATTCAAGTAAAGTTATCATCTTTGCATAGTTCATTCTCTTTGGTCCTATCACGCCTATTTTTCCTTTCACATCTCCGAATGAATATGCAGTTGTAAGTACGCTCAGATCTTTCAGTTTATCATCGGCATTTTCATCACCGATTTTTATTGATACGTTCTGATTCAATAGATCGGAGTTCTGAAATATATGCACAACGAAATTCCTGTCCTCAGTTAAATTAATAATGCTCTTTACATTTTTCATATCGATAAATTCCGGCTGTGAAATTATTTCACTCGTTCCGCCGAGATAAATCTTGCTTCCCTTTTCTTCATCGTAAAATTTATCGATTGTATTGATAAACAATTGTATCAGTTCTGGGTTTTCAGATTTTAAATCACCTATCCTCTGCGAAAACGTTTCCTTTATTTCTTTCAGTGTAAGTCCGCAAAGCCTTTCATTCAATAAAGATGAAATTCTTTCCAGCTTTGATTTGGAAATTTCAGAATCAAGCTCAAGTATAAGCGTCTTTACAATCCCTGAGCGGATATTCAGCACAGCTAGTACTTTTGTTGATGATAAGCTCACCAGTTCAAGATTTGCAAAAACTCCTGTAGTCAATAAAGGTTCGCTTACAACTGCAAGCATATGTGAAATTTTTCCGAGAATCTTAGAAGTCTCTGAAAAAATTTCTTCCGGCTCGCTGACTGTATTTTTTAATTCGTTGATCTGATTTTTTATCGACCTTATCTCTGCATCCTGCAAAACTTCCTTGCCCATCAATGTATCTATATAATATCTGTAAGCCTTATCGGTAGGGACTCTTCCCGCAGATGTATGCGGAGTTCTGAGCAGTTCCATTTCTTCCAGATCACTCATCACGTTCCGGATAGTTGCCGGCGAAAGATTCAAATCGCTTTGCTTCGAAATATTACGCGAACCTACAGGCGATGCATGAAGTATAAAATTATCCACTACGCAGCGTAATATTTCTTTCTCTCTATCTGTTAAATTTGCTATCATAAATCGTTTACAAAAATAAGGAATTTGCCTTACAATATAAATGCCAAATAAAATTCAATTTTATATGAATTTAGTTTGGCACTCAGTTGCTCCCAGTGATAAATATAACGGAAAATCCGAATAAAAGTTCAGCTTTTGTTTAGCTTGACGAGGTTCTTTACTGTTTTATCAATATCTTCATCGATAAAATGACGGGCATTCCTGCGTGCTCTTTGCACTTCATTTTCGCTGATTTCAGAGTAAATCATATCTTCATCAAAAATTTTTGCAACTACACAAATATTTCCCGAAGGGTCAACAATCTCGCTTCCTCCCCAGAAATTTACACCGTCCTCAAATCCGACACGATTGCAAAAAAGCAGATACGAAGACAGAATTCTTGCATAAGTTTTATGGTGGTCGGAGTTTACATCATAGTTTTTAAAACTCTCAGTATTAACGGCTAACCTTGTCGGCGAGCATGCAATGCCTATTAAAATTTTTGCTCCTGCCATTGCCATAGTGTACGGGACTGACATGTGCCACAAATCTTCACATACCATAATTCCAAGCTTACCGAATTTGGATTCAATCGGAGTGCATTCCGTTCCCATAGAAAAATATCTGAACTCCTCAAATATTCCGTATGTCGGAGGATAAATTTTTCTGTGCACACCTTTTATTTCACCGTCCTCTAAAAGAATAGCAGAATTGTATACAGCAAAATTCTCCGCTTCCTCTACAAATCCGCAGATGATTGAAATTTTTTTGCTGAGCTTTAACAGCTCTTTCAGCTTATCACTCTTATATGGATTGAATGCAATATCGTAATTAATGTCTTTCAAAGCATATCCCGTTAAAGAAAGCTCCGGAAAAATAATCATATCTGCTTTTTCAGCAATTGCCTTATTGCAGCAATCGATATGACGTTCGATATTTTTATTTAAATCACCGAGTATGGAATTTATTTGAGCTATAGCTGCTTTCATAATAAATCTATTTTCTGAATGGAAGTGAAAGTTTTAATCCTATGCTGAGCAAAGGAATTAACAAAGAATTATTGTAATGCTTTTTAAAATATGTGATGCAGTCATCGTTCCAGATTTTCAGCATATTCTTTCTGTCCTTATAAATGCTCGCGCCTTTGATATGAAATATTTTCGAGTCAGGATAAAAATAAATTTTATATCCTGCATCAACAATGCTTTTGCAAAGATCAACATCGTTAAAGAACATTTTATACCGCTCATCAAATCCGTTTACTTTATCCATTACATTTTTTTTAATCATCAGTGCCGCTGCCATTGGCTGCTCTACTTCATCAATTTCATTATGGTTAAAATAATTCATTTTCCACCTTGCAAAAATTTTGCTCATTGGAAAAATTTTTGAAAGAAGAGTAAGCTCGCAGAACATATCCCAGTATCGCGGGAATGTTCTTACAGAAGGCTGTATAGTATGGTCTTCATTCAGTAACTGCGGAGCAATCGCTCCCATAGTACCCGATGTAGCCAGCTGCTCAATTAATTTTATTAAAGCATTTTCCGTAACTTTTGTATCGGGATTAAGCAGCAAAATAAAATCTCCCTGCGCAATTATTATTCCCTGATTATTTGCAAGAGTAAATCCTTTGTTATCATCGTTCAGAATTACTTTTATAAAATCCGTCTGCACTGCATAATTCTTTAAAATATTCCTCGTCTTATCCTTTGAGTCGTTATCAATAACAATTATTTCTATAGGAATATCTTTATTATATTGTAAAATGTCATACTGACTATGTTCAGATTGTGTTTGCAATAGGCGGAAGTTTAGATATAAATTTTTTCAGGTCCTGATACTCATCTTCTTCAAGATTTTTTTGAAGAAATGAATTTTCATCACTCCAGAATTTTGATATTAAGCTGTAATCTTCAGCAGCAGCGTAAGCTAAAATTATTTCAGCGGACTTCTTATATAAAAGATATTCAGAAGTCTTTATTTTTTCTCCTTTGTTAATCCTGTCTTTTACTTTATTATATTCAGCAAGCGCATCAGTTGCTTTCCCCGAAAAATAATTTTTAAATTCTTTATTGCTTTGATTTAATCTGCCGTTATTATATTTATAGATTTCAGAGGTATAATAAACCGCGCCGGCTTCAGGCAAAATTCCGAAGAAAGAATCGGAAACTAAAATTTCTTTATTGCCGTCACCGTTAACATCTTTTACTTCAGGATTTCCCGTATCAAAATACTTAACAAGATTAACCTTTAAAGAATCATAATTAAAAATATACATACCGCGTGAGTTAACTGCATCATTCCCGCCCATATCAGTCTTGATTTTTTTGTAAGAATTATTCACGCTGTCCTTTACAAAAACTTCCATCATATCAAACTTATAAAACTGATGAGCAGTTTTATTCAGCGTATCGTTTGCTATGCTGAATACTATATATTCGTCTTTGCCGTTATTATCTAAGTCGGCTTCTTCCACTTTATACACCATTCTGGGAGAAGCATACTGTATTTTAAAATTCTTATCTTTATCCCCTGTGCCGGCAGCTGAAAGTGTATTATCATTTTTATTCACAGCACTTTCCTGTTTCACATCTTTCTTTGAACACCCTGCAAGGAGCATCAAAATACAAATAAATACTATACTAACTAATTTTCTCAATTATTTTTCGCCGTTTAATTTTTTAATTGCTGCAGTTAAATTTTTATAAATTCTTTCATCTGAAGTATTTTTCTTCATCTCTGTTAAAAAATCAATCATACTCTTATCTTCAGATTCTCCCAGTAGAGCAATCAATTCCGACTTTACGAATCTTGCATTAAAATCTATATACTTCTTTGCTAGTGTTTTTATATCTTCATCCTTTGCAAAAGGCCTCAATCCTCTTAACACATCTGCTCTCAGTCTGCTCGGAATATTTACTCCGAATCCTATTTCCTTAAAATAAGTTTTTACTCTTTCATCACTTTTTACTTTATTCGCAGCCTTAAGTGCATCAGCCACTGAACCCATAACAACATTCCTGTGTGATTCTCTGTACATAAACGGCTTTACATACTCATACAAATCGCCCGGCTCTGCCAGTTTCACCAGTGCATCAATTCCATCTGATACAATATAATTATCTTTCTCATCTTTTATTTTTCTTAATACAAATTTTAAAACTTTCTCATCTTTATAATTTGTAAGAGCTTTTAAAATTTCTCTCTTAACTTTCGGATGTGTTTGTATATCATAGCCCTTCATTAAAATATCTGCAACCTGTATTCTCTTTAACTTACCGAGTGCGCTTGCAGCTTCACTTCTTACTCCGTAAAATTTATCGTTTATCAGAATATTATACAAAACATCGGTAATCATTCTGTCGAATGGCTTATACGGCAGCTCGCGAATCGCCGTTATCCTGTCTATTGCATTCTCGCTCTGTAGAATCTGATTATATACATCACCAACGCTTCTGTTTATTTTTGACTTATCAAGTATATTATTGCCGTAATCGAACTGAACAAAATCCGGAGCCGAGTTGAAGCTAATTTTAAACTGCTCTTCCCTCTGAGAAATATTTATCTTCTCAATTTTATTTTCATCTCCGCTTTTTATTCTTATCTCTACCGGAGTTCTGAATGTCGGCGTAAGTGAATCCTCTCTCTGCGTTTGCTTCACATTCAGCACAACCATTTTATTAGCAGCATCATAAGAATAATTCACATCAAACTCCGGCTGGCCTGCTTTCCATATCCACTGGTCGAACATCCATTTAAAATCTGCCGGCGGCTGGTCAAGATTCGGGTCGCTGTTCCATGTTTTATTTATCGCATCGACTAAATCCTGACTCTCTACATTTTTATACCCGTAATCTGTCAGAAAAGTTTTAAGCGAAGGAAAAAACTTATCACCTAAAATATATCTGAACGTATTTATTATAACAGAGCCTTTATCATAATTGTTAGTTGTTACGCTGCCGTATCCTGCCCAGATCGGATATCTTCCTATAACAGAATCTGCTCTTATTGAATTATCACCATTGCGGAGAATCTGATAATCGTATTCATCTCTTCCGTATTTTTCTTCGCTCCATAATGCATCACTGTAAGTTGCAAAGCTTTCATTCAGCCACATCTCATTCCAGTTGCGGCATGTAATTAAATCTCCCCACCACTGATGCCCCAGCTCATGTGATATCAATCCTTCAGCCGAATAATTTTTTTCTATCTCAGGCGAGTAATATGCGCGTTCATTCAGTACAACTGCGCTTGTGTTTTCCATTCCGCCGTAGATAAAATCAGTAACTGTTATTTGCGAGAATTTTGCCCAGGGATACATCACTCCATACTTCTCTGAAAATACTTTCACCATCTCCTTTGTATTTCTGAATGAATACAATCCGTCTGCAAGCCTCTCGGGATAAACGTATGACTGCACCGGAATATCATTGTATGCATCCTGTATTATATCAAAGTCACCTACTCCCAGCATAATTAAATATGTCGAGTGCGGCTTATCCTGCACCCAGTGCGCTGTGTACTTATCAGTGCCGGAAGGAGTTTGTGATTCAAGATAGCCGTTTGATAATGTCTGCAGATTCAGATCTGTTGTTACATACATCTCAGTCGTAGTTTTATCATTGGGATAATCATATATCGGTATCCAGTATCTGTTATCTTCCCCTTCACCTTGAGTCCATATCTGTTTTTTATAATTTGGTGTCAGCTCCTGCGGATAAATAAAATACAATCCGCTTTGCGGTATACATGTATAATCTACCGTATATATAATGGTATCATTTGACGTATAAGAATTATCAAGTATCACTGTAATTTTTTTATCATCGTAATCGTACTTTAATCTTTTCCCGTTCTTATCTGTTATTGAGTTAATTCTAAAAGCAACTGCATCTACTTCAAATTCATTAAAGTTATCTGCAAGCGGAACTATCTTAGTTTCAACATTTCCGAGAATCATTTTTTTATCCCAGTCTATATTTATATTCATCTTTATATGCTGCACATCGTAAGTTCTTACGCGTTCAGGTGCGTTTTTTTCCTGCGCAAAACTTAGTGAAGAAATTAACAGAACAATACAGGTAAAGAGGGTCTTCATTATTAATTTTATTGAGAATTTAACTTGAGAGAATTTGAAATATAAAATTAAAATCTGATATAGGAGTAACCTGATTTTTGCAGATCAACAATTCGCGCATAAGCGCCCATTCCCAGTATCATAACTCCGGGCAGCAGATCGCTTGCAGTCCATTTATTATTTTCCATAGTAACTCCGCAGATCTCAACGCTCACTCCATCAGCTATCAGCTGCGCAACCAGATCTTTATTAGGATTGCCTTTGGATTTCCCCGTATGTTTTGCATAAGAAGCATCATTCAGCAGCCAGTAACCTGCGGCTAAATGGACAACAACTGAAATCTGATAGTCAGCTTTCTTTAATCCCTGCTGTATATATCTTGCATTCAGCAGCGATGGGTAATGCAGTCCTGCGCCGACACCGTTTTCCCACACGTCAGTGTTAACTTCCCATACGGAAGTAACATTTGTCTTATGTGTGATATCCTTTATCTCAGGATTCTGAGCTTTTGCATTTGAAAAAATAAAAAGCAAACATGCGAATAAAACAAAAGAGAGATTTTTCATTTTACTATTTAATATTTTTAATTTTCTTTTTAATTATTGTATCTTTTAAAAAATTCTTATCGTCTTTTTTAGGGTAATCCAGCATATAATGCAATCCTCGTGACTCTTTTCTTTTCATTGCCGACTCCACTATCAAAGCAGCAACAGTGACAAGATTTCTCAGTTCCAGTAAATCCACACTTACTTTTGTTTTTTTATAAAACTCTCTTATCTCATCCTTCATCATTAAAATCCTTCTGTATGCTCGTTTCAATCTTATTGTATTTCTTACAATACCGACATAGTCGCTCATTATTTCTTTAATTTCCTTTTTATTGTGAGAGATTAATATCCACTCTTCAGTATTAACCGTTCCGCTGTCATCCCAGTTTAAAATATTATTGTGAAGTTTAGTTAGTTTTTCCTGTGCATCTTTTTTAAAATTATTTTTAAAATAATCATTGATAGCATTTGAGAACACCAATGCTTCCAGTAATGAATTTGATGCAAGTCTGTTGGCCCCGTGCACACCCGTCATTGTAACCTCTCCGCAGGCAAAAAGATTTTCAACGTTTGTTCTTCCGTATAAATCTGTTTTAATGCCACCACATGAATAATGTGCTGCCGGCACAACAGGAATCATTTGTTTTGTTGCATCAATACCGAGCTTAAGGCAATGTCTGTATATATTCGGAAAATGACTTAAAATTTCTTTCTTATTTATGTGACGCATATCGAGAAATACATTTGTATCACCGCTCTTTTTTAATTCAGCATCTATTGCCCGCGCTACAATATCTCTCGGCGCTAACGATTTTCTTTTATCATACTTCTGCATAAACTCCTTGCCGTCTCTTGTTTTCAATACCGCCCCTGCTCCTCTTACTGCTTCAGAAATTAAAAATACCTGAAGGTCAGAAGTTTCTTTATTTTCATAAAGAGCTGTGGGATGAAACTGTACAAATTCCATATTTGCAATTGTACAACCGGCTCTGTACCCCATTGCATATCCGTCGCCAGTTGCAATAGCAGGATTAGTTGTATGCTGGTAAATCTGACCTAATCCGCCCGAACATAAAATTGTATAGGAAGAAACAATCTTTTCTACCTTATTTGAGTTTACATTGTAAGCATAAATGCCATAGCACTTATTTTTCTCTTTTGAATTTTTATTTTTAAAATTTCTGGGAGTGAGTAAATCAATTGCGAAGTAGTACTCGTAAATTTTTATTTTAGGAATGAGAGAAATTTTATGCAGTAATGCTCTCTCTATTTCTTTGCCGGTTAAATCTCTTGAATGCAGTATTCTGTTGCGCGAGTGTCCGCCTTCTTTGCCAAGTAAAATATGTCCGTGGTCTTTACTGAAATTTACACCCAACTCAATCAGTTCTTTTATTCTTTGCGGTCCTTCAGTTACAATTTTTTCTACTGATTTTATATTGCACAATCCTGCGCCGCAATCGAGCGTATCTTTTATATGCAGATCGAATGTATCGTCATCGGCAAAAACAGTTGCAATTCCGCCCTGCGCATAGTTTGTATTTGATTCAGCTTTTTGTTTTTTAGTTATTATCGTAACCTTTCCAAGTTCCGATAATTTTATTGCGAGTGAAAGTCCAGCAATTCCGCTGCCTACTATAAGAAAATCAGTCTTCAAATAAATTTAGTTTTATTAATCACAAATTACATTCACTAAAATGATTTAGCATGATAAAGAATCCAAATCAATCAGTTGTAATCCGTGAAATCAGTGATTGAATGTCAAAAGTAATACATTCTTTACTTTTTAAAAGTGATAAAATAAAAAACCCTGAAATCAATAAAAGAGATCAGGGTATAAAAATAGAAGCCATTGCCCCGATAAATCTGAAGACAATGGCTTTTTTAGCTATGAGAACTCTAATTTACTAAAAATATATTAAGCTTCCAATACTTTTGCTGGGAACCATCCGCTTTGTAAAGAGGTAACAAAAAACTTGTCAATTTTAATTCTGCATGGAGCAACCGGTGTATAGGTCTTGAACCATGGCATTTTCTCAAGTATCATATTTCTAACTTTATCCTCATCTTCGTTCGGCAGCATTTCTATTGTGCCTTTGCCCTGAAGAAAATCCTGCATCGCATCATTTTTTGATATTGAGATTGCAATATTCTTGTTAAGAAATATATTTCTGTAAGATTTACCTGCAGTCTCTAAAAAGCAATATATCGTTAATCCGTCACTGGCAAAATATGCTCCCAGTATCCAGGGAGAATATTCTCCGCCGGTCGAAGCAATCGATATCGCATCGTTAGCTTTGAAGATTTCTAAAATTTTTTCTTTGATTTGTTCAGGGGTTGCTTGTTGTTCCATTTAACTTTTTTTATTTAATTTTATTATTTCTGTGGTTTTCAATTTGAGAGTGTGTTCCACCGGAAATCACTTCTTTTACCTGGTCGCTTTGCAGCATATCATGCGGAAAGCCGAGCTCAATTTTACTTACTTCATCAAGTCTTTTAATATCTTCATCGGATAATTTAAAATCCAGACATCCTAAGCTGTCCTCTATCTGCTCAACTTTTCTTGCACCAACTATAGGGATTACTATCTGCTCTTTCTGCCTGTTCCAGTTCAATGCAACCTGCGCCGGAGATTTCCCGAGCTCTTCAGCAATCTTAACAACTTCTTTTGCTATAGCGGTGCTCTTTTCATTTCTTCTTAAGCTGTGTTCAGGCACTCTTCCTTTTTCATCTTTTAAATATTTCCCGGTTAATGCACCGCCTGCCAATGGCGCCCATGATGTTACTGCGAGGTCAAATTCTTTTGCCATCGGGAATAAGTCTCTTTCAGGAGTTCTTTGCGTTAAGCTATATTCAATCTGCAAAGCGCAAAACTTAGACCAGGCGTGAAAACTACTTACTGTATTTGCCTGGGCTACTACCCATGCAGGAGTATCAGATACTCCTATATAATTTACTTTTCCCTGTGAAACTAAGTCATCCAGTCCGCGCATTACTTCTTCAACGTGAGTGGTAAAATCCCATGCATGCACCCAAAATAAATCGATATATTCTGTGTTCAGTCTTTTCAGACTTCCTTCAACGGAGCGCATCATATTTTTCCTTGAGTTGCCGGAATAATTTGGGTCACCTTTTTTATCAAACAAAGTATATTTTGTTGCAAGTACGAAGTGGTCTCTATCAGCACGGATCAAATCACCGGTAATCATTTCGCTGTTGCCGGCAGTATAAATATTTGCAGTATCAATAAAGTTACCGCCTTTGTTCACATAAATATCAAATATCTTTTTGCTTGTTTCATAGTCGCATCCGAAATCAGTATCCGAACCGAACGTCATAGTGCCAAGGCATATTTCCGAAACCCTTACTCCGGCATTACCTAATAATTTATAATTCATCTTTTCAATTAACAATTAGTAATTAACAATTAACCGTATACGTTTAATCTTACTTTCTACTTTCTACTTTTACAAAACTTCCTTTATCTTTTTAATTGCTGCCTGAATATTTTCAGTTGAGTTTGCATAGGAGAATCTTAAATAGCCTTCACCGAATGCTCCGAATGCCGTTCCCGATAAACATGCTACACCTGCATTATAGAGTAAATGATCGCAAAGCTTTCTTGAATCATATCCTGTCTTTGTTATATTCGGGAATGCATAGAATGCGCCGTCAGGCACTACGCATGAAAATCCCGGGATTGAATTTAATCCGTCAACTATCACATCTCTTCTCTTTAAAAATTCTGCCTTCATGTGCTCGACTGCATCCTGCGGACCTGTATATGCTTCTATACATGCTTTCTGAACCATGTAGTTTGTACATGAATTGCTGTTAGTCATCAGCTTTGAAAATAATTCAGCAAGGTCTTTTCTCATTACTCCGTAACCTGCTCTCCATCCGGTCATTGCATATGTTTTTGAAAATCCTTCCAGTATAATTGTACGCTCAAGCATGCCGGGAATTTGTGTAATGCTGAAATGCTCACCTGTAAAAATTAATCTTGAATAAATTTCATCACTAAGTATCATTATATCTGTATCTTTTACAACGTCTGCGATTTTTCTGATTGTGTCTTCAGTTAAAATTCCGCCAGTAGGATTTTGCGGAGTATTAATAATTATTAACTTTGTCTTTGGTGTGATAAGTTTTTTCAAGTCTTCAACATCGAATGAAAAATTCTTTGATTCTTCCAGTTTCAACGGAACAGCTGTTCCGCCTACAAAATTAATCATAGATTCATAGATCGGAAATCCCGGATTCGGATATATCACTTCATCGCCTTCATTCACCAGCGCAAGCATTGCGTAAAACATAACAGGTTTTGCGCCTGGCATCATAACAACTTCGTCAGCATCTCTCTGCACTCCGCGTGTGCGGGTAATGTAATCTGCTATTACCTGTCTCAGCTCGACTATCCCGTTGGACGGAGTATAGCCGTGATCGCCGGCTTTTATAGAGGCAATTGCTGCATCACATATATTCTGGGGAGTAGGAAAATCGGGCTGTCCGATTTCCAGATGTATTATTTTTTTACCTTCGGCTTCGAGTTTTTTTGCTTTCGCTAAAACTTCGAATGCTGTTTCTGTCCC
Organism: Ignavibacteria bacterium; assembly: GCA_044226845.1. GTDB lineage: Bacteria > Bacteroidota > Ignavibacteria > Tepidaquicellales > Tepidaquicellaceae > JAFDZO01. Next base: position 63,859 of record JBGAGG010000014.1, read on the forward strand.
AAGCCTGGACATTCTGTCTGCAAGTTTTATATTCATGATATTATAGTTTAAGATTTATTTTGATCCCTCGTTGCGAACGTCCTCGTTCGTAACGCAATATAACATTCCCAACGAGGACGTTGTGAATGAGAAAGTTTTTACTCCCCTAAATATGCCTTCCTCACTTCTTCATTCTTCGCAAGTTCATCAGCTTTTCCTTCTAAAATTATTTCACCTGTTTCCAATACGTATCCGTAGTTTGCAATTGATAAAGCTAGGTTTGCATTCTGCTCAACTAAAAGAATTGTAATTCCTGTCGAGTGATTCAGCGCGACTATTTTTTCAAAAATTGTTTTAACCAGCAACGGAGCTATACCCAATGAAGGCTCATCAAGTAAAAGCACTTTCGGCTTTGACATTAAGGCGCGTGATATTGCAAGCATCTGCTGCTCGCCGCCGCTCAGCGTTCCACCTAATTGTTTTATTCTTTCTTTAAGTCTCGGGAAGAATGAGAACACAAACTCTAAGTCATCCTTTATTCCTTGCTTATCTTTGCGTGTGTATGCGCCCATCAAAAGATTTTCTTCAACAGTTAAGTTAGAAAAAATCAATCTTCCTTCAGGAGACTGGCATATGCCCATCTTCACAATTTTTTCAGGATGAAGATTTGTTATATTATCACCGTTGTACGTAATAGAACCGCCTGCAACTTTTATTATTCCGGAAATCGCTCTCAGTGTTGAAGTTTTTCCTGCTCCGTTCGAGCCAATCAATGTAACAATCGAGCCTTCAGGCACACTTAAATTAATATTCCTTATTGCCTTTATCGCTCCGTAATGTACCTGTAAGTCTTTAATTTCAAGCATGGTGTGTGTCCCCCAGATATGCTAATATAACTTTCTCATCATTACGGATTTCTTCAGGTTTACCTTCAGCTATTTTTTTTCCGTATTCAAGAACAAATATTCTTTCACATACACCCATCACAACTTTCATATCGTGCTCAATAAGTAAAATAGAAATATGGAAAAGATCTTTTATTTTTTTTATGAGGTTCATCAAATCAACTTTCTCTGTTGGATTCATTCCCGCAGCCGGTTCATCTAATAATAATAATCTCGGTGATGTTGCTAATGCCCTTACAATCTCTAATTTTCTCTGGTCGCCGTAAGGGAGCGAAACAGCATACTCATCTTTTTCATGGAGCAGGTCAAACATCTCAAGCAGCTCATCAATTTTTTTATCTATCTCTTTTTCTTCCTTGTAAAACTTCGGAAGCTGCAGAACAGATGAAAAATATTTTGACTTAATATTTTTTATAAATGAAACTCTTACGTTATCTTTTACAGAAAGTGATTTAAATAATCTTATATTCTGAAATGTTCTGCTGATTCCTTTCTCCGAAACTTCGAATGGCTTATAAGGCACAATTGATTCATTATTAAAAAGTATATCTCCGTCGCTCGGGTCATACACTCCCGTAATCATATTGAAAACCGTCGTCTTCCCTGCACCGTTAGGACCTATCATCCCGACAAGCTCATTATCTTCCACTGTAGTTGATACTTTATCAACACAGGTAAGACCGCCGAAGCGCATCGTAATATTATCTAATTTTAATAAGCTCAATCTAATTTCAGATTTTTATCTCATTACGAAGCTCCTGCTTCGTAACGTAAACTTTATACATTCTCGATCCGCCGCGGCAGATTGAGAATGAGAAATTTATTTTTTCTTCTTTAACTTCACTTTAAATCCAAACAATCCCTGCGGTCGTGTTAACATCATTATTATTAATAGCAGAGCATAGATAATCATTCTGTACTCGGATACACTTCGTAAAAACTCCGGCAAAATTGTCAAAAGCACAGCGGCAATTATAACGCCAATCATGCTTCCCATACCGCCGAGAATAACCATTACAACTATTTCAACTGATTTAAGGAAATTAAAATCTTCAGGGTTCAGATATAAATTAAAGTGTCCGTAAAGCACACCGGCAATGCCTGCAAAAAATGCTCCCGTAACAAAAGCCGATACTTTGAATTTTGTTGTGTTAATACCCATCGACTCTGCAGCAATTTCATCATCCTTCACGGATAAAAATCCTCTGCCATATGTTGAGTTAATCAGATTACTTACATAATAAATAATTATTGCCACAAATAAAAACGTCCAGAAGAAATTTGTAAACTGCGGAACTGCATAAAAAACTGTCGGCATATCTACCAAGTCCTGCACCATCTGCGGACTCTTCACTCCGTTAGCATAAATATAAACCCCTCTGAATCCCTGCGATGCGCCGATAACATCCATATTCTGAATTACAACTCTGATAATTTCAGCAAAGCCGAGAGTTGTGATAGCAAGATAATCTCCTTTTAATCTCAGTGAAGGCACACCGACAAGCAAACCGACTAAAGCCGCAGCCGTTCCCCCCGCAAGCAATACTATAATAAAAGTAATAGCATTACCAAAGGCTCCCGTGCCGAAAGTGCTTTGAAAAAATGGAGCGAAGTAAGTGGAGAGAGCAATAGATAAGTAGCCGCCGATAGCCATAAACCCTGCATGACCGAGCGAAAACTGACCTGTATATCCGTTAATAAGATTTAGACTCGTTGCAAGAATGATGTTTATACCGATATAAATAATAACGGTATAAAAATACGGATCGATAGAACCGGAAAACAGGTTTATAACGAAAATTACAGCTATGGAGGAAAGAAAAAGTAGTTTACTCTTCACTTGCAATGAGGTTTCAAACGAGAAAAATATGCATTATAGAGGTAATTAAAAAGAATAAAAAAGACACCTCAATTTCACATATCAGATATCAGATATCAGATATCAAATTTATAAAATAATGCAGGCATCTGCACATTTTAAATCTGAAATTTTAAATTAAGCCTATTTCCAGAAATTTACTTTCACACCTAATGAAAGAGTCCTTATAATATAGAAGAAGTTTTTAGAATAATTGAAATCTATGTTCATTTCAATTTTAGGTGTTATGAGAGAGTGCACTGAAAAATTTACATCTACAGGAGTAAAATTTTCCTTAACATACCCTCTTGAAAGATAGACCTGTCCAATAGCGTTTCCATCCCTGAAGAAATATGGCTTTTCAGCTGAGCCGCTCAAACCGTAACCGACTGACAGCGATGCCTGTGTTTCAAGCGTAGGATAATATCCGAAAGCAAAATAAGCTGATTGCGATAATAAATTTTTAGGTGTGTAATACGGATAATAATCTCCGCCAAAAAACGGCGCCGATGTTCCGCTGTTAAGAATTTCCTCCGGTGTTTTATCCGATGCGAACTTTTCCAGTTTTGATGTGCTTAGGTTAAATCCATACCCGATCTTAAAATCAAAATCTTTAAATTTCAAACGGGGTGTGTAAAGAATGCCGGTAAGAGTTGTAACAGGATTATCAACTCCGTCGAAGAAAACCGTTTCAATCGAAGCTTTTCCGTTCCAGCTTTCTTTAGTTGTTAGTGTTATTGACCCTGATGCAGCGTGAGTCATCACCGTTGTATCTATACTATATAAGGAGTTAAAGTACGGCTTACGTTCAGCACCAATAGTTAAAAGTATATACCGTTCGGCAAATTTTTCAAATCGCACTCTTGCAGTAACGTCGAACTCAGTTCCGGGATACATTATCAGTCCCGCTCCGTAATCACTGGCTACTCCAAATTCCTTAATATATGACCTGTTGTCAAACTGAAGCCTGTAAATGCTGATGTTATCGCCTTTTGTTCTCTGAAAAAGCATGGGGCTAATTGAAAGACGCGGCGAGGATAACGGACTGAAATAAATACCGCCTTCAAGCACAGGAGCAAAAACATCAAATGACTGGCTGTTACTGCTATAGTTAGCTGTCAGCTTTGCCCACTTTGATTTTAAAACTAATAGCTCTGCTTTCAGATCGCGCGCTGTAACATTAGTCGGGTCTTTAGTTAATACTTTTGAAACTGCATTGTATGATTCTATAAAATCTTCGTTACTCTTTAAGATTATAGCTTTATCAAGTAACGCTTCAATGTTAACCGGGTCGTAGGTGAGGTATTCTTCTAATATCGGCAGAGCTGTTTCGTACTCATCCACGTCAAAAAGCATTCGGGCATAATCAAGTTTCATAGGATAATTCTTAGGCTCCATCTCCATTGCCTCAGTATAGAGGTCCATGAATAAACCATATCTTTTATTCTGATAAGCAACGTTTGCGCAGGCAATTGTGATTTTTATTTCCTTAGGATTTGCGCGATGAAAACGCTCAAGATAGGTCTGCGCTTCCTCCAGCCTGCCGTTTACAACAAGTTCATTAGCCCTGTCTAAAACGCTTTGAGTAGTCTGCGCCTTTAATTGGCTGCAGAATATAATCGAGAGAAGAAATAGAAGTAATAGAAAGTTAAATTTTTTCAAATAGTATCTATTGAAATCTATAAAAAGGTTAAATTTTTGTGATTATAATGCGCAGATAAGATATTAATATTCAAATACTAACACAATTCAAAATTATTATTTAAATAAAACTTCAATATAACAAAAAAGCCTGACTACTTTCGTAATCAGGCTTTCTTTCGTGGGCGATTAAGGATTCGAACCTCAGACCCCTTCGGTGTAAGCGAAGTGCTCTAACCAGCTGAGCTAATCGCCCGTAAAATCGGACAAGCAATAAATTACATATTCTAACCCATTTTTTCAATGGATTTATATCGTGACTTACTATTTAATTTTTACTTTTGTTATTTTAGCAATATAATTCTAATTATGACAACCATCTTCTCCGATATCATTCAGCGCAATTACATCCTCGCATGGGCAGGAACACTTAATCTCGCCGGATTTGCAGCCGCCTTCATCCTGTCTTTCATCGATGAACGCACCATCACAGGCGTTAACGCATGGGTAAAGCCCATGAAATTTTTTCTCTCTGTTGCCATTTATCTTTTTACAATGGCTTTCATACTATCTTATCTTCCGCAAAATCTTAAATGGCTCAGCTGGACTATAACTATCCTCATGACTCTCGAAACCACCCTGATCTTCATGCAGGCAGCGCGCGGAGTAACCTCCCACTTCAATGAAACCACTGCCTTCAACGGGCTCGTTTTCAGCGTAATGGGTATCTCCATCTTCATCAACACACTGCTCTGCACATATATACTCGTACTCTATTTTACATCCGATGTGCACATGTCCGAGTCCCTTCTCTGGGGTATTCGCATGGGACTTCTGATTTTCATCCTCGCAAGCCTTGAAGGCATTGCAATGGTACAAAACCGCTCGCATACAGTCGGCGTTCCTGATGGCGGCAAAGGCTTGCCATTCGTAAACTGGAGCAGAGAGGGCGGCGATCTGCGCATCGCTCACTTTATCGGCATGCACGCACTGCAAGTGCTTCCTATCGCCGGAGCATTTATAAAAAATAAATACGCCGTCATAATTATTTCTGTCATCTATTTTTTAATCTCAGCTCTCCTCTTTATACAGGCAATCAAAGGCAGAGTGTTCCTAGGATGATTTTATTTTAATACGGACTTTTATACAACCCCCCTTTGTTGCAAATACTAAAGCGCTATCAGTTAACTTAAGTCTATTTCATGAGCACTATCAACGAAGCCATTATTAACACCTTCATCAAAAGAACTGAAGCTGTACTCAAAAAAACTACCGAAGAGTTCGGCGCGCTTACTGCCGCACAGCTCAACAAAAAGCCCGCTCCCGATAAATGGAGCATCGGACAGGTATTCGACCATCTCATTATATACAACTCGACTTATTACCCCATCTATGAAAAAGTCGCTACAGGCAGGCATCACATGACGCTATGGCAGAAGATAAATCCGCTCAGTCATGTAACGGGAAGCTTCCTTCTTAAAGTCCTGCGCAGCGATACAAAAAAAGTAAAGGCGCTGAAATCATTCCGCCCCTCTGAAAGCAATATTCCCCCAACTATCATAAATGATTTTATTCAGAACACAAATATTCTTTTAAAATATTTCGCGCAGATAAAGGAGGAAGATGTTGATGTAAATAAAACTATCGTGCAGTCCCCCGCCGGCTCGATATTTACTTACACGCTTAAAGACTCGATGGATATCAGCGTTACTCACATGGAGCGCCACCTGAAGCAGGCAGAACTCGGACTGAAATCGCTCTGATAAATCCCGGGGCGTGATATATTAAACCAAATTTATTATATTATGTCCAAGTTCTAAATAAACCTCGTTCTATGAAAATACCGGTCTTAGTTCTATTAGCGTTAACAAGCCTATCCCAAATAAGTCTGTTTCCGCAGACGATATTTTCAAACACTCAGTATCAAAACACACAGCTCAGTCCGCAGCGGACTGCTCCCAGGCTGTATTTAAATTTTATCTCGCATAACGAAGATGCTGACCAGTTCAACAACTTCCCCGCGTATATCAGCAAACGCAATATGATAATTGCCTTTGTTAATATGTTTCCAACACTAACGGAAAAAATATTATCAAATGGATGGTTGAAGATAAAGGCATCGAATGCGATCCCCACTCGCACGAGTCCACGCTTTACAACTACGCCGATGTTGCCTATCTCCATCAGGCGCTTGGCATCACTCCCACAAAAACCACAGGCGGATTTCTATATGACACCGTCATCAACGGAAATAACTGGGAGAATCTCGAAGCCGGAATTTACGGCCGATACTATACAACTTACTTCTGGAAGCCCGATATTCTATGGGGCGGCGGCACGCAAAGGCACGTCAACGACCCTATGATTTTCGGAGCGTTCAAGCCGAAGAGCATGGCGCAGTTTTATACGCACGACTCCACTAAAAACCTTACTCTCATCGGCAACGGCTGCGAAAATAAAATTTTTGATACGACCAATATAAATAATTCAATCGCCGTCATCAGGCAGATACTTAATGCTATCGAAAACCACACCGTTCCCGATACGGGATTTTATACGGCAGGGATTTTTATTTCCAACGTCAGCATCACAACTAATATCATAAATAAAATTTCCGCCTTCATCGATACCCTCGCTCCCTACGTTTCTTCGGGCAGGCTTCAGTACTGCAAAATTTCAGAGACGTATAATATCTGGAACACTCAGTATAATAAGAAGCCGTTCTATCTTAACTGCGCGCAGGTGCCGAGCGGTATAAATAATTCAGGCAGCGAAGTCGTAAGCGATTTTTATCTCTATCAGAATTATCCGAATCCCTTCAATCCTTCCACGAAGATAAATTTTGATTTGCGGATTGCAGATTACGTTACGCTGAAAGTTTATGATGTTGTAGGAAATGAAATTGCCGTACTGGCAGAAGGAAAGTTTTCGCCGGGGAGCCACTCAGTTATATTCGATGCATCGCTCCACAATGCCTCAAGCGGAATTTATTTCTACCGCCTTACTACAGATAAGCAGACTATCACAAAGAAAATGGTAATGGTGAAGTAAGTTGTCATCCCGCACTTGATGCGGGATCCAATCATACATAACGCTTGTCATCCCCGCGAAAGCGGGGATCCAGTTTTAAAATAAAAACGGGGCAATAGCCCCGACTATAAAATTACACCCAGCTTGTCATCCCCGCGAAAGCGGGGATCCAGTTTTAAAATAAAAACGGGGCAATAGCCCCGACTATAAAATTACACCCAGCTTGTCATTCCCGCGGGGTACCCTCTGGGTCAAGCGGGAATCCAGTCTAATAACTTTTATAAATTTCTAAATTCCTCCGAGTTCATAATACAAATCACGCCATTCCGGATTTTCTTTTTCAATCAATTCCAGTTTCCATTTTCTCTCCCATTTTTTCAAAACCTTCTCTCTCGATATTGCTGAGCTTACATTTTCAGTTTGTTCATAATAAACAAGTTTATCCACTCCGTATTTTTCTGTAAAACCTTTTACAATTTTATCCTTATGCTCTTTTACTCTCCGTAATAAATTGTTCGTAACTCCTATGTAAAGTGTACCGTTTCTTTTATTTGTTAATATGTAAACAAAATAATACTTCATTAAACTATACTATTCATTTTGAATCTTGTTTTTTCTCTCACATTGTCATTCCCGCGAAAGCGGGAATCCAGATTTGACTTCAATCTTTAATTTTTTCATTTTACTGGTTATTTCTGTTATTAACTTTTTCTTTTCTAATGGAAGATCAACTTGGATAAGCCATGTTTCTATTTCTTTGGTATCCCATTCAACTAAAGTATTTTTTTTGTACAGTTCTTCAAATCTTTCAGAATTCTCCGAATAACTTTTACCTAGAATAACTTTAGTAATTACACTTAAATAGTTCCATGTTAATTCTTCTTTGTTAGTTTTAGGTATTGGCGCTGCTGTTATAATTTTTTCATAAGATAATTCATAATTGAAATTAGCTATATAAAGTTCTATAATATGTAAGTAAGAAGTTATATAATCCGGATTGATTCTAATTGAAATTAAATAATCTGAAATTGCTTCATTATAATTTTTCAAACAGAATTGTGAATAACCTCTTGCAAAATATGTTTCATAATTATTAGAATCTAATTTGATAGATTTATTAAAATCTTCAATTGCTTCTCTATTGTTATTTAACATACAATGAGCAATACCCCTTAAATTGTAAAAATTTGGTTTGTCTGGTTCTAAACTAATAACCTTATCAAAATCTATTATAGCATTTTTATAATCTTTTGTTTCGTAGTATAAAAGACCCCGGTTTTTATATGCCTCCAATTTATCAGGGTTTGCTTGAATATAGCGATTGAAATCTATTAATGCTTCAGTATACTTTTCAAAAGTAAAATATAATAATCCGCGATTAAAATATACATCTGTATGTTCTGGATTCAACTCTAATACTTTTTCAAAGTCTGCAAAAGAGAGTTCATAACTTTTTAAAATTCTAAAGAGATTTCCTCTATTATTGTATACCATAGCGTCATTGGGATTTATTTCTAACGCCTTATTAAAATCCAAAATTGCTTTGTCATAATTTTTTAACTCAATATGTAAAATGCCTCTGTTGTTGAAATAATCAATGCTTGAGCCCCCTAATTCTATAGTTCTATCCAAATCCTTTAGTGCTAAATCAAACATCTCCAATTCCTCATATAACAAACCTCTATTAAAATGACTGATAATATTATCATATCTCAAAAATATTGAAGTATTATAATCGTTCATTGCTTCGTTACGCATTTTTAAGTCAGCATAAATATTTCCTCTTAATCCATATACAACTGAATTGTAAGGTAATAGTTTTAACAAATCTTGAACATTTTTCAAAGCTTCTTCTGATTTTCCTAATTTGTGATTTCTATTAGCTAAATCGAAAAGTTCAATACCTCTTTTGTCATCTTCCAAAACAGCTCTCTCAACATGCGCTAAATATGTGTGTTGCCTTTCTTCAGCTTTTTGTTTTATTTCTATGGGTAAAAAACCAAATAAATTCCAAAGTTTAGCTATAAATATCTCAAAACTTTCAATCTCCAGAAAATAACTATTTGGTGTTTCTTCAAGTAGCTTTTTTACTCTCCAATGTAATTTATTTTTGTCATCTGTTATCCATAGCAAAAAATATTTTCCAGCTAAATTCTTCTTCCTTTCTTCTAATATTTTCATAATTGAGTGATCAGCACCTTTATAACCAATTACAACAAGACCGCACTGATTTAATGCTTCACCAAATTTTTCCTCCATATTTTTTTCCAATGACTGAGTTTCGTTTTCTATATTTTTTATATCCTGAAAAAGATAATCACCATGAAGTTTTATGATATTTGGCCTATCACTATGTATATTTATATATGCGGCGGTTTCGTTATGTGAGAAAATTCTGGGGTAAATATCGTAATAACGGGAAAGTGAATAATTTAAAAGATCATCAAAATTTGTTGTAAATACATTTTTAACTAACCGCTCATTTATTAAATGTGAAAACAAAATATAACTTCCGTGAGGTTCTTTTTTTTCAATAATTTTTTCAAACAATTTTTGACGTTCTCTGTTATCTCCGTTATAAAAATTCAACCAAGAGCCATAAAGTGAGTCTTCAAAAAGAAAATCAATTATATTAGGTATACCACTTAAGTCTTTTTTAAACGATTCAGGTAGTAATTCAACCAACTCATCATCACCTTTTTTTAAAAATCTTGTTTTAAAGCCAGTTTCAACTTCTTTAACATATTTATCAAAATCGTCTTTATTGGAATTGTAAAAATTTTCAATCTTTTCATTTAAAGAACCATTAAAAATATACTCACCAGATACAATTTTATGTTGACTTGAATAATTTTTTTTATAAAATAATATTTTCTGAACAATTTCTATTATTCCTCCACCTGTCGGAATATTACTTGAAACAGAACATCCTGCACCAAGAAAAAAACAAAGTTTAGGAGTTTTGGTATTATCGATTGTTTCATGCATCATGTCGAAAAGATCATTTATATTTAATCTTTTTTCTTCGCTTATTTCAACATTATTTGCCATTGGGATTTTAAAATTTCCCTAATTTACCAATAAATTAAGTTAGTTTAAACACAAAGGCTTTATACCTGGATTCCCGCTTTCGCGGGAATGACAAGCGGAGTGAAAACACACCACACAGTTGGCACGCTTTCCAAGCGTGTATAGGTCAACAATTGTGTATTTCTGGATTCCCGCTTTTGCGGGAATGACAAGCGGGGTGTTTTGATTGGAGAAGCAAAGCTTGCCCCGTACTAGATACGGGGTATTGTGTCTCTCACATTGCGTTGTGTATGATTGGATCCCCATTTTCACGGGGATGACAAGCGTGGTGGTCTGAAACTTTTTTTATTTTTTTCAGTCTAAAAAAGTATATCACTCAAATTAAAACCACAGATTATGCGCAGGTATTTATTACTTCCCTCACTATTAATCATATTAAGTTTTTTTATACAGACCGGTTTTGCACAGGAAAAAGATAAGGATAATGAAAGAGCGGAAAAATCCCGCATGTATCATAAATTCAGAATTACATGGGAAAAGCCGACTATAGAGCTTGGCTACGGCCTCTCTGAAATAAATTTGTACGGCAGCAGCTCAAATTTTTCAAAGCCCGGCATGATAGAGCTGAAGCTTGGCACGGCGCATCAATATCAGAGCGGCTACTCAAAAAAAGTTATCGACTACGATAACAATTATCTTTTTATCAGCAATACTACCAGCGATATTTCCGCTCAGCGCAATTCATCGGGAATAGCATCAAACATGTGGAGATGGGGCTTCGGTAAAAAAGAAGGCATAGGGCTGAAGTTCGGCAGCTTTTCAATTATGCCCTATAATGCAAACACATTTGCCTGGCAAAGATTTTCATTCGATAAAAACTCAGCGGCAAACCCAAGCGACTATGATAAATTCGACGACTTTAACGAAGCAGTGCGCTTCGGCACATCTACTGAAGCAGGAATAAATTTTCAGATAACAAAGGGGCTCTCGCTTCAGCCGAAGTATGAAGTATCGGATATATTCCCGCGTCATTTATTCGGGCAGCAGTTAGTCAGTTCAATGATAGAGCTTGGCGGCGCAGAAATGCTCGACGAGTTTATAACAAGAATAATGAACAACACACCTGTAGCCGGGGCAATAGTAAATTTTGTTCTGAAGAATGCATACGAGTACGGAATATATCAGCTGCGCAAAGAGCACATGAACTGGCCTTTTGCCGGCGAGGCTCCGCTGAGATACAGCACGTTCAAAATGGGCATGACGTTCACGTTTTAAAATGTTTTAAAAAATATTCTTTGTTTTATTTATATAGAGGGCGTATTAGCATACGCCCTTTTTTATTAAAACTTGCCATTGTATCTGCTTGTAAACGGAATCGATACAGCTACCTGATTATTATTATCTTTATTCATTGCATATCGTGATACCCATATACCGTAGTCAGCCGCATCGCTGAGGTGAGTGGTCGTCCTGTCCGATTTATCGATGACAAATTTCCTGCTGCCTTTTTTCCAGCTGACGATTTCCCTGTCCTTCACCGATGCCTTGCACGACTCCGCTATGAAGAACTGCTTTTTCTCGAGAATAGAATTCACGTAGTTCACTCTTTCGCGCACGGGGGGATTCGCCGGCTGCAGCGATATAAACGCTCCGGAAAACTCCGCATCGGCAAAGCACTTGCTGATTATCTCGAAATCCGAGTGCCCGCCCGAGCTAGACCGCGCCGCGCCCGATGCATCACCGGTAAGGATGATGTTCAGCTTATCGCAGTTTTCATAGCGGCGGCGGACGGAATCTATTATCGTCTCGCAGAGCTCCTTTGTATTGCTGTTTGATATCTTGTACTCATGCACCTGGTAGCGCGCCCTGCCCTGCATTATTATCTCCACAGCGCACATTGGGTTTACGTTGAAGTCAAAGCTTATTATTATTCTGTTGTCATCACCGGCCGGGATTTTTTCATCGGGGATTACATTCACTTTCCTATCGAAGCAATAGTAGACAACGTCGCTTTCGATATTGACAAACTCCCCTTCCAGATACTGCTTTGCCAGCTTGCTATCGTACTGCTCAATTAAATTCTCAATGTAGTCCGGCGGCAGATGTATATTATTGCTTGTCTTCGCCCTGATGCAATTGAATGCCTTCGATCTCTTCTCTACCCACAGCTCATGCGTGAGCTTATACCCCTCGGGAGTAGTCACCACCGAGCACGTGCCGTACTCCGTTTTGCGTATGCGCGAAATGCACTCGCGCCAGACCTGCTTCTGCTTGTAATACGGTATGCGGTCGAACTCATCTATTATTATATCCGATAAGTTCTTGCCAGTCAGCGAGGCCGGCCTCTCTGCGCTGCGAAGCATGCACATATGCTTTGCGCCCTTGTATTTTATCGTGTAGTTCTGCCGCTGCGATAAGTATTTCACGGGTATCTCAAACTTCGCAAAGAACTCATCGAACGTCGGCACTATTATATCGCGTATCATTTCATTCGTAGGCTCCAGCACCATTAAATCACACTTCTTGCCCTGAGACATTCTGTACTCTATCAGCTTCAGCCAGCGCAGAGGGACTGACATAGTCTTGCCCGAGCCGAACCCGCCGACTATCGCAGGATGCTTCACTTCTCCCGGCGGCATATATGCAAAGTCTATCTGATGTGGCAGAAAGCCCTCTCGCTTCGTATCGATCTCAAAATCCGGATTCCCCTTCAGTTCATCCGAAGCCTTCTGCTCCGCTTTTGCCGCCGCGCGTGCCTCAGCCTTCTCTTGCTTCTGCTGCTCACGGACTGTATCGTACAGCTTTGTCAGTTCGGGAGTGTGAGGGTCGCTCACAATATTTGATACGCGCGCTACACTCAGCCCTAACTCCGCAGCAATTTTTTTAATATCGGCATTATGCTTTATCACTAATTCCGTCACTAACTCCGTTGTCTCTTTTTTAGTCCTTGACCTGCACAGTTCGCGGCGTCTGCTCATAGCTTTTTCAAGCTGCGGAAATCTGTGGTCCCACAGATAAGTTTTTACGGTGCGCTCAGGCATTTTAACTCTTCGTGCAAGGTCGCGTAGTGTTCCGCTGCAGCGCGGAATTGCCTTTTCTATCTTCGCAGCTTTCACCTTCATCTTATCCATCGCTCCGTCTTCTCTATCGAAGGAGTTAAAATATTTATTCAGCTTTTTGCAGTCAGGCCTTTGAAGAATATTGTTGATAGTCTTGGGGCTTATCCCCGTCAGGTGGCCGAGCTTCCTCTGATTTCTCCCTGCCTTCGGGCTGTACTGACGGATAAGCTTTAAGGATATCTCAAGCTGCTCTTTATTGGAGGGCTTGGATTTATTAGTCCCCTTAATTAATTTATCCGCTAATTTTTTTCTTTTGTTTATGATTTTTGTATCCATGTAATTTTTTAATTGCGGTAAAATAATTACAGGGATATTAGAAAAAAATCATATAGACCCCATTAGTACTAATAGGTAGATTTTTTTTGAATGGTATTGACAGAAGGTTTGAATTGTTGGTGTGAGTATGTTTACCCCCTCCGAAGCAAGCGGAACGTCCGCCTTGGCGGAGAGGGGGAAGGCTATCAATTATCAAGTCCCGATGAAATCGGGAGGCTGAAAGTCCGCCTAAGGCGGAGTGGTTTCGATGTAAAATTAAACGGCGAAGCCGACTTTATTTCTTATTAAATCTTGAAAAATATTCATCTATCTCTTCTCGCATTTCTACGCCTACTTTTTCAAAAATGTCTAATAGATTTTGATATGAACCTTCACCCCCGAGAAAATCCCAGAAACCTTCAGCAACTTTTAACTCATGCGGCAAGTCAAACAATCCAGCCATTGTCCATGGAGTATAAGGTTTAGGCTCAAATGGATTATATGGAATTGCTATTAATGTTTGAACATTCGCATCGGGATTATCATAAAGTGCGGCAGCAGTCCATTCTAAAAGCATTCTTTTAAAACCTATAAAATTTCCTTTATTCGGTTTTACAGTTTTTAAATCAAAAAAATAAATCGTTCCGTCATCTGCAACAACCTTTACATCTACCTTAGTCATCTTTACAGTACCAACTTTTCCTTTTCTGCAAACTGCTCTTATCCTTTCAATTTCTTCAACTTTGTTTGGTGATGCGCTGACAGTAGTAAGACTTGTTATTATATCCTGAATTACTAAAAAAGCTTCTGTTGTAATTTGCGTTCCTGCTGTTTGCTGCGTTTGTGAGGATTGAAAGTTTGGTTCTGCAAGCGCTCTTGCAACTGGTTCAAAAAAACTTCCCCCGAAAGTTGTGTTTAGAGATTGTATAAAAGAGTATAATGCAAGTCTATCCTTTCCAAGCAATCTTGTATGGAAAGGCATATAAACTGATACAGGTTTATAGTTTTTGAATTTATTTCGAAGGCTGTTTTTTAGAACAAATTCAACAGTTTGGAATTGAGAACTATCAAACATTTTTTAAATTCTCCTCAAACAATTCTAACATTTTTTTTGTGTGTTCTTCGGAATAGTAAGATTTAGAGATTACTTTAGGTTTGCCTTCTACAGAATTGTCTATATAAAACGTTAATTTATTTTTTGCAAAATCGCAAATATTGGTACATATTTTTTCAAATTCATCTTTATCATCTACAATGTTAATAATTTTGTCCACTAAATCTTTAGAAATTCTTTTTCCGTTGTTAGTTGAAAAATTCTTATCAATTGAATAGAAAAAAAGTAATAATAAATGATTTTTTAAACTTGTTAATTTACCATATCGAGACTTAAGAAATCTCACTAAATAGTTTAAAACTATTGATGAAATTAAATATGCATTAATATCATATTCATTACCTTTTTTATCGCTCAGAAAATCCTCTACCTCTAATTTTTTATCCAAAAATTTTCCAAAAGACCTTGAAACTTCATGTGGTACTTTCCCAAATGTTGAATAAAAAGATCTTGCTGTATCTTCTAAACTCACATTTAAATAATTATCACCTTCTTCTCCGTGTTTTGGTAAACGCTGAAATATTAATTTTTCTTTTCTTTTGACCCATTCTAATTCTTTAAATTTAGTTTCTAACGTTTTTGCGGTATCAGATATTGCTATTAAATTTATTGTTCTAATGGGGTTTTGTGTGTTGGCTGCTTCAGTAATTTTATTCCTTAAATCATAGTTAGGCGTTATAACAATTTTAACCGGAATTTTACTTTGTTCAAGTTGCTCTTCAGAAATTCTGTAAATATTTGTATTTTTATCTAAGCTATTTTCATACCACTTCCAAATCATATTACATGTTTGGCACCCATTAACAATTGAAAATCCTTCTATAATCAAGTTACCATTAGCAGCATTGAATCGTGACTCATTTGATGTTATTATTATACCATTATGAAGTGTGTGAAATAAAGCCCCGTTTGTATTTAAACTCCTTAAGATTTTTGAATTTACGGAAGTATCACCTTGGAAGTATCTTATGTTATCAAAAAAAACATTTGTATCATCAAAATTTCCATCATCATCAGTTAATAATGTTATTATGTCCTTTAAAGAAAAAAAGCCTAGATGTGTAACTGTATCGTCAATTTCATACTTTATAAATCTTGTGTTAATTTGATTGATTTCGAATTTTCTTTTATTTGGTGAATTATAACTATCTAACTTACTAAAATAATCTTGCCCTGCTAGTAATTGAATTTCTACATTTTTGAATTTAGTTGATTTTAATTCCTTAGTATTCTTTTGTATAGTGCTTATCCACGTTTTTTCTAATTCATTAATTTTTTTCGTATCCTTTTTTACAGCACAAAATTTTAAAAATAAATTAATATCTTCTGACTTTTCAGCGATTTTTTCAAATGCTGTTTTTAAAGCTTGAATTCTTTTATTATCTAAAATCTGTGAATCTTCACTATTGAAAACATCATATACGGCATCACAAAATCCAATAAATTTATCTTGATTTGTTTCTTCAGATTTAATTTGATTAAAAAAGAATGTAGCTTTAATTTCATCGTCGTTTTTAATTCTATATTCTATATCTGTAATGAATTCTTCAAAGTCTTCATCATCTTTCTCAGGAATAGCAAAAAATTTTCCATTTAAAATTAAATATACACTATCAATTCCTTTTAAGTGCCCTGTGGTTAAACGTTTTATATCTTCTACATCAATTTCTTTTTTGTATTTAAAAACTTCAAAAGAATTAATAAAATATTCATATTTTAAACCCATAATTTCTGCTTCCGGTTTAACCTTTGCCCCTCCTTGGAATTCAAAATCTACATCGGAGAAAAAATTGCTTATAAATGTGTCTATTTTTTTATTAATCCTGTCCATTTTAATTCTCCTTTAAATGAAATATTATTTCTGAATATGCTCCTTTATCTTTTTCTGTTCTGTTCAAGACGGGGCGTTTGAATTGATTTACTATTTTCATTCCGGAATTTTCCGCAATGGTTGGGTACATATTATATTTATCATTGGCTACTAAAAATATATCGTAGTCTTCTGCTAAATATTTTTTGCAATTATTCAAAACGGCAGAAATTCCTTCTATGTAACTTTGCTTTGCTTCTTTACCTTGTCCTTTATAAAGCGGTCCAATTTCCAATTCTTTTTTATTTTCAAATCCGAACAAATCATAAGCGTAAGCATGCTGCTCGTGATAATCAATTAATCCTACATAGGGAGGACTGGAAAATATTCCTTTTATTTTTTGTTTTTCAGTTAACTTTCCAAACTCCGGATTAATTTTTTTAAGTTCTTTAAACACATCAATGTTTCTGCTATCACCTGTTAAACAAGATTGAAAAGTATCTGTCTTTAATTTACTGTAATAAGCTAATCTTCCAATAGTATCTTTACTGTAAGACTCCCACCATTTTAAAATTGAAAATAACGGTTTGCAGATTTTACCGTGCTTATGGCAATAATAAGTAGTTGTTACAGGTTCTTTTAAAGTGGCTAAGTCAGCATGGGTAGTTGCCCGGCAAGAACGTATTGTACGGCTTAAAATAATCTGGATTATATTTTTTGTATCAGTATTCTTTATTTCTTTAATTTTTCCTGCAACAAATTCGGCTTCATCTCTTACCTGTTGTGAATACCATTTATCAAGAAAATTATCAGACTTATCCTGTTTTAATTTTATTTTGTATTCATTTACAAGGTTTTGATAAATAGGTAAAAAATCTTTTTCTTTTTTATAAGAATCTTCTTCTTTAACTAATCCTTGCTTCAGGTCATATTTATATTGTGGAACGGGGAAATGTTCATTATTAAATTTATTTAGCGCTGCAAGAAGTTTGAGCTCGAATTCCTGGACATGTGAATCCAGTAAAAACTCTTTAAGAGCAATAGTGATTTTATCCAGCTCCTTTTTAACATCAACTAAATTATACTTTGTTACTTTTCCATTGCTTATAAGCGCATTAAAAGCCGAAACATCTATACCGACTGCATTTAAGCCGAGTTCATTTGATTGAACAAGTGTAGTTCCGCTTCCGCAGAAAGGGTCAAGAACTATATCACCTTTTTTGAAATAAACTTCTTTTTTAAAGTTGTCAGTATGAGAGTCAAGAAAATATTCTACTAATTGAGGTATAAATTTACCTTTATATGGATGAAGACGATGAACGTGTTTAGTAGTTTCGGACTCACGGTATTGCTCAAACGATAAAGCCCAGTTTAAATCATCTCCAAGTTTATCTTTCCAGGAAACTTCTCTTTTTCCGTTATAGGACTTATAATAATTAATTAAATCCTCTTTAACAATTTGAGTAGAGCCGTTATCTCCGATTTTTTTTACTCTACCGTATTGGATTAAGTAAGAAATATTTGAAGTAGTTACAGTTTTTCCTAAATGTTGAGTTGCCCATTCACTGGCTTCTTTTATTGATAATAATTCGTTCATTAAATAACTCTGAGTATGCTTAAATAATTGTGGTATGTAAATATAAAGAAATTATATTTTTATTAATATAACTTAATAGAGTTTTTTGTGGTAAAATATAGTTAACCACACCTCATTAAGAGAGGGAAATTCTAGCGTTGTGGATGATTGGATTCCCGCCTTCGCGGGAATGACATATTGGATGTTAACCTCTTCAACTTTGGAAGTTATTAGTCCCCGTTACAAACCTTCCGCCTTCGGCGGACTTTCAGCCCTAAACCCTCATATCGCAGGAGGGGGGAAACATAGCAGGTGTTTAACGTTCCAACGCTGGAGCATCGGAACGAGAGGGAATAATTCATAACTCAGAATTCATAACTCATAATTGAAAAAGATTGCCTTTAATTTCTCACGGGTAAAAATTATATTTACAAATACATAGCCGTTTTTTAAAGGCGGCAAATGTTAAAATAAAAACGGAAACTTCACTCCGCAAAGGCTGGGCGAAGTTTTTTTATAAATTAGAATAACACAAACAAAAAAAGGATTTATAATGTCTAAAAGATTTTTGCCCGCAATAATACTCATAATTTTTATTTCGACGGGATTAGTAACTCTGCAAAGCTGCGGAAAAAGCGGCGATAAAAAAGATACTCTGAAAACACAGGGCAATAACGAACTGATAAAAGGCGACAGGATAACTCTGAAGATGGTGCCGAAGAAGGGCGAAGTTTTCAGATACGGCATGACTGCAAAGACAAGTCAGAAAGAAAACAGCGCAATGACGGGCGGCAAAGATGTTACTCAGGATCAGACAACTTACTACTACTACAGACAGGAAGTAACGGATACGGCTAACGGTGTAACGACGTTCAAAGTGACGTTCGACAGCATAAGCGTAGTTTTTGAAAACAGACTGCCGGGTGACAGCGTTCAGAAAGTTGTGTATAACTCGAATGTGAAGGATTCTATCTATGGCAAGCCGGATTTTGTTCAGTATAACAGCACGATAGGCGAACCGTTTAATATCACAGTAAGCCCGAAGGGTGAGATAGGCGATGTTTACGGATTGCAGAAGATTTATGATAAGATATTCAAGGGCTTCGGCGATACGCTGAAGGAAGCGGATAAGTCGCAGATAAAGGAAAGCTTTGGGAATGAGGCGATAAAATCGGTGCTACAGCAGCAGTTTCAGATCTTCCCTGAGACGGAAGTGGTGAAGGACAGCGCCTGGACGAGATCATATGATACGCAGCTGCTGGTGTTTCCGGGTAGAAATAGTTTGAGCTATAAGATAATCGATGTGAAGACAGAAAACGGCGAGACGATTGTGACAATAGATGCGGATTTATCCACAACGTTATTAAAGGATGAAGTAAAAGATAAGCAGGCAACTTATAAAGTCGAAAACTCCAGCTTTAACGGCAAAGGCACGATACTGTTTAATTTGACGCGTGGTTTTGTTGTGAAGAAGGAAACAACGACGAAGATAGATTTGACGCTCAAATTGACCGGCGGCGGGCAGTCGATGTCGAGCACGCAAAACGTCACCACCCAAATGAACGTAAACATCCTTAAATAAGACAAAAATGAAATATAATATTTTTTTTAAATTTTGAACTTTTAATCCCGCTTCTGGCGGGATTATTTTTATATAGAAGTTTTTTTAATTTTAATTCTAGAAAATGTTAAAAGTAAACGAAGTCAATCATCCATTATTAGCTCATTACTTGACTATTCTGCGAGAAAAAACAACGGCGAAGGCACAATTTAAATCTTCACTTGAAAAAATTTCTTACATTCTTGCTGTTGAAGTTTTTTCGCATTTAAAAAGCGAAGCCAAGATAGTCGAAACTCCTTTAATGAAAGCTAAAGGCAGTAAAATTAAAAACAAAGTTGTTCTTCTTCCAATACTCCGCGCAGGGCTTGGTATGACGGAAGGCTTTTTGGAGCTCTACCCTGAAATTATTGTGAGCCATATCGGGTTATACAGAGATGAAGAGAATCTTAAACCTGTAAAATATTATTTCAAGTTTCCGCAGATTAAAGATAAAGAAAACGTAAACGTAATTATAGTAGACCCCATGGTTGCTACAGGCGGAAGCGTAATTTTCACAGTTGAATATCTGCTGAGCATGGGTATAAAAAATATTTCCATCGTTTCACTCATAAGCGCACCTGAAGGCATTAATTCTATTGATAAACGTTTCAGCGCTCAGGAAAAAGAAAATATGGCTTTTTACACATGCAAAATTGATGAGAAGCTTAACAATAAAGGTTATATTCTGCCGGGTCTTGGCGATGCAGGTGACAGAATGTTCGGTACTTAAAAAATGATTTTATAAAATGCTTTCTACTTTATATAAAAAAAAGTTAGATGAACTATTAACAGTCTGTCATAAAAATATACCTGCAAATAAGGTAAATGACAAATTGATCACTCATGCATTTCAGTTTTCACTGGATGCGCATAAGAACGATAAACGTGCATCAGGTGAACCTTTTTTTTCCCATCCATACGAAGTTGCTACAATTATTGCCCGCGAAATTGCACTCGATGACGTATCGGTAGCAGCCGCACTTTTACATGACGTCGTCGAAGATACAAAATTCAATTTAAAAGATATTAAGTTGGAGTTTGGCGATAAGATTGCGGAAATAGTTGACGGAGCTACAAAGATTGACGGTATTTTTGAAAACTATGAGTTAAAGCAGGTAGAATCCTACCGCAAAATGCTTCTCTCAATGACTTCCGATATTCGTGTAATGCTTATAAAATTTGCCGACAGACTTCACAATCTACGCACACTCGAATTTCTTTCTAACCCGCGTCAAATGCGCATGGCACAAGAGACCCTTGAAATTTTTGCACCATTTGCTCACAGATTCGGACTTGCAAACGTAAAAGCCGAGCTTGAAGATTTATCGTTCAAATATTTAGACAGACCGGCTTACGATGAGCTTGCAAAAAAATTAAATGAAAAGAAAAGAGAGCGCGATAAATTAATAAACAGATTTATAGATCCCATCAGACAAAAACTCGCTACAGAAGGATATAAATTTGAAATTTACGGAAGAGCTAAACACTTATACAGTATCTATAAAAAAATTAAAGCCCGCAATAAAAGTTTTGATGAGCTTTATGATTTATTTGCAGTAAGAATAGTACTCGATACACAGGATAAAAACGACTGCTTTTCAGCTTACGGAATTTGCTCAAGCATCTACATTCCTAATCCGGACAGATTCAAAGATTATATTTCTTTACCAAAGCAAAACGGATATCAATCCATCCATACTACGCTTGTGAGTAAAGAAGGTAAGATGGTCGAAGTTCAGATAAGAACTAAAGACATGCACGAAGTTGCTGAGAAAGGTGTTGCTGCCCACTGGAAGTATAAAGAGAATACAAATATTAATGATGAAAATCTTGAGAACTGGATGAAGTCAGTAAGAGAATCTTTGGAGAATGCGACAAAAGATGAGTCATCTTCCGCAATTATGGACAGCTTCAAGCTCAATCTTTACCAAGACGAAATTTATTGCTTCACACCTAAGGGAGAGCTGAAAGTTTTGCCTGCCGGCGCAACGGCTGTAGACTTTGCTTTTGACATTCATACTGAAGTCGGATACAAATGTATAGGAGCAAAGATAAACGGAAAGATTGTAACACTTGATACAAAATTAAAAAGCGGTGACCAGATAGAAATTATTACATCTAAAAGTCAGACACCCAAAAGAGATTGGGAGAAATTTGTTGTTACTCACAAAGCAAAATCTGATATAAGAAAATATTTCAACACAGAAAAAAGAGTTCTTTCAGGCAAAGGAAAAGAAATCTGGGAAAAGAAAGTAAAGAAGCACAAACTTCATTTCAATGAAGAGTTATTTTTAAAAGTTATACACAAGTTAAAACATAAAGAGCTTTCGCAGTTCTACCTGGAAGTTGCAGGCGATGAAAAGAAAGCCGATGAAGCAATTGATATTTTATCCGATGTTAATAAAATTCAGAATCTCGATAAAAGTCCACAGCTTATTGAAAAAATTGCTAAGTCAACAGACCCGGCTGCCTCATTTGATAAATTTGTTAGTGATGCAAGATCCAATCAAAGTAAGATTTCCATAGGAGATTCATCACTTGCAGACCTGCAGTATTCTTTTGCAAAATGCTGTCACCCGATACCCGGAGATGAAGTAATAGGTTTTATTACAAAGACTGAAGGTGTTAAAATTCACAGAAAAAATTGCAAAAATCTTGTTCATTTGTTCTTACAGGATCCGCACAGAGTTGTTGATATAAACTGGAGTGATAGCGGTACAGGCGATTTCACAGCAGGGATTAAGATTATAGGCGAAGACCGCGCAGGTATTTTAAATGACATTACGAACACAATTTCTAAAAATTACAAAGTAAATATTAAAAGTGTAAACGTTGTTACCAAAGCATCAATGTTCGAAGGCAATTTTATTCTGCAAATTTCAAATCTCAAACAGCTTAACGACATAATAGAAAAAATAAATCAACAGGAAGGTGTTTTCAGCGCTTCCCGCTTTGATGAATAATTTATAAAATTAATAATTCCCTTTTATGAAAAAATTTATCCCAGTATTTCTCGTTGCAATAGTCTGTATTTATCTTTTCACAGGTAGTAAAAACATATCTGTTACAAATACTTCTGAAGATACTTTATATTATGAAGGCGAAAAACATTTTAAGAATATTAAGCAATTAACATTCGGCGGTGAAAATGCCGAAGCATATTTTTCCTTCGACGGAAAAAAACTTTCTTTTCAAACTACACGAGAAGGCCATGAATGTGACCAGATCTACAAAATGAACATTGACGGTACAGACCAGACTTTAGTAAGCACAGGAAAGGGGAGAACTACATGCGCATACTATATGCCTGATAATAAACATATACTTTTTGCATCTACGCATTTAGTAAGTGATCTGTGCCCGCCGAAGCCTGATTTAAGAAAGGGCTATGTATGGGCATTGTATGACTCATACGATATTTTTGTTGCCACAGAAAGCGGTGAGATTGTAAAACAGCTTACAAATGAAAAAGCTTATGATGCAGAGGCAACTATTTCCCCTATGGGAGACAGGATAGTATTTACATCTACACGTAACGGTGATATTGATCTATACAGCATGAATTTAGACGGCACCGATATAAAACAACTGACTGATGAATTAGGCTATGACGGCGGCGCATTTTATTCTTCCGACGGAAAAAAAATTGTATACAGAAGGACAAGATTTGAAAATGAAGAATCAAAGGAAAAATATAAAGAACTTTTAGGTCAGGGATTAATAAGGCCAACACTTTTAGATATATATGTAATGGATGCTGACGGCAGTAATAAAACACGAATAACTCACAATACTTCAGCGAACTTTGCACCTTACTTTTTTCCTGACGGAAAAAGAATTTTATTCTGCTCCAATATAGAAGATCCGCAGGGAAGAAATTTTGATATCTATGCAATCAATATTGACGGAACGAATCTTGAAAAGATAACTAACTGTCCTGAGTTTGACGGCTTCCCAATGTTTTCTCCTGACGGAAAGAAATTAGTATTCTGCTCAAACAGAAATGACAGAATAAAAGGTGAGACAAATGTATTTATTTGTGACTGGGTGGATTAGTTTATACGTACTCGCAGGTAACAGCTGCGCAAGCATAATCTTCTGTGTGAGAGATGCTTACATGATAAATTAGTTTTGAATATTCGTTATCAGCTATATGATGAATGTAAGGCTTACCTCTTTTGTCGTTTAAGATCTCAATATCTTTCCACTTGAAATCTTTTCCAATGCCGGTTCCAATAGATTTTGAATAAGCTTCTTTCGCAGCGAATCTTCCCGCGAAATGAAGCTCAGGTTTTGAATATGTTTTACAGTAGGCAATTTCAGCATCAGTTAAAATTCTCTGAAAGAATCTATCGCCATGCTCCTCCATTATTTTTTTAATTCGTTTCACCTCTATAATATCTACTCCGACTCCCTTAATCATAATAATCCATTTTCCTTTTTAACGATCTTAATCAATTCTCTTATATCATTTATATCATAATCAGAATCAGGATTTTCCGTGTTAAATGTATCACCGTATCTTGCAAACACCGTTTTCATCCCGACAACTTTTGCGCCGACCATATCACGCTCAGCCCAGTCACCAATCATTAAACATTCTTCTGCTTTAAGATTTAATTCTTTCAATGCAAGATTGAATGGAACCGGAGAAGGCTTTCGTTCGCGCGCTTCATCATAGGTAATAATTACATCGAAGATGTGATGAAGATTAAGGTAGGATAATCTAAGCCATGCTTCTTTTGATGGAGCATCCGAAACTATTGCAAGCTTAATTCCCATCTTTATTAGCTCAATGAGAGTTGAATAAACTCCGGGGTAAGTTTTTAAATTTGCTTCCCGTTCTATTCTGTAAGCTACAATTCCTGCAGATAAAATTTTGTAATCTATTTTTCCCAGTAAGTCAGTCAGCATCTGATCGAAGACTGTCTGGAATTCTATTCCCTGGTCTTTATAAATTGCATCTATTCTTGCCTTTGCTTCTTCAAATGAAAGATTTAAACCGGCATCCTGCATTGCAATAATTGCAGCACGGACTGCGCCGTTTTTCATAAGCATAAAATCCATTAACGTATTATCTAAATCAAATACTATCGCTTTTATCAATTGTTTTGTAATTAAAATTAATTTTTACTGCACTCTTTGCAGACGCCGAAAAACTCCAGCGAGTGTGAAATATCTTTATAACCTTTTTTTACCAGCATCTTTTCAATTTCTTTAGTAAGGCATTGTTCAACGTTTTCAATCTTCTTACATTTCTTACAGACTATGTGATGATGGTGATGACGGTCAAATACAAGTTCGTAACGTTTGAACTCATCCCTGAAATTCACTTCAGAAACAATTTTCAATTCTACAAAAAGATTTACAGTGCGGTAAATCGTAGCAAGGTCTATTTTTTTGTTAAGGTTCTCTTTGTTTATAAGCTCATGAATTTCTGACATCGTAAGAGGATTATGATTCGATTTTAGAATCTTTAAAACTCCTAAACGCGGCAAAGTTATTCTCTGTGAATTCTCCTGCAGCACAAGCTTAAATTCATCGTACGACATTTTATCTGTTTTCATCATTGTAATTATTTCTCGTAATTATTTCTCGTAATTATAAAATCCTTTTTTTGTTTTTCTTCCCAGCAAATTAGCATCAACCATTTTTTTCTGAATAAAATTCGGACGGTATTTTGCATCGTTAAAAAATGCATCGTATACTGATTTTGTCACGGAAAAGTTAACGTCTATTCCGATTAAATCCATAAGTTCAAAAGGACCCATTGCGAAACCACCGCAGGATTTCATAACACTGTCAATTGTTTTTACATCAGAAGTGCCTTCGCTTAAAATTCTTAACGCTTCGCCGTAGAACGGACGTGCAATTCTGTTCACTATAAATGCCGGAGTATCTTTTGCAAGTACAGGCACTTTTTTTATTGCAAGAGTTAATTCAGTTGTAATCTTAATTGCTTCCGCAGAAGTAAAATCCCCTTTCACAATTTCAACAAGCTTCATTATATTAGCCGGATTGAAAAAATGCATGCCTATAACGCGCTCAGGATTTTTCTTTACGATCGTTGATATTGTTGTTATTGAAAGAGAAGATGTATTAGTGGAAAAAATTACATCGTCATGGCAAATGTTATCCAGATCGGTAAAGATTTTTTTCTTTAAGTCCATGCTTTCGGGGGCAGCTTCAATAATAAAATCTGCGCCGGAAAAAGAATTAAAGTCTGCAGTAAAATTTATTCTGCTTAGGATCTGTTCTTTTGCTTCGGCAGTGATTTTATTTTTCTCAACGCCCTTTTGTAAATCTTTATCAATGGATGTCTTTGCATTTGAAATGATTTCATCGTTTATATCATAAAGAATGGTATTATATCCCGCCGTTGCCGTAGAAATTGCGATTCCTCTGCCCATCGTCCCTGAACCAATTACTCCGATTGTTTTTATATCGCTAAAATTCATTTTTATAATTTGTTATACAATTTGCGTTTTTCAGAGGAGAAATTAAATTCAAAAAAGATTCTTTTATAGCTATTTTAAAGCTTAAAACAACTATATGAAATTTATATGGATAAGCGGCTCTATTAATTCAGGTAAAAGCACATTAGCAGCAATACTGAACAAGCGAATTAGAAAATCCGTAAACATTGAATGTGATGCATTAAGACACTTTGCCACTCATGAAAAACTGGATAACCTTATTGATTTTATCTTAGAAGACTCACTTAACCTTGCAAAGAAATGGATTGAACGTCTATCTTCCGATTATAACCTGGCCAGTTTATGGTAAAGGTTTAAAGAAGCTGATAAGTTATTCTAAAGAGTTTGGCATTGAACCGGTTATAATAAATTTAACTCCTTCCAAAGATACTGCAAAGCAAAACAGAGGAGAAAGAGAACTCACTGAAAAAGAGCTTAGCAGGATAGAATATATGTACGAAGTTGAAAATTTAGGAATTCCTGCAATCGGATTTTCGATAGACAATACTAATCAGACCGTTAACGAAACAATAACAGAAGTTATGAACTACATTAATAGTTTTGCAAAGCCTTACTTATAATATTTATTATACATTTCCAGAAACTCACTCACTAAAAAGAAAGAGCCTGTTATTAGAATCATATCTTTTTTATCTGTTAAACTAAGAGCGTGACTGAATGCATCGTTCAAATTCTGTACAGGAATAAATTTTAATTTATTCCTAACAGCTTCAAATAATTTTTGCGGTTCCTCAGCTCGCGGATAAAGCGGTCTGGTTAAAATAATTTTGGCATCAAGCTTAGAGAGAATGTTAAGGCATTTCCGGTAATTTTTATCCTTCATCATACCAAAAAGTATAACAAGCTTTTTATATTTAAAATATTTCAGGTTGGCTGCAATATTTTCAAAAGCCTGTTCATTGTGAGAAACATCTGTTACAATTTTTGGAGACGATTTTATTGTATCAAACCTTCCGTAAAAATTTGAATTATTTTTTATATTAGATAATCCTTTTTGAATAATACTTTTTGAAAAAGGAATTTTGTTTTTATCGGAAAGAGTTTGTATTGCCGTCAGAGTTGTTCGCAAATTATTTATCTGATAATCTCCTATAACGGGAAAATTAAATTTTTGATTTTCAAATTTGAAATCTATTCCCTTTTCACTCCGCTTAGTTATTCTGATTTCTTTTCTGGAAGAATTTATCAATTTAGAATTTGTTGTCTCTGCCTTCTTCTTTATCTCTTTTAAAGCTGCGGGTTTGAGATTGCCAACAACAATAGGAGTATTTTTCTTTATTATTCCGGCTTTTTCATAGGCGATTTTCTCAATTGTATCTCCGAGAAAATCTACATGGTCAATAGCAATTGTTGTGATTACCGATATCTCAGGAAGAAGAACATTCGTTGAGTCCAGTCTTCCGCCAAGTCCCGTTTCAATTACAGCGTAATCAACTTTTTTCTTAGAGAAATATTCAAACGCCATTGCAGTAGCGACTTCAAAAAAACTCGGCTCTATCTTTTTTATTAGCGGATTTATCTTGTTGGTAAAATCTATAATAAATTTCTTTGAAGCCCATTCACCGTTCACTAAAATCCTTTCGCGGAAATCCGAGATATGGGGAGAAGTGTATAATCCGCATCTGAAACCTTTTTCAATCAGTATAGAGTTTATTATAGAAGAGACTGACCCTTTTCCGTTAGTTCCTGCAATGTGAACAGACTTAAAGTTCTTTTCAGGATTTCCGAGAAAGCTTAGCAGCTTTTTTATATTACTTAGATTATATTTTATTCCTCTTCTTTCAAGTTTGAAAAGGTATTCTATGGTTTTATTGTAGTCAGTAAACAAGTTGTAAAATTTTAGAGTGTAATTTACTTCAATCCTTAAACTAATTAAATGCTAAAGTCCCCTCTATTTAAATATTATGTGAGTATATTTTTAATTAATTTGTTCTTTTATGACTAAAAGAAAGATTCAAAGAATAATCGATGCATTGGAGAATGAATATCATTCTAAGACTACAGGTTTCAGCAGTAAAAATGTTCTTGACGTTCTTATTGCAATAAAGCTATCACAGAATACAACAGATAAGTCTTCCCATAAGGCTTATACAAACTTACGAAGTAAATACAAAACATGGGAAGATGTTATAAATGCGCCAGTAAATACGATTAAAGAACTAATAAAAGTGTGCGGCCTTGCAAACACTAAAGCTCCGCAGATACAAAATATGCTGAGGGATATGAAAGCAAAATATGGAAGTCTGGATCTAAATTTTTTACACAGTAAAAGCAATCAGGATATCTATGGTGAGCTTTTGCAATATAACGGGCTCGGTGTAAAAACAATTTCATGCGTTCTTGCTTTTGCAATGGGAAGAAGTGTTTTTCCGGTTGATACACACGTTCACAGAATTTTAAACAGAACAGGAATAGTACAAACGAACACTGCCGAAAAAACATTTGAAGCAGCTACTGAAATTATTCCGGATGAAGAAAAGGTTTCTTTTCATACAAACCTTATAAAATTCGGACGTAATTATTGCAGAGCAATAAATCCTTTCTGCAATAAGTGTATTATTTATAAAGAGTGTGAATGGCCTGAAAAGAAATTTTATAAAGAAGCCAATAAAGAAACAAAGATAAAAGAAAACAATTTTATTATAGTAGAGCATATTTAAAGTTTGATCTTAGATAAAAATAAAATACAGAAGATACTTGTTATAAAATTTGGCGGCATGGGAGATATTCTTCTTACTACTCCCGTTCTTCCCAATCTAAAGGCATATTTTCCGAAAGCAGAAATTTATTTTCTTACACTTGAACACTCACGCGATTTACTTTTCGATAACCCTTATCTCACTAGAGCTTTTACTTACACACCCAGTGAAGACGACTCATTATTTTTAATCCGTACAATCAGGAAACAAAGATACGATTTAGTAATAGACCTTTACTGCAATCCACGCACAGCAATGATAACTTTCTGCAGCGGAGCGAAGTATCGCTTTGGCTTCCGTTTCAGAGGAAGAAAATACGCTTATAATATCATGACTGACGGCAGAGGAGGCGAAGTGCATAATATAGATTTCAACTTAGATGCATTAAGGAAACTTGAGATACCGATTTTTACAAAAGATATGTTTATCCCGATAAACATTGTTCATAAAGAATTTGCAGATGAATTTATAAACAGCAATAATATTAAAGGGAAACCTATCATAGGAATTTCAAAAACAGGCGGCTGGGAATCCAAAAGATATAAAACTGATGACTACATTATACTTTTAAAAGAGCTTAATAAAATTTATGATGCAAATTATTTACTGATTTGGGGAACGAAGAAAGAACGGGAAGACTGCGAAGCGATTAACAAAGAATTCCCTGATAATACTTTTATAATACCGGATAGTCCTTTAAAATATCTAGCTGCTTTGATTGAACGATGCGATATAATTATCGGCAATGATTCAGGCCCGCTGCATATAGCGTGTGCAATGAAAATCCCTGTACTTGGAATTTACGGACCGACAAATCCCGCTCTGCAGGGACCTTATGGAGATAAAAATCTTACAATTGTAAATGAAAACTTAAATTGTTTATATTGTAGTTTACTGGATTGCCCTATAGGAAATATTTGCATGACTGAACTGGATAAAGGAAAAATAATTGAGAAGATTAAAATATTAATGGATCGACTAGACTTAGAACCTGAAATTCAAAATTCAGAATTGCCATCGACTTAGATGGATTCTTAATCACTACTACATTTTATAATTGTAATTCATAACTCATAATTCAGAATTCATAATTTAAAAATCATGCAGGAAAACACTACCGTTTCCAACAAAATGCCGAAAGGCATTCCCTACATCATCGGTAATGAGCTTGCTGAACGGTTCAGTTATTACGGAATGAAAACAATTCTCGTTGTTTTCATGACACAGTATATAATGAACCACAGCGGACAAAAAGATCTAATGAGTGAAGGAGATGCTACTACATGGTATCATCTTTTCAGTATGGCAAATTATTTTTTCCCCATAGTCGGAGCTCTGCTTTCAGATATCCTTTGGGGGAAATACAAAACTATAATTACTCTCTCAATAGTATATTGTCTCGGTCATCTTGCACTGGCAATTGATGATACACGAATAGGCTTAAGCATCGGACTCACATTGATTGCAATTGGTTCCGGCGGAATAAAACCCTGCGTTTCGGCACACGTTGGAGATCAGTTTCAGGAAAAAAATAAACATCTGATAGAAAAAATATTCAGTATATTTTATCTATCAATAAATTTAGGAGCAGCTGTCTCTTCTTTACTTACACCTTTGCTGCTTGAAAATTACGGACCACATCTTGCTTTTGGTGTTCCTGGTTTTTTAATGTTAATTGCTACCATTGTTTTCTACAGAGGACATAAAGTATTTATTGCAATTAAACCGGCCGGCTGGGAAGCATATAAAAAAGATCTTCTTAGTCCAAAAGGGAAAAAAGCTATTCTGAACCTTAGCATAATGTATATTTTTATTGCCGTGTTCTGGTCTCTCTTTGATCAGACCGGCTCTTCATGGGTAATTCAGGCTGAGAAAATGGATAAGTTTGTAAATTTAGGATTCGTAAAATTTGAACTTCTCGCTTCACAGATTCAGGCAATTAATCCTCTCTTAATTTTAATTTTTGTTCCGCTGTTTTCATATTACGTTTATCCGAAAGTAAATAAAATTTGGCCACTTACTCCATTAAGAAAAATTTCAACAGGTTTATATATCACAGCCGGATCATTTGCAATGATTGCAATTGCGCAGCATTTGATAGATGCAGGAGGCACGCCAAGCATCATGCTGCAATTCTTCGCATATATGATTCTAACCATAGCCGAAATTATGGTTTCAATCACAGGACTTGAATTCTCTTACACCCAGGCGCCCAACACAATGAAATCTTTTATAATGGGACTGTGGCTGCTTTCAGTTTCATTAGGAAATTTAATCGCTGCATTAGTGAACCAATTTGTTTCAAGCCTGAAAGATGCTTCAGGAGGTTTCACTGCTCTTTACTTCTGGTTCTTCGTCGGCTTAATGTTGTTCACAGCTATATGTTTCACTTTCGTTGCATTAAGATATAAAGAAGAGAGTTACATACAGGATAGAAAAGATGCTATGGATCCTGCTTTGGTTGAAAATTAATACAGTACAATATTATTTAAGAAAGTATAAAGTAAGACCTGTCGGATTATTCCGGCAGGTCTTTTTTATTATGAACTTTATTATACTACTTTATTAAGACCATTTTTTTCGTCTCAGTAAAATTTTCTGTTTCAAGAGTATAGAAATATACTCCACTGTTTAAACCGCCGCCGTCTAAATTAACTTCATACTCTCCGGTGTGTAAATTTTCATTCACTAATTTTTTTACTTCTTTACCGATAGTATTAAACACTGTTAACTTTACAAATCCTGACTTATGGATTGCAAATCTTATATTCGTATTTGGGTTAAAAGGGTTTGGATAATTTTGAGATAAAGAAAATTTATCAGGAATTTTTGTTGTGATGTTTTTTACATCGATTGATACATTATACGTAAATTTAATTTTATAAATTCCTTTATAAAAATATCCGATTATAATATCACGTTCAGGAGCTAGAATAGAATTTAAAGAAAAGCTTCCCGATGTAAAATTTACAGTCGTGAAACTTGCACCATAATCTGCTGAAAAATAACTTTGGTTATCAAATCTTGCATAATTTATGAAAGTAGGGTCTTCCTCGGAAACAGTTAATGCCCAGGGTGCTGAGTTTCCGGCAGGTAAAGGGGACCACTGATCACCGAGATTAGTAGTCTTGTTTATTTTTGTTCCGAGAATAGCAGCGTATACAGTTTTTTTCTCAAACACAGAAGCAGATAAAAACGGTATTTCACCTGTCAGAAATTTCTTGCTTATCGTCCAATTCACACCGCCGTTCGTTGATTTTAATATGCTGGTTGAATCAACATAATTAGCATTAGCTATAAAAATTATATTTGTATCCGCCATAGCTAATACATCACAGGGAACGTTAAAGGGCTGCGCGCTTACCTGAATAAATGATGCTCCGTTGTTGCTCGATTTATAAAATCCGCCGTTATCATTTGCAAAGTAAAATGTGCCGGGGATTTTAATATCTTCCTCAAGAGGGTTTGCAAACTCACCGATTATAATACTATCTTTTACAATTTCCCAGTTTGCTCCGTAATTTGAAGTCCTTAAAATTTTATCATACGGGATGCTTTGGATTGCTGAAAGCCAGACATTTGTATCAGCTCTGCTTACCCAAAAATTATTTGAGAAAGTACCACTTGTTGGAAACTGAATAGAAGGAGGATAAGTTGAAATCAAGCTCCAGTTATCACCTTTATTTCTGGAAACGTATATATTGTTTTCGAATCCGACGAAATATGAATTTGGATTATAAGGATGCTTGCAAAGTCCGTTGCCGTGACTAAGCCCTGCGAACGGTCCCAGCTTACTTTCCCATACAGCAGATACCGATACCGTTCCGGTATTCTGCCAATTTCCCCCGCCGTTTGTAGTTCTTATTACACAGTCATTCAAACTGCTTACAGCCCAGCCGTTATTGGAATCAAAATAAAAAATATCTACAATATTCTGAAGTTCAGGATTCATTTCAAAATTAGTAAATTCCGAATTACTATTTTTATTATTTCTTATAAAACCGCCGCCGCCGCATATATGAACATCATTAATAGATGTACCTGAAACTCCTCTGATATCAGTTATTATTTTAGAATTAATAGTTGTAAGAGATGAAGACTTTGAAAGTATTGTTCCATACTCACCCACTACAACATAACCTCCAATAAAATACTTTGTCTTTAAAAGATTTTTTGAAGTACCCGAAGTAATTGTTTGCCAGCTTGTTCCACCGTTAGATGTTTCAAGTACAATTCCCATATTCCCAACACAAACCCCGTTAGCGTCATCTACAAAAGATATTGAGTTAAGGCTTTGTGAAGTTGAGAACTGTTGAGCCCAGTTAATTCCACCGTTTACTGATTTATAAATCTTCCCGTCAGCTGAACACGAATAACCCGTAGTTGAATTCACAAAAAAGACTCCGTTCATCTGACCCGAATTACCTGAATTATAAGGAACCAAATCAAGAGGGGAAACTAATGAAGTAAAAATATTTCCACTACTTCCTGCAGCCCAAATCCTGTTTCCGAAGGATGTAACAGATTTGAAATTAGATACCGTAGAAGAGGAAATAAACCAGCGCGAACCGCCATTTGAGGAATAAATTATTTTACCTGCATCTCCCGCAGCAACTACAAAATTTCCATCAGGTGATGTAATACTTTGTAATCCTTGAGAGTATGAATTGAGGGAAAAAATAAAAGAACATATCACAACTAAAGAGAGGGGAAAAATAAATTGATATTTATTTTTCATTAAGAGTTTCTCCGTTATTTAGATTTATTTTACCTTAAGAATATGAAACAATAAATATAAAAAATCAACACCTTAAAGAACTTAAAAGTAATCTGTTTATTCATATATTTTATTTCATATTACCTCAAAGTTAATTGAATGTAAAATCCTGTTTGATTAATTTATTGGACTTCTTAAAGCATCATTCCTTAGACAATGTCAAATCTCAAAGTTTTTTCAGGAAGAAATTCCGAATACCTTGCTAAAAAAATAGCAGGCAAACACGGTATTAAATTAGGCAACGTATCAATCAAAACTTTTTCAGATGGTGAACTTTGGGTAAAGTATGAAGAAAATATCCGGGGCGCAGATCTCTTTATTATTCAGTCAACAAATCCTCCGTTCGATAATTTATTCGAGCTTCTCGTTATGATTGACGCTGCGCGAAGAGCTTCTGCAAGAAGAATCAACGCAGTTATACCTTACTTCGGCTATGCAAGGCAGGATAGAAAAGACCAGCCCCGCGTTGCCATCACTGCAAAGCTTGTTGCAAACCTTATCACAAATGCCGGAGCAGACAGAGTTATAACAATGGACTTGCACGCGCCCCAGGTTCAGGGCTTCTTCGATATTCCTGTTGACCACCTTTATTGCTCACAGGTATTTATGGAAAGCTTCAGAAAGATGAAGATACCGAATCTTGCAATTGCTACTCCCGATGTAGGCGGAATAAAAATGGCAAGAGCATATGCTAAAAGACTTCATGCAGACTTAATTGTAATTGATAAAAGAAGACCAAAGCCTAACGTCGCCGAAGTAATGAATATCATCGGTGATGTTGAAGGCAAAAACGTTTTAATAGTAGATGACCTTATCGATACAGGCGGTACTTTTGTGAATGCTGTCGAAGCTTTAAAATTAAATGGAGCAATGAACGTATACGGAGCATGTACGCATGCTGTATTTTCAGGTAACGCAATTCAAAGAATTAATGATTCCTCAATAAAGAAGTTATATGTATCGGATACTTTACCTTTAAAAGAAAAATCCCCGAAGATTGAAGTTAAAAGCATAGCAAATTTATTTGCCGAAGCAATTGTAAGGACGAATAAAGACCAGTCTATTACATCGCTTTTTGATAACCTGACATAATCTATTTTTAAACGGAAAGAGGGCAAAGGTTTTCGCAAAGCACGCAAAGAATGGAATTAATATTTAACTTTGCGGTTTTTGCGTATTCTTAGCGGACTTTGCTTTTAATTTCACAAACTTAGGTACTTTTTAGTAAATTGAAACCCTCTCAAATTATAGGTATTTTTACAGAACATAAAATTTTTAATTACTTTAAATACTAAATAATGCAAGTCGATATACTAATGCCGAAAATGGGTGAATCCATTATGGAAGGAACCATTTTAAAGTGGCACAAACAGCCAGGCGATAAAGTTGAGAGAGATGAAACTATATTAGAAATCTCTACAGATAAAGTTGATACAGAAGTTCCTTCACCGGAATCAGGCGTTATTACAGAATTATTATTCAAAGAAGGCGACGTTGTTGAAGTCGGACATATGATTGCCAAAATGGATACCGATGCAAACGCAAAAGCAGGCGCAAGCGCTCCTGCCGCTGAAACAAAACAGGATGCTCCTAAAGAAGAACCGAAAGCAGAAGCTCCTAAAGAGACACCAAAAGAAGAAACCAAACAGGAATCAAAACCTGTTGAAGCATCTGAACCTGCTGCACAATCAGGCGGCGCAAGATTCTACTCGCCACTCGTTTTAAACATTGCTTCGAAAGAAGGCATCGGAATGGCTGAGCTTGAAAAAATTGCCGGCACAGGCGCTGAAGGCAGAGTAACCAAGAAAGATATATTAGCATACGTTGCAAACAGAGGAAGCAAACCTGCTGAAACCAAACAAGCCGAAGCTCCGAAAACAGAAACTAAACCGGTTGAACAAAAACAAGCCCCGAAACAGGAAGAAAGAAAAATCGAGCTTCCAAAACCGAAAATCGATTACAACGAAGAAGGTTTATCAGTTACAGAATTCGATAACATCCGTCAGAAAATGGCAGAGCACATGGTTGCTTCCGTCAGAATTTCTCCGCATGTTACTGCAACAGTACTTGTTGACCTAAGCGCTATCGATAAAGCACGTTCTGCAATGCGAGATGACTTCAAAGAAAAAGAAGGCTTCAATCTTTCTTACATGCCTTTCATCTGCGAAGCTACAGTAAAAGCGTTGAAGGATTTCCCATTGGTAAATTCGATTATAGATGACTCAGGCACACCTTACAAAGCAATCACAAGAAACATGATAAACCTTGGTATTGCAGTTGCTATGGATAACGGCGGACTTATAGTTCCGGTTATCAAATCAGCCGACGGCAAGAACATGATTGGCATTGCTCGCGACCTTAACGATCTTGCAAAAAGAGCAAGAGTTAAAAAGCTTACACTCGATGAAATACAGGGCGGTACATTCTCTATTACGAATTACGGAGTGTTCGGCAACGATATGGGTACGCCTATTATCAATCAGCCGCAAGTTGCCATTATGGGACTTGGCGCAATCAAGAAGAGACCTATGGTTATCGAAACAGAACAGGGTGACTTCATACTTCCGAAGAGAAGCGTATACATTACACTTTCATTCGATCACAGACTTATCGACGGCGCGCTCGGCGGCCAGTTCGTTGTAAGAGTGAAAGAATATCTTGAAAACTATACAATGTAAATTTACTAATATATAGATAGTATTTTAAAGGGAGTGTCCGAAAGGACATTCCCTTTTTTGTTGGGGATAAATTTCAAGTTCTTTCTCTAATTTTTAATGGTTTCATAATCAGAATGTTTCATTTAGACCTCCCCCTCCCCCTCCTTTTAAAGGAGGGGGAGATACTCGCAGGCTTTGTTTTTAGATAGAACTATTACTTGTGTTGGAAAGTTATCTTTATAATTCAACAAAAAAAACCACATGAATGTCTTCCCCCTCCTTTAAAAGGAGGGGGACAGGGGGAGGTCTAAGCTTTTATCAATTCTATTTCCTTTTTTACTTCTTCCAGAACATTCAACATATTATTATAAACATCATTATTTGTAAAACGTATCACTTTTATTCTGTGTGAATTCAAAAATTTAGTTCTTTTCTTATCGTATTCAATTTCTTCCTTTTCAAAGTGTGTTCCACCGTCTACTTCAATTGCAAGACGTAGCTCCACCGAATAAAAATCCAGAATGTATTTATCCACACCGTATTGCCTTCGGAATTTTATATTACAAAATTTTTTAGCTTTAAGTTTAGCCCAAAGCAACTGCTCTGCTTTAGATACATTCGCTCTGAGATATTTTCTTAACTCTTTGGAATCGGATTTATTATATATTTCCATTTGTTAGTTTAGACCTCCCCCTATCCCCCTCCTTTTAAAGGAGGGGGAAGAATCGCGCGGATAATATTTTAAAGGGAGTGTCCGAAAGGACATTCCCTTTTTTGTTTTATGTAGTTCCCCAAGCATACCAATTTCCGGACACTTTCTCCCAACTTATTATTTTTCCACAATCATTGAACATAGGATGCTCTCCCGTTTCTGAATATGCAAACCCATAGCAATTATCCAGCATTCCACCGATAGTAAAACTTATAGTTCCGTCTTTAAAAGTTTCAAAACTCATAAAACTGTTTTCAGAAAGTTCCTCAATAAATTTACTGTGTACTTCCTTATCAATGTTTAATTTCTCCAACAAATCTTTATGTAAATGAACTGCCCGCGAATATTGGTCATGAACTTCCTTCTCCGTGAATTCATATAAACTGTCATTAAGTGTTTTCATTCTTCTCTTTGTGTTAGTCATTTCTTTTATTTTACCATACTGCTTAATTTCTAAAGCAAATTTATTTAAACTTGCTTCTCTTTGCTTATAGAAAACATAATTGGCTGCATCAATCTGAAATCCATATGTAAAAAAGAATAATAGAATCACAGAGCCAATAATAATACCTACATTTCTTCTATAGAATTTTCTTCTTTCAAAAGAGCAATAAATAATGTAAAAAAGTACAATTAACCCAAGAACAGTTGCATCAACAAATAGAAATTGAAATAATTCTGAAGTTCTACTGTAAAATATTGTAAACAAAAAAGGAATGAGAAGACATGCCGAAATTAAAGCAATTAATATGTTAGACCAGATATTTTTCTTCATGTTCTCTCCCACTTCATTGCAATTCCCTCAGCTTCGTATTGCTCTGCGCCAATCATCGGACCTTTGAAAGTCCGCTCTTCTTTAAATCCCATTTTTTTATACAAGTTTAATGAAGCATTATTATTTTTTAAAACTGCTATTCTTATTTCTCCATCAGATTTTTCCAACACGTATTCAATTAACATCTTTCCAATTCCTTTTCTGTAATGAGAAGGCGAAACGTAAAGCCAGTCGATTGTTTTTTTATTATAACCGATAAATCCGGCAACCTCAGATTCACATTCAGCAATAATAATATCACCGCCAAATAGTCCTTCAGCAAACGCAGCTTTCTTTAAAGGAATAAATGCATTCACATCCACACTTCCCCTCAGCTCATCTAAACGTGCTTTATCGTGGATTTTGGAAATCGCCTCCCAGTCGCTGGTTTTATATTTTCGAAGCTTGATGTTCATAAATTTTTTCTAATCTTGACGGATTTTTGACGGATTTTGATTTCTTTAATGTTGTAAAAACAAACTTTTTAATTTCAGATGTCAGATTTTAAATTTCAGATTTATTGCTAAATCATTTTTAACTTAAATTCGATTGTAACATTATTGTCACATTTTATTTTCATCAAATAAGAAAAATTTTTTCTAATCTTGACGGATTTTTGACGGATTTTATATTTTTAATATTGTAAAAACAATCTTCATAATTTCAGAAGTCAGATTTCAAATTTCAGATTTATTGCTAAATCATTTTTAACTTAAATTCGATTGTAACATTATTGTCACATTTTATTTTCATCAAATAAGAAAAATTTTTTCTAATCTTGACGGATTTTTGACGGATTTTTATTTTTTTAATATTGTAAAAACAGAGTCAGGACTTTTCAAAATCCGACACAAAGCTTTCCAAGGTCGAATTTTATTTGTAGCTCTTTAATTGTAACATTATTGTCACATTTTGAAATTGTACTTTAGATATCAAATTCTGAATCTTACAAATGTGACATTGCCGTTCGCCTTGGCGAATCACATTTAACTATATCATCCGGCTCAAAAGAGAAATTAATCTTCAAGTATAACTAACTCTCAAATTTAATAAACCGGGCAATGCAAAAAAATGAACTTTTACCTATTAGTAGTAATAGGTTTTTTTTATTTTTATATGAATATAAATCTCTCAAAAAGCATGTTGAAAAGAACTTTGCTGTTTTTCACTATTTTTACCATTACCATATCCGCATATTCTCAGGAAAAACCAAATACTAAATACTGGATTTACTTCAAAGATAAAGGCAAATTTACCACAGGCACAGTAACGCCGGGCAGCGTTGCATATGAATCGGGGAAATCATTACTAACGGAAAGGGCAATTAATAGAAGATTGAAGGTGTTACCTGAAGAAAAATTAATTGACTTCGGCGACCTTCCTTTAGATGAAAAATATATTAACGAAATTACAAAATTAAATATTTCTATCATTGCAAAATCCCGATGGCTTAACGGAGTCTCGGCATATCTCACTCATGCCCAGCTAAAAAAAATCAAAGAGCTTAAATTCGTATCTGAAGTTATCAATGTAAGAAAATTTAACAAACAGGAATTTATCAGTTCAATTGATTTATCCTTTGATGAAGATAATTTTTCATTGCCGTCAGAAAATCACAGACTGGATTACGGTAAGTCACTCAAACAAATGGAAGCAGTGAACGTTCCTAAAGTTCATGATTTAAATATCACAGGAAAAGGTGTAATGATGACTAACATTGATGACGGATTTGAATGGAGAGAACATCAGGCATTAAACACTTTAACTGTTCTCAACGAAAAAGACTTTTTAAACAAGGATGATAAAGTTTCAAAAGAAGATTACAATAAATTTCCTGAATCTTATTCTCAAGGAGACCACGGCACTGCAACACTTTCATGCATGAGCGGAAAGAAAGAAGGAAAACTTTTCGGTCCTTCGTTCGATGCTGATATACTTCTTGCTAAGACAGAATACGTATCAAGCGAAACACCAATGGAAGAAGATTTCTGGCTTGAAGCCTGCGAGTGGGCAGAAGCACAGGGAACGGATATTATAACAAGCTCGCTTAACTACAAAATTTTTGATGCGCCGTATGATTCAAATACATACTCTTACAAAGATATGAACGGCAACAGGGCAATAACAACAATCGCCGCCGATAGAAGCGCATACCTTGGAGTAGTTGTTTGCAGTTCAATGGGAAATTATTATCAGAGAGACGAACCGTCACTTACGACTCCGGCAGATGCCGATTCAATTATTTCTATCGGAGCGGTAAACTTAAATGGCAAGATTGCGGGCTTCAGCTCCAATGGACCGACAAGCGACGGAAGAACAAAACCCGATGTAGTTGCGCCGGGAGTTGGTATCTGGGTAGCAGTATCAAAAACAAATTCAGGCAATGACAGCACTTATAAGTTCGGCGACGGAACATCATTCGCTGCGCCTATTACTGCAGGTGTATGCGGATTGATTTTATCTGCACATCCGGAACTTACTCCGCTGCAAGTAAGAGAAGCACTGAGAAACACTGCGAATAATTCTTCAACTCCGAATAATGTATACGGCTGGGGTTTGATAAATGCTTATGATGCAATTTTGTATTGGGGACCGGTGTGGAGTAATGAAGCCGAAATAGAATATAAAGATGATGGAATGTATATAAGAACTTATTTGGTTTCAAAAGAAATTATTGATACTAATGCAGTTGATATGTATTGTGTCTTTGGCGGTGATATTGAAGGTAAATATAAAGCAGTTTTAGTTGAGAATTTTAATGACGGAAATAATTCAGGAAAGTATGAGACTTTCATTCCTAAGGCTGATGTTCAAACAAATTTAACATATTATGGCTTTGCAACAATAGTGAACGGGAAAAAATACTCTATGCATTGGAGAAGTAAAATAAAGGCTTTCCAACAGTAGTAAACGGGGAAAAATACTATCATTCGTTAGCAGAATGTGTTTTGTAAATTGTCATTTTATAATTGATATCACTTTTTTAGCAATGCCAAGGTTATTTTCAAATACAATACTGCATTTTTCTCCTATGGAATTTCGAAGGTGTTTATTGGAAAGAATGTTCCGGAAATTTTTATAAAAATCTTTAGAGTCATTAACTAATATTCCAGCTCCGGAAGAAATCATTATTTCATCTTCATCTGAGTTCTTAACTTTGTTTGAGAAAAATACAGGCATGTTAAATATTGCAGGCTCGAGAATATTATGAAGACCTGTTTTATGTCCACCGCCAACATAACTTACATATGCGATTGAGTACAGCGAATAAAGTATTCCGATTGTATCGACGATAATAATATTCTGATAAGAATAATTTTGTAAATGAGAGTAGCGAATTGTTTTTAGATTTGGATAATTTTCAGCAATAAATTCTTCAATAGCTTTTATCTTTGTTTCTTTAGGCTCGTGCGGAACAAGAAAAGTTAAAAGATTTTCTTCGTAGGCAACGATCTTATCCAGTACAGGTAAAATAACATCTTCGTCATCTTTCCAGCTGCTGCCTATAACAAATATCTTTTTATCTTTAATTATTTTTTCTTCTATTATTTTCTTAGCCTGAATTTTTTTGGAAGATTCGTAAACACGCTCGAATTTCGAATCCCCTACTTTTATTATTTCAGTTTTATAGCCTTTTAATTTTTCTTTATAATTTTTTTCATCGTATTCATCTATCACAAAAATTTTATCAAGCATTCCGTATAAATATTTTTTGAACGAAACTGCTATAGGCAGTTTCCATGTAATATCTTTCTCATCGTATCTTGCATTTACAAGATAAAGTAAAATATTTTTTTTCTTTGCTTCGTTAATTAAATTAAGCCAAAGGTCATACCTTATAAAAAATATCTTCTCAGGATTTATTTCATTTATAAATTTTTTAACAGCAGATTTTGTATCGAACGGAAGATAACATTTTATAATATTTCCCTGTGGAATTTTTGCATTCTTATAGCCGGAGGGAGAGAAAAAAGACAAAACTATATTGTAATTCTTTTTAACGAGTTCCTCTAAAAACGGCAGCGCCTGCTGATACTCGCCCAGTGATGAACAGTGAATTAAAATTGTTTTTTTATTCTTATCTAATGCGGTAAGAGATTGTTTAAGCTCATTGAATATTTTACTTCTGCCTGTAAATCCTTCACGGACTTTATCATTGAACAGCGAATAGATTTTAAAAAAAATCCATACCAGTGGTAAAAATAAAATATTATATAGGAGGAGCCACAACATAAGCAGTAATTTCAGATTTCAGATTTACAGTTTCAAGTGGGATATATTGCCAGTGGAGACAAGTGCGAGAGAAACAAGCCCCTGATTTTCATCAATAAAAATCAGAGGCTTATTTTTTATTAAACTTCCATTATTTCTTTTTCTTTGTGGACTAATAACTCATCAATTTCTTTTGTGTGCTTATCTGTAAGCTTCTGTATTTCCGTCTCTGCATGTTTTCTTTCATCTTCAGAAAAATGTTCTTCTTTTTCTTTTTTCTTCAGTTCTTCAATTCCGTCTCTTCTTATATTTCTTATTGCTACGCGTGATTCTTCAGCAAATTTTTTCACCATCTTTACAATTTCTTTTCTTCTTTCTTCATTCAGGGCAGGAATGGGAACGCGGATAACGTTTCCGTCATTCGACGGATTCAATCCCAGGTCAGATGTTAAAATTGCTTTTTCAATAAGACCCATTATTGATTTATCCCATGGCTGAATTGTGATTGTATGATAATCAGGAGTACTGATATTTCCAACCTGCGCAATCGGTGTAGGCGTTCCATAGTAATCAACTTTTACTCCGTCAAGAAGATTTGTTGTTGCCTTGCCGGTTCTGATTTTTGCAAACTCATGTCTGGCATGGTCAACTGCCTTCGCCATTTTTTCCTGATGACTTTTTAATATTTCCTTTATCATTGTATAAAATATAAAATTTAAAAATTTATGAAATTAATGTTCCTATAGTTTCGCCTGTAACAATCTTTTTCAGATTATCTTTTTTGTTCATGTTAAAAACTAATATGGGTAAATCATTTTCCTGGCACAAAGTAATAGCAGTTAAATCCATTACTTTAAGATTTTGTTCCAGCACCTGAGAATAAGAAAGTTTTTTATACATCTTTGCTTTAGGATTTTTTTCAGGGTCAGAGTCATAAACACCATCCACTCTCGTTCCTTTCATAATTACGTCAGCTTTTAATTCTATTGCTCTTAATGCCGCAGCTGTATCTGTTGTAAAGTAAGGGCTTCCTGTTCCGCCGGAAAAAATAACAACTCTTTTCTTTTCCATGTGACGTATTGCGCGGCGCTGAATAAAAGGCTCGGCAACTTCATCCATTTTTATCGCCGTCATTACGCGGGTAAAAATTCCTCTTTTTTCAAGAGCGTTTTGGATTGCAAGAGAATTGATAATTGTTGCAAGCATTCCCATAGTATCGCCGGTAACACGGTCAACTCCCTGCTGCGATGCAGATAGTCCGCGGTAAATGTTACCGCCGCCAATTACAATGCCGACTTCTATTTTTAACTTTACAATTTTTAAAACTTCTTCTGAGAAATGGTCAAGAACTGTGTTATCGATGCCGTAGCTTTTATCTCCCATGAGAGATTCACCGCTTAGCTTGAGTAGAATACGTTTGAATTTAGCAGCCAAAGTATATTTTTATTTGTTTAATATATTCAGACTGAATTAAATATTCAGTGCAAAAGTACGTTATAGGCAAAAAAAAACGCTGCGAAGCTGGAGCTTCGCAACGAGTTCAGTATTTCTAAAACTACAAATAAATTAAAGATCAGCCTCCGAGCTGGAATCTGACCATTTCAATAACGTCAAATTCTTCACCGGAAGATTTTTTATAATCTTTTATCAGGTCCTGCACTGTTCGGCCGGATTCCTTAATGGATTCCTGCTCAAGCAATGTATTATCCTGATAGAATTTTTCTACTTTATTAAGTACAATTCTTTCAGCAATGTTTTCAGCTTTGCCCTCGTTCTTGGCAACAGTCATGTAGATGTCTTTTTCCTTTTCAATCGTCTCTGCGCTGATTCCGTCTCTGTTTATTGAAAGCGGATTCATTGCAACAACCTGCATTGCAACGCTTTTTGCAAGTGCTTCAGCTGCATCAGAATATTTTCCTTTTATTGCAACCATAGAACCAAGCTTGCTGCCGAAGTGAACATAGTCAGCAACAAATCCGTCAGCCGACTCAACAATTTTAGCTCTTCTTAATTCAGTTTTTTCAGCCACGGCCGATACGATTGAATCAAGAGCTTCTTTTACTGTAAGTCCGCCGTTTGATTTTGAGTTAAGGATTGTTTCAACATCTTCAGATTTTGCATTCAATGCTGCTTCTGCTACATCTTCAGAAAATTTCTGGAAGTTATCGCCTTTGGCAACGAAATCTGTTTCGCAGTTTATTTCAACAATAGCGCCGGTCTTTTTATCGCCGCTTATTTTTGTTTTTACTGCGCCTTCGTTAGCAACTTTATCTGCTCTTTTCATTGCAGTAGCTGCGCCTTTTTTTCTAAGGAGCTCAATGGCTTTTTGTATATCGCCGTCGGATTCAATTAGTGCTTTTTTGCAGTCATTGATACCGGCACCGGTTTTACCTCTTAAGTCTTTTATTAAATCTAAAGTAATTTCCATTTTAGTTTTTAGTCCTTTTGTTAATTAATTTTTCGCTTCCATCTTTTCTTTTAACTCTTCTGACTCATCCATAGATTTTGTCTTAGCAAGTTCGT
This sequence comes from Ignavibacteria bacterium, assembly GCA_044226845.1. Lineage (GTDB taxonomy): Bacteria > Bacteroidota > Ignavibacteria > Tepidaquicellales > Tepidaquicellaceae > JAFDZO01. The sequence goes on from JBGAGG010000014.1 coordinate 108,667, forward strand.
TTCCGTCAATGATAGCATCAGCAATAGCGCGTGTGATAATCTCGATAGATTTCACAGCGTCATCGTTTGCAGGGATCGGGAAGTCAACTAAGTCCGGATCGCAGTTTGTATCTACGATTGCGAAAATAGGAATATGTAATTTTCTTGCTTCCTGAATTGCAATGTGTTCTTTCTTAACATCAACTAAGAAAATTGCACCCGGAAGTTTTGTCATGTTAGCAATACCGTTTAAAACTTTTTCAAGTTTTTCTCTTTCTCTTGAAAGGACAAGTCTTTCCTTCTTTACGAAGTTTTCGATTGTTCCGTCCTGCTCCATCTTCTGAATGTTTGTAAGCTTTTTAATGCTTTTTCTTACAGTGTTGAAGTTGGTTAACATACCGCCAAGCCATCTTTCAGAAACGTAGAAAGAATCGCTTCTTTCTGCCTGAGCTTTGATGATAGCTTTTGCTTGTTTTTTTGTACCGACGAATAAGAATTTTTTTCCTTGTGATACAACGTTTGTGATTGCATTAGTTGCATCTTCAAGAAGTCCTAATGTTTTTTTGAGATCGATAATGTGAATCCCGTTTCTTTCCATGAAGATGTAAGGACGCATTTTCGGATCCCATCTTCTGGTTAAGTGACCAAAGTGTGAGCCTGCTAAAAGCAAATCTTCTACTTGAACTTTTGCCATAATAAGTTTTCTCCTATTAAATAGTTTAAAATTAATTAAACAAAGCGCAACATTATCCGTGAAATTATTGGTTGGTTCAACCAAGGAAGTTTCTATCAGAGTGTGAACTCCGAAGGATTAGGATTGGCTTTTGTTAATCTTCTATTTCCGTCATCTTTTATTAAACATTCTGCCAAAGGCAGAACACGCGTCTAAGAAAATCAGGAAATATGCTTTTTGTTTGTAAAAAATCTTTATTGAAATAATTCCAATATTATCGCAAAAAATATTATCTTTTGGAGAACTGGAATTTCTTTCTTGCTTTCGGCTGTCCGTATTTCTTTCTTTCAACTGCGCGCGGGTCTCTTGTAAGCAAGCTGTCAACTTTTAACATCGCTCTGTATTCAGGGTTGATGTTAACAAGTGCTCTTGCAATACCGAGCTTTATAGCTCCGACCTGACCTGTGAAACCGCCGCCATCAACGTTTACGAAAATATCGTAAGTGCCGAATGTATTGGTTTTTTTCAAAGGTAATAATATTTCCTGAAAGCAGTTATCAGTTGCGAAATATTTTTCACCTTCACGGGCGTTGATTGTGATTTTTCCGTTTCCGTTTCTTAAAATCACTCTTGCAGTTGAAGTTTTTCTTCTGCCTACAGCAATATGTTCTTGTAAAGCCATTTAGTAAATGTGTTTAAAATTATAGACTCAATTCAACCGGGTTTTGCGCACCGTGCGGATGCTCTTCACCTGTGTAAACTTTTAATTTATGTATAAGTCTGTTGCCTAATCTTGTTTTCGGTAACATTCTTTTTACAGCGTACTCAATAATTCTTTCAGGATGCTTAGCCATCATTTCTTTGTAAGAAGTGATTGTCTGACCGCCCGGATATAATGAGTGTCTTTTGTAATTTTTTAATTCTTCTCTTTTAACGTTAATCTTAACTTTATCGGCGTTGATAACGATTACCCAGTCACCTGAATCGGAATTCGGTGTGAATTTCGGATTGTATTTGCCTCTGATTCTCTTAGCGATTTCAGATGCAGCTCTTCCGAGGATCTTATCTTTTAAGTCAACAACATACCAATTGCCTGCGTTTTCTGCAGCAGTAGCAAATTTAGTCGTTCTGATAGAATTTTTAATAGCGTCTTTCATTGCAATAACTCTAAAAATTTCGTAATCCTAAAATTACTAATAAAGGCTTTGAAAGTCAATGAAGAAGGAAGTCAAAATTCCTATTACTGGAACCTTACTATTTACATTGTAATAAGTCTCTTATATCCGTATTTATTCTTACGTATTTTTTTCTCAAACTCCGTAAAAAATGAAACTAATTACGATTTTTTAAAGTACTTTATTATATCGCACCTCTTAAAAAGTGAGTGCCGCAGAATAGTAAACTATCCTATTATTCTCTCCTTTCCTGTTAAAATAGGGTTTTAGTCGAATAAATTACCTCCCCTTATTTATTCAATTAATATTTTTTTAATTTTAACACCCAAATGAATAAACTGCTTCAAAGACAAATAAATAAATCCTTCGGAGATATTGACAACTTACCGGAACAATATAAAACCTTCCTGAACCTTATTAGTGAATCGTATGATAATAATTATACTGACAGAAAAATGCTGGAAAGAGTTCTTGAACTGACATCTGATGAAATGATGAAGATAAATGAAAAAATCAAAAAAGAATCTAAAGAAGCATTACAATTAGCAGATAACCGTCTAAAACATGCCGTTAAAGCTGCAAATGTAGGTATTTGGGAATTTGACTTTGTAAATAACATAGTTATTTGGGATGATACAACTTACCGATTATATGGTCAGGACGGGCAGAATAAAACAGATGCAGCAACAGTCTGGATAAAGCACGTGCATCCGGAAGATCAGATAATAGCAGACATAGAGTTGAAGTCTGCAATAAACGGAGAAAAAGATTTTGATATTGAGTACCGTGTTATATGGCCGGACGACTCAATCCATTACTTAAGAACAAAAGGAGTTCTTGAAACGGACGAAACCGGAAATGCCTCAAAAATAGTGGGGACTAAGTGGGATATATCCGAGAAGAAAAAAGCACAGGAAAATATAAAACGGGAAAAAGAACTGGCTGACACTGTAATTAACAGTTTGCCGGTAATATTTTTTTTATTTAATAAAGAAGGAAAGTTTTTAAGATGGAATAAAAATTTATTGCAGGTATCAGGTTATTCAGAAGAAGAAATGACTTCTTTGCACCCGTTGAATTTTTTTCATGAAGATGAAAAAGAAAAAATGCAGAATGAAATAAGGATGGTACTGACTTACGGTCAGAGTGATTCTGAGGCAAGCATACTGACAAAATCTAAGAAAAAAATCCCCTATTATTTTAACTCCATTACAATAAACTATGAAGGACAGGAATGTGTTATAGGAACAGGTACAAATATCTCGGAAAGAAAACGAATGGAAGAAAATCTCAAAGCAAAAAATAAGGACCTTGAAGAGTTTGCTCATATAGTCTCGCATAACCTCAGAGCTCCGATAGCAAAAATACAAGGGCTTACATCACTGGTAAACAGTGAAGATATAAGAACTAAGGAAAGCATGAATTTACTTGAATACATAAAAGATGAAGTGATAAATCTGGATAAAATTATAAAAGAAATGAACTCGATTATCCGTGAGAAAGAATACATTAATTTTAAAAAAGCGACTGCAGAAAATAAATTACAAAATACCAAAATTAAAACCGTTTTTCATATTGACGATGACCCAATAGTGAATATAATTTCAAAAAAAATTATTGAAAAAGTTGAGTTTGCCGAGAAAATTGAAATATATACCAGTGCCGGAAATGCTTTAGAAGAGCTGGATAAAAAATTCTCAACAGATAAAAAGGAATTACCTGAAGTGGTATTTCTTGACATTAACATGCCCGGTAAAAACGGATGGGATTTTCTAGATGAATTTGAAAGAATGTGCGATGAAATAAAAAAGAACTGCAAGGTTTATATGCTCACATCCTCTATTGACCCCAGCGATGTAAAAAAATCTCAAAGCTATGAAACGGTAAAAGATTTTATTATTAAACCTTTAACGAAAGAAAAACTCAGTAAACTGATTATTTAATTTTCTTAAACGTCTTAGCAAACTCTTCTTTTCTGAATGAACAATCATCCCTTTCTAAATCAAAATTGAGCGCGATTTCATTTATTGTGTATTCATACTTCGCCTCACCTCCGCAATTATCAGGAACACTGCCTGATGTAAACTGTAC
>JBGAGG010000015.1:0-111775 GCA_044226845.1 Ignavibacteria bacterium
CCTGCTTCCAGAGAATAATAATAAGTCCCGCTTGAGAGTTGATAATTTCCTGCATCAAATTTCACCGAGTGATAGCCTTCCGTTTGTTTCTCATTAACCAAAGTAGTAATTTCATTCCCTAAGACATTGTAGATTTTTAAACTAACATTTTCTCCTGCACTAAGATTGTAATTTATAATTGTATATGGATTAAAAGGATTAGGATAGTTCTGATATAGTTTAACATTTTCAGGTAAAGTGCTTCCATTTTGAACAACTTCAGTTGGTACATCTGAACATAAAAGTGTGTTCTGTGAGCCATGATACAGGCTGTTATAAGTTTCGTATTTCTGTGTTAAACTTTTCCATACAAGTTTACCCGATAAAAAATGCTGCTTAAGCATAGTAAGTATCTGGCTCATTTTAAAAATAAGACCTGAATTTAAATCACGAATATTAAACATAAGATTTGTTGTATAAAATTTACCGGGATGTGACTGGGCATAATTTATAGCGTACACAATATTGTTATAGACATTTAAAACATTTGTTGTATCGGCAATAAGATTTGAACATCCATTACCAATCAGAGTCACTCTTTTCGAAGTATCGTTCATGTAAAAATTTGGAATACTAATACTGTTCTTAGGTTTCCATGCTCCAAATGTATTAAGGTCATTTACGTGATTTGGAGTACCTCCGCCCCAGATAACATTAGGATACCATTTATACGAACTGAAAGTAGAACCGTTTAACCCTCTTTCATAAACATGCCATGTCGTATCAAGCCAGTTAAATCCTCCAACATTTTTTGAAGCGGGCACACCTGTTGAATCAATGAGTTTTGCAACATCCGCATAGTTAAAGAAAGATAATAAACTGCCTTCGTGGTGATGAGGGTCAATTTCAAAGCCTCTGTTTTCATATAGCCATTTAAATAAATTTTTCGATTGAGTACTTGAAGTTCCGCGGTCAAAGCGAATAATTCCAAGTGTAAATTTCCAATCAGTTTGAAAATTCCATTTGCCACCATGCGCAAAAATTGTATCACCAATAATACGAGCAAATTCGCGGTAATTTGCAAATATGGATGAATCCAGATAATTTGGGTCAGGGCTGCTTTCCTCATTATGGGAATTCACATGAAAATAAATTGGAACCTGAGAATAGGAAACAATTGGGAGAATAATTAGTAGAAGAACGATGGGGTATCTCATCCTTTTTATATTTAATTAAAAAATATGACAAATTATTTTTATAAGAGTTTAATAAAAACGGCTAATCTTAAGAAATAGCTTGATTTTAAGCCTATTAACTGATATATTTTTATACTAATTAAAAAAATTCGACTAAATGAATAAAAGCAAGAACTCCTTACGTTATGCTTACTTCATTTTTGTGTGCATTTTAGCTTTTTCCTTTTCTCAATTTCTATCCGGCTGCGGTAGTTCCGAAGAGCCAGAAGTGACAGGTAAGGAAAGAGCTAAAGATTCTATTGCAATATATACAAAATTAGAAGAAGCCTTTACAAATTACAAATCAGCCCTCTCTCATTATCAAGCCTACGAAGACTTAGATGCCAAAAAAGGTTTTGATAATGCCGTAAAAATTTTAAACAAAATTGACCAGTCAATCTTAGAAGAGCCAGAATATAAAAGCTGGAAATCGGACTACATTGAGCTTGCTCAAAGTGTTGCAAAAGATTACATCATAACGCAGGCAGACCTTACTGACGGCAATGCCGTATTCAAACTTGCAGACAGAGTCGGTGTGCACTACGAAAAAGTAAATAATTATTCTGAAGTTGAATCACAGCCTATGCCTGAGGGCAAAGACGTTCCACTGATAAAGAATGATGCTGTATCAGAATATATCGATTTCTTTTCAAAGACAGACAGAGGCAGAGCTTTTATAGATAAAACACTTTATCGCTCGGGAAAGTACTTCCCTATCATGCGTAAAATTTTGAGAAACAATAACGCGCCTGAAGAGCTGATTTATTTATCAGTGCAGGAATCAGGCCTTGACCCGAAGATTGTTTCACGCGCAGGAGCAGTCGGTCTTTGGCAGTTTATGCCTGCAACGGGTTATGAGTTCGGATTATATCAGGACCAGTTCAGAGATGACAGAAGAGATTTTGAAAAAGCAACTGAATCAGGCGCCAGATATCTAAAAAGCTTGTACAAAACATTTGACGACTGGTATCTTGCTTTCGCTGCTTATAATGCAGGTCCTGGCAGAGTACGTAATGCTGTAAATAAATCAGGCTCAAAAGATTACTGGACGGTAAGAGGCTATCTGCCCGGTGAAACAAAAAATTACGTTCCTTCCATATTAGCAATCTCATTTATATTCAGAAATCCTGAAAGCTACGGCTTCAAATCACCTGAGTATGGCCATGCAATATCATTCGACAGAGTGAACATAAAAGGAAATTTAACGTTTGAGCAAATCGCAAAATTATGTGAAACAGATGTAGATGTAATAATGGAATTAAATCCTGAGCTATTGAACGAGAGCTTACCTCAATATGATGTAGCATATCAATTAAGAATTCCGCATGATAAGTATAACACTTTTGCAGCTAATTTAAAAAAAGATGGTGCTTCAGTTATCTCCCACGAGTTTGCAGGCAATGAAAAAAATACATTCGGAACATCGGTAACATCTATTGAATACAGAGTGACCGGATATGAAGTAAAAGATAAAAGATTGATAGGTTCTGCAGCAAGCGGAAAAAAAGTTACCCATAAATTTGCATCCACTGATGCATTAGTAGTGGTAGGAACAAAGTACTCAGTAAATCCTACTCACATAAGAATCTGGAACGGAATAAGTTACGGAAAATATCCTGCAAAAGATCAGGAACTGAGTGTGTACATGTCTGAGGAAAATTATAATGCAATGTACGGCATTGTTCCGGTGAAAGATAATGTGGTTGAAAACACTACGCCTCCGACTAAAGTTGAAGAAAAAACACCTGTAACGGAAGACGTAACAACTAATACCAATACTACAACTAATGAAAGCAGTTCAGAACCTGTAACAGAGGTTGTAAAAATTGATCCTCCAAAAGTTGAGACGAAAACTAAAACTACTGAAACAAAAGTTAAAGAAAAGAAGGTAACAACTCCGAAAGAAAAATCGCAGACATACGTGGTAAAAGAAGGCGATTACCTTAGCACAATTGCTAAAGCTTACGAAGTTGAAACAGATGAATTAAAAGAATGGAACGGGCTGAAAGATGATAAAATATTAATCGGGCAGAAGTTAAAAATTTATTCTGACGTTAGAATAGATTCGAAGAAAGAAGACGCCAAAAACAAAGGCGCTAAGACACATACAGTAGAAGAAGGTGAATATTTAACTTTGATTGCTGCGAAATATAAAGTTACATTAGCAGATTTGAGAGACTGGAATGATTTAGATGAAGATAAAATTATACCGGGACAGGTATTAGTTGTAAAGGAGCCTGTATCGACTAAAGAAACAAAGAACAAGACAACAGGCAGCAAGAAAAAAACTTATAAAGTTAAGAAAGGCGATACTTTAGCGTCTATTTCCGAAGAAACGGGTGTATCCATAAAGGACCTGAAGAAATGGAATGATATAAAGAAAGACACAGTAATGATTGGGCAGATTTTGAATCTATATGATGACAGTAAGAAAAAATAAAAAAAAGTATAATTTTGTAATTGAAAGTTTTGTGATATAACGGTATATTTGTTATTCAATATTTGTGCTGGCATAGCTCAGCTGGTAGAGCAGCTGATTTGTAATCAGCAGGTCGGGGGTTCAAGTCCCTCTGCCAGCTCAAGATAAACCCTCAATCTTAAACAGTTTGAGGGTTTTTTATTTTACCTTACTTGAGTGGGGGCACAAATGGGGGCAAAGTGGGGGCAATTTTCGGTTGTGCCGGTACTTTTCTTAACACATTTATTTTTTTTCTTACACTCTCCGTAATAACTTCCGTATAATATTTTGATGTTGTTTGAATGTTATCGTGTCCTAGTAAATTAGAAACATCTTGTATTGAGATTCCCCTTTCAGCCATCCTTGTTGCAAAAGTTTTTCTAAATGTTTTTAAGTTAAACTTAGGATTTAAATTTAATTTCAATTGTGAATTATTTTTAATCCGGCTAAATCTCTTGCCTAATGTTTCAACAGTAAATTCTCCGTAGATTAAATGAGAATTCTCTTTTGCCAGTTCATCTTTTAGTTCAATTTCAATAAAATTTTCTAATTCATCATAAATTGGAAATTTTATTTCTTTTTGAGTTTTAGAAATTCTCAAATTAATTATTTTCTTTGTTAAATTAAAATTTTCAACTCGGAGTTCTAAAAGATCAGTTGGTCTTAATCCTGTCAGCAACAACATCATCAAACATTTATAGTATTTTTGATCTCTGATTTTTGCCTCATTAAAAATTTTTTCCAAATCTTCTTTTTCAAATATCACTATATTATTACGATCCCTTTTGGGTACTAATTTTTTCTTAATAGGAGATTTAGAAATATAATCTTCATCCACTAAATAATTAAAAAGAAGCTTAATATATCTGATATACGTGTGCATAGAAGAGTTAGAGACACTGTCCTTTATCAGATTAATTACTTTTGCAATCTCCGCAGAAGTAATTTTTGATATCAAAGTCTCAGGAGCACATATTTGAAAGAAGTACTTCATGGCTAATCTTAAATTTTTTTGATGTGTTAACGATTTCCCGACCATTCTTTCTTCTTGAAATTTACCCATCATAAATTCTAATGTTAACTCTCTAGTTACCGATTCTGGTATTGAATCTGAATTACTCATTTTGAAAGGTTCTTCAATATTAACCTCTATATCTTTCTGCATTTTCTGAGCTTTTGCAAAATTATCTTTAGTCGCTTTTAACTTAGTATTTAATTTTTTCTTTACTCCTTTTATAGAATACGAGATAAACCATTTATCTCTATAAGAATAAGTTGTTGCCATATTATGAATTTTTTTTAATAATTTGTTGTAAAAGAATATTTATATTCGAATTTTCTAGTATAGGAGTAACTTTGTTTAGTTTTTGAGATGATGTGCTATTATCCAAAAATTTAATAAGATTTCGATATGGTATCTTAATTTTGCCTTCAATATTTATTACATCAATTCTCCCCTGTTCTATCAATTTCTTCAAGCTTTCAAATCTGATTCCTAAGCGTATTCGTGCCTCATTAATTGAAAGCAATCGTAAATTATCTATATTTTTTTCTTGTAGTTTATTCTCCATATAAATTATGGAACCCTTGGTATCTCATAGATATTATGCCAGGTTTTTAAAGTCTTTTAAATATATTTTAATCAGCTTGACCTTCATTACTGTGCATATTTGCAGTAATTGACTCTCCATCAAGTTTCTTTAGCTCTTCCTGAAGCGCATAAAGTGCTGAAGAGTACTTTATTAATATGCTTTTGTTGTTTTTAAGTACATTGTCATTTAATTCCGACGTTTCCCTTCCTATGTAGTGAACCAAGATCTCTCCGATAATGTAAGTTATCAGACTGTACCCCATTATCTCTTCTCCCGTTGCTTTTTTTAAAATCCTGTCTTCAAAATCTTTGTGCTTACGATAAATAACGACCTCATCAATTATCATTTCTGATCTTTTAGGATTATCATCTTTATCGCTTGGCGGTTCAGAATCTCCATCGATACGAATTTTTATTCCTTTATTACTTAACGCTTCTGAGCTTATAGGGGATTCGATTAACTTATGAATCTTATTCTCGTCTTCTTTATTCTGAAACTCCATAACCTTACCTTCATTATCCCTATTTCCAGTTCGTTTTTTTCTCCTTCTCCTCTGTCTGGTTTCCACGAGTACCGGATAGATAACCTCCCCACTTGCAGCAAGATAAACTGTGTCCCCAATTTCCGGAGTTGTAGTTTCGTTTTTATTAAGGTTCTCAAGTTTATTTAAAACCGAGTTAAACTTGTTTTCAATGTGACTGAAATCACTCACCTGATTTTTTTGAACTAATTTTTTTATCTTAGCCTCTATTTCAGGCTCAAGATCTTTTAGTATTTTAAAAAGCCTGGTCGTATTTTTATCATTTTTAAAATCATCTCTCGATATTATCGGGTTTAAAATATTCCCAGTATCAATGTAACCTGTAATACTAGGATGACCCCATATAGAAGATTTACAGTAAGTTCTGAAATTCTTTAAGTCCCTCACTTCAGCAATCCTTCTATTCTTTGAAATAATTACCGGGGGTCTTTCCAGAAAAATATTTTTCGTATACCTGAGAAATATTTTTATTGTATCGTTAGAGAACGACATTGCTTTATCTGTTCCGAGCTCCAACTTGAAGCTTACTCCAATAGTCTCGCCTTCGTATTTATCATAGTCAAAGGGCTTACATAAATATTGTTGACCATTGGTATTAATTACTACTTTTAAATTTTTCCTGCTCAGCAGTGGTTCGAAATGCTTCTCAACATTTTCGCTTACTGAATCAGTATTAAGCTGCTCCCATTTGTTCTTCGCAAATGAAGACAGTATTATCTGTGTACCGCTATCGTATGCAAAATCAAAAGGGTCTGAACTAACCTCAAACTGAACATCTGCGATATCATCTTTTAAAAAATCTTCTTTTCTTATTACCGTGGAGCTATATCTTCCTTCATACTTAGTTCTTATTTCAAGCTGTTCGCACGCTGACAGGAATGAATAAATCCCATATCCAAATTGACCGTTCGTCCAAGCCTGCACTTTTTTCGACGAATTTCCAATGTTCTTTAAGATTTCCGATAGATCCGGAATACCTCTGCAGTTGTCGGTTATTGTTATTATTCCATCTCGATAGTCTTTGCCTCATATCGCAACTGTTATTTCAACAGGTGTTACATAGTCTGAATTACTATTTTCACCAAGTAGGGTTGGCATATTCTCTGCGCTATCGAATGAATTGTCAATAAACTCCATAATAATTCTGGTGAGAAAATGATATAGTGAAGCGATGTTAGGTATTATTCTGGGTGATATTTTAGGTGTAATTTTCATTGTAATAATAATTAAATAGCCCGAGCTAAATCACTCGGGCTTTTATTTTTCAAAAATATCTGAAGTTTAATTCAGATGTTATTTAGTGGGCTTTTCTTCAACAACTTTAATATTGTCATAGCCTGGAATTTCTTCTCCTTTTGTGGTAGCCGAAATTGTTTCTTTTGAAGGTTCGGTTTTCATTGGTGGGACAGTAGATTTATCGCCAACAAGAATACCTGTTTTACCGGTATTGCCTTCTACTGTTTTAGGAGTAGAAGTTTTGTCTACAGGTTTAACGTTTTTATCAAAAAATCCTGCTTCCAAGCCGGCTTTGTAATCTAAAGTTGCATTACTATTAATAAGTTCTGCAATTTTAGCAGCAGACAATTTACAATTTCTGGTAAGTCTGCTTGAATATTCTTTTATAGCCACAATTCGATTGGCTTCGTAATCATCATTTCTCGTAATAGATACTGATGAATTCAAATTAAAATTGAATTTCACATTGTCATGAGCATATCTATTGCCAGACTTAATCGCTGATGAAAGCAAAAGAGCACCTAAGTCCATATATCCGTAAAGCTCACATCGAAATGTTGCAGGAGCGTTACTTATATAATCAAATGCGCCACTCTTTGACATGACATTGCTTTTTTTACTGTCAATTATAACAACCTTACTACCGCTCAGCTTTCTACTTTTACAATCAGCAGCATCTTTTAAGGCGTTCTGAATATCTTGAGAAGTTATTTCACCTAGGAATAACCTCTCCATTTTGGGGGGTTTGGACCTCGCCATTGTAATTTCTCCTTTTGATGGAATTTTATCCATCGGATTATTTTTATAAAAGGTTTTTGTTACTATTTTACTTCTGTATGTAGCTATGTCATATTGATTGTTTTTTAAGTTTATAAAATATTGTTGTTTAACCTCCTCCGATTTCGAACTCGGAGGATCTGCCTTTAAGTTTTAAGCCCGTTTCGAGTAATCATCGCCGGCTTTTTCAAATGTTAAATTTGCCAATTGGCTAAAGCCGAATGAATACCTGTGCCTGATGCTTCTGGCGAAACCGTCGTTGATGTATCTATCGACTTCCATGAATTCTCTAAAAATTTCTGAGCGTTGTAACTGATGTTATATCCAGGCAATATGGCATCCGGATTCTTTTCGCCTTCAGTTAAGAAGTGATGATATGAATCATCGATGTATTTTAAAAATTCAGAACGGATTTCATCATTTAAATTAGTTCTGATGACATTGAAAATATTTATTGTAAATATCAGTTTATCTCTATTGGATTTCCATAGACGTTATTGACTGTCTATAACGTCTATGCGTTAATTAGATAATATTCCAATAGTTTAAGGAAGGAGTTTAGGAAGAATAATTTTGAAAGAGCCTTAAAAACTATATCATTTTTGAGGTGATTTTAGCGAGTTGAGTATTAAATCTTCAAACTCGTCTACCATTTGTATTGAATTGTTATCACTATATTGGTTTAAAGATTTTCTTAATGAATGGGAGTTTATTTTTTGATTAGATTCATCTACAAAGTGGTTACAAGTAAGTTTATGTATATGCTTTGAGGGTACTATCATTTTCTCTTTAGTTTGTAGCAGCTTCATCATAAAGGCAAGGCTCCCAAGTCCTTTCTTCCAGCAAATCATGTCTTTAATGTACAATTCAGACTTTTCAGTTACGTTTACATTGTAATTGCTATCATTTTTGAATAAAAAATGCTTAAGTATTGTATTATCTGAGCATTCGTCTATATATTTCTCTTTTTGTAGCATGTTAAATAGATTCCTTATTCTTTCAAATTTTTTAGGGTATACAATTTTTGAAACACTATAAACTGTTGTATCCTCGATTTCAGAATCTGCATCATTTATAGTTTTTCGGTTTTCATTAAAATTCCGGGAATCGGTCCCATACCCGAGGGGAGGCATATTTTGATAACGCTTAATATTATTCGAAATTCTTTTTTTTAACCCTTCTACAATATCAACTAATATATTCTCGACAATGTAATTTTCAGGATTTAAAAGTATTTCCAAAATAACATCATCGAGCTCACGTCTAAAAAAATCACAGAAAATTTTGTTTGTCTTTTTCTCAAATTCAAGTAAAATTAATTCAGCTTCATTATAAAAATCTCTACGTCTTTCTCTGGCTATTGCTACAAGTTTATTATTTACAAAAGGCCAACTAGAATAAGAATCAAGTTTATTAATATCACTTTTTTGAAGTTCTTCAAGAGCTAGGCTCTTAATGAATAATTTAGCACTCATAATAATTTCTTAATTTTTGTAATAAATATTTAAAAATAATTGAAATCCCATGGATTCGCTAGTTACTGAATTTGTAATTATTAAAAATAATTTTCATTTTAGTTCTTTCCTGATCAAAATTATATTCATAAATTTATTATCAATACTAGATTGCAAATTCTGTGTACTGAATTTAGTTTTATAACATACCTACATTTCATTTCCTAAATTTGCTCAAACCTGTGTCAAACGATATACTTATGTAGAGGGACTAATCACTTTTGTAATAGTGTCTGCTCCCCGAAAAAGAATGTTTTAAAAATCTTAACTTAAAATACAGAAGGAATCCGTTTATGAACTTTTTTCAAACACCAACACCCGACTACACAGGAATGAGTGAAGACGAAATTTACCACCTAGGCAAGAACTTCGAACAGAAATTGTCAGAACTTCTGGAAGAGCACAAAACCTATTACCAGACTTTTTATTTCTTCAGATGCTTGCAGGAAGGACAACAAGCTGCAAAGAAGCAATTGAAGTCCGAAGAGAAGGAGGTCGTATAACAATGTCGCTAAAAAACTTCATCATCAGCGAACAGCATCGAAAGATTTTAGAAGATGGTATTCAAAAACGAATTGAAAAGAAAAAGAAGAAATTCTTTAAAAGAAAAAACAATCACTACAATAATGAGAAACTAAAAAAAGTATTCGACTCAATTGAAGTGAAGTTTTCTGATGTCCTGTATGATATACCGTTTACATGTTACTTTTCCTTTTACCTGTTCTTGATACTGAAGAACAGGTTGAGGTTCATAAGCTGGGATAAGAAACCGGCCTACTTCAAGATAGGCATATGCCAGGACATCAACATACTGGAACTCAACCGACAAACAGGCATATGCAGAAATAGCATCAGGGACGCTTATAAAGAGCTTGTTAAGTATAAGCTGATAGAAGAGTCCAACCTTGTCGAGCCTTACCATAAATCGACCAGGACGTGCTTGGTATACAATGACTTCCTGATAAATTGCTTTGAGGAAGAACTCGGACATGTAATATATAATTCTCAGATTCCGAACGACCATTCTACTTACGACTTTTTGCAAAAGAAATACGGTTCGGTAGACAACCCTAAAATTAACCAAAGCGAACTCAGAGAAACAACTGAGCCACTTGAAATAACTGAATTACCCGGGGCACCGGACTCAACTCAACAACTAATTTAAAACCAATAAAACCATTACATAGGAGATTTCACAAAATGTGGAAAGACGAATTTCGTATACATATAGAACCTGAGTTCTTATTTGAAACTTTTTTTAATTCTGAGTATGTAACCTGGCTGTACGTTTATCTAAAACTTAAAAATCATTACTCATTACAAAAAACACCAATGAAGTATTACAATATTAAAATTGAAGAGATTATTTCATTCTTTAAAGTAGACCCGGCAACAATTTACAGAGCAATCCGGGAGCTTGTGAGAATTGGACTTTTAGAAAAGAAGCCAAAGTCCCGGGCTATATATCGAATCAAGGACGAGAAAGATATAAACTACTTTACTGATGAACCCGACGACCTGTCAGTCGAGTCGGTCGAGTACCCGGACTTTATACAAATCCATGGCAATGCTTTTATACGTTTGGTAAAAGATCTTCAAGATAAAAGTAACTCTATCCCAAAGCTTCTAAGATTGTATTTTTTTCTTATGACCACTAATAAGCATACAAAAGACTTTGTGCCGGAGCTTCAGTCCCCTGAATCAGTTTATTCCATTGGTAAAGCTCTAGGACAAGATGCCCGGACCGTGAAGCCTCTTCTTGAAACTCTAGTGAGTACCGGATACATAAAATTCAATGGTCGTAAAATTATTACGATTAGGAATATTTATACTACCAGTACTGTGGCACCTACAGAAAATGAATGTGAATATGAATTAGAAAATGCGACCCATTACTACGGTAATACTTATAGCTCTGGTAAAAATAAAAGTAGTATGCCTACATACGCAGAAAATGATGATTATGATTACTAAGTTAAAGACTGAGCACTTTTTGAAACTGAGAAAAAAATCTTACAATTTTTGATAAAAAAACGTTGGCAAGCAAAGTGGTAATAGTAAACTGGCAAGATGATAATAGTTGAAGAGCAAGTTGACTTTAGTAAGTAAGCAATTTAAACCTAGTGAGAGCGCAATAATAAAATAGTTAAGATATGATGAAGTGCTTTGAATCCGACTCAGAAATAAACAAAACAAGCTTTTGGAGACTACCTGATAGATAATAGATATTATATATTAATAGATATATACGTTTCTTCGAAACGGGACTGAATAAGAACTTACAACTAAAAAAAAACAACATAACCTTTGAAGCCGCAGTTTTAAGGAATAAGAACTAAGAGGGTCGCACCTCTAATAGTCATATCTTTAACCTGCGGAAAACAGGTTGCATCTTTTTTTAGTAGTATGTGAAAAATCTTTTTTCTTTCTTTGAATGTTAAACGGGCCGCATCTTTTTTAGTCGTAGGTGAAAATTCTTTTTTCTTTCTTAAATGTTAAATGGGTCGCACCTTTAATAGTCATATCTTTAACCTATGCTGAAAACTGTCTGAAGCTTTTTAGGCATAGGTGAATGAGCCGCAGCTTTTAAGCCGTATGTAAACAGGTCGCAACTTTAAAAGCAAAGTTCATCCCATAATCTTTTTATCGTCATAACGGAAACTCACTTCTTTCAATCTTTGTTTGGCAAATCTTGACAGACGGAATCTAAGGGGGGGGTTTTTGACCCGGCCGAATCTAAGGGGGGATTTTTTAAAAAGAGCTAATTAGGATGAGACCCATTCAGCTTTAATAAAGAAATAAAATTACAGTTTTTTATGCTTAGAGATTTATTTATTTTAATAGCAAATAATTTATATACTATAGACTAAAATCTTTTCAAAATATTAAAAAGCTTTTAACGTAGCTTTGCCAAAGTTCTCCTGTGAAAACTGGTAATTTTTAACCGAGAGAAACGAAGCACTGAGCTGCGTCCAGATATAAGGACGCGCTTTTTGTTATCATTTCTCTCGGTAGGTATACCAGTACCTCACAGGAGGATGTAACTTAAAGTTGCGTCCTTTTTTATTTTATATGGTATAATATTCTTAATAAAAAATAAATTTAAATTTAACCCTATGAAACTTCTTGCACTCCTGTTAACAATTTTATTACCAATCTTTACCTATGCCCAAACAAATTGGACTATCCAAACTACAGGCACTACACAAAACCTTAACAGTATTCAATTTACTGATGGCAACACAGGTTTTGCAGTTGGAAATGCTGCCGTAGTTTTAAAAACTACTAACGGTGGTACTAACTGGACTTCAATATCAACCGGCAGAAATTACAATTTCCTTTCAGTAAGTGTTCCAAGTTCAAATGTGATTTACATCGGTACAGACTCTAATAAAGTGCTTAAAAGTATTGATGGAGGAGGCACATGGTCTTTAATTCAAAATATTTCTTTATCAACAGCTTTCAAAATAAGTTCTATGAGTTTTTATAAATCTGATTATGGATTTCTTTGTGGAAACTTGAACGAATTTTGGGGTACAACTAATGGAGGTTCCACTTGGCCATTAGGAGCAAGCGTTAGCTCATCGTATGATAATAGTTATAGAATCTTTCTACTCAACGGGACAAAAGGATGGTTACTACAAAGCTATTACTATGGAAGTATTCAAAATGAAGTAATGTCGACAAACGATGGAGGTAATAATTGGTCAAGAGTTGCAATGCCCAATACTGGAGTTTATTTAAACTCTATACACTATAATACAACAGTAATTACAACTACAGACAATGCTTCTAAATAAAGTAATCCCAGCTAGAATTAATATTTCAATCAATTTTAAATTTTAAATCAACACAATGAAAAGCAAAATTATTTTAATCATATTATTTATCTACTCCGTTTTAACATTACCCGGTTGCAACAAAGAAAACCCAGTAATTCCAACTACCACTACGGTATATACAGGATATATAGTTGGGAACAGCGGAAAAATATACAAGAGTAATGACCAGGGATCTAGTTGGTCAGAACTAAGTAGTGGAGTATCAACAAAACTTAATGCAGTATATGCTATCTCTAGTACTGACGCGATAGCAGTTGGTGATTACGGTACTATACTCAAAACCACAAATGGCGGTACCAATTGGACGGTTCTAACAAGTAATACTTCAGTAAATCTTAAGAACATAAGTTATAACAGTTCAACGAAACAATTCTGGATTTCCGGTGACAACGGAGTAATACTTTATGCAAGCAATTAAAATTATTAAACCTACAAAACATGAAGACAATATTTTCCGTCTTATTCCTTCTTTTCATAATTAGTTCTATAGAACAGGAAAAGTAATCGATGAATTAGTCAACTCAGAACTTCAATCCGGTGCATATGAAATCATCTGGAATGCAACGAATTATTCGAGCGGTGTGTACTTCTACAGAATTGAAACCAGTGGATTTGTTGATATGAAGAGAATGGTTTTGGTGAAATAAAAATATTTTAAAATAATATCTATTTTGTACAATACATAAAGTGCGCAAGCACTTTTTTTACAAGCATTTTTATATTCTCATTTTTATCAATAAATATTACTCCCATGTTTCTTCAAAGAAAGAATCAGACAAATATGAAATACTAGATGGTAAATCACTCTTTACTGTCAACGCTAAATAAAAAGTAGCCCTTGATATACCTACATACAAATATCTGTCAAAAAGATCAACTTGTTCATCAAAAAGCTCATCTACATCAAAAAAGAAAACTGATCTAAACTCTAGACCTTTTATGTTTTTAATATTAAATAAACGTACATGTTCAACTTCACCCAATTTTTCGTCAATACATGCATCAACGGTTATATTGTTATCTTCAAACAACTGTGAAGAATTTAATTCTTTTTGCATTTTCAAAATTTCTTCGTCACTTTTCAAAAACACTGCAATGCTTGGGGATTGATTTTCGAATCTCGAATATATTTCTATGATTCTCTCAGTTATCCATTTAATTTTCTCTGAATAATTTACATTTTTAAATATTAATGGTTTTGGATCTTCTTCGGATAAAGGATATGACGGAATAACATCTAATTTTTCACCTGTATTTTTATAATAAATCTTTTTAGCGATATCTATAAGATATTCCGTTTGTCTATATGATTTATTTAAAAATTCAATTGATGTATTTTTAAAATAATTAGAATATTTGCTCCAACTATTAATTCCTTTACTTTCTAAACGTTGCATCAAATCTCCACATAGTGTTACGCATTTAAATTGGGGATGACTTAAATAAGACATACAAATTAATTCCAGAATTGAAAAATCTGTAGCTTCATCAATTGCTATAACCCCTTTGAATAATTCAAATGAATCGGAAATATATAAATGCTCTGATTTTTTAAACAACATATCACTATTATCGTATAAACTTCGAATTAAGCGGAAAAGCAAAATCAATATTAATTGCATTTCCTCGTTATCAACTTTTTTGTTTCCATTTTCAACTGAATATTTAAATTGCTCATGACCTTCATTAGTAAATTTAAAATTATTTAATATGTATTCTTTTCTAAACTGTTTATAAACTCTAACAAAATCTGAGAATATGTTAACGTCAAAACCTCTTAGGATTTTGAAAAAATACTTCTTAAAAATTTCTCCTTCAGCAATGTCTTTTAAATCAATTCCTTGAAAAAATGTATTTAATTTTTCTAGAACAGGTCGATCTTTTTTACTCAATTTAGAATTGTATTTATATGGCAAAAGAGAATTAAATCGAATTAATTTTTTAAGAACTTTGTTTAATTCAATTTGAAGCTCAAAGTTTTTATATTGCGAGTTATCATCTAAATCCTCTTCAGTTATTTCTGATTCATCAATTTCCTTATTTGTAAAATTTTCTTTTAATATTATTTCTAACTCTTTTAATAAATCTTGTTCACGTTCAATTTTGATTAATAGTTCAGCAGATAAGTCCGAAACTAGTTTATTAATCTTCTCAACATATTCTTTGGAATTTTGATAAAATGTTTTACTTAATGTGTCAAAAAAGTTAAATAAATTTGATGGTGAATTAATTTTGCTTATTACTTGTAAATTTAGTCTAATAGAGTCTCCTAAATCTTTCCAAGAAAAATTATCGATTTCTATTTCGCCAATTCTTTTAATTTTTTGCTTTTGAAAATCAACTAAGTATTGATCAAACTTGGTTATTATTTCAATAAGAGTTTCAGTATTTGTAAAATTAAATATAATTTCATGCCTTCTTATTGTTTGAAACGGATTATTAGTTTCTGTGTTTATCATTCTCATACTTTTAAATACCTTCGAAACATAATCTTTCCATACAACAACATTTTCATTATGGGCGGATAAACCTTCGTTATTCATTACTTCTTTTAAGTAATGTCTTAATAATTTCGAAGGACTGAAAAAAATCCAATTTTTGGAAGGGTTAAATAAAATCTCCGAATCACTTTTTGATAAATTTCTATAATCTTTTAATGTTGTTCTAGAAGTGAGGAATGTAATCCTTTGAACTAATAGAGTTGTTTTGCCTGTGCCAGGACCGCCGCTGATAATTAAACTCCCTTTTAGTATATTTGAGCGCCTGATTTTATCCTGTTGAGGATCCAAGATAGGTTTGTTTCGTAATGCAGCAGAATCCTTTATATACTTACTTCTCTGTTTCTTTTCAAGTCTTATACTTTCAATTCTATTTTGTAAATCATTGATCAATTTATCTTTAACTGCTTGTGAAACAGAAACATCATTTTCAATTCTTGCTATATCATTTACTAAACTCTCATTTTTTAGGTCGTCAATTAAGGATGAAAATGTGAATTCTTCTATATCTGTGTATATGTATCCTTTCGTTGCATTAATCTCTGGATACAATACAGGATTATATTGAGAATTAGAACTAATTTCAATTATATCTTCAAATCCTGGATGACTTTTATAATCAATTTTCCCATAAAGCCTTTGAGTAATTAATTCGCCTAACTTTCGATCCCGTTGGACAGTAATTTCATTTGGTCCATCTAATAAAGTATTTGCCTGTGATTGCTGTCTTTCTGTCGGTTCACCATGAATATTTGTCCCGCTTTTAGTAGAACCTTCAATAGGTCTTACTACAACCCAATAAACTATTTTATCATCATTATCATGTAAAATATCTAGTCTGCCAACGGCATTTTGAATTACAGTACTTTGCTTTTCCTTTTTTATTCTCTGAATTATATTTTCAGCAATCGATTTTATTTCCATATTAAGGCATTAATTTATAATTTTCTATTTTAAGATCACATTATTCTTGTCTTCTATTAATTTTTCTAATATTAGACAATTTTCTTAGATTTCATTTAAACGATAATTTAATACCGGATACCGTTCATTAAATTCAGTAAAAAGTTGCTTTAACATTTTTTCGTCAGCATTTTTCTTTGTATGGGAGGAATAGTATGCGGTAATTCCCAGACCAAAGACTCCTAGTATTACGGACGTAATAATTGAAGTATCCATATTTAATTTTTAAACAATTTAAAGCTTACTTGATATTTATAAAAATCAATATTATTAGTAACTGACAATGCCCTTTTAAGTCGTAAGTCATCTTCTAAAGCAATTATGACTCCTCTTACTATCTGATTTTCTTCTGCCAATTCATCTTTAACGTATCCCATATACCGTTGTATTTGCCCTACAACATTATCACTGATACGACCTTTCTTCAATTCCACAACCAATAAAGTTTTCTTATCTTTACTTATAGCAAGTATATCAATCGGCCCTGTGTCAGTAGGATATTGTTGTCCTAATAATTTTCCATCGTCTTCATAAATATCATAATCTTTCCCAAGTTCAGTTTGCTTCCAGTTTTGAACAAGAAAATCTTCTAAATGTTTCTCTAAGGCAAACACGGAAGGGTCTTCAATTGTTTCATCTGTAGAAATAATCGTTCGAGGTGCATTTCCAGAAATTAAATTGTCTATTTCTTCCTTATATTTTGTAATAGTGCAATAAGTAGCAATAGCTCCCGTAGAATTTTTTAATGCATCACTCATTGAACTTCTTTCAATTAAATCATTATACCATTTTACATTTCTCCTGTGAGGTAAAATTTCATTTTTGTGATAGGAATATTCGCTTGTGACTTCTCCAACCATATAACTTCCTTTACCATTTGGGCAAAGAACAATATCTCCTTCTAAAATTCCTTTAGCTAAAACCCATAAAGTTGCACAAGCTAAGCCCGCGGTAACTTTCTTCTTTTCTGGAAATTCTTTCAAGTAAATTGGAATATAGTCTTCGTTAAAGTCACGCCAATTATTGTGTAGTTTACCAGTTAAATCAACGTTAGCAAGAAAGTCTACTCCTACAAAATTATTTTTCAAACACTCATCAGCATATACACTTTTAGCACCTAACATTAATCTATAATAGTTTTTCATTTACAATAATATTAATTTTAATTTATTTGTTAAGTTATACATTGTATAAATCCTTATACCAATTACTCCATGTTTGTAGATATACATCATTTATTGGTTGAACAGCATTTAATACATCAGTTGATTCAAGCACAGAAAATTTCTGATTATTATTTATCATTTTCTTGTATTCATTAATTGAATTATCTAAAGCTTTATTACCAGGATGCTTCACTACTGAAAAATAAACATGTTTATATTTACCAGCTTGTTCAAGAGCCAATCCCATTAACTGATTACGCCATAATTGGTTTAATCCTCCTTGAAATGGACAAGAATTAAAATTGGAATGATTTACAAAGAATGATTGATATTTGTCGGTTAAATTCCAGTAATTGAATTTACGAATGTCTTGATAATAGCATATATTCTTATCAGAGATAATTTGTGAAAAATTCTTACTGCAATCGTGCTGCGTTTGCCTTCCATTGCTTTTAAATCCTCCGCACTTAGTAAATTCATCTTCGGTTAATTTATGTTCGATGAGCCATAAGCACAGTTCATTCTCTTTATTATAATATGCTATTGCTATATCAGAGTCGGTTCCTGAGCGAGCATTATGGTCGCCAAACAATCCTTTTTCTTTATTTGAATTACCATCCCAGAATTCAATACGAAAACCTTTGTATAACTCATTAACTGCAAGCCTATCAAAATCCGATTTCACTATTTGCAGAACACTATTGACTAAAGGATGAAGTAAAATTGGCATGAAAAGATTTACGTTCGCTGCTTGCGAACTTGCCATATGGTAAAAATGTTGATGAAGTTTAAAGTGATATACTTGCTGATGTTGTAGTAAATCTTGAAGTATAGATGGATATATTAAGGGGTAACTACTGAATGTTGAAGTGGGAAGAATCGCATCATATTGTATTGGTATTTTTTTGTAATAATTTATCCCGGGAACCTTAGTTATATTTTTCCATTTCCAATTTATAAGATGAACATAAAGTTTCAATTGAAACTTACTTAAAACATTAGGGAGTTTGTAATCTACCCCACTTACATTAATTATTCTCATTATTATATTGTTAAGAAGCTTTAATATTAACCCGGTAGATATTTGGTTTTAAAACCACATCTTCATTTTTGGGATTAAACGGATTTTTTATTCTCCATATTTTAGGGCTTGGTGAGGTAATTTCAAATACAATATATAAATAATAATTTTTAAGCTTCTTTGCTTTTCTAATTTCATTCTCAGTTATAAAAAAACTTGCATTACCTACTGGAGCAGATGTCGCTTTTACTTCTATATGTTTTTCCTCACCATCAATTTCAAATGAAAGTATATCGAATCCATAACTGTCTGATTCATCTGAAACCTGTTCCACTTTGTCAGCTAAATCTTTCATTCCAATGCTTTTCAATTTATTGATTTCGGCATTTTTAACAATATATTCTCCTCTGTCTCCATATTCTTTACAGCGTTTTAATAATTTAGTATAATCCTTTTTTCCCTTTCCAGATTTTCTTTCAAATCCTTTCAAGTCTTTTTGGTCAGAATCAATTTCATCATCTTCATCCGAAATAGCAGGTAAAATATTCAAATCTATAAATTCCGGTTTCTGATTAAGGGGAAAAATTGCCGGTAAATAATCCTCTAATTCATCTTGAACTGATTCATTTTTTGATGAAGCTGTTTTCTTTTTATCTTTATAAATATTTTTTGCTGCAGGTGGTTCAATTTTTTTGTATAAGAATTCACTAAATATTTCTATAGACCACGCTTTCATAATTTCATCACTATCTTTAAAATCTAATAGAGCTTGCCTTTTAATTATCGGATCAGAATTTAATATCTCATCGGTTAGTAGATTAAATTTATTTAAATAATGATTTAGAAATTCTTCGGAATATATATTCAAAAATCTTTTAGGGAAATAAACTGAAAGTATTTTACCTTTAAATGTAGGACTTAGGATTTTATTGCTTATTAGGGCTTCAGTATCGTTCTTCTCTCCTGCATCAATAATATCCAAAATAGATTTTCGGATTTTTTCAAAAGCTTCTATAGCATTAGCAACATTTAATCGATCTGGATAACGATATTCTTTCTTCTGATTAATATTCTTCTTCTTACCTCTGAAACCGTAATAAACACCAAATTTTATTGCTGTAGTTCCACTTATACTTCCCAATCCTTCAAGCTTGGTTTCAATCATATAACAAAAACCCTTATGTGCTTCTTTCCCTATAACAAAATCATCAATTTCCATTCGTGCTATATTTTCTTTGCTATACATTTTTACAAATTTCAGTCGGTCTCTTTCTAAATTTTCATATCGCTTAATTTTATTATCAATGACAAATTCGAACTCAGCCTGTTTTTCTCTTAAAGTCGTTTTATCCATATAAATTGTTTTTACTAAGCTTCAAATAAAATGAATTCAAAAATTTAATGCTCCAAAACATCCGGAATTCCATTTCCGTTAAAATCTCCCTGCTCAATAAAGTCAGGAGTCCCACTGCCATCTTGGTCTAATGATTTTTTATATTCCTCTTCCTGATGTTCAATCAATTTTAACTTATCCTTATATAAATTTATAGCAGATTGAATGTCATCTTCTAATTTATTTTTCTCACGTTGAATATTACCATCTTCAATTTCTAAAGTTATCAGACTGTCTCTTTTGTTATCTGCAACATTCTGTAGCTCTTCACTTGATTTCAAAATTAACTTAATTGTATTTTTGTTTGATTCCACATTTTTGATATAATAGTAATTAGTGATTCCTAATATCAAAAATAAAATTATTATAATAGAAATTTTTACTTTCATTTGAAGTAAATATAATTCTTTGAGTAAGTTCTGTTGCCTTGTCTTGTGCTATAAGATTTAACAGTATATCCGGTAACTGGTTTTAATTTAGATGGGTCTAAATTTTTCTTAGTTTCCACTAAGTTTTTTTTCAGTGATTCTATTTCTATCCTCTTTGAGGGGATTTCGTTGCTTAAAGTTCTTATTCTGGACTCACTATATTCTATATCCTTTTTTTGAGATACTTCTTTCGCACCTAACTCCTGGAGTTCTTTTTCTATTGAGCTGTTAAGAAAATAAAAATAAATGCCTGATACAAGGAGTAAAGACAAAATTATATAAAAACACTTCAGTATGATTTTCATAAATTTTATTTGCTGTTTTTTGCTAAACTCTCATTTATAATTTTCACTTCTTCAACAAGCGTATTCTGTCTCTCTATTCTTTTGTTGATTTCATTCTCCGGGTCACTCAGCTTCTTATAAGCCTTCTCTATCATTTCTAACTTTTTATCTTTGTCTTCTATATTACTAATACCCGGGATTTGCTTTTTAACAAGCTCTATTACTTCTGCTTTAACCTCTTTAACTGATTCAGCGAAGTATAATTCGGAAACCATAGCATTTATTAAATATTCAAATTTTTCAGAAATGTTATTGGAACCATAATAATTTTTTACAACACATATATACTCACTTATATTAGAAATTTGAGTATTAGGAAACTTTGAGTATACTGGTAGATTTTCAACCATATCCTTTGAGAAACTAATTCCTCCATCAATACCAAGAGCACTATAAGATTGTTTCAAATAAAAAGAAATTAATTTTGAATTTAAAAGTCCAAGCAAAGAATATCCAAATACTTTATTCTCTATGCTTTTTATAATTAAAGTTGATTTACTCGATAAAAATTCTCCCTCTTCATCATAGAATGCTTCAAAATATCGCATTCCAGAAATAACTATCTTTGAACTATTTTGTTGAACGAACCTTTTAGGTAACAAACTTTTGAATTTATTTTTGGAGACTACTGGAAACTGATATTTGCTTTTTAAATATGAAGTTATCTTTTTACCCCACAATGATTCAAATGGATCAATTGTTCCAGTTGTAATTAACTTAAACACATTCTTCTCTCTATTTTTTTCCTCAACAATTTCTGTGAGGATATAAGCTTCTGAAGTTGAAAATGGATTCTCAGCAGTAAATATACTTCCCAGTTTTTCGAAAAATAGATTTAAATGACTTATTAAAAATAAATTTGTCGAAAGTAATGCTCCCCAATTTTCCTCTATTAAATTTTCTGTATTCAATTCAGAAACAAACTTTATTTGCCAATTCTCATCATATTCATAAACAGATTTGGATTTACTGTTATAACCAAAAGAAAATATCACTGGTGTATTTCCAGCTTCAAAGACTTTTACTTTTGAGCAATTAATTAGTTTTATGAAATAATTTCGCAAATAATTTCTCAATTCTTTACCATAAGGAGCAGACAACCATTTATTTGGTGTAATATATATAGCAAAACCATTTTTCCTTAATAATTTGAAAGCTATTTCGTAAAATGCGATGTATAAATCCCAATTACCTTTTGTAGTTGAATAGATTCTTGAAATAGTCTCTCTAAGATTAGGAAAATGCTTAACCATGTTTTCAGAGTCTACATAAGGTGGATTGCCTATTACAATATTAAAACCTCCATGTTCAAATACATCGGCAAAATGAAGTTTCCAAAGAAAAAAAGGTTTTGAATTCTCTTGGATAATTTTTTTGAGTTTCGGAAGTGCTGAATTTTTACCCTGCGATATTAATGTTTCTTCTATTAACTCCCATTCAACCTTTTCAATCTGTTTTCTTAACTCATCTTTACTTTCTTTACTGCTTGTTTCAAAAAATTTCTGATGAAGTTTTTTTAATTCATCTCTTTTCTCAATAGATTCTTTGCGTGTATCAAATATATCGTTTTCATATTCATCGGATTTTTCTTTTCCGGAATAGGATTTTATTTTTTTGGTAATACTGCTGGCTTTTTCAAATAATTCAATTTCCTTAAATTTTGTTAGTTTTTTGTTTCTACGGAGTTCCATCAATTCCTTCTGTATTTGACTGCGAGATTCTTTCAATAAATCAAGATGACTTTTCCCAGAAGTATTATCTTCAATGAAAAGTTTTTCATCAAACAATTTAACTCCTTCATATTCTTCAAGCAGACTATTACCCTGCATGATTTTGAAATCCAGATTTGGCAGCGGTTCTATACCCCAATTATCTACTTCTGTTTTATCTATTTTTTCATCTACCAATAGAGCAATAAAAAATCTTAGCTTAGCAATTTCGACAGCAATTTGCTGTATATCAACACCATATATACATTTCTGTATAAGATATAACTTTCTTCCGTAATCATGATTTTTCTCAGTAAAATATTTTTCAATATGCTTCTTAGTCTGTTCACGAAGCGTTGAGTCAGGCATACTTTCAACTGATTTTAACTGTGCTTCTTTCCATAATTTATTACCTGAGTCAACTTTGTTTAAAATGAAAACGAGCTTATTTAAAATTCCCATAGGGAATGCGCCTGAGCCAACAGCAGGGTCAACTATACGAACATTTTCTATCAGTTGAACTAAAATTCGAGATTCTTTAGAACTAAATGGATTATCTGTTGCAGATTTATTGAATAGAGATTCAAGCTTTACATCTAAGTCTTCAATCTGAGTTAAATGAGTTTTGAAATATTCTTTCAGAGATTCAGTAACCATGTAATCTACTATTTCCCGGGGAGTGTAAAAGCTTCCTGTAGCTTTACGTGCAGTAGTTGATGTTTCAGGATTAAAACTTGCAAGTAGGTTTTCAAAAACTTTTCCAAGTAATTCAGGGTCAAGAGCTACATCTGAGTCATCTGAAGAGTTTTCATCAGTTGTAAAGTTGTAAGAGGAAAGTATGTCTAATAAACCTCTTACGTTATAATTTTTTCCATCTGTTCCATACCAATTATTTAAATCCTCTTTATGCTCTTTAGCAAAGAATAAATAGTTTTGAACTGTAGGTTGATTCTTTTTGGTTCTCGAAAATCCATCTATGTAAATTCTCTCTTCTTTATTATCCAAACATTCGAAAAGTCCTCCGTTCAAATATGGAATATCTCCAAATAAGCTTTTTAACTTTTCGGGATTTTTAAACAACTCCTGATATCTGAATGCACTGTGATTTCCAAAATCTTTATTATGCCCTTTAATACCTCTTACTTCATCTGTGAATTGTCTTTGCTCTTTAGGTGTGCTAAGAGTGGCAAAAAATAAATTTTGTAGTATTGCTTTGTAATAAGTAGATTCGTCTTCAGAAGTATCTTTTAAATCCTCTTCAACATTTTCTTGCATAAATAATTCTTTTGGAATCAGCTTTAGCTCCCGCATAAACCAAATAAAGATTAATCTTGTAATTAATCTTAATACTGCAATTTTTCTACCATCAGTTATTTCTTCTGCTTGTTCAGGAAATTCTACATTATCCACTGCCCAAAAATACCAGTTAGCAATATCCGTATAAAACTCTTTAGTGACTTTATCAACAGAGAATGCTTCTTTAATAGCTTCATAGTTATCAAACTTTGATTCTCCTATGCGACTTTTAAAAGTTTTGTTGGTTCGTTCTTTACTTACATAATATGTAAATCGTTTATAATTGCTCCAGTCTCTTTTTCCTGAATAGTTTGTATAGATAAGACTAAATCGGAAATTTCCCGACTTATCATAAAAAACAAAAATACCTGAATCATAACTTAGTCCTTTTAAAACTTTCCTCGCTTTTTCATATTGCAATTTCTTACTGCTTCTTTCCGTTAAGTCGTCTTTACATTTGAAACAAGCAAACAGCATGTTTGCAGTATCAAACTCTATATCACCAATTTTCTCTCCACTAATAAAAAACTCATCATCATACTCTTTTAGTTCTTCTCTTCTTGGTCTGAAATTTCTGTTTTTTTCTCTAAAGAAATTAAGGAATTTATCTGGTTGAAAGTCTTCGATTATATCTTGTAAAATTTCTTTACTCATAGAAGGATTGTAAAATCAAATTGTGAAAGTTTGCTAAGAAGTTTTATTGTTTTGGTTCTCTACAGCTATGATGACTTCTTTGTTTAACTGCTTTTGTTTACTGATTTCCTTAGTAAGATAATCTTCACCCAACTCCTCTAACAATTGTTTAATTTCGCTAACGCATTCAACTTTATTCTTATCATTATTCATTTTCAGGAGAGATAATCTTCTATGGGTAAAATCTGACAATGTTCCAAAATCAATGATATCATCTCTCAACGTTCTTAAGAAATTCAGATAAGGCATAATCTCATCCCACGGTTTTTGAATCATGGACTTTAGATTGACCAAAGCTTGATGTTCGAGGCTTTGTTCAGGAGTAGCTGCATGAGATTTACCTTTGTAATTGTTCAAGGTTGTATAGTTATCCCAGAAAGTATTACTCAGAGATAATGCTTCATCATCAACATAACACTTCAATTTTTCATAAACATCTTCAATAGTTAAATTTTGAATTTCATTTTTTTCTTCATTTCCAAATTTGATACCATTAATATAAACTCTGCCTTTTTTATAGAAAACAAGTAGCTCATTTTCGGTATGAGCTTTACCAACTTTCACACGAGAAGGAAAATCAGTAAGACCTTCTATTATTTCAGGATGCTTTTCTTTTAGAATTAAATATTCTCTTAACAGCTTAGTGTATGTGCTTTCAGTTTCAAGGTCATCAGGGTTTTGTTGAATCCTGCTATAAAGATTAGCCGGTGTTGGTTCCTCATCTACATCAAATATTTTTGCATCTTCACCAAGAGTATTATGTATTAAAAACATTTTCTGCTGTGCAATTTCTCTGCTCTTCACAAGTGTTGCACCTTTCTCAGTCGGGAAAAAATTTACAATATAAATACTATTAAAAACTTTTTTACTTATACGATTAATTCTCCCAACTCTTTGTATAACACGGACAGGATTCCAAGGTATATCATAATTGATAACCATACCTGCTCTATTCAAATTAAATCCCTCAGAGACTACGTCTGTCGTTAAAAGAATGTCGTAATCATCTAATTGTTCTTTAGATGAAGCATCAAAGTTTTTTATAATTTCTGTAACTTTTCCAGTGGATAACTTACCCGGAACTATCAAACATCTATCTCCGAACTCTTTTTCGAATATTGGTCTTAAATGTTCAATTGTATCAACATACTCTGAGAATATAATATATTTTCTTTTTGGTTCTCCTGATGCAGCTTTGTGAGATATTTGTTTTTTTATTTCTTTTATTAAGCAAGCACTCTTAGGGTCATCCTTAACAAGATTTAATTTTTCTAATTCTTTTAAAACTTTTTTGTATAATGATAAGTCGGATTGAATATCATTCAAGAATTTATCTTTCAAAACAAATTTATCAACTTCATAAATTTTATTACTTTTAGGAAAATTCCCTGTCTTTAAAGTCTCTTCATACTCTTTTAATTCTGCTTCTATATCTTCTAAGTCTAATTCATATATTCTATTTAATAATTTCCTATCAAGGATATATTTCCCAGTCTTCTCTATAAATTCTTGAATATGTTGTGTAACAGTTTGAAAGTTTGTTATGCTTTGTTTAAAAGAACCAAATGAACTTTCAAAACGCTTAACAAGTAATCTTCGCATAAATCCATATAAGTTGCGCTGTTGCAAGAGTTCAAAGCTTTCTTTCTCGTTTAACTTCAGCCCTTCTGATTCAACCTCCTTTTCATAGGCAAAAGGTTGATATATAGCACCTGTAAATTGACCACCATACTCAGGTTCACCGAAATAATCTTCAATAATCTTGTCGTAAAAAACTGATTGCTCTTTTGTAAGTTCAAAGAACCATTCAATTGGTGATTCTACTTTTGACAAATCTTTTACTTCATTTTTATAATATGGATTGTTTTGTAAGTCGAGTCTATTTCGTCTTATTATTACTGGTTCAATTACATCTCTAATTTGTTTTGATAAGTATTTTGCCCGCTCTTTAACTTCAGATAATTTTATATTCTTGCTTCCAAATAATGATTCATTATAAAACTCTGCTTTATTTCTTTTTTGTGGTTCTTTTGAATTATAATACTTCATAATGTAGCCGAGCTTATCGAATACACCTTTGAAATGCCTGAACATATCTACTAAATTATTTTCAAGTGTGATATTAGATTTTTTGGGAATAACGAAAAGTTTTAAAAGAGATAATATATCTCCCGGCTTATTATTGAATGGAGTTGCGGTTAAAAGAATAACAATTCTGTTCCTGCATATATTTCTTAAATAATCATAGTCCTGAGTATCCTGATTTCTAAATCTATGAGCTTCATCAATAATAACTACTTCAAAGTCATTATGCATTTTCATAAATTCAGCAATGTTTTCTAAGTCCCCGGATGACCTAACTTCCCAATCATGTAGTTGAAATTCTTCAGTGTATTTTTTCCATCCTGAATTTTTATTCTTATCTCCAATTAATCCAGGAGGGCAAATGATTAGTCCACGTTTTCTTAATTCTCTTGCCACAGCACAAGCTATAATTGTTTTGCCAAGACCAACAACATCAGCTATTATAACACCATTGTTTTGTTCTATAACTGCTAAGGACTGCTTTACAGCATCAATTTGATATTCATAGGGTTTGTAACCTTTCTCTGTGAGGAGTTCAATTAATGTTTCACTAATGTTTTTATGAGCATATGATTCAAGATAAGTTTTTAATACAAGTAGGAATGCTTCGAATGGAGATACTTTTTTAATTAATGTTTCTTTTTCGACAATTTTAATCAGCTTATTTTTGGTTTCATCATCCTCTATAATCTTAATAGCATTCTCCCATAAAGTATCAAAATATTCTTCAGCTTCATTAATGCCATAATCACTTATCTCAACGTTAAACTCTTCCTGTGTTGAAATTCCTGCCTTCGTTAGGTTACTGCTTCCTGTGATAAAGAGCTTATCACGAGCAATTTGTAATTGTTGAAGTTTAAAAATATAAAGTTTTGAGTGATTAGGTTTGAAAGTTTTGCGAATAATTAATCTATTGCCCCGGATCATTTCAATAAAAAATGTTACCTGCTCATAAAAACTTTCTGTATCAAAGATATCAGAATTTAGTGTATGCTTTACCGAGTTAATAAATTTATAACTTCTTTCTGCATCCGATAAATCAGTTTCTTCATCAGAAATTTCAATAATCATTCTATTCATCTTATCCACATTTAATCCTACTAACACCTTTAAAATGCAATCTGGATTATTTTTAAGTGGCTCATAAAATTCTGTAATTCCTGAAAAATAAAAAAAACCTACAAGAAATTTTAACTCATCTGAATTTTTTATAAGTTCAATTAGCCGTTTCTTGAGATTGCTTTGATTACTGTTAGTAATAAAGTTTTGCATTGGGAGTAAACTTAATGAATGATAAATAGAACCTTAATTTACAAAAATAATAGTTTATTTTATAGTATCAATTCTTATGGTATTAATAATCTTTATTAAGCAGAAAAAAAGGCAGTATCAATGACTGCCAATAATTAGATATCTTGAATTAATTTCTCCCACAACTGTTTCGCATTCACTTCAGTAAAATGTAAATCCCTCTCAATTCCTAATCCCATTCTGCCCTTGAAATTTTCAAGTTCATTTTTAGAAAAGCTACCAATTTCCCATTCGAATATGTGACATATCCCCCATAGGTAATCGGTATCATTCGGGTCCTGGTTCATTAGATACCAAGTACCTGCTCCTGTAGGATTGAAAAACTTAGCAACTATAACTTGAGATTCAAGGTCGTTCCCTTTTGGAAATTGAGCTTGAGCCTTTTTCTCTATTTCTTTTGTAAAGAGTTTCATGTTTTTGATTTTGTTGTTTTTTCAATACTTCTATTTTGAGTAAAATTTTTACTCATTTTAAGAAATTGTGATTTTGAGCGGCAATCAAATAAAAGCAAGAAGGAAGAATCCATTTTCAGGACTCTCCCTCTTTTGCTTTCTTCCTCTTCGTCTTCACGTAATCCTTACCTTTATTAAAGCAATCAGCAATTAGTATTTCCAAAACAACTATGCAGATTTTCTTTAATACTTCCTTTGAAATGCATTTGTACATTAATATCCCCTTTCATTTATTTTATAATTTGTGAATTTGCGAAAGAGCAGGAGCTCGACAAAGGAAGGTAAAGTGGTAGGTTCTGTGTGAGAAATGAAAGGTTGAGTGTAATAAATGTAATGATTGTATTGAATGGAAGTAAAAAGATTTTGTAAGTGAAGAGTACTATATAAAATGTCCGGAGTATTGAATAAAATCTTCCATGTTAGTCAATCGCATATCCAAGGTTTCTAAATTATCATTAACATCTTCAAGAATGATTCGCTTAATAAGTCCGTAATCCAGATTCTCTTCGTCTAACTTTTTTAGTTCACGCTTATCTTCTTCTGATCCATCTTTATCTAAATCAAATGTTGAAGTTTTATCATCTGAAAGTATTGTTCGTTTACCTCTGTGCCCGAATCTTCTATCCATTGAGCGCCCGAATGGTAAATCATCATCGCCATCGAACATCGAACCGTAAGCTCTGCCATTTCCGATTAGTCTGTCGTCTTCAATCTCAA
The DNA here is from genome assembly GCA_044226845.1 of Ignavibacteria bacterium. Taxonomy (GTDB): domain Bacteria; phylum Bacteroidota; class Ignavibacteria; order Tepidaquicellales; family Tepidaquicellaceae; genus JAFDZO01. Next base: position 29,251 of record JBGAGG010000015.1, read on the forward strand.
TTACTTTTCTTGAAGCACGGACTGTTTGAATGTTCTGTATGTCGATTAAATCTAACCCCATATCTACACTGATTTCAATTGGGAGCTGGACTAGGTAATTATCATGTTTCAGATTATATACACCATGTACGAAGCCTTCTTTATGAGTGTAGAGAATAGATAATTTGAAGTTCTGATTGATGAAGTTTTTGTCAGTAGAACTAAATGAGTTCATACCATCAGGATGGCGGTGTATTACAGTATTGAAGTTATAATCTTCAGGTATGTAATCTATTGAAGCACTTGAAACAACTTGGCTAGGAATATGAAACTCTTCAGAGAGTCTTATTACTTTATCTTTCTCAGTTAGATTAACCAATATTGAGAACTCTTCACCGCTGAGTCTATCAGCGATTTGATTGCATACAAGCAGGAGTTTGAGTGGAATTATAACTTTAACAGTATCAAGTATTTTTATTCCGCTTTCCCATCCGGCTTCAGAAGGCTTTCGTGGTTCGTTTAAGATGGAGTTAAGTACATCATTCCCTGAACTTCTATTTCCGTTTCTTGCAGAACGTATATCAGTTAATCTAGTATCAGAAGCCGAAGCAGCTTTACCATTATTTTTAGAAACAACTTCTTTGCTTTTGTTTTCAGTTTTGTTTCGTCCGGAGTCTGTTTCATCTTTTCCATCTGAATTATTTGAACTAACTGTTTTAGAATTTTTCTCTTTCATGAGTTTATGAGTTTTAAATGTTTGTCAGTTTTAAGAAATCTTAAAGGAATATTTAGGAACTAACTGTTTTGAAGAGTGAGAAGCGTAGTTACATTTACAGTCTTTGTAGACGCATTCTTATTCTTAACAATCAGCATCTCAATAACTGCCGCTGCACTTAACATCTGTGGAGTGCCAAAGAAGCTGGGCGTAATTGTATAACTTGAATCCGTTCCCCATCTACCGGCGTTGAAATCGTTAAGACATATCGTTCCTTCAAATCCATCATAACCGAGCTTTACATATTGAGGAAATTTGTATTCCTGTATTTGATGCGATGGTTGATTGAGGTTCGGATTTAATTCAGGTGGACCGTAATAAGCTTGACCTGTAGCAGTAGGAACGTTGGTAATAGAATTACTTTTCTTAGATTTATTCTTCAACTTATTCTTATCTTCCTCTTTCTTTTTGAGTTCTTCAAAATCCATCTTCTTCTTTACTTTAAACTCATACATCGAGTCTTTGAGTCTAGTCGTATCGGTACAGTCGAAGAAGTACTCGACCCCGTCTAATTTGTTTAACATCTCAGCTTCAAAGTATTCTTCAAAGGAAAGAACTAAACAATCTTTTCTTCTCTCTGCTATAAGCTCTTTCACTGCATCAATTTTGTTTGTACCGATTTGTGATTCCTTGAATAGAGTCCTGTTAAGATTACTGGCTTCAATTTTATCTGTATCGTATATGAGTATAGAACCGACTCCTATTAAAGCTAAGTCCAAGGCTACCCATGATCCTATTCCTCCAAGTCCAGCAACGATTGCAATCGCGCCGGATAAGTCAGGGATTATCTTTGACTGCCTGTTATTAATTTCTGTTATTGTGCTTTCCATTTTATATTTTATAGATAAGTATTTTTAATTTTAAAAATGTGTCAGCTCGCCTTCCATTTGTATTCCTGTTTAACATCAAAAGGAATTGTCGGCTTATAATAACTGCTATCCAGATGGATCTTTTCATAAGTAGAAGATATCTCATCCAGAAGAGTTAAAAGCTTATTCGGATCTGCCAGGCAAATATCTCTGTCTTCAAAGCTTCCGGGGCAAGCTTGCCCAAATCCTCCAACATTACAGTTAGGATGTTGCCCAATTGTAGAAAGGTGAATTGTTCCGTGAGTTATTTTGTGATGAAGGATGTTTACGTATATTCCTCTTATTGAGCAAACAGGAGAAGTGTATTCATGGATTATTCCTGAATTGAAATATCCTTCAGTTACTTCATAAGGAGGATTGTAGAACTTATATGCATTAACTGAATTATCCTTCATAAGTAAATACCAGTCTTTCTTACTTATGGTCTTAATTATATCTATTAACGACTCCCCTACAACTGCTGCACGGTATAACTGTTGAAGCTTTACAAGCTCTGTCTGGTAAAGGCTGTTTACTTTATTGATAGCTGTCTGAAGCTCGGTCTTGAATACACCTTTCAATTGCTTAAGTGAGTTTATGTAGTCGATTTCCGATTCGATTGATACTTCTTTAATGAATACATTCTCCTGCTTTGATTTCAGCATTCGTTCATTCAGGTCTTTGTATTTAATTTCCCGGGAGATGATGTTCACTAAGTGCTTATCCGACTGTTTAAGGATTTTTGATTCTTTCTTTTCTTTTACTTTTGAAGAAGGTTTTGTTTTAGTGCCGGATTTACTTTTAGATTTCTTGCCGGTGTTTTCAGAAACTACCACTGCGTCATTTGATTCTTCAGCTGAATCTTCAGACATCTCTTCAACACCATCAACTCTTTGAAAGAATGTAGTGTTAAGCTGCCCAGGGATCCGTCCGGGGACCCGGGGAGCCGTTGGGTTTTCTTGTACTGATTGATTTAAAGGCATACATTTTATATTAATTGATTATGCTTCCTTTGATTTTTAAGTACTGAATAGATTACAAATTGGATTAAATTAAAACAGGTATTCCCTTTTGAAGTAGTTTAGTAATGATAATTCATTCTATATTAAAATTATCAAACCTCCTAAAGATGAAAGAGAATACCTGCTGGCTTTGTTACTGAGTATATCTAGTTAATGCTAAACTTGACCGTTACAAATTTCAAGCAGCTGCAACGTTGAAACGGACGATAGTCAGATCGCCGGTAAAGTTACCTGCTTCAATCTGAGTTGCATCGAGGTTGGTGTTTAGAGAATCGTATATATCAAACTTCGATATATCGTTATCTCTTGCAATTGCTTTGAGTCTGTCTGTAAGCGCAACACCTGAAAGACCTGTGATATCGAAGTCTTGGTTATTACACCTTACGTTTTTTCTGTTGGAGGCTTGGCCGCCGCCGTTTTGGTTTGAGTTCCAGGACATGAGTTTGTTCCTTTTATTGTTTAAGTTTATAAATGTTATTAATGACTTTTAGAGTTTTATTGAATTGTATGGAAGGGTTTGATAACGAAGAATTGTGAATTAATAATTATACTAAATGAAGTTCCGCTAAGAAGTAATCCGGATAAGGATTATTGTTTGAAGTAGCCATAGATGATATTGGAGCATTAGTTACATTTGCAGAATCAAGTTCGATTTCTAATTCCTCGTAATTATAATAAGAATCTCCTGAGTCATCAGAATCTTCGAACTCTTCGTCAAACCAATTTTCATGCTGCCTTGCCTTTTCCCGCGCTTCGTCTTCTGAATTTGCATACACAAAACCTTTTACACTTGCATACTGAGTATAGTCGTATGGCAAATCGAATGAATATTTGTTCATTACTTTTTTAAATTTAAAATTTTATTGAATGGATTGGAATGTTACTTAAACCAAGTGCAGCTCGGCTAAGAAATAGGGCGGAAGAATATCATTTTCTATAATAGTCCCATGAGAGATAGATTGAGTATTGTCATCGTAAGAAAGTCGTAATCATAAACAACATCTTCTTCCTCTTCATCAAGCTCAACTTCACTGTGGTCATAATTTGTATCGCTATCGTATCTGTCTACGTGCTCTTCTTCCACCCAGTAGTCTGTATTATGCAGCCGATCGAGAGCTTGTTCTTCATCATCGGCATATACATATCCTACAACTTCTCCGGATTTAACATAATCGTATGGGAGTCTGAATTTATATTTATTCATTTTTTGAAATTTAATGTTAATGTGGAACGGATGAAAATATTTTTAAACTAATTGCAGTTCAGCGAGGAAGTAATCCGGAAGTTTTTCATATGGAGTGTACTTTGGAGTGTTGAATACTGGGTGAACGATAGGTGGTGTAACATCTTCTTCATTTAATTCTATTCGAGCGCTATCGAAATCGAAGTTGGTTCCGTCCTGGTCGCCGTCTTCGTATTCTTCCGACTCGCGATTTTCACTATCATATGCTAACTCAATTACATCTTCTACATTTTCTGCGTAAATGTAACACGACATTTTTCCATATTGAACACAATCGTATGGGATTGTTACGAGGTATTTATTCATAGTTTGGTTGGTTTTCTTTCTATGAATATTATACCAGATAATTTGATTGTGAATATATTTCAATTACATTAGATTGAAATAAAAGTATTTAACTGTAAAGCACTAATTCTTTATTGTTTAAATTTTCAACAACTGATAACTAATAATTATCATGCTTTTATTAGAAACGTTCATTGATCTATCTCCTGGTAAGGGAATAGGATTATTTGCTAAAGAGAATATTTCAAAAGGAACAAAGTATTGGATTCGAAATGAAATTTTCGATAATGTATTTACACCTCTGCAAATAACTTCATTGGAAAAAATTACAATCGATTATATTAAAAAGCACGGTTTCCTCGAAGTTTCCGGTAACTGGTATCTCTGTGGAGATAACGCTCGTTTTTCAAATCATTCAAATGATCCAAACTCCCGCAATATCTATGATGAAAATAACTTAGTGCAATATACTATTGCTGTGAGAGACATTAAAACAGGAGAGGAAATATCCTGTGATTATCAAGAGATATGTTGGGATTGTAAAGAAGGTCTCAATTTTAAAAACATTAAAATTTGATTAACATCATAGTGAATCTTACTTATCTCTAATGCTCTTGATAACTTCTTTCATATATTTTTCAAATTCTGTATCGAAAGTTGAACCACTCGTATTCCAAGCTTCCAAAAAATTAGTCCTTTGACAAAAGGATTTAATGTAAGCATCCCACCCAGACCACTGTTTAAGTTTGATATTAGAATATTGGTCAGAGTATAGTAAATATGCTCTCTCAAAAATAGAAAATAACATAGTAAATAAAATTAATTCTTCTTTCTTTTGTTTATCATCAAGTTCGGCTGGTTTTTTATCGGGTATATCAAAAATATTTAAGTAAGGATATTGTAAGCACAACTCTTGATATTCAATATATTTCTCATCGAGAGCATTGTATGTTCCATATTCTCTATCCCTCCTTTCCTTCTTTTTAGTAATTCTATATTGAATAAAAGCTAGGGGTAACCCAAGAATAACGACAATTTTCGAAATTGCGTCCAAATAATCTAATATTATTGGATTCATATTATTTGTTTAGTAATGATAATTATTAGTTATCGCTTATTCATTATGAGCTATACAGCTAGTTCTAGTCTATTTCGAGGGTGTTTTTCTAATAATATTTGCTTTTGTTTTATACTTGTTACATGAGTATATATTTGAGTAGTCAATATTGAGCTATGACCTAACAATTTTTGGATATACTTTATATCTACGCCTTCCTCTAATAACATCGTTGCAAATGTATGCCTATAAGTATGAGGTGTTATATGTTTAGTCAAATTTGTTCTAATGGCAATTTTCTTAATTGTGTTCCTAATAGATTGATCCGATATTTTTTTATTTAATCGATTAATAAAAAAATATTCATTATCATTTATATGATTCATAAATAAATTTTTATACTCCTGAAGAATTTGTATGACATCGTTATTACAGATCTGAAGCATTCTTTGTTTGTTACCTTTTCCAGTTACCACTACGTAACCTTCTAACAAATTCACATTATCTTTTTTAAGATTTGTTAGCTCAGAGACTCTTAAGCCGGTCGCAAAAAATAATTCAACAATTGAAATATCTCTTACAGTTGATTTGTAAAAAAAACTACTTTTGTTTTTTATACTATTCTTTATGAAATACAAATTTTTGAAAGTTTGCAATATTTCTGTGAGATTCATTACTGTAGGTAATTCAAAAGGTTCTTTCATTTTTACTTTTATTTTTCTAAATGGATTTATGAAATTATCATTGTCATATTCAATGTAATTAAAAAATGCCTTTACACATGCTAATTTTCTTTTTACGGTTCTAACTTTAAATTTCTTGTGTAGATTTTGAATAAATTGTTTTAAAATTATTTTGTCAATTTTTTCTAAAAATGAATTTGAATAGGATTTGGTAAATTCTTCAAATTGTCGTAAATCAATTAAGTAAGCACTAAGTGTTTTAGAGCTCAATTTTTTTTCAAACCGGCAATGATGAAAAAAATTATCCAAAGAACTTTTTAATAATTCCATTTATGAATGTTTATGTTATTGATTGAGATTGTAATTGAAAATTAATCAAAGTTAGTAATCAATGTAAGATATGACAACTTTTATACAGCACCATAAATTAAGAAATAAGCGTAAACAAAGAACAGTTCACACAATCCTATACTCCAAACGACTATAGAATATTTAGGAAGATTTAGTTAGATTATTGAGAAATTAAATAGTTCCGTTTTGCTTACTAAATGATTGCTCAATCCCCAATGGACAATTCTTCCGTCGCTTATATCCCGTTATTTAAACTATTATGTCATGTAAAATCAGTGCTGGATTCAAACTTTACAAGAGATTTAAAGTATATTTTGCTCCACATGATTTATTTAATTCGAAACAGAGGAAGAAAGAAAACAATTAGGATTTGAGAATACTATCACTACATTACTAGAAGATCATTAGAATATTTTAACATCCATTTTAATTATTTGTTAAGAATGGAATTGTCATCCGAGAACAATTCTTATGGAATAAATTTATCTGGATTTTTAGGAATTCTAAGAATAAGAAATTTACGTCAGAAAACTATTTCAATTGGGAACAAAAGTTTTACTGCCAAGCATAAGCTACTAAAGAAAATTATTCTGAGCTTATTAATTTAGTAAAAATAATAGGTCGTAATCATGTAGCAAATATATGAATGGATAGAAAAAATAAAAACAGAAGAAATAAATTTTACTATTCAAGAGAAAATACATATTAATAGTTAGCTTATCAATTCCCAATATCTCAATTTTAAAAAGTTTAAAAATTAATTGTTAAACATTCATAAAAATGTCATACGAAGTTTTTGTCAGCTATTCCAGAAAAGATAATAATACATTTAAAGTTTCTAATTTCATTAAAAAACTTTCAAAGCATTATTTGAATTATTCTGGGGAAAAACTAAAATTATTCTTTGATACTTCGGAAATAAGAAGTATGGATGATTGGCGACACAAGATTTTCCAAGGCTTGAAGGAATCCCGGATATTTTTATTAATACTAAGCCCCAATTATTTAGATAGTTCATATTGTGATTGGGAAATAACTGAATTTCTAAAATATGAAAATTCAAGATTTTTTGAAAATAGCATAGTTCAAATATATTCCAGCGAAATTACAGATTTGAATGAAATGTCACTTCTAGATTCACATCCTTGGTTAAAAATAATTAATAGAAGACAAAGATTAGATTTTAGAGAATGGTATGCCAGTGATATTAATTCATTTAAATCTCATAGAATAGTATTAAGTTTAAATGATTTGTGTAAAGATATTTACAATAATTTGTTAAGACATTCCCGAGCAAATAGCTCACCTGGAAATTTACCTGCCCCAAACAAGAAATTTATTGGAAGAAATCTAGAGATACATAAAATACATGAATCAACCATGTTTGATAAATTGGGATCTATGACAGTTATTCAAGGAATAGGAGGAATTGGAAAAACATCTTTAGCAATTCAATATGCTTATGCTTATGCCGATTTTTACTCCGGTGGACGGTGGATTTTACCCTCAGAAGGGAAATCAAATTTGGCAAGTTTGTTCAGAAATTTTATTCCAATACTCGGAATTAATCTTGAAGACGACGAGAAAAATGACGATAAATTAGCCTTTAAAAAAATTTTAATGAAGTTAGAATTAATTTCACTAAAAGGAAAGAGCAGAGTTAATTTAAAAGATAAATCATATAGTCCTGCTCTTCTCTTAATTCTGGACAATGTTGATAGTTCAGAGTTAATCCAGCCACCTCAGACAGATGTTATCTCTGGTCTTGATTGGTTAAAAATACTTGTAACTACAAGATTAAGTGTTGAAGAAATAGAAAACTGTAAAGAAGATAGAACAATTCTAAGATTAGACGAACTTTCGAGCCGAGATTCATTAAACTTGATTGAAAATTACCAATTAAATAGTAATTATCTAAATAGTTTTCAATTAAAAAAAGCTGAAGAAATAGTAATACTTTTAGGTGGGTTCACACTTGCGATAGAATTAACTGCAATATACCTAAGAGAATGTAATGGGAGGGTTACTTGTGCAGATTTTTTGCAACTTTTGAAAAAAAAGGGGGGATTAGTTGGTATTGATTTAATTGCGACTAAAACAAAAACCTTTTTGAGCCATGAAAAACTAATATCTTTAACTTTAACTCCTACTTTGGAACAACTTTCCATTTTAGAATTAAAAACTTTAGCCTATGCTTCCCAGCTTCCTAATGAAAATATTCCAGTTAGCTGGTTAAGAGAATTGCTTAAAAATGATTTTCATGAGCTACGAAAAGATTCTGAAGCTGGACTTGATGATCCATGGCTTCAAGTAATTAATCGTCTATTAAACTTAAGATTATTGCGATTAATGGAATCAAAAGATTTAATACCTCATATTGTAAGTATACATAAGCTTGTGAAAGAATTAGTCGAATTTAAGCTAAGTAAAATTATAATTGAATTAATTCCTACTTTAATACAATATATTAAGAAAAAAGCAACATTGTTTGAACAAAATTGGCAAAAAAGCTATTCGGAAGAAATGGACATTCTCAAACAATTATGCTTAATTTGGATAAAAAAAGGAATTGATATTTTGTATGTTGCAAATCAAGTAGCTAACACAATCAGAATTTTAGGATACACAAAAGAAGCAAAAAATATTCTAAGGGAAATAACTATAGTCTTGCCAAAATATTCTTCCCATAAACATGAATTATTTTTAAAAACTTATACAAATCTTGGACTTGTTGAAAAAGATCTAGGTAATCTATTCGCTGCAAAAATGGTATTTAGTAAAATTATAAGACAATGCCTAATTAAGAAAACGCTAAATAATTCAATTTTAGCTAAAAATTATTCCTATTTAGGTTTAATTTTGTATCAACTAGGCCAACTCAAAAATGCCAAGAAATTATATACAAAGGGACTTGAGATTCAAAAGGAATATTCCTATTCAGATCCAGTTGAAATTGCAAAATTTTATTCTTACTTGGGAACAATAGAATTGGATATGGGTTATTATCAGCGAGCTAAAATCTTATTTACTAAATCAATTAAAATTGGTGAAAAACACTATCCCTCTAACCACGTTAATTTAGCACTTAGAAAATCTTGTCTTGGAATAGTCGAAATGAATCTAGGTAATTTTCTTAAAGCCAAACTATTGTTAGAAGAAGCTATAAATATTTATAAAACAAAATTTAATGAAGACAATCCGGAAGTGGCAATAAAATATGCTGATCTTGGAATGATCGAAAAAGAAATAGGTAATTTACAAAAAGGTGTAGAGTTAGTAGAAAAATCTATATTATTTTTGAGAAAAAACTATTCTTCAAATCATCCATATCTTTCTTCAAGCTATGCCTTGCTTGGAATTATGAAATTTAAACAAGATAATATTCAATATGCTAGAAAGCTAATTCGATCTGCAATTAAAATAGATTTGAAATTTTATAATTCAGAACATCCAAGTCTTTCTATAAGTTATATGTATCTTGGTCTAGTTGAACAAAAATTAAAAAATTATGAAAAGTCCAAAGAATTATTTAATGATTCAATAGGAATAATTAAAAAAAACTATAGAGCAAATCACCCTAATATTGCACTAAATTATCTCCACCTTTGTTCACTTGAATATGAGACAAGAAATTTGAAATTAGCTATAAGATATTTATTTAAAGCATATAAGATAGGAAATCAAAATTATAAAAAAAATCATCCTTTTTTTAAGTTATTAAAAACAGAGTCAAAAGCTTTAAATAAAGAGTTAAAAATAAAAATAATTTTTAACTAATTTATTTACTTTATATCAAATTTAGACAAGAAATATTATACACAATATGTGTAGCCATAGATAACTTTGAAATGTTATTAATTTGAATATTATGGCTTAGATCATTTGTTGCTATAATACGATTACTTAATAACCCAAAATAGATGCAGTTCCAATGATTTCATTTTTTCTTCGGCAAATTGAGACGCATTTTAAAAACGATATGGATTTGTTAAAGTGGATGTAAATTAAATTTCAACTCTTATTATAATGTAAACATTTAAATTTTATGCATTACAATTTGTTCGTCAGTTACTCAAGAAAAGATAATAAAAATGGCAGAATAACCGAATTAGTTAATTTTATAAAACAAGACTATCTTGAGTTTTATAATGAAGATCTAACATATTTCTTTGACACAAAAGAAATTAAAGTGTCAGAGGATTGGAGACACAGAATTCTTCAAAGTCTTAGAAATTCGCATCTTTTGCTTATTATACTTACTCCAAATTATTTAGTAAGTGAACATTGTAAATGGGAACTTAATGAATACCTTAAATACGAGTATTCTAATGGTATTACCGGCGATGGAATAGCGCTAATATATTTTTCAGAGATTCCTGGATTTGGTAGTGATGAGTTCAAAAGTGAGGTACCAGAATGGTTTAAAAAATTATGTTATCGGCAGAGCATCGATTGTAGGCATTGGTATAACGAAGGTTTAGATTCTTTAAAAAGAGACAATATAAAGAATCGGTTTGAAGAAATAAGAAGCTTCTTGAGAAAAAAGATTTCAAGAATGCAAGTTATCTCGAAAGCAGAAGGTAATCTTCCTGCACCTAATCCACAATTTGTAGGTAGAGGATTGAAATTAAGAGAGCTTCATGAAATTCTATATATGGGCAGGTTTGGTGTACTTACAGCTGTACATGGGTTAGGAGGATTGGGGAAAACTTCCATTGCTTTTCAATACGCACATGCTCATAGACATATATACCCTGGGGGAACTTGGTATATTTCCTGTTCAGGACGTAAAAAAATCTCTACTGTTTTAAAAAGTCTTAATGCTGATTTAAATGTACAGTTTTCTGAAGAAGAAAAAAAAGATGATATTAAAGGTGCAAAAAAAATACTCAATGAATTAAAACTACGTTCAGATAAAAATTCGAATACAGAAATACTTCCAGCAGCCCTTCTTATTTTAGATAATGTAGACCAAGCAGAGCTAATTGAACCGCCAGAAACAGATTTAATTTCGGGTAAAGAATGGTTAAAGGTGCTTGTGACTACAATAATGGGACCTAAAGAACTACATACAGACGGAACTAGCATGTCTCTTCTTCCAATTGATGAACTATCTTATGACGATGCAGTAAGTTTGATCGAAAGTTATCAGCCAGGTGGAAAATTTTGTGGCATTTATGATGAAGAAAAAGAGATGGCCAAAGAAATAGTAGAAATGTTAGGAGGATTTACTCTTGCCATAGAAGTAGCGGCACTTTATCTGAACCAAATGGAAGGTAGAGTCAGTTGCAAAGATTTTGTGGAATTATTAAAAAATGAAGGAATAGAAAAAATAGGTTCAATTACCAAAAAACCTCTTTCTCACACAAAACTTATTTCGGCGACTCTGAAACCCACTTTAAAATTACTTCCTGAAAATGAAATCTTAATTCTTAAATATTCATCTCTTCTTTCCCCTGATTCAATACCTCTATCTTGGCTCAAATCCCTAACCGAGAAAGTTTACCCTGAATTCAAAGTAAAAAATATCTTAGGAAAAGATAATCCATGGATTTCTTCAATTAATCATTTGATTAGCTTAAGATTGCTAAAAGTTGTTCAGATGGATAATAACGGCAGAAGTCCAAGTATAGTTAGTATACATAAACTTATTCAAGAAGAGATTGTAACACATATCAAAGACAGAGAAAAAAAACTTCGTGAAGTCATTATACATATAAAAAAACGGTCATTTTTTCTTTATGAAAATTGGTTAAAAAAAGAAGTACGTTGGGAAATTAATCCGATACAACTTTTAGCTTTCTTTTGGATGAATAATAAAATAATAGAATCCCATGAAATTGCTGTCAAAATTGCAGAGCCATTAAAACAATTAGGTAAATTAACTGAAGCAAAAGAACTATTGGAAAAAGCTATTACTATTCAGGAAAATACTTTTGAATCGAGTGATTATACCTTGGCAGTAAGTTATTCTGATCTAGCAAATGTGGAAAGTCAATTAGGTAATTTTAATAATTCCAAGAAATTACTTGAAGAATCAGTTAAAATATTAGAGAGTATTTATACCTGGCTTGCAGCATGCTATTCCAATCTTGCAGCCGTAGAGAAGGAATTAGGAAATACTGGGATTGCAAAAAAACTTATGAAAAAATGTCTTGAAATCGCGGAAAATAATCTTACAATCGATCAACGTTCATTAGCATTATTTTATTCCCATCTTGGGGTGATTGAAATGGATTTAAAAAATCTAGAAAAAGCTGAAGAATATTTAAAAAAATCTATTAAAATACAAAAAAAAATATACAAAGCGAACAGCCCTTTTCTTGCAGTAAGGTATATGAATCTTGGTTTAGTGAAAAAGAATTTATTAGAAATTGATGAATCAAAACGATTATTAATGTTGGCAAAAAAAATATTTGAAATTGATTATAATCCTAATAAAGCTAATTTAGCAAAATGCTATTCAAATTTAGGGTTAGTAGAAAATGATATGAAAAATTATAATAAAGCTAAAAAATATTTTCAAAAGGCTATAGAGATTCAGGAAAAAATCTTGAGTCCCGAACATCCAAATCTTGCCATTAGTTATGCCTCTTTGGCACTTTCAGAGGAAGGACTTAAAAATTTACCAGAAGCGAAAAACCAAATTGAGAGAGCTATTAAAATACAAGAAAAGATTTTTAAAGAAAAACATCCAAATCTTATAAAAAGTTATGTTGTACTTGAAAGATTAAAAAAAAAATTAAATAAAACTGAATAGTTTAAAAAATATCAATCAATACGTGTTATTTTTTGAAATAGTTCCAACCTTTAAATTTTAATTCGTAAATATTTTTTTTGTTATTAATTAACACTTTTTTTTTTTGCTTTTTTATTACCCTCCCTATTAAGGTAATATTTCGAAATTTTTTAACATAGTCTTCTTCCGATTTATTTCCATCTAAAGTACCCACTAATGAAAAGTCAGCCCCTGCTCCAAATGCAAACAAAATTGAATCTTGTTTTGTTTTAGAACCAATAATCTCAACTAAATCTGTTACAACAATTTTATCTTTTTCAATTAACATAGAAATTTCGCTCAGCTGTGCAATTTCCAATAGACTTTGCCCCAATCCATCTGTGTTATCCATACAAGAAGTACAACAATGCGAAAGAGATAGTTGCTGTCCTAATTCAAACATTGGATACATTTCAGTAAATTGCTTTAATAACTTCGCTTCGTTTGCTTTAGAAATTTTAAAACCATTGGGTTTCAAATTACAAAAATATTCAAAAGCAGCAGGGGTCAACCCCAAAGGCCTTGAAGTAAAAATATAATCCCCAACCTTTGCATTTCTACGAGTCAAAACTCTTTTCTTTTTTACTTTACCTATCGAAGTTGCTGAAATACTGATTTCAGAAGCCAAAGTTATATCCCCACCTAATATTTTGCAATCATATTTATCTACTACGGATTTAACTCCATTTAAAATACTTTTTAAATCTTTTAATAGTAAATTATTTGGTAGACCGAAATTTAATAGTAATCCAATTGGGTTTCCACCGCATGCAGCAATGTCACTAAAATTTAAGTGTGCCAGATATCTACCTAGATCAAAATAGTCTATTAAACCATATTTAAAAGAAATTAAATCAGCAGGTATTCTATCTGTTGATAAAAGTACTAGTTCATTATTACTACATTCCAACATGGCGCAGTCATCACCAATCCCGAAAAGTTCGTTATTAGGATTAAATAATGGTTTGATTAATTTATCTATGATTTTTTTTTCTCCTAAACTTGTAATTGTCTCTTTAATCATTTGTCGAATTTTTTTAAAGCTTCTGTAATAGCTTCTTTCATTTCTGAATTTGAAGAATTTTCTAAGCCTTTTCCCAAATAAGGACAATTTCGAAATCCTAATTGTAAATATGGGAATTCTCTTTCATTTTCTTCATGGTTATTAACACTTAATACAACTGGTTTGTGATTTTTATATTTAGTTTCAACTAGTAATCTTATTTTTGTTACTTCAGCTGCAATCGGACCATTTGGATAATCAGATTGTTTTTTTATCCAATTACTTGATGCAATAACTAGAAATCTTTCACAGTTCTCAACAGCCTCAACACTATTATCAATAGGAGTTCCTGATAATCCTTGAAATGGATCAATGATTGCAATATACTTTCTTTTTTTATTATAAAGTATCTGAACAATCTTCTTAACTAACCAATAATCTTCAAAAGCATAAGATATAAAAATTTTTTTCCCTTTAAATCCCGAGATATTTAAAGTATCTGCTGGTGCATTTAAATCAGATTTTATATCCTGTATGATTAATTCATTATAAAGAGAATTTTCTTTTAATGTTTCTTCTATTTTCTTCCAAGAAGCTCCGATTTTTTTTCTGTCTTCTTTTGGCTGAAAAATTAGAATTCCATTTTTAATAGGAACTGCTGAGAAGTCACTTTCGGCTACAGATAATAAACCGCCAGTACATAATGTTATGTTAATAGGATTTTTGCTAATATATTTAAATTTATCATCTTTAATTCTGATTGAATGAATGATCCTTTGCTCATAATTAATATTACTGTTGTAATTTGAAAAAGTGTCATAAAAAAAATAATCCGGTAAACTTAAATTACCATTTTTTTTTGATTTTATACTCTGTGGAGGGGGAAGCCAAAAACATGTAAATTCAGGAGACTGTGTCAATAAAAGATCTAGAGCGCTTTTAATTCTTAAATCACTTATATATTTTCCTTCATGACACTGAATTAATCTATTTGTTAAACTTATATCTTCTAATTTTTTGAAAGATTCATAATTAAGTCCCTCTTTTTCTCCTCCCATTAAAAAAATTTTTTTATAGTTTTCATTCGAAAATACTCCTTTTAAAAAAGTCTTCAAAAGTGCTACTCGAAATCTATTTACAGGTGAAAAATATACGGTTCTCCATAAATGTGCTCTTTTAATAATAAATTCTGAAATAGGACCGGGATCAGAAAATACAGGACCATTCTCATCATAATACAATAACGAAACAATAACTGAAGATGGGCTACCCATCCCTCCAAAAGCATGATGTCCGTCTCTATATACATAATCCAATCTATCTGCATCTACTGAACCATCTATTAGTTGGCGAAAAGTAGAAACTACTAAAGGTAGAGGTGACTTTGCAATTTTATCATCATTAATATGCCCAGTTATTAAATAAATTAAGAAAGAAAGATTTATTTTGGCTTTTTGTAGTAAATTATATAGCTCATCATCATTGAAGATTGAATATGTTGTGAAAATATCTTTATTAGACCAATCATTATTATGAGAACCTGTATTGTTTTTTACGTTCATTACCATATTTTCATCTGGTATAAAAACACTCTCTGTAGCCTGCCCAAAAGGTAACTCACCAATATCTTGAAGTAAACCTGCTAAGAGCATATGTTTTATTAAAATACTCTCAGATGAATTTTTTATTTCAAAATATTTCAGAGTTTCATTAGATATTTTATTGAATTTTTCTGGACTGGAGTTTTTAAATCTATCGAGTAATCCTTTCATAATAAACATCGTTCCAATGGCATGAGCATATCTACTATGGTCTGCAGCAGGATGGCTATGAGAAGCATAACCAAGTTGCTTAATGTTTCGCAATCTTTGAATGATTTTTGTATTTAATAATTTTACAATCGCACTAATACCAAGCGTATTTTCAAAAGACTTGAAATCAATTGTTCCATGTACAGCATCATGAACTGTATATAAGCTATAACTTGAATCTATATTACCCATATTTAAATTTTTTTATCTTTATAAGAAAATGATTTTACCGGACTTTCGAACGTTTTATATTTGCCATTATAAAACAATTTTTGTCCCTTCGTTTCCCAAAAGGTTACTTGTCCAATCAACATTCCAGTATAAATTTTTACAGGCATTACGCAATGGAGTTGTAGTGTCCATTTATTTATGGAACCTAAATCAATCAAATCAGCAGTAATATCGATAAATATTCCTAATCTACCAATGGAAGAACGCCCCCTTATAATAGGCACATAATGGTTGCTTCCCATGGTTTCTAAGGTATTAATTAAATATATTTTCTTTGGATTTAGTAATAAGCCGTCGTCTGGTATTTTTATTTCAATTACTTCATTATCACTTGCAGAATCCAGCACGTCATTTTTATAATTCAAGCATCTATTACCTAATCTAAAATCATAGGAATTAGGGCCAATTTGATTTTCTTTGTATGGATCAATTACAATTTCTCCTAAGGCAACTGATTTTTTGATTTGCTCACCTGTAAGTATCATAAAACTTTAAAATTCTTTTGATGATTTTGGTCCGATATCATTTAAATATTTTCCTCTATAACTAATGAAATTTCCTTTTTGTACCCAAAATGCAACTTGCCCAATGCACATGTTTGGATAAATTTTTAATGGTTGTACAACCGATAACTCTAAAGTCCATTGACTTACTGACCCTACATGTCCTAAATCAGCAGTAGAGTTTAAGAATAAACCTAATCTCCCCAATGATGATTTCCCAAGCAATGTCATTGCATACTTCTTTGATCCAATAATTTCATAAGTTGACCCTAAATATAAAATATTTGGCATTAGAGTGATTCCTTCATCATTTAATTCAATTTTATTATATTCATATTTATTTTTTACAATTGAAACTTCTAAAATATGTTGTGCTAAATTAAAATTATAACTATTAGGATTAATTTGATCCTTGTTAAATGGATCAATTATTATATCATTACTAATTACACTTTGTTCAATTTTTAATCCTGTTAAAATCATTATAAGTATTTTTATTGTTTTATTAAAACTTACGACAATTTCTTCACGCTACATATAAATTAAAACTTGTTCTAATTAATAAGGAAAAATTAAGTTCATTGTTTAAATTAACGCACAATCATTATATGTAAAAATTAAAATTCAATTCCGGAATGCCATAGTTTTAAACCGAATTCATTAAATATTTTTTGCTTTACTTGGTTGACAATTTGATTAAATTCTTCGTGACGGGAGTCCGGTTTAGCACTTGTCAGCAATATAAACAAATTATTTGTCCCTTTTATTGCAGTTTCGATTTTCTTTTTGTCGTTACCGGATGTTACCTGCAACAATTCCTTTAGAAGCCATTTAAATGAACGGCCTTTAAACTTATCCTCAATATTAGTCTCAATAAATGGAGGGTTCCCATCCAGAGCATCTGCTGTCCATTCTATTTTCGCCCACTCTGCCAGGTTCCAGGTATTATCATTTTCCATTCGAACAAAAGTTTTAATAAAATAGTCCAATCTGTTTTTTACTTCAGAATTAAGAAGCTTTATTTTTTGTGCAATTGGTAAACCAGCAAATTGTTCCCGCGCCAGAAGCACACTTTCATCTACTTCATACTTATTAAGCCCAAGATGTTGCGGAGTTAATACCATTTCCCTTAAACTGTCTGCAAAAAATATTGTTGAGTTTAAATAGGAATATGAATCATAATCAAAAGAAAATTTAAATCTAAACTCTTTTAAGATAGCATCTCCTTCCGATACCTCGTATTTCATTACACGACCAATAAGATCTATAATGCTGAAAGCATATACATCATCACCGGTGCGCACTGGATTTTGGCAACGAACAGTCTTAATAAATTTATTATCGTAAACAGCTAACTCAATTTTTTGCTCTACTTTATTTTTGCTTGGAAGTTTAACTATCACATCAGCCAAATATTGAGGCATGGAAGAGAATCTAATAATTCCTCTATCTTGTTCATACTTCCTAACAAAACTTCTGGAGTTGGAATCAACCATTTGTTTTAAATCTGTGAATGTAAAAGAAGTATTATCTGATAGAAGTTGTTCATTTGCATATTTCTCATTAAGATCTTTTCCAGGAAGTAAACCAGTAAAATCAGGATGCATAAGATTTATCCCATAATCGGATCCAAATTTAGGTAATTTTTCTGATTGACGAAGGCGGTTAACATAATGTAACAGTTTGTCATCTGAAAACGAATATTCCAAAGTAAACTCAATTGTAAAAGTATCTAAAGGATAATAACCCCTCGATATACTTAAATCTATTTGCCTACTGAATTTAGAAAGATCTTTTCCGGATTGTTGTCTGAAATTATTAAGGTTTACATTTGATTTTTCTTGCTGGTCAATTAATGTATTTAGTCTTTCAAATTGTGATTTTACGCCATCTTCGGCTTGAGTTCTGAATTGATTTAAAGCTCTGGAAACCGAATCCAATCTTGTCAATTGTGATTGAACACTATGTTTTGATTCCTCCTGAAAAGAATTTAGACCTTTGGAAGAGCTTTCTTGCTGCTCTTGCAGAGATTTTAATTTATCTAATTGTGACTGACTCGCCAAAGATTGCCAACCTAAAATTGTAATAGCAATGATTGCAAACAATACGGATAATACCGTCATTCGTTTACTCCATGCAGCCCTGCTTAATCTTGTTAAGGCTGATTTTCTCTCCGGTAATAATTCACCACAACGTGCCATGAGCCTTTGAATTCCGGGATCATTTTTATTGCCATTCCAATCAAAAATATCTGTCGCTTGCAGCTGGTCATACGGTGGGGGAATAGAGCATAATGAAATACGTGCCGGAGCGTAATTTTCGCGTGTCAACGCTATTGAAGCTTCGTGCAAAACCCATTTTGAATCTGTGGAAAGGGAAGACCATAACACTAATATGCAATTTGCCCCTTTGACTGCGTCATCCAAAACTTTACTCCATTGCTGACCGCACTGTATTTGCCTATCCCACCAGACTGAATAATTTTCATTTTTTAAGAACAAATATACTTTCTCTGCAACTTCTGCATCTTCTCTCTTGTAACTAATAAATATGTAACCGTCCCGAACCTTTTTAATTGAAAAATTATTCGAAACTTTGATATTTTTTTTCTGGATTTTCATTTTAGAATATAATAATTTAAATCGAATTGATTTAGCAATTTATAGTTAAACTAAATTTTAAATATTATTTTCATTTTTAATTATTCATTTAGTTTGAGAATATATTTCAAAACTATTTTCCAAATAGTTTTACACTTTCTCTACCAGAATGGACAGGTAAGACTAATTTAATTTCTTTTTCAATTCGTCCAGAATATTTATAAGTTTTTCATTTTGTTCTTCAAAAGTATTTATATCAAAGTATCCTTTAGAATATTCTTTAATTTTCGGGATCAGCTGTTGTATCTTTTCATTATTTTCTAAACCCAGATAAGCTTGCGTCAAACTTTGATATATCCATTCCTTATCATTTCTGCTATCAAAGTTTATATCATTTATTAAATCTTCACAGATTTTTACCACAGTTTTTCTAATTTCATTCGATTGATGGTGGTACAAGGATATACTTAACTTGTCTAATTCTATTATTGCTTTTACATCCAGTAAAAAGGCTGTATTTATCCCGTTATAATAATCATTAGCAATGTAAAATCCTTTTCTATAAAACCAGATCGCCTTATCTAAATAAGATTTATCTTTAATAATATCATACAACCTTTTGTTTATTGCACCACTTAATCCAAGAGTTTCCGGGTCTGTTGTAAGATTTGGATTTAATTGTTTAATAATTTCTTGAGCATCAAATAACGATTTTATTGGCTCCGGCTTTTGCGATTTATATGTTACAAGAGCGAGCCTTTGAATAAGAAAAGAATTATTTTTATCAAATTCTAAACATTTTTTAAAAAGATCGATTGCGATGGAATAATCTTCTTCATTTTTTGCTTTTTCCGCTTTATTTAAAAGTTCGGAAAAACTTTCGTCGTTCTGAATATTTTGTTTAATTGCTTTAATTTCTTTTTCAGTAAATACAGGAGGATTTAAATTAGGTAAGTATGTGTATACCGGGCTGTCGTTATTTTGATTTACCAATATCTGCTCAACAAGATCTTTTAACTCACTTGTAAATCTTCTCACCTCCCCAAAACCAATATCTTTTCCTAAATGTTCATAAGAATGAATAATAGTATGATTAACATCGAAAGGATATTTCAGTTCTTTTTCCGAAATTACGATAGTTGTAAATGGTTTTAGTGCATGTCTGATTCCAAGTTCATATAATGCATTGGGATTTAAAGTTGAAATATCTGCTACAACTATATCGGCTTTGTATATCCATTCGTACATAGGAACATCAATAATTCCCGTATGTTTTATTTCTTTGGCTCTAAAGCAATTTATTTCTAATTCTTCAAATACAGGTTTTATGAGATACTCGAACGTTTTGTCTAAGTCAAGCACTCTGCCAGTTTCCAGATCTGTCTTAGAGCCAAACCCAATAATAACAAAACAGTTTTTTTTATCCATGAATTTTAATAGTATTTATTCTATAAGAAATTTTGATTTTTCAAATTCCTTTCTATTTCTGATAACAAAAGCTAACGAACAATTCATTGAGTAAGTATAACTTCAATTTTAAAATTTAGTTTGATAGCTTCCTTTCTGAAATCATCGGTAAAATCAGGTTTTTTCTTTCCTGTTTTTGCCATTCCATCCCACACAAGCAGGGCTATTTTTTGTATATTAGAATTATTTATGTTTTGCAAATTAATATTAGCTTGAAATAATTTCTCAGCTTTCTGTAAAATTTCGAAATTTGTTTTGGAATAAGCGATCTCATCACTTTCATTGTGGTTCAAAATTGTTATCCGTGATTTCTTTTCCAATTTACCATAGATTGCCCAAAAAGTTTCTTCCCAATTCCCGACGCAGTTTTTAACAGAACTATCAAGAAATTTTTGCTTATCAAACGGAAGAATCATATGACAACTAGTACCCGCATTGAGCGCAGCTTCTAAGGTTAGAATATCAGCTCCACAAGCTCCGGAGCAAAATAGAGCGGATGGTTTGTTTAAATCAAAAAAAAGTTTAAGCTGTTGGCGAACAAGCGGAATGTTCTTAATGGGAAACCGTACTTCTGTGGAATTTTCTTTATCAATTAATCTACCTGAGGATGCAACTATCATAGTGGAATTGAGTATTGTACTTTAAATTAAGAAAAGCGTAGGATTTCTCAATAGTTTGAAAAAATATTTAAAAAAAATGTGCAGGATTTATATTTTCTGAAGCTTTTTCTCCTATAGTATATAATAATTCTCTATTGTCGGCATTACTCATCTCAGCAAGTTTGTTTACTTTTTTTTCAGTAAAATCTTGTCCAAGCTTTAAACCATTTAAACAATTTTCCGTAATAGCAAAATTATATCTTAAGTAAGATATTAAAGGAGTACCGCCAATATAATCCAGTTTTAAATCTCGCATTTCAATATCTATTTCTGTGGCAGTTGGAGAATTAGATAACCATTGTAGCATGATTTGATTCTGCCAGCTGGCATCCTGCATCAACATTTCAGGAACTTCAAGAGCCCAGTTTTTAAGCCAAGCTCTTTTAATTTTCCCGACATGCTTTTTAAAAACTTTGTAACCGGTACCGACTGATACTAAAAGTAATTTGTCTTCACCCATCTC
The DNA here is from genome assembly GCA_044226845.1 of Ignavibacteria bacterium. Taxonomy (GTDB): domain Bacteria; phylum Bacteroidota; class Ignavibacteria; order Tepidaquicellales; family Tepidaquicellaceae; genus JAFDZO01. The sequence continues at coordinate 51,009 of JBGAGG010000015.1, forward strand.
CCATTGAAAAGGAAAACCTTTTAATGTAGCTATTAAAAGTAAAATTAATGCGGGATTATTTGCCATGCTTACTCCTCCATCAACAAAAGCAGCATATTCTGATTTACCCACATCTATCATTTGTGGAATAAAAAATGTAGGTGCAGCACAGCTTGCTTTAACTGCCTGCCATAATAGAATATTTTTATTATCATTATAAAATGTGCCCTTCGGATGATTGATTAAAGGCCATACACTGTTTGTATCTGCCCTTTTGGCTACAATACACAGTCCGGTTCGAATATCAGAGCTCCCCAAGGTTAGATCTTTGAATAAATTTCTGAGATTATTTTCAAGATGAATATGGTTATATCGTGCTTTAAAAAAACTCCACGTTTGAAATGGGTTCCATAAGTGTCTTTTACCCTTAAAAATTTCACCACCTAACGTCATGTATAATTTTTTAATCTCATCTACTGTTTTTCCTAATGATAGAGCTGCCGCTATTATAGAGCCAGTTGAAGTGCCTCCGATCAAATCAAAGTAATCTGAAAGCACTAATTTATCGTTTTTTTGTTTTTCTCTTAAGATAGTTTCAATTTTTTTAAGATAACCTAAGGTTAAAGCACCTCTTATTCCCCCACCATCTAGAGATAGGATTCTTTTAGGAGTAACAGTTGGATCAAAACAATTTAGTAAAGTTTTGTTCATAGAAATAAATTTGATTATAATTAATAAGATAATTTTAATAGAATAATAATTTCATGAACCAATTAGTAATGGCTCAATTTTATTGAGATAATCCCAATCTAGGTTTAAAACAACTTCCTGATGATCTATAATCAATTGTAATTTATGGTTTCTAAAGTATCAAGTATTTTATCAGCTACATTTCTTTCGTTAAAATAAAAAGCATGTTTACAATCTATGCTGAAAGTACTTTTCATATCTTCACTTACTTCGATACCAATAAAACAAATTTCATATAAGTAACGAATTTTTGTTTTAAAATCTTTCGTCTCCTCAATTCTATCAGCGAATTGAAAATGTAAATCTGATAATATTTCTTGAATTTCAGATTTTGATAAAATTTGTTTTTTGCCTATAAAATTTTTCACTATAACATTAATATTTAACAAAGTTGAATCAAACTCATTTAAAAATTCTGTTTCAATTACTTTATAAGTATGCTCTTTTACAATTTTCCGAATTCCTTCAGTTGTTAAGTCCAATTTTCTTTGTTTATAATCTTTGGACGATGCAAGAATAGCAGCATAATAGAATAATATATCTCTAGGACGCCAAAAAGTATGGCGTAGGATATAAAGAAACAAAGGGATTTTATGGATTTGGTCTTTTAGTTTGACGAAACTTTCTGAATCAATGTTTGGAAATTTAAATTTCATTAATTCCTCTAATCTTTCAACGGGTCTACTTTCAGTCGATTCAAAATTTGAAATAGCTTCTAATCTCTTAGTTAAAAGGACAACTAGTTCCTGCGCAGTCCAATTTGATTCTGTAAATCTTTTTCCATAAATATAACTATCGCGCTCGGAGGATTTTATTTCGATAAATCTGTCTTTTGGAATTGTTAAACAAAAATCAAAAATTCCAGAAAATCGATCTTTTGAGTAATGATTGTCTTTAAATTCTAAAACCAAGGCAAGTAAAGATTTTACCCAGTTAATTTCTATATTCGATCTTCTTTCTAAATCACCTTCATTTGTGGAATAATTTCTGATGCTTTCTTTTCTAAACTCATCAAAAACTGTATCAAAACCATCAAGCGTAACTAATATTTTTCTTTTGCATTTTTCAATTATTTTACTGAATGAGTTTATTACTTCTTTCCCCAAAGCCATTTCCAAATAATAGTTCCTATTCATTTTAGAAATTATATCAAACATAAATATTTCGTTAATTTTACTTCTAGCTTCTAAGATAATTTTTTTCACATATGTTCCAGTGAATTCAAAACTATACTGGAAAAAAGCTGGGATTATTTTTTCTCTGTCGTATAAACCGAATTTTTCTATATAAAAAATTTTAATTGGATCTATAAATTTTTTTTGATATTCAGTAAGTTTTTTCTAGAATTTTCTAATAAAATTATATCTATAGAGCTTAAATAAAGGAATAACAGCCATGAGAATTTAAATATTTCTAATTGCACTTGTAAATACTTAACATCCGATTGAAATTCGGGTTTTGAAAAGAATAGGTATAAGGTTTCTAGAATAATTTCATTTGCAATTATAGAAACAATCCCCTTATAGCTTTGAATATTTTGATTCCCCAGAATTAATGCTACTGTAGACTTTCCACTACCTTTTCTTCCAATCAAGAAATAGCATTTTTGTGTTGATAATTTTTCGTAAAAATTAGTTTCGACAAAAACTTCCTTTAATTTTTCTATACCACTCCAATCTGCCTTGGTTTGTTCAAACAAAAGACCAAAAAGTCTGTTATATTCACTTTTATATATGGGAGAATTAAAGCTATTAGTTTGAGTAATAACACTAACAATATCTCTCATTTTATTTTTAAAATCACTTTTAATGGACTGAGGAATAATAGGTTTTTGTGTCCTTCCATTTTTTCCTTCAATAGCCTTAAACTTACTAAAGTCAGAATAAATTAATTCTTTTAACTCATCAATTACAGCAGTTTCTTTTTTTCCGGAAAATAAAATTGGGATCAGATCAAATTTTGAAAGTAATTCACTTTGATTTTTTTTAAGATTTTTTTTCTCGTCAATAGCTTTTAAATCTAGATATCTTTTATGTATTATATTAAACTCTTTGTAGACTCCACATTCAATTCTATTCATTAATTTCATTTTATAACTAGGTGTCATTATAATAATAGTGGCATCAATATTTTCTAAATAATTCATAAAATCTTTTACATTATCACCAGGTTTTAAAAATGAATCATACTTTACATCAATTTTATTGTTAGAGATTTCATTTAAAAATATTACAAATGCATCAAGTGATGTCTTATCTATATCCTCATGTGAGTAAGAAATATAGCATGAAGGTTTCCTAAAACTCATTTTCTTTTTTTAATTTACTGAATTTCAATTTTGACTTTTTAATTTCAAAAATCGATAAAACATAATTATATATATCTTTAGTATGTTATTTTTTCTCTGTTCAATATATTTGTAGCACCGGCGGAAGTGCCTCCTATATTGACAAATCTATAATCATTCGCCATCTAATACATTGCCTTAGGATAAACAATTCCGCTGGTTACTCCGCCTTTCATTACCACATCACATGTTCGGGAAGGATTTATTGGTATTTTATTTTCTTTAGTAGAATTCATTATATCTTTATATTAATTTAGAAGAACTTATTTGTTAGATGAATTATTTGATACAGTTACATTTGATACATTTTGAGTTTGTCTTACGCTATCTCCTTTTTTCCCATCTAAATTAATTATATTAGCGCTGACAACTACATTCTTAACGTAATCAAGCAGAATAGAATGCTTATAACTATTATTATTATCTTTCAGTCTTTGCTCAAACAGATTTCCTGTAATAGTTATTCCATTGAAGTGCTGCTCACCGTTACCCTTCTCAAATTTAATCATCGAATATTCTTCGTCAGAATCTAAATTTTCTGAACGAATGAGATTGTTTGATATGTTAATATTATTTCCTCTGAAAGCTTCGTCATCGTTATCAACTCTTGAAAGAATAATTGCATCTGCTCTTGCGTTTTCGAATATATTGTTTGAGATAATAGTAGAGTTAATACCAAGCTCTGTGACTAAATTATGCAGAGGCTGGTCATTTGATCCGGGAGTTCCGTTGCAGTGATTTCCGGTGATTCGGAATGGTCCACCGCTTACTCTTATATTTGAGTTCTTAGAACCAATATTATTATTAATAATCCACGTATCATAATTTCTTTCGTTTATGTCGATCCCGAATACTTCTGAATCTTCACTTATAACATTTAAATCGTTATACTGAATAATATTTAACATTCCATCAGAGTGATCATCAGTAGGTCTTATTCTAATTCCTGATTTCATCATATTAATCATTCTGATTCTCTCAAAAGTTGATTGCTTGAAACTTCCATTAATTCCGCATCCTTCACATTCTTCGCCATTAATTAAAAAATTACTTAATCGTACATAACTGGATTGACCATTTGAAACAAAACAATCTACAGCAGTTTTTAAATTTAATTTAGTTTGCTGCATACTTGCTCCTGAGATTTCTAGACAATCATAGAGTTTTATCGAATCATTAATATCATAGTCCCCTGCCAATAAAAATATTGATCCGGTACAATATGATTCGTTATTTCTTAAATTATCAATTGCTGAGTTTATTGTTGCTGATGCATTTCCTAAAGCACAAACTGCATCTGCTTTAGATTTTAGAAAGTCTGGAGAGTTTGGTGCTGCTAAAGTGAAGTGCATAATAGGGGGTTTATTTTTATAAAAAATTGAATTTAGAAATTATAAGTTCATTTCAGTTGCTCTATGATAATTTCCTTCAGAATCATTTATTTACTTTGCGAATTCTTCTTTGGAAGTATAATGAAATGGCCGATAATACCATTATTGAAATAGGAGTTAAGACAAAACAATGCACATACCTATGGAATACAGTTGATTCAATATTAAAAAAATAGAAAACTAAATATTCAATTATTATAACAAGAACCATGAAAATATTCAGAAACAATAATTTTCTACTGTTGAAATATAAAATGAAAATTGAACTTGAAGTAATAATTATTGGGATGATTATAAAAACAATTTTATAAAATGATTCATGATCGTAATCATTGACAAAAATGAAGTGCAGTGTCAGTAAAATTAGGGAAACAAAATTTAGCCCGATAAATAATCCCATTCCAAATCCAAAGTTTCTTCTCATAATACTGGTCAGACCATAAAAGGTTCTTAAAGGGAAAGCGAAACACAATGTGAAAATGAGCATCATTTTTCTTGGAACCTTGACTTTGCAGGATTCAATTAAATTTAATACTATATTTTTAACCACCATTAATGCTTTAGCAATCAAATGTAAAAACACAACATATGGTATGTCCGTTTTAATTTTTTCTTTCCCAATATCGTATACATTCAGCAAATAATTTCCAAGCTTCGTATTCTTAGGGAGTTTTCTTTCGTCATTTAGAGATTGAGCTGAAACGAACTCATCTGCGTGCTCTTTAGAAAATCTTTCACGAATAAAGTTATCATAAGATTGTTGCAACGATTTAAAAATCCAAGGTTTCTGAACCGTAGTAGAATCTTTCGCTGTTTTATTTTCTTTATTTCCTGATGTTGCTTCCTTTTGTTCGGTATTCCATTCAAACTGTTCTTCAACCGCATCTTCAATAACATTTTTATATTCCTCTTTAAAAATTTCTAACTGTTCTGTCTCTATAAGGAGTGACTTTAAGTCTTCAATATCAGATTTAATTTCTTTGAATTTTTCATTTTCAGGTTTACTAGATTTTTCAATTCCATAATCAGAATATTGCAGTATTAATTTTTTAAATAATCTTTCTATCTCACTATGAGTAAATTTATTCGCTTCCGGAAATACAGCATCCATTTTCCAGTCGGGATTGAAATTATCCTGGCTGTCAAAAAGAACAGATGCGATTCTTAATCTTGATGAATTATTTTGAAGAACATTTAGGAAATTATCATTTGAAAATAATAAATTGATAATTCCACCGGCCGTGTCAATTCTTCCCCATAGTATATCATTTGATCTCCAGGATCTTTTTAAAAATGCGCCAAAATGATACAACTCATTTCCTGTAATTTTAGAGTAAGCATCTTTTTTACTAAATCCGCTTTGACAATCAAATGGACTAAATCTGTGAAACTTAATAATGTCTTTTTCATAAATATCTGCCATTATTTCCAATGGAAAGACCTTGCAATCATAGTTGATAAATTTATAATAAAAATCAGTTAGTTCATGTGGGTTTAAGAAAGGGAGGTCATCTATTCCCATTATTTCTATTTTTTCGCAATAATCCAGGATACTGTTAAAATTCTGATTTACATTCTGTTCCGCAAATAATTTCGAATTATTTTTTAAGCTGAGATTTAACTTTCCAAGTTTATTACTTAAGAAATCAAAATAGTCGAGTCTTTTTTCAAACAGAATATCATCAAGTACTATTTCAGAATAATATTTTATGTCCAGGACATTCTTAGACGTGTTTAAAATTTTTATCCATATTTGTTCTTCTGAATCATTTTGAATTTCAATTTTGGACAATGCTTTTTCTAGGTTAGACTTGATAATTTCATAAAGACTGCTGATGATGTTCAGATTTTTCCATACCTTAATTAAATAATCATATAACTCTTTATCTTTAGTCTCGGAATAACTTTCAATCATATTATACAATTTATAAATGACACCATAAATTCTTCTCAATCGGAAATACACATCCAGTTTATTAAATATTTCATCTATATTTATTGAAGGACTATTATTTCCCTCCGCTAGATATAAGTCTATTGATTCTTCAATTTTATCGGAAAGAAATTTTTTTAATTTTTTTGCTTTTTCAAATTTATTAATCGCATCATTCACATTAATATTCAAAGTGTTTTGCAAAACCAGTTCAACCGCCTGATTCACGTCAAAGTTTAATCTGGCACGAATATATATCTGATCTTTTCCGTCTTTACAACAATTCTCACTCAATGAATATCTGTTCAGATTTTGTGTAAACTCATTGATCTGGCTAATTTTTAAATTCCTATTTATGATTAAATTTAAATCATCACTTATTGATTCATATTGGGGAATTGTTAATAAGCTTAACTTAAGCACTTTTAGAAGATTGGGCTCTGCAAATTTTACACTTTTCTCCTCCTTTTTCGGATCAGGCTCTACAAAGACGAGATGCCGGTCAACTAATCTATCTGCTTTTTTAGTAAATATGGCTTTGATAGTATAGCTAAATGGTTTATTGTCAAGAACTCCTCCGTCTACGAAATAATTTTCACCTTCTAAATTTCCCCAATACTTCAATAGCTTATCCTCATCTGTATCGTTAACATTCACCGGAGAAAATGCAAAAGGAAAACATGAGGTAAGCTGAGCTAATTTAGATATGGCTTTTAAAAATGTTTCATCTTTTCCTTCAAACTGATTAACTGTGTAATCTTTTCTATTTCTGTATTTAAGGATGAAAACACTCCTGTGATCTTTATATTCAATTTTATTTTGCGAATCATCCAACTTATAATAAAAGTTGCCTTCTAAGTTTGTTCCAGTAATAAATAAGTCTATATTTTCAGTTAATGATTTTAATTCATCAATGCGCGAAATGCTGTTCTCGTCGCTTGTCATTTTTTTAAATGCTTCATAAAGCTCCGGGAAATAATAATGTTCACTATTCAATAGAGATTTATATGTTGAGATCTCATCGTCAACTCCACGCATCAAATCTGATAAGCCTCCCTTTTTTCTCCAAAGATTTGCTGCCGAACTAAATTCCTTGTCATTTGCAATTGCCGAGGAAAGAAATATTCCATTAATTCCTCCCGCAGAAGTCCCACTAATAACATCAATAACTATATCAGTATCGAGTAAGATTTTTAGAAGTTTATATACCCTTCTTCCTCTTACTGCATTGAAGAACTCATTAGCAACTCCATAAATATAAATCGCTAAAGAAATGCCTCCATACAGAACCAAAGCAAATCTCGTTTCTTTTCTTAATTCAATATTTAAATTTTTCATTCGGGTAATTGCGTATCAATGTTTTTGTTAAAAAAATTATATCAATATCCCCAGAGTCTTTTTAATCCCGCCTCATCTCCATTAAATCTATTTCTGTCACATCTACCGATACCATCAACTTCGCGTGGAATTCCTCCTAAAGCGCCATCTGTATACTGCCACATTGTCCATGTCTTCCAGTTTTTAGGGATGGCCGGACTTGGTTTGGAAGTATAATGAGAAATCCAAAGCCAACAGTTTTTTAATAAATCATCATTATCACTTCCAAGTTCTGCTTTCAATAATGCTCCGCTGTAAAGACCGGGATATCTTCCGGTTTCCTTATAAATAATCTTAATAAATTCACGAGCTTGATTTAAACTCATTGTTGTACCCGTAGTATTATCTTCAAAATCTAAAACTAGTAAATCTTTATTTGATGGCTTAACTACATTTAAAAAATTACTTGCTTGTTTTTTTACATCTTTTCCGGTTCCGAAATGATATGCTCCAAACATTAAACCTGCCTTCTTTGCTTTATCTCTTCTTGTAATATAAGTTGCATCCTGATTTGTTTCACCTTGTGTTGCTTTATATATTACACCTTGAATTCCATTTGCTTTTGCTCTTTGAAAATCTACTTGGCCATTATGATGGGATAAATCTACGACAGTATTTATCATAGGGTTTTTGTTTAAGTTTTAAAAAATTAAATGTTTTTTAATTTTATATTTCTTATTGCCTCAAGTTTGTTTTTGTTTACTCCAAACTCCTCAAGGAATTTCAACTTAGAATCAGGTTTATTAGCACTGTTACTTCCATATTCACTTTGTTTCAATATATCAGTAAATGAGAATAGGAATAATATAGTTTGAGAAACCACAAGCAATAGAATACTTATAGCAATAGTAAAGGAAATGCAGAACAATCGGTATTTAGATTGAGAGGATGATATCGTAAAACTGTTTACGACATAGTAATATCTTGGAATAGAATTCATAAACTTTCAGGGGTAAAGATTAAATATAATTCATTCCAAATTAGGAACGAACTTTGGGATTTAAAAAATCTTAAAGTTTATAGTGTCGAATTATGTTAGTGGTATAGCGAAATACTAAAAGCATAAAAATTTTTCATCTGCCAGGAAGAAAAAAATTTTTACCGTTTCGCCATCAACGGTTAGTGGTTTACTCCTTAAACTTCTAAGGAGTTGAAGTGTGTGTGAAAATTATTGTTTTTTTATTTTTATATCAAGTGGAAATTATATAAATTTTTAAAAAATTATACTCACCTAATGGTAAGTGAGATTATTGGACAAAGTCTAGAAAATAGCGCGAAAAAAATTAACATGAACACATGATAATTAAGAGTTATCCATGAAATTTAAGTTACTTTTTAGCAATTCAAATACAATGATTTCTTATATACTTCGATAATAGTATTTTTCCTAACTAATTTGCACCTTTAGCAAAATTGTTACTATGTAAAGGATATTTACAATTAGTTCTGCCCAATAGCACAGAAAAAAAAATATTACATATTATTAAAAATTTTTATTGTATCTCTTTTCTTCCGTTAAAGACGTCAAACCTGTTAATAGTATCCCAGAATATTTTAATACGGAGATATATACCTAGGTTTGCTGTCCTACGGAAAACACGTTAGTTGTTTAGAAAGAAGTGATAGCCACATCATACCATACTTATTTATTAAGCATTAAGATTTAAGAATATAGTTTTAACCTTTATTTCTTAGTCAATATATTCTAGTATCCACGATATAATATATTTATTCTTTACTTTATAGTACATCAATATGGTGTCCCAAATTATAAATGTTCGTACTCTTTTTTCAATAATTCATACTGTTCTGTTTGGCTAAATTCTTCTAGAATTGGCCACTCTTCAATTTCATCAAACGATATATTCCCCATACTGTCTGATTTTGGATCTGGCAATAAATTTTTCAGTATTCTTTTAGAATCATCAAACTTTCTTAACAAGACAAATTTTAGAAATTTGTAACGTAAATGAAGCTTAGAAGTATTCCAATTATTAACATCAGTAGTAATTTCATGGCCTAATTTTAGTTTAGCCCAAAACCTATTGCAAATAAACATAGCTGTACCCTCATCTTCCGACAATTTACATTGAATATTAACTTCTTTCACGAAAATTAATGCAAAATTGGTGAAATGTTCAGCTTTATGCCAAGATTTTTCAGTTAGTAAAATTTTTGAAAAATATATTAAACTTTTAATTAAATCTTTTCTATGATTAAGTCCCGTAGAACTTTCAAACCATTTTGTAAAACCTAATTCAAGACCGACTAATGCTAAATTATGGTTATAATTTTGTGCATTCTTAAAATATTGTTTAAGGGAAGGTGAGTAATTCAGTTCTTGCATAATACTTTTTCTTGAATTTAGAATATTAGATATACTTTCTAACTTAGAATCAAAATCTCTATCAAATTGAAGTAAGGTGTTAGTTTTTAATTTATTTATTTTTTCATTTGTTGATATTTTATAAATAGTTGAATCATTAAAAGAAATAGTGAATAACTCACTTATAAAATCTTCAAATTCGTCGGTGGATATAATAATGTTATCTTTAATTCGTAGGAGTGTTGGGTCAGGAACAAGAGTTAATCGGCTAAGTTCTACAAGTTTATCCCATGCTAAAGTAAATGTGGAAAATGACCCTACAATTTTTAAAACATCTCTATTTAACCATTGTTTTAAAATTGCGATATTTCTAGGAGTATTTGGCATCGGCCTATCTAGTCTGGACAAAATCTCCTTTTTATATTCATTTAAAGCAAACAACGTATCTTTTGTAGGTACAATATTCTGTCCTTGAGTTTCATTATCGTTTAATATAATTACTTTTCTTTCTTCATCTAATTCTGTCCGTTCCAAGCTTTCAATTAGCTTCGAAAGTCTCGATGGAATTTTTTCCACATCTTCAATATGTCTAATCAATTCTCCTTGATAATAATTTGTAATTTCAAGATATTTATCAATTAAATTATTAAATTTTATTTGGTTGGGCATTTTTATTTCTGTTCAATAATTTATACAATTTTTTGCTTTCATTAAATATTTGAATGTTATTTTTTTTAGCTATCCTGTAAATGAACTCTAATTTGTCTTTAGACGGTACCAATGAATGCCAAGATTCTGAATCCGAAACATTAAATAATAATTTTCCTGTTAAAACTGTTCTTTCATCAGGTTTTAATTGTGTGCTAGCAGGATCATAATAGTAGGGAGATATTAAACAATATGAAGTATATTTTGAAGCCCAAGTGATGATTTTCTCATAATCGTCAAGAGGTACTTGTGGTAAAAGAGGTCTCATGGATAAAATGGGCAACCAACCTGCATTTTTAAAATTCTTCAATTGCTGAATTCTTTCACTTGGTGGTCGAATAGGTCGTGGTTCTAAATTTGGACAAGTTAATTGACATATACTAGTACAAGAAATAGCTAAGTTTCCATTTTGAATAATTCTATTTGATATTGTTGAAAGACTATTTAGTTCTTTTTCATTGAATACAAATCTTGTGGTGAACAAAATATCTTTTTTTAAAAAAGAGATTGCATTTAATAATTCAATACCTTTAGCTGTTCTTGGTTTAGCAAATGAGTCAGTATCACCACTAATATAAATTATATCAATTAGTTCACTATTATTTTCTAACCAACTTATGGTTTTACTTAAGTCCCAATTGGTATATCTTTGATAATTTTCGCTTTTCACATAACAGAACGGACATTTAAAAGAGCAATGATTTTTATCTGTTAAAGGACCTATAGATATCATTGCTCTTCGATTTTTTAAAAGAAAAGGATTTTTATTTGGGATAAAATTATTTTCAGAAATTTTCAAAATTTAGCATAGTATTATTTGTACTTTTATCTTCATCGATAATTTTGAATTTTGTTACTTTTATTTGGTAAAAAGTGGACTGTATTGCTTTGGAGCATAGGTCATCTATTGTAGGGAGTTTATCACTTGCGCCTTTAAATTTTGCGCAATATAAATCAACCGCATCTTTCATAATATTTGTATTTTTAATAATTGAAGCTATTCCATTAATTTGTACTCCATATTTTGTTTCATAATTAGACTCATGTGAATAAATTGAAAGAGATACAGAATTAAAATTACTTATGTTTTTTGAATGCGAACTTGTTGTCCTACTCTTAAAATAAATTGCATCTCCATTAAACACGTAAAAAACTATTGCAATTTCTGGTATATCAGTTCCTTGAGATGCGAGTGAAGCAATAAAATGATTTTGTAAAAAATCACGAATTTCAATTTTACGATCTTCATTCCGAAATGTTTTGATTATTCTAATCATTTTAAATTTTAGTTTAAAATTGTATGAACATTTAAAATATTATTTAAAGAAGCTAAAGAACTTGGTTCAATATTCTTCTTATTAGATAAATTTGTAAAATGTATCTCGAGTATTTGTTTCAAATAATTTTTCATAGCAATTCTAAATAGAGATTTTTCTTCACCTTGGTGTTCCCAAATAATAGAAACAGTTCTTTCTCCATAATAAAGGCATTTACCAATCCCATCTTTAAACTCAAACAGTATTCTACCTTTAGTTCCAATAATTTCAATATTAAAACTGCGAGGACCGTAGGATATTGAGGAAGTGGTAAGGAAAATTTCAGTAGCATTAAACTTCATGTTTAAGGTACAAGAATGTTTCAAAAATTTGTTGTTGTGAGGTTTACTCCAAATAATTTCATTGATTGAATTTAAATTTAAGAAGTATAGAACTAAATCTACCAAATGAGTTAACATACTAAGTTTCTGACCACCACCCAATTCCAAATTGAAATACCAAGAAGGATCTTTATCATTAAAAGCAGAAGATCTTTCATCTATTTGAATAAAAACTGTTTCCCCTATATCATTTATTATTAAATTTTTTAAATGTTGAAAAATTTCAAGACCTCTTAATTGAAAATTAATTATAGTTTTATTTCTATACAATATTTTACTGATATTTAGACATTCCATGAAATTTTTACCAACTGGTTTCTCAAAAACTATTATCGCGTTTGTATTTATTAGTTCTTTTGCATATTCTAATTGTTTGTATGGTGGAACTCCTAAAAAAATTAAATTAGGCTTCCACAGGCTAAGTGATTCGTATATATTTGAACTATAAAAGCCAAATGTTGAGTTAGTTTTTAAATTAGTAACATCAATATCCCTAGTAAGTATACCTATTTGTCTACTGTCAATGAAGTTTAACAAAGAGGGTATATGAGTTCTTAAACCAACACCTGTTCCAATTACTAATGCTTTAATATTTTGTATCATCTTTTTTTAAAATTATTTGAAACGATCTTTGAACATGCCACTTCGAAATCAGAAAAAGAATTTTGTGTAACGTGGTAAATTCCCGGCGGTCTTCGTAAAATTTCATATATTGACCATAAGGATTTTCGTAAATCAACATTTAGATTTTTATTTATTAGTAAATTCGAAACTATATTTGCCACTTCATTCAAATATACTTTATCTTGAGATGGACTAATTAATTTAGTTTTAAGTATTTCATAATCTTCGAAAACTTGTTTTTTATCTAATTCTATCAGAGTATTATCAATAATGTTAAATGTTTCTTTAATTGCCCATTTTCGATGACCATCTGCTATTGAATTCAGAATTCCGCTTTTATCTTCCGCACCAAAATTAAAATTATAATGTTGATAAATGTTATTGATAGCAGTCAGGTATGCAGCTTCTTTCATCAGTCTCGCTTGTTCTTTTTGAGATTCAGTATTTTCTTGCCATTCCTTTTGAGCTAAACTAATTTCTTCTCTTTGCAATTTAACACTCCAAATTACAAATAATAATGCTGAGGTAGAAAAAAATGAGTTCACGAAGCCAAAAGAATCACCAATTGTACCTGCAACTGCTAATTCACTATTACTCACAAAGCTAAAGAAATATGTACCTATCAAAACAAAAACTAAGGGTATGCTGCCTATTATTAGCCATGCAATACAAAAAAATATAATCCATTTTTGGGCTGGTAAATCAGAAGTTTTTTTTTGGTTTTCGAAATTATCCATTTGCAATATATTTTTTAATCATGCAGTTTAATTTGCTGATATATATACATAAAATCGTCCAATAAAACAATAGGAATAAGTTTATTAATTATTAATATAGAATTAAACACGTTCTGATCTGGAGATCCATTTTTTGTAAATTATTATTAAAAGCAAAGAAGCTTCCCCATATGTACTTGGGATCCTGATAAATTATCACGACTTTTAACGATATGGCAAAACTCGCTAAGAATGCTTATCAAAAAGAATTGAATGGAACTGAATTACCTATTCAATTTGGTCATTGGGATAGCGGTAAAAAAGGGTTATTGGCAGGAGAAAGATTAAGCATTCAGCTCAAAGAGTTAGAGAGCAATTATATGAAGCTTAATACACGGGAGTTTGAACTGACAAAAAGCATTTCTATTAAATTATTTGATCCGACTGCTCTTGTAGAATTAATCAAAACCGGAACGTGCAGTATTGAACTGCCTGAATGGTTATTTAATCTAGAATTCCCGGATGAAAAAATTTATGCAATGAGAGTGAAAAGTATTGCAGTTTCTTTACCATGTATAACCGGTCCTCAAAGTTCAACGAACGTAAAATTGAAAATGTTGAAATCTTGGATAGGATGGAAAGATACTGACCTTCCTCCGCCTGATTTTACAAATGTACCTTCAATTAACGAAGAGATAATTACTTCTTCTGCAGTTAATGATCCAGCAGTATTCGAAATGAATTTAAGAGATGAAAGATATATGCCCTTCGAAAATCAAGACGCAGTTTCACAATGGGAAATAAGTTTGCCTAACCAGCATGAATTTGATTACAGCACCATAAATGATTTAATATTACAGGTCAAGTATGTAGCGAAGGGAATCAGCGGTGATTTCTCAATTACGCCAGTACCTAGAAATATTGCTTTGGAATATACACATCAGTTGATGTCGTGGAAGCATGATTTCCCACAAGAGTGGTATATGTTAACTAGTGGTTTAGGTCTTCAACCAATTTCTATACCGGGTATGAACAATTATATTCCATACAGACTGCGCTTTGCCGGTAAGTTTACTGGTATCAAAGAAAAAATGTTTGTATTATTTGAAGAAGATAGTGAAGTTAAAGTATCGGAAATTAGCGACAATGAATTTTTAACAGCAACTCCGTCTTCGGGTGAATTATCGATTACATTAAGTTCTGGTATCAAAATAGTTAAGGACATTTGGTTAGTTTACAAATATAATGTATAGTAAAAATTTAGTTCTTAATGAGATTGGAGAATTTCACAAAGATTAGATGAAATTTTAGTAACAAAGAGTAGGAAAAATTGAAATAATCTACTATTATAACCAATTATTCCGATTTTAACTAACCGTATAAATCTATCACTTGAAAAGTTGAATTCAACAAGTGATAACTTAGAATTATCAATTAAACATAAAAGTAAATGTATCTCTGTGCAATTATTATAATTGTTCTATAACTCCATATTTATGTCATTTTATCAGTATAATTCTTTTTGTTTCACTATATGACTTCATTTGTAATTTATAAAAATAAATACCACTCGATAAATTTGCCCCATTAAATTGAAAATTATAAGTACCTTCAGCAAGAAAATTATTACATAAACATTCAACTAAATTACCTAGCATATCATAAATTGAAATATTTACTTGATCAGATTGATTCAAATTTAATTTGATTATTGATACCGGATTAAAAGGATTAGGATAATTTGTGATCATTTTTTTATCAGAAGATTTTTCATTATCCAATGAGGGATTGCCAAGTATAACGTTTCCATATTTCACGCCACCGATTACTGCACCAACAAGCTCTACAATATATTCAAACTTTCCAAACGGACTTTTGTTTGAGCAATAATAACTTCTCAATCCAAGTTTTTCGCTATAACATCTTTCTTCGATTACTTTGTCTTTTGATAATGCTGAATCTCTTACATAAGTAAAATTTAATTTTTCAGATAAATGTAAATTCGAATTGGAAAGTTTCTGTTTAATTGAAGAACTTTTTATCAACGAATTTCCATCGCAAATATTCCAGGAATTACCGGGTAAGAAGTAAAAGTACGCTAGCTTACCGGATTTATCAGAATACTTGCAATCCGGCTCGTATTTGTAAAGAATATTACTGACTGTATCAATGCTTAAATACTCAACCTTCATACCCTTACCCGGATCATTGGGAGTAACAACTTTATAGTATTTATTCCCTTTTATAGTTGTATCTTTTTCAACGAATGATGAAATCCTAAATTCAACAGAGCTTATTTTTATAAGATATTCGAAATAGTTTCCTTTCTGTAAGAAGTTATAATTTGCTTCAGAAGAATTGGAGAACAGAACAAATACGATTACAATATTTATTATGAAAAAAACAGAATTTGAGGATTTACATTCTTTTGCTTTCATATGAACTATTTTATTAAACTCATTTTTTTTGTAATTACAGATGCGTTAGTTCTTAGCTGATAAAAATATACACCGCTTGATAGCTCCGCTGCATTGAACGGCACCTGATACGTTCCTGTTTTAAGATTTTCACTAACAAGATTTGCAACTTCCCTTCCGCTTATATCAAATACTTTAAGTGATACATAATCAGATTTTGTTAAATCAAATTTTATTGTTGTGTTCGGATTAAACGGATTTGGATAATTCTGATACAGTGAAAATTTATCAGGCACGTTTGATGAAATCGGGAAAATACCTACTGTTTCATCGGGGGGAATAAATCCGTATTGATTTGTTCTGTATCTGTCATGAGCATACATCGGCCATGGGTGGTTAGCAGGTGTGAATGGAATTCCGGGAATAGAATAAACTGATAAGTAGCTTGTAGTATCATATGTAGTGCTAAGTACAACCATATCTGTGGAACCGTCATTATTCACATCTGAAAAAGCATTGTTTATTACTAACCCCCTTGTGTAAAGCGGGGACCAGGGCAAGTTATCACCTCCTTTTGTAAACCCAAGCATTTGACCAACTGTATCAATTGCGTAGTAGTTACCGTAAGATATCTGAAGTTCACTCCCTGTTTTTACTTTACCAATCAATGCGTTATGTTGAAAGGTCAGGCTTCCTTCTTTTGGCCATCCCGGCATAACGTTTAATTGATTTGAGAATAAATAATTATCTTCACCATAACCGGCTCCTCCGCAAAATTCGACACTTCCATTTTGATCAACATCTCCTATGGATAATGTGCCAAAACCATACCCTGTCATGTTTTGATATATTCTGTTTTTAACATTACCACTAATACCGTATTTTGTTATACTTGTTCTGATATTGGAATTTGATGAACTTAGACCTTTAAAAGATGGAACAATTATAAATGTAGAATCAGGATTGTTCTTATCTGTGTATATTGAAGGTGAACCTTCCCAAAAACCATAATTGGAGTCAAGCTTTATTGGCCAGTTATTTGAAAAATTTTCTCCGTTATTTTTATATATTCTTATATATGCTGAATCTAGAAAAGGAAACGAAGTTCGCTGTTTAAATGTCAGAGCAATAATTTCTGCTTTACCATCGTTATCTAAATCTCCTATCGCTGGAGTTAAATGCATTAAACCCGGAAAAAATTTGGGCCACCCTGCTTTTATCTGCCCGAGATTATCAAATATACACATCTGATTATTTTGAGTAACAATAATTTCTAATTTACTGTCGCCGTCTAAATCATATAAACTTATTCCTTTAAAAATATTTATTTGTCTATCCCAATAAGCTATTGGAAAGCCGGGTAAATTGTTCCCGAATCTGTCTACAGCATAAATTTTATTATTTGCCCTCATCACAATATCAAGATAACCGTCTTGATTTAAATCTCCTGAAGCTAATGCAAAAATAGTATCGTTATATTCCTTGGGAAAATTTGGTAAGGATTCTCCGTTACTCTTTGTTATTGTAAGATTGCATAATGATATTCGTGTAGTGTCAATATTTATTGTAACTGCAATTATCTCCTTTTGTCCATCTCTATTAATATCTGCAATTAAGGGCGTTGACCATGCAGAATAACTTCTTTTATTGTCAAGATTTTTGGGGAAACCTGGCATCAGAGTAGGGGTTTGGGAGAAGGATAAACTTGAATACAAAATTGTTAATCCCAGAATAATTAAGCGTACCATACAAGTTTAAATTAGGTTTTAATATTAAAGTAATAACGATTGAAGTAAATTTATAATACAGGACCAATGTTAATCTCACCAAAATATGACCCTGCCGAATAATAAATGATTTTATCACTGGCACCGTGTGAAGACCATTCATCAACATGTATTCTGTAATATCCGGATACCAATACAGATGGTATATGCCAGGCCACTTCCCCGCTTGATTGTGTAACACCGCTAAAAATTTGATTATTACTGCTATCAAATACTTTAACTGTTGCTCCTGAAATAAAGCCAATTCCATATTCTCCATGCACCGTAACACCCCACACAGGTGCACTATCATCTTGTGACCGGCTTGTATTTGAAGTTACTACTAATGTGCATAGCGCTAATAAGATTACTGCTAAAAGGTTTTTCATTTTAATTTGGTTTGTTTGAATTATTATTTTTTATTTTACTAAACTCATTTTTTTTGTAATTACAGATGCGTTAGTTCTTAGCTGATAAAAATATACACCGCTTGATAGCTCCCCTGCATTGAACGGCACCTGATATGAACCCGCTTTAAGATTTTCACTAACTAGATTTGCAACTTCCCTTCCGCTTATATCAAATACTTTTAGTGTTACATAATCAGATTTTGTTAAATCAAATTTTATTGTTGTGTTCGGATTAAACGGATTTGGATAATTCTGATACAAAGAAAACTTATCGGGCACGTTTGAAGAAATAGGAAAAATTCCAACCACTTCATCCGGTGGAATAAATCCATATTGATTTGTTCTGTATCTATCGTGAGCGTACATTGGCCATGGGTCATTTTCCGGAGTGAACGGAATTCCGGTAATTGAATAAACTGATATATAGCTTGTAGTATCCCTCAATTTACTTAGAACTATTATATCAGTTGAGCCGTCGTTATTAATATCTGAAAGTGCCGAGTTAAAAACTGCTCCCGTTGTGTAAAGCGGAGACCAGGGAAGATTATCTCCTTCTTTCGTAAGTCCCAGCATTCGTCCTACACCATCAAAAGCATAATAATTTCCGTAAACTATTTGAAGTTCGTTTCCTGATTTTACTTTACCAATTAAAGGATTGCGATAAAAAGTAAGAATTCCTTCATGGGGCCAACCAGTCATAATTTTCAACTCGTTCGAAAACAAATAATTATCTACGCCTGCGCCCGCCCCACCGAAAAACTCTAATGTTCCATTTTGATCAACATCTGCTATTGCAAGTGTACCATACCCATAATACTCAATATTTTGGAAAATTCTATTTTTAATATTACCCGTAATTCCGTATTTTGAAATGCAAGTTCTGAAATTAACTCCGCCTGTTCCCATTGGTTTCAGCGAGGGAATTATAATAAAAGTAGAATCTATATTATTTTTATTAATGTAAATTGAAGGAGAACCTTCCCAAAAACCATAACTAGAGTCTAGCTTCATTGGCCAGTTATTTGAAAAACTCTCTCCATTGTGTTTGTATATTCTTATAAAACATGAATCCAAATAAGGAAAGGCAGGTATTTGCTTTAATGTAAGAGCTATAATTTCCGCTTTACCATCGCTGTCTAAATCTCCTATTGCGGGAGTTAAATGCATCAATCCTGTAAATGTTTTTGGCCATCCCGGTTTTATCTGTCCAAGATTATCAAACACACACATCTGATTATTTTGAGTTACAATAATTTCTAATTTACTATCACCGTCCAAATCATATAAACTTATACCTTTGAAAATATTTATCTGTTGGTCTGAATAAGTAATTGGAAAACCCGGTAAATTATTTCCGAATCTATCTATTGCATAAATCCTGCTGTTGGCGCGCATAACTATATCAAGATAACCATCCTGATTTACATCTCCTGAAGCTGTTGTGAAAATAGTATCGTTATAAACTTTTGGAAAATTTTGAAATGAATCTCCGTTACTTTTTGTTACTGTTAAATTACACAAAGGAATCAATGGTGTGCTTGAATTTTCAGTTACAACAATTATCTCTTTCTGTCCATCTCTATTTAAGTCTACTATCAAAGGTGTAGTTGTTGCAGAATAGTTTCTTTTATTATCAAGATTTTTTGGGAAACCCTGCAGCATAGTTGGTGTTTGAGAGAAAGATAAATTTGAGATTAATATCAAAAATGAAAATATTATATAAAATTTTTTCATGATAAATTTTTTATTTTATTAAACTCATTTTTTTTGTAATTACAGATGAGCTTGTTCTCAGCTGATAAAAATATACACCGCTTGATAGCTCCCCTGCATTGAACGGCACCTGATATGAACCCGCTTTAAGATTTTCACTCACCAGCTGAGATACTTCCCTTCCGCTTATATCAAATACTTTAAGTGATACATAATCAGATTTTGTTAAATCAAACTTAATTGTTGTATTAGGATTAAACGGATTTGGATAATTCTGGTACAGAGAAAATTTATCAGGCACATTTGATGAAATCGGGAAAATGCCTACTGTTTCATCAGGCGGAATAAATCCGTATTGATTTGTTCTGTATCTGTCATGCGCATACATTGGCCAGGGGTGGTTAGCAGGTGTGAATGGAATGCCAGGAATTGAGTATACAGATAAGTAGCTTGTAGTATCACGTAATTTACAAAGTGCAATTATTTCTGTTGACCCATCATTATTTAAATCTGAGAGAGCTGCGAATTCAACCACACCTGTTGTATATAATGGAGACCAAGGAAGATTGTTTGCATTTTTATCTAAACCTAAAATTTGTCCTATTCCTACGAGAGCATAATAATTGCCGTAAATAAATTGGAGTTCATTGCCTGATTTTACTTTTCCTATTAATGGAGTATGATAAAAAGTAAGGTCGCCTTCATGTGGCCAACCTTTTATAAGATTTAATTGATTTGAGAATAAATAATTATCTTCACCTATTCCAGCCCCCCCAAAAAAATCCAAAGTTCCGTCGTGATTAACATCACCAATAGCTAAAGTACCATATCCATACACCTGCATTTCTTGATAAATTCTGTTTTTAATATTTCCATTTATCCCATACTTTGTAATACTAGTTCTCATAGTAGAATTGGAAGTATTAATTCCTTTGAGCGATGGAATTATAATAAAAGTTGAATCAATATTTATTTTGTCAACATAAATAGACGGAGAACCTTCCCAAAAACCATAATTTGAATCTAATTTAACAGGCCAGCTATTTGAAAAATATTCACCGTTGTACTTATAGCACCTTACATATGCGGAATCAAAATAAGGGAAGTTATTAAGATATTTATAAGTACATAATACTATCTCTCCTTTTCCGTCATTATCTAAATCAGCAATGCCCGGAGTTAGATTAGTATAACCTATAAAATTTCTGGGCCAACCCGATTTTATTTGCCCATGATTATCAAACACACAAATCTGATTATGCTGAGAGACTATAATTTCTAACTTGCCATCATTATCTAAATCATAAAGGCTTAGACTTTTAAATAGATTCCATTCACCATCGTAATAATTCATAGGGAATCCAGGAATATTATTGCCAAATCTATCTATCGCATAAATCTTTTGGTTTGACCTCATTACAATATCTAAAAATCCATCCCCATTTATATCTCCTGAAGCTACTGTAAATATAGTGTCATTATATTCTTTTGGAAAATTTGGAAAAGATTCTCCATTACTTTTGGTAACAGTTAAGTTTGTAAACGCGATAGGCATTGTATCTCTATTAGTTGTTAAAACAATAATCTCTTTTTGACCATCACGATTTAAATCTGCTATGACTGGAGTATTCCAAGCTGAATAGCTTCTTTTATTATCAAGGTTTTTAGGGAAACCTTGATTAAGAACGGGGGTTTGAGCAAAAGAAAAATTAAAACTTACAAAAATTAAAATTAAGATTATTTCACGTAGCATAAAAAATTGAAAATATTTGTTTCCCGCTATTAAAATAATAGCGGGATTTTCTGAATCCAATTTATAAAACAGGACCGATATTTATATTTTCCACAACAGGTCCGTTTGTATAACTAATAGTTTTATTGCTTTCACCATGTGAACCGTATGGGTCTAAATGTATTCTGTAATTTCCTGAAGGAAATCCGGTAGGAATACTCCAAGCTACAACACCGTTTCCACCTGTGATTTTGGTATTAAATACAACACTATTGTTGTTATCATAAATTGTTACATACGCACCAGAGATAACCCCCACACCACCTTCTCCGTGTACTGTTACAACCCAAGAAGGTAAATTTTCGTCACTTTGAGCCTGGCTTTTGTTTGAATTGAATACGATTGCACAAAGTGCGATTAGAATTACTGCTAATAGATTTTTCATTTTGTTTGTTTGTTTAAGTTTAATTAAATAGTTTTAAAATGTTTTTTAAAAATTAAAATAAAAATTGTTAGTAAATTGTTTAGAGCAGCTATGTTGGGGTTCTCTTTGCCATAAAATTATTTTAAGTTTTACCATCCGGCTTTTTCCGGCTTATTCAATGATTGTATAAAATTACTTCAAACTATTTTTAAGTTTTGCCCTGCTGCATCTGTATAATTTGGATGCGATTTTATTCTTTTTATATAGAGACGGAATCTTCTCTCGACACCTGAAATCACAAACTTTTTCAAATTTATTTTTAAGTCATTCCTTGGTACTGCTAATGGAATTTTGTATCTTTTCTGATTTCTTAGTCTATTTTTGAAATCAGTTATTTCTTTTGCTTTATTTTTAAAAGAAATATTTATCTTTAAAGTCTTTTTAAAATTTTCTGCAATCTCCTTCATTTCAGAGAACTCACTTTCTGTAAATCCAAAGACCGAATATTGTTTTTCCAGCTTTTCAACAAAATTTTCAATCCATTCCATAAACTCAGAATCTTTGCGAGGTATATAATCTTTCATGTATTACACAGTTGATTTAAAAACTTATACAAATTTATCAGGTTTAAGACAGCAATATTAAAGAATGAATTCAACAATTATAAATTAAAATGTCACCCTTATTTTTGTGAAATTCCATTAATTAGCTTATTTTTAAACTTTCTACTCTTTAATTATAAATACGAGCGGATTAAATGGTTGATAATCTTCGATTTTTATGATAATTTTGTATTTGCATTATTATCATTACTTTACAGGGTTTCTACAGAGAGCTCGGAGAATTCTACGAACTCTCTGTAATTTTCGGGGTTAAAAAAAATTAATCGAAAACTCTTTCTTGGCTTAAAACGACACCATCATCGCTATATGTAATTTTCCATAACTCACCATTTATAGTGATGTATTGTACATAATTGAATAAAGCTTCTTTACTTATTTTAACTTTTGGAGCTGCAACGGAATAGGAACCGGTACAAATAGAAAAACTAAGAGTTACTAAAACGAGAAGGATTTTTACTGTTTTCATTGTTTTTATTTTTTTGATTGTTTAATTACAATCTATACAAAATTAATCAACAATATCATATTTGTTAAAAGAATAGATACATAAGTTATAAATTAATAATGTTATAACTTCACATTTAAAAACGTTAAAACGCTTTAAAAATCAAATTTTCTATTAAAAAATATAAATTGAGATGAAAGATTCGCAGCTGATAAATTTAATGAGGTCACTTACAGAGAAGGAAATCGAGGAATTTAAGCACTTTCTTAATTCGCCATTTTATAATAACAGCGCTACAGTGAAGGAATTGTTTGTTATTTTAACAAAATATTATCCACTCTTTACCTCACCTGAATATAGCAAAGAGAAAATTTTTGCTGATCTATTACCTGGAAAAAAGTATAATAATCTTCTTCTAAATGAGTATTTTCACTTATTATCAAACCAGATAATTGAATACTTAAAACAAATAGTTCAGAAAAAAAATGAGCTGAAGTATAGTATTGATTTATTGAATGAGTTCAGAATGCGAGGTCTTAAATCACATTTTGAAAAACTGGCAGGAAAAATTGAAAAGAGATTATCTACGGAAAAATTTGATCACACGACATTACATTTAAACTTAGATTTACATGCCGCTAAATTAAATCTTATGTCAGTTTTTCAATCGAATAACAGAATAAAACACATCAATGCTATAATGGATGATTATGAAAAATATTTGATGTATATGATAAATGTAATAGTCTCTGAATATCTCAGTACGCGTCTAAATTTCTTAAATGATTCTTATAACTTCAATTTTACAGATGATAATTTGTTTAGCAAGCTGGAGAATGATAAAATAATTTATAAGCTGTATGAATATATAAAAGAGAAAAATCCATTTGGTTTTGTTATAAATCTGAATTTGGCATTAGCAGAAATACTCATTAGTCCTGAAGACACTGACAAATACTATATAAATAAAAAATTAATTCTAGAAAGCAAAGATAAATTCAAACATAATGAACTTGAACATTACTTTGTTTATTTGAAATCATATTGTATTGGTAAAGCGTATTCACCAAATACACGAAAGGAGTTTTTAGAAGAATATATTAAACTGGATTTTATAGTATTGCATGATAAGATTTTTATAAATGACAAATCAAATTTTTTAAGCAATTTGTCATTCAGAAATTTACTAATAATGCTTACTAATCTGAAAGATAGTGAAAGGATATTAGCATTAATAGATTACTCAATATATTTAAAACCGGATAACAGAACAGACTATAAGAATTTAGCCAAAGCTTATTATTATTATAGCACATCTTCATACGATGAATCAATTAAGTTCTTAAAAAAAATTATAACAAATGAAAAACAATTAGAACTTGATTCTAATTTTCTATATTTAAAAATATTCTACGAGTTAAAGGATGTTGCCTCCGGAATTGATAAAATCAGTTCATTCCGAAGATTAATTAACTATGATTTAAATCTTAGCCAGGACAGAAAACAAAAATATCGTATTTTTTTAAATTACTTAGAAAAAATCTTCAGAAGAATTGAGAAAGATGACGAAGCCGGATTAAAAATAATATTTGAAGAGATATCATCACAGAAAAATATAGTTTTTGCAGAATGGTTTGAAGAGAAATTTGAAGAATTGTTTCCAAAGCAAAGGATGAATAAAAAAATTAACGCATAAAAACTATGCTCAACAATATAGATTTCTTCAGTATGACGTGAGAGCAATTTCCGGAAAATAGGGAAATTTTGGGTAACTTGGGGAAGAAAAAACTTCAAAAAGACTATTTTTTTCACAGTTTTCAACATTAAGATATGATTTGTAATCAGCAGGTCGGGGGTTCAAGTCCCTCTGCCAGCTCAAGATAAACCCCTCAAGAATTAATATCTTGAGGGGTTTTTTTATTGGATATAATTTTTAATATTTATATAGTTCTTAAAAATTATATTCCATATTCTGATTCGATAAATATTGAATTATTTTTTTGATAGACGTTGACTACTTAAAAAGATTTCTGCAGAGTTCCTGAAAATGTAATAATGTTCGAGTTTCCATATCTAAATATTTTCTCTTTGTACATCGAGTAATCAAGAACTGCATTTAAATCCCCTATTACTCCAAGTGAAATACCTGAACTGAAAACTAAACTCAGTTTATTATTAACGGATAGCTCATTTGAATAATTTATACCGAGATTATTATTCCAGATCTCAAAAAATGTATAACCCGAATTAAAGCTTAAATTAAGAATTGAGGTTTTATCAAGCTGCGAATTTTTAGCGCTTATACCAAAGCTAAGACCAAGCGATAACGGGATTTTTTTGAAAAAAACATCATCGTGTAATGTAAATTCATCGAGAGTATATTTGCTGGAATCAGATTTATTATCCGAACTGTTTGTTGAAACCAATGACAGCGCTGCATTATTTATGAATGAGGTTTCTTTTATTTTGAGATTCGAAAGTAAAACAAAAACATTAGTGTTACTTTTATAGTAATCACTGCCGCTTCCGTTGTTTTCCATATTATTGGGAATATACTGCAAAGTAAGCGAAGGGGCATTTTCGAATGCAAGCTTTAACTTGAAGTTCATTTTATTGATAGATGTAGTAAGAATATTAAAACTACCGACATTATCTTTACCGATATCAACTGAACCTGTGAATTTGATTTTTTCCTGAAGGAATGATTGCTCTAAAGAAATTTTGAATCCTGTCTTACCTTTTCCTGTTAACCCGGGAGCACCGTAAGATATATATCCCGGTCCCACTAAGCGATACTCACCTTCAATTTTATTATTGTACTCAGGTAAATTAATAGTGGACTGAACTTTATACATATAATCAAACTGACTGCTTGTATTTGCATTTGCAAAATCTTTCAGTATGCCCGGGATATCACCTTCGGCCAGCTGAGGTGCTAAACGGTCTCTTGTTAAAAATGTTATTCCTCCTTCTGTTTGTAATGTAAACTTATCTTTGAATAATTTTAGTTTGCCCGTTGTTCCTAATATAGTATTTTCTCCCGGAGATGTTCCGTTGGGTACCTTACTCAAATCAATTGAATTTTCATCATCGTAAGATTTCATATAGATAAGATGAAAATGAGTTTTTTGCTCATCACCAACACCGAGTGAACCTGAATAAAGTTTCCTGCTAAAAACAGAGTCAGGGATTTTATCCAGATTTTTTAATCCTGATAAATGCAGGTGTAATAAACCGGGATTCATATCAAGGTCAAGCCCTGTTACTTTTACTCCGCTAACTGAATAATCGGAGTAATTTGGATAGGTTACACCTAACCCGAGAGTATTGAACCATGTGAAAAATTTCATATAGAAAGGAATTTCGCTTTCAACGTTCTTTAATTTCTGTTCAAACTCTGTTCGTATTTTTGCAGCTTCATTTTCAGGGGCATTCTTCAGTGTATTTAGAACTTCATCTTTCTTTTGTAATATCTCATTTTTCTTATCTTCAACTTTTTTTGTGATGATGTCCTTAAGTGAATTTGGATCAAACAAAAAACCGAAGCTGTTGATATTTTGCTTGAAGTCATTCTGGCGGGAATCATAGTACAAATCAGCGGAGAATGGAAGACCATATAAAATAATCTGGGGATTGAATTTTATACCTATGTAGTTCTTGGGTGAGGAAGAGCCAAGTGACTGCTTATCCTGTAAATTAAAATTAACGGAGTAGTTTCCTCTGAACTCAAATGGTTTATCATTAAATATACTTTTTCTGAATATTCCTTTCTCGAAAATTCCTTTATTGAAAAAATTATTGCTTACACCCTGAGAAGATAAACCGTGAATAATATTTTTTCTTTTTTGATATGACTCATCTGAGGATAAAGCCAGTTTTTTATTATCAAAAAAATCTTTCAGCATTCCCCTGTCTGAATTTTTGTAATTACTTTGGTTTGATGAAAATGTAATAGAGGATAAGTCTGAATATGTAAAACTTCTTACTTCAGATTCGGTTAAAAAAACTCCATCAGCATAAGTCTTTATTGTCCAGCAATATGTTTTTCCCTGCATAAGAGGAGCTGCTGCTAACGGATATTGAAAAGTAGTTGACACAATTTTCTTCTGAGTAAAAATTGCAGGGTTAGATGTAGTTGCATAATAAGGAGTTTGCCTATCGAGAACCTGGTATAGATTAAATTCGTATGCCAGTCTTTTACTTTGGGAAATACCGGAAGATGCCAGCCATGTAAAGACCGGATATTGCGAGTTTAATTTTTCATTATCTTCGGGAGAGATGATTTCAACCTGTGTCACGTTTATAACTTCAGTTGTAAGGCAATCTTCTGCCAGCAAAGCACCTGTGCTAAATGATTTGACCGAAACACATATCTGATACTTTCCTGATCTGAAAGTTCCTATACGATTTAAAGTATTTTCAACATCGCTGTCATACTTTTTGATATCGATAGGGCTTATTTCAGCTGCGTTAACTGATTTTGTACCGGATGAGCAAGTAAACTTTGATGAAGTTCCTTCAACAATAATTTTGCCCGTATTCATATCAGTTACTTTTCCGGACAAGAATACTACCGCAGAACTGCCTGCATTATAGATTGACACCTTCCACAAATTATTAATTTTGAACTGGAACGGAGGAGGTTCCTGCAGTACAATGCTGATCTGTGAGTTAGCTATATTTGCAAATAAGAGCAAACAAAGCAATAAATATTTTTTCATATATAATTTTTAATTTTTTATAAAATTACTTTTTATCATATGGCAGTCCTACGCTTTTTCTTCTTTCGTTCAGTCCTTCAATATTTTCAGTTGGGGCAAGTTCAAATCTTTTTGTTTCATCATTCCAGATTCTCTGAGTACCGTACGATTGTTTATCACCTCTTCTTAATCTTACTCTGTCTTCAAGAAGCGCAACAAAACTCTTATCAATTTCATCTTTCTCGGATTCAAGCCATAGTATTGGAAGATATTTTTCTTGCAAAGTAGAATCCTCAGAGTGATGCAGCACAATAAATTCACCTATCACTGCATCTTCTCCCACTTTGCTTATTCCTAACCAGCCGTAATTATCCAGAATATTTTTAAGCTTGAATGTGTTCAGGGAATCTACCAGAGACATTTGAATTCTGAGGCTATCCATCTGAAGAGAGTGCATTCCAAATCTATACTCCGCAACTGACACCTGATTTCTTATAGCCTGGTCATCTTTTCTCATTTGTTCCAGAACAATTTTTACTGAATCATATTGCTGCGCGAATAAAAATTCTGAACAGAAGAAAAGGAAAACTATATATAAGATTTTTTTCATATTCACAAAATTATTTTATGAAATCCACTGTCGGCACATTGCGCTGACAGTGGATATGTATTAAGGAGAAATACTATTAAGGTTTTTTTTCATCTTTTACTTCATTTTTATTTCTGAGCTCAGATTCTTTTTCTGCGTATTCGTCTATTGTTTTGTAAGTTCTGACGTCTCCCTCTTTATCAATAACTGTATATTTTCCTATGCTCACGTTGAAATATTTTTTGAAGAATTCTTTTAATCTTCCCATAAATTATTTATAGTTTATTTAGATAGGTTATTTTGATTTAATTCTTTCTGTACTTTTATTATTTCTTCCATTTTCAGATTTCCCTTTTGCTCCGTTCTTAAGGAAGGAGGATTAAGCTTACCGTTTTCAATTGTATAGCAAACCAGAGTCTCACACGTTCTGCAGTTTATATCTGTAAATTTATATCTGATGCAGAATTCAAATTTAGGTTTGCAGCACTTTAATGTAGATGAAGGCGGAAATAGCAGATAAATTACATCTCCTAATATTACACCGGAATTGAGATTTATACTGGAAGAATTATTTCCCCATACAATTTCTCTGCCAATACCTAATCCCCAGATATTTACAGGACAGCTCGGTTTTATGTTACCCAGAGTTGCAGATTCGGTTCTGCAAAAGAAATTTCCGTACGATATTGGATTTTGAGCGCATACATAGCAGTCTCTGTCTTCATAGCTTACATTCATGTATTCCATTACCATAGAAACTTTTCTTATGGGGTTTGGTCCTACCGTAAATTTTGGAGTAAATGAGTAAACTGTGGCTTCAGCACTCGGAAGTCCTGCGGAGAAGTTTTCTATCTCGATTTTTGTTTTGAAATCTTTGCAGCAGTCTATTGATACAGGAATTTTGGGGTCACCATCACAGCAATTCAGAAAATCAAGATTTTTAACTTCATTTGACAAAAGAACAATGTTGTCATATCTGCCATTACTTGGTTGAGAATATTGACAATTTTCCAGCTGCTGTTCGGTTACTGAATATGTACCCGCGTTAAGATTATTAAATACGTACTGTCCTTCTGCATCTGTAACGGAAGTTCTTATTATGCTTCCTGACGCATCCAATAAGTTTATTGTAACCCCAGGTATTTTCACATCACCTTCATCTAATATTCCATTACAATTTTTATCCCAATATTTTGTTCCGATTATAAATGAACTCGGGTCACAGCAAGAGGTTTTCAAAAACAAATTAGAGTTTGCTGTTATTGAGCCAAGCAGACAAAATCCCATAGATACAGTTCCGTCATTTCGTAATTCAACACTCAGACAGTGTTTGCCATTCATTAAAAAAATTGTAGTATCAACTGTAATAGGGCTTCCCTGAAAATTGGAAGTAGTCATGTTTGATGAGGGAGGAGTACCAAAACTTGCGAGCTCATTTCCATCCAGTAATACTCTCGCCCAGTTATCTGCGCGCAAATCGAATTTTAAATGTATAGAGTCATTTGTACAAACACAAAAGCAGCGTTCAAATGTGTAAGGTGTTGATGTTGCATTCCTGTTATCAAGATTTGTTGAGCAGTTTTTAAATGGCGAGAGATATGCGCTGTTAGGCATATTTGTCCATGCACCATCTTTTTTTATTACCCATGCAGGAGTGTTCAGATTGACTGGAAAATTCGGGTCAGATGGAGCGCCTGTCAAAATCCAAAATGGATCCTGGTCAACGGCAGGGGTAACTGTGTTGTTGTAAATTGTTCCTGAATTATGATTAAAGCCTGTGCTGATGTTTACCGATGTTGCCTTACATTCCTCTTTGCTGCATTTATCGTCATCATTTATTTTTGAAGATTCCAATATTCCACTTCTATTAATTGTATGAGTGTTACTTTCTGCTTCGCTTCTTTCACCCTGACCTTTGGGTCCGTTCTCTAAATTCTCAATTTGACCTCTTGGTTTTACATCATAAGAACCGCAGATAAGAGTATCACATGTCTGGCAGTTTGTATTGGTAAAGGATAATCTTATACAATAATAAAGCTTAAAACTGCAGCAGCTTAAGCTTTTAATATTCGGACCTAAAAAATTAATTTTAATATCTTTACCGGAAGTTAAATCAACGCCTGCAGATGTTGCAGAAACAAATTCAATACCACGGCTAAATCCTCCAGCAGAAGAGCCAACTAATCCGCCGAGATTAAAACCAGCTAGTGTTCCTCCGGTAAAATTTCCCATCAGCTTACTATCTCTAGTGCAGTTAAGGCAGGTATCATTATAAGTCCCGTTACTTGTCGGATTAAGCGCAAAGTAAACAAGTTCAGAAGTTACTTTTGTATATGGTCCTCCCGTTGAGCTTATGTTACTTTCAAAAATAAAATTGTTTCCCGAACCATGAACAACTGGATTATTAATAGTAGCCTTAAAATTCTGGCAGCAGGGACATGCAATGATTCCCGAAAATACCCCCGAGGGAGGATAAACTACTGCACTGGGATCCGTCGGATAGTTATTGTATGTCAGCATCGCTTTTATCTCCAAAGCGCTAATTGTTGATGCAGGGCTTGTATTGACTATAGCTGAAAGATTTAAGCAGTTAGAACCTGTTGAAGGTCTTATAATTGTTTGTGGTAAAGTGACTGAAGTTGAACCATCTTTATAATTGCTGATTGAATATGTAACTGCTGATGTAGCAGGGATACAATTTGATGAAAATAAAATATTCTGGAGGTTTGCAGTTGCAAAAGCAGAATTATCATAGTCTATGCAAACTTTAAAAACGATTCTATATTCACCTGCTTTACCTGTACAGGTTACTGAATCAATCCCGCAGCGAACCTGAATAGCACTTGACGTTATAAATGTGCTTACATTACTTCTATTGCTTCCGCTTCTGACCACCCAGGCATATTGTTTTCCGTTTGTAAATTTAGGCCCGTTATAAGTTACTTTAGTTTGTTTCGTTTCAGTTTTATAAAATGATTTACCGGATTTTACTGCATCCTCTCCTTTTTCGCCCGATGACATTTCATAAATTTCCAAAGTAAACGAAGCATCTTTATCCATTCCGTTTGCCATCCATGAAAAAATTGGAGTTTCTTTTTCTTCAAGCTTAGCTCCGTTTTCAGGTGTCAGCAGAGTTAAATCACCTTCAAGTATTTTGCTTATTTCCTGCTCAATGCAATCGCTACCTATTTCTTCGCCAGTACCGGTTTGCTTTGCATAAATACAAATTTCATAATTCCCTTCAGGAAGGTTTCCTGCGCGTATTAATGCATCTTTATATCTCTGGTCAGGATGTACGTATTCTATATCAGGAGTTTTCTGCAAATCGCTTATTTTAAATTGTATGGTCTCGCCTTTTTTTATTTTGATTGGAACTGTTTGACCTTTAGCAATTAATCCTGCTTTTGATTCTTTCAGTGTACCGTTCAATGTGAATTCCAAATCTCCCTGAGTAAGATTTTTTATAGAAAAGTCCCACATGTTATTTGCTCTGAGTTCATTAAGCGGAGGTCTTGTTAATTTTAGCTTCAATTTTTCTTCAGCAAAAGAATTATTACAAAATAAAGTTACCAGCAATGCTGAAATGATTAAAATAAATTTTAGAGTTTTCATATTAATTTTTTTAAATAAAATTTTAAAAACTATTGGCAGCCTGTACAACCTTTTACAATTATTTCATGAGTTTTTGAACAGCCGTTTGGAACTGATACCTTCACAGAAACTACATCTCCGGCATTAACAAGCGGCGGATTAAAATTGGGAGAACTTGGAGCCGGGAACGGATGACCGTTAATGCTCCACTCATAAAATAAGTTTGAACAATTGGGAGGAATTACATTAAACTCTGCCGGACCTGGCAGACAAGGACACTTGGATTGAAATAATCCAAACTCCAATTCCTGTACCGGAATAGTATTTGAAAATACATTTCCGCAAATTGGGTCTGTAATTTTTACAGAATAAACTCCCGGCTGTGTGAATACCATACTCGGAACATTTCTTGAACCGGGAATTTCAGCGCCGTCTTTGTACCAGTCAAAGTATGTTGTAATATCAAAGAGTCCTTGAACATTTGCACTCAACGTTATATTGGGACAGATAAAGTTTCCGCAATTCCCGGTTGAGTATATTGTAACGGAAGTCTGCTTCTGAACGATAACTGATTTTATAGCGGAAATTACTTCACCGCATGGTCCGTTTTTTATTTTAACTCTGTAGTACTTTGTTTCTTCAAGTCTGTTTGTATTCAGTTTTATATCGGTGGCTCCGTTTATATCAATAAATGAATTAGCCGTGCTGTCAAAAATCTGCCACTGAAATTCAGAACCGCATGGTTCTTCTATCCTGAGGGTAGTTGCCTCAAGGTAACATATTCTGTCGCTATCTGCTTTTATGCTTTTAAGTTTCGGGAATGAAAATACTTTTATTTTAACTTCTTTTGATTTCTGATTACATTTTCCTTCACAAAAAACTACTTTGAATTTATACTCTATAAATTTATCGGGGCATTTAGCTCTCAGAAAAGAAGCGAGTAAATTTAGCTGCGGACCGTTCCAGATATTTCTGTTCTGATAATACCAGCGAATATCGCATCCGCAGTTTTCACTTGTTGATGAAGATGTACTGGCAGTTAGTTTCGTAGATGTATTTGTACAGAATTCAAAGCCGTTAGTTGAATTAATGAATATATCAATTATAGAAGGATAGACTTTAATTATCTGAATATTTGAATAGCATTCAGGATTAGATGTCTTGCATTGAAAATAATATGTAACTACACCGCAAGGATTTGTAGAGTTAATTAAATTTCCTGTGTTGTAACTTACTCCTGTTGCAGGATTATTTGACGGGTCCTTTATTAAATTACCAGCGTCTAATGCAGGATTTGTATTTGTGGTCGACATATACCATCTTACATCCGTTCCTGCCCCTGAGAAATTTTCAAGAGTGAGTGGTACACCCTGATTATTGCAGACTTCATTTGTCTGCGCAGCGAGATTAAGCAATTTACACGGAAGGTCTTCAATTGAAACTCTGAATACGCAAGGAGGACATTCCTGCAATCCGCAAAAACTTTTAATAATAATTGTATACACTCCGGTTAGTGAAGTTGTGAAATGGAACTTAGCAGGTAAGTTCCCGCCTCCGTAACCCGAAGGAGCAACAGTTGTAAGCGTATTGCCGCTTGGGTCTTTCACTTCCCATGAAAAAGATTTTGTGCATGGCTCCTGGCATCTGATATCATAATTAACATTTATAACTCCGTTCTTTGGCAGAGGGTTAGTTGGATTTAAAGTTGAATTACACGCTATCGGAAAATCTTTTCTGTATGTTCCGTTTGTATATTGAATCGTTCCTGAACCTTCAGCAGGACAATCACATCTGTTAATTACCAACACTTTAAAAGTACATACATCCTGACAAGGTCCTGTTCCGGGACATGCTTTTTTTATTTTAATAACATAATCCCCTGCTGCGATAGGACTAAAAGGAATCTCAACAAGGTTTGAACCCGGTAACAATACAGGACCACCAAAAACCGAAGTTCCCGATTGCATATTTTTAATTTCCCAGCTGTATGAAGTTTGGCAGTTTCCGGGTAAGCACGGTGAAGATGTTTTAAATACATATTGTCTTCCGGTTTCTATATTAGTAAAAGCGCTCCCGCATTGAATAGAACCAATCAAATCATTATCAGGAAGTTCGTATCCATTTATTGACGACCAGACGGGATTGCAAACACATGAAGCAGTTACTTTAAAAGTACATGTTCCGCAATTATTATTTTGATTTCCGCACCAGTATTTTATTTTGATTGTTGAAACACCCGGAAGAATTACATTACCGGGAATAGCTAAAGGAATGGTAGAATTTCCATTCATAACTAACGTATTATAATTATTACCATTTGCGTCTGTCAAATACACTTGTGCAAATTTGTTACAAGCTGTTTGAGTGCAATTTACATTTACTTCCAAATTTAATGAAGTACCGGTGGGAATGTTTGCAGCATTAACTGCAGAATTAGCGCATTGAACATTGACAGAATGCTGTACATTATTTTCAGTATATTTAAGAACTATTGCAGGTGAAACCGGCGGATTAGGACATGAGCAAGAAACCGACGGAGTTACTGGTATTATATATCTAAGTTTTAATTCATTCTCCTTTCCTGCTTTTGAATAAATCACATCAAAAGGTACTACATTAGAAGCGTTTCCGGGAATTATCTCCAGCTCTATAACTGCTTCTTCAAAGGGATGCAAATCAATTCTTCCCTGAGGCTTACCGGGGAATTTTATACTTATCATATCATTGCCGTTAACTGCCGATACATTTTTTATTGTGATATTTTTTAAAGCCGAAATTTTTAACTTTACTTTATAAGAACCTCCGTTGGTTTCAATGCTGCTATCTAATTTTTGTATGTAACTACCTGAGTTATTTGTATCGGAAACAGTTACTGCCTGTACAGACGAATTCAAATTAAAATTTCCATCATTAAATTTAAAATTGTACTTAGGAGATGCAGATAAAAAACACATGCATAGTATTATTAATATCGGGAAGTACTTTATTAAAAATTCTCCTGCTATTATTTCGCTATAGTTAATTTTTATGTTTTTCATATTATTGTGGGCAAATTGTTATTGTTGTTACAGCAGTTTTTTGAAGGCAAGCTCCCTTTGAAACTATCACAGTTGCCTTAATGCTGCCGGATGCATTCCCTGGATTTACGGTTATCTGACTTCCACTGGAATTCATATTTGTGTATGTAACCGGCTTATCAAATATCCACTGATAAGTGCTGAAACCATCCGTGGCTTTTAAATTAAATGACTGTCCTTTGCAGGTACAGCAAACAGGTTCGATGCCTACAAGCGGATTTTCATAATAGATATCATCTGATTGTGTATAGCTCGTGCATCCGTTTGAAATTGTTAATGATACTGTGCCTTCCTGCGTAATGTTTACAGGTGTTGAAGGAAAACCCGTTCCAAATATCCATGTATCGCTCTGAAGAGAATTAGCAGTTGGATTGTTACTCGGTCTGAACTTCCATTCATAATTAACTTTAAATCCGTCAGGTCTGGTAAAAAGATTATCAAGATTGAAATTAAGATTAATATTATTCCCGCACGGAATATCTCTGAAAACATCTGTTGCCTGCAGACCAAAAGGCAATACGGGACGGACAACAAATAAACCTCCGAAATATACCTGCGTGGGACAACCTGAAGCGCCTGTTATTTCCACTTTATAAATAGTTGTAGAGTGAACTGGGTTTGAATTCCAGTACCTGTTATCACCGTTTGGTATAAACGGAGTCCACTCTGCAGATGTAATACTTGAAGGAACAATATTATTTTGAAAATTTGATAGAAAATTTGATGACCAGTCCGAGAAATTACTGATTTCAGTATAAGACCATTTTACATTTACACTGCTGGCAGGATAAAAAGTGCCGTCAGATTGTTTTAATGAAACAATTGCATCGCATCCGTCCTGCAGCTCTAAATAATTTGTGCAAGGGTCAGGGTATGGGCAGCACGAACTTAAATCAGGATTAATAATATGCGGCTGAATGCATAATACTGCAGCAGGCGGCGGGTCAGAAACTTTTACTGTTAGCGAGTTTGTAAATGTTTGTCCCTGACAGCCTGATATTGTAGTTGTAAATGTAGTTGTTGAAGTTAAATCAGCTTCAAATATATTCGGGGCTGAATTTAAATCAGTTACTACAGGAGATGTTGCCCAGGTTACTATTCCAGTTTGACCTGATTGAGTAACTTTAACTTTTTTGGAAGAAGCAATAGAACAAAATTCAGAATTATCCGCTGTCAACTGCCCTGCTACAAGGCGGGGCTGAACCTCAATAGAAACTGCATTGGATGTTTTTAAATCGTGACAGGGACTTTCAACCAAACAAAAATAACAGTACTTACCCGGCGGCAAACTTAAAGCTGTATTATAATTCGGGCTGTTCACTCCTGTTATTTCAGACCATGGAGCAGATGGTACTGTATTAGCCGTATATGTTGGGCATGCACCGCTGCCTGTTTTCGGAGCTATAAACCATCTGTATGTGAAGCCTGTTAGGCTTTGAGGAATACCCTCTAAATACAATAACTGAGAAGTACCTTCGCATATTATAGTATTAAGCGGTTTGAGATTATATGCAGCATTTGCATTTGAAATATATACAGGCATAGTTATAGTTGCGGGGCATCCGGTTACCATAGGAAAAACAGGAGCAGGATAGGTATATGTAATTTCTATTGAGTGCATGCCTTCACTCATTACCGATGGATTAAAAACTGAGGAAGAAGTTGCTGCACCGTCAACTTTGTAATTATAAACACCTCCTGAAGGTGATACATTTACTAAACTATTGAACGCAATATTTGTTTGCGATGAGTTATAACAAAGCGTTCCCTGATTAACAGCAGTAATTACAGGAGAAGAAATTACATTAACGGTCATGCGGTCACTATATGACTGACAACTTGAATTGCCCGGATAAGTAACAGTGTAGTTGATTACATAAGTGCCCGGACTAGCGGCAGTAAATGAAATAACAGAGCTGTTTCCGGAGCTAGGTGTTATGTTATTCGCCGGAGTTATGTTCCAGGTAACTGAACCAAAACAATTACCTGAAGGTCTTATAGATATTATTTGTCCTGCACAAAATTTTCCGAATGGTGGAGGATAGAAACAGTAACAAGACGAGCTTGATGTTGATGTATATGTAAACGAGTTAAGACTGCTTTTTATTTTTTCTTCATTTCCGATTGTTACGGTTACGAACCAGTAATATGTTTTATCTTTCTTAAACCTTTTTTCAGTCTGTTTGTAAGCATAAGATGCAGTTCTTAAATATTTAAATTCATTAAAAAATTGTTTGTTCTGAATCAGCTCGTTGGGATTTTGATTTTGCTCTGCTTCCACTATTCTGAGATTATAAGTAAATTCATCCTGCGGTTTTGGAATTGGCTCAGTCCATGAAAACAAAGGTAAACCAAGTGAGTCAAGTTTTTCTCCTTTTTCAGGTGAGAGCAAAGTTATTTCAGATTCAAAAACTGACTCTATATTTTGTTCTATGCATTCTTCAAGACTAATCTCTTCATTGTTAGCGGGATTTTTAGCAATAATGCATATTTCATATTCCCCGTTTGGTAAATTACCTCCGCGTTGCAACGCCTCTTTATAACGCGGGTCAGGGCTTACATAATTAATTTCAGGTGTTTGTGGCAGATCGCGGGCTGTGAAACTTTTATTTTCATTGGGGAGAATCTTTATTGCCGTTGTTTTACCCGTGGCAATTAGGCCTGCCTTCTTTTCAGATAATTTACCTGAG
This sequence comes from Ignavibacteria bacterium, assembly GCA_044226845.1. Classification (GTDB taxonomy): domain Bacteria; phylum Bacteroidota; class Ignavibacteria; order Tepidaquicellales; family Tepidaquicellaceae; genus JAFDZO01. The sequence continues at coordinate 88,994 of JBGAGG010000015.1, forward strand.
AGATAGAAATTAATTTCTAACGATGTATTATTTTTAATTTTGAAATTCCATAGCGCATCCTGATTCAGTGTATTAAGCGGAGGATGTGAATACGTTATTGTAATCTGATTCTGGCAATACCCTGGCGATACCATTAAAAGTAAAATGAGAACCAGAAATATGGAAAAATTATTTTTCATAATTTTTAATTAAATTGTTCTTTCTTAACGGGCGATTAAAATTCCCGCTGTTTTTTTTAATTCTGTTTCTGAACATCACAGGAAAATGATAATACTATCTGCTTTTGCTTATTATCGTTTGTATAAATGCTTATTGTTTTACTTTGAACACCTTCCCTGCCCTGAGTATTGAAAGTAACTTTTATATCACCTTTTTCTCCCGGTTCAAATTCTTTCTTATCTCCTATTGAAGCGCCGGTGCAGCCACATGAAGGCTGTACAGATTCAATCTTTAATTTATCTGTACCCTTGTTTTCGAATTTATAAAGATGCTCAAGCGTAATGCCTTCCTGTACTTTTCCGAAATTGTATTGAATTTCATCGAATGCAATTATTGCTTCGCCGGGTTCATGGGAAAAATTTGCCGAAGATTTAACAGAAAACACAACTGCCAAGAACAAAATGAAAGAAACCGGGAATATTGCTTTAAATAAATTTTTCATGTTATTTTTTTATTTTAATTTTTGATTTTATTTTAAATTATAGTCTTTTAATTTTTCTGATTTTTTCCCATAAACCGAATAAGCGTGGTCACGGGCTTTTTTATACAATGGCTTTGCAATTTCATTTAAGTATTGAGCGAGCTTAACTCTTTCTGCCGAAAGTAATTTTTCGTATTTCTGAATTTCGTTTAGTCTATCCTCCATAGCTTGTGTTGTGTTTTTTATTATTTCATCATTAACCTGTTTACTGCCTGACCAGTCATTTGTATTTTTCTCAATGCCGGATAATATTTTTTTCAATTGTGTACTAAGGGTTTTAGGATTGTGCGATGGAATATTCATAAAGTTTTCTGGAATTTTGAATTTCAGTTATGTATATCTTTTTTTATTGTCTGAAAAATTTCTTAGCAAGATTGTAAATGCGGAATATATTTCCAAAGAAGCAAAATGCAGTTTGTGAATTATTAGAATGTCAGTTTGTGCGGTTAATATCTTTTTATTTGCTAAATTTTTGCTATTTTTGAGAAAAAGCAATAATCCAAACGTGAATTTTCACGTATAAAATTTTTAATAAAGAAGTGAAAAACGAAATTTCAGAACTTCTCCATGCAATTTCAAAAGAAGAATTTGAAAAATTCGGAGATTTTATCAAATCACCCTACTTCAACAAGCTTCCGCGATTAATAAAATTATATGACTATATAAACGGGCAATTCTCTTCCACAGAAATTGACTCCATCACCCGCGAAAGCATTTCCAAGTATATGTACCCCAATGAAGAATTTAAAAATGAAAGCATAAGAAAGCTGCTCTCAGATTTTGCGCGGATGTTGGAAAATTTTTTAGCTCAGGAAGAATTTGAACAAAATGAATGGGATAAAAAGATTTATATTTTACGTGGACTGAGAACCAGGCGATATGATGATAAATTTTTTAAACGCTTGAAAGAGTTTAAAACAGAACATAAAAATTCAACTCAGGAAATTGACGAGTTTTACGAAACGAATACAAAATTAACATCTCAGGAATATGATTATTATTTTAACACAAATTTTGCATTGAATAATGAAATTAATCAGAAGAAATCCGATGGGTTAGATTTCGAATTCATAGCCAAAAAATTATTTTTATTTCAATATATGCTTTCCAGAGAATATGTTAATAAAGATTTAAAATTCAGATATGATTTCGCAGATGAAATTATGAAATATTTTGAAATGAATTCAAAAACTCTAAAAGCCGAACACCCCATTTTATTTTACACTTATTTGGGTGTAATATTAGTCTTTAATGGTTTTCAGGAAACAGATTTGATTGAAATGAAGAATTTTTTAGATGACAAAAAATTTTATAAAAGAAAAATTTCAAAACCGTATTGGGACTTTATCAATTATTGCACAGTTTTTACAAATAATAATAAAATTAAATACTTTGGCGACATTTTTTTTTATCTGAAGCTATTAGATGACAATAATTTAATTTTAGATAAATCCGAATTGATACATTATCACTTTAAGATTGCATTGGAAGCAGCTTTACGGAATTGTGAATTTGACTGGCTTGAAAATTTTATTAATAAACATGGAAATAAAATTAAGCATGATTTCAAGAAAGACATGATAAATCTTTCATACGCTAAACTTTATTTAGCAAAAAATGAATTATCAAAGTCTAAAGAATTTGCCGGAAAAGTCGGCTTTAAAGATTATCTGCATTATATAAGTTCAAAACAAATACTCTTGAAAATTGCATACGAAGAAGAAGATTTTAATTTAATAATTTCAATTATAGATACGATTAAAAAGTACTTTTACTCTCACGATGAAATTCCGGAAGTTTACAGGGCAGGCACAGAAGAATTTATTGATTATATTTTAAAGCTTTCAAAAATAAAGGAGAACAGTTTGTTAGGAAAAGAAGTAGGTTTTGAACTGGATGAATTCAAACTTGATTTGAAGAAAGTATTGCAGGAAGTAAGCTTTTCAGACTGGCTTTTGGAAAAGGCTCTTGAATTTAAATAAGATAGCCGGTGAAAACCGGCTATCTCTTTAGCAGTTCTTAGTCTTTCGGAGGATATGTAGGTCCGCCGTTTCCATCCGTTGTATCACCACCGTTACCGTCAGTTGAATCAAGAGCCTGTTCATAAATCAGTTTATGGTTACTGCTTATTTTAGCATTGCTCTTTGATGTCATTCCAAAGATAGATACTGCTGTAAAGATTGCAACTATTAAAGCTGCTGCGAATTGTTTAATTTTGTTTTTCATAAGGTTTTTATTCTATTCTTTGGGCAAGTGAATTATTCATTTGCTTGTTACAAAAGTATTTTTAAACCTTACCTGAAACCTTACAGGAACCTTACAGAATTTCCTTCGATTCTAAGTCAAAAATGCAGAATATTTTGTATTAGCAATTCATAAATTGAATTCTTCCTCCTTTATTTCAATATCATTTATATCTATCTTTAGAATATTTTAAAAGCAGTTTTTAAAACCACATACACATATGAAAAAATTACCCCTGATTTTTTTATTATGCGTTTCTTTAACCGCATTTATCTATAAGAAGGCAGAATTATTTTTTAGCACATCAGCTATCAGCGCAACATGGCAAAGTCTTCCAAATCTTCCGTATACGCTTTCTCATAATGTCACAGTAGGTTCAGATGCTGATAGTTCTTCTATATTAATTATGGGAGGAGTTGCAAGTGATTCTATTACATCAAATGTACTTTTATATAATGCCTCAACAGGTTTATATAGAACAACTCTGAGAAAACTGCCTCAAAAACTTATGAACGGATATGGGTTTAAGATAAAAGATTCGGTTTATTACGGCGGCGGCTATACTACTAACTGGAGGGATACAATTATAAGTTCAGATACATTGTTTGATTGCTACACATCCGGTTCTATAGGATATATCACCGGTCAAAACAGCAAGATCTATTTTACAAAAAATGATTTTGCTAGCTGGGTACCAAAATCAATATCATTTACAAACCGGAATATTGTTTCCATCAGCATGTTAAATAATTTGACAGGATATGTTATTGCCAATAAATCTGATTCAAGCAGCGTTTACTATACTGCAGATTCCGCTTCAAACTTTTCCATTAAGTTTACTTCTATAGCTTCGCGATTAAACGATGTATTTTTTATTAATGCAGCTTCAGGATGGGTTTGCGGTAATAACGGACTTATATCCAGAACAACTGACTCAGGAGCGAACTGGATTACACAAACTGTCAGTACTGAAAATTATAATTCTATAAGTTTCGTAAATAGTACACTTGGCTATATATGCGGCTCAAATGGTAAAGTAGTAAAGACAACAAACGGAGGCATTAACTGGATATCGTTGACATCAAATACAACAAAATCATTATACGGAATAGCATCCGATTCTGCATTCGCTTATTGTTGCGGCGATAGCGGCACTATTATTAAAACTACAAATAACGGAACAAACTGGACTTTACAAAATCCTATTACAATCTTAAACTTAAGAAGTTGTGAAAAAATAAATTCGAATAAAATAATTCTTTCTGGAGACCGCGGCATAATAGTATATACAACTAATGGAGGAACTAATTGGAGTCAAAGGGTCGGTGTTACCAGCAACCGCCTGAATAAAATTTTTATCACAGCCGGTGATAGTCTTCCTAAAGCAGTAGGAATAAACGGCTGGCTTACAAAAGCTAACAAGCCATTTTTTGAATATAAAATTAATGATTCATTATACAAGATAAATGTTAATAATTTTGCAAACGGCTGGGTTACGATGGGTGTATCACCTATTCCTATTGCAGAAGTTTTTTCAAGCTCAGTTGTAATAAATAACAAGATTGCATTTGTTATGGGAGGCAGATCTACAGGATTTAATATTGTTAATAGCGTGATGAGATACAATCCAGCTGTTAATTCATGGAGTATGGGAACAAATCTTCCTTCTCCATTAACTTCCTCAAGCGCTGCTTTAATTGATAGAGATAAAATTATGATTGCAGGCGGCGAAAGATCGGATAGTATAAGTAATAAAGTTTACATCGGTACAGTTGATAGCACTAATGCTGCAGGATATATTATAAGTTGGGCAACTAGTACAACAAGTTTTCCGATACGAAGTTATGCGATGGGCTCTAAAGGATTCCCTTCTAATAAAATTGCATTTTTTATAGGAGGTAATACAACTCAATTTTCATTTTTAGATGGACCGAGCGGTCCTTCATCTAAAGTATTTATGTACACATCTGCAACTGATCAGTTCACTGAAATACAAACTGATATTGCAAACCCAATTTGCCATACGGGTGTTGACGGATTTATTGGAACAATTCCATTAACTTCATCTGTTTCCGATACTTCCGTAAGAATTTTTGCTCCGGGCGGAAGAGATTCAAATTATGTATCAGTAAACCGTCACAAAGTATTGAAAATAAACGGACTGGTAAGCGTGCAGCAGTTAAGCTCAGAAATTCCATTCAGATATAAATTAGAGCAGAACTATCCTAATCCTTTTAACCCTGTTACAAAGATAAGATACGAACTACCTAAACAAAGTTTAGTTGAGTTTAAGGTTTTTGATATACTTGGTAAAGAAGTGGCAATTTATGTTAACAAACTACAGAGTGAAGGAGTGTATGAAATTACATTCGACGGAAAGTCACTGGCAAGCGGAGTATATCTCTATCAGCTAAAAACAAATGGTTTTACCGATATACGAAAAATGCTTTTACTTAAGTAATACTTCTTTAATTTTATGAAGGAATTGGGCGGAAGGTTTTTCGCCTAATTCCTTTTCAAATTTTTCCAGCATAATTTTGTATTTAGCTTTTGCTTTATTTATTTCTCCCATGTTTGCATATTCAGAAATTATTTTAAAATATAAATCTTCGTTTAAATCATCTTCCTCAAGCAAAACGTTGTAATACTCTAGTGCTTCCTCAGTTGAATTTTTCATTTCCAGAATTCTTATAAGCTCTTTTATTAATCTCACTCTGTCTGTATCAACGCGGCTTCGCAATTCTTCCACCCAGGGCACGTAGTAACCTTTCATAAAAGTATCTTTGAAAAGCGTTGCAGCTTTTTTGAGAATAATTTCTTTTTCAGGAGAATTATCCTTTAATCCCTGCTGTTTTTTATAGTAATATTTTAAGCTTTCAATATCCGAGCCGTAAAGATACCCCTGATTGAACTCAAACATTTTATTTTCATAGGACATATATTCAATATTTCCGTAATTCTTCCAGATGCTTCTTAGGTTCGATAGAAACTGGTGAAAAATATTGTCACTATAAGATTGCTCAGAATCTTTAAAGAACTCATCAATTAAAATATCTTTGGTTACATAATTTTTTCTGTTAATAAAAATATATATGAACATTTCTTTAAATTTAGCTCTTGTCCATTTTTTATCATCTACCTTTATCCCGCGAATGAAAAGTACAGGAACGCCGCAGGAAACAAGAGTGATATCCTGTACTTCTGTAAGATTTACGTTAAGAAAGCCATCTTCATTCCTTGAAATTATTTCAGAATAAATTTCAGATATAGTATCCTTTTCCAGCCCTGACTTTATTGCAAAATCGGTCAAGTTTCTTTTTTTGATAACTTCAGCAATCATTACGTTAAAATAGCGAATGCGGAAGGATTCAGTAATAGCATCAGTAAAATATTTCAGGAATTTTTCTTTGCTTTTATTCATTACTATTTCAGCTATTCTGAAAGAGAAATATATCTTATCCGGAGCAAGATCATTCTTCAGAAAAAAATCATACAGCTTTAAAGCTTTTTCTTCTTTGCCTGATAAAATTGCATCGAATAAATCAGCTGTAGCTAAATCGTTTTCCAGACCGTGGATCCGTAAACTATTTATTTGTTTCAGATGCTTTTTGAGATTTGGAATGTCATCTTCATAATGATAAATTTTGCATTTGATTGTAAGCGCAGTAACTAATACTCTGAAATTCTCATGCTCTTTGCATACATCTTCCAGCAGGTTTATCTGTTTTAAACATTCGGGAAAATTGCCTGACTCAAGGTAAAAATTTGCCGAGGCTTCAATGGCTTGAATCTTAAGCTCAGGTATTAGCTCTACAATTTTTGTCTGTGATAAATTTCCCAGCTCAGCTTCAGCACTTTTAAAATCACCCGAGTAACAGCTGCTATTCAGATAGTTTATTCCGGTCTGAATTTTATGATATAAGCCGGGCAAATCATTAAGAGATTTTTTATAATAAATTTTAGCTTCATTAAAATCACCTTTAAGTAAATACAAATTGCCAAGATTATTATGAATATTTGCCCGTGTAGCCGTGCTCTCCGGGTCTTTGTTTTTGCCAAGTAAAGTAAGTGCTTCAAGACAGCAAGGACTAACTTTTTCTAACATTCGCAAATATAAATAAAATGAACTCAATCGGAATAAAAGCCATGCCAATAGTTTTTTTGAAGTTATTTTATTTCTATATTCCTCCAGAAATGTTATTGCAAACTTGCTCTCACCAATGTTAAATTTAATTTCTGCAATGTGACCAACTGCTTTTACAGTGTAATCGGAAACAGTTTTACTATTCAGATTTAAGAAAGAATCGAATGCAATGACTGCTTCTTCATAATCAAAATAATAATTTTTTAAAATTATCCCTTTAAAGTATGTTAAGAGAGGATTCTGTTTGTAAAAAGATTCAGGAATTAGATTAAGTAACTTATCAGCAATGTTTAAATCACCATCTTTGGAAAGTTGAGGAATACGTGCTAGTACAATAGGAATTATTTTTTTGTAATCTTCAGCCAGTGCATAATATTTTAAAGCCCTTTCGGTGTCATTAACATTCATGTAGTAATTTCCTGCATCTGTATAAGTTTGCTTTATCAATTTATCGCCTAAAATAGTCTTCGCCTTCTCCGCCAGGAATTCTCTGAAGAAAATTAAATATTCAAAACTCCCGTCTGAATTTGTCCTTAGAACAAAATTATATTTTACCCTTAGCAGCTCAAGCAGAAAATTCACATCAATACCTTTTGATAGGCTTGCAAGTAATTTCATATCAAAGTTATCGAAAAGTGATGACAATACTAAAGTCCGGATATACTTTTCATTTATTCCTTCCATAATTTCCTTTTGGAAAAAATAATATATCGTTTCACTCAGAGTAGAATTCTCGGGAGCGTTCGTATCATTATACATAGCCTGCAAGAGGATATGTATTCCCGTCATCCATCCTCCGGTTTTTTCGCAGATATTCAAAATCTGAGTATCGGTAATGTTAATTGAATAAATACTTTGCGCTATTTTTTTTACTGTATTCAGATCTGCTCTTAAATCGTTGTTCTGTAGTTCGAAAAAATTTCTTTTCATTCTTATTTTTACTTCATCAAAAGGATATTTTAATGAAGTTGCGAAAATGAAATGTACATTTTTGGGAGTGTGTTCTATGAAGTAATCAAAAAAGATATGAGCCCATTCAAATTTTGAAATGTGTTCTGCATCTTCTATAATTATATAGAAATCATCTTTAGCGAATAAATATAAATGATTAATTAGTGATTTTGTAAAAGTGATTACGGAATTTTTATTCCCGATTTCTTTTTTATTGAATTGTGACTTATAAAAATTCAGCAATACTTTAAGTTCATCAACGAACCCGGGGAGTGATTTATCAATTGAGTGTATCAGATAATTTAGAAATGTGTACAGATCTTCATCTTCTTCATCGGTTTTATAATAAGAATAGAATAATTTGTACTCAGCAACAAAAAGTGAGAGGATGCAGGATTTCCCAAACCCTTTTGGAGCATTTACCAGTATTAGTTTTTTATTCTTTTGAGAATAAAGCTTGTTTAAAACTATTTCAGGTAAAACTAACTGAGAATCCGAAATTAGATTTTCAGGCAGAATTTTTGTGATAAGAAAACTCAAATTTGTTATTAAGAACTCAATCTAAAGAAAAGAAAGTTAAGATAAAAGAAACTTAAAAATTGCATGAAATCCTTTGCCTAATTAAATTGTAAGATACAAAGGAAATTTTAAAAATACGAAAGCTAAATTAAAATTCTCTTTTGTTACTTCAATATTATGGGAGGGAATGAATAAACTTCAAAAACACTATTATTTTTGCTTTTTTCAATTTTCTAATATGATTTGTAATCAGCAGGTCGGGGTTCAAGTCCCTCTGCCAGCTCAAGATAAACCCCTCAAGAATTAACATCTTGAGGGGTTTTTTATTTTGTGTGACCTAAATGAGACAATTTCCGGGGATGATTCTATGTTTAATCTGGTTAGCTTTCCCCAGCTCAACCTTTCATTTGGAGGTTCAAAGACTGCCTGATTAAAAACATTATATAATCAATTTCAGTTGAATAAGATAATCCAACCTCAACATCGCCATTCACCCATCTTCCTTTCTCTGTTATATCCTTTGCTAAACATCTTGGAACGTTTATCTCAGAAAATTCCATATTTAACGAAAGTCTCAATCTGTTTTCTGCGGAACTATAACAATGAAGTTAGTTTTTAGCATAAAGGCAGTATAAAGCTTACGTTATTCTTCTTAAACATCAGTAGAAAGATTTTTTATTTCTGTACTTAATAATTCATAAAGACTCAACATTTCTCCAGTTAAATACTGATAGTTTTCTAGAGAACAGTTCACTTCAGCTTTTCCATTTTTTCAAGTATGTATGCTTTGTGTGTGAAATTTCTTCCGTCATTCGCCTGGCTATAAATCATTTCATCAATTTTTCTATTCTGTTCTTCGCATTTAATAATCTCAGAAAAATATTTCAGAGATTCCATTATATTCTCTATAAAATGAGGAATATCGACTTTATGATGATGATTAAAATTCCTTAATACTTCAAGAGAGGAACGTGCACTTTCGTATGCCTTTAACTCAATGTAATTCATAAGATAATAGTAGCGTAAATGCAGCTTACTCTGGATATCAGTGACTTTAACTTTGCTAAAAAAATTCAGCGATTCTTCAAATCTGCCTCTTTTAAAACTTAAAATTCCATGGAAAAAGTTAAATTTTGTATCTCTGTATTCCTCTGCGATATATTGTATATATTCATTTACAAAATTTTCTGCCCAGTCATATTCTTTGATAATTATAGCATTAGTAAATAAATTATTGAAAGCTAATATTGGTAAGAATACAATTGTATTGTTAGGAAAAAAATTCAATTCGCAAAGGAGTTTGCCGAGTTCGAATGCTTCGATGTGATATTTCTTATCTGTGCTTAACAAATTCTTATACACAATTTCCAGTGCGGCTCTTATAAGTACATATGCATCATCCTTGAGTACTTTAGGAACTATTTCAATAATTTCATTTTTTAGCTCATAAAACTGTTCTTCATTAATGCTGTTTGTTGAATAATAGTATAGTAGATAATGGATTTTTAAATATGAATAATATTTATGATTAGTACCTTTAAGGTAGTTTAAAAATTTGTTCATATCGAGAGATTCTATATAAGCATCAGCAAATGATTTATCTTCAGGTGATTGATTTTCATTCGGTGCATGAGTTCTTGCCATTGCCATTACCTGAATATAGGAGTCTCTAAGGAATTGAGTAATGAGAGCTTCGAGATTAAAATGTGATTTCTTATCCTCAATCTCATATGACTCTTGATTATTTACAATATGTAGTGGATATAATAATCGGAATTTATAAAACTCTTTCACATCATCTAAAATCAGAGTGCTATCGTTCTGCTTAATGCTTTTATCAATAAGTTTCTTTGCAGTTTCAAATAAATCTTTGCGTATAAGCGCATTCGAAATAAAGATATCTAATTCATAAATATTGTAATTATTCATCTCTTCATAGCCGATAAATTTCCTTAAAAGATTTCCGAATTCTGCGCAGAGATTATTGAGCCTTTTTTCTTTATAAGCTCCCGCGCCAAAAACTTTTTTTGCCATTTCTTCCGGCTCTAAATCAGATGAAGTAAAATCAGGATAAGCTTTTAAAACAATCTTATAAATTATATCAAGACCTTTTGTAGAATTGTGATAGGGGGAATTGATGAAATCGCCAAACCGCTTAATTTCCTGCTGATTTAAAGCTTTTAGGATAGCAATAGTTGAAGTAGAAAGCATATGTGTGTTATGATTTAAATTCTAGTTCTCATTCCCAAACTCCTGTTTGGATTGTACATATTTTCTTTCCGTTCTTCATTTCAGCTTCTCCATTTTTTCCATTACATAAGGTTTATGAGGAAAACTATTTACAGATTTTGCTTCTTCATATATTACGCCGTCAGTTTTTTTGCCGTCCATTTCACATTTTATTATTTCGTGAAAATATTTGAGTGATTTGTTTGCATCATGAAAAAATACCGGCAAATTTTTCTGGTCAATAAAGAACTGCTTAAATGCCTGCAATGTAGAAAGCGCATTTTCGAAAGCTTTCAATTCAATGTAATTCATAATGTAATAATAATAAACTGAATGCTTTTGTTGAAAAGTAGTAAGCTTAATGCCGTTAAGAAAATTTAATGACTCTTCATACCTTCCTCTTTTAAAGCTTAATACACCCAGACAATAATTCAGCTGATTTTCTTTTAAATCTTCTTCCAGATACCGGCAATACTCTCTTGCAAATTCTTCAGCCCAGTCATATTCTTTTACAATAACAGCCGGAAGAAATATATCATTTATAGTTCCTATCGAAATTTTGAATTCCACGCCGGTTTCAAATATTTTTAATTCGCGAAATAACTTTCCTAAGTCAACTATATCGTAGTAATATTTTTTGTCAAGAGGCGCTAATTTAATTTGTATCAAATGAATTGTTTTTAATATTAAATCAAAAGCATTCAGCTTGCCGACTAAATGAGCGAGTGTAAAAACGTCATTTTTAAGTTCATAAAAAAGTTCTTCACTTATTTCATTTTTAAAATGATAGTAGAGCAGATAGTGAGTTTTTATAAATGTGTAATATTTGTTGTTTGTTTTTTTAAGCGAGTCAAGAAACAAATTCATATCAAATGCATCTATGAAATTATCTATAATGTTTACATTAGTCAAATAGCCAAGCCCTTTCGAAACATCGTACGAATGCGCTCCTTCATAAAAATCTCTCATAAATAATGAGACCAATGCATCGCAGCGTTCATTTTCAATCTCATTAAGCTCATTCTTGTAAAAAGCATTTTGTGAAGCCCCCTTAATTTGTTTCTTGCCGCAACCAATGTTGTATCTGTAGTGAATTAAGTCGGAATGGAAAAACGGAATTTCTTCAGTTCTTGCCTCGCTTTTTTCAATGAAGTTAACTGCGCTTTTGAACACTCCTCGCATAACAAGTCCTTTTGTAATATTAATATCAAGATCAAGACCATTTTCATATATCTGTTCAAACCCAATGAATTTCTGAAGCAGGTTTCCAAACTCAGCGCAAAGATTTTTCAATCTCTTTTCCTTATATGCTCCCGCCCCAAAAACTTTTTTCGCCATAGCTTCGGGCTCTAAATCAGACGAAATAAAATCAGGATATGCTTTTGATATAACCTTGTAAATCTTATCGAGACCTTTTGTAGAATTATGGTAAGGTGAGTTTATGAATTCTCCAAATCGCTTAATTTCCTGAGGATTTAGCGCTTTTAGAATAGCAATAGTAGAAGTAGAAAGCATAGGAAAAATTTAGGGGTTTACAAACTATTGTTTATTAATTATTTGCCCTGCCTCTGTTTTTTGAAAAACGGGATTTTTGAATAATTTCTTTTTGCTATGAAAGTAGAAATAAAATATTTTGAAAGAAATAAAAAAATAATACACAAAAATTAAAACATTATCCCTATGAAAGCAATCTTCTATTTACTTTTAGTTTTAATTGTACTTTTTATCCTGACTGCTACTAATACATGGGCTCAGACAATCGGTGATTACAGAAGCGGACAAGCTTCTGTTACCTGGAGCACTGCGGCAAACTGGCAGACTTATAACGGTTCATCCTGGGTTACAGCATCATCCAAGCCCGGTTCAACCAACAACGTTTACATTCAGCGCGGTCACACTGTAACTCTTACAGCAGATGAATCCTGCAAAACTTTGCATCTTAACAAAGACAATTCTACTACCGCTCTTGCATTAGGAACAAATACATTAAGCCTAAACGGACAGTTAAGAGCATATTCGGGTACTGTCGGAACAATCCCCGGTTCTTCATCAACTTCTCCGGCCGGACATGATGATTGGATAACTTCAACAACGGGAAAAATTTCTGTTGTTGGTGACTCAAGAAATCTAACTGCAGTAGGCGATTGGGGAGTAGGTATTGCAAATGTCTCCAGCCCTAACGGGTTTGATTTGGAAATAAATCTTAATTCAGGGCAGACAGCAACTTTAAACACTTTTTTCAAGTGCAGGAGCTTTAATGTTGTATCAGGAACACTACACATGGCAGTTGATGCGCGAATGGCGCCTGCGCAAAACACTCGAGACAACAGCAACTTCATAATACAAAGCGGAGCAACTGTTATTTCTGCGGCAACCGGAAGCGCTACGGACGTTGTATTCGGATATGATGATAACAGCATAAGCGATACTCTATGGGTTAAAACAGGAGGAAAATTAGTATTAACAGGTGCAACTCCTTACATCGGAATGAATACAATTATCTTCGACGGAACTGTTGAATACGCTCGGGCAGGAAATCAAAATACAGCCGCAAGAGCAAACGGCGGAGCATTTGCGAATGTACTTACAAACTTAATAATAAGCGGTTCAGGCGTAAAAACAATAGTTAATACTGATTTTACTGTTAACGGAACGTTCAGTATTCAGGGTTCAGCGACTTTAGACAATAACGGAGCAAATTTTACTTACGGACCGTCTTCAATATTGGAATATGCTAGCTCTACAGCAAATCAAACCATGTCAACGAATGAATTCAATACTTCAGGAACGCGTGTTCCTAAGAATCTTGTAATAAATAATACGTTCGGTTCGGTTGCGCTTGATGCAAACAGAACAACTTTTGCAGGAAATTTAACGGTGAGCGCAGGAACGTTTAACCTTTTTGGTTTTACAATAAACCGTTCTTCAGCAGGAGGAATTTTAACTGTATCAAACGGAGCAACATTAAGAATCGGAGGCACAAATACATTTCCTTCAAATTACAGCACACATTCAATCGGCGCATCAAGCACTATAGAATACGGAGGAACTGCTCAGAACGTAGCAAGTCTTAATTCATCCCAATATTATGGCAACCTGACGATTTCCGGTTCAGGCACTAAAACAGTGAGCACAGAAATAAGAACAAACGGAAATTTAAATCTGACAGCAGGGACACTGGCAAGCACCACTAATCAGGTCATAGTTTACGGAAATGTTACAGGCACAGGTACTCACACTTGCACAGGTACAGGAGAACTGCAAATAGAAACAAATGGAGCAACTATATCAGGAGCAACGTTTGGAAATTTAAAAATCTATAGCGCAGGCGGCGGGACTATAACAGCAACAGCTGCACCAACTATAACCGGTAGTTTACGATTAACTGCAGGAACACTTGCAGACGGAGGATTTACAATTCCGGTAGCAGGAGATATTGAAGGTACAGGTTCACATACAGGCGCAGGAAGAATCCAAATGACAGGTTCAGCGAGAACTATTTCAGGTGCATCTTTAACAAATCTGCAACTAAATAATGCAGGCGGTTACAGTCTAAGCGGCAGCCCTACCATTGCAGGCGTTTTAACTCTTACAAGCGGAACGTTATCAGTAGGCGCGAACACCTTAACTCTTTCAGGAAGTTCACCGGTAAGAACATCAGGTAATATTAACGCCAGTAATGCAAGCTCCACTGTTACATTTACAAATACAGGAGCGATAACATTGCCTGCATCAACTTTCACAGGTAACGTTAAAAATTTAACCGTTTCAGGTTCAGGCGGCAGTGTTGCATTAGGTCAGTCTCTTACTATTACAGGTACTGTTACTGTAGGTAACGGCGCAACATTGACTTTAGGAGCAAATACATTAACAGGTTCAGGAACAACTGCACTTGCAGGTTCAGGAACAATTGCACTGACTGGCGCGCTTGGCACGCAGTTGAGTTCATTCACAACGAATACATTTAAAAGCAACGGAACATATCAATTTAACGGAAGCAGCACACAGACAATCCCTGCAGATACATATAACAATATTTATTGCACCAATACCTCTGCAATAAACCTTGGCGGAAATGTAACAATTGACGGAACTCTGACTCTGATATCAGGCAACGGCAATTTTAATATCGGCGCAAACACTTTGGCAATCAGTAATCCTATTGCAGGCACAGGTGCATCAACTTTATTAGTTGGAGGTTCAACATCAAATCTTACAATCAATGGAAGCGCGCCGGGCATTAATATTCCCGGAAGTGTAACATCATTGAACAATCTTAATATCAGTAATAGTCAGGTTGTTACAGGGGGAGCTTCACTTGTAATAAACGGAACATTGACACTCGAAGCAACTGCAGGATTTTTGAATATGGGAGGAAATACTTTAACTATAGGAACATCAACATCAAACACCGGTAACATAGTAAGAAACGGCGGTTCAATAAGAGGGACGTTAAGAAGATGGTTTGCAAGCGGCGCATCTTCAAATAATATATTTCCACTTGATAACGGCTCGGGCGCATTCTCACAGGCAAAAGTAACGTTCAATTCTTTAACAACGGGCGGTACACTGACTGCAACGTTTCATAACTCAGGCTCCGGTTCATTACCGAATCAGGGGAACGGAAATTATCTTCCTACAGGTCCGAGTATGGGAAACGTTAATCTTATAAACCTTGCTCCTCAGTACTGGACAATAACTGCCGGTGACGGATTAGCTTCGCCGAACTATAATCTCGAACTGATTGGTGATGCAATTCCGAATATATCAATCATAGATTACATAGCTATAATAAAAAGAAATGACGGCGCAAGCCCTTGGACTTGGTCAAGCGCAAATTATTCCGTTACAACAGGAACAAATACAAATCCTGTTTTATATTATAACGGCGGAACATCATTCTCTGATTTCGGCGTCGGCGGCAACGCAGATAATCTTTTGCCGGTAGAGCTCAGTTCTTTTACTGCATCAGTTGATAAACAAAATGTAAAACTGAACTGGACTACGAGTCATGAATTGAATAACCAGGGATTTGACATTGAACGGAAATCATCTTTAGCAGAATGGAAAAAAATCGGTTATGCTGAAGGGCATGGCACAACAAATCAATTACAAAATTATTCATTCACAGATATTGGATTAAACACGGGTAATTATAATTATCGCCTAAAGCAGATAGATTATAATGGTAATTTTGGGTATCATGATTTATCAGCAGAGGTCATCATAGGGATACCTGCTAAATATAGTCTGGCTCAAAATTACCCGAACCCGTTTAACCCAACTACGAAGATTAATTATGACCTTCCTTTTGACAGCAAAGTTGAGATAAAAATATATGATATGACAGGGAGAGAAGTGGCAAATTTATTGGATGCAGCTCAATCTGCCGGATTCTATACTGTGACTTTCAATGCATCTGCATTTGCAAGCGGAGTTTATTTCTATTGTATCAATGCAAAAGCCGGCGGAGTTTATAAAACCCAAAGCTTTACAAAAGCTATGAGAATGGTGTTGGTAAAATAAAAAATCCTCATAATATTGACGAATGAATTTCGTAATTTGATTTTTTAATGTGAGCAAATTTTCGGAAATCAGGGTAATTTGGTGTAATTTGGGAAAGCAAAAATTTTGAAAACACTATTATTTTTGTTGTTTTCAATATTATAATATAATTTGTAATCAGCAGGTCGGGGGGTTCAAGTCCCTCTGCCAGCTCAAGATAAACCCATCAAGAATTAACATCTTGAGGGGTTTTTTATTTTAGGGTCTATGTTTATTACAATAATCTTTTAGATTATATCTTAGCTTTTCTCCAAACAAAATTATATAAAAAAGCCCGATCCTGCTATGACGGGACCGGGCTTTCTATTTGTTATACACTGCTTTAGTATACTTCTTACTTTACCAGTACCATCTTCATTGTCTTCACAAATGATTGCTTTCCACCCGTTGCATTTATCTGGTAGAAATAAACTCCGCTTGCTAATGCTGATGCATTAAACTGTGATGTGTAATACCCCGCAGTCTGTACCTGATTTACAAGCTGATACACTTCCCTTCCTGTCATATCAAATATCTTAATCTGCACTTTGCTGTCAAATGGTAAATCATAATTTATTTTTGTTGTTGGATTAAACGGATTAGGATAATTCTGGCTTATCTCATATTTATTCGGAATACCAATCTCAATTTCTTCTGCAAGCTCATAATATCTGAAGTTACCATTGAAATCAATTTGCTTTAATCTGTAATTATATTTTCCTGAGTTCAGATTGTTTTCCGTGAAGCTGTAATTTTTTGGAGTTGAAGATGTTCCTGCCCCTGAAACGTTGCCGACTTTACTCCAGTTATTTGCTGAGCTGCTTTCTTTTCTTTCAATATCAAATCCTGAGTTATTATGCTCTGATGATACCGTCCAGTTTAATTTTACATTCCTTCTTTCAACAGCTTCAGTGAAAGAAGATAATTCTACAGGTAACGGCGCATTGGCATCTATTAAAGCAAAAATTGAAAATCCTGTTAGTCCATAGACCTTGACCGTATTATTTATTGTATCAAGTTCATATTGTTCCGAAGCTGTTCCTGTGACTGTAAAATTGTTCCACGTAGCTCCGCCATCTTCTGATTTTGAGAGCCTTATATCCTCCATGTTTCCAATGTTTCCTACTATAGCATCATCAAAGTTAATTGTAATATCGTACGTAAACCCGGAACCTCCAGTAGCGAATATTTGCCAGTATCCGTTTGCAACAGGAAATCCAACTGAACCCGGAGGGTTTGTTCCTGAGTAATATTTTATTTCAAGTGAGGTCGGAACATCTCCTCCCGGACCCCAGTCAATGTGGCCTATTGTTCTTCCCATAAAAGTGTATGTCGTAGTTGTACCGGGTGCCGGCTGTGCGCTGGCTATAACCTCAGGCGGTGCTCCAAGTGGTGTAAATTCATCTGAACCAATATCAGTTGCTCCGGTGGAAATGGAAACTGATCTTACTGTCGAACTTGTTCCGTAATCATTAAGTACCTGCGGTGTAGTTATCGGAGTTCCAAAGCCATTGACATACCAGCTTTCAACATTATTTGGATTAATATTCAGGTTACCCGAAGCAGTTGATGTAAACAAATTGGCAGAACTGACTCCTGTTGTACTTATTGAGCTTGCATCGCCCAATGAATTTATTTTCCAGTTAGCAAAGGTCTGCTGAGTAAATGCACCGATTACGCCGACCTGATTTGCCGATGAAGGGAAATATGCATTGTAGTTCGCTGAACCGGATGTCCAGTTTGTTGCAGAGGTTACTCCCATACAATAATTATTTGCTCCGCCTGTTCTTTGATTAAAGAAAAGGTTATTTCTTACCGTATCATTTGATGATGAAACTCTTAAATAGCAATAAGAAGTATTTGTTGTATTTGCGCAAACTCCGCCTATATAAACAGAATTATATAAAACAGTCATATTGCCTGTTGAATTGTTAATAATTCCCCTGAGATTTGGTTCTAAAGTAGAAGATGTAAGTGAGATTTGGTTATTAATCACATTTAATGAAGCAGTACCTGAATTATTTATTCCGCAGTTTATCGGGGCATTTGCACCTGTGCCTGTTCCAAGTGAAGTAATATTGTAAATTCTGTTTCTGGAAATAGTTGAAAGACCGGTTGCAGCACTGAAATGAATAGCAGAAGTAGTATATACTGTGCTACCTGGATTGATATTCTGTAAATTATAAATTGTATTTTCTTCTACAATTTGACCTGCTACAGTAGATGTTATTAAAATTCCTTTAACTGTAAATAAATTTAATATTCCCGTACCGGTATTTAATCCTTTACCGTCTCTTATAATATTATTTTTAATGATATTTACACCAGACAGGCAAGTTATACCACTAAGTCTATCGCTCCCATTGCTATAATCTGCAAAATTTCCTATCGTGTTATTTTCAATTCTAACAGTATCTGTAGAGCCTCCATTATTAATCCACCCATTGTCAAATCCTGACCTTAGAGTGTCCCACGGATTTGCAAGTCCTCCGAGTGTATTTCCTAAAGTAGTTCCGATATTTACTTTGCCGCCTAAGACTGATATTCCAAACGCCTGCGTAGATGTACTGATTCCAGTCGTACCAAAATTTGAAATTGTGTTACCTTGAACATTTGAAGCAGTTGTCGTTCCAAGGGTTAAATTAATAGCTGTAAGCTGAAAACTGCCTGTTGTACCATAATATGTTCCGCTTCTATCTACTGCAGAACCACCAATGCTATTACCTGATATTGTAAAATTATTTGCTGACGAATTAACTACATTAATAACGCTATGACCAACACTGAAGTTAACGTTGTTATAGAATTTGTTATTTGAAATAGTCCAGTTATCACCGTTACCTGTACCGGAAATATTAACAACTACAGTTGATGTAGCAAGCATACCTGTAAAGTTACAGTTTGTGATAAAGTTATCACTGTTTCTTTGCGAGCCTGAACCCGATCCGGTTGAGGAGTAAGCAGTAAAATATCTCCCAACATTTGTCCCGGCAGATTGTTTGAATAAGCAGTTATCAACAGATATAGAATCGTTACCTGAAGCATTTGTTGTGGTTCCAAGTAGAACCATTGCATTTGCCAATGTTGTTGCATTGCTTTCAATTATACAGTTTCTAATGGAATCCCGTCTTGCATCACTTATAAACCTGAATACAGGACCTGTATTCGCAGGAGTAACATTATTATTTACAAATCTGAAATATTGCCCTGTACTTGTGGCTGAGTCAGCGCCGTTAAAACTGACTCTGTCTGCACCGGCAACGTCAATCATTGGCAAGCCGGTTCCAACCGTAGTTCCTTCAATTAATCTTGTAGTTAATGAGCCGCTTGGTCTTATTTGTATTGAATATGGTGCTGAGAATTGATTCAATGCTACAGTACCCGGTTCAACTAAATTTGAAAGCACACTGACATAAATATTACTTGTTAATGCTGATGTATTAATTGCATTAAATAAACCTGAAGCTCCTGTTAAGTTTGGGTATGTTCCTCCTGTACCTACTGTCAATACACCGCTTATAGCGGTAGTAATACTAAATAAGTAGTTAGCGGTAGATGTACCGAACGGAGTTGTTAAATTATTAATAGGCGGAGAAACTGTTGCAATACCTCCCGATTGATTTGTAACATAATTTTCCAAAGATGTAGCAGTAGATAAATCCTGTGCTGCAATAAACCATCCAATCTGATTTCCTGCTGATACTGAACCGCCATTTAACAAAGTAAAATCAATACTGAAATCATAGTCATCCCCTGTATTTCCTGTAGCTGTGGTATATCTCCATCCTGTAGCGCCGCCTGAGTTATTTCCCCCGCTGAAACATGCTGTAAAATTATCCGGATCAATACCGACTCTTCTATAGTAAATTCTTGGCGCATTTGCGCCTGAACCTACTGTGCCATTATCTGTGATTTTTGCAAATCCCGTTAGCGTTCTTGAACCAATTGCAAGAAAATTTGACAGTGGAATAAAAGAATTTATTGTAACCAACGGCGCCTGGTAGTCCATATTTCCGGGTGTTGTTGTAAAATTACTTTCATCAGCTCCTATATCCGGTCTTTGACCTGCAGTAGAAGGTCTTGTATTACCATCAAAGTCAACTAAAACTGATGCATTAGTTCCGCCTGCTTTTGATTGGGGATTCGGGTCCTGTAAATGTAAGTCAGGAGTAGAAGCTGAAGGATTTACAAACAAAGGATTTACTGAAAATGAATAAATATCTAATGTCGGGTTTGCAGTTCTCCATGCTGTTAATGTTGTATAATCAGTTGTTGATGTATTTCTTGCAGTGCATCCGTTTGCGCCGGGTGTATAAACATTATTATAGTTAGATGTTAAATTTGTGGTAATAGTACATATCATTCCAAAACCAAGATTTCCGGCGCCTGTAAATGTTCTGGCATTGTAAAAAATATTGCTTTCAACATTCATTGTAGTAGAGCCATTGCCTTTTCTTAAGCATGCTGTCAATGACGTGTTTGAAGTTGCTGCTCCGCCAATATAAACGCTATTGAACCAAATATTGATAATTACGCCTAAAGCATTATCTTCATTTATACCATAGATAATCTGGTTAGCGGTTACAGTTGAACCAAGTGAAATCATGTTATTTGAAATTGTTGTGATTCCAAGTGGGCTGGCATTGTTTATAAATATTCCTTGATGCTGCGCAGTAACGCTGGAAGAAGCTATTGTGGTATTATAAATCAAATTTCTTGTAATTACACTGGTGCCAGCGCCGAATGATGAAGTACTAATACCTTTATTAACATTTGCTGCAGTAGAATGAGCGCAGTTTAAGTTAAAGATAGTATTATCTGAACAGTTATAAGCATCTGAAGCACCGGTTATAGAAATACCCAAGAGGGTTGCAGATATAGAAGCGCTTGATGTAGTAATATCTCTGACTATGTTTCTTCTTATATTTAATGGCTGAGAAACAACAGAACCTGAACTAACTATACCTGTTGTTGTAGAAGTTGATGTTGTTGTGAGTGATTGATATACGTTAATATCTCTGACTGTATTAGAGTCAATTGTTACAGCTCCTGATGCGCCGCCAATAGAGGCACATTCAATACCTGTGAATGTTGAAGTAGTACCTGTAAATCTCACAGAAGAATTGCCTGCTGTAACATTTCTTACAGTATTATTTGCAATACGAACGTTGCCCGTCCAACCTGCTGCAACAGACATACCAATCATAATTCTTTCGCCTGTTGCTGTAGCAAGTGTATCAGAGCTGTATATGCTATTTGCCTGAGTATTTGAACCAATTAAGTTGTTTGCAAGCGTTAAATTAAAACCGATTCCGCCTGTTCTAATATTTATCCCTGTAAATCCTGTTCCGATACCGGCTGCTGAACCTTTACAAGTTACAGAACCGATTGAGTTATTTTGAATCGAAACGTTACCGCCGGATGTCTGTGAACAAATAGGAATTACTATACCAAGGTTAGTTGTTGAAATAACCGTAATAGAGTTATTTGAGCCGCCGTCTCCGATTGTATTTGAGTCAATACTTGCTGCTCCTGCGGTTATGTTAACTGCGCACCATAGGCCGGTTGTAGTTGTCGCGCCGCTGGTTGTGGATAAAAGAAAACTTCTGAATGTGTTGTTGCTTATTCTGTTCGTGCCTGGTGAAAATGTACCGGTAATACCGGTATATCTGTTAGCAACTGCGCCAAGCATTGTATATGTGCCTGTTCCTGAATTTGAAGCAAATCCAAATGTATTGCCTGTGACTACATATCCGGTTCCTGTTAAAATAGAAATTGTAGGATGAATGTTGCCGGTTGTGAAAGTTCTTGAACCGGTCTGATAAAATTTATTATTTGTAATTGACCACGAAGAGTTACCTGTACTTGTTAACAGAATGCCATAAGATATTGAAGCTGCTGAGAAGTAATCAAAAATATTACAACCTGTAATTGTATTATTGTTGTTAGCTACAGATACGTTTAAGCCTGTTGAATAAATTGCGCAAAAAGGTAAAGCTGCGCCTTCAGGTCCGATATCACATGCACTGATTGTATTGTTATCGTTTCCTGTTGTTGTACCTCGTTGAAATTGAATTGTACCTAATAAATTTGAAATTGAAGAACCTTTAATAGCGCAGTTAGTAACTGTGTTACCGGAAGCATCATCAAAAAATCTTAATGTTGTTGCTAATAATCCTGCATTAGAGTTTGAAATAGTTAAACTATTGCCGCCTGAGTTCAATCCGTTTATTGTAAAATTATCTGCGCCGTTAAACACGATAAAGTTTCCATTAATGTTTCCCTGAATCGTTCTGGCTGCGCCTCCTGTAGGAGACATTGTAATGCTGCTGTAACTTGCGCTGCCTGTTCCGGTTGCATTTATAACGCATGAGTCGGTTTCAGTAGTGTTGCCGGAAATGGAAATTGTTATTGCGCCTGTATGCGTGCCTGCATTGATAGCATTGAATGC
>JBGAGG010000016.1:0-111499 GCA_044226845.1 Ignavibacteria bacterium
CCCCAAAAGATACAGCTTTCAGAAATGAATGAAAGACTTACGCAGATATCGAAAGCAAATCCTGACCTGCTTTTGCTGTTGAAATTTGACAGGAACATTAAGTACAAAACTATGGTTGATGTACTTGATGAAGTTAATAATTCTGTTGAAAAAGAGAACCGAAGATTTTCAATAAAAAAGATGGAAGATGCTGATATAGAAATTATAAATTTTGCAGAAAGTTTTTAAGCAATTATTATCTATATTTTCCCGAAAGCGAATCGGCTAGTGGCTTATTCGCTTTTTTATTTTCAACCGAATATCACGTATATTTTAAGTATATTTGTTATGATATATATGCAGCAAAATCTCTAAAACACTAAATTACGCGGAAGAAAATAAAAATAATATTTAGGTTGGTGGATTTTTGGTGTGGTTGTGTTTCTACGGTTAATTTCATTCTAACTCATTGAGAAAAATATTTTTAATTGCTGCGTTATTATTTACAGGTTTGAGCTTTGCACAGGTTGATAGTACACAAAAAACATCCGGTGAGAATTCCTATTACGGACGGCGGTATCCTGTTTTTCCTGAAGGCGAACAATTTCCGGAAAAAGGTTCAGGAGTCACAATATTTATTCTTTCGTTATTCGGGGTTGCAATTTTAACAATGTCCTTTCTTATAATAAGAAAATCTAAAAGCCGCGGGAATAGAATTATTATCGGGGGATTTTCAGAAGATACAGAAAAAGGAATGGTTAAGCGGTCAATTCCCACTCATTACAATATAGGCTCTTCCGGTATTTACAGCAAACGTAAGGGAGGAAGGGGTGGATATGACAGACGCAGTGGATCCGGCGGTATTGGCGGTTTTGGAAGCGGCTGGTAGTTTTAAAAATTATTAACAGAATTATATTTCATACGTATATATAATCTAAAGCAACGATAAAAATTGAGAAAAACATTAATTATATTAGCGTTATTAATTGCAGGGTTTGGATACTCACAAGAGGATGACGGAGCGTCAAAATCTCTCACAGATGCGCCTCCTACAGTAAAAAAATATGTTGTAGATGAAACAGGAACGCTTACGTCATCGCAGATAAATTCTCTGATGACTAAGCTTGTTAACTTTGAAAAGGCAACTACAAATCAGATAATAGTTTATTTAATACCAAGCCTTAACGGCGAGCCTATTGAAAACGTAGCGGTAGAAATTGCGCGTAAAAATAAAATCGGAAAGAAGGATAATAATAACGGTGTGCTTGTTCTTGTTGCAATGAAGGACAGAAAGATGCGGATTGAAGTCGGGTACGGACTTGAAGGCGCATTGACCGATGCCATATCATCTCAGATAATAAGAAATGATATGCAGCCTGAGTTTAAAAAAGGAAATTATTATGAGGGACTTGATAAGGCAGTAGATGATATTATTGCGGTAACAAAAGGTGAGTATGCCGCAGATAAAAAAGGAAAGAAAAACGAGACAGGCTCAATAATTTTTGTAATCGTAATGTTTTTGATGGTAATTGGTTTTATTATATTTGCAATCATAAGAAAGGCGTCACGCTTCGGTAGAAGGATGGTAACAGGAAGCAGGGGCAGCGGATTAGGAGACGTGGCTACAGGGTTTCTTATAGGCTCATTGTTCAATAACTCAAGCTGGGGCTCGGGAAGTTCGGGCAGCAGCGGAGATAGCGGAGGATTCGGCGGATTTTCAGGCGGCGGCGGTGATTTCGGCGGCGGCGGCGCAAGCGGTGACTGGTAAATTCTTTCAATTAACAATTAGTAATTAGCAATTAACAGGATTATTTTTTTATATTATGAGTAAGAAAGAAATAGAAAAGTTTTTCAGCGAAGATGATTTGAAAAAAATCTCACAGGAAATTTCTGAAATTGAAAAACTTACATCGGGAGAAATTCGTTTAAGCGTGCAGGAAGAAAGGGGTAAACTTGAAAAAGATAAAACTCCGCGTGAGATTGCCTTGCTGGAATTTGTACGTCTCGAAATGCATAAAACAAAGGACAGAACGGGGGTGCTAATCCATATATTGATAAATGAAAGAAAATTTGAAATACTTGCAGATGAAGGAATAAATAAAAAAATTGAAGAACACATGTGGCATGAAATAAAGGAACAGATGAGAACACAATTCAGGAAAGCAAATTATCTTGAAGGTGTATTATTTGCAATAAAACTTATAGGTGAAAAATTGAAAGAAGAATTTCCCTGCAATGATGATGATACCGATGAACTATCTAATGATGTAATTATAAAGTAAATTATTATTGTTTTTTATCTTATATTTTTATACTCACCCCGATTTTTTTTCTGATTGAAAAAAACACTAGCATACATATTATTTTTTTTTTTAGCTGCGCCATTAATAGCACAAACCGATAGTCTTAAAACATTTCCGTTAGACTCTTTAAACAATTTAAAATCTTCAACTGATACGGTTAAAAAAACTTTAGCTGATACTTTAAATAAAACTGTAGATACGCTCAAGCAGGTTCAGTCAGATATTACTGCACCGATAAATTATTCAGCGCGGGACTCTGCTATCTTCGATGTGAAAGCAAAAAAATTATATTTATACAATGATGCACAGCTTACCTATCAGGATTTAAAACTGAACTCAGGAATTATTCTTCTCGATAAAGAAGATGAAACCCTTGAAGCATACGGAATACCCGACTCAATGAATACAGGTGTATTGGTACAAACTCCCATAATGGTACAGGGCGGTGATAAACTGGAAGGCACAAAGCTTCTATATAATTTTACTACAAAGCAGGGGAATATTTCAATGGGATTCTCCGAGGCAGATGTTGGTTATTACTATGGAGAAAAAATAAAAAAAGTTACTGATGAAGTATTTTTTATAAAAGACGGATTGTATACAACATCAACGGATAGAAAAGACCCGGAGTATTATTTCCTCTCACCGAAGATGAAGGTAATAAAAGATGACAGAGTAATTGCTCAGTCGGTTTTTATGTACATAGAAGGGGTACCTGTTTTCTGGCTGCCGTTCGGAGTTTTCCCGAATAAAACAGGAAGGTCATCGGGACTTATTCCCCCTACATACGGAGATGACGGAACATACGGAACTTACATTGCGCGGCTTGGTTACTTCTGGGCAATGAGTGATTATTACGATCTGGCATTAACGGGAAGCTGGTTCTCAAGAGGAAGACTCGATTTTAACGGAAGGTTTCGTTATGCATTAAAGTATAATTTTACCGGGCAGGTTGAAGGCGGATACTCACGCATAAGGCTTGGAGAAGAAACCGATGTTGATAAATTCAGTTCTGATGAATGGGCATTTACTGTAAATCATTCACAGTCATTCAGCCCGACTTCAAGACTTGATGGTAACTTAACCTTTGCCAGCGGTAATGCATATTATCAGAATAACTCAAATAATCTTAACACGCTTTTGAGACAAAATATTCTTTCGAATTTAACATATTCTAAATCCTGGGAAGGAACACCTTATATCTTTTCATTGAATTATTTCCGCGACCAGAATTTAATAACGGGAAGCATTAATGAGAATATTCCTTCGTTGAATTTTACGATTACGCAAACTTATCCGTTTCAGTCGGCAACATCAACAAGCGATAATAAAAGTCTGTTCGAATATTTTGCGTACAGCTATCAGGGTTCATATTTAAATAACAGAGTTAAAACTGTTATACAGTCAGTGAACGGCGGCGACAGTCTTGAATTGAGAAATAACAGAATGGGCGCTGTGCAGAGAGTTAGCTTTAATTTATCTCCGCCTTCTCAGTTTGTGAGTATCAGTCCGTTTTTGAATTACACTGAATACTGGTACAGCAAGTCAGTTGTAAAATCTTATGACCCGTTTACGAATACAATTTTATCACAGGATGTTGACGGATTTAAAACTGCGCGCTCATTTAATATGGGTGTAAGTCTGCAGACAAAACTCATTGGTATCTTCAATCCGAATATACTTGGCATTAAAGGGATAAGGCATACACTTACACCGAACATTACTTATAATTTTACTCCGGATTTTTCAAAAGATTTCTGGGGCTACTACGGAAATTATGTTGATGCTGCGGGTAACGTAATAAAATATTCTTATTTTGATAACGGATTATTCGGCGGACCTCCGCAGGGAGAGCAGCAGCAAATTAATTTTTCCGTCGGCAACGTATTTGAAATGAAGACCAGGGAGACTGATTCTACGGATAATAAATTTCAGCTTTTGAATTTAGATGCAACTATAGGCTATAACTTTGCAGCGGACTCATTAAAATTTTCCGACCTGAATACATCTTTCAGAACGCAGATAGGAAGCTTGTTAAATATTTCAGGCGGCGCAGCTTTTAATCTGTATAAATTTGATGAGACGGCGGGAACAAGAATAAATAAATTCTTATTTAGTGATGGTAAGCTTGCAGAACTGACTTCTTTCAATATCAATTTATCTACAAGTTATAATTTTTTATTATCGAGTGAGGATAACAGTAAGAGAGATACGACAAAAAAATTATTCAGAGATACGATAAATGTTGTGAGTTATAATATTCCTTTTACAGGCAGCCTGAATTACAATTACTCCGAATCGCGCCCCGTCCCGACTCAGTATTTCCGTTCATCGTCGTTATCAGGAAGTTTGGGGTTCAGCCCGACGGAGAAGTGGAGATTTAATGTTTCTGCGAGTTATGATCTGGTAAACAAATTAATCTCTGCGCCATATGTAACAGCTTACAGGGATTTGAACTCATGGGAAATGAATTTTAACTGGTATCCGCTGGGAGCGTTTAAAGGATTTAATCTGGAAATAAAAATTAAAGCACCGCAATTGAAAGATATAAAAATTACAAAGACTACAAATCCGGGAGGACCGTTTGGATTCTAGAATAATAATGAAGTACACCGGCGCAGGAAATAATTTTATAATGATAAATAATCTTGACCTGAAAATTAATAATTATGAATTTATTGTGCGCGATTTATGCGCTCAGCAGGAGAACAATGAAATTGACGGAGTGATATTTGTTGAGACTACAATGAAGGCTGATTTAAAGATGAATTATTTTAACCGTGACGGGAGCAGCGGCTCATTATGCGGGAATGGTTTAAGATGCACAGTTAGATATTCGTTAGATGAAAAACTTATTAAGAAAACTAAGTTAACTGTTGAAGCGGTTGATAAAATTTATAATTGTGAAGTTGTTGATGAAAAAAATATACGGGTTGAAATGCCCGACCCGGCAGTAGTAAATCCTTCTTTTAAGCTGAAAGTAAATTTCGGTGAGTGGTGGGAAGAGCTTGAATGCGCCTATGTTGATTGCGGCTCGCCGCATGTTGTGATATTTATCGATGATATAAAAAATCCGCAGGTGAAAGAGTTGAGTGAAGTGAATGTAGAAGAGTGGGGAAGAAATATAAGAATGCACCGCGACCTTATGCCTGAAGGCGCGAATGTTAATTTTGTAAAGATTGCCGGTGACGATGAAATACATGCAAGAACATTTGAACGCGGAGTAGAGAGGGAAACCTTATCAAGCGGCACAGGCTCAATATCCAATGCCATAATTGCTTATATAAAAAAAAATGTTAATACTCCTGTGAAAGTTTTACCCAGGTACGGTGAGTATATAACAATAAACTTCTCTGAAAAAGATTTTGAAGCTGAAGGTAAGATAAAATACCTTACTATCACCGGCGGCGCAAACAGAATTTAAATTTCACCCCTTCTGATACTATAACTTTTCAATAAATCTTCCGTATTACTGATTTATATAAGGGCTTATGCATAACCTGTAAAAGTGTTCTTTTTTGCAAGACAACATTTTTACCTGAAAAAAGGACTTGACAAATAAATGAAAAAAAGTCAAATTGCTGATAGACGTAAAAATGTTTTAAACCTAACGGACAACAGATTTGCAACAGGACAACTTAATAGAGAAATTACAGAGCTTAGGATTCAAGGAATATGAATCTAAAGTCTTCATGGTTCTCTTGACAAACTCTTCGCTAAGCGCATCAGAGATAGCTGAGAAAGCCAAGATAAGAAGAACTGCTGTGTATGAAATATTAAAAACTTTTGCCGAAAAAGGTTATTGCAACGTTATAGAAACAAATACTATTCTTAAGTACGAGATCATAAATCCAAGGATTATCCTTGATAAGATTCAGGCAGATTTTAACATAGAAAATGAGCAGCGATTAGGAAACTTAAAGGATACCTTTAAAAATCTGATGCCGCTTTATAAATCTGAAACTGACGAAAGCGATAATACTGTTAACATAGAACTTATAAGAGGTTTTAATAAACACCGCACAGCAAAGTTTATTGAGCTTCTTAACAATGCAAAAGAAGAAATTCTTTTTATGGTAAGATTTGAAATGTTTGTTTCAAAAGAACTTGACCAGACTGCAGTGAATTTTATTAAATCCGGCGGAGTGATAAAATCTATCTATGAAGCCAGTTTCAATTTTAAAATCATTGACAGAAATGAGAATGTTTCAATTGCTACTGTTGATGGATTTATTGACCTTTGTGAATATTATGAGAAGAACGGTGAAAAACTTAAAATATCGCAGTTAGAGCTTCCTAATATTACAATTTTTGACAGAGAGATAGTATTTATAAACATCGACCCCAAAGACATACCAAGACACAGCAGAGCCGATATAATAATCAGGAATAAAGATTTTGCAATGCGAATGATGGATTTATTTAATTATTATTGGAGCCAGGCTTACACCACGAAGGAATTTAAGAAAATTCAAAAGCAATTCGATTTAAAAGAAAGTATCAAAGAAGTTTTAGAAAAATAGTTGTCACTTTTATTTAAAATTAGTGTCAAAGTAATAAATTAAACAATATCTCCCTCGGAGGATTTATGAAAAAATTATTCACTATTTTATTGCTCACAATAGTTAATCTCAGTTTGTTCAACGGGCTATTGAAAGCAGGCAACAATATCGTTATAAAGGGAAATGTGTATTATAAAAATACAATAACTCCTGTAAATAATGCTGTTGTGAAACTGTATTTTGTAAATCCTGATCTTACAACTTATAAAGTTTTAGAATCAATATCAGTAAATAGTAAGGGAGAGTATTCTTTTACATCTTTACAATTGAAATCAGAAGATAAAGTAAGGATTGGAGCGTATGCAAACGATATCAATGAATTCGACAGAATAAGTATTGGTAATAATCCGTTGACAACAGATGAAT
Source organism: Ignavibacteria bacterium (assembly GCA_044226845.1). Classification (GTDB taxonomy): domain Bacteria; phylum Bacteroidota; class Ignavibacteria; order Tepidaquicellales; family Tepidaquicellaceae; genus JAFDZO01. The sequence continues at coordinate 7,211 of JBGAGG010000016.1, forward strand.
TTGCGGAATTAGGAGCCTATGCAAACGATCTGACAATGGATTGCGGACATCAGTTAGGGGAGATTTATTCAAAAACTACTTCAGTAGATTTAAATTCAGTCAGCACAAGTAATGTTAATTTATATATAGAAAAAGAAGCACTTGTCACAGATGATTTTGGCGGCGGCATAGGTACATATCCAAGAGAACCGATATTAAATCAGAATTACCCGAATCCTTTTAATCCGACAACAAACATACAGTACGGAATTCCTCAGCAGTCTTTTGTATCATTGAAAGTCTATGATATGTCAGGCAAGCTGGTAGCTGAACTTGTAAACGAGATAAAAGATAAAGGCTATTACACAGTTAAGTTTGACGGTGCGAATTTAGCATCAGGATTCTATATCTACAGATTGTCAGCGGGTGATTTTACTTCTATAAAGAAGATGAGTCTTATAAAGTAAGAGAAGTGAAACTTAGTTAGAAGTTTGAAGTAAAAAGAAAAAGCCGGATGAGGGCATCCGGCTTATCAAAAAAAGAGAATTTAAAAATCGTAACCCGGCAAGGTTAAATTTCACAAAGATGACGAGGCATCTCTGTTTTCTCTCAATAGCAAAATAGACAAAATTTTTTATAAATGTAAAGGACAAAACCAAAGCACTCAATAAAGCTTTTAAAAGGTTCGCTTTACATCAGATATATAAAAGAGTTCTTTATAATAAAATAAAGTTTAAAAAGTTTTGAGTTACAACTTATGAGGGGGTTGTAATTCAACGGGGAGAATGAAGCTGACAAAGTTTACCGGAATTCACGGGTTGAGGGGCTTTGTAGTTTTCCACTAAAATGGAATATCGACTTTGAGGGAAGTTGATATATCCGAAGGTTGGCGGAAATTCTCCCAAAAGTTTAATGAAGTTTTGATTTCACGGAGTTGAGGGGCTTTGTAGAAATCAGCTAAGAAGCGAAAGCTTCTGCACCCGTGCATATCAACTGTGAGGGGAGTTGATATGATTAGGGCTCCGGGAGAATCAATGATTCTCCCCCAAGTTTGATGCAGGTTATGTTTAAGTACTGCCTGCCTAAACCACCCGGAGAAGCATCAAATCTCCGGGATAAGTGTGATACTGTAAAAATAATTCTTCAAAACTGTAATCCTTTCTCCTAAAGCATCCTGATTGTGCAGGATGCTTTTTTTATTTAGATAAATTTTCCCGCATTTCGTTTTTCCTTTATAAGATAATTTGTAAATGTTAATTTTGTTTAACATTAAATCATATTAATGAACCTCCTTAATAAAGCCCTGGTAAATACCATTCCGATATTACCCAAAAGTTTAGTAAGAGTTTTTGCAAATAAATACATCGCCGGTGATAATATTGGTGAAGCTGTTAAAACCGTTAAGGAATTGAACGGAAAAAAATTCATGGCTACTATGGATGTGCTTGGCGAAAGTATAACTTCTAAAGAAGAAGCAATAAAATCCAAAGATGAATCAATAGAAGTTCTTGATGCAATTAAAAAAAATAATCTAGATTCAAACCTCTCGGTAAAGTTAACAATGCTGGGACTGAAAACTGATTATGCTATGTGCACAAGCCTGTTCAATGAAATTCTTGAGTATGCGAAGAGCCTGAATATTTTTGTAAGAATAGATATGGAAGAATCTGCAGTTACGGATATCACGATACAGATGTTTGAAGAGATGAGAAAAAAATTTGATAATGTAGGTTTAGTTTTACAGGCATATCTCAGAAGGACAGAAAAAGATATTATAAGACTTACTGAACAAAAGACAAATTTCAGGATCTGCAAAGGAATTTATATAGAACCGGAATCAATTGCATTCAAAGGTTATCAGGAAGTAAGAGATAATTATTTAAAAGTTCTTAGGCTTGCTTTAGAACGAGGTGCGTATTGCGGTATTGCAACGCACGATGATTATTTAATTACCGGAGCTGAAAAAATTGTTAGCGATATGAGTCTTACTAAGCAGCAATATGAGTTTCAGATGCTGCTTGGCGTGAGAGAAAATCTCCGTGACCAGGTATTAAGCAGGGGACATAGAATGAGAATATATGTTCCGTTCGGTCAAAGATGGTATGAGTATTCAATAAGAAGATTTCAGGAAAATCCCAATGTTGCAGGTCAGGTGCTGAAGAGTATTTTTTCCAATTAAAAATTAGTAATTAACAATTAACAGAAAATAAGACGAGTATTCCAATCAACTGTTAATTACTAATTGTTAAATGTTAATTGTGAGAATTATTTTCAAACCATATCTTTGTTGTTTCAGGGTATAGTTCCATCATCATCTTTTTCATAGCGATAGCATATTGTCTGATCTCCCACTGGGCTGTATCTTCATCACGCAGCTCAATAAAATTCATAACTGCCTGAAAGGAGGCAGTCCAGTAAACTTCAGTATATTGATTTAAAGGAAGAATTAATCTCGCTTGTTCTTTAGCAACGCCAAGTTCTAAAAGTTTTTCATAGGAGTCGACTATTGACTGCATTATGCTGTCAAATATTTTTGTAGCTTCATCCTGTTTTTCTACGCTTCCTTCGGATGCCTGTTTGTTATTTTCAGATTGTGCTCTCCAGTTTGTCGGTTTGTAGAAATCTGTAACAGGAACGTACCGGCCACTGATTTCATTCCATGCATGATCTTTTGTCATCGAGCTGGAAGTAGTTTCAATGCCGACTACGTGCTTATACCACTGACGCATTACAAATTCAGGGGCTTTAATATGGAACTGAACAATTATATGTCTGAATGGAGACCAGTGTTTATTTTTTACAAGGAATTTTACAAGTTTTCTGTCGCCGTCAGTGTATTCGGTTTTTCTTTTTCCGAATGAAACACGCGCAGAGTTTACTACAGTTAAATCATTCCCGAGTTTATCAAGTATCTCGAGAAAACCTTGGTCAAGGACTTCTTCTTTCAATTTTTTGACTCCGTTATTAAGTGATTTATGGTTAATTTAACGATTTTAATTTTGTATTAATATTAAAAAATTCTGAAATTCTTAAATATTTTCTTTCAATATGACTGATAATAAAAAATATTTTATCGGAATTGACTCTGGCGGCACAAAATTTGATATAATTATAACTGATGTAAATAAAAAAGTTTTATTCAAAGGTAAGTACCCTTCATGCCATTATTCTGTTTTTGGAGCAGAAAAAACTGCTGAAGTTCTTTGCGGGTATGTTCGTAAATCTCTCGCGAAGAAAGGCTTAAAACTTGATAATTGCGCCGGAATATGCTTTGGAATAGCGGGCGCTAGAGAAGAATTTGACAGAAAAAAATTAGCAAAGCTTTTCAAAAGTAAGCTGAAAATTAAAAATGTTACTGTTGTTACCGATGCAAAAAATGCAATAACGGGAGCCTTCAATGGAAGTGACGGTATTATATTGATAGCAGGCACAGGCTCTGTTCTTTACGGAAAATACAAGGGCAAACTTAACAGAGTCGGCGGATGGGGAAGAATTTTAGGCGACCAGGGGAGCGGATTTATAATGGGTAGAGAAGGACTTCGTGAAATTGTAAAAGAATATGATGAAAGGGGAGCAGGAAGAAAGGAAAGCACTCTATCTAAATTAGTAAGTAAACGCTTTGGAATTACGCCTAAAAATATTGTCGATAAAGTATTTGCAAAAAATTTTGAAATACAGAGAGTTTTTGAATGCTTAGTTGAAGCAGCTGAAAAAAAAGATGCTGCAAGTATTAAAATTTTAAAACAGGGAGCCGATGACCTACTGGAAAACATTAAATTATATCTGAAGCTGTCTAAGATAAAAGGTAAAATTGAAATTGCTTTTATAGGCGGTGTAATAGAAAACGATAATTTATTATCAAGAACTTTAAAGAACGGAATAAAAAAGAATTTGAAGAGTGTAGTTGTTGTGCCGAAGAAAAATGAATCAACGATGGGAGCAATACAGATTGCAATGGGAGAGGCTAAGTGAAAAAACTGGATATGATTTTGATATTGGATTTCGGTTCACAATTTACTCAGCTGATAGCAAGAAGGCTGAGAGAAATGAAAGTTTACTGTGAGATCCATCCCTACAGTTTAGACGTTTTAAATTTTATAAAGGGAAACAAATTTAATTTAAAGGGAATTGTACTTTCCGGAGGCCCGTCAAGTGTGCTTGATAAAAATGCTCCGAAAATAAGTGAAACTTTACTCGGGTATTTTACGAATAATGAAATTCCGATTCTGGGTGTTTGCTATGGGATGCAATTGATAAGCTATCTTGAAGGCGGAAAAATTCATAAGAGCAAATACAGAGAGTACGGACACTCCCAGATAAATCTCGCAAAAAAATCTTCACTCTTTCAGAATGTAAAAAAAGATTCTGTTGTGTGGATGAGCCATGGTGATTCACTCGATAAGATTCCCAACGGATTTATAATTACCTCTAAAAGCAGCAATGGAATTATAAGCAGCATTGAAAATATAAAAAAAAATATCTACTGCGTTCAGTTTCATCCTGAAGTGCACCATACACTTGAGGGAAAAAAAATATTAAAGAATTTTGCTTTTAATATTTGCAGAGTAAAAAATAAGTTTACTGCAGGTTCATTTGTTGAAGATAAAATAGCAGAGATTAAACAAATTGTTAAAGGCGATAATGTAATATGCGCATTAAGCGGCGGAGTTGATTCTTCTGTAGCTGCGGTTTTAGTTAGTAAAGCAATTGGAAAACAGTTACATTGTATACACATCGATAACGGGCTAATGCGGAAAGATGAAAGCAAAAAAGTAGTTGAGCTTTTCGCAAATAATTTTAAAATTAAAATTAAGTTAGTCGATGCCTCTAAGTTATTCCTACAAAGATTACACAACGTTAAAGACCCCGAGAAGAAAAGAAAAATCATAGGTAAAACATTCATTGATATATTTGAACAGGAATCAAAAAAAATAAAAAATGCAAAGTATTTAGTACAAGGTACTCTTTACCCGGATGTGATAGAGTCTGTTTCATTTAAAGGACCCTCTGCCGTGATAAAAACACATCACAACGTAGGAGGATTGCCGAAGAAAATGAATCTGAAATTGATTGAGCCGTTCAGAGAATTATTTAAAGATGAAGTAAGAGAGATAGGGTTAAAATTAGGACTGCCGGAATATTTTATTAACCGTCATCCTTTCCCCGGACCCGGACTAGCAATAAGAATTTTAAGTGCAGTAAGTAAAGAAAAATTAAATTTGCTTAGACTCGTTGATGAAATATACATGAATGAACTGCATGATAAAAATTTATACTCAAAAATATGGCAGGCATTTTCTGTATTAATGCCGGTTCAGACCGTAGGTGTAATGGGCGATGAAAGAAGTTATGAGAATGTAGTGGGGATAAGAGCAGTAACTTCATCCGATGGAATGACTGCTGATTTTTATCACTTTGAACAAAATTTTTTAAGGCATTTATCTAACAGAATTATAAACGAAGTGAAAGGTGTGAACAGAGTTGTTTACGATATCAGCACTAAACCGCCGGCAACAATAGAATGGGAGTAAAGAATTTTACTGCCGGTACTAAAATAGGCTTGACATTTCACACTAATAAAATTAATTTTGTTGTAGTTCAAGCTACGACAAAATAATATGTCTTATTTCGCAAAATAAATATTGGATGTTTTTAATATTAATATTTAATAAAAATTCTATTTTATCTATATTATAAAAAATACTAAAAAATTAATTTAATTCATTAATTAAAACGAAAGCAGTAATGGAATCAACACAAATCTATTCCGGAGAGTCATTGAGCGTTGAGGAGAGAATAAATTCACTCCAGAATTATGACAAGGAACTGACTCAGATACGGGAGCACCTGATTGAAAAAAATATCAGCAGGATAAAATCGGAGGGGAGCAAAGCGATTTTATCGGCAGCGATACCATCTTTCATTCTTTTAGTTTTGTCATTCTTTATTGACGTTGCAAACGTACCTTTCCTAGGTAAGGTAGCAGTGAACTTTGCAAACTCTTTATTCCCGGGAACACAATTATTGAATACCGGTGTAGAGCCATATCAGTTCTGGTGGCTTCCAATTTTAATGTATGTAGTCTTTGTTATGACTGCAATACTTTGTAACATTGCCCTTAGAAAAGAAATAACAGAGAAGGGATTGACAGAAGGAAGTATATCAAGAATTATTGATAAATACTCCGGAACAGTTGATGCTTTCGCAACAGCTTTACCTCTTTTAGGAGCAGCTTTTCTATTGGTATCTATTAAAGAAGGTCCCACAATTTTCTTAGGTTTCTCAGTTCCGTTCGAAATTAAATCCATCCTTATACTTGCTATCGGAAAATTATTTGAATCGGTATTTGATGCACAGGCAGTAAAATACAATGAGATTCAGGATGAAATAAAACAAGTTCAGGCTGAATATTATTATGAAAAAGAAGAGAGATTACAAAGATCAATTTTAGCCGAGCTAACAAGAGCAAAAGCTCCTGAAGCCGCCGCAGTCCAGCAGCTGAAAGGCTTTGATATGAAGAAAGAAGACGTTGAACAAATTTACAAAGTAATGGAAATCACCAATAAGATTTCTGAAACTTTCGCAAAGAATATGGCTACACTTGATGCAATATTAAAAGACCTTGGCAATTCAAAATTAACTGATGAAAAAGTACTGAATCAGTTACAATCAACTGCTCAGTATTTAAATGAAACAATAAAAGGAATTAAAGATACAAATGCATTAAAGGGATTGGATAATTTAGTCTATCTCGCAGGTAAGAGATAATCTTTTAAAACAAACACAAAATTATTTTAAAATGGCAGAGCGCAAAAAAAATAGAGACGTCAAGTTCATCATCTATCAGGTGCTTTATATATTTGTAATTTGTGTCATTGCTCTTAAAGGAGCTAATCTCGACCTTACGGAAGTAATCAATAAAGATAAAGTTGTAGAAAAATCTTATGCAGATTCTTTGAAGGCTTATCTTGATTCTTTAATTGCACTAGGTTTAGTTCCTAAAATAGAATTTGACACAACAAATGTAAGCAAGATAGATCCGAACCTGATAGCACAGCTGCAGCAGAAAATACAAGTGATGCAGACACAAGTGCAGGTTTCTTCGGTAAACACAAATACCTCGACAATCACTCAGCAAAATCCTTTGGTAGAACAACAAAAACCACCGGATGTGCAGAAGAAAGATCCGGGTGAAATGCAGGAAATCCGAATTGGTAATATAATATTAACACAATACACTCAGAATACTTTAAACAACCCATATGATACACCTCTTGAAATAGTGGGCATTACTACAATACCGCCAAAGAGTACAAAGTCATTTGAAACCGGCGGACAAAGCTCAGTAACTATTAAAGTTGGAAGCTCTACAAAAACTGTTGAATTAAAAGCTAACGAAAAACCAAAGATTTCTATCTCCAAAGTAACAAACATGGGAGAAGGGGTTTCAGTAAGAACATTACAAAGCGTAACAGGGTTCAGAGTTACAATTAACGATGATTTCCCAGGTCAGCTTGATGTAAAATTCAACGGCCCTATTGAAGTGAAGAATGCCGGACAAAATACATACGATATAACAATGAAGGCATTTGGAAGCCAGTCAGCATTTGACAACTTTTCATCGGGAAAAGATTCACCATATTCAGTCGGTTTTACAGTAACTGTAAAAGATAAGATTAAAGGTGAGACTGTTACAGGTCAGCAAAGCTTTATCTTTGGAGATTGGTAAAATTATAATTATAAAGGATTCCGTTTTCGACGAGAAACGGAATCCTTATTTTCCCCGATGTAACTTAAATTTTATACAAACAAAATTAAAATTATGAAACAAAACTTTATGGTAAAATTATTTTTACTCATTTTTGGATTAATGATGTTTTCGTTCGTAGGCTTGCAGAGCGTTAACGCTCAGGAAGAATCTTCGGACAATCCTGCAACTTGGAAATATTTCAGAATTCTTGCAAGAGCACAGGACGATAGTGTATTTATAAAAGTTCAGGATCAGATGGGTATCAGCCCGCTTCTGGAATCATATAACTTAATAGTTAATGTGATGGATCCTAATCCGAACAACCAATACGTTGTAATCGGTGACGAAACAGATCCTTCAGCTGTGCGTGCTTCTTGGTCACAGCTTACCCCTGAAGTTCAAGGTAAGCTTTTAGGCTGGACGGGAAGCAATAAAGAAAACTTAAATCAGAAAAGACTGAACTACGGTTCTGTATTTCTTGATGTTTTCAAAAGCATAAAGGTTAAAGACGTAATTGCTCCGCCAAGAAGAGCAAGAGATATCAGAGGTACCACAGCGTACATCAATCCTTACTTCCAGTTCTTCGGTGGTGACCCTGTAGGTCTTCCGCTTAAAGGTTCTTTAGGATTCTCATTCGGTACGGGTACACCTTACTCATTCCCGCTTGAAACCGATATCGTTGGAGCAAGCTTCCATATCCTTGGAGCATGGGTTGGAGTCAATACAAGAATTAAAGAATTAACTACAAGAGCAAAAGACAATGATGCCGGTTCAGGACTTAGCGGAAACAGTTACAACAATATTTATGCTCCGAATCTTATGCTTAATTTAGGATACCACATTCCGTTCGGTAACTTCTTTGAAATTGGATACCATACAACAATTGATACCGGAACACCAGACCTTCCTAAAAATTATAGAAACGAAGTTACAGGTGAAATAATGCCTAACAACGTTTTATTAGGAAGCTACTTTGATTATATGTTCTCCTATCCGTTCAGAACTTTCGGTTCAACAAGAGCTAAAGTTTATGCAGGAAGATACTTGGGTGAAACACATATCGGATTTGTTGGCCGTGAAATGAGAGCAGCAGGTTCTGTATTTGATACAAGAATTGATGCAACTCTTGCAGGTATCAGAAACTTTCAGATATCAGCGGACATTATGATATCGCAGATTGGTGAAGGCTTTGCGCTCAGCTCGTTTGCAATTGGACCTTCTATACGTTTATCAAAGCTAACTGATGACAGTTTCGGAGTTCTCACTGTAGCAGCGAACGTCAGGTTCAAGCTTGGCGATTTCTTTGATGAAGTAAATAAATAAACCAATAATTATATTTATAAAAAAAGCCGGTCTTTCCGGCTTTTTTTATTTCTGTTCAGATGTTCATCTTAATAGAGAAATAAAAGTTATAGTTATAAAAATCATTGAATATTGGTGATTTTTAAAGAAACTGACTTGACATCTCATTTATATTAAGGTATTTTGAAAAAAATTTTAACTTAAAATCGGAGGATTTTTCAAATATGCTCAAAATTAAAAGTTTGATTTTTACTCTTTTAGCTTTTTTAATTTTGTCCACTTCAGCAGTTCTCACAGGATGTAGTTCATGTCCGACAGATGAGCAATTAGCAGAACTGGAAACATTAAAGGCAGAGGTATCTCAAATGATGTCGACCAATTCTGGTTTAGACGGTCAGATCAGCCAGTTACAAAGCGATATAAGTTCAATTGACAATTCAATGTCAAAGCTGCAGTCAGATTTCGATGCTGCACGCAAAAGATGTCCTTAAATCATTTTTATAACTTATTAAATTAAAAAGTTCAGGAGTTTAAATTCAACATGAAATCAAACAAACTATTTTTAGCAATTTTAATTTTATCTTTAATTGCTTTCTTTAAAGCTCCCGTTTCTGTGCATGCGCAGGATGACGGCGAATGCTGTGATGAGATGGACGATGCTTGCGGAACTTACATGAGTGAGTGGGCAAGATATTCAAAGATGAAAGATTCTTTGAATGCAGTCATAGCATCCAAGCAGGCAAGCCTTGATGGTTTAACTGCTCAAAAAAATCAAAAGCAATCTGCTTATGATAAGTTAAAAGGTGACTTCAACAGCTGGGTTGGTGAAGATATCGACGCATTCAGAAAAAGATTCGCCGATGTTGAAAGCCAAATCAATTCAAGAACAGGAAACTGTGAAGACGCAAAGAAAAAACTTGATGCAATAACTGCATCAAAAGGCAGATGTCTCAATGAATTCTGGGACAGATACAATGCAATGGTTAAGAAATATGCTGACTGGTGTTTAGGCGGAACTGTTGCTAAAAAATGTGATAAAGACTACACAGTTGTTAAAGGTGATTGTTTATGGAAAATTGCCGGCAAGAGTTCAATCTACGGAAATCCAAGATTGTGGCCAAAGATCTGGGATGCTAATAAAAATGGCATAGTCTCAGGTAAACCGTCAACAATTCCGAATCCGAACAGAATCTATCCGGGACAAGTATTGTGCATTCCATCTATGACTGATGCTGAAAAGCAAATGATGCTCAATAAGTCCAAAGGAACGATGAAAAAAAGAAAGAGCAATTACAAAGGCGATGCTAAATTTGACAACACTAAAAAAGATACAAAGAAAGATGCATCAGATATAAAGAAAGATGAGAAAAAAGACGTGAAGAAAGATGAAAAGAAAGACGTCAAAAAAGATGCGCCTAAAGAAACAAAAAAAGACGCACCTAAAGACGTAAAGAAAGAAGAAAAAAATAAATAAATAGTTAATATATTTAGACTATAAAAAAGCCCGGTTGAGCAATCTTCCGGGCTTTTTGTTTTATGTGGCATTTTTTATACAGGAATAATATTCCTGCAAATTAAATGTGAAATTAAAGTTTTTACTGTCTACTTTTTGAGAATTCTTGACTTGACACTGTGTATTAACCGATGTATATTTGTAAGCGAATTAACTTATTTTTTTAACAGCCAAAATCCAATTACAGGAGGAATTTTAAAAATGGCAAAAACAAAAAATCTTTTGTTTGTTCTATTGGCAGCCTTAATGATGACTGGTTCAGTCGTTATCACAGGTTGTAGCTCAGGACCAAGCGAAGAGCAAATGCAACAGCTCAATGATTTAAAAGCTGAAGTAGAATCTCTATCTTCACAAGTCAGTTCTAAAAATGATGAGAAATCATCCTTACAAAGACAAATTGCTGACAAAGACTCTAAAATAAAACAGTACATGAATGACATGGACGCTGTTAAAAAGAGATGTCCGTAATTAAAACAGTTTTAAAAATTATTTTTACACAAAATTTTAAAAATTTTATCAAAGGAGATATTCAAAAATGAAATTACATAAATTATTAGTATTTATGTTAGTTTTCTCCTTAGCTGTAATGACATCAAAGTCAGTCTTTGCTCAGGATGAACCAACTGAGATGACCATGGAAGATTGGCAAAAAATGATGGACGAGTACACAGCTAAGAAAGATCAGTTAACGATCGAACTTAACAATCTTAACACAGAAATAGACGGTCTTAAAAGATCAAATGCAGATAAAGATGCAGCTTTAACAAAAGCTGAAAACGATCTTTATGCAGCAGTTGGTTCTTCAAAATCAGGTGTTGCTGATTACAGAAAAAGCTTTGAATCAACTGAAAAGATGATCAACAGCAAATCAGGTAATGTAGCTGACGCAAGAAAACAATTTGATGCTTTAAAAGCTTCAAAAGTACGTTGCTTACCAGAATTCTGGGATAGATTCAACGCAATGGAAAAGAAACTTCTTGATTGGGAAAAACCAGTTGAACCACCAAAATCAAACAAATACACAGTTGTAAAAGGTGATTGCTTATACAAAATCGCTGCTAAAAAAGAAATTTACAACAACGGCAGAATGTGGCCAGTATTATGGGATGCTAACAAAACAGTTACTTTAGATCCTAAGGCTAACAAGAAAACCAAAACAAAAATCACCAACCCAAATCTTATTTATCCTGGACAACAATTAGTTATCCCAACCTTAACCGACAAAATGAAACAAGATGCAATGAAGGTTAAGAACACATGGATGAAAAAGAGAACAAAAAAATCTGACACAACTACAGGAACAGAAACAAAGAAAGATGCTCCTAAAGATGTGAAGAAAGATGAAAAGAAAGACATGAAGAAAGATGAAAAGAAAGACGTTAAAAAAGATGAAAAGAAAGATGTAAAAAAAGACGCTCCTAAAGACGTTAAAAAAGATGAAAAGAAAAAATAATTGACTAGCTCAATTATTCTATAATCATATTTTTAAACCCTTATGCTGGAATTTAGCATAAGGGTTTTTTGTTTTAAATTGTAATTATAAACTTACTTAAGAATTTGGACATAATAGAAAAAAGAATAGAACTGACAGGAATTGACCTGCTAAATTTTTGCGGAGTTAATGATAAAAACATTGAGCTTGTAAAAGAAGCTTTCGATTCTACCATTGTAGTAAGAGGAGATTCGATTTTCATAAAAGGAGAAAAATCCGAAGCTGAAAATATTGAACGGGCAATAGAAGAGTTAAAGTTCCTTCAGAAAAGGCAAGGTCATATCACACCGCATGATGTAGAGCTTGTATTGGATTTACTTGATAACACAAAAGAGTTTGAAATAAAAAACAAAGTAAAGCCCGGTACTAATGAGCTTCAGGAAATCATTTTATTCAAAAAGAATGATTTCATAAAGCCCAGAACTGCTACTCAGCTTGAATACGTAAAAAAGATAAAAGAGAACGATATAGTATTTGCTATAGGTCCTGCTGGTACGGGAAAGACGTACCTTTCCGTTGCCTTTGCAGTCGCTGCATTGAAGAGCAAAGAGATTAATAAAATTGTTCTTGCAAGACCGGCAGTAGAAGCAGGTGAGAGCCTTGGTTTTCTTCCGGGAGATTTATCGGAAAAGATTGATCCATACTTACGACCGTTATATGATGCGCTTGATGATATGCTCCCTACAGATAAGCTGAAAAGCTATATGGAGAAAGGAACTATCGAAGTAGTTCCGCTTGCATATATGAGAGGAAGAACACTTAACAATGCTTTTATCATACTGGATGAAGCTCAGAACGCAACTACAACGCAGATGAAGATGTTCTTAACACGGATTGGCGCCAACTCGAAAGCTATAGTAAATGGAGACGTAACGCAGATTGATTTACCGAGAAAAGATATGTCAGGCCTTATACAGATAAATGATATTCTTCAGGGAATAGCCGGAATTGGTTTTGTGTATTTCAATAAGACCGATGTTGTAAGACATAAGCTGGTTATGGATATAATTGATGCTTATGAGAAGATGAACGATAAAAAATAAACACAATATTCAAAGTTTTATAAACGCAAAGAGCGCTAAGCTTTTCGCAGAGAACGCTAAGATAATATTCTATTAAAATAGTTTTATCTTTGTATCCTTTGCAGCAGCTTTGCGCTATTTGTATTTAAAAAAGAAATTTAGAATTAAGAATTTTTCACTAATCTTATTGAGAACGAGCCGTCTATATAATTCTTAAACGGATATGTTTCAATATAGCCTTCCTTCGTAACAATTTTTTTATTCTTTACAAATCTTTCTGCAGAATCAATTTTGAAATCAGGATTTTTATCTAAGAAACATTTTATCACATCAAAATTTTCTTCCGGTTCTGTTGTACAAGTCGAGTAAACCAATACTCCACCCGGCTTTAGATACTTTGAGGATTCCATAATTAATTCCATCTGCAGCTTCTGCAGCTTCTGAATATCTTCCAGCTCTCTTTTCATTTTTATATCAGGCTTCTTTGTTATTACACCCAGACCTGAGCACGGAGCATCAAGAAGAATTTTGTCAGCTTTACCAAGTAGCTCCTCTCTTAACAAACTTGTTTCCGGAGCTAAGATACTATCATAAACAACCTGTGTATTCGTTACATTTGTTCTTTTTATATTTGTCTCAAGTGCTTTTGCTCTGGAAGAATATTTTTCTATAGCAATTATTTTCCCTTCGTTATTCATAAGCTCTGCCATGTGCATTGTCTTTCCGCCCGGCGCTGCGCATAAATCCATAACTAAATCACCCGGCTTAGGGTCAAGCAATGTCGATACCAGTCCGGCGCTTTCATCCTGAACTGAAAAATATCCGTTCTTAAAATATTCATCAGTGTAAATTCTTCCCATGGATTTTATCGTAAGGAAGTAATCTATATTTGCACCTCGTCTTGTCGCAATCCCTTTATTGTTGAGATACGTTTCAACTTCGTCTATATTAGACTTTAACTTGTTAACACGAAGCCCGAGTATCGGTCTTTTATTATTGAACTCGCAGAATTTTTCAGCATCGTCAAAGCCAAGTCTTTGTATCCATCTCTTTACCATCCAGTTAGGATGCGACTGAACCATTCCGAGATAATTTACTTCGTCAACATCCCTTGTCGGCCATACTAAGTTTTCAAGCGTTCTGATTATTGTACGCAGTAATCCGTTCACAACACCGGCATGTTTATCGCCATGTAATCTTTTTACAAACTCAACTGCTTCATTAACTGCAGCGGAGTATGGGATTTTATTGAGGAACATTATCTGGTAGAGCGCAACTCTCATTGCATTTCTTACTTCCGGCTGGCACTTTTCATAGCTGCCGCGGTAAAATCCGTTAAGGAACCAGTCAAGCCTTCTCATCCATCTAATAACACCGTGTGTGAGTTCATTCAATAAGGCTTTATCAAAATCATTTAATGTATCGTTCTTTAATTCAGTATCGATAAGCTTATCAAGATATGAATCCGTTCTTTCGCAGCGTGTAATAATTTTTACGGCGAGTGAACGCGCATCAGCATATAAAGGCTTTTTATGTTTATCTTTAAACTGTTCGTCAAAATCGTAGGGCAGAACTTCAAAGCCATGTGATGCTTCCTGCTGCGTTTCCTGTTTTTGTTCCTGTTTTGATTCTTCGGGAGATGTATTCTCGGAATTGTTTACCTTCGGTTCGGCAGACGGCCTGTTGTTATCCGTTTTGGACTCATGGCGTCCTTTACCGTTCTGGTGTTTGTCTTTACTCATATTTTAGGTTCTTTCGCTAACTTTAAAAAACTAAAAATAAAGAACGTGTTTTTTAAATAAAATCCAAATAGAATTCAATTAATAATAAATATTTCCCTATTAGTAGTAATAGGTTACACTACATTGAGTTCTATTAATCTTGTAATTATATTGTTAAAGTATTTAGTGGATTGAGATAAAATTCTTATTTTGCAGAAATCCGTCAAAAACCCGTCAAGATATGATGAATAAAGAAAAGGAGTGTTGTTTTTTCAATACTGAAAACGTGAATCCTCGTCATGGCATTTAGAAATGTTACTATAATGTTATTATATAAAATGGTGAATAAAAACTTCGCAAGAAAATGTTACAATAATGCTACTCTCACTACAATATATTACTTTCAAAGTAGCAGGTTAACTATGATAGAATTTTTAAAAAATTTAACAGTGTGTAAAAATTGTGTGAAATGCGTTTAAATATTAGGCATAGTATTTGTACTATGATTTATTAATGACTATTATATTAGTCATTATTTAAATAGCTTTAATGTACAAATTCTGCTTATGAAAAAATTAAAACTTACCCCGGTTTTATTATTTGTTTTACTCCTTTCCAATTTTTCTTTTTCACAAACTGGCTGGCAAAGATTAAATCAAAACAATTCAATTACTCAGAATCTCCTTAATATCGAAATTTTAGATGCAAATAACTTTTATTTACTGGCAGATAGTGGTTATTTTATGAAATCACTTGATGGAGGATTGAATATATCTCAAACACGTTTAAATTTCACCCCTTCTTCAATTAGCTTTATAAACTTAAATACTGGTTATGCTTCATGTAGAAATATTCTTTACAAAACAATAAATGGCGGAGTGACATGGGACTCACTCTACAATTATATTCCTAACATGCAGTCTGCTTATTGCGATATGAGAATTGTAAAGTTTTATTCTGAAAACTTTGGTTATATTTATATTAATGAATCGGTTCCATTGGTGAATAATGGAGCCTACAAGGTAACTACAAATGGAGGATTAACTTGGACCAATGCGGCATTGACCTATAATTCCGGAACTAGTTCAGGATGGTCAGCTGCAAGTGTGCTTGGTATCGATTTATATTCCAATGGCATCGGATTCAAAGCAAGTTATGGCTCTTCGGGTAGTTTTGGGCATATTACCAGCGAACAATATGGATTTGGAAAAACCATTAACTATGGTGCAAACTGGATTGATGTAATGCCTAATACAAATGTAACAAGAATTGCAAATGTAGATTTTATTAATTCTAATTTGGGATATGCTGTTTCAGATTCGGGAAAAATTTTAAAAACAAATGATGGCGGGACTACTTGGAATTTTATAAGTCAGGAGCCTCAAAATTCAGGATCTAATTTTTTCATGATTGACGGTGACAACGGATACTTCCATAATGCATATGATAAATATTACAGAACAACTGATGGTTGCCAATCATGGAATTTACAAACTGTTGCTATGACCGGTTCGCAGCAAATTGGAGAAATTTCTTTTTTAAATCCTCAATTAGGTTTTATAGTTGGTAAACAAGGACAAATTTTTAAAACTACTAGTGGCGGAAATGTTTTTGTAAATGGAAATTCAGAGACTATAAATAATTATTCTCTCTCTCAAAATTATCCGAATCCTTTTAATCCTGAAACTAAAATTCAATTCTCAATTCCTAAAAACGGATTGGTAAAAATTGTGGTTTATGATTTACTGGGACAAGAAGTGAAGGAATTAGTGAATGAGTTTAAGCAGCAGGGAAGTTACGGTGTTTCATTCAATGGTGCAAATCTTTCAAGCGGAATTTATTTTTATAAAATGATTACAGATGATTTTGAAGAAACAAAAAAAATGATTTTAGTAAAATAATTTTAATTCATATTTCTCCCCTATAAAAACTAGGAGAGAAAACTTTTAACCTTCCCAGTTATAAAGCCAATTTGTTCTTTGGGTATCTATATCAGGTCTGAATTTTTCAACAAGCTTAATTGTATCCGAGGCTAATTTATTAATTTCTTTTACTGCTTTATCCTGAGGAATTTTAAAAATATTTTTAATGCAGTATTTTAAGTTTTTCGGTTTTTGCTTCAGATTTTCAATTGTATAACTCATGCCTTTTAATTTTCCGGGATGATATTCATGGTTAAGTCCGCATAAAACTTTAACAGAGTTTTCTAAGGATTTAAGAATAGTTTCATTTACAAAAATTGATTCATTTCGCTCAAGTCCCATTTTTTCAAGAACCCATTTTGAGTGGAATCTTAAATGTTCTTTTATCATTAAGTCTTCAAGCTTTTTTGGATAATCTGAATACCACTTCTTCCATTTATTAATGTACCCTTCACCGTGAAGTGGAATTGCGAAAAGAGTGCCGGATGCAATGATCTGATGATTAAAATCCAAGGTTGGATTCTTTAAAAAATTTTTTATCATTTTCTCGTGTTCAGCAATTGTTGTATGCCCTGTATCAACTTTTACTCCTTCAATAATATGATAAACTGCAAATCCGTTTTTATGATCTCCGTGATAAAATCCGCCGCCTGAATTAATAGCACTCTGCTTTATCCATTCAAAGTATTTTTTTGTAAGAGGTGATTTGTAGAAGATACTCATATCAATATCTGAGTGAATATCGGAAATTCCTTTCGCGGCAGAACCTGTTACCATTGATGCTGCAAAATTGGGATTTGATTTGTAACTTTCGGAAACTTTTTTTGCGAGGGATAAGAGGAATTTTGAACGTTTATTCATAGGTTAAGAAACGAATAAAAGTATTATTAGTTACAAACGTTATACAATGTTTACTTCACATTCTTCAATAGAACTTAAAAAATATTTTCCATAGGGTTTTGTTAAAACTCTGTTATCGAGTATTGCAACAATGCCTTCATCATTTTTATTTCTGATGAGTCTGCCAAAACCTTGCCTGAATTTTAAAATGGCTTCAGGAAGCGAGTACTCCATAAAGCTGTTACCGCCTTTGGATTCGATAAACTCCATCCTTGCTTCTACTACAGGATGGTCTGGGACCTGAAAGGGAAGTTTTGTAATAATGAGATTGCTTAAAGATTCACCGGGAACATCTACTCCCATCCAAAAGCTGTCTAATCCAAACAAAACAGAATGGGTATCCTGTTTGAACTGTTCAAGCAATTTAGTTCTTGGAGTGCCGTCTCCCTGAGTAAATAAATTTATACTTTTTTCTGCGAGACCGAATTTCATATTCTCGGATGTCTTCTTCAGTAAAGAAAAATTAGTAAAGAGAACCAGCGCTTTTCCGCCTGTCATATCGATGAAGTGGTCTATCCAGTATTGCAAGTCGTGTTCGTATTCAGGAGTGATTTTATTGCCGGGAGAATTTAACTCCTTCGGAATATAAACTTTCACCTGGCGGTAATAATCAAACGGAGATTCTAATTTTAATTCTTCTACTGCTTCCGCACCTAAACGTTTTTTGAAATAGCTGAAGTTATTATTTATTGTTAAAGTTGCGCTTGTGAAAATAGTGGAATTATTCGGTCTGAAAATATTCTTTCTGAAATATTCCGATAAATCTATTGAAGAAGATGATAAAGTTATATTCGAATCAGGTCTTTTATTGGCAAACTCAACCCAGTAAACAAAGTCTTTGCCCTTAGTATTATTTCTTTGCTCAAGGAATTCATTTATTGTATTTTTGAACGCATTAAATTTGTTTATAAATTCAATCAGCTCATTTGCCTGGTTTTCATCTTTACACGTTGGCACAAGCATTCGTAAATTCTTCACCAGATTTTCAAACTCGTCCTCCATTATATTCTCTTCAAAGTGCTTCTCGTAAATGCGATATGTAAGCTTGTGATATTCTTTCTGATGCTCTGTAAGTTTTGCTCTTATCCTATGAAAGAAGTGATTATTTAAGTCTAAAAGATTTGTAATCGTAGGGAATATATGCATCGCCGGCAGTGCAGTTAATATTCCCGTTTTCTTATTTGGATTATATAATCGCATAAGATGAAAACGAATCATTTCACGGGTAACATGCGGAGCTATATGCTCAGCAGCGACCTGTTCCACTGTATGCGCTTCATCGAATACAATAAAATCATTATGATACAAATAACCTTCTATATCTTCTTCTCCTTCGGGGGGATTCACGCCGTCATACAGAGTAAAAAACAAATGATGGTTTACAATTATTATATCTGAGTCGGCAAGTTCTTTTTTTGCTTTATGATAAAAACATTTGGTGTTTTCACCGCCGCAGGTTTTATTTGTGCAGATTCCCATTTCAGAGCAAACCGTAGCCCATACAGCAGGAGGAATTTTAAAATTTATATCAGATAATGTTCCGTCAGTTGTTTTTAAAAACCACTGATAAATTTTATCCACGATACTTCTTTCTTCTTCATCAAAGAGTGAATATGAATTTGACATTGCCTTTGCAAGTCTGTTAGGGCAGAGATAATTTGAACGGCCTTTTAAAAGCGAAGCTTTGAATTCTATTGGAAGAATTTTTTGAAGGAACGGAATATCTTTTTCTATTAATTGCTCCTGTAAATTTATTGTATGTGTTGATATGATTGCTTTTTTCTCATTCTCTTTAGCATAATAAATTGCCGGTATAAGATAAGCGAAGCTCTTACCGATTCCTGTCGGCGCTTCTATAAATATATGGCGTTTCTCCTCGAGCGTATCCAATATCTTTATTGACATTTCAAGCTGTCCGTTTCTGAATTCATAATTTTCGAATTGAGATGATAGAAGTCCTCCGTCTTTGAAAAAATTTCTGATTTCAGTATTTATATTCATTCAATCACCCTTTGCACTTTATTAAACTTATAATTATTAACAACTAAATTCCTGAAAATATATTTTAAAAACATGATTTGCATCATTTTTGGATTCCCGAATTTTCCGTAATTTTACATAGAAATCAGGCGAGAAATTCAGTTGTAATCTACAAAAATAAATTTGTTACTGCAATAAATATAAGCAAGTAATAAACAATATGAACGATAAAAATAGCATAAAGGTTGTTGATAGAAATGCTATTGATGGCATTATATCACTCCTTAAAAGTGAAGGATTTATTACCGTCGGACCCACGCTTAGAGATAAAACCATTATTTACGATGAAATTGAAAATACCTCCGAGCTGCCAATCGGATGGACAGATGACCAGGAAGCCGGACATTATAGAATAAAAAGAAGAAATGATGAAGCATTGTTCGGTTACAATGTAGGCCCCCACTCCTGGAAAAAATATCTCTTCCCACCCAAGCTTGAATTATTTGAAGCAAATAAAAACGGAAAATCTTTCGAAATTAAAACCATTCTTACCGATACTACTAAGTATGCATTCATAGGTGTCCGCTCATGCGAACTCCACGCAATACAAATTCAGGATAAAGTCTTTAATAACTGGCAGTATAAAGACCCTAACTATGTTTCACTGAGAGATAAAATTTTTATTATTGCCGTTAACTGTACTCATGCAGGAAAAACTTGTTTCTGCGCTTCAATGAATACCGGGCCAAGGGCAAAAAAAGGGTTTGACCTCTCAATTACTGAAGTTATAAATCCAAACGAACATTATTTTGTTGTAGAATCCGGCAGTGATAAAGGCGAAGATATCTTAAGCAAAGTAGAAACTAATTTTGCAACAGAAGAACAAATTTTCAAAGCTGAAGCAGAAATTGATAACGCTGCAAGAAATATGGGTCGCGCTTTGGTTTCAGATGGTATAAAAGATCTTCTTATGAACAACATGGAGCATCCACAATGGAATGACGTTGCAACACGATGCCTTACATGTGCCAACTGTACAATGGTATGCCCGACATGTTTCTGCAACAACGTTGAAGATGTAAATGATATCAGCGGAAATCATACTGAACGCTGGAGAAAATGGGATTCATGTTTTAGTCTGGATTTCTCAAAAGTTGCCGGCGGTAACTTCAGAACATCTCCAAAGGCAAGGTATCGCCAGTGGATGACACATAAGCTTGCATCTTGGATTGACCAGTTTGGAACATCGGGCTGCGTCGGATGCGGAAGATGCATCACATGGTGTCCTGTCGGAATAGATATTACCAAAGAAGTAAAAGCTATACAAGATAATCCTGTTAATTAATTTTTTTAAAAATTAAATAAAGGAATTCAAAAAATGCATACTGAAGATATATCAATCCTGTTAAGAAATCATTCCTTCCTGGAAGATTTAAAACCGGAATATATTGATACAATTTTATCATGCGCATCTAATACCTATTTTCCTGATGGAACTAAAATTTTTAGCGAGGGCGAAGAGGCTAAAAAGTTTTATCTGATAAGAACGGGAAAAGTAGCAATTGAAATTAACGGAAGAGAAAAAGGTTCGATAAGAATTTTGACTCTAGGTCCGGGACAAGTACTTGGCTGGTCTTGGCTTGTATCTCCGTACAAATGGCATTTTGATGCTTATGCAATTGACGATGTAAGAGCAGTTGCTCTTGACGGAGAATGTCTAAGAAACAAATGCGAAGAAAATCACGATCTTGGTTATGAACTGATAAAAAGATTTTCAGGAATTCTTGAAGCAAGATTAAAAGCAACAAGAATACAACTATTAGATGTTTATACGAAAGAAATTAAATGATTTAAAATTATGACATTCATCGAAGGAAATAATCCGTTATTACCTGCTGAGACGAATACAATTATTACTGATCCGATGATTCCGAATTTATTCACGATCAAAAAAATATTCTGGGAAACCGATGACACATTCACAATTGAAATAGAATCACACGATAAAAGCAATTTCAATTTTAAGCCAGGTCAGTTCAATATGCTTTACGTGTTCGGCATGGGCGAATCTGCTATATCAATCTGTTCCGACCCCGCAAAAAACAAAACAATTCTTCATACAATACATAGGGTAGGAAACGTCACTTCAAAATTATCACAGCTTAAAAAAGGTGATACAATAGGAGTACGTGGTCCTTTCGGAAGTAACTGGGATGTAACAAAATTCTACGGTAAGGATGTAGTTATTGTAGTAGGAGGTATCGGCCTTGCTCCGTTACGCCCGGCAATATATTCGATTTTTAAAGAAAGAAAAAAATTTAACAGAATAATAATTCTTTACGGAGCAAGAACTGCGCTGGATTTGCTGTACAGAGTAGAGCTTGAACACTGGTCAAAAACAAAAAATGTAGAGGTGCTTACAACCATCGACAGAGGCGATAGTTCATGGCGCGGAAATATTGGTGTAGTTACAAATCTGTTCAACTACATTAAGCTTGATGCGATGAATACATACTCAATGGTTTGCGGACCTGAAATAATGATGAAGTTTTCCATTGAAGAATTGTTGAAGCTCGGTGTTGAAGAAAAGAATATTTATCTTTCTCTTGAAAGAAACATGAAGTGCGCTATAGGGTTCTGCGGACACTGTCAGTACACATCTAAATTTATTTGTAAAGACGGTCCGGTATTTAATTATTCACAGGTAAAAGATATTTTTAATCTTTACGAGGTCTAGCAAATATGAAAAATAAAAAACCAAAATTAGCAGTATTTAAATTATCATCTTGTGACGGATGCCAGCTATCCATCCTTGATGCAGAAGATGAATTATTAGCTGTGCTTGGTGCAGTTGATATTGCATATTTTCCTGAGGCAAGCAGCAGAATGCTGCCCGGACCTTATGATATAGGATTGATAGAAGGAAGCGTTACAACTCCGCATGATGTAGAACTTGCAAGACAAATAAGAAAAGATTGTAAAACATTAATTACAATCGGCGCATGCGCAACAGCAGGAGGAATTCAGGCATTAAGGAACTGGAAGGACGTAAAGGAATTTACAAAAATAGTTTACGCTCATCCTCAGTATATTTCTACATTAGACAGGTCAATGCCTGTTGCTTCTTTTATACATGTTGACTTCGAATTGCGTGGATGTCCTGTAAATAAGTATCAACTTATCGATGTAATAGTTGCATATCTTAATAATAAGAAGCCAAACATTTCATCTCATTCTGTCTGTATGGAATGCAAGCAGAAAGGCAATGTTTGTGTAATGGTTGCTCATGGAACACCATGCTTAGGTCCAGTGACACAAACAGGCTGCGGTTCGATTTGCCCGTCTTATGACAGAGGATGCTACGGATGTTTCGGTCCGATGGATTCTCCTAACACATCTTCACTTGCAAGAAACATAGAAGCAAGAGGAGAAACAAAATATGATATAATGTTAGCGTTCAGAGGATTTAATGCTTACTCAGAACCATTCAGAAAGGAAAGCGAAGTATATGAAAAATAGAACAATAAAAGTTGACTACCTCGCCCGTGTTGAAGGCGAAGGAGCTTTATACATAAAAATCAAGAACGGTGAAGTTGATGACGTAAAGCTAAAAATATTTGAACCGCCAAGATTCTTTGAAGCGTTTTTAAGAGGAAGAAAATATTCTGAAGCACCTGATATCACTGCAAGAATTTGCGGAATATGCCCTATAGCTTATCAGATGTCAGCAGTGAATGCTATTGAACACGCATTCGGGCAGGTACCTGACGGACAGATTAGAGAACTTCGCAGACTGATATATTGCGGCGAGTGGATTGAAAGCCATACATTACATCTTTATATGCTTCACGCTCCTGATTTTTTGGGATATCCGGATGTGGTACATATGGCAAAAGATTTTCCGGAAGTTGTAGAGAAGGCATTGAAGCTGAAAAGAATCGGCAACGATATTGTAAAGACAATTGGTGGAAGAGAAATCCATCCAATAAATGTAAAGGTCGGTGGATTTTATAAAGTCCCTCAGAAAAAAGACCTGAAACAACTTAGAGAAGATCTGCTTTGGGCAAGAGATGCTGCAATAGATACTGTGAAGTTTACATCTACTTTGACATTTCCGGACTTTGAACAGGACTACGAATTTATTTCTTTATGCCATGAAACAGAGTATCCTTTTAATGAGGGAAGAATAAAATCAAACAAAGGATTAGACATCTCAGTTGAAGAATATGATTTTAATTTTATTGAAGAGCATGTAGAGTATTCACATGCTCTGCATTCCCGATTGCGCGAAAGAGATAATTATTTCCTGGGTCCTATTGCAAGATATAATCTGAACTACGATAAATTATCTCCTATAGTAAAACAAGTTGCTGACGATTTGAAATTACCGGGACAAATAAATAATCCGTTCAAGAGTATTATTGTAAGAGGACTTGAAACTCTCTACGCCTGTGATGAGGCAATAAGAATTATTGACCAGTACGAAAAACCTGATGAGCCGAGCATTCAGATTAACCCTATAGAAGCAACAGGAAACGGCGCATCTGAAGCTCCAAGAGGAATGCTATATCACAGATACAGAATAAATGAAGAGGGACTAATAATGGATGCCAAGATAGTGCCGCCGACATCACAGAACCAAAAAACGATTGAGAAAGATTTAAAACATTTTATCCCCCCAAGAGTAAATTTACCTGAAAAAGAGCTTGTGCTGCAATGCGAACAGGCAGTAAGAAATTACGACCCGTGTATTTCCTGCGCAACACACTTTTTAAAGCTGCATGTTGAAAAGGAAAATTAATGGAGAAAAATAAATTCTTAATATTGGGAATTGGGAATAAATTCCGGAGCGATGACGGAGCAGGCGTTGCTGCAGCTGAAAAAATAAAAAAATTCGGAGTAGAAAAATTTGATGTAAAAATCATTGACGGTGAAGGAACTGATATTATGGAATCATGGAAAGGATATGATAATGTCATTATCATAGATGCTGTTCAGAAAAATGGAAGTTCCGGCAAAATCTACGAGATTAACGCATGTGAGGAAGAGCTGCAATCTGATTTTTTTAATTACTCTTCCCATGCATTCGGACTTGCTGAGGCAATAAATGTTTCCAGAGTTATGAATAAACTTCCCAAGTCTTTAATCGTATACGGAATAGAAGGACAGCATTTTAATTTTGATACGAAGCTATCCGGTAAGATAGAAAAAGCTGTAAATAAAACTGCAGAAATGATAAAAGAAAAATACGGGAATTAATTCTATGCACGAACTTTCAATTGCAAAAAATATCATTGAGATTATAAAGGAATCCGTTGAAGAGAAAGATTTAAAAACTATAGAAAAAGTAGTTCTGAAAGTCGGCGAGTTATCGGGAGTTGTGCCTGATTCCCTTATGTTTTCATTGGAAGCGATTTCAACAGGAACAGAACTTGAAAGTGCAAGATATGAAATGATGCGAATTCCATTTGCAATTAAATGTAAAGTTTGCAGTAATAAATCTGATAATGAATTAGGAAATATAAAATGTCCTGTATGCGGGAGTAAAGATACTGAAGTTGTTTCAGGCAATGAGCTTTTAATTTCAGAAATAATCTTAAATAATTAAAATTTTTATATGAGTGTAATAACTGTAGAAAGAAAAGTTCTGGCTAAAAATGATGAACTTGCTGAGCACAACAGAAACTTGTTAAAACAGAATGAAATTTTTACAATAAACTTAGTAAGTTCACCGGGCTCAGGTAAAACAAGTCTTCTTGAAAAAACTTTTGAAACACTTGGAAGCAAAGTTGATATTTCCGTGATTGAAGGCGATGTGCAGACAAGCCTTGATGCAGAACGTGTTGCAAACTATAATGTTCCAGTTGTCTCAATTGTAACAAACGGCGCATGCCACCTTGAAGCAAAGTTAGTGCAGGATGCATTAAGTAATCTTGATCTGGAAAAAACTGAACTGCTGTTTATTGAGAATGTGGGAAACTTAGTTTGTCCTGCGGGATTTGATCTCGGTGAAAATATGAAAATTGTTTTGGTTAGCACAACTGAAGGAGATGATAAACCGTTGAAGTATCCTAAGATGTTCAGAAATTCCGAAGCGATGATAATTAATAAAACAGATTTGATACCCTATGTAAATTGCAATATTGAAACATTAAAAAATAATGCATTAAACGTTAATCCGGGATTAAAAATTTTTGAAGTAAGCTGCACATCAGGTGCAGGAATAAAAGAGTGGTGTAACTGGTTAGTTGAGAATGTGAGAACTAAACATAGTCATGAAAAGCAATTGATGTATTGATTTGTTTCATTCATTTCTCCTTAATGTTATTAGTCATTTAGACTATAGACACTATCTGCCTCCCGCAAGGGAGGTAATGGTAGTAAAATCGCCCTAAAATTTCTCGCCTGAATTTCTAATTTTCTGTAAAATACATTTATTGATTTGAAGAACGTACTGATAAATATACAAGGCACTGTTCAGGGAGTAGGTTTCAGACCGTTTGTATTTCGTCTTGCACACGAGTTAAATATCAAAGGTTGGATTGTTAATTCTTCTGCAGGTGTGGAAATAGAAGCCGAAGGTGATGAAAGCGATGTAGAAAATTTTCTTATCAGATTAAAAAATGATAAACCGATAAATTCCACTATAAATGATTTTAAGTATGTAAATTCTGATACAAAAAATTTTGTAAAATTTGAGATCAAAGAAAGTAATAACACTGCAATAAAGACAGCATTAATCTTACCTGACTTAGCTACGTGCCCAGATTGTTTAAAAGAAATATTTAATCCGGGAGAAAGAAGATATTTGTATCCGTTCACAAACTGCACAAACTGCGGACCAAGATTTTCGATTATAGAATCCATTCCTTACGACAGAGCAAACACAACGATGAAAGAATTTGAAATGTGTAACGATTGCAGAAAGGAATATGAAAATCCATTGGACAGAAGATTTCATGCAGAACCAATTGCATGTCCCAAATGCGGACCGCAGATAAAATTATACAATGCAGACAAAGAATTGGTTGAGGGAAATGATGTAATAAAAAAATCAGCTGAATTAATTCTTAATGGTAAAATTATAGCTTTAAAAGGACTTGGAGGTTACCAGTTAATTGTTGATGCAAGAAATAATGAAGCAGTAAAAAAATTACGTGAAAGAAAGCACAGGGAAGAAAAACCGTTTGCAATGATGTTCCCTAATATGGAAATAATTAAAGAATATTGTGAGGTATTCGAAGAGGAAGAAAATTTATTATTATCTTCACAATCACCCATTGTTCTTTTAAAGAAAAAAGATAATAGTTTTATTGCAAACGATATTTCCGATGGAAATAACTACTACGGGATTATGCTGCCGTATACTCCGCTGCACCATATCTTAACGAAGGAATTGAATATCCCCATTATTGCCACAAGCGGGAATATTTCAGATGAGCCCATCTGTATTTCAAATGAAGAAGCCTTTGAAAAGCTAAACAGTATAGCTGATTATTTTCTAATTCATAACAGAAAAATAGTAAGACAGGTTGATGATTCAGTTAGCCGAGTTATTAAGAACAAACCTTTTATGGTAAGAAGGGCAAGAGGGTATGCTTCATATCCTGTAATTTTAAGCGATGAAATTCCCCAGGCTATTGCAGTCGGTGGGCAGTTAAAAAATACTGTAGCAATTTCGAACGGAAAAAATATTTTTATAAGCCAGCATATAGGAGATTTGGATTCTAAAGAAGCGTTTAATGCATTCAAAAAAATTATATCTGATTTTAAAGATTTGTATGATGTAAATCCCGAATATATTATTTCAGATTTACATCCCGATTATATTTCAACAAAATTTGCACTAAGCACAGGATTAAAACTCATTCAGGTTCAGCATCATTATGCGCATATACTTTCATGCATTGCTGAAAATAATATCGAAGGAGAAGTATTGGGAATATCATGGGACGGGACGGGTTACGGAACTGACGGATATATCTGGGGCGGAGAGTTTTTAAAAGTAAACGGAGATAAATTTGAGAGGTTTGCCCATTTTGATTACTTCCCATTGCCCGGTGGAGAAAAAGCTATTAAGGAAGTTTGGAGAATCGGAGCAAGTTTATTAAATGTTGCGACAAAAGATAAAAGTTCAGTTAAAAAACACTTTAAAGATTTTGATACAGAAGTAATATTAAATTTAATCGAGAAAAAAATTAATTCACCGCTATGTTCAAGTGTGGGAAGACTTTTTGACGGTATAGCCTCTCTTATTAACATAAAGCAAAACACTTCTTTTGAAGGGCAGGCAGCAATGCAATTGGAAAATATTATAAATGAAAAGTATTTTAATGAGAGTTATAAGTTTGAAATTATAAAAGCGAAAGAAAATAATTATATTGTTGATTGGAGAAATGTTGTGACTGATATTTTTGATGATTTGACAACAAATATTTCCAAGCATATTATTTCTGCAAAGTTTCATAACGCTTTAGTAGAAGTAATTATTGAAATAAGTAAGATTTCAGGAATAAATCAAATAGCATTATCCGGTGGATGTTTTCAAAATAAGTATTTAATTGAACGAACAATTGACAGATTGAGAGAAGAAGGTTTCAGTGTATACTGGCAGAGTGAAATACCAACAAATGACGCGGGAATAAGTCTTGGTCAGATGAAATATTTAAGTTTTATAAATAAAAATTAGTTTATGTGTTTAGCTATACCCGGTAAAATAATAAGTGTAGATAAAAGTGATAGTCCGATGATGAGGACTGGGAGAGTTAGCTTTGGCGGAATAATAAAAGAAGTAAATCTATCATATACCCCGGAAGCAAATCTGAATGATTATGTTATCGTTCACGTAGGTTTTGCTTTAAAAAAATTGGATGAATCGGAAGCGAACAAAGTTTTTGATTATCTGAAAGAAATGGAAGATATTGATGAATTAAAAGAAGGTGAGCAATGAAATATCTGGATGAATACAGAGAAGCAGATGCTGCTTTGAAATATACTTCGTTAATAAAAAAAATCGTAACAAAACCATGGAACATAATGGAAGTTTGCGGTGGACAGACACACTCTATTGTGAAATTTGGAATAGATGAATTACTGCCAAAAGAAATTACTTTGATACACGGTCCCGGCTGCCCTGTATGTGTTACTCCTTTAGAGCAGATTGATAAAGCAATTGAGTTAGCTTCAAAAAAGGAAATTATATTTTGTTCGTTCGGTGATATGCTTAGAGTTCCGGGTTCAAAAAAAGATTTGCTTTCAGTAAAAGCTCAAGGAGGTGATGTACGAATACTGTATTCACCGATATATGCATTAAAAATTGCAAAAGAAAATCCTGATAAAGAAGTTGTATTTTTTGCAGTAGGATTTGAAACTACCGCTCCTGCCAATGCTATGGCTGTCTATCAGGCGAAGCAGCAGAGAATAAAAAACTTTTCAATTTTAATATCACATGTCCTGGTGCCACCTGCGATTGAAGCAATTTTATCTTCACCGAACAACAGAGTTAACGGATTTTTAGCAGCAGGACATGTATGTACAATTATGGGATATGAAGAATATTATCCAATTGCGGAAAAGTACAATGTTCCAATCGTTGTGACGGGATTTGAACCTGTGGATATTCTCAATGGAATTTATATGTGCATTAAGCAGCTTGAAGAAGGAAGAGCAGAAGTTGAGAATCAGTATTCAAGAGTCGTTGATAAAACAGGTAATCTTCATGCGCAAAATATTATAAGGGAGGTTTTTAAAATTAGAAATAGAAAGTGGAGAGGAATAGGAGAAATTTCTCAAAGCGGATTAGGATTAAATGATAATTACTCGGAGTATGATGCGGAAATAAAATTTAATTTAAATGATATTCTTGTTGAGGAACCTTCTGAGTGTATCAGTGGACTGATTCTTCAAGGAATAGAGAAACCTTTTAATTGCGAAGCTTTTGGAAAAATTTGCACCCCTGAGCATCCCCTCGGCGCGACAATGGTGTCTTCAGAAGGAGCCTGCGCAGCGTATTATAAATATAGAAATAAAGTGAAGATTTGAGATGAAAGAAAAAGATTTTATTTTATCCTGTCCGATACCAATTGCTAACTATCCAAATGTTATGATGGCTCATGGCGGCGGAGGAAAACTTATGCAGCAGCTGATAGAGAAGATGTTTATAACTGCTTTTGGTAATTCTTTTTTAGAACAGAGAACTGATTCTGTATTATTAAATCTTGAAAAAAATAAAATTGCATTTACTACTGATTCATATGTCGTGAAGCCGTTGTTTTTTCCCGGAGGTGATATCGGAAGTCTGGCAGTTAATGGAACTGTCAATGATTTATCTATGTCAGGAGCAAAACCTTTATATATAAGTTTGGGAATGATAATAGAGGAAGGATTACCAATGGAAACTCTATGGAAAATAGTCAACTCATTAAAAACAAATTGTGATTTAGCCGGAGTAAAAATTGTTACGGGTGATACTAAGGTAGTAGATAAAGGAAAGGGAGACGGAATATTTATTAATACAAGCGGGATAGGAGTTATCGAACATGATTTTATTATTGCTCCATCGTCAATTCAGGAAGGAGATTTAATTTTTATCAACGGAGATATAGGAAGACATGGAATTGCTATTATGGCTACAAGAGAAAATCTTGAATTTGAAACAGTTATCGA
Organism: Ignavibacteria bacterium; assembly: GCA_044226845.1. Taxonomy (GTDB): domain Bacteria; phylum Bacteroidota; class Ignavibacteria; order Tepidaquicellales; family Tepidaquicellaceae; genus JAFDZO01. The sequence continues at coordinate 37,457 of JBGAGG010000016.1, forward strand.
AAGCGACTGTGCTCCGTTAAATCATCTTGTCCAAGATTTATTAAAAAATGGAATAGAAATTCATTGCATGCGCGATTTAACCCGAGGAGGATTAGTATGCGGGTTAGTGGAGCTTTCTAACTCAAGCGGATATGAATTTATTATAAATGAGAAAGATGTTCCTGTAAGAGAAGATGTAAAAGGCGCATGCGAGCTTATGGGATTTGATCCAATGTTCGTTGCCAATGAAGGAAGATTTATTTCTTTTATTCCTGAGAAATATTATGACGAAGCATTGAAAATCCTGAATAAGCACGGTGAAGGAAAAATTATAGGGAGAGTTGAGAAAAAAAACAATGATGGAGTTACATTGATAAGTCGAATTGGCACAAAAAGAATTCTTGATATGATCTCCGGGGAACAACTTCCCAGAATTTGTTAATAAAATTTTAATTCATGAGAAAACTTTCCCACGAAGAAATTAAAAAAGAGCGTAAAGAACTTTCATACATACACGAATACAAACGCGCGCCAATCTATGTTGTTTGTGATAATATACGAAGCATTTTTAATGTAGGAGCCATATTCAGAACTTCCGATGGTGCTTTCATTGAGAAGCTTTATCTTACGGGATACACTCCCTATCCTCCAAGAAAAGAAATTGAAAAGGTCGCTCTTGGAGCAACGCTTACTGTTCCTTGGGAATATTATAAAGATCCGGTTGAAATAGTAAAGAAACTTAAGTCGGAAGGAATTAAAATTGCTGTACTTGAACTGACTGATTCCAAAAATTATTTCTGGAATGTAAAAAGAGATGATTTTCCTATATGTTTGGTTCTTGGCAATGAGATTACAGGGGTATCTAAAGAGATTATCGATATGGCTGATCTCTCTTTTGAACTGCCTATGCTAGGAATGAAGCAGAGCCTTAATGTATCCGTAGCTTACGGAGTTGCTGTTTATGAGATGGTGAAAAAATGGAATTTTGAGGAGTTAAAGTAAATTACTTTTTGTGCATATATAAGTGCCTTTCAACAATACATAGTGATATCTATATTTGTATATATGAAAACACTGATAGAAAGAACTTCATCTGAAAAACTTAACAGAGCATCTGAAATGCTGAAGACTATGGCTCATCCGGTAAGGCTGGCAATAATTGATTTGATAAGGGGCAACTCAAAACTTAGTAATACAGATATTCAGAAAAAGTTAGATATTGAGCAGCCTGTACTATCCCAGCACCTTACATTAATGAGAGATAAAGGTATTATTGATTTTGAAAAAAGCGGAAAGTTCAGCTTCTATTATTTAAAGCAGAATGAATTTATGAAAATAATTGACTCTGTAGAAAACTGCTGCAAAAAAATTTAACAGAAGAAAAATGAGTTTTATAAAAAAATATTATTTAACAATAACAGGTATTACAGCCGGAGCAATAGGCGGATATCTGTATTACTTTTATATAGGGTGCGCATCGGGTACTTGCGCAATAACTTCTAATCCGGTTAACAGTACAATATACGGGTCAGTAATGGGCGGGCTATTTTTCAGTATGTTTAAAACAAGCAAAGAAAGGACAACGCAAAATGAAAATGGAAATACTATTTGAAGGCAATAAAAAAGTCAGTGCAAGCTTTAACGGGTATATAATAAAAACAGATCAGCCGGAAAACTCCGGAGGAGACGGAAGTGCACCTTCACCATTCGATTTATTTTTATCCTCCATAGGCACATGCGCAGGATTTTATGTGAAATCATTCTGCGATCAGCGAAATATTTCTGCCGAAAATATAAAAATTGTACAATCGATGAATTTCAATCCTGAAACACATTTAGTAAATGATATCAGTATTGATATACAGCTCCCGGCTGATTTCCCGGAGAAATATAGGAAAGCAGTAGTATCTTCGGCAAATCTTTGTACAGTTAAAAAACACTTAGCTAATCCTCCTAAATTGGAAGTAACATCTTCAGTTAATGAAAATATTTTAGTAAACTAAAAATTATTTTATGGAAGCAAACGTAGGCGGTATAGATAAAATTTTAAGAATAGTACTTGGCTTGGCTGTAATACTCGTCGGATGGTTTGTATTTAACAGCTGGTGGGCTTTAGTAGGAGTAGTATTTTTGCTTACAGGGTTATTTTCAAGATGCGCTTTGTATAAGCTATTAGGAATAAATACTAACAAAAAAGTTTAATTTAGAGAGTCATATTCTGCATTTCCATTGCGTTTTCTATCCCTGCATTGCTTGCAGTATTATTAAAGTAAATGTAAGTAGTTTTTATTTTTCTTTTTTTTGCTACAGCAGAATTCAGTTGTTCAAGTTCTTTATGTGAATACTTTGAATAAAAAATCTGTGGATTTCCGTGAAGCCTTATATAAGTGATATCAGAATTTATAACTATATCTTCAGGAAGCTTCGGATGGTTTGTGCTGCAAAAGATAATTTTATTTTCTGAAAGCGCAGCATAAACATTTTTATTCCACCAGCCGGCATCCCGGAATTCGACTACATTATTAAAATCCGGTTTCAGGTTGTTTATTATTTGCTCAAGTCTTTCTTCGGAGTATTTAAAGCTGGGCGGAAACTGAAAAAGCAGGCAGCCCAGTTTTTCTTTCACACCTTCTTCACATGCAGAGTAAAAATCATTTATAAGCCTTTCACAATCATTAAGCTTTTTCATATGAGTAATAAGCTTAGGAGCTTTAATGGAAAAATTAAAACCTTTCGGACTTTTATCATACCACTTCTTCAGCGTTTCAGCTTTAGGAAAACGGTAGAACGTTACATTCAATTCAAGTGAATTAAACTTTTCAGAGTAAAAATTAAAAAATTTGCTTTGCGGCAGATCATCAGGGTAAAAAACTCCTTTCCAATGTTTATTATAAAATCCCGAACACCCTATTCTCCATTCCTTAGCCATGGTATGATAAGATTATTTGTACAATATCTGGCAGTTTGTGCAAAAGAAACTTCTTCTTTTATTTTTGCCGGTGTATTTTTTTATAAAGGGAAGATCGCATCGCAGACATGTCTTTTTCGTATGCGCAAGCCAGTGCTTTTTTAGCTCAAACTTTCTTTTCCATTCAAGAAACTGGAAGCTGTATATACGAGCTTCCTTTACAATCTGAGACATTTTCCTGGCTGGAATTTCACCTGTCCTGCTTTCCGGATTAACCCTTACTCTATATAAGACTTCATTCTTAATTATATTCCCAACACCCGTAAAAATGTTCTGGTTCAGCAAAGTATCGCATATCATTGTATCGGGCACATCTTTTAGTTTTTTCTTAGTTTTTTTTTCATCCCATTCATCGCTCATTACATCAGAGCTCCAGTCATAAACCTCATTAACGTCGCCTTCAATAACTTTTACTGCACATGAATAAAAATTTATTTCCCCTTTTGAAAATTCTAATCCTAAACGTACAGGCCTTTCTTTTCCTGTATCAATCTTGCTTATTTTTTTCTCATTAATAGAATATGAGCCGAACATCAGCAAATGAATCCGCATGGTAAAGTCCTTAAAACAAATAAGGAAATGCTTTCCCCAGGTTTTAAATTCCAAAACCTTTTTATTTAAAAGCCTTTCCTTATCTATTTTTGTATCTCCGTAAAGGGAGATTATTTTTTTACCCTCGAATTGTTTTACTGCTTCTTTCAGCAATAATATTGAGGGACCCTCAGGCATTCTCTTCTTTGTCTAAGGTTGCCTGGTCACTATCAACATCATCTTCCTTCATTTCGTTTTCATCTATGTATCTGTCAGTCTTCATCACATCTTCCATTGTTGTAGGATAATTGTCATCTTCAAGATGTCTGTCAGTTGTCATATTTTCTTCCATAGTTTCATCAGAGTTATCAGATGATACTTTATGTTCAATAAAACGATCAGACTTCATGTTATCCTCCATTGAATCAGGGGCATTTGCATCATCAAAATTACGGTCTGATTTCATTATATCTTCCATTGGCGGATTTTTCTTTTTTTCGTCCATAATAAAATTTTATTTAAATTAAAATTAATCTCCCTTGTCTTCTTCAAGGTCAGTATGATTATCACCGCCAAGGCTGTAATAATTATTTTCTTCATCTTCATCACCGATCTTTTCTAAATCATCATCTAGTTCTGATCCGGGAACGTCAAGATCGCTGCCGGAAACATCTTCATTAAAATCTTTTGCATTTCTTTCATTAGGCTTAAGATTTGGTTCTTTCCCGGATGTTAAATCATCAGGATCGAGCTCCTCTTCTTCTTTGAATTGTTTATAGATATCTTCATCTTTAGGATATGAAGGGTAACCCGGTAATTCGTCACCTTCTGTTGTTACTGTTTTATTCTTTTCGTTTTTCATGACCATTAAATTAATTTTAGAAATAATGTTAATATATTATTTTATGTGTTAGGCTGTTTTTGTTTTAGCATCAACTTTTTTATTATCAATCTTTTTAGGGTCATCTTTCTTTTCCTTTGCTTTTCTCCTCATTATTTTCAGGAAACTGCTTTCTTTTTTAGGCATAGTATCTCCTAATAAAAATCCAAACGGAGCCAGGGAATCCACACGATCAAAAATTACTTTTAATAATCCCGTAAGCGGTATAGATAAAAACATACCTGCTATTCCCCATAAGGCTCCTCCAATTAAAACAACAATAACTGAAAAAAGTGCGTTTATTCGTACACGTGATGCAACGATAACCGGCATTAAGTAATTATTATCTATGAACTGAACTAACAGATAAACACCTAATACAAGTAAGGCAGTTGTAGGTGATTTTGTAGCAAGGGCCAACAGCATTGGTATAGCTGTAGCTATAATTCCTCCCAAATATGGAATGATATTCAAAATTCCGCCTATGAGACCAATGAGAATTGCATAATCTACTCCCAATATAAAAAGTCCTAAAGCATTGAGGGCTGAAACTATTGCAGCTTCAAGAAGTAGCCCGCTGAGATAACTTTGAACCAGCAATCTTGTCTCGACAAGTACTTCACCTACAGAATCCTTATTTTCAGGCGGAGATAGTTTAGAAATAAACTCAAGCAGGAGCGGTTTGTAATATAAAAACATAAAAATATAAACCGGCAGCAATGTGAATACAAGTACTACATCTGTAAAAGTGCTTAACGTCTGACCTATAAGCCCTGATGAACTTGAGCTAAGCTCGGTCTTTCCCTTTGCTATCCATCCATTTATCGTTTTCTGATCTACGTTGAATGTTCTTGAAATAAAATCTATTGACTGCGATAGGAGCATGTTAAATTTCGATTTCAGTTGAGGCAGAACTTCTCCGAAGCTTACCATCTGCGCAGATATAAAATAAACCAGTGCAAGTAAAGCTATTGTCGTGACAAGAAGAACAATCGTTATAGCGAGAATTTTATTTACTCTTTTCCCGAGGAGATAATTTACTGCCGGATTCATAAGGATGGCAAGTATCAGCGCATAAATTAGTGGCAAAATGATTGCCTGACCGATATATAAGACAAAAAAGAGAGCTATTATTCCCAAAATAATCTGAGATACTTTGAGATAGAAAGGAATTTGTAAGGGTTTATTCATAATAGTTTTTAATCCAATTTGTATACCGTTAATTAAAAATCGAACGTCACTTTTTCTTGATTAATTCCCCAAAAATTTATTTTGCAGGATATATAGATGTCTCATAAGACAATTGAGTGACACTATTGTCAATACACTGACGCTAAAAAGTCTAATCCAACCTTATTATAGAAGAATAAATCGGCATATCGTTTGTTGTAAATTCTACTAAAAGAATATAGAATCAATCTCGGAAAATAATGTCTGAAAACAAAATAGAATCAACTTCCTCAATTTGGAATGCTACAAGTAAAACTTTAACTTTTAAACCAGTATACGAAAGTCTTAACACCGAAGTTTGCATAGTAGGTGCAGGAATTGCCGGTTTGCTTGCAGGGTATTTTTTATCGAAGGAAAGAAAAAGAGTAATCATAATCGATGACGGAGAAGTCGGCGGCGGTGAAACGTCTCATACTACGGCACATATAACTAATGTAATTGATGACAGATATTATGAAATTGAAAGGCTGCACGGAAAAGAAAATGCAAAGCTTGCTGCTGATAGCCAGACTGCGGCAATAAATGCAATCGAAAAAATTGTTACCGAAGAAAAAATTGATTGTGATTTCAAACGCATTGACGGATATTTATTTTTTACTCCTGATGAAGATGCAGATGAGCTGCAAAAGGAATATGAGGCTTGTACAAGGGCGGGATTGGATGTAGTTATTTCTGAAACATCTCCTATTGAATCTTTCAACTCCTACCCTTGTTTAATTTTTCCCAATCAGGCTGAATTTCATCCTCTGAAATTTCTGAACGGACTTTGCAAATCAATAATAAATTACGGCGGTGAGATTTTTACTAATTCACATGCTGAAAGTATTGAAGATTCGGATAAAGAAGAAAACAAAAAAGCTACTGTAACATTATCAAATAAAAAAACTATCACAGCTGAAAATATAATTGTTGCTACTAACAGTCCGATAAGCGACTATGTAGCAATCCATACAAAACAGGCACCGTACATGACTTACGTAATTGGATTTGTTATACCTAAAGATTACGTTAATGAAGGACTGTATTGGGATGATGCCGAGCCATACCATTACATTAGAAGATATTTTGACGGTGAAGATGAAATTCTTATAGTCGGCGGTGAAGATCATAAAACCGGGCAGGAAGATAATCCGGATGAAAGATTTGAATGTCTTGAAGAATGGGCACAGCAGCATTTCAGTCAGCTTGGAAAAATAAAATACCGGTGGTCAGGTCAGGTTATGGAGCCCGTTGACGGACTTAGTTTTATAGGGAAGGATCCTGAAAATAAAAACAGTGTTTACATAACTACTGGTGATTCGGGAATGGGTATGACACATTCTGCCTTTTCCGGAATTTTGCTTAAAGATCTGATCTGCGGATATGATAACCCTTGGTCAGAATTGTATGACCCGAAAAGAAAAACACTTAAGGCTGCCGATGAATTTATAAAAGAAGGAGTGAATGTTGTTGCTCAGTTCGTTGATTATGTAACGCCGGGTGATGAAAGCAGCGTTAAGGAAATAAAAAACGGTGAAGGTGCTCTTATCAGAGATGGTTTGAAAAAATTAGCTGTATATAAAGATGAAGACGGGACGGTGCATAAATTCTCAGCAGTTTGTCCTCATCTGAAATGTATTGTGCAGTGGAACTCCGCAGAGAAGACATGGGATTGTCCTTGTCATGGTTCACGTTTTGACAGTAAGGGAATTGTGATAAACGGACCTGCATTATCTAATTTAGAAGAAATTAAATAATATTACTAATAAATTTATCTATAAAATAATTATATGAAATCAATCTGGAAAGGCTCTATAAGTTTCGGCTTAGTAAATATTCCTGTTAAAATGTATTCGGGCACTCAGAGTCATAACTTAGATCTGGACATGCTTCGAAAAAGCGATCATTGTCAGGTGAGATTTATGCGTGTTTGCAGAGACGACGGCAAGGAAATTCCCTATGAAGATATTGTTAAAGGTTATGAATATAAAGAAGGTGATTATGTTATTCTAACTGATAAAGATTTTGAAAGCGCTAATGTGGAAAAAACTCATACCATAGAAATAGTTCATTTTGTTGATGAAAAAGGTGTTGATACGATTTACTATGAAAAGCCGTATTTCCTCGAGCCGGAAAAATCAGGTGTAAAGCCTTATGCGCTTTTAATAGATAGTAAGAGTTTATAACGATGCACTTATTTTTAATCAGATAAGATATCAGGATGAAGTGAGAGATTCTAAAGATCTGAATATCCCTAAAGGAAAAGCTGTTTCGGCAAAGGAAGTCGAGCTTGCAGTATCACTTATCAAACAGTTGAACTATAAATTTAATCCCAAAGATTATAAAGATACATACATCAGTGAGTTGAAGAAAATAATTGAACAGAAAGCTAAGGGAAAAAAAATTACTCCTAAAGGAAAGAAACCTAAGAATACTACTTCTACAAACTTAATGACGCTATTGAAAAAGAGCGTAGCTAAAAAAGCAGCATGAGCTTAACAAAATATAATAAGAAAAGAGATTTTAAAAAGACTAAAGAGCCTTCGGGAAAAAAGACGACTACCAAGAAGGTTTTGAAAGATAAATTAATTTTCACTGTGCAGAAGCATGATGCCTCACATCTGCACTATGATTTCAGGCTTGAGCTTGAAGGAGTTTTATTAAGCTGGGCGATTCCGAAGGGACCTTCACTTGATCCAAGTGTGAAACGATTAGCTATGATGGTTGAAGACCATCCGTTTGATTACAAAGATTTCGAAGGGATTATACCAAAAGGAAATTATGGAGGCGGAGAAGTGATTGTATGGGATAACGGGTACTATCTTCCCATGGGAGGGACAGAATCAAAAGAAGAGAACGAAAAAATCCTGAAGAAAATGGTAAAGAAGGGGGATATAAAGTTTGTAATGCTTGGTAAGAAATTAAAAGGGGAATTTGCTCTTGTAAATATGCACAAAGATAATAATGCATGGCTGCTTATTAAAAAAGATGATGAATATGCTAGCAAAGAAGACTTAACTAAAAAAGATAAGTCTGTCATTTCAAAAAAGACAATTGAGAGTATAAAGAAGGCAAGCAAGAAAGAGAATAATAATGAAGATGTATGGGGTTCAAGTCCGAAGAAAAAGATTACTAAAGCAAAGAGTGCTAAATCAAAATGAAAAAATCCCCGTACTCGTATAATCTGAAACCAATGCTAGCAACACTTACCGATAAAGCTTTTGACGGTAAGGACTGGGTGTTTGAAATAAAGTTTGATGGATATAGAGTCATTTCGAAAATTTACAATAAAAATGTTGAGCTTGTTTCCCGCAATTATCTTTCATTTGATGAATTATTCCCGCAGATAAAAAAAGAACTAAAGAAAATTAAGCACAATGTAGTGCTTGACGGTGAAGCTGTTATACTTGATGAAGAAGGTGTCTCAAATTTTCAGCTTATACAAAATTATAGGCGTACAAGAGAGGGGCATATAGTTTATTATGTATTCGATATTTTGTGGTACGGAGATGAAAATATTGAAGAATATCCTTTGCTTGAAAGAAAAAAGCTCCTGAAGAAAATTCTTCCTAAATCCGAAATTATTCAATACAGCGAGCACTTTGCAGAAAAGGGAAAAAAATTATTTGCAGAAGCAAAGAAGCAGGGGCTTGAAGGACTTATTGCAAAAAAAGCCGACAGCAAGTATTATGAAAACTCCCGCACTAAAGAATGGCTGAAAATAAAAACTGAACTGAGACAGGAAGCAATAATTGGTGGATACACTGAGCCCAGAAATTCACGTAAGTACTTCGGCGCATTGCTGCTGGGAGTATATGAAAAAGGAAAGCTGAAATACATCGGGCATACAGGTACAGGATTCGATGAAGCAGGTCTAAAAGAGGTTTATAAAAAACTTCAGAAGTATGTGAGAGAGACATCGCCATTTGAAAAAAAGACATTGCCTAATAATCCGGTAACTTGGGTTGAACCTGTTCTTGTTTGCGAGATAAAATTTTCTAACTGGACAGGTGACAGCATAATGAGGCATCCTGTTTATATAGGACTGCGTGAAGATAAAGCAGCAAAAGATGTAGTGAAAGAATCTCCCAAGAAAATTGAAAAGAAAAGAAAAATAAAATAAGTTTTATGGATAAAGATATAATTGCCAATAATCATCTGCTTCATCTTACAAATCTTCAGAAAGTTTTCTGGCCAAAGGAGAAAATTACAAAGGGTGATTTAATTGAGTACTACGATAAAATTTCAAAATATATTCTGCCATATTTAAAAGACAGACCCGAGTCGTTATTGCGTAATCCGAATGGAATAAACGGTCACAGCTTTTTTCATAAAGATGTTGGTGATATGCCTCCTAAGTGGGTGAAGACACAAAAAATTTATTCTGAATCCAACGAAGTAGAGATAAATTATCTTGTATGTCAGGATAAGGCAACGCTGCTTTACATGGTGAATCTTGGATGTATTGAAATCAATCCATGGTTCTCCCGAATAAAAAGTCTGGATAAGCCTGACTTCATTGCAATAGATTTAGACCCGCTTGATATTGATTTCGAAGCAGTGATAGAAACCGCAAAAGGCGTTAAAGAAGTTCTGGACAAAGCTAAAGCTACCGGTTATTGCAAGACATCGGGAGCTACGGGAATACATATTTATATACCATTGAATGCAAAGTATGATTATGAAATCGCCAAGGAATTTGCCCATGTAATCGCTCAGGAAGTACATGAGCTTTTGCCTGATTGCACAAGTATTGAGCGTATGACTAAGAACAGAAAGAAAAAAGTTTATATAGATTTTTTGCAGAACAGAAAAGGGCAGACGCTTGCATGCGCATATAGCGCAAGACCGAAAGCAGGGGCGACGGTTTCTACTCCTCTAGAATGGAAGGAGCTGAAGAAAGGGCTTACTCCGCAGGACTTTAATATAAAAAATATTTTTAAAAGGTTAGAAAAAAAAGGTGATTTATTTAAAGGTGCAATAGGCAAAGGTGTTAATATAATGAAGTGTATGAAAAACTTAGGGTATTAAATGCGATATTAATTTTCGTTGTGTAATTTTCTTTTAATAATTTCCTTTATGTAATTTTCTTTGTACTTTGCAATTGTAAGCAAAAAGAAAATTACCCCTTTGACTGAACCTGAACTTATACAAGGTCTTCTTGCCAAAAAAGAAGAAGCCTTTCGATTTTTGATCGAGAGCTACGGGGACCGTGTTCATAATACAATCCTTTCCATAATACAAAATAAAGAAGATACAGAAGATCTAACTCAGGAAGTCTTTGTTGAAATTTATAATTCAATTTCGAAGTTCAAAGGAGAGTCGCAGTTATATACCTGGGTTTACAGAATTGCAACGACTAAGGCATTAGACTTACTCCGTAAGCGAAAAGCGAAGAAGCGTTTTGCATTTATCACTTCAATTTTTTCCAATGAGGAAGAGGAGATGGAAATAGGGGATTTTAATCACCCCGGAATTATTATTGAAAATAAAGAGCGTGCAAAAATTTTATTCGATGCGATAAATCAATTATCAGATAATCAGAAAGCGGCATTTACATTAAGCCAGGTTGAAAACCTCAGCTATAAAGAAATTTCAGAGGTAATGAAGTTATCAGTTTCATCGGTCGAGTCACTGATTTTTAGGGCGAAAAGTAATCTGAAAAAAATATTAAAAGAGTATTACAGCAGTGAATAACTGCATAATTTTGTATTCTGATAATTGCACGCAAGTTTTTTAAATTTTATACATCTAAATATATAAGCAATGAAAAACAACAATAAAACAGAAAACAAAACCGAAGAGCAGATTAATCTGACAATGCAGAGTATAGTAGGAATGCAGCGCGCGAAGGCAAATCCTTTCTTATACGAAAAAGTAATGTCACGGTTGAATCAGCAGCCTGTTCAGACTAATATCCCGGGATGGAATTACAATACAGGTATTAAATATGCTTTGGTGATGCTGATTTTCATTGTGCTAAACGTTGCGACCATTCTGCAGATTACTACTGAAACGACTACAGTTAAAGATACCGAGTCAACTGAAACTTCTAAGATAAAAGAAACAAACACTAAGAAGGAATCAAAAGGTTACTTTGACGATTTTATTAACAATGATAGTTATAATTTTTAATTTTTAGAACTAATGGAAACAATTTCAAAGAATAAGCTGCTTTTTACGATCATACTTGTACTTATACTCATTAATGTAGGCACACTTTCTTTTATGTGGTACGGAAGATTCAAGGGGCCGCATCCTCCGCCACCGCCTCCTATTGGAGATGAGCGAATGCATGGACCACCACCTGAAGCTAAGATGTATCTTAAAGAGCAGTTAAAGCTGACCGATTCTCAGATGGAAGCGATTGATAAAATCCGCGATTCTCATATTTCTCAGATTCATAAATTACGAGAAGAAACACATGAGCTCAAAGATAAACTTTTTTCAAATCTTTCAAATCCTGATATAGATTCAAATAAGTTAAAAGAAATAACTACACAAATCGGAAATAATGAAGCAAGAGTTGATTTAATTGCATACGATAATTTCCGAGAGGTAAGAAAACTCTGTACAGATGAACAGAAAAAGAAATTTGACGAAATTATTTTAGATGTAATGAGAATGAATGCTCCGGAAGGTAGATCGGGTGGTGACAGAAGAGGCCCCCCTCCACCTGACGGAAGAAGGGGACCCCCACCTGAATACAAGCAAAGAGATGGCGACGGCCATGTAAACCCTCCGGGAATACCCGAACAAAAAGACAAAAAATAAATAAAAAACATCAAAAGGGAGCTGTAAACTCCCTTTTTGTTTTTAATTAGCACTCACAATTGGGAAAAAGAATTCCTTTGAAAAAAGAGAGTTTGACTCCAAAATTCATTGATTTTTTCCTCTCAAATTGGTTTATTTGAAGCATCACTCAGGAAAAATTCCAACATTTTTCCTACAAGTTTATAGGACAAAACAAATTTTATTTAATCTAATTAACCTCTAATGAAGAAACTATTACTTCTCGTAGTTTTTTTCGGTTTATCTTCTACTATTTTCTCCCAATGGTCAACCGACCCAAATATTAATAACTCAGTTTCGACAGCAAGCGGGAATCAGCAGAATGTTGCAACTTGCCCTGACGGAGCAGGAGGCTTAATAATGACATGGGTTGATGTACCAACAGCAAAAATCTATGCGCAAAGAATTAATGCTTTCGGGCAGGCGCAATGGACTACCGGCGGCATTAATATCAGCGGAAATACAGGCGATCACTCTATGCCATGTATAACATCCGATGCAGGCGGCGGAGCAATTATCGGCTGGAGAGATAGCAGAAATGGAAACCATGATGTGTATGCGCAAAGAGTAAGAGTAGACGGATTATTAATGTGGGCAGCAGGTGGAGTTAGAGTTTCAGCAGTTCCTTATCCCAACATGACTCAATTAAGATGTATGGGAGCTGAAGCAGGTTATGCAATTTTCGGATGGCTCAATTCTGCAAGCGGATTATATTCACAAAAAATAGATGCTACCGGATTAAGATTATGGGACGCAAATGATTTAAGAATTTCTTTCTTTGGTACAAATTCATTTGATATGTGCAAAGATGCAGCAAAAGGAGTTTATTTTGCATACTCGATGCCTGATACTACATCGGACGGATGGGAAGAAGATATTTTCGCTCAACATGTTACATTAAGCGGAGATACACTTTGGAATATTCACCACTGCATTAATCACGATACTTTAACTCAATACCGTCCTTCGATGTGTGAGGATCAGGATTACGGTTTCATAGTTTCATGGGAAGATTTCAGACATGATTCACACAGCGATATTTATGCTCAGCGTGTAGATTCAGCCCGCAACAAATACTGGGGTTCACACGGAAAAGCTATCTGCACAACATCAGATAACCAGACAAGACCATATTGTATTTCAGATGCACACAGCGGTGCTCATATTGTGTGGCTGGACGATAGAAGTCAGCCTTCTGCTGGCAGCAGTCTGTATGGTCAGAATGTTAATCATAACGGGCAAACACAATGGACTAATAACGGTAAAAGAATTGCATACAGAGTTGATGACTTCGTAACTGCTGACGGAAGAAATAATCCACAGGTAGCTGCAGTTGATGCACTTGGCGGACTTATTGCATGCTGGATAGGTTACAGCGATGACGGTTTAACAAATTACGGATTGCTTACACAGAGAATAGATTATTATGGCAGCACAATGTGGAGCTCAAACGGTGTGTTTGTAACTACAACTGACTTAGTAAAAGGACCATCAATGGTGTTTGACGGTGGAATGAGCGGATGCAATGTTGCATGGGCTGACGGCAGAACTTTCGGCTCGAGCGGATATGATATTTACGCTCAGCATATTAAATCAGGCTCTGACTTAGGAAACAGACCATCATCAAATAATAATAATAACGTTTCTAAAGTCTCTACTGTAAAGCAAAATTATCCTAATCCTTTCAATCCTGTAACAAATATTTCATTTGAAATTTCTACTCAGGGATTTGTGTCATTAAAAATTTATGATATGACAGGAAGAGAAGTCGCAGTGCTTGCAAACGGAGTTTATGCACCGGGGCAATACTCTGCAACATGGGATGCATCAAATTTTGCAACTGGCGCTTACTTGTATAAATTTATTGCAAATGAAAAAACTGAGATAAAAACAATGATGCTTGTAAAGTAATAAGTGAAAAGTACAAAGTTATAAGATTTTGAAGGGAGCTTATGGCTCCCTTTTTTATTTGGTGAAAATACGTGTAGATTTTTCTTGTTGAGAATATACTCTCTTTTTGAATTGTTTTTTCATCATAATTTGAATCTTTTTGATAAGCTTCTCTTCTGGAAAATTCCAACTTTCCTCAATATTCATAGGCTAATAAAGTAAATTTTCGAAATTTAATTTTGCTGCTATGAAAAAACTAATTCTTCTGGTATTTTTTTTCGGTTTTTACAAATCTGTTTTTTCCCAATGGTCAACTGACCCAAATGTTAATAATCAGGTCTCAACAATAAGCGGAAATCAGCAAAACGTTGCTGCATGTCCCGACGGGGCAGGCGGAATAATTATTTGCTGGGTTGACGTGCCTACTGCTAAAATCTATGCTCAAAAAATTAACACGTTCGGTCAGGCTCAATGGCCTGCCGGCGGTATTAATATTAGCGGTAATACAGGAGACCACTCAATGCCTTGCATCTGCTCTGATGCAGCCGGCGGCGCAATAATCGGCTGGAGAGATACAAGAAACGGGACCTGGAGTGTATATGCCCAGAGAGTAAGGACAGATGGTAATTTATTATGGACTTCCGGCGGTGTAAAAGTCTCTTTTACGAATTATAGTAATTTGATACAGTTGAAATGTATGGGAGCAGAAGCCGGATATGCAATTTTTGCCTGGGTCAACTGGTCAACAGGACTATACTCTCAAAAGCTTGATGCTTTCGGAGTGAAACTATGGAATGCAACTGATCTACAAATTTCGTTTATAGTAACAGATTCTTTCGATATGTGCAGAGATGCTCAGAACGGCGGTTATTTTACATATTCAATGTTCCATACAAATCCTGCAGGGTATCAGGAAGATATTTTTGCTCAGCACGTTTCTGCTTTGGGTGATACGTTATGGAATATTCACAAAGAAATCTGCCACGATACATTGCCACAAATAAGACCTTCAATGTGTGAGGACCAGGATTTTGGTTTCGTTGTCGCATGGGAAGATCCAAGAGCCGGCAACGCTGATATTTATGCAGCAAGACTTGATTCTGCTGGAAATCAGTATTGGGGGACAAATGGAAAACAAATAAGTTCTGATGTAAATAATCAAAGAAGACCATATTGTATTTCAGATGCGCATGGTGGAGCTCATATAGTATGGCTTGACGGAGACGGCTTATGGGGTCAGAATGTTACACATAACGGAGCAACCCGATGGGCAACAAACGGAATTAGAATCGCTCATAGAGTTGACGGATTTAATACTCAGGACGGACGTAATAATCCACAGGTTGCTTCAGTTGATGCGCTTGGTGGACTTATTGCCTGCTGGATAGGATACTATGATGATGCTTTAACTCAATATGGAGTACTTGCACAGAGATTAGATTACAGTGGCAATCTTCAATGGAATGCGAACGGAGTATTTGTCACAAAAGGCAGTTTGAAAAAAGGACCTGCATTAATATTTGACGGCGGTTCAAGCGGATGCAATATTGCATGGGCAGATGGCAGAAATTTCGCTTTGAGCGGTTATGATATTTACGCTCAGCATATTAAATCAGGTTCAGAGTTAGGAAACAGACCTGCGTTAATTAATAATAACATTTCTAAATTATCAACTATAAAACAAAATTTCCCAAATCCTTTCAATCCTTTAACTAATATCTCGTTTGATATTTCTTCACAGGGATTTGTATCGTTGAAAGTTTATGATATGACAGGAAGGGAAGTAGCTGTGCTGGCAAACGGAGTATATGCTCCGGGTGAGTACTCTGTTACCTGGGACGCTACAGATTTTGCAACAGGTGCTTATCTTTATAAATTTATTACTAATGAGAAGACCGAAATAAAAACAATGATGCTGATAAAGTAGATAGTATGAAGTAGAAGGTATAAAGTATTTTATAAATGAATGATTAAAATTATATTGAGGGGGAGCTGAATGCTCCCCTTTATTTAAGTTCATCCTATTTGTGATATGAAAAAATTCTACTTCTCATTTTTTTTATTATTTGTATCCCTGATTTTAATTCAGGCATGTTTCAGCCAGCCGAGATATATTCAGACATTCGATGCAGTCAGCCCCGGTTCTCTTCCCGGAGGTTGGCAGGCAGTAAATAATTCGGGATTCACGATCCGCCAAAGCGCTCAATGGCAGGTGAGAGATTCAGGTCAGTATATTTCATATTTATCGTCATTCACCAGTACACGTTCGCGAAGCGGTAAAAGGGCTGTAAGCGTAAATTATTATGCTGGACTAAGAGATTCAGTTGCAAATTTGTTCGGTACTGCAGATACATGGCTAATCTCTCCCGCTCTCAGCACTATTTCAGGTGATTCATTAAGGTTTTTTGCTACAGGGTGTTACAATAATAATCAGGATAGTTTACAGATCTGGGTTTCTACAACTAACGGTTCTATTTCAAGCTTTACCCGCAAACTTGGAACAATAAAATGGTTACCCGGAAGCCAATATGGAAAATTTACCCGATATACATACTCACTCAATGGTTTGACACCGGGCACGGTTTATATTGGTTTCAGATATTTTATGGATTGCACAGGGGGTGACGGATATATGGTGCAGATTGATGACTTTGCGATGGGAGTGAATGTAGGGGTAGAAAATAATACGACAGGCATACCTCCTAAATATGATTTGGGTCAGAATTATCCAAATCCATTTAATCCTTCAACAACCATAAGATTTGATTTGCCAAAAAATTCTTCATATCAATTTTCTGTTTACAATATTTTAGGAATGAAAGTTTATGAAGAAAATGACGAAAATTTATCTCCGGGTTCGTATAATATAAATTTGAATATGAGCACTTTCGCAAGCGGAGTATATTTTTATACTCTGAGAGCAGGGGATTTTTTTGAAAGAAAACAAATGATGCTGGTAAAGTAAATTAAGTAATAAGTAGCAAAATTTTTAATCAGTAAATAAACTCCAAACCCCAAATGAACAAAACAAAAACTCTGTTATTAATTCTGCCATTCTTTTTTTTAATCTTGTCTGTAAAGTTATCAGCGCAGAATAATTATTCCATTCCGGCGCAGTCACCGTTCACTCATCACGTTGGAATTAACTTTAATGTTTTATTCACAAACTGGCTGCAGGACCCCAGCATAATGTATGATGCAGATAAAAAGAATAAATGTGCAACCGACAGATTAACTCAAATCACAAAAAGATTCAAACTTGTAAGAATTTATTCATTTCTTATAGGAGGATTTGAAAATACCGGAACGCTTGACCCGGACGCTGCTGCATTAATGAATGTTATGAATGCTGATAGCGAAGTTGAAGGTGTTATCGGCACATCAAATGATAAGGCATGGTTTTTAAATTCAGATAATGTAGATACATGGGTATCTAAATTAAAGGATGAGCTGGGTGATAATATTTCACAGGTAAAATGTATTCTTATCGGTAATGAAGTAAATGCAAACGGCTTCAGTCCTGATGATATAAAAACAATAATGGATAATTATAAAAGCGCATTGGGAGATTTAAATATACCTGTTACTTTTTCAGTGACAAACTTAGCTCCGCAAGCCGGGGGAACTACTGAAGAGGCTTTGGTGGAAGTCCTTGTAAATAATTGGGATGAAAAATGGAATGGCGGATTTCCGTTTGTATTTATTGATCCGTATCCCGATGCTCCCGGAATAGGAAGTCCTGCAGGAGTTTTTGACTGGCAGTCAAGAGTTACTAAATATTATCAGACAAAATATCCTAAGCTTCAGATTTTCATAGGAGAAACCGGAGCAGAAGGCTCTACAAGTGATGCAGCAGAGCTGCCGGTAATAAACGGTTTATTATCACAATTGGATATACAATATAAAGCTCACGGAAAAACAGTGCCTACATTTTTAATGGAAGCATTAGATGAACCAAGGAAAACGGGAACACCCGCCCAAGGAAATATGGGGATATATAAAGATAATAATGATCCTATGAAGGGAAGTTCAATTTCTATTAAAAGCGGAATTGTAGTACCTGACTGGATAAAGTAAAAATATATCGGGGCGTATTAAACGCCCCGTTTTTAACTTAATGCTTGCTGGTTTATTGATCATTCTTAACCTTCTCTGAAATAATCTTCTTTATCTCTTCAATTTTTTCTTTTGCAGCAGTATATCCGGCATCGTAAATTTGTTTATCGTAGGCATCGCTTAACGGAGGGAACTGATCTACTTTCGGATTTAATGTAATATCAGCTAAGCTTGCATTATGGTTGCCTATATTGATAGCATTTACCTGTCCGCCTCTTCTTAATACATCTATGAAAGTTTTTATATCTTCTGCCTTTAAAGATGGAAGAACTGACATAAGGTTAATTGCAATTACGACATCGGGATTATATTCTTTTGCAATATTTACTGCTACGTTATTCCATACTCCTCCATCGACTAAAACCATTCCGTACATTTTCACAGGGTCAAACACCATCGGAATAGCGCATGAAGAATTGACTGACGGCGCTATCGGTCCCGATGAAAGAGCAATCGTTTTTCCGCTTAGTAGATCGGATGTAATGGCAACAAAAGGAATTTTTAACTGCTCAATATTTTTGGTTTTGATATGAGCTTTTATATAGTCTTGCAGATTTTCACCTGTAACAAATCCTACCATTGAGTTAAATATCGAAGCATTGAAAATGTCACCCGCCTTTACTTTGCTTGCAAGAACTCTGAGTGAATCGCTGTTAGGATTATTTGCATACATAGCGCCTACAAAACTGCCCACACTAGTTCCGACAATCAAATCAATAGGTATATTATTTTCTTCGAATACTTTTAGCGCGCCAAGGTGAGCCATACCAAGAAATGCTCCTCCTCCAAGTACCAGCGCAACACGAGGTTTTTTATCAAGCTTACGCGGCGGAGGCATTGTGCGGGGTGAATCGATTACCATAAAAGATGCAGAACAGGAAGACAAAACAGTTGATAGAACAAAAGAGCAAATCAGCAGGCTGATAAGCAGAAGATTTTTTTGGGGTTTCATAAGGGTTATTAGAAATTATGAACTATATTAATTTATTTTCTCTAATATAAATAAAGCCCGTTTTAAACGGGCTCTTAATTCGGAATAATTATTTATCTATCTATACCTTTTACTGTCCTAAAATCCATGCAAATATAAGAGGTGCTACGATTGTAGCATCGGATTCAACTATGAATTTAGGAGTATGAATATCGAGCTTTCCCCATGTAATTTTTTCATTAGGGACTGCGCCGGAGTATGAGCCGTAAGAAGTAGTTGAATCTGAAATCTGGCAGAAATAACTCCAGAAAGGAACATCGTGCATTTCCATGTCCTGATAAAGCATAGGCACAACGCAGATAGGGAAATCACCGGCAATACCGCCGCCGATCTGGAAAAATCCAACGCCTTTACCGTCTGAATTTTTTGTATACCAGTCAGCAAGCCATGCCATATACTCAATGCCGCTTTTCATTGTAGATGCTTTTATTTCACCTTTGATTACATAGGATGCAAATATATTCCCCATAGTGCTGTCTTCCCAGCCGGGGACAACAATCGGCAGATTCTTTTCCATTGCTGCAAGCATCCAGGAATTTTTCGGATCTATTTCATAGTATTGTTCAAGCACTCCGCTCTTCAGCATCTTATACATAAACTCATGCGGGAAGTAACGTTCGCCGTTATCATCTGCTTCTTTCCATAATTTGTGAATATGCTTCTGCAATCTTCTGAAAGCTTCTTCTTCAGGGATGCAGGTATCTGTTACACGGTTATAATGGTTTTCAAGTAAGTCCCATTCTTCCTGCGGGCTGAGGTCTCTGTAATTCGGTAAACGCTTGTAATGCGAGTGGGCAACAAGGTTCATAATATCTTCTTCAAGATTTGCTCCCGTGCAGCTGATGATTGCAATTTTATCCTGTCTTATCATTTCGGCTAAAGAAATGCCGAGCTCTGCCGTACTCATTGCGCCGGCAAGTGATACGAGCATTTTACCGCCGTTATCAAGGTGTTCTTCATATCCTTTTGCAGCATCTATTAATGCAGCAGCATTAAAGTGCAGGAAATTTTGTTCGATAAATTTTGAAATAGGACCTCTTGTTTTCATAAATATTATTATTTCTGGTTAAAATTCTTAAAAAAGACCGATGGAGATGTTAAAATACTATTATAAGCGATATAATAAAATGAAAAAATACCTGTCAGATTAAAATAAATTGCAATTTTTAAACATTTCCCATTTTTGCAATTGATTAACTTTCAGAAAATTGGTATTTTGTTAATTCGTTCTAATAGACAGCAGTTCAATTTGAGCAATCCCGCTAAAAGCGGCATAGTCTGAAACCAAAAGTTTAGAAATAAATTTTGTAAGGACAGGTAGCTCAGTTGGTAGAGCAACGGCCTGAAAAGCCGTGTGTCGCCGGTTCAATTCCGGCCCTGTCCACTTTAAAAAGCCCGTTAATAACGGGCTTTTTTATTTATACCGAATAATTGAATTTATTTAGCTTAAAACACTAAGTACTTTTCTTTAAGGCTTGGAAATAACTATGCACGATTATGAAAAAGCCAATTTTAGTTATTCTTGCACTTCTTCTATTCTCATTTTCAATTCAGGCACAAAGCCAAAGATCATACATTAATAATAAAGAGAAAATCAATAAGACCTTTTTAGAAAAAGGTGAAGTCTATTTTAAATTTCTTTGTTCATCTAAAGATGAAGTTAATAAAATCACCGAGCTGATTTCCATCGATAATGTAAAAGATGTTATTCTCGGTTACGAAGTAAAAGCATTTGCCAATGAAAAAGAGTTCGATGATTTTTTAAAGCTTAATGTAGAATTTGACCTTCTTCCGCTTCCGTGTGAATCTGTTAAAGAGCCTGTGAAGATGGCAGATAATTTACATTCAATTTCTGCATGGGATTCATACCCGACTTACGATGCCTATATTACAATGATGAATAACTTTGCTGCGACTCACCCTGACATTTGTAAAATCGTAAATATCGGAACAACTGTACAGGGAAGACAATTATTATTTGCCGTTATTTCAGATAGTGTGAACTCGAGAAAACCCAAGCCAAGATTCATGTACACTTCATCAATACATGGCGATGAAGTGACCGGATATATCTTAATGCTGCGCTTTATAGATACCTTGCTGAGCAGTTATAGTGCAAACAACAAGCTCACTAATCTTGTAAAAAACTGTGAGATTTGGATATGCCCCCTTGCAAATCCTGACGGTACTTATAAAGGCGGCAACAATACAGTAAACGGAGCAGTTCGATTCAACTCTAACAATATTGACTTAAACAGAAACTATCCCGATGCAGCGGCAGGTCCGCATCCCGACGGAAATGTTTACCAGCCCGAAACAATTGCATTCATGAATATTGCCAATACATACAATTTTACCATGGGTGCAAATTTCCATGGAGGCGAAGAAGTTTTTAATTACCCATGGGATACCTGGGCACGCTTGCATCCCGATGATGACTGGAGCATTAAAGTCGGCAAGCGATATGTTGATACAGTGCATGCAAACAGTACAGGCGGATACATGACGGCAATTTTAGGTTACCCGAATTATCCCGGCTTAGTGAACGGCTATGCATGGTACAGAATAACCGGCGGAAGACAGGACTGGATGAACTATTACAAAGGTTGCCGCGAAGTTACTATAGAAATATCGGACACAAAATTATTACCTGCTGCCCAACTCCCTTCCCGATGGAATTACAATTTCAAATCTTTCATAAACCATGTCGGCGAATCACTATATGGTATCAGAGGAATTATCAGAGATTCAATAACCAATCGCCCTCTCAAAGCGAAAATATCCGTACTTGGCAAAGAAATTACAGATAGCACCTGGATATTTTCGGATTCAATCTGCGGAGATTATCACAGGCTTATAGCAGCCGGGACATATACAATAACTTTTTCTTCTGCTAATCATTATTCTAAAACTATTACAGGAGTTCGCGCTCAGTATGATTCAACTACTATTCTCGATGTAATTCTCAGACCAAATACAATTAATATTTCAAACTTAAATACATTATCTTATACGTTTGAGTTAAGACAGAATTATCCAAATCCTTTTAATCCTTCAACTGTAATTAAATATTTTATTCCGGTAAAGAACTTTGTAATGCTGAAGATTTACGATTCCAAAGGCTCGGAAATAATGAGTTTAGTCAATGAGTACAAATCCCCCGGTGAATATGAAATTCAATTTGTTAATAAAAATCTCAGCAGCGGAATTTATTATTATAAATTAACAGCCGGAGATTTTTCAGAGACAAAGAAGATGATTCTGCTGAAATAATTTTTTCAAATGTTTCCCATTTAAAGAAAGAATTATGAAAAAGAAATTAACGTTACTAAACTTAGCTGCACTTATTTTCTTAGATTTAATATTATTCTCACACCCAATTCATGCGCAGCCAATTTTATTTGATTTTGATAATGCTCCGCTTTATACGAGCTTCCCAGTCGACCAGACAACCGGTGGAATTACCGCTCATTTCACAGCAACAGGTCAAGGCTATTCAATACAAAATGCAAACGCTCTTGGTTTCACTCCAATAGGATTCTCCGGAAGAATACTTTATCCAAATAGTATTTTCAGTTCCGATATTAGCATTCAGTTTGACCATATGATTTCTGACTTCTCAATTCTTTACTGCTGCCAGGAACTTGGCTGCGATGACGCTGCAACAATGAAAGTAACTGCTTACAATAGTGGAACATTGATTGGATTTAATACCCGCACTGCTACTTATCCCGGAACATATCCTGTTGATACATTGAAATGTGCATTCCCTCAGGGATTTAATAGTGTTGTTCTTCATTATCAACAACGCCCCCCGACCTGTCAGGATTACGGAGTAATTTACTTAGCAGATAAAATGCAGGTAACATCTTTAGTTGTAAATGTAAATTCTGCAAATAGCAATATTACAAACTTTGGATTAGCTCAAAATTATCCTAATCCTTTTAATCCTTCAACTGTAATTAAATATTTTATCCCGGTAAAGAATTTTGTAACGCTGAAGATTTACGATTCCAAAGGAATGGAAATAATTACTTTAGTCAATGAGAACAAATCCCCAGGCGAATATGAAATTCAGTTTGTAAATAAAGATTTAAGCAGTGGAATTTATTATTACAAGTTAACTGCCGGAGATTTTTCAGATACTAAGAAAATGATTCTGCTGAAATAATATTTTTAATGTTAAGTTTAAAATTAAAGCCTGTTACAAACAGGCTTTTTTACTGAACGATAAAACTCCTTCTGAATTTTTACTTTCCTGCAATTACAGTAAATTGAGCCATGCAAAAATACGTATGAAAATCTTGCAAAGCTGAATGTACCTGTTTACCTTCTTGGCTGCATAGGTGAAGATGCAAACGGAAATCTAATAGAAGATAAAACAAAACTTGCCGGAGTAAACACAGAACACGTTTTTAAAAATCCGGATATAAAAACTTCAGTCTATCTTTCTGTCTCCAATAACAAAGGTGAGCTGATAACAGCCGTTAATGATATGACTGACACTGTAAAATTTATCACAGTCAAATACCTTGAAAGTAAATATGAAATTATAAAGAACAGCAAAGTAATTTTTGCAGATACAAATCTTGAATTCAAAGCTCTTCAGTATATCATTACTATTGCCAATGAGAATAATATTCCGCTTTACATTGATACTGTCTCAATAGAAAAATCAAATAACGTAAAAGATTTAACAGGCACAATAAATTATCTCTCGCCTAATCTTAATGAGTTCAGAAATCTATTCGGCGAATTTAACATAGACAGAATCAATTTCAAAATTGAAAATCCCGAATATCAAAAATATAATTCAATTATTCTAAAACGCAGTGATAAGGGAATCGTTTTAATTAATATAAAGAACAGGAAAATAAAAATATTTAATGCTATACAGATGGAAGCAGTTGAGCCTAACGGAGCAGGCGACGCATTCAATGCCGGATTTATATACGGACTTATGAACAGCTACGAAGAATATGATTCCGTTTATCTCGGCATCTGCGCAGCATATTACACACTGAAATCATTTCATTCAGTATCGGAAAAATTAACAGAAGAAAATTTAATACAATTATTTAACAGGAAAACATCCAATGAGTTCTAAAAAAAGTTTTAACGAATTTCTACAGATATCAGATGAAGTACAGGCTGCTTTGAATGATAACAAACCTATTGTTGCACTAGAGTCAACAATCATTTCCCACGGTATGCCATATCCGCAGAATTACGAAACAGCTAAGCAGGTTGAAAATACAGTCAGAGAAAACGGAGCAGTGCCAGCTACAATTGCCATACTTAACGGCATAATAAAAATCGGACTCGGTGAAGATGATCTGCAAATCCTTTCGAACAGCGGCAATATTTTAAAAGCATCTCGCAGAGATATTCCTGTTATCGTCTCGGAAAAACTTAATGCAGCCACAACTGTTTCCGCTACTATGATTTGCGCCGCATTAGCCGGGCTTAAAATTTTTGCCACAGGCGGTATAGGCGGAGTTCACCGCAACGGTAATGAATCGTTCGATATATCAGCCGACTTAACCGAACTTGCTCAGACCAATATTGCAGTAGTATCTGCCGGAGTAAAATCAATTCTGGATATCGGCTTAACACTGGAGTATCTTGAAACGCTCGGCGTTCCTGTTATTGGTTACGGCACCGATGAATTCCCGGCATTTTATACAAGGCAGTCAGGATTTAAAGTGAATTACAAATTAGATACGGCTGAACAAATCGGCAGCATGATAAAAACAAAATGGGAGCTGGGCTTAAACGGCGGAGTAATTGTTGCAAACCCGATCCCTGAAGAGTTTTCAATGGATAAAAGCAAAATCGATAATGCCATTGAAGAAGCCTTAAAGAACGCAGATAAAAAAGGAATCAAAGGAAAAGATGTAACTCCTTTTTTACTGGGAGAAATAAAAAACATTACAGGCGGCTCAAGCCTTGACTCAAACATAAAACTAGTTTTGAATAACGCAAAACTTGCTGCGCAAATTTCATCAGCACTATAATTGTATGTTAACTAATGAAGCCTTAAATTACTTTTAAATTCGTCTCAAAAAAATTATAACCTCAAAATGAAATTCAATAAAATTATTATCGTCACACTTGTTTTAGCGTGCTTATTTTTCCTGTATGAAAGCCTCTCTGCTTTTGGTGCAGGAATCACAGGCAGGACAAAGAAATCCGGAACTCCGGGATGCACTTGTCACGGCTCAAGCCCCACACAAAGCGTGAGCGTTAAAATAACCGGACCCACATCTGTTCAGGCCGGAGATACTGCAACGTACAGGCTTCAGTTATTCGGCGGTCCGTTAGTTGCAGGTGGATGCGATATAGCTGCTCAGACAGGAACACTTCTAACCAGCTATCTTGAATCACAGCTTCAATTATTAAGCGGTGAAATTACCCATACAAGCCCTAAGCTTTCCGCCGGCGGCGATACAATCCGCTGGACCTTTAAGTACAAAGCGCCAAACGCTCCGAACACAAAAGATTCGATATACGCAAACGGCAACTCTGTAAACCTTGCAGCCGGTTCAAGCGGCGATGCCTGGAACTATGCACCTAACTTTGTAATTAATGTTACGCCTCCAACTTCTATTATAAAGAACACGGAAACAGTTAAGAATTTTAAGCTGGGTCAGAATTCCCCAAACCCGTTCAATCCTTCTACTAAAATTAGCTTTTCAATTGTGAAGAGCGGATTTGTAAGTCTGAAGCTTTACGATAACCTTGGCCGTTTAGCCGCTGACCTTGTGAATGAAAACCTTTCGGCAGGCAGCTATGATGTTACAATGGATGCCTCAACTTACGGACTCACAAGTGGTATGTATTACTACAGCTTAGAAGCAAACGGTTTTAATGAAACTAAGAAAATGATATTGGCAAAGTAATAAGTAACTGTTTATTTATAATTTTAAAAGCAATCCGTCTTTTTGATGGATTGCTTTTTTTATTGTCCTTCGGAAAGTCACATTATTGTTACATTATTGTCACATTCTTTAATTCCGGCTCAATTTCAACCAATTCAACATTTCTAATAATTTTATTCCTAATGACGGATTTTTGACGGATTCTTTGATTTCACGCAAATTTTGAAGAATTCGCTTTTGTAATATTTTTTTCTCTTCCACGTCGGATTTTTGACGGATTTTGAAAAATCTATGTTGTTTTTACAATACTTCACTTTCTCAAAATCCGGCATTTGAAGTTCTGAGCGTCGGATTTTGAAAATCCCAGTATTTTTTTACAATTCGCCACAGCGAACCTTCGGTACTGCATTTTGAAAATCCGACAGTGTTGGATTTTAGTAAAGATTTTTATTACTCTACTGATACCTTTCAATACATACTAAACACAAACTTAATTTACAAAAAAATAAATTTCCGTTCACTGAAATCTTCCCTATTAGTAGGGATAGGGAGGAATTTTTACCTATCCCTTATTTTACTACTTAGATTAATTCAAAAGATGGTTAATTTAAGCAGCGGTTCATACTCTTAAAACTACAAGTCCGGAATGAAAATGTTCTTCATCGTTTATGGAAATTAATACTCCTTCTGAAATGCCGCCGCCGCGTGTATTAAAAACAAAGCCGCGTGTAGCAGTTGTGCTTGGCGGGGGAGCGTTCCTTGGTATGGCGCATCTTGGAGTTTTAAAAGTCTTTGAAGAAAATAATATTCCTATCGACCTTATCGTAGGCACAAGTGTCGGAAGTTTTGTCGGTGCAATTTATTCCGATAACCCAAACAGCGATACCATAAGAAAAAAAGCTATGCAGATAAAAGCTGAAGAAATTTTTAACGCTTCAGTTTTTAATTCGATGACGGGATTTGTGACAGGTGAAAATCTTCAGAAATATATTACAGATAATATTAAAGTAACAAATATAGAGGACACTAAAATTCCTTTTGTTGCAATCACAACAGACCTTTTAAGCGGGAAGACGATAGCGCTTTCATCGGGACCAATTGCTCCTTCTGTAAATTCTTCATGCGCTATTCCCATGATATTTGAGCCTGTGAAAATGTACGGAATGATTTTAGTAGACGGCGGTGTGCTTGACGGTGTGGCTGTTGATATTGCGCGAACATATAATCCGGATGTTGTTATTGCAATTGACTTAATGGCAGTTGTAGATACAAAGCCGGAAATAAAAAACTTTATTGATGTGCTTGCAAGAAGCTATCAGATTGCTGCTAATAAAATAAGAAGAAGCATTGCTCCGACTGCTGACATTCTATTAGAGCCGAAGCTTTCAGGTTTTCCACTGCTCAGTGATAAGTTTGATAAACAAGTTTATGATGCAGGGTATACAGTTGCGAAGGAAAGAATAGAGGAAATTAAAAAGCTGATAGCGGAGAAAGTTAAGGAGTAATTATGATAAATAAAAAACCCTGCTTGTGATTTAAACTGCGAGAGAGAGGCTGGCACTTTTCTATCTCTAAACCTTAAGAAAGAAATCCGTAAAGTGCAGTCCCGTAAATCATAAGCAGGGATAGTAATGGCGACTTTATTTTAATAATGTCATTTTCTTTACAGACGTGAAATCATTTGTTTCCAATTTATAAAAGTAAACTCCGCTGGGAAAATCTGCTGCATTCCATTTATAATTGTAAGTACCGCTTTGCAATTTTCCTTCAAATACATTCTGTACTAATTTCCCCAATGAATTATATATAATAAGCTTCACATCGCTTAGCTTTGGAATCGAGAAATTTATATTTGTTTCGGGGTTGAAGGGGTTCGGGAAATTCTGATATAGTTGATAACCTGCCGGATTCTCTGATGAAATATTTTTAATTCCTACGTGGCGAAACGTAATAACCTTATCCATAAAATTTACTGCAAGAGGTCCTGTATCAACATCTCTGTTTACCATAAGTGAAATACAAATGCTATCCTGAGGATAGTACATATACATGCATGAGTATCCGAAAAGATTTCCTCCGTGCCCGTAGCAGTATCTACCATTTGCATTATACCTGAAAGTGCCGAGTCCGTATCCGTTAATTCCCGGTGAACTCATAGAAATGAATGTAAGCATTTTGTTTCTGGATGCCTGAGTAAGCAGTGAGCCGCCGTATAAATTTCTTCCCCATTTAATAAGACTTTCTGAATTAGTTGTAATTCCGCTTGAACCTACTGTTGAACTGTATATAGATGTGCGCGGGATAAACGATGCATCGTCAAGTATTCCGTCTCCGTTAAGGTCTACCCAGTTATGCGCGTAGGGAGCCGTAACTGAGTCCTGCGGCTCAAAGAATGAATTCGTTATTCCCAGCGGAGTAAAAAATCTTTCGTGAAGCTGCTGTGATAGTGATGTCCGGGTAATTTTTGAAATTATCATTCCGAGAAGCACGTAGCTTGTATTGCAATATCTCCATGATGCACCCGGAGCAAAGTTAGGCGGCAGAACAAACTGTGATACAATTTCTTCGGGAGTCCAGTATCTGTTCCAGTTAGAAGATATTGCAGATTGAAATGCCGGGTTATCGGTAAAACTGTAAATCCCGCTGGTGTGGTTCAGCATTTGTTTAATAGTAATATTGCTGTCTATATTATTATAGCGGGGAAGCCATTGGTAAAGTTTGTCATCTATGTTCAGGCTATCGGCTTCTTCCAATTGTAAAATAATCGTAGCGACAAAATTTTTCATTACGCTTCCCGTCATGAAGACGTAATCAGGTGTAAGGTTTACTCCGGTTTCTGTTATTCCGGATGTGCCCTGCCAAAGGCCTTGCCCGGGGACGTAGGCTGCGGCTGATATGCCGACAAGGCTGTTATTTGCTTTTAGAGTATTTAGTGCATTCTGGAGTTTTCTTGCGTATGCAGTATCGAAGGTCTGAGCTTTCGAATCTTTTATAAGAAAAAATACTAATGTAAGTAATAGTAAAATGTAAAATCCCAATGACCTTTTGTTCATAATATATTATTTAACCTTGCCGGGTTTCTAATTGTTTTATATAATTTTTTACAACTCCGTGAATGCTTTGCAGTGATTTATAAGCAGAACTCTGCTGGTTGAATCTTAGATACAATCCTCCTATGAGGCAGAAGATAGTATAGGCTGATTCATTTACGTTTACTTCTGATTTTATTTTACCTTCTAACTGAGCCTGCTTTATAAATGATGCAAGATGTTTGGTAAAAATTTTACCGATATTTCTGTTATCGCCGTATTTCAGATAATAATTATACAGATCCATTTTTAACCGTGCATAGTTTTTCATCTGGTTCTGAGTTTTGAGCTTCGGGAAATTTCCCGATATAAGCATATCTATTTTTTCCATAGGGGAAACATCTGCTTTACTGATGCTATCCATTATTTCAATTGACTCGAAATCCTTTGACTTTATCAGATAGTCGAGCAAGTCTTCTTTATTATTAAAGTGCCAGTAGATAGCTCCGCGTGTTACGCCGGCTTTTGCGGCTACATTTTCCAGCGTAACATTTTCGAAGCCTTCTTTTATTAAAGTATCTAAGGCAACATCGATCAGCTTTTTCTTGGTTTGCTCTGCTTCTTCTTTTGTTCTTTTCATATTAAAAAGTAAAAAATAATTTTACATACAGGCTGTATGTAAAATGAAAAATATGTTTTAATTTGTCAAGTGAAATAATTGCATGCCGGGAGTTATTAAAAACTGACTTTGTATTCTAATGAAGCGGCAAATTTTCTTGTCAAGCCGTCGGGACGGGCTGTCCTTGATTTCATAGGCATTCCAAAACCGATTTCGATCGTATTCTTTCTATCAATAGAGTAAACCAAAAATAAGTTACCGTTAATTGTAAAACCTTGCGAACCCTCTATGCTTCGCTCTACTCCCGCTCCATCGGTAAATTTATCATTTGAAAGATGATAGATCGGAAGTAAACCCGGTTTAAATTTAAATTGGCCGTTGTTTATAATAAATGTGTATGAAACCCGGAATAAAATATCGCCGCTGCGCTTATAATTATTTGTGGACTGATATTTTTGCGCTTCTGAGCCGGGAGGATAAAAACCGGTGAAAAACTGATTTTTATTTTGTGTAAGCGGCTGCTGAATAGCAGTCATAAATTCAAAATTTTCGTGTGAATGGTTTAATCCGGCAATTATATCCAGTGTTCCAAGGCTGGTCTGATAAGCCATAGGCAGGGGAATATTATTATTCATAATATTGCCGTCATTAAAAGGAATTTTTAAGCCGAGTGTTAAACCTGTTTGGTTTCCTACGGAGTAATTCGAGCTGATAAATGCATCGGAAATACCATTAACATTTCCTAAATCTCCCTTAACGGAACTGAATAAAATTTTGCCGGAAAAACTTAAGCATGTATTGATGTTTCGGGTGAACTGAAGGTAAGGAGAAACTATGCTGATTCCGTTCTCGCCTTTACCATAGGAAATTCCTGCCGTAATATGGTTATGGTGCATGGTCTCCGATTTTTCTTCTGGCTTCAATGAATGTAATGAGCAAAACCCTGCATCGCTGCAGCCTTGCGCTTTAATATTGGAGGATGCAGAAAAAGTAAGCAGTAACAAGATAACAAATATCTTTATATCTATTTTGCCGGATTGCATAAAGTTTTTTTTAAAGTAACAGTTATAAAAAATGTGTTTTTCTTTTTTAATTTATCTTGTTTCAAACTTCACAACTCCCATAGCTTCAAATATGTTTTTCATGATTGAAAATCTTTCATTGAACTTCCAGTTGTCTTCGCTGATATCAACATTGAGTGCGAAGAAATATACGTTGTCATTTGTGGTAAGGTATCCTACAAGCCAGCCGACTTTCGAATCATCATTCAAGGCTGTTCCCGTTTTTAACCTTAGTGTGTAGTCTGCGCCTTTTTCATTTATCATTATATCTTTTAATATATCTATATTCCTTTGTTTGAATGGGACTTTATTATCATAGATGTTTTTTACTAGTGCAAGCTGCTC
Source organism: Ignavibacteria bacterium (assembly GCA_044226845.1). GTDB lineage: Bacteria > Bacteroidota > Ignavibacteria > Tepidaquicellales > Tepidaquicellaceae > JAFDZO01. The sequence continues at coordinate 68,748 of JBGAGG010000016.1, forward strand.
CATAGCAGTAATGCGCATTTTCCCTTTCAGCCAGAACACGTCAACACCTGCAGAAATATCTTTATTGCCGTAGTTCAGCGTATCGACGAATTTTTTCATTTGTGCCAGTCCCATTCTTCGCGCGCATTCCTGATAAAACCAGACAGTGGAATATTTAAAAGCCATGCGTAAATTCATATCCTGATTCCATTCATCACGCCATCTTTTTTCTCCATCCCATTTTATTATTTCGTTTTCGTCTTTCAACACACCTGACTCGAGGAAGAATAATGAGTTGGGAATTTTAAAAGTCGATGCCGGAAGAAATCCTGTATAGCATCTTGCCGAATCGTGATAATAATATTTATCATTCTTCATATCATATAATGCGAAGCAGCCAACTGTTGTATCTTTATCGAATATTTTTTTGACATCGATTGAATTAAAATCTTTGATTGATTTTTTTGTTGAATCAGAATTGGTTTTAGATTCAATTTCTTTTTTAGGTGAACACGATAAGATAGCAAGTGCAATTACAAATGCGGATAGAATTTTCATGAATTTTGGGAAAGGATTTTAAGGATGATTCAATTTCGGGGAAATGAAAGAATGTTTCAATGACTACGGCTTCCCCCCTTTAAGGAATGGAATTATTTTTGCGGTGCTTTACCCCCTCCTTACTAAGGAGGGGGAAGTAAAACCTTAGTTCTTCAAAAACCTTATTTATACGCCGTCTTAATAACAAAGGCTGTCAATATATAAATAAAAGTATCAGTAATCTTGCATTTTTCTCTTACTACTTAAAAATATTTTTATTAATTTTAACGCTTATAGTTTTACTTCAAGTATCATTCACAAAAATAATATTAAACCTGAACGGTTTTTTCCCTCTGAAAAGAGACGTTTTAGTTTAATAGTATTTAACACCAAAAAATAAACGCGGAAAAAGTTTTTAATGAAAAAATTTTTACAGGATTATAATCTCAAAGTCCGCCTGCCTATAATTATTTTCGTAGCAGCTTCAGTTTTTGCACTTACATACTACTCTACATTTGCCGAGAGAAACAATATCGGTTATACGCCTGAGCAGCCAATTGCCTATTCCCACAAGCTTCACGCGGGAACCATGAATATTGACTGTCAGTATTGCCACGTAGGAGTAGAGAAGTCCAGATTTGCAAGTGTTCCATCGGCAGATGTTTGTATGAACTGCCACGTGCTTGCAAGAAAGGATAAACCTGAAATAATAAAACTAACAGAATACTACGAGAAGAACATTCCTATACCATGGAAGAGAATACATAGAATTCCCGATTTTGCATACTTTAATCACGCATCACACGTGAATCAGGGAATTGACTGCCAGAATTGCCACGGAAATATGAGAGAGACTGAAGTTGTAGGACAAGTAAAATCGCTTACAATGGGCGCATGTATTCAGTGCCACAGAGCTCCCGATGAAAATGTAGCCGTAATAAACCCCAACAATATTAATAAGATTTCAAAAGCAACTCAACTTAATAAAGGTCCTGACAATTGTTCTACCTGTCACAGATAGGATTTCTTTATTAAAATTATTTACTATATGGAAGAAAATACAAATTCATTTTCTAAGAAGATTAATAGAAAAAAGTTTTTTATATATGCCGGAGCAGCTGCGGCAGGTGTTTATTCTTTAACAAAGCTTCCTTTTGAGATTTTCAAATCAAAAGTTGAGAGCAGCAGCCGCGCAAATGCTGTGGTATTTAAAGAAAATCCTTCAGCAGTAAAAAGAACAATAAATACAAAGTCTAATGGATAAAAAAATATTCGATATCAGTGATAAGATTAAGAATGAAGACGAGAGCTTGAATCTGCAGTTAGTTCCTCAGGGCGATATTAAAGAGGAATCTAAAGGCGAAGTTAATTATTGGAGAAGTTTTAAGGAGCTTTACAGAGACCCTGAATTTATCAAAGCAAAAAGATCAGAATTTACAAAAGAACAGCTTGAAAAGCCTGACGTCACAAAAATGCCGTCTGTTTCAAGAAGAAAATTCCTTGCTCTGTTCTCAGCATCGGCAGCTCTTGCAGCAGCCGGCTGTAACGATTATAGAGATAAAGGTGAAATAATTACATATAATAAGAAGCCGGAAGAAGTAACCGTCGGCAGACCTAATTATTATGCTTCAACAGGTGTTTGCGGCTGTCCTGTTTTAGTAAAAACACGCGAAGGAAGACCGATAAAAGTTGACGGAAATCCTGAGCATCCTGTAAGTCAGGGTAAAGTTTGCGTTGTTTGTCAGGGAAGTATAATGAGCTTATACGATCCGGACAGATTAAAAGAGCCGATGATGAAAGGCGCAAATGTAAAATGGTCAGATATCGATGATAAAGTAATAGCAGACTTAAAAAGCGCAAAACAAATTGCAGTTGTATCAAGCGCAATAAAATCACCGACTTTCAAAAAAGTGCTGGATGAGTTTGTTGTTGCTTATCCGAATTCAAAAGTTTATTCATACGAAGTATTCGATAACTCCACAAGAACTTCTGCCTGGCAAAAATGCTACGGCACAAGGAATATTCCTGTATTAAAATTAGAAGAAGCAAATATAATTCTTGCTCTTGAGTCAGATTTCTTAGACCAGGATGCAGGTCACATTGAAAATCTCAGAAAATTTGCAGCAAACCGTGACGTAATGAGCAATAAAGAATTCAACAGATTGTATTCTGTTGAAGGAGCTATGACCGTTACAGGTATGAATGCAGATTACAGAATGAGATTAAGAACGGACTTAATAGAAGAGTTTGTATTATGCCTCATCAATGAATTCGCAGGAAAAAGAAAAATCTCGGGCTTTGCAAACGATGCAAAAGTAACTCCTGTATTAGGAAAAAATGATTTAGATGCATTTGTAAAGAAGAATAATCTTGATAAAAAAATCGTTGATAACTTAGTAAACGATTTAAGCAAGAAACAAGGCGAATCAATTGTGATTGCAGGTGATAAAATGCCTGAATCAACTCACATTGCAGTTAACTTCTTAAACGAAATTTTAGGAAATAATAAATTATACTCGAGCGAAGCGCAGAATGTAGAAGTAATGCCGCTCTCGCCAAAAAGTGACATCGATGCATTGGTAAATGATATGAAGGGCGGAAGAATTGACGCTGTAATTCATTTAGATGTGAATCCTTCATTCAATTTCCCAAAGAGCTACGGCTACGATGAAGCATTAAAGAAAGTAAGAACAAAGATCGCAATGTGTGAGACTGCAAATGAAACATCTGCATTATGTGACTACGTTCTTCCGATAAACACAACATTCGAAGGATGGGGTGATAATAAAACAAGAACAGGTGTACTTACAGTTCAGCAGCCTGTTGTAAATCCGCTATTCAATTCAAGACAGAAAGAAGCAATAATGCTTGTATGGACTGCCGGAAAAAAAGAAGCTTTCAAGGATACACTATATCATGAGTACTTAATGGATAACTGGGAAAAAACAGTTTACGCATCCGTTAAGCCTTCATTAGATTTCAAAAGATACTGGTTCGCAGCGTTACAGGATGGGTTTATAACCTATGCTGAAAAACCTGCTGCTGGTCCTGCATTTGCAACTGATGCATTTATTAATAATGCAAAGATGAACTCAACTAATGATTTCGTATTGCTTCTTCAGAAGCATCACTCATTAGCTGACGGAAAGTATGCAAATAACGGCTGGCTTCAGGAGCTTCCTAATCCTATTTCAAAAATAGTCTGGGATAACTATGCAGCAATATCCATTGCTACAGCAAAAGAGTTAGGTGTAAAAGATAACGATAAGATAAAAATCACAAACGGCGGACTTTCACTTGAAGTTCCGGTATTTGTTCAGGCAGGTGTTGCAGATAAAGTGATTGCAATCGAGCTTGGCGGCGGAAGAAGAGCCGGCGGCGTAATTGGAACAGGAAACGGATTCGATACTTACTCATTAATGACATCAAACGGTCCTTCTGCATTTGTTTATAATAATGTAAAAGCAGAAAAAGCCGCAGGCACATACGAATTGGTCTCAACTCAGGAACATCATGCAGTTGATGACCCTGTAACTGACGACTTACAATATAAAAGAGATATTATCAGAGAAGGCACTTACGAAGAATATAAAAAGCAGCCGAAGTTTTTACAAAAGCACGAAGAGATTCACGGAATCGGTTTAGACAGTTTCCCGAGCATTAACGAAAGCACAGAACTTCATCCTTATTATACAGGTGTAAAGTGGGCAATGGTTCTTGATATGAATAAATGTACAGGCTGTAACTATTGTACAATAGCATGTAACGTTGAAAATAATATTCCGGTAGTAGGTAAAGATCAGGTAAAAGTTAACAGGGAAATGCACTGGATAAGAATCGACAGATACTATTCAGGTACACCTGACGCTCCGAGAGCTAACTTCCAGCCGATGCTTTGTCAGCACTGCGATAATGCGCCTTGCGAAAACGTTTGTCCGGTAGCTGCTACAACACATAGTGCAGATGGTATTAACGGAATGGCATATAACAGATGTGTAGGTACAAGATACTGCGCAAATAACTGCCCTTACAAAGTAAGAAGATTTAATTATTTCAACTGGAGAGACAGAGTCGGCGATAATTATTATCAGACCGAGCCGATGAATTATATGTACAATCCTGAAGTAACCGTTCGTTCAAGAGGGGTTATGGAAAAATGTACATTCTGTATTCAGAGAATTTCTGATGCAAAGATGGTAGCAACTGGTGAAGGCAGAAGAGTAAACGGAAATGATGTGAAGACTGCATGTCAGGAAGCATGTCCTGCAAATGCAATTTCATTCGGCGATATGAATGATAAGAAATCCGAATTCTATAAACAAAGAATGCATCCGTTAGGTTACGGAGTGCTTGAAAGCATTAAAGTAAGACCGAACGTAACTTATATTTCTAAGTTAAGAAATATACTCGAGCCTCTTGATATTGATACAGGACACGAAGAGAAATCTCACGATGAAAAACCAAAACAGGAAAAGGCACACTAAAATTTTATAAATAAAATTTGGTGCTGATAATTTTCAAAAGAACTTTAATAAGATTTTTAATAAGTAGTTCAGTTATAAATAAAATTTAATTTACTGAAAAACGAATGGCTTTTGATTCAACATACACTAAGGAATTACCGTTAGTAGACTCGCGTTCGTCATTTGCAGAAATCGATGATACAGTATTAGCTCCTACTGAGCGCAAACCTTCCAAGAAATGGCTGATATCTTTTCTCCTGGCAAACACTGCCTTGCTGATCGGCGCATTCTGTGTAGGTATGACACTGTTCTACGGTATCGGCATGTGGGGAAATAACAATCCTGTGGGTTGGGGATTTGACATTATCAACTTCGTATTCTGGATTGGTATCGGTCACGCAGGTACACTTATTTCGGCAATTCTGTTTTTGTTCAGACAAAAATGGAGAACGGCAATCGCAAGATTTGCCGAGGCGATGACAATTTTCGCAGTTATGACGGCGGGTATTTTCCCTGTATTGCATACAGGCCGCCCGTGGTTAGCAGGGTATTTATTACCTTATCCTAACCAGAACGCATTATGGGTGAACTTTACTTCACCTCTTCTATGGGACGTATTTGCAGTATCAACATATCTTACGGTTTCATTTTTATTCTGGGGTATCGGTTTAATTCCCGATATTGCCTTAATGAGATCAAGAGCAACAAGCGGAATCAAAAAAGCGATTTACGCAGTGCTTAGCCTTGGCTGGAAAAACTCAAACAGGAACTGGCAGAACTACGAAAGGGTTTACCTTATTCTTGCAGGGATTTCAACGCCTCTTGTGCTTTCAGTGCATACAATCGTGTCTTTTGACTTTGCCGTATCGGTTATTCCGGGATGGCATACAACAATCTTCCCGCCATACTTCGTTGCCGGCGCTATTTTCTCCGGTTTCGGTATGGTATCGACTTGTCTGATTATCCTCAGAAAAGTTTATGATATGGAAAATATCATAACCCTGAACCACATCGAAAAGATGAATAAAATATTGCTTGCTACGGGTACAATGGTGGGTTATGCATACGGTATGGAGTTCTTTATTGCATGGTACAGCGGTAACCAGTTCGAGTCATTTGTATTTATTAACAGAGCATTCGGTCCTTATGCCTGGGCATACTGGATTATGATTGCATGTAACGTAGGTTTCCCTCAGTTATTCTGGTTCAAAAAAATAAGACGTTCTATTCCTATAACATTCGTACTTGTATTGCTTGTGAACGTAGGTATGTGGTTTGAGAGATTTGTGATTATCGTAACATCGCTTCACAGAGATTTCTTGCCTGCAAGCTGGGGTATGTATATTCCGACAATGTATGATTTTGGTATTTTACTCGGAAGCTTTGGATTATTCTTTACCTTATTATTATTATTCGTGAAAGTTATGCCGTCAGTATCTTTGGCGGAAATAAAAGCAGTTGTGCCGGGCGCTCAGCCGACACATCATCATCATTCAGAAGAAGAACATTAATAGTTTATGCTTAAAAAGATTTTAAAATTAGACGAAGAATTAGCACAGGACGTACCTAGGTCACACAAGGTACATTCCGTAGCTGCATTATTCGATACGCCTGATGAAATTACTCATGCTGCAAGAGAGACATCTAATGCAGGCTATGATAAATTTGATGTATATACTCCATATCCGCTTCACGGAATGGATGCTGCGATGCGGATGAAGGATACTAATATCGGTAAGTTTGCATTCCTTGCAGGTCTCACCGGTATAACAGTCGCAGTCAGTATGATTGGCTGGATGTCAGGAATCGACTATCAGAATATTATCGGAGGCAAGCCGTATTTTAACCTTACTGCTTCCATCCCGATTATGTTCGAGCTTACGATTTTATTAACAGGTCTTTTCTGCGTATTCGGAATGTTACTCCTTTGGAATAAACTTCCTCAGATAAGCAATCCTTTGCATGATACTAACTTCATGAAGTATGCATCAAGCACAAGATTCGGTGTTGCTATTGAAGCAGAAGATGCGCAGTTCGATGTAGAAAAAGTTAAAGCATTTTTAGCTGGAGTCGGCGGTAAAGATATAGAGGTAGTTTATTATCCTGAAGAAAATATTCAGAAGACTACTCCGATATTTGAAAAGAAATTTATTTACTTATTAATAGTAGTAGCAGTTGTAACAGCTCTTGGCGGTTACGGAGCTATCGGAAAGTTAGTAAACATTCTTCCTTACGACTGGATGCATAATCAGTTCAGAGTAAATCCGCAGACAAGATCGGATATTTTCAAAGACGGGCGCTCTATGCAGAGACCTGTTGACGGTACTGTTGCAAGAGGATTTATGCCTTATGAATATACCGGAATGCCGGATTCATTAGTAAAGCTCTTATCCAATCCTGTACCGATGAGTGAGTTCTCAATTGAAAGAGGAAAAAAACAATACAATACATACTGTAGTCCATGCCACGGATACTTCGGCGCAGGCGACAGCAGGCTGAATGGTCAGTTCCCGAATCCTCCGACACTTCACTCAAAGAAAGTAAGAGACTGGGCTGACGGAAATATTTACAATGTAATGACTAACGGACAAAATGTAATGCCGAGCTATGCAAAGCAGATTTCAAGAGATGACAGATGGGCAATTGTAAATTACATTAGAGTATTACAAAGAGCAGAAAACGCAAAAGATACAGATTTACCATAATTGAAAGAAACTTCAATTAAGAAAATTAAATAAAATTTTTAACATTGGAATCAATAAATAAACCAATACCTGATAAAATTTCGAAGCTCGGTTACTTACTGACGGGCATAGGATTGCTAATCATTGTAGTGTCGTTCTTAGTTGATAAACAAAGAGGGGCTTTTGATTATCTCTGGATATATATGTTTTTAACAAGCGTCGGTATCGGCGGACTTGCTTTAACAGCGCTTGAGTATCTTGTCGGCGCAACGTGGAGCGTTCCGTTCAGAAGAGTCTGCGAATTCCTTGCAGGAATTATTCCGCTGCTCGTTATTTTAGTTATGCCGCTTATTTTTTCAATGCATGATCTGTTTCACTGGACACATCCTGAAGCAGTAGCTGATGATCCGATCCTGAAAGCAAAAGCACCTTATCTGAACATGAATTTCTTCATGATAAGAGTTGTATTCTGTATTTTAGTATGGTTTCTTTTTTATTACTTCTTTACAAAAAATTCAAAGAAGCAGGATACCAGCAAAGACCCTGCTTTAACAAGAAAAAATATTAAGCTTTCAGTAGCATTTGCACCTTTGTTTTTTATCTCATTATCAATTGCAGCTATTGATTGGATGATGAGCCTTGAGCCGCACTGGTTCTCAACAATTTATGGGGTATATTATTTTGCGGGCACAATTGTTTGCACGCTTGCAATAGTAACATTTATTTCAATTCATTTAAAAGAAAACGGATACTTAAGCCCGAGACTCGGAAACGACCAGTTCTATTCACTGGGAACATTGTTGTTCGGGTTCAATATTTTCTGGGGCTACATTGCATTCTCACAATATATTTTAATATGGTACGCAGATATTCCTGAAGAAACCTATTGGTACATGATGAGATGGCATAATGGCTGGCAGTATGTTTCAATGGCATTGTTATTCATTCACTTTGTAATACCGTTCTTAGTGTTACTGCCAAGAAGCGTAAAAGTGAATCTGAAAACATTAAAAATTATGAGCATCTGGATGGTATTCGCTCATATGCTTGATCTTTACTGGCTGATAATGCCGACATACAGCAAATCACCGGTATTAGGATGGCAGGAGCTCGGAATATTTTTCTTTGCGCCGGGATTAATAATGATTGTATTTGGAATGAAGGCATCAAAAGAAAATCTGACACCTGTAGGAGATCCGAAATTAGAAGCAGGTTTAAATTTCACATTATAATTTATACTATAAGAATAAGTTTAATATATGGAACAAGATAATAATTCAGAATATTCATCAACGTTAAAAAGCTCGCTTCCGTTTTACGGAGTGATATATATTTTCGTTTTAATAGGTATTATCACTGCGGGGTATGTATACTTTAAGAATATTGATTTCATCACAATGAACTCAAAAAACTTACTGCCTAAACAATTGGATTCTGCTCAGGCATTTATGCGGGATATTGCGGTGAAGAAAGGAATTACCTCTCCGCCTGTTGATGTATTTAAATTATCTGTTGCCACTCCTGAGCTAATTGCTAAGGGAAAAGGATTATTTGAAACAACTTGCTCACCATGCCATGGACCTGACGGAAAAGGTGACGGCCCTGCAGGAGCAACATTAAATCCGAAGCCGAGGAATTTCCATGAGATTTCCGGTTGGACAAACGGACCAACATTCGAAGGTATGTATATAACTTTGCAGGAAGGTATTACAAACAGAGGTATGGCCAGCTATGCAAACATTTCGCCTGAAGACAGAATTGCTATTATTAATTATATCAGAACTCTGAATCCGAATTATCCGGCTATTAAGCAGGAAGATTTAAAAACACTTGATCAGGCTTACAGCTTATCACAAGGTGTTAAGCAGCCGAATACAATTCCGATTAATACAGCCATTCAAAAAGTTCTTGGTGATGATAAAGGAAGAGATAGTTTAATAAAGAAAGTAAATTCAGATATTACTGCAAACACTACGGATGCAGGGGCAATGTTATTCAAGAGTAAGGTAAGAAATCAACAGAGAGCAGTTAATTTCCTCGCTGATAATATGAAATGGAATGATAATAAAAACGATTTGGTTAAGCTTATTATGAGTGACCCATACGTCGGCGGATTTAAAACAGAGATTGTTAATTTATCAGACGAAGAATGGAATCAGCTCTATACTTACCTTAAAAACGTTTTTAGCACAATCAAAGTATAAGAAAAGAAATCATGAATAAAGTGAACATTCTATGTTTGCTTTTATTAGTTTCGCTGTTAAATGTAGTAGTTGTAAAAGCTGATGAAAGCAATACAGAACCCCCTAAACAAGAAGTCGGCATATACGAAAAAACAGGTCAGACAGTACCCTTAGATCTTGTTCTGTTTGATGAAAAAGGCGAGCCGAAACCTTTAAAAGATTTTATAAACGGAAAACCAACAATAATTTCATTAATATATTTCCGTTGTCCCGGAATATGCAGCCCGCTTTCAAACGGTCTTGCAGATGTGATTGATAAAGTTGATTTAGAACCAGGTAAAGAATTTAATGTAATTTCAGTGAGCTTTAACCCTCAGGAAAATTACGTGATGGGTAATGAAAAGAAAGAGAATTATTATAAAACCATTAACAGAGGAATTCCGGATAATGCCTGGAGGTTCCTGACAGCAGATAGCACGAACATAGCGAAGATAAGCGATGCATTAGGGTTTTATTTCAAGAAAGAAGGAAATGATTACGTTCACGGCGCTGCAATAATGGCAGTTGCTCCTGACGGAAAGATAACAAGATATTTATTCGGAACAGATTATAATCCCTTTGATTTTAAGCTTGCAATACTGGAGGCATCACAGGGAAAAACAGGGACATCGATTGCAAAGATAGTTCAGTTTTGTTTCAGCTACAGCCCTGATGCAAAGAAATATGTTTTAAATGTTACAAGAGTTGCAGGAGGCGGAGTTTTAGTTCTTCTGATAATATTTTCGAGTATTCTTTTTCTTAAAAAGAAAAAAACAAATTTAATAATAGAGGAAAAAACAAATGGCTAATGGTTCAATCGCAGTTCCCGTGGAAACAAAGGGAAAACTGGTTGACTTTTATAAGCAGGAAAGTAAACACAAAGGCATTTGGTCGTGGCTGTTAACAGTTGACCATAAAAGAATCGGCCTGATGTATTTACTTGTCATGATAGGGTTCTTTTTAACTGCCATGACATTCGGCTTTTTGATGAGATTGGAAATGCTTACTCCCGGTGCTACAATTATGAAGCCCCAGACATACAATACATTATTTACTCTTCACGGAGTTATAATGGTATTCTTGTTTATTATTCCGGGTGTTCCCGCAGTGTTCGGTAATTTTATTATGCCGATACAGATCGGAGCAAAGGACGTTATCTTCCCAAGACTGAATTTACTTTCATGGTATCTATATATAGCAGGTGGAGCTATTGCTCTTATCTCATTGTTCACAGGAACAGGCGCAGCTGATACAGGGTGGACATTCTACGTGCCTTATAGCATAAGAACTACAACGAACGTGTCACTCACGGTTTTCGCAGCATTTGTTTTGGGATTCTCCTCTATATTAACAGGTTTAAACTTTGTCACAACAATTCACAGAATGCGTGCCCCTGGCATGACATTCTTTAAAATGCCTTTGTTCTGCTGGGGTATTTACGGAACAGCATGGATTCAGATCCTTGCAACTCCTGTTATCGGTATTACACTGGTATTAGTTATTCTTGAAAGAACATTAGGTATCGGAGTATTTGATCCTGCTCTTGGCGGCGACCCATTACTCTATCAGCATTTATTCTGGATTTACTCTCACCCTGCTGTATACATTATGATTCTTCCGGCGATGGGTGTTGTGTCGGATATTATTGCAACATTCTCACGTAAACCGATTTTTGGTTATACACCTATTGCAATGTCTACACTTGCAATTGCTTTAGTGGGTTATTTAGTATGGGGGCACCACATGTTCTCAGCAGGAACAAGCGATACATCAAACGTAATTTTCTCGCTTCTTACATTCTTAGTTGCTATCCCAACAGGTGTTAAAGTTTTCAACTGGGTAGCATCATTATACAGAGGTTCAATCGAAGTTACTGCTCCGATGCTGTATACACTTTGTTTTATATTTGTTTTCTCTATCGGTGGATTAACAGGACTTGTACTCGGAACATTAAACACAGACATTCACTTAACAGATACATATTTCGTTGTAGCTCACTTCCATTACGTTATGTTCGGCGGCATGGGTATATTATTTTTTGCATCGCTTCATTACTGGTTCCCGAAAATGTTCGGAAGAATGTACAATGAAAAAATTGCAAAGCTTGCCTGTATAATTTTTGTAATCGGTTTCAATGGATTATATTTCCCGATGTTCATCGCAGGTTATTTAGGTATGCCGAGAAGATATTATGATTATCTTCCTGAGTTTCAGACATACCATGTAATTTCCACTGTAGGTTCATGGATAATGATTGCAGGTATACTTTTAATGTTTGCAAATTTATTAAGAGGATTAAGACAAGGCGCTATTGCTCCTGCTAATCCTTGGGATGGAACAACATTAGAGTGGACAGTACCTTCACCTCCTCCTATGGAAAATTTTGAAGAGATTCCTGTTATAACAAAAGGACCTTATGACAGAGAAGGATTGAAAGAATCTTCTATCGGTCATTAATAATCAGTAAATAATTATATTTTAATTTTAGAAAAATAAAAATTTTAAATGTCTCAAGATTCTGAAATTGCAGTTCACCAGGAGCATGTACACGAAGCGCACGCTCACGTTGGAGAACACGTTCATCGTGATGATATGGGCTCTAAGATGGGCATGTGGCTGTTCTTGTTTACAGAAGTTCTGCTTTTCGGCGGAATGTTCATCCTTTACGCAGCATATAGATTTATATACAGTGATGCATACAAAGTAGCAGCAGCAGAGCTCGATACATATATCGGAACAATTAATACAATTGTCCTTCTTGCCAGTTCTTGTGCAGTAGTGCTTGGAATCGTAGCCTTACAAAGAAAAAATAAAGGTCTTTGTTTAGGATTTTTATGGTTCACACAATTTTGTGGCGCTGCATTTATGGTTAATAAGTATTTTGAGTGGTCGCATAAAATTCATTTAGGAATTTACCCTAAAGGACCTGCTCTTGCAGATATGAGCGAAGGTGAAGTTGTATTCTTTGGTTTATATTATGTAATGACCGGTCTTCACGGATTGCATATTATAGTAGGTATGATTTTTATAGGTATTGTTATGATGATGATTCAAAAAAATAAGATAACACACGATAATTATCAGAAGCTTGAAAATGCGGGGTTATATTGGCACTTAGTTGACGTAATATGGATTTTCCTTTTCCCGTTATTCTATCTAATTCATTAATTGTATTTTTAACATTAGACATTAAATAAATTTTTTATATAAATGGAAACAGATATTCATAAAGAAGAAGAACACGCAGCCCACTCACACGGCTACGGAATATATGTTCTGGTATTCTTCGGACTGCTTGCTTTGACTGCTGTTACGGTTTCAGTGGCCGGTATAAATCTCGGTTCGCTTACACTTACAGTTGCGCTTGTTATTGCCACTATTAAAACTTGTCTTGTTGCAAATTATTTTATGCATGTGAAATTTGATACTCCGATTTTTAAAGTTTTTATTGCAGTATGCATTGTGATTTTTGCAACTATGATTGGTTTAACATTTTTTGATTTAATTTTTAGAACTCCATAAATATGAGACCCAATATAATATCACAAACCGATGGTACAATGATGTTCATTATCGGCTGCTCAATAATTTTATTGCTGCTGGTTACTGTAGCAATGATATTCTTCTGCTTTAAGTACAGCAGAAAAAAACATCCTGTTGCTGAAAACATTCATGGAAATACTACTCTGGAAGTGACCTGGACAGTTTTACCGACAATCCTTGTAATGATAATGTTTTTTTACGGATACATGGGTTATAAAAACATAAGAGATATTCCGGGTGATGCATATGTAATTAAAGTATCCGGGCAGATGTGGAAATGGACATTTGATTATCCTGAAACAAAGAAAAAAAGCGATACACTATTCGTTCCCGTAGGTAAAAATATAAAGATGGAAATTTATGCAAATGATGTTCTTCATAGCTTTTATATTCCATCAATGAGAGTAAAAGAAGATGCCGTTCCCGGTAAAACAAACCGCTTATGGTTCAATGCAGAGCACGAAGGAAGATATGATATTGCCTGTGCAGAGTATTGCGGAATGAATCACTCATATATGTACGCAGTTCTTATGGTAGTCTCACAGGAAAAATTTGATAAATGGGTAAAAGAATTACCGGCTGCAGATTCTACAAAGAAAACAACCGATTCATTAAAAACAGGCGGAGTAAAAGATTCATTGAAAACTTCAACAACACCTGTTGATACTACAAAGAAATCAGCTGATACGAATAAAGTTAAACAGACACCAGACGCAATCAGAAAAGATACAATCAAAAAATAAGTTTTAGATTTTTAATTTTAAGAACAATCGAAACAGTAAACGCACATAAAGAAGCAATAATTGTAAAAGAGAATTTGATTTCATCCTCATTCAATTCATCATTTAGCTCTGCAGTAAGAGTTATATTTGATCTTTGTAAGGTGAAAATTACTTTCTTCGTTGCTCTCACTACTGCGCTTGGATTTATCACAGGCTCATTTATGCTTGGCGCAGATATAATTTACCCTGTGCTTGGTATTTTTCTTTTGGCTTGCGGTGCATCGGCATTGAATCAGGTTCAGGAATCGGATTCAGATATCTTAATGGATAGAACGAAATCACGACCGATACCTGCCGGATTAATTTCAAGAACTTCTGCATTCATTGTTTCCATTGCAATAATAATTTTAGGCTGTATAGTAATTATTTCAGGTTCGAATGTTGAGTGTTTAATAGTCGGGCTTGTAACATTATTCTGGTACAACGGAATTTATACTCCGCTGAAAAAAATGACTCCATTTGCAATCATTCCTGGGGCATTAGTCGGGGCTTTACCTCCTGTAGCAGGATGGGTTGCCAGCGGCGCAGATGTTTTGAATCCAAACATCTGGATTCTTGCACTGTATATGTTTATGTGGCAGATTCCTCACTTCTGGATTTTAGTGATGATTTACGGTGACGATTATGAAAAAGGCGGTTATCCTACATTGAAAAGTAAATTTTCTACAGAGCAGTTAAAGAAAATTACTTTCTTCTGGATATTGCCGACGGTAAGCGTTGCTTTGTTAATTCCTGTTTCAGGAATTTTAAATTCTGATATAACGGGCGGTTTGATATTCGCATTATCTGTATGGTTTATTTTTGAATCTTATAAATTTCTTAAGTCACCTGCAGATAAAAAAAGTTTGCTCAACACATTTGTACGTATAAATATTTATACTCTGGTTATCATAACATCAGTTTCAATAGATAAATTAGTAAAAATACTATAAAAGTTTTTGAAAGGATTTATTAATGGATTTTCTTAACGAAATCGTAATACCGGCAAACGACACACATCTTCAGGTATTGAAGTTTGTGCTGTTCATTTCGCTTGCACTGTTTCTTCCATACATGGGTGCTACTATAGGCGGAACAATTTTTTCCGTTTATTTTAACCGTAAAGGAAAGAACAACAGAAGAACAATTTACTACAGATTTGCCTGTGATATTTTAGACAAGCTTATCTTCAGTAAAGGCGTCGGGCTCGGACTGGGTGTTGTACCGGTTCTCTCTGCAACATTTGTTTATATGCAGTTCATGTATGAGACAAAAACTGCCGTAGTAGGGCTTATGATAGTTTCTACTATTTTGTATTATTTAGGAATCACGCTGGTTTACAAGTATAAATCAAATTTTGATATTGAAGAAGTTGTTGATTCATTAAAATCAGTTATTGAAAGTGATAAACACGAAGGCCAGATTCCAGAAGAAGTGAAAGAATATGAAGCCGGTTTGAAACAGGTTAAATCTACATTCGGCGGCTGGGGATTGGTTTGTTTAATTGTTGCATCATTGTTTTTTGTAGGCGGCACAACTTTGATCTCAAATCCTTCTGCATGGGAACATGCTTCACCAATAATATATTTATTCTCAATCCCTGTACTAATAAACTTCTTGTTCTTTATCTGCGCATCACTGGCATTTACAGGAATAGCAGTTTTATTCTATTTCTTCGGATGGCAGGGCGGAATTAAAGACAGAAGTGATAATTACAAGGCTTATGTGAAGAAATTCGCAGGTTCTCTTGCTTTTTACTCAACTATTATTTTACCTGTTTTATTTCTTGCGAGTTTTCTAACTTATCATACTCATGCATTTTCGTCTTCGTTGTTCATAATTGGAGCACTTGCTCTCGGAACGATATTACTTACAGCCAATTTCTTATATGCACTTATAAGAAATTCTGAAATTAAATATTCCGGAGCCATGTTTTATCTTATGATAGCAACATTTTCTTTGATGTCACTCAAAGATGTTTCTGCGATAAATGCTGCTTTAAAAGAACAGTTTCACAAAGTTCACATTTTAGCTGAAGAGTATGAGAAGAAGCACAACAAAGTTGCAGTAGTTGATACTGGCATAAACGGTGAAGAAATATTTAATGCAAAGTGCTCTGCATGTCATAAGTTTGACCAGAAGTTAGTAGGACCTCCGTATAAAGAAACAGTTCCAAAGTATAATGATAATGTAAAAAAACTTGCAGCTTTTATTTACAATCCGGTAAAAGTAAATCCTGATTATCCGGCAATGCCGAATCAGGGATTGAAGCCGAAAGAGGCAGAAGCAGTTGCTCAGTACATTATAACACATTTAAAAGAAGTTAAATAGAAATTTATTAAATAAGTTTTTCCGGTAAGCCGTAAGATTTAATAAATTTTACGGCTTTTTTTGTTCAATTACCTATTCCAAACAAATGAACAAAGTTAACTTAAATTTTCCTCAGCTCTATTCGTTATATTCGAATGGAATGAGAATAGATCAGAACGTAATTCAGGAAATACTTGAATTACCGCGAGAAACCCTTATTGAAGATCTTGAAGTGATTCTTAAAGCATCAATTGACCACTTCGGATTTTATCAGGAACAAAACCTTCCCGAGTTCAAAAGGTGTTTTCCTGTTCATGCATTTTTTCTATTAACTGAATTAAAATCGGTAAATAGTCTTTATATTGCATTAGCTTTTTTATCGCAGCCGAAAGAATTTCTTACATACTGGTGCGGGAAATATACTAAAGAATTATTGTGGGAGGTTGTATACACACTGGGAAACAATCAGCTTGAATTTCTGAAAAAATCCCTTTTGAGCGGAATGAATACAACTGAAGCTAACAAAGTAATACTCAAAGCGATTTCTCAAATTGCGCTGCATCAGCCTCACAGAAGAGATGAAGTTGTAAACTGGTATAAAGGGGTGGTATATCACATAATGCAGTCAAATTATCAGGATTATCATTACTCTTATTCTTTGACCGGAGCAGTGGTATCAGGTATCCTTGATTTTCAAGGGGCAGAATTATTAAACGAAGTAAGAATTTTGTTCGATATGAATAAGGTTGATAAATCATTTTGCGGCGATATAGATGACTTTACAACAGAGTTAAGAACAGAGGTTCAGAGCGATTTCAAAAGCAAACTTTATGATATTAACGAACGTTATGATTTTATTTTAAATGACCGTGACTATTACAGCAAAATGGAAGATGTTAAAGAAATAAAGGGCCAGCATGGGAACGGATTACTAAAAAGCTGAAAGTACTTTAGGTGAAGAAGAAATTAGTTGTATTAACGGGTGCAGGAGTTTCAGCAGAATCAGGAATTTCAACATTCAGAGATGCCGGCGGACTGTGGGAAGGATATAATGTAACTGAAGTAGCTTCGCCTCAAGGTTGGAAAAACAATAAAGAGCTTGTTTTAGAATTTTATAATCAACGAAGAAGGCAAATCATAAAAGCAGAGCCTAACTCTGCTCATACCGCTTTAGCGTCGCTTGAAAAGGATTTCGAAGTTACAGTTATAACTCAGAACATCGATGACTTGCACGAGCGAGGCGGTTCTTCCCGCGTACTTCATCTGCATGGAGAAATAAAAAAATCCCGCAGCACACTTGACCATAATCTTATTTATGAAATCCCGGGCAGTGAGTTAACTCTCGGCGAGAAATGCGAGCGCGGAGCGCAGCTGCGTCCGCATATAGTCTGGTTTGGTGAGCCTGTACCAATGATTGAAGAAGCTATTAGATATTGCATCGAAGCTGATATATTTGTTATAATAGGAACATCAATGGTTGTTTACCCTGCAGCAAGTCTTATTGAATTTGTTCCTTCCGATTCAATAAAATACATTATAGACCCTAATAAACCGGACATTTATTATCCTCCGCCTAATACTCTTTACTTAGAAAAGAAAGCAACAGATGGAATGGAAGAACTGGTTAAAATCCTCTGTAATTAAAAAACCTCTTTTCATCTCTGAAAAAAGGTTTTCTGATAACTGCTAATAATAATAATTTAAAAATTATTTTACTTTCAACTCAATTTTATTTTCCATTTTCATATTATTTGAATCATTTACTTTGATAAATTCTACTTTCACATGACCTTCAGCATCCCTTTCAATTTTTAAATCTTCGGGTTTTACATCTGTTCCGTTTTTTTTCATATCTTCAATAATAGCCTTCTTTATTTCATCATCGGTTTTCCCTTCAAGATTTAAGGAAATGTCATTCTTGTGGCGGGTTTTAACAAACTGTTCATTATTTCCGTCTTTAACACTTAATTCAAAATCTTTATTCTTCGTTTCATCTTCCATCCCGTTTATTCTATTTGGATGTATTTCAATCATTCGCTCACCTTGAGCATTTTTCTTGAAATCCACTGTAATAGCTTCAATTCCTGCTTCCTTCAATTGGCGGTCTAATTCTGCATTCACTTCAGCATCACTCATATTTGTTGCATCAACATCGACTCTGAAAAATGAGTGTAAAGCAGCAGCATATAGGGGACGCTTAGTTGTCTGATTAAGCGGAAATATATTAATAGTCGTTATATCTTTTATATCCTGCAGCTGCTTCATATAATTTTGAATATCATCATTAGATCTTGCCTCAAGAATAAGATTGTAGTCTAAAAATGTTTTATCGCCTTCTGTCTGTTCCTGCACTGAAAGTTTAGATTTATCTATCCATGGAAGTGAATTTATTTTTGTAATAGCCTCAGCGCTGTTTTTAGAAACTTTCCAGTTAATGGCATTTCCAATTAATTCGTTTTGTGTAACAGGCACATTGCAGGCAGCAAAAACGACTGCAAGAAGTAAAATAGAATAAACAAGCTTAAATTTATTTATTGAAAAATAGTTTTTCATACTTTGAATTCTGTTTAATTTGAAATAGTAAGTTTTTTCAGAATTCAGATTATTTACCCAGTTTTCCACTTTAAAAAAAGTAATTTCATGGTTTTCATTTTTTAGTTCCTGCCAGTATTTTTCGTCGTTTTTCATATTAATCATGTTTGAATTCTGAAATAAGTTTGAGAGTTTCATTTTCTAAATCTCCTAAGTTTTGTGAACTTATTTTTTTGTAACGAATTTCCTGAGATGCCTCTAGTTTTGTGATTTGTTCTTTTAGCTTACCCCGTGCTCTGCTTAATCTTGATTTAACAGCTGAGAGACTTTTTTCATTCTGGATTTTTTTTATATCTTCGATTGAAAAGCCTGCCAGCTCGAATAGCAGAATACACGCGCGTTCTTTTGAGTTAAGCATTCCTAATGCATGATAAAGAATATTGTTTTTTTCCGTTTGCTCAATCTCACGAAAAATATCAGGCATTTTTGAATGATTAGAGTTTTCGTCAATCGGGATAAACCTTTTCCAGAATGCCTTTCTGGTCTGATTGATGAACTCATTAGTAATTATTTTGAAGAGCCAGCTTTTGAACTTTTCTTTTTCCTTTAGTTTAGGAAAATTTTCAAGGCTTTTCAAAACAGACTGCTGAAATAAATCTTCAGCATCATCTATTGAAATGCGGAAAGTCAATGCCCTGCAATACTTTACTGCATCATTATAATGCGGGCGTAAATACTCAAGAAATAAATCTGTATCGCGATACATTAATGTAGTTTAATAAAAATCCGGAATTAAAATATTTTAATACTTATTAGACGAAAGAAAAAGGGAAAAGTCGCAGATATAAAATAAAAAAACCTGCCTGAGAGAATCTCAGACAGGTTGTTATTTACTATATTCTACAAATGATTACTGACAGTTAAGTGAAAAAGAGAATGTCGGATTAACTGTAGTAATTGAGATATTGTTCGCAAAAATTGCAGAACCGTTATAATAAGTCATAAAATCATAAGTCCCGAATTCACCGCAATATTGCGTAAGGCTGCCGTTCACCATGTATCCAAGATAATACCAATTAGTAGTTCCGCTGCGTTTGTAATAGACAGGGAAACTTGGATGAATAACTACATCCGGATTATTAATACATTTACCTGTAACAGTTCCTGTAATTGACTGAAGAGTCGGAACAGGATATGTCAATGTTAAGTCACCGCCGGAACATAAACTTGTTGCATCACTTGTATAAACTAAATTACCATTATAGTAAAGTTTCATTTTCATACTTGCTGAAGGAGCATAATAGAAAGTGAGAGAATTATCCGATGCAGGTTTAATAACAGTTTTATAATAAGTTTCAGTAGCTCCATTCACAAAATATAATTTTATTTCTAAAGGAACCTGTGAACATCCTCCTGTTTGATTGAAAATAATTTTTCTGCTTTGTGTGCAATTTGCTCCATTAAGATAATCAAGATTCCAATAAGACAAATGAGAAGTATTGAATGAAATAGCTTTGTTTCCATTACTTCCGGTTGCTACTACACCAATTTGTTCATGAGACCATTTTCCTGTTGTAGTTTCATAGCTGAAAACGGGAATAGCTTCACCAATCTGAATATTTGCGCCTGATAGATTTACAGCGTTGTTGGGAATTTCAATTGTAATCTGAGGCTGAATACCCGGGAATTTTTTTGCTTCTCTTCCTGATGCGTCTTTTATTTCAAATAGCGCAAAACCTGCGCTGAACATTGCAGAATCGTTTATATTAAATCCACCCGGGAAACATCTTAAGGCTGATTCCTTAGTAGGGTCAAAGTAAGCAATAGTTGCGCTTAATTGTCCGTTGAGATTTATTGGTGAAGGAGAATTATCTGTGATAATTGTACCTGCAGGAAGACGGATTTTAGAGACACCGCCGGTACCGTTTGTTAAAGTAGTACTCAGACTTATATCGGAGCCAGTAACAACGCCGTTAGTTACGCTTCCTGCATTTCCCGTTTGAGAAATAGAAACTCCGTCAGGCGGGTTTGAAATATTAATTACATACATATTGTAAGCGGAATATCCCTGCGATGTAATTGTGATTGGAAAGCTTGTAGTAAGATAACCCCCGGCAGAAATAAGCACTGATACATCATTCAAAGGCAGGGTAGTGCCTTCAGCTAAACCGAAAGAAATAATTCCGTTACTCGAAGTAAATGTTGTAGCAGGATTTTTTGCCAGATCTGTTATCTTGCCGGCATTTGTCCCTACGAATTTAACAGTAACATTAGGAGACGAAATTAAGGAAGAAGTTTTTGCATCGATAAAAGAAATAGAGCCGCCTGTAGTAGGACCATCGGTATT
The DNA here is from genome assembly GCA_044226845.1 of Ignavibacteria bacterium. Taxonomy (GTDB): domain Bacteria; phylum Bacteroidota; class Ignavibacteria; order Tepidaquicellales; family Tepidaquicellaceae; genus JAFDZO01. Next base: position 90,126 of record JBGAGG010000016.1, read on the forward strand.
GAATAAAACCTGAACATTCTCTGTGGGGCTTTTAATATCACAGCTTTGAAGATAGATTACTGATATGAAGATCAGTATTATAGAAAAAAATGTATAAGTTAATTTTTTAATCATGTTTAATCGTTTAAAATTATTTGTGTTTATTGTTCAGTAACTAAAACCTGTTAATTTTTAATATTATCAATTGAATTTATATGTTAATCCAAACATTACTACAGGATAGACTTTGAACCAGCTTATATTGCTTTGTACAATGTTAGCCTGTGTTGCTGTCGGAGCAATCAATCCATTTCCTGCCATTGTTACCTGAGGCTCAAACTGATAAATAGTGCCTATATCCATTGTGAATCCGAATTGTTTATAATTCAAAGGGTTACCAATACCAATTCCTAAATAAGGATTTACTTTTGTAAATTCAGTAGTTGTAGTAACGTCCCCTAAATTATTTTTATCGTAAGTCTTTCCGTTGACAACATAAGTTTGTCCCGGAACTAATTTTGTTTCGACTTTATTGAGATTTATGAGCAGTCCGCCGCTGACTTTGAAAATAGAGCCGCCCGGAAAATAATCTACAAGAGCTGAAAATGAGAGAAGTTTAGTATCGGCAGTATACAGATAGTCATCACCGGTTTTTCCGCCGTCAACTGCAAATTTAAAAAACTGACCGCCTGCTCTTACGTTAAAATCTTTTGCAATATTTGTTGTGCCGTCTAAGCCTATGCCCAGTGAGCTTAGTTTTAAGGTCAGAGCATAAGTTCTGGCAGGTGAAACAGGAATAGTTTTAGGTTGTGAAAACGCATTAACAGTGAGGACTAATGAAAAAACAATTAAAAAGTATAGAACTTTCTTCATAGTTATTCTGGTTAGTAGAGTTAAATTTTGTGAATAAGTTAATTTAAAATATATTCGAATTCAAACTATAAAAGTTTTAATGAATGATATTAAATAATGGGAGCCGGAACTGAATTAGTATATAATATACTATTTGGATAGGAATAATTACAACGATGCAAGATTGTAATTATAAACAGAATTCGCAATACCAAAAAATATTCTAACACAACACGAATAGCCAAAAAATAATATATTAAAACTCTGCAAAATAATACATAATTTAGGATATGGCACAGGAATTTATTCATTTACATAATCACACTCACTACTCACTTTTAGACGCAATTTCAACAGTTGACGGATTAGTAAACGCCGCAGTAGAAAATAATATGAAGGCAGTTGCCCTTACTGATCATGGTGTTATGTACGGGGTAATGGATTTTTATAAAAAAGCCCGAAAAAAAGGAATAAAGCCGATTATAGGATGCGAAGTATATGTTGCTCAGGCTGCTACCCGTTTCGATAAAATCAAAAAAAATGTTGTAAGAAGTCAATCTGAGGACGAACCGGCAGATAATTCAGACGGACTTACATCTTCAAGTATTAACTACGCTCACCTTATACTTCTGGCAAAAGATGAAGTCGGATATAGAAATTTAATCAAGCTTTGTTCGATTGGCCATACCGAAGGATATTATTATAAACCAAGAATTGATTTAGAAGTTCTAAATAAATATCGTGAAGGACTTGTTTGCACAACTGCATGCGCAGGTGGAGTAATTTCCTGTTACATTACACGCGGCGATATGGAAACAGCGCGAAAGATGACAGGCATATATAAAGATATTTTCGGAGAAGATTTTTATCTGGAAATACAGGACCATCAGATGAAAAATGATGCTGAGCGAAAAGTACTTGCTGCAATGCCAAAGCTTGCTAAAGAGTTCGGTCTAAAATTAATAGCTACAAATGATGTTCACTATATAAAGAAAGAAGATGCAGTTGCGCATAATATTTATTTACACCTTAGCGCAAAGCAATCGAAGATGGCTAATACATTTGACCTGACGAGAGATTTTAAATACGGAACAGACCAGATATATTTTAAATCGACGAAGGAAATGACGGATATATTCCGTGATTACCCGGAAGCAATTACCTCTACTCTTGAAGTGACAGAAAAATGTAATCTTGTTCTGGACACTTCAAAGAATCACATGCCCCGTTATCCTATACCTGTAACGGAAAAGGTTCAGACACTTGATGATTATTTAGAAAAGCTTTCATTCGAAGGAATAAAAAAACGCAAACCGGATTTTGATAAAGCATATACAGACCGTATTAATTATGAGCTGAATGTTATTAAGAACATGGATTTCTCGGGTTACTTTTTAATTGTACAGGATTTTATTAATACGGCAAGAGAGCGCGGAATATTAGTCGGTCCGGGAAGAGGAAGCTGCGCCGGTAGTCTTGTATGCTATGCAGTCGGCATTACAGATGTTGACCCTCTTGAGTATGGGTTATTCTTTGAGAGATTTTTAAATCCTGAAAGAATATCTATGCCCGATATAGACATCGATTTTCAGGATGACAGAAGAGATGAAGTTATTCAATATGCGAAAGAAAAATACGGTGAGAATTCAGTTGCACAGATAGTTACGTTTAACAGACTTGCGCCCCGAGGTGTATTAAAAGATGTAGGACGTGTTCTTAACGTTCCTTATACCGAGATAAATGAGTTAACAAAATGCATTCCTATAATTTTCGGTAAAGTAAAAAAGCTTGCCGAATGTATGGAAGAAGTGCCTGATTTCAAAAAATACTTTGAGACAGGAACTGCAGAACAGAAAGCATCAAGGAAAAAGCTTTATGACTATTCAAGAACGTTAGAAAATCTGAATAAAAATTCATCGCTCCACGCTTCAGGAATTGTAATAGCTCCTTCAGATATAACAGATTATGTTCCTCTTGCAAAAGTTACTGGCGAAGATAATCTATTCTGCACGCAGTATGATATGAAACTGCTTGAAGATGCCGGAATGATAAAGATTGACTTTCTTGGATTAAAGGAGTTGAAAATCATTGGAAAAATTCTTGCTTTAGTAAACGAGAAATACAATATGGATTTAACTACAGCAAAAATTCCACTTGATGATCCTAAAACATATGAACTTTTTTCTGCAGGCTCTACCATAGGTATTTTTCAGTTTTCAAAAAGCAAAATGAGAGAGTATCTTTCAAAGCTGAAACCGAAAAATATCAATGACCTTGCCGCTATGAATGCTTTGTACCGTCCGGGACCTATGAAGCTTATACCTGATTTTATAGATAAACGTCACGGAAAAAAACCGATTACTTATCTTCATCCTATCCTTGAAAATTCACTTAATGAAACTTACGGAATTATCGTTTACCAGGAGCAGGTGATGCAAATTGCACGTGAGTTCGCCGGATTCTCTATGGCGGAAGCTGATAATATGAGAAAAGCCATGGGTAAGAAGGATAAAGAAATTATGAAAGATGTAAAAGCGAAATTCGTTAAAGGTTCGCTTGAAAAAAAGATGAATAAAAAAATAGCGGAAGAGCTTTTCAAATTGATGGAAGACTTTGCCGACTATGGTTTTAATAAATCGCATGGAGTAGCATATTCTATTCTTGCATTTTACACTGCATATCTGAAAGCGCATTTTCCATTGGAGTTCTTATCAGTATCTATGGAATGCAGAAAAGATGATGAAGTGGAACTTCAGCTTTTTGCAAATGAATGTAAAAAGATGAAGGTGGATTTAAAGCAACCTGATGTAAATCTTAGCTTCATGGATTTCTCCATAAATTACAATAAGACTGATAAATATGTTGGCGAAATTAGATACGGCTTAAGCGCATTAAAAAACGTTGGTGAGAAAGCTGCAATAAATATTGTTAACGAAAGAAAAGAGAACGGACCTTATAAATCATTTGTAGATTTTCTGATAAGAGTTGACCTACGTCTGGTAAATAAAAAAACAATTGAAAGTTTGATACACGCCGGCGCATTTGATTCGATGGAGCCAAATAGGAATAAACTGTATCTTAATTCTGAAGCTGCGGCAATCTATGCAGGCCGTCATAAAAACGATGCAGAAGTAATCGGGCAGGAATCTATGTTCGGAGCTGAACTTACTCAGCCTGACGGATACAGATGGAGAGAGTTTGAAGAGTACAGCGATGCAGAAAAATTCAATAAGGAAAAACTCGCCTTGGGATTTTATCTAACAGGACATCCTCTTGCAAAATTTGAGAAAGAAATAAATCAGTATGTTGATTTGAGATTCGGAGATGAAGTTGCTGAAATTGATTTTACAAAAATTCAGAAGGTAAGGATGGCAGGAGTTGTAACAGGTGTAGATGTAAAGCTTTCTAAGAAAGGAAAGCGCTTTGTAGTATTTACATTAGTTGATTTTACCGGAGACGGTGAATGTGTCGCATTTTCTGATTTGTTTGAAGCAAAGAGCCACTTATTTCAAAATGAGGCTTTAGTAATTGTTGAAGGTAAGCCTGAAGAAAACGGAGATAAGATCAAATTAACTATTGAAAAAATATATCCTATTGAAAGTCTGCATGAGATATGCTCCAAGAATATGATGCTTATCTTAGATGAAAAAACCTTTGATACATCAAAGCTGGTAAAAATACATGAACTGGTAGATGCTAACGAAGGGAACTGTAATGTGTTTTTTCAGATTAAGAATAATGGAAGTTCAAAGATACTGAGGTCAAGATACAATAGGGTTCGGCCTCACTCGGAATTAATTTCCAACTTGAAACAAATTGTTGGAGAAGATAACTTAAAGCTAAATTAATCCCGCCAAAATAAAAATTATAACAATTAAATAGAAAGGATATAAATAAAATGGCTCTTGAAATAACAGATGCAAACTTCGATGCCGAAGTTATAAATTCAGATAAACCCGTATTAATAGACTTCTGGGCTGTATGGTGCGGACCATGCAAATTAATTGCTCCGGTAGTAGAAGAAGTAGCAAAAGAATACGAAGGCAAATTTAAGGTAGGCAAGATGGATATTGATAACAATCCTAACGTTGCAATGAAATACGGAATAAGAAGTATACCGACACTTCTAATATTTAAAGACGGTAAGGTAGTTGACCAGATAGTCGGAGCGGTTCCGAAAAATGTAATCACTTCAAAGATGGATACATTCTCAGGTGTAACAGCATAATTTTTCTTCTAAGCGGCAGACTAAAAGTCTGCCGTTTTCTTTTACATAAATCATTTCCAAACTTAAAACACTTCTATGAAAACTTTCAACAAAATTTCCATAGTACTAATAGTGTTCTCGTTAATCTGTCTTTACTCTTGCGGGAAAAAAGACACTACCACTTCTGATTCAAAATCTACTGATTCCAAAACTTCAACTGATACTAAAAAAGAATCTTCGGGCAATACAGATTTAGCCTCTATCTCTGACTTTACTATTAAATATGATCTGACGGGTAAAGTAAAAGGAGAAATGACTACTTACAAAAAAGGAAAGAGGATTCAGCAAAACTTAGTTATGGACATTCAGGGCGCTAAAATGTCCACTAAAAATTACTTCGATGATAAATATGCTTATATGGTAATGGATGTAATGGGAAAGAAAATGGGAACGAAGATTGATATCGGAAAATATCGCGAAGAAGGAGCCAAAGAAGGCAAAGATATTGACTATGGAAATATGGAAGCATATCTGAAAGATAAGAAAAAAGTAGGCACGGAAACTATTTTAGGAAAAGAATGTGACGTTTATGAAACGGGCAAAGATGTTACAATATCTGTTTGGAAAGGCGGCTTGCCGTTAAAAATTTCCACTCCTGCAATGACAATGACTGCAGTAAGTTATGATACAAAAGCTGATATAAGCGAAAGTGAAATGGACCCCCCGAAAGATGTTGAATATACTGATATGAGCGGAATGATAAATAAAACCAAAAAATAAATTATAAATCTTTATTAATTTTTCAAAGGCGTTAAATTATAATTTAACGCCTTTTTTATTCACCAATGATTTTTACCAGAACTCTCTTTTTTCTTTTACCGTCAAATTCTCCATAGAAAACCTGTTCCCATGGACCAAAGTCCATCTTACCGTTTGTAATTGCTACAACTACTTCACGCCCCATTATAGTCCTTTTTAAATGAGCATCTGCATTATCTTCGTATCCGTTATGTTTGTATTGTGAGTAAGGTTTTTCCGGAGCAAGTTTTTCCAGCCATACTTCAAAATCATTATGCAGTCCGCTTTCATCATCGTTGATGAATACACTTGCTGTAATGTGCATTGCATTACAAAGCAATAATCCTTCCTTTATTCCACTTTCAGATAAACACTTTTCTAAAGTTGGGGTAATATTTATCAGCTCTCTTCTTTCTTTTATATCAAACCACAGTTCTTTGCGGTAACTTTTCATAGTCAGTTAATTTATTATTTAAAAAGGATTTTTGTATTTATAAAATACAGGTATAAGTTTAACAAGATTAGATTTTTCCTCATCGCTTAAAAAGCTTTTTAATGTTAAGTTAGGTTTATACAGGTGCGACCAGGGGTCAATATCAGTATAAATAAAACCTTCGTCGTCTAAAGCAATTGCTTCCACTCCTGTCATCTTATCCATTGAAATATCGGAATGGTCAGGCATAGGTAATTCAAAGGATTTAGTCATCACTTTTTTTATAGAAAAATCAGATTCAAAAATAATACAAAATATTTTTTTTGCTTCACGGTCTGTTCCGTATAACTTAAAATCACCCTGAGCACAAAGACCTGTAATTGAGCGTATGCCGAGCTTTTTTGTCGTAATAGTTTTTACATTATTGTTTTTTCTCTCTATAATATATAAATATGTACTGTCTGAAGATTGTGAGTTTGTGTCAGTTACATTTTCAAGCCCCATAAAGAAATAGTTATCTGTTATACCCATTCCTTCAAATGCAATATTATCATTTGTAAATTTAAAAATATTTTCCGGCATTGGCAGTTTCCTGACATTCATTAAAGTATCACAGTCTGTTATCGTTTTGTTAAATGAGAGTTCATATACACCTTCAGTAATTTTATAATTTGTATACTGCGGAGGCTGAAGGTCATTATTCCCGTTATTACCTTCTATTGAAACCAGAATTTTGTTCGTAACTCTATCATAAACTATATCTTCAAAATCTATTTTTGCAAAATGCTGAAAAAAATATGCAGTTGATGAAAACTGAAAATGCAGTACTTGTGTATCGAATTTAGGAGGAGAAAAAGAATCATCTATTGATATCCTGTCAATTCTACCATTATCATTTGCGCTGAGAAATAATTTTTTCTTTCCTTCTCGTCCTATGAAAAATAATCCCGATGTTTGAAGTGAGTATTGCCCCGAAGAAGATTTCATCCAGATAGGGTATCCCTGTACAGGTTCAATTTCTCTGTCATAATAATTAGTGAATATTACATATATGATTATTAAAAATAGAGGAGTCGATATTTTAATCAATTGATTCATAAAAACTATGACCTTTTACTTTCCAATAACATTAAAATACCTGCCACTGCAAAAAGAATTGAGGCTAAAATCATAGCGGCTTCAATTGAAAATACCTGCATTATGACGTATCCTAGTATGGGAGAAAATAATCCGCGTACGCCTGTAAGAGTTACATGCACTGCCTGATAGTTTGAAACTTCGTTGTGCGGTGCATAGTATATTGAACTTAAATTCCACGCAATAGTCACTCCGCTCATTGCCGTTCCGAATAAGAAGAAAGAGAAAAATAAAATTTCTACAGGCGAGTTGTAAATTCCCCATAAAGGGAAGTACTTTGCTGCAAGTAAAGTAAAGGGGAAGAAAAATAAAATTAAAAACATATACCCTGAAAATTTTGTAGGATTATTAATTCCTAAAAATTTACCGGATATAGGTGTAAAAATAATTAATGCTGTGTGGAATATTAATCCTTTTGCAAATGATATAGGAGTATAGGCAAGATGTAATCCATCGACCAGGAATACAGGAATTGCAGGGCTTGAAATCATAAATGCCATTCCGTATATGAAAAAGTTAATCTCAAAAACTAAAAATCTTCGGTTGGTTTTTAAAATCCGGATTGAATTTCTTATAGGCAGAACCAGAATATCTTTTAGTAAAGTTAAATCCATCCTGAAACTTCTCTCTACTTTTTCTATATCAACTTCAAAGGAAAAATTAAGCATTTTCATCAGATTAAAATACATCAGTATTCCAAGAACTCCGGCAACAGGAAAGAATATTTTATAAATATCATGGTTGAAATCAAGGAAGTATCCAAATACAGTAGCCATTGCAAGAAGTGCAGCAGTCGATAAACTTGATGCGTATGAATAAAGAGAGCTTCTTTTATCAGCAGTGTAATTATGTTTGTAAACAATATTCCAAGTGGGAAGAAGTAAAGAATCAATGATACTCATTACAGCTATTGAAAAAATAAAAATAAAAGATGTATTGAATAATGGGATTAAAAATAAAAACAATTTGCCTGTACTTCCTATCAGAAAAGCGGTCAATCCGGGACGGGAAGACCGGTTTATTATTTCTGCTCCGTAGATGGAAAATAAAAATGCAATGCTCGTCATGAAAATCAATACAGTAACTTCAAAATTACTTGCTTCGAGAGATTTTTTCAGAATGACATCTTGTAGAAGCAGGATGCCGAGAGAGATTCCATTAAATAATTGAGAAATTAGGTGAAGACGAAAAGTTTTCCTTTCCAGCTGACGTTCTTCTAAGGAGTTATATTTCTCGATTTTCAAACTTCAAAAATTTACAGAGTTTCGGTTAATCCGAGTTCTCTATGAGTAATTTCCAGTGAAACTGACGGATATTTTTTATGCAGATGTTTTGCGAGACTTTCACTTGCGTAAACTGAACGGTGCTGCCCCCCGGTACATCCAAAACCGATCAAGAGATTAGAGAAATTTCTTTCCGTGTAATTATCAACTGCCATATTTATAATGTTATAGACGTTTTCCAAGAAATTTTTCATGAGAGTTTGTGTCTCAATGAAATTAATCACATCTTCATCTTTACCTGTTTTAAATTTGAATTCTTCAAATCTGCCGGGATTGTGCATGAATCTGCAATCAAAAATAAATCCGCCGCCATTACCGCTGGTATCAGCAGGCAATCCGCTCTTGTTGTATCCGAAAGAATAAATAGAAACTTTTAATGACATAAATTTTTTAACTAATATTTAATATATTAATCATATATTATAATTAAATTGCATTAATCAATGGATACAAGATTTATTACAACTACTTTTGATATACCGGGATGTAAAGTTACAAGGCATCTTGGTGTTGTACGCGGTGTAACAGTTCGTTCAAGAAATTTCTTTGCAAATATCGGAGCAGCTTTCCAAACACTTGCAGGAGGAAATATTACTCTTTATACTGAACTTTGTGAACATGCAAGGCAGGAAGCATTTGATATTATGGTGAAGCATGCCGAGGAAATCGGTGCTAATGGAATTATTGGTATGAGATATGATGCCAATGAAGTAATGAACGGCGTAACAGAAGTGCTGGCATACGGTACAGCAGTTGTTTTAGAAGCAGCATAAAAATTATGGAATACTGGATAATAGATAATTTCAGAGAGAAAAAATATCTTAGAGTTGCAATATATTTTTTCAGTTGTGTTATACTTTTTTTTACTTTGTACTATATTGTAAGTGATACAGCGCAAGATAACAACAATGTATATTATTATAATGATGGATTCGTTAACTCAGTTAATATATTATATTTAATTTTTTTAACGATAACATTTCTCATATTTCTGTATAAAATTTTATTTGAGTTAAAAATTATAAAATTTGAGATACAAAAAGTAAATAATTTAATCCTTCTTGTTTCGGTCGGTTTTTTAGTCGCACTTTTAATTTGGTATGAATTTAATTTTGTTATTTCCTTTTATCATGGTGACGTGAAGCTGATTTGAGGATACCTGATCGGTTCAAGTATTTTATTATCCATGTTTGTTACAATGTTGTTATTTAATAAGATCAAAAATATAACAGTTTTATTTTTTGTATTCATCACGCTTGAATATGTACTGTTTGAATTTCTTGTTGCATTTATTTCAAAGTATGTAGATATAATTTCGATTGCTTATTGAAAGAGTTTTCCCTGCTCGGGAAAATTATCAAATAAATCTGTTCTGAGATAAACACTTATCTTATTCAAATTATATCTTTCGCAATTTATTCTGAAAATTTGTTTTACTGTTTCAGCCCATTCACCTTCTCCACGCATTCTTGTACCCCAATCGGAATTATATAGCTCACCATCCCTTAAACTTTTTACTCTGTTCAAAATCTTATTTGCTCTTTCCGGAAAATTCTTATTAACCCAGTTAATAAATAATTCTTTATTCTGCCAAGGGAGCCGAAGAATAATTCTTGCTGCGCTTTTAGCGCCGGCTTCTGCAGCAGATTTTATAACAAAAGGAATTGTATCATCAGTCAATCCAGGAACTATCGGAGCTATGTTTACATTAACATATATTCCTGCTTTCGATAAAGTTTCAACGGTTTGAAGTCTTCTTGAAGGAGTTGAAGTACGGGGCTCCATTACTGAGGCTATTTGTTTATCCAGAGTGGGAATAGAAATTGTTACTGCTACTAAGTTTAATTTATTCAACTCTGCAAGTATATCTAAATCTCTTTCTATGAGTGAATTTTTTGTAATTATACCTACAGGATTTTTATATTTTAAAAATACTTCAAGCAGTCTTCTGGTAATCTGTAGTTTCCTTTCTACAGGCTGATAGCAGTCTGTGTTTCCTGATAAAACTATTACCTGAGGTTCGTAGCTTTTACTTTTAAATCCTTTTTCAAGTAATTCAGGAGCATCTTTTTTAACCATTATCTTTGTTTCAAAATCTAATCCCGATGAAAAGCCAAGGTATTCATGCGTAGGTCTTGCATAACAATAAATACATCCGTGCTCGCAGCCGCGGTATGGATTTATGCTGTACGCAAATCCTAAATCAGGACTGTCATTTTTAGATAAAATGCTCTTTGAATTATCATTAATGAATTGCGTTTCCGGCCGTCCTTCATCTTCGTCCTTAATGTGTTCAAGATATTCATCCAGTACTTCAAGTTTTATATCTATAAATCTGTTGCCGGGATTTAATTCTGTACCTCTTCCTTTAAAATCTTTCAAGCCCCTAAAATTTTTTTATAATAAACTTAAAATAAATACCATAAAAATAAAAGGTATTTAAAAATACGGTATGCTTAATTAAAAGAATTGCCTTCCTGAGTTTTCCGCTCTCAAACGGCTGCAATGCTCAGGAAGGAATATGAAGGAAAATAGAGGTGTAAAAAATTATTAAGCGGTCTTAAGTTTTCTTGTCTTTAATTTTTTGTAGATCAAAACTGCTATGTAAGTAAGAATTAATATTAATATCACAACGGGCATCAAAGCTATAAAGAAAGTTATCATACCCGAAAGAACTTCTGTAAAACCTTTAAGTCCTTTGCTGAATCCTCGTTCAATTTCATAGAAAAAACCGCCGCCGGAAGATGTTATCATGAGTGAAGGCTCGTAAACAGAAACTGTTAGAGTAGAAAAATCAGATTGGTTCTTTAAATATTTCATTCGTCCCTGACTCTGTTCAATGTTTTGTCTGACGCTTGATAATTTTTCTTCAACTTCAACAACGTCAACCAGCTTTGCGGTTTTTTCATTCAGCAATGATAACAATCTTTTTTCAAGTTCTGCCTGTGTTGTCATTCTTGCCTGCAAATCAATATATTCCGATGTAACATCATTACCGTTAATTTGTGAGTTCAGGATTTTTCCAAAGTTACCCATATCTTTTATCATAGCGTCATATTTATCAGAGGTAATTCTAATTGTAATGGCTCCTTGCTTTTTACCTGAAGCATTTACCTGTGAACTTGAGTTTGTAATAAATCCTCCGGTTTTTTTTACATAGTCGTTGATCTGATTTATCGTCTCGTCATATTTCTCAGTTTCAAGGTTCATTGTCCCTGTTTTTATTATCATTCTGTTCAGAACATCAGGAACGTCAGACACAAACTTAATATCTCGATTTGAGCTTTCAGAAACTTTATCCTGCATTTCAGATAAAGGAACAGTTGAATTTAAGTCTAAGGATTTGTTCGAATTCGGTTCAGGATTTACTGTTGCGGTTTTATCTGTTGAGTTTCCACAGGAATAAAGAGGAATTAAAATTGTAAGGGAGAATATGAAAAATAGTTTTGAGATTTTCATAACTTTTTTCCTTTGATACTTTACAAAGGAAAAATTAGTTCCATGAAAATTTGACAGCGGGTAAAAAACCCGGAGAAAAAATTTCTCTCCGGGTTTAAATTACGAATTAACAATTGTTCGCCTGTGGCAAATTATACTTCATAGTATAAATGGAATTCATACGGATGAGGTCTCAGCTGAACTTCTTTTACCTCTTTGTTCATTTTGTAATCAATCCATGTATTAACAAAATCCTGTGTGAATACATTTCCTGCTTTTAAAAACTCGTGGTCTTTAGCAAGATTTTGTAATGCATTTCTCAATGAGTCAGGTGCATGATTTATCTTTGCTGCTTCAACTGCATCTAAATGATAAACATCTTTATCCATCGGTGCACCCGGATCTATTTTATTAACTATGCCGTCAATACCTGCAAGCAATAATGCGCTGAATGCAAGATATGGATTTGCTGAGCCGTCAGGACATCTGAACTCAACTCTCTTGGCTTTAGGATTATCTGAATACATCGGAATTCTGATTGCAGCGCTTCTGTTTCTCATAGAATAAACAAGATTTACAGGTGCTTCATAACCCGGTACTAATCTCTTATAAGAATTTGTTGTAGGATTTGTAATAGCAAGTAAAGCAGGAGCGTGTTTCAATAATCCTCCTATGAAATGTAATGCCATTTCACTGAGTCCTGCATATTTATCACCTGCGAATAGCGGCTTGCCGTCTTTCCATAAACTGATATGTGTATGCATTCCGCTTCCGTTATCACCGAAGATAGGCTTAGGCATAAACGTAGCAGTTTTACCTGCTGCCTTTGCAGTATTCTTTACAACGTATTTGAACATCTGTAAATCGTCGGCGCATTTTAACATCGGACAGTATTTGAAATCGATTTCTGCCTGACCTGCAGTTGCGACTTCATGATGCTGAGTTTCAACATCAATTCCTGCAGCCATTAAGTTCACAACCATTTCATTTCTTAAATCATTGGTAGAATCTGCCGGAGGAACAGGGAAGTAACCTTCTTTAATTCTTATTTTATGTCCAAGGTTTGCTTCGTGCTCAGTTCCTGTATTCCAGAAACCTTCAACGGAATCAATTTTATACCAGCTTGAGTATTCATTTACATTGTAAGCAACGTGGTCTAAGATAAAAAATTCTGCTTCAGGTCCGAAGAAAACTGAATCGGCAATGCCAGTTGATTTAAGATACTCCAAAGCTTTTTTACAAATGTATCTCGGGTCCATATCATAGTATTGTTTTGAAATAGGGTCGAAGATATCACAGATCATGCTTAATGTAGGGACTTTAATAAAAGAATCAATTTGAGCAGTTGACGGGTCAGGTAGACAAAGCATATCTGATTCATTGATTTGTTTCCATCCTCTGATAGATGAACCGTCGAATCCGAATCCTTCATAAAAACTTTCTTCAGTTAATCTGTGAACCGGTACAGAAAAATGCTGCCATCCACCGACCATATCGGTAAATCTGAAATCAATCATCTTGATATCTTTATCTTTGATAAGCTTGAAGACATCGTTTATTTGTCCAAGCTTTTCTTTGTGTTGTTCTGCTGAGGCCATTTGGGTTAATTTTAATTTATAAATTTAGTTAATATTTTTTTAATGAGTCTTTGTTCCGTTTTTATAATGTATGTCTAAATTCAAAGTTTCCTTTAATGTGCTTAATACGATGCTGGTCCGGGTTGATTTTACTCCCTGCCATGATTGAATTTTTGATAACAGTTTTTCCAGTGTAGTAGTATTTTCAGTTCTGATTTTCAATACATGCGAGCCTTCGCCGGTTATCGAATGACATTCAAGTATCTCTTTTGTATTCTGGCAATGTTCGATAAAGCTGTTGTAATATTTAGATGATTCGCTGACTACAAATATAAAACCTGTTATATCGAAGTGTAGTTTTTTATGATTTAAAACGGCAGAATATGAATTTATGTAACCGTGATTTTCAAGTTTGTAAATTCTATCAATAGTGGAAGGAAGCGATAACCCTATTTTTTCAGCAAGCTCATTTCTTTTTATATGGGCATTCTTTTGTAATTCGCTTAAGATCGAGTAATCAATTGCATCCAGTTTTATATCTTCGTTAAGTTTACTATGAGTCATACCTTATAAAATAAGGAAAATTAATTAATCTTCCTTACAAATTAAGGAAATTAAACTTTTCTGTCAATACATTATCTAATTCTATATGAATAATTGAATTGAAAAAGCGCTCTGACATCTGAATATTATGTTAATTAAATCAAATAAAATGAAAGAATACCTGATTATGCTCTTAAACGGGCTAGTACTGCTTTTCTTATCCCTAATCCCCTATCTGATGGCCGAGCCGGAACACAGAAGCCCGACTGCTTTCATCGGAGTCGGTATCGGAATTTTATTAATAATCCTTTCCTTTCCTACAAAAAACGAAAACCATGTAACGGCGCATATCGGAGTAGTGCTTACTCTTCTTGCTGCAACAGCTTTCTTTATTGTCGGAATAAAAAGAAACAATACATACGTGATAATTATGGCTGTGACTTCATTGATTTCCACAATTCTTTTTATCATGGGATTTATGAAGCGCAAAAAAGACAGAGCTGCCGGTGTTTAATTAATTTAACCCCACTATGCATTTAAGGGAGTTATTCAGGAAATATAAGTTTAAAATTTCCTTTGTTATTTTTCTCGTTACGGTAGAAAATTTAGCTTGGATACTCGAACCGTACCTAATTGGATTAGTCATCGATATCCTAATAGATAAAGAATATGTAGATCCGGCTGTAAATACATTTTGGCCTATATTTGCCTGGATCGGTTTATATGTTGTAAACTCCGGTGTTGGTACATACAGACGTGTATTCGATACTAAATTATTCACATCTGTATTTACAAAAATAGCGACCTATGTTTCACAGGATTCACTTGAAAAAAATCTGTCTGTTTCGCAGACTGCTGCGCGCGCAGAGCTTTCATATCAGTATGTAGCATTCCTTCAATACAGGATGCCTGAAATAATCGACCAGCTCGTTGCTATCTTCGGAGCAGTAATAGCTATGTATCTTTTCGACTGGCGTATTTCATTAACCTGCGCTGTAATTATAATACCTTTATATTTCATTAATCATTTCTATGTAAAAAAAGTATCGGTTTATCAGAAAGAATATCACGATATGTATGAAGATGTTGTTGATATTATTTCTAAAAAAGACCCTAAGCACGTTGAAAAATATTATTCGGCTTTAGCAATACCTCAGATAAAAATTTCTAACTGGGGCGCGCTTAACTTTAGCCTTATGCGCGGAGTACTTCTCTTGATTTTTATGTCCGTTATTTATATCTCTATCGATCTTGATGAGTTTTCTGCCGGAGAATTATTCTCCATAGTTGCTTATCTCTGGACTTTCGTTACAGCCTCCGAAACCCTGCCCGAGCTTCTTGAAAGCTGGACTTCACTTAAAGATATTTCAAGAAGACTTAAAAAAGAATAGTTGATTATACAGATTGGAATTGATTGTATATATTAAATAGCATATCTATTAGTATTACTACTTACTAATAAAAGACTATGCTTGAACTAAGACCTACCTGTGAGAACTGTAATAAACCACTTCCTTACAATGCTGATATTGCTATGATTTGCTCTATGGAATGTACATTCTGTGATGTATGCGCTAAAGAACTATTAAAAAATGTCTGCCCTAACTGCGGTGGGGGATTTCAACGAAGACCTATACGGACTGCCGAAAAAATCAAAGAATTTCCTGCATCAACAAAAATTGTTCATAAACCTGTTGACATCGACGCTCATAAACAAATGCTGGAACGCCTTAAAGCGCTGCCGGAAGTAAAACAGAAATTGCAATATTGAACAATTCAGAATTCAAAATGTAGAATTCAGAATTATTAATTGAATAAAGTTTTCAATTCTGCATTCTAAATTCTACATTCTGAATTTTTAACTAGTCTTCAAGCACTCTGCAGCTAAACCCCAGAGAGTTTATTTTCTCCATTATAAAATTCTCGTCGACTGTATCTTCTATCATATCACAGTCAATTTCTACTCTCAGCACTTTATCAACATCTTCTAAATCTACAGTGCAATCATGAACGCCGTAAACGGAATTCATTATAATCTGCACATAAGATCTTTGAAACTCATTTTGAATGTTTGTTTTGAAAACAAGAACTGTTTGGCAATCCAGGCCCGTCATTGTTTTGAGTTGTTTAATTTTTTAAAATGGCAATTTTGTATGAAGCTCCGCTCCGTTTGTATTAGAGCGGATATATCGTGCGAGATAGTTCTAATTTATGTTTACGGTGAAACTCTTCTTAAAGTTTTCCTTAAAATGCTGTTTTTCTTCCTCGCTCATTCCTTTCATTTTTTCGCCCATTTTTTCCTTCCAGTCCCGGCATCTGTCTCTTCTTTTATCTCTTCCCCAGCCTCCGCGGCCGAAACCTCCGAAAAGGATTTTGGATAATATTAGCAAGCCTATTGTCTGCCAGAATGTTATAACCGGTCCGTGAAAAAGCTCAGGTATAAGCCAGTTCCATAAGTTCATAGTAATAAAGCCGCCTACCAGCAAAAATATGGATGCAAAGATAAAAAATTTAAGTACTTTAAATAATTTTTTCATAAAGATATTGTTAACTTTTAAATAACTCGTTGTATAATGTCTGAAGTCTCTCCCTCAGATAAAGCACTGCATAACGTTTTCTTGAAATCACTGTTTTCAGCGGATCGCCCGTTTCTTCGGCGATTTCATTCAGGCTTTTGCCTTCAAGCTCGTGCATTATAAAAGCTCTGCTCTGGTTTTCCGGCAGCTCGTCAAGCGCTTCTTCCATCATGTCAATCAAAGCGCTTTGAAGCAGTTCATCTTCGATTGAATTTTGCATTGCAGGCAGAACGTCAGCAAGCATAAGCACTTCATTATCAGAACCGCTCATTGAAAACTCATCTTCAAGAGAGAACGTTCTTTTCTTTCTGTACAAGTCATTTATTTTATTACGTGCTACAGTATAGAGCCATGAAGCCAGCTTTTCAATCGGCTTCATAAGCCTGCGGCTTTCAATAAGCTCGAAGAAAACATCCTGCAGAATATCCTCAGCCTCTTCGCCGGCAGGGACTTTGCTTTTGATAAATGAAAGCAGCTTTGCCTGCTCGGTTTTCACCGTCTCGCCAATTTCAGCATTCTGAATATGCATAACATCGCTATGTAGAACTGCTTCTTCCATTTTCCGCGGAGTTTCTTCTTCCATTATACTATTATAGACGTATGAACGAGGAAAATACTTTAAAGTTGTTTTTAATTTAAGAATTAAAATGTAGGATTCAAGATTGGTATAGTAGTAAAAGAAATCTTAAATCCAAAATGTTACAGAGTAGCATTATTGTAATATTTTGTTCCACGAATGTTGTTTTTACAGAGTTTAGCGTTTTCAAGAATGTAACATTTTGTTCAGAAAGTAATATTTATGTAACATTTTAAAATGTCCGATTTCACAATTCATCAATCTTGACGGATTTTTGACGGGTTTCTGCAAAATAAGAACCGTCAAGTTGAGGATAGTAACATTATTGTCACATTTTATAATTACCGGATTAAGTCCGGCTCATCTTAGCTAGAACGAAACAATTTGCCGCAGATAATTTATATCAATTATAAATAAAACGGAAGTGAGTGATACCTATTACTACTAATAGGGAGATTTATTTTTTTATACCTTGCGGGGAATTTGAAAAGAGTTGTTTGTTTAGAAAGTTTTTCTGCATATAGAATGTTGATATTATCATTACTTATTCATATATTTATAATAAGAAACTTTTTTGTTAAAAAAGAGTTAACAAAAAAACATCAAAAACGAGGTCGCAAATGAAAACCCTGCTCGTTACAATTTTATTTTTACTTTCCTCAGTTTATTCATACTCTCAAAATTCAGAACAATGGGTCGCAAGATACAACGGTTCAGGTAATATGACTGATGCTGTCAATAAAACAAAAGTTGACCGGTTTGGCAATATCTATATTTCAGGCTACACAAATAGCACCGGCGGCAATATAGATTTTTGCGTTCTTAAATATAATTCTGCAGGGACTCTTCTATGGTCAAGAACATACGACGGACCGAATCACTTAACAGATGATGCTTATGCAATGACGATAGACAACGATGCGAATGTATATTTAACAGGAGTGAGTTATACCGAAATGGGTACTCCCAACGGTGTAGATATGGTTACAATTAAATACAGCGCTTCCGGTGAAATACTTTGGCTTACTAACTTCGGACACATGTTTCCTTCCTCAATTGCAGTTGATGAAGCAGGTAATGTTTTTGTTACAGCAAATGGTTTTGCTCTTCATGGTTTTACTCAGTTTATTCTCGTAAAATATAACTCGGCAGGCGTACAGGAATGGGACAGCTATCCTTCAGGAACGGAAGTGACACATGCTAAAGGAGTAACAACAGATTTATCAGGAAATATAATTGTAACAGGAGAAGAAGGCTTTGGTGATTCAAAGTTAGGTATCTGGAAATTCAATTCATCCGGAAATCTTTTATGGGAAGCATTTTATCGGTATTCGGCAGAAGGAGGTAACAGGGGAGTGTTTATTAAAACCGATGCAGTGGGAAATGTTTATGTTGGAGGTGAAAGCACAAGTTCGGGAGCTTCTGATTGTGATTTCGTAACTCTAAAATATAACTCCGCGGGTGAAAAGCTATGGTCTGCTATCTATTATGGTTCTGAACAGTGGGATCAATTTATAAGAGGACTGGTTTTAGATGCCGAGCAAAATGTTTACATTACAGGAAATAGCAATTCAGATTATGCAACAATAAAATACAACGAAAACGGTGAGCTGCAATGGTGTTCAATTTATAACGGGGAAGCAAATGACCGTGATGAAGTTTATGGTATCGCTGTTGATAAAGAGTCTAATGTTTATATTACAGGATGGAGCTCAGGACTTGAAAGCATGGACTGCGTAACTATTAAGTACAACACTTACGGAGTTCAGCAGTGGAAGCAGGCTTACCACGGTTCAGTGCCCGGCACTAACTGCACAAATTCTATAGTGGTAGATTCTTCAGGCAATGTTTTTGTATCGGGATTCAGCGAAGGAGAAGGAACTCAGGCAGATATAATATTAATAAAGTATGGAAATACAACTGAAGTAAATCCTGTATCAACGCAGCTGCCTACAAAGTATTCGCTTGCGCAGAATTATCCAAATCCTTTTAATCCGAATACGAGTATAGAATTTTCTTTACCTGAAAAGTCATTCGCAAAACTAAAGGTATTTGATTTTCTCGGAAGAGAAGTTGCAAGCCTTGTAAATGAAAATTTATCAGCTGGCACATACCGATATAATTTCAACGGAATAAATCTCGCAAGCGGAATGTATTTCTACAAACTTGAAACGGAAAACTTTTCAAATACTAAGAAAATGATATTGGTGAAGTAATTACTCATTTAACGCCATGTTCCCCTCCTTGTAAAGGAGGGGAACATGTTACACAATAATTCATAATTCTGCATTTACAATTCTAAATTCAAAATACCTATCTCTTCCCATCCATTCTTCTTATTTTCCATCTATGAAAATCCTTTCAGCAGAGTACGTTAAAAGCGCAGTGCGTATGGCGCAATGCCCGCCGCCCGTCATTCCCGAGTTTGCCTTCATCGGCCGCTCGAACGTGGGAAAGTCGTCGCTCATTAATATGATTACCAACAAAAACGGACTTGCAAAGACATCGGCTAAGCAGGGAAAGACCGTTACGATAAATCACTTCATCATAAATAAAGATAACAAAGATAAAAACAGCAAGAGCTACTACCTTGTTGACCTGCCCGGCTACGGCTATGCATCCCGCTCAATAAAAATGCGCGAGGCATGGGAGAAAGCTCTCTGGGAATATGCAACAAAGCGCGAGAACCTGAGGTATTTATTTATACTCATTGACTCAAGAATTCCTCCGCAGAAAATTGATATCGAATTCATTAATAAATGCGGCGAGAACGGAATACCGATAGTGCTTACCTTTACTAAAACGGATAAAGAAAGCGAATCGAAGATAAATAAAAATATAGCTGCTTTCAAAGAAGAGCTCGGCAAGTACTGGGATGAACTTCCTATCATGATTGAAACATCATCGCTAAATAAAAAAGGCAAGCCGGAGATATTGAGATTTCTGGATGAAAACCTAACGTCAATTAGCAATTAATAATTAACAATTAGCAGCTGTTTCTCTTACCATCATTACATCATTTTTAATCATATCAATCAGTGATTTAATATCCCAACAAAATCCATTTTATTTCGTAATAAAACTTATCATTTTCTCCCAAACTCAACCACTTAAATGAAGAAGATCTTTACAGTAGTATTTTTAATATGCTGTTCGTATTCCTTTGCCCAATCGGTATTATGGATGCGTTATCCTGCAATATCTCCCGACGGCCAGACAATTGCCTTCGAATACAAAGGCGATATTTACACAGTGCCTGCTTCAGGCGGCAGCGCTTCTCCGCTGACAATACATGAAGCTTATGATTACATGCCGGTCTGGTCACCCGATGGAAGAAGCATAGCCTTTGCATCTGACCGCAGCGGTAACATGGATATCTATTTGATTTCATCCTATGGCGGCACACCGAAACGCCTGACATATTATTCTAATGGAGAATCTCCGTCAGCATTTACTCCCGACGGGCAAAATGTTATTTTTAGCGGAGTAAGAATGGACTTAAATACTTCAATAAGTTTTCCTACAGGAGCATTGCCTGAGCTCTACAGCGTTTCAATCGATGGCGGACCTGTGAAGCAGATATTAACATCTACATGCGAAGATGCAGTAACGGATAAATCAGGCAATAGAATTTTATTCCACGATAGAAAAGGATACGAAGATAAATGGAGAAAGCATCACACATCTTCATTTGCAAGAGATGTATGGTGTTATGATAAAACGAATGAATCATTTACTAAGCTTACTGATTACATAGGTGAAGACAGAAATCCGGTTTTTTCCAACGATGAAAATACTGTTTATTACCTCAGTGAAAGAAGCGGTTCATTCAATGTGTGGAAAATGGATTTCAGAAATCCTTCCAATACAACTCAGTTAACATTTTTAGAAAATCATCCTGTTAGATTTTTAACAATATCGAAGGACGGAACATTATGTTTCTCATATGACGGAAAGCTATATACAATGCGAGA
>JBGAGG010000017.1:0-105156 GCA_044226845.1 Ignavibacteria bacterium
AACTTGAAGAACAATTAAAAGCAGAACAAATGAAGACGAAAGAACTGCAAAAAGATATCGAAGAACTGAAAAGCTCGGATAAGATGATAGAGCAGACTGCACGCGAAAAGTACGGCATGACTAAAGAGAATGAAACAATCTACAAAATTTTAATAGACAGCACTAAATGAAAAATGTTGTAAGCACTTTAAAAGAAATTCTTGCAGTTCATTCTCCCACCGGCTATACGATTGAAGTTATAAATTATATCGAATCTCTTTTCAAAGGTTCAAAGCTGCACATTACAAAGACGAATAAGGGCGCATTGTTGGTATCATTCAGCGAAAATCCCGAGCTTGTTGTAACTGGACATATTGATACGCTCGGCGCAATGGTGAAAGAAGTTAAAGGCGACGGCACTCTGGAAATTACAGAGCTTGGAAGTTATCCGTTGAATTCATTTGAAGGCGAATATGTTACGATAAGGAGCAGCAAGGGCAAATTATTCAGAGGTACTTTTCTTTTAAATAATCCTGCGGCTCACGTGAACAGAAATGTTCAGTCAGAGAAAAGAGAGCTGGATAAAATGTCAGTAAGAATTGATGCATTGGTATATAGTGATGAAGACGTAAGGAAACTCGGCATTGAAGTCGGTGATTTTATTTTTTATGATACAAGATTTGAAACAACCGATACGGGATTTGTGAAGTCAAGATTTCTTGATGATAAAGCATGCGCAGCAGTGATGATTGAACTGATTAAAGAATATTCAAAGTCAGGAAAAGCAAAAAATATAGGATTTTATTTTTCGAATTATGAAGAGGTTGGTCACGGCTCAAGCACAGGATTTCCTGCTTCGGTAAAAGAGCTGCTTGTACTTGATATGGCAGTAGTCGGGAACGGATGCACGGGAAGAGAAGATGCAGTTTCGATCTGTGTGAAGGATTCATCGGGTCCGTATGATTTCACTGTGAATGAAAGACTACGCAAACTTGCGGAGAAAAATAAAATTAATTACGTAATAGATATATATCCTTACTACGGCTCGGACGGAAGCGCAGCAGTGCGCTCCGGCTATGATGTAAGAGTAGGGCTAATCGGTCCCGGAGTCTCGGCTTCACACGGAGTTGAACGCACTCACGAAAAAGGACTTGAGGCAACATACAAACTAACAAAAGCATATATAGAAAATTTTTAAAAGTTTTTCCACATTAAATTCAGATGACTCACCTTTATTTATGTATTATAAATAAAAAGGCCTGTCATCTTTTTTTATTAAAGAGAGCTTTTGTTATTTTTATTTATACTACGTGCTAAGCTATGCTTGTCACGGAAATATTTAGTGAAGCTCCTCTTCACATTATTATTTCGCGAAGCAGAGCTTCGCAAAATCTTGCATTACGAAGCCGGAGCTTCGTAATGAGAACTGAAAAGAGAACTGAAATTTTTATGTCTGAACAAAAGAAAAAAATTATACTTTCGGGAATGAGGCCTACGGGAGCCCTGCACATCGGGCACTATGTAGGCGCACTTGAAAACTGGATTGGCTTGCAGAATGATTATCAGAACTATCATCTGATTGCTGATTATCACACTCTGACGACTTCGCTGGATACTTCGAATGTTTATAAAGATTCGATTGATATGGTCATTGATTGGATTGCCTGCGGAATTGACCCGGAGAAGTCCCCTATTTTCAGACAATCAAAAATAAAACAACATACAGAGCTGCATCTGATTTTTTCGATGCTGATTACTACTGCAAGATTAGAAAAAAATCCTACAGTTAAGGAGCAGGTAAGAGATTTAAATGTTCAGAGTATTACATACGGGCATCTTGGTTACCCTGTATTGCAGTCGGCAGATATTTTGTTATATAAAGGTAATGCAGTACCAGTTGGTGAAGACCAGGTACCGCACGTTGAAATTACGAGACACATTGCAGAGCATTTTAATCAGGCATTTGAACTTAACGGAAAGAAAATATTTCCGATACCTGAGCCTAAGATTACAAAATTTGCAAGGCTGCCCGGACTGGACGGTAAAGCAAAGATGAGCAAATCTCTTGGCAACGGCATTTTACTTTCAGATTCACAGGATGAGATAAAAGCAAAGATGAAGAAGGCATTTACAGACCCTGCAAAGCTAAGAAAAGGCGACCCGGGTAATCCGGATATATGTTTGGTTTATTTATATCACCAGAAATTTAATCCCGAAGAAGAGCCTGAAATAAGAGAAGGCTGCAAGAGCGGAACTTTAGGGTGTTTTGATTGTAAAATGAAGTGTGCAGATAAGATAGCAGGACATTTTGCACCTGTTCGTGAAAAAAGAGCCGAACTTGAAAAAGATTTGAACAAAGTTCTGGAAATTATCGAAGATGGTGAAATGAGAGCAAGAAAAGTTGCAGAAGAAACGATGATTGAAGTACGGGAAGCTATGAAATTCGGTTAAGTGTTAAATCACTGATTGCTTTGATTAATTCTGATTTAAATGATTTGATATTATTGCCAGAATGATCAAGATATTTTTGACGGTCAATATACCTTTTTGTTGTATTTGAGACGTTATTTACAGATTTCTGTTTACATTGTAATTTGATTTACTATAAGCAATATTTGTTATTCCGCAGAAAATTTCCTTTAAAAATTGGCTAAAAACGCAGAAAAAGATAAACAATTACAGGAAGAATTAAAGAAAAACGGCGAAATCCCCAAACACGTTGCAATCATCATGGACGGCAACGGCAGATGGGCGAAATCAAAGGGCTATAATAGGGTATTCGGGCATAAAGAAGGTGTTAATTCTGCAAGAGATATTGTTGAAGCATGTGTGGAACTCGGCAGTGTAAAGTATTTAACTCTTTATACTTTTTCTACTGAAAACTGGAAAAGACCGAAGAATGAAGTTTCTGTTCTGATGACACTTTTAATAAAAGCTATTCGTGATGAGACCGAGCGTCTTCATAAAAACGGAGTAAGACTTATTGCATCGGGAAATCTTGCAACACTTCCTGAAAAGGTAATGCAGGAACTAAACGACTGTATGGAATATACCAAGGGCAATAATAAGCTGACACTGAACCTTGCTTTGAGCTACAGCGGAAGATGGGATATTGTAAACGCTGTAAAAAATATCGCGAAAGATTATAAGAACGGAAAGATAACACAGGGTGAAATTAATGATGAATTGTTCTCGGATTATTTGGTAACAAAATCAATCCCCGACCCCGATTTAATGATACGCACGGGCGGAGACTACAGAATAAGTAATTTTTTATTATGGCAGCTGGCCTACTCTGAAATTTACATAGATACAATCTACTGGCCTGATTTCAAACGAAACAGCTTTTATAAAGCAATAGCAGAATATCAAAAACGCGAAAGAAGATTCGGTCTTGTAAGCGAACAACTACAAAAGAAATAAACAAAACTTAATGCTCAATCAAAGAAAAGTATTTTTATATTTATTATCGTTATTCATTTTTTCTTCCCTCTTAACAAACGGAAACATTTACTCACAAACGGGTCCGCCTGTATATAAAATTGTAAGTATAAATACCAAGGGCAATAAAAATTACGATTCAAAAACAATTGTATCATACACAGGTCTTCAGGTCGGGCAGGAAATAGCTATCCCTTCGGAAGAGACAAGAGATGCCGTTAAGAAGCTTTGGAATCTCGGACTTTTTTCAGATATAAAAATTTATATAGATAAAAAATTCGGGTCCGATGCTTATTTAATAATTGAAGTCGCTGAGTACCCGAGAATTGAATCTATTGAAATTACCGGGAATGATGATATAGATAAAAAAGATCTGGAAACAAAAATAAACATGGTCAAGGGAGAGGTTATCACTGAGCAGAAGCTGAAAGATATTGAATATAATCTGATGAAATACTATGCCGAAGAAGGATATGCGCTTGCCACAGTGAAAACAGATATGCTTGTTTCTGCAAGCAATGAAGCAAGAATAAGAATAAAAATAAGCGAAGGTAAAAGCTTAACTGTAAGAAAAATTCAGTTCGAAGGAAACAAAGCAATAAAGTCAGATGATTTAAAGGACGAAATGTCCGAGACCTCTGAAAAAGTATGGTGGAAATTCTGGGACGGTGCAAAGTTCGATAAGAAAAAATTTGAAGAAGATAAAAAACTCATCACCAATTATTACAAAGAAAAAGGTTACAGAGATGCAGTTATACTGGAAGATAATTTAAAAATTGATCCTGCAAAAGAAAATGTTAACATTGTAATAAAAGTAGATGAAGGTAAAAAGTTTTATATAAATAATATAAAGTTCGAAGGTAATAAGCTATACAGCGATTCAGTTTTAAGCGCAAAGCTCGGATTTAAAAAGGGCGATGTTTACAACACAAAAAAATTACAGCAAAATATTTACACCAACGAATCTGAAACGGATATCAGCTCAACTTATCTTGATAACGGATATCTAGCATTCAATGCCGATGTAGAAGAAAAAGTTGTAGGTGATAATAAAATAGATTTAGTAATAAAGATTACAGAAAACAATCCGTTCAAATTCGGGCTTGTAAATTTTGACGGCAACGATAAAACAAAAGATAAAGTCTTAAGAAGAGAGCTTTATACAATACCGGGAGATTATTTTACCAAAAGCGCAGTTAAAAGAAGTCTTGAACAGTTAAGAGCATTAAATTATTTCAACCCTGAAAAATTAACACAGGATATTCAGCTTGCAGGCGATTCAACTGTAAACATGAAATATATTGTCGAAGAGCGTTCATCTGACCAGTTCAATGCATCGGTAGGTTACAGCGGAAGCTTCGGTATTACGGGTTCGTTAGGATTAACATTTAATAACTTTGATATTTCCCAGCCTCTCTCAGGCGGTGCGGGACAAATTTTAAATTTTAACTGGCAGTTCGGTGAAGGCGGAACTTACAGAACATTCTCTATTGGTTTCACGGAGCCGTGGCTATACAATACTCCGACATCTTTAGGTTTTAATTTGTATGATACAAGACAAAATTATTCTTACGACATCCGTGAGACAGGTATTTATGCAACAATCGGAAGAAGATTAAAATGGCCGGATGACTTTTTCAGAATTGATTATCAGGTAAAATATCAGAAGACTGAAGTTATTAACGGCGATAATTATTATCAAACCGGTACCAGAGACCAGATAGCTTTAAAACAAATAATAACACGTTCATCTGTATTCGACCCTGTTTTCCCTACTTCAGGAACGAAGTTCCAGTTATCAACTGAGCTTTCAGGCGGACCTTTTCTCCCGGGAAATACAGAATACATAAAAAATATTTTTACAATCGATGCTTACGAAGCTTTAACACGTGATAGGAAGTTAGTTCTTTATACTAACTTTAATTTCTCTTTCATAAATTCACTTGCAAGCGATAAGTATCTTCCCCCGACAGAAACATTCTATATGGGCGGTAATGGATTAACATACAATACAATTTCTCTCAGAGGTTATGATGACAGAAACATCGGACCGAAGTCTACAAGCGGCAGCCCTATCGGCGGTAAAGTAGCAATTAAATACTCTGCAGAATTAAGATATGCATTATCATTAGACCCGCTTCCGATTTTTATTCTCGCATTTGCAGATGCAGGAAATGTATGGGGTGACATTAAAAAGACTGACCCGTTTGATTTAAGACGTTCAGTTGGTTTCGGTACAAGACTTTTACTACCTGCTGTTGGTTTAGTAGGGTTTGATTTCGGTTACGGATTTGACAGACTGATTGAAGACAAACAGGAGCCGAAATGGTTATTCCACTTCCAGTTTGGAAAGGGATTTTAAAATAAATTTTAATAATTTAATAAATACTTAAAGGAGAATTATTCTTTGAAAACATCAGCAATAAAAATGGCATTTGTTCTGGCTGCATTCATTATTTTAATAGGCGCAGGCAAATCATACTCTCAGGTTAAAGTTGCCTATGTAGATTCGGAAACAATTTTAAAACAGCTTCCTGAATACACACAAATAACAAAAGACTTACAAGGTGTAGCTAAATTATATCAGGATACCATTACTGCAAAAGAGAATGAGATAAAAACAAAAGCTCAGACAATGCAGACAAGATATGAAGAAGTTCAGAAACAAGTTCAGGCAGGTCAAATTACAACAGACGCACAAAAGCAGGCAGTTGAACAGGAGCTTCAAACAATGCAGACAGAAGTAAGAACACTTGATGAAAGCCTTACATACTACAAACAATTTGCAGACAGAGACCTTGCTTCAAGACAGCAGGAAATGTTCAAACCTGTTCAGGAAAAAGTTACAAAGACAATTGAATCAGTTGCTAAGGAAATGAAAATAAATTTTGTTCTGGATAAATCAACAGGCGCAATGGTTTACGGTGATAAAGAATTTGATATTACATTCAAAGTTTTAGATAAACTAAAATAATTTTTTCATTTGAATCTATTTATCCTATTTTTCAAAAACTAAAATTTTTTAAATTTTACTATGACTAAATTAAAAATATTTTTATTTTTCGTTGGTATACTGATAGGAGTATCATCTTTTGCCTCAGCACAGACAAAAGTAGGATATATAGATTCAAGGAAAATCATTGATGCAATGCAGGAGTCACGCGATGCAAAGACAAGGCTTGATAATCAGGTGTTAGAATGGCAGACAGAGCTTACAAAACTTCAGGACAGCTTAAAAATTATCAAAGATGACTACGAAAAGAAAAAACTAATTTTAACAGACCAGCTTAAAACTCAGTTTGAAAGTGATATTAAGAGAATCGATGAAGCTATTACAAGTTTTAAAGTGCAAAAGTTCGGTGAGAACGGAGAGTATTTTGTAAAACAGGTTGAATTTATGAAACCTGTTCAGGACAGAATTTTTCTTGCAATAGAAAAAGTTGCCAAGGAAGATGGCTTTGATTATGTATTCGACAGGAGCAGCGAGATATTACTTCTCTATGTGAATGAAAAATATGATCTGACGGCAAAAGTTCAGAAAATTGTAGAAGGGAAATAAAATATTTCACTTCAGCCGTTCCATTTAAGCTTTACACAATACTAAATGAAACTATCAGAGATTGCAAAAATATTAAATGTAGATTTTGATAAATCGAAAGACATTGAAATAAATAGAATCTCAAAGATAGAATCATCTTCTCAGGGTGATATTTCTTTTATCGCCAACCCCCAATACGAAAAATATTACAGCACTACTAATGCATCGGCATTAATTGTAAATAAAAATTTTCATCCTGAAAATATTCGGGATGATATTTTTTTATTAGCAGTAGATGATTCTTATAATTCATTTGTAAGAATTTTAAATGAGTTTTCGCAGGAATTAACAATAGATAAAAAAGGAATCTCGGAAAAATCTTCCACAGGTAAAAACTGCGCTATAGGTGAAAATATTTTTATTGACGATTTTGTATCAATTGGAAGTAATTGTTTCATTGGAGATAATGTCAAAATTTTCTCCAATACTACTATTGGTGATAATGTTAAGATATCAGATAATACTGTTATCTATGCCGGAGTAATAATTTATAATGACTGTGAAATAGGAAAGAATAACATAATACACTCAGGCACAATAATCGGAAGCGACGGATTCGGACAGGTAAGGCAAACGGACGGCTCATTTAAAAAAATACCTCAGATAGGAAATGTTGTAACTGAAGAAGATGTTGAAATAGGCAGCAACTGCTCTATAGACAGAGCCACAATAGGCGTGACAAGGATTTGCAGAGGCGTGAAGCTTGATAATCAGATACAGGTAGCTCATAACGTTATCATAGGAGAAAACACAGTGATTGCTGCGCAGACAGGTATTGCAGGCTCTACAAAAATTGGCAAGCGATGCATGATTGGCGGGCAGGCAGGCATTGTAGGGCATATAGAAATTTGCGATGATGTTATAATCGGCGCATCGGTTGGCGTTTCAAAATCGATAACAAAACCCGGTGTTTATTTAGGTTACAGGGCAAAGCCGCAGGCAGAAGACCTGAAGCAGGAAGTACGGATAAGAAATCTTGAGAAGCTTGAAAAAAGAGTAAAAGAATTAGAGTTAATCATAAAAAATTTACCCCATAAATAGATGTTTGAAAAACAAAGAACAATAAAAAATGCTATTACCTTATCAGGTGTAGGATTACATACAGGGAATAAATCTAACATGACTTTTAAACCTGCGCCCGAAGATTTCGGTATAAGATTTAAAAGAGTTGATATTGAGAATTCACCTGAAATTCCCGCGGACGTTGACCACGTAACTGACTTATCACGCGGAACAACTATTGCCGTTAATGGTGTCGAAGTGCACACTGTAGAGCACGTGCTTGCAGCTATTATGGGATGCGAAGTTGATAATCTTTTGATAGAGCTTGATTCAAATGAAGTTCCCATTATGGATGGAAGCGCAAAAGCATACGTTGAAACTTTGCATAAGGCTGAATTCGTTGAGCAGAATGCAAATAAAGATTATTTAATAATTGAAGATACGGTTCACTATCAGGATACAAAAAATAATGTTGATATAGTTGCTCTGCCGCTGAAAGATGATTTCAGAGTATCGGTTATGATTGATTTTAATAATCCTGCTCTTGGGGTACAGCATACAGGATTATTCAGCATGCAGAAAGAATTTGCCGAGCAGTTTGCTCCTTCAAGGACATTTTGTTTTTTAAGCGAAGTGGAAATGCTGAGAGCAAATAATCTTATTAAAGGCGGTGACATCGATAATGCAATCGTTATAATGGATATGGATCTCTCTGATGAGGAGTTTGAAAAAATGAAGAAGAGACTTGGGATTGAGAAAAGTGTAATCATGGGCTCTAATGGAATTTTAGATAATAAAGATCTGAGATTTAAAAATGAGCCGGCAAGACATAAGCTGTTGGATCTGATCGGTGACATGGCTTTGATAGGCGCACCGATTAAAGGGCAAATATTAGCTGCCCGCCCGGGTCATAGAGCAAATGTAGAATTTACTAAAATGCTCCGCAAACTTTATCTGCAGAAGAAGCTTGAGAAAAAATATCAGGCATTAAAGTCCGCTAAAGGTGTATATGATATTGAAGCTATTTTAAAAATTCTACCACACAGGTATCCGTTTGTAATGGTCGACAAAATTATTGAAATTGAAATGGGAAAGAGAATTGTCGGTGTGAAAAATGTTACTATCAATGAGCCGTTCTTTCAAGGGCACTTTCCGGGAAAACCAGTAATGCCGGGAGTAATGATCATAGAAGCTATGGCGCAGACGGGATGTATTTTAATTTTGAATGAGCTGGGAGATACCTCCAATAAGCTTGGCTACTTTGCATCTATAAAAGAAGCAAAGATGAGAAAACCTGTAGTGCCGGGTGATCAGTTAGTAATTGAAATGGAACTGATATATTTCAGAAGAGGAATTTGCAATTTAAAGGGTAAAGCTTATAAAGGATATGTCGGAGGAGAAATTGCCTGCGAAGCTGAGATTACTGCAGCAGTAGTTGACAGATAATTTATTTCTTGATATGTATATAAAAAGAAGGCTATGAAATTTCATAGCCTTTTTTATTTAAAAATATTTTTTATAATTATTTATTGCTCAATGCTTCAACTCCCGGAAGTTTTTTCCCTTCGAGGAATTCCAGTGAAGCGCCGCCACCTGTAGAAACGTGCGATACTTTTTCATCAAGTCCTGCCTTTGCAATTGCGCTTGCAGAGTCTCCCCCGCCGATAATTGTTATAGCGCCTTTATCAGTTGCATCTGCTAAAGCCTTTGCAATTTCAAAAGTACCTTTCGCAAAGTTATCCATTTCGAAAACTCCCATTGGTCCGTTCCATATTATTGTTTTTGAATTGGCTATCTCATCGCTGAATGTTTTAATTGTATCAGGTCCTATATCCACTCCCATCCAGTCATTATGATCTTCGGGAAGAGCATCAGCTTTAAATACTTTTGATTCAGCAGCGTTATCGAATTTACTTGCATATACTACATCAGTAGGCAGCAATAATTTTTTATTGGATGACTTAGCTTTTTCGATGAGTTCTTTTGCGAGCTCAACTTTATCTTCTTCTAAAAGAGATTTACCAATATTATATCCTAAAGCTTTATAGAAAGTAAACATCATTCCGCCGCCGATTAAAATTGAATCTGCTTTTGTCATTAAATTTTGAATTACATCTATCTTACCGGAAATTTTTGAACCGCCGAGAATTGCGCAGAGCGGCTTTTTCGGATTATCGATTGCATCTGCAAGATAATTTAATTCTTTCTCCATCAGATATCCTGCAGCGCATTCTTTAATGTAATGTGTTACGCCTTCTGTAGAGGCATGCGCTCTGTGCGCAGTGCCGAATGCATCATTGACATAAATATCACCGTATGAGGCAAGCTTCTTGGCGAACTCAGCATCATTTTTTTCTTCCTCTTTGTAAAATCTTAAATTTTCTAGTAACAGGATATCTCCATCTTTCATTTCATCTATCATGCGTGGAACATTATCGCCTATGCAATCATCTGCAAAAAATATTTTTCTTTGCAGCTGATTTGATAAAAATTCTGCTACAACATTAAGTGAAAATTTTGGATTTTTTTCTCCTTTAGGTCTGCCAAGATGGCTCATTAAAATACACTTTCCTCCGCGTGTGCATATTGCTGCGATAGTAGCAAGTGATTCCATTATTCTTTTAGGATCGGTTATTTCACGATTCTCATCAAGCGGTACATTGAAGTCTACTCTTACAAGTATACGGTTGCCCTTAATTTTCTTTTGTTCGATTAAATCATTTACATTGAGTTTGTTCATAGAAATGAATTGAGTTATTAAAAATTAAAAATAATCATTATGTATTTTAAAAAATATGGAGAAATATAAACAAAAAAGCCCGCTGAATTTCTTCAATCGGGCTTTAGTAAACGTGTATATAAAATTTATTTTATTAAAATCATTCTTTTCGTATCAATAAACTCCGATGTTTCAAGTTTATAAAAATATATGCCGGAAGAAAATTTAGAACCGTCGAAACTAACTGTGTAATTATTGGCTGACAATTCCTGATTTACCAGCTGAGCCACTTCACGCCCGAGCATATCAAAAACTTTTAAAGTAACCAACGATTGCTTAGGAAGTGAAAAACTTATTTTGGTAACAGGATTAAATGGGTTGGGATAATTTTGTGACAATTTAAAATCAGAAGGAATTGAATTATTATTGCCGGATGTACCGACAAACAAGTATGCAAAAATATTATCTACAAATAAATTATTACCATAAGCACTCCATGTTGTGAATTTTACTTTATTTATACCAATGGGGAGAGGTAAAAATTTTGTACCCCACTCATTGTTTGCAGGCGCAGTATATTCACCTGAACCTGAAGCAGTGGTTAAGTTTGAAGAAGTATTTGTTCCTGTCTGCGGAGTTTGAGTAGCGATGAAAGTCTTGAATAAAGTCCATGTAGCTCCATTATTAGTAGAAGTAAAAACTCCCAATGAATCCTGTGCAAGCACACCACTGCCGTCCAAATAAAATCTGTAAGCATAATCAAATGTTAAATAATATAGATTGGATGGTATAGGTGGAAACTGATTGCTGATAAGTGACTGTGTTGTTCCGTTCTCTGCTGACCAGTATTTAAATCTGGCTGAACCTGTGCCTGAACCATAAGCGCTTGAAGTTTCACGTGACCAGTATAAAGGAGCTGTATATTCAAGGCTCCAATAAAGGGGTGGAAAATTTGTTTGTGAAAAATCCTGCAATAAAGGCAGAAGTCCTGCTCTCCGTAAAATAAGCTGCCTGTCAGGAGCTGTGGAGTTTAAGGAATCTGAATTTGAATATGCACGAGCACGCCAAACACCTGTTACAGAGTCCTCCGGAAGAACTCCAATAGCTGATAATGCGCTATCAAGAAAAGATACTCTGAATGAAACTATTGTATCTAAACCTGAATTTCCCGAGGTGAAAGAAAAAACCGGCGGGTCTGAATATACGGCACTGTTTTTAAATAACCATTTATGCGTATTTGATGGACCGGATTTTCTCCAGGTAAAAGTTACAATCGAGCTATCTACCGGAGATGTTACTATCCGCGTTCCGGCATTAGGAGAAACAAGAGCAAATGGAGATAACACAGCCTGCTCTCTTCTTAATGTTAAAGCAAACGGACCATTGGATGATTTAAGTGAATCAACACCCGGCGCGCCGGTACCTTTGTATGCCCATACATCCCATTGGCCGACTGCAGAATCTGAAGCAGTACCGTTGTTAGTAAATCCGTTTGAAGCAAGTAATACATCAAGAGCTCCTAATGTAGTTGTTATTGAATTCGTTGCAGAACCGATTGTCAGCCTCCTTGTTGGCAGAGCAGTACCGAATATCCATTTGTATGATGCTCCTGCAGCTGATGTATCCCATGAAATTGTAACGGGTACAGTTGAGCCTGCAACGGTAATTATTCTTGAACCCGATAAAGGGGACTGAATTGCGAACGGATTCAACTGTCTTGTTAAAGTTGGAGGAATGATAAAGGCATCAACTTCACTGCCTGAGCCAAAATTTCCAATTAATGAGGCAGCTCCCGTAGATGTATTACATCTGTACAGCTTTCCTGCATCGGTATATGCTGCAAGGAATAGCGAATCTGTTTCAGGGTCGAATGCCATACCCTGAGCAAAATTTATATTTATGCCAAGCGGTCCAACCTGGGTTGCTGCGCCGGTAGTTTTATTAATTATATTTAAGGCATCTGAGTTTACATCGCAACTATACATCACTCCTGAATTACTAATAGCTATATCTATAGGGAACGTTGAACCCGACATTGATGCAGCTACAGTTGTAAGCGAACCTGTCGTGAGATTTATTGTATATAGTCTTCCTACGACACCATCAATTGAGACAACGTACATTATGCTTGCAGCTTTATCCCATGCCATGCCTGTAACTATGTGACCTGCTCCTAAACCTGTGAGTGGTGCAACTGTATTTATATTTCCGTTTAATGTATCAATTGTTACTAAGTTTCCTGAACCTGCTGCCAGATACTCTAATCCGTAATATATCCCTGATGTACTTCGCGCCGCACCGAACAATGTTCTGGAAGATGTTGAAAGCCAGTTGAGATTTCCCGGAGTATTTAAATAAGATTTAACAATTCCGGTTGTGCCTTGCACTACATCTCCGAACCAGCGGCTCATATAGCTTTGTACTGATGCAGAAGGACTTATATAAACTTGTTTTGAAAGATGAGGATCAGGAAGTGCGGAGGAAATATTATCATTCTGAGAAAAAGATTTTCCGCAGCACAATAAAAACACTAATATTATAAAAGAGGTAAAAAATCTCATCTGCTAAAATTGTAGAATTGAATTAAATAATAGTAAAGTTATACATAAATCTCAATTAATATCCCTGTACAAAAAAAAAGCCCGTGCATTCTTCATGCACGGGCTTAGTAAAAAAGAAATTATATTTCTAAATTATTTAATAAGCATCATTCTCTTAACGTCGGAGAATTCAGCAGATTCAAGTTTATAGAAATATACACCTGATGAAAGGTTTGCTGCGTTGAAATCGAATGAATAATTATTCGGAGTCAATTCCTGATTAACTAATTGAGCAACTTCTTTTCCAAGCATATCATATACTTTCAATGAAACGAAAGCTGATTTTGGAAGTGAGAAGCTGATCTTTGTTGTCGGGTTAAAAGGATTCGGATAATTTTGTTTCAATTCAAATTTTTCAGGAATTAATGTTAATGGTGTACCTGTTCCTGTTGATGGACCTGAAGTAATGTCATCAATGAATAAGTTATTTCCGAATGCTGATAATGCAGTAAATCTTACCATATTTGTACCAACAGGCATAGCAAATAATTTGGTTGCCCATTCATTATTTGCAGGAGCCATGTATTCTGTGTTGTTTCCGATTGCACCTGTTGTAGACATATTTGTTGTTGAGTTGTAACCGCCTGCAGGAGTATTTGTTGCTATCAGTGTAATTAATCTGTTCCAGGTTGCTCCGGCATTTGTTGATGTATAAATAGCCATTGAGTCAGCTGAAAGTGTTGTTGTCGGTTGATAGAATTTATGTGCATAGTTAAATCTTAAGTAATTATTCGGACCTGTAACTGCAGGGAATTGATTACTTGTTAATGATTGTGTTGTACCGCCTGATGCACTATAGTAATCGAACATTGCTGAACCAACTGAAGCACCGTAACCGCCCGGTGTTTGTCTTGTCCAATATTGTGTGCCTGTTCCGGTATATGTCCAGAAAGGAGGCGGCATTGCAGCGTCAGAAAAGGTTTGTAGTAATGGCAATAAGCCTGCTCTTCTTAAAGTTATTGATCTATCAGGAGCTGTGGAATTTAATGAGTCAGTTGTTGAATAAGCTCTAACTCTCCAGAATCCGACGGCTGAGTCGCCAGGAGCAATGCCTAAAGATGCAAGAAGACTATCTGCCTGTGAATTTCTAAGTGTTAAAGAATTTGTGAAACCTGCTCCGTCTGAAAGTATTCTTACAGTTGCAGGATCTGTATATGAAGCGCCAACTTTAAATAACCATCTGTATGTTGCGCCTGAACCTGATGCACCCCATGTAATTGATATAGGAGATGGATCAATAGGTGAAGTTACAATTCTTGTACCTGATGCAGGTGCTGTTAAAGCAAATGGTGTAAGTGCAACCTGTTGTCTTCTTAAAATAATAGCGCGTGGTCCGTTTGTTGATTTTAATGAGTCAGCACCAGGTGCGCCAGGACCTTTAAATGCCCATACGTCCCATTGACCAACTGCTGAGTCAGATGCTGTTCCATTATTTGTAAAACCGTTAGCTGCTAAAATTGCATCTAATGCACCTAATGTTGTTGTAATTGAATTTGTACCTGAAGGTAATGTAAGTCTTCTGGTAGCTGTTGTCGGGTTACCGAAAATCCATTTATAAGATGCGCCTGTAGCTGATGTATCCCATGTAATTGTTACAGGTGTTGATGAACCCGGTGCAGTTACAACTCTTGCTCCTGCTGTAGGAGTTTGTAAATTGAATGCACTAAGTGGTGGTGTAGAAGAGTTACCAAGGTCTACCACAAAAACTCTGTCAGGTGTACCTTGAACTAAACCAACCCATGTTCTTTTTCCTGGTACTAAATTCGTAACAACCTCACCGCCGCCTGATGCTAATGGAGCACCAGTTGTTAGTGGAATTGTAAGGTTTAATGGAGTACCAATTTGAACAAGTGTTGTCGCATTGTATTGTACTAAAGCTGTTCCTGTATTTGATGTTGGTGTCTGGTCTGTACCAATCCATAAGTAAGGTCCTGCAGGATTATCATCATAACCAACAGAATATAATCCTGATGCAGGTGTTGTAATTGATAAAGATGCAGTTCCTAAAGTATCAACAAATCTTAATGGACCTGTGAAGCTGTTCGTACCAACCCAGAAACCGTTTCTTACTGGGTCCCAGCAAATTGCTCTTAATGTTGTTAAGCTGGTTGTAATAGTTTTAACAACTGCCTTTGTTCCTGTATCAACACCGAAAATAGAACCGGTTGTGTTAACACCCCAGAGTAAGCCTTTTGCAAAAGCCATATCTCTGAATGAACCTGTGCCGCCTGTGATTGCAAACGAATCAAGCTTTACCCAAGCTGCGCTGATTTTATAAAATTTATTAGCATTGAACTGGCTGACAATATAATATGAGCCTGTCCAAACTACACCGTAGGAAACTGCGTTTCCCGGTGTTACGGAGTCAACGTTATGGTTTCTTAACAAATCGCCCACTGCATCAAGATTGTTTGCCTGAACCACTTGTTTCGATGTCGTCGAAACTCCTATGTAGGAGGAAGGGTTGACGTCATTTAAAACAGGCGGTGCAAATTTACTATCCTGAGCATTAGAGCTTAAGGAAATTGCTGTTAAAACCAATAACAAGAAAAGTACTTTTGTAAATCTCATAAATTTTCCTTTCTTAGTATAATTTAAATTAGTTAGAGGAGTATGCATAAAATTGAGCAAATATTTTTTTTAAATCAATAGTAAAAGAAGTTTATACATTTAATATATTTTAGTAAATAAAAAAGCCCCGTAAGCTCTTCGCTCACGGGGCTTTAAAATTACAATGTACTTTTAAAAAATTATTTTATAAGTGACATTTTCTTTACTTCAGAGAAGTTACCTGCTTCGAGTTTATAGAAATAAACTCCGCTTGATAAATTAGAAGCGTTGAAATCGAAGGAATATGTTCCTGCGCTCAAATTGCTGCTAACCAAAGTTGCAACTTCTTTTCCAAGCATATTATAAACTTTCAAACTTGTGAATCCTGCTGTAGGAAGCGCAAATTTGATGCTTGTTGAAGGATTGAATGGATTTGGATAATTTTGGCTTAAAGAATAACTGTCAGCAATAGTTGTTACAGGTGAAATTCCTGTTGCAGAACCACCGTATTTAACAATTGTACCGTTAGCTCTACATCCATATACATAAGGGCTTCCGGTTCTTGATACTGTGAAGTTCCAGATTTGTGATGTACCTGCAGCTGTGAAAACTGTATTCCAGTTTGTACCGTTGTTTGTTGTTGAGTAAACAATGTTAGCACGACCCATGAAATATGTATTTGTAGTCTTCCAACCTGTAAGAGCCTGAATTGTACCTGTTCCAGGAACTGTATGAGCTGCCCAGTTGGTACCGCCGTTTGTAGTTTTTTGCATAGTTGTACCACCTACGTATCCATTATTTGCATCATTAAACCAGATTGAATATCCGTTAGCTTCACCTGTTGTTGGTGATGAAGTCCATGTTGTACCGAAGTTTGTTGATTTGTAAACCTTTGTTGAGTTTGTTCCGAACCAAACAACATCGCCGATACCTTGAAGTGAACCTGTCCATCCGGCTTCAGTTGAAGGAATGTTCATTCCTGTTGAATCCCAGTTAACACCACCGTTAGTTGTTCTCCAAAGAGACCATCTACCGCCTGTTGCATCACCTTGCATAATACCATTATTAGCATCTTTGAAATAGAATGCATTTATGAAACCACCGGCTTGTGTGAACACTTGTGTCCAGTTTGTACCACCGTTAGTTGTTCTGAATACGTTTGTTGCTGATGGAGAATTTGTAACTAAGGCTGTATTAGCATCAAAAGCCCAAATTGCATAAAGGTCTGATGTTGCTAAGTTACCGCTAGCAGCTGTCCATGTACCGCCGTTTGTTGTTCTGATAACTTTACCACCTGCACCGCAAGCCCAAACGTTATTAATGTCAGGTGCTGAAATACCGTATAACTGACCTGTAACACCTGTTGATGTTTGTTCGTACCATGTAGTTGGGTTAGCAGGAGGTGTTGCACCTGGCACAACTCTTACTAAATCTAAAGTAAATGCAGAACCGTTTGTTAAGTTATCCATAATTGATTCTTTGAAACCAACATAGATATTAGAACCGTTAGGTACGAAATCACCTAATTTGTAGCTGTACTCAACCCATGTTGTATCAGCATTTCCTAAGAATCTTTTTTTCATTACAGTTGTTGTCATTGCTGCAACTGTTTGTGTTGTTGTAGAAATGAATACACTGAATGAATCTGCATAAGCAGGAACCATATATCTCAAATAGAATTTTAAGCTATCGCCTGATTGTACGTTTGAGATTTGTGGTGTGATAAGCCACTCTCTGTTGTTTGCAGAAATATCACCGTAAGAAACACCGGCAACGCCTGTTTGACCGCCCGGGCATGCTGTAACTACTGCAAATCCAGGGTTCCAGCCGATAACCTGGCCGCCTACTGTGTATCTTGCCCATGTATTAGCAACGTTTCCTACTTCAGAAATTTTGAGCCATCCTGTTGGAGGAAATGTTACGCCTTCGAATGATTCAGAAAATGTAGCAGCGTCAACCGGACCGCCTTGTGGGCCGCTAACTATTTTTTCTGTTCCATTACCTGTTCTTGTTAATAATGTTTTTGGGTTTTCGGATGTTGTAAATCCTAAAAATAAACCCGTTACAACTAAGAGCAAAATACTACTGTAAATAAATTTTGTCTTCATTTGTCCTTTTTCCTTTTTTGGTTTTGTTTTTACGTTTTGTAAAAAAATTTGTGAACCTGTAATGTTCAAGTTGTCTTTTTTAACTCGATTTGTCAATGTAAAAAACTCGTAATTACTTTGAAGTTAACATTATACCACTATTTCTTTTTAAAAATATATAAGTTTAAAACGGACAAAATTCTTCAGATTTAAAGAACCTTTTTTAAATCGCCGCATGAAATAAAAAAACCCGTACAGCTAAAAAAGCCGTACGGGTCTAAAAAAATTAGTTTGCTGCTCAGAATTATTTTACTAGCATCATTTTCTTTGTTTCAACAAAGTTACCTGATTCCAATCTGTAGAAATAAACACCGCTAGATAAGCTTGCTCCGTTGAAATCTACTGAGTAGCTTCCAACTGTCATGCTCTTATTTACAAGTGTCATTACTTCTTTACCAGCAACGTCAAAAATCTTCATTGTTACAAAACCGTTTGTCGGAATTGAGAAGCTGATTTTTGTTGATGGGTTGAATGGATTTGGATAATTTTGTGATAAAGAGTATTTATCAGCAATAGTTGTTACAGGTGTTACACCTGTTAATGTACCATTGTTTGATTTCAAGAATGTAAGAGCTGATTTAAGAACTCTCTTGAACCCTACATCTGATGCACCTGCACCGCCATTTGTTGTAAAATATCTTGGGTCTTGGAATATTGTAGCAACTACCCAGTTTGCACCGACTTTACCGATACCAGCTACTGAATCTGTAGCGCTTCTGTTTAAATATCTCTGCCATGCTGCACCACCGCTTATCGGTCTGCATCCGTCAGGATAATAGTTACCGGAAGTTGTTAACATGTCATCTTGTGCACCGCTTCCGATGTTTATAACTGATGCAAATCCTGTTGGGGCTGCATTATCAGATAAGTATTGGAATCCGCCATAGCTTCTGGAGAATACTGTATCTGTGAATGGGTTTGCTGCTCTATCATAGTTATAACCGATATCACCACCAATTAAAAGAAGTGATTTTTTAGCTGAAGGTGTTCCAGTTTCTAACCAGTTTTTGATTGCTGTTCTTTGCGGATTTGATAAACCTCTTGCAAGAATTGCATCAAATGCTGTTTCCTGAACTATAATTGTTCCATAGTTACTTAAGCTTGGTAATGTTGCGTTTGTATCTTTTGTGATATAGCGAACTTTACCTACTAACATAGGAAGATATTTTTTCAATGTATCTCTGTCTGCTTTTCTGATAGCAAGGTTTGTAGCTAATACAGAATCATTTGTGATAACAAGTGTAGAATCCGATGCCGGAGGAGCCGGAAGATCACTTAGCTCTGCAACGAAAACTCTATCAGGTGTTCCTTGTACTAAGCCAACCCATGTTCTCTTTCCGGGAACAAGATTGCTAACAACTTCACCGCCGCCTGATGCTAATGGAGCACCTGTTGTAAGCGGAATTGTAAGATTTAATGGAGTACCTACTGCTGCAAGTGTTCCTGCATTGTATTTTTGTAAAGCTGTACCAGTATTTGAAGTAGGTGTCTGGTCTGTACCAATCCAAATAAATGAAGTTGCCTGTGAGCCCATATCTTCATAACCAACTGAATATAAACC
This sequence comes from Ignavibacteria bacterium, assembly GCA_044226845.1. Taxonomy (GTDB): domain Bacteria; phylum Bacteroidota; class Ignavibacteria; order Tepidaquicellales; family Tepidaquicellaceae; genus JAFDZO01. The sequence continues at coordinate 19,598 of JBGAGG010000017.1, forward strand.
TGAAGCAGGAGTTGTGATTGATAAAGTTGCAGCACCTAAAGTATCAACAAATCTTAATGGACCTGTGAAACTGTTTGTTCCTACCCAGAAACCATTTCTATATGGGTCCCAAGTTATTGCTCTTAATGTTGTTAAGCTGGTTGTAATAGTTTTAACAACTGCTTTCGTTCCTGTATCAACACCGAAAATCTGACCGGTTGTGTTAACACCCCAGAGTAAGCCTTTTGCAAAAGCCATATCTCTGAACGAACCTGTGCTGCCTGTGATTGCAAATGAGTCAATTCTTGTCCATGCTGCTGTAAATCTATAAAATTTATTAGCATTGAACTGGCTGACAATGTAATTTGACCCTGTCCAAACAACTCCGTAAGCAACTGCGCTTCCCGGTGTAAGAGAATCCACGTTGTGGTTTCTTAATAAATCACCAAGCGCATCAAGATTAGAGTTGGCCTGAGGGTTTTTCCCTGTATAAACAGGAGAATTTGGGTTTATCTCATTTGTTGAGATGCTGCTGCTCTGAGCGAAAACATTCGCTGCGATAACAAGTAGCAGAACTACCAATAAAGTACATTTTTTCATGGTTTTTACCTTCTTTTAAAGGATTTAGTTAATAGAAAATTTATTACTATTTTTTTTATTGAAAATTCTCAGTGAAAATTTTTAATAAAAAAAGTCCACTCTGAATAAATCAGAATGGACTTCATTTATTATGATAATTTTAAAAAATTGAATATAGTTATTCCAAAAAGCACCGAGATAGATTCCTTTCTTATATATTAAAGTTCAAGAGGTAGTACAATTTTAGAAAATATTTACTATAAAGCAATAGTAAAAGTTATAATGAAAAATTTTTCAAAAAAATTTCAAATATATTTGTTTTTTTATAAATTTTTTCAAATAAAAAAGCCGGCCATGAAATTTCACGACCGGCTTAATATTATAAAAAAAAATAATTTCTGAAAATTATTTTACAAGCATCATTTTCTTTGTTTCTGAGAAGCTTCCTGTTTCTAATCTGTAAAAATAAACACCGCTTGAAAGTAATGCTCCGTTGAAATCAACTGCATAACTGCCTACTGTCATATTTTTATTTACAAGTGTCATGACTTCTTTACCTGAAATATCATAAACCTTCAATGAAACAAAACCATTCTGCGGAATTGCAAAATTGATTTTTGTTGTTGGATTGAAAGGATTAGGATAGTTTTGTGATAATGAATATTTTTCTGCTATTGTACTTGTTAAAGGTGTTGTAGAAGTTATTGTTCCACCGTTAGATTTAGCATATGTAATCAATGCAAGTAACCAGCCTTTTGCTCCGCCTTCAAAGTATCTTGGATCTTGTAATGATGTTACTGTGAAGTATCCGGGTGTATTTACTGACATACCGCCTAATGTATCTGTAGCTGTGTGGCCGTTATATTTATAAGCAGCTGCTCTTGTTCCGTTGCCCGGTGCCAAGCTTGCTCCGTCAGGCCAGTAACCTGTGTTGCCTGTTCCTGTTGGCGCTAATAAATTTCTGGTAGTTAAATCCTGTGGGAAAAGACCTGTGATATCACCGCCGGTTGCAGCAGGAGTACCCTGGTCAACTCTGTATATCATACCGCAGAATCCTCTTGCGAATGCTGTATCTAAAGCTGCTACAGGAGTAGCCGCTCTTTCATAATTATAAGCCTGGTCAGCACCGATAGAAATAAGTGCTTTTTTATCTGCAGGGGTTCCTGATGAGAGCCAATTTTTTAAATCTGCCCTTGCAGATGCGCCTAAGAATAATGCACCTGAGTTATCAAAGCTGGTTTCAACCAGAATTACTGTTTTATAATTTGCTAAGCTTGGTAAATTTGGTGTTGTTGCATTAAAGTAGAATGTTCTGTATTTGGAAATCATTGTTGATAAATGCTTCATGGTTGAATCTCTATCAGCAAGTCTCTTTACCTGACCTGTTGCAATTGTTGTATCGTGGAACATTACCAATACGCTATCACCTGAAGCAGGTGGAGGAGGCGTTGATAATGTATCTGTAAATACTAATGTATTTCCTGATAAAGCCGGGCCTGATGTTACACCGCCCCCTATAACATACTTCCAAATACCGCTGTTGTATCTTACGGAACCGCTGGCATAAGCAAGCATAATTGAAGGCATGCTTGTCTGAGCTGTCCAGGTATTTGCACCCGGGCTGTATACATATGTTTCCTGTGAACCGGTGAATCCTGTTGTAGCGCCGCCTGAAACGATAACACCTTTATTGCCCCATGTTTGAGCATTCCATCTGTATCTTACACCGGCAGGATAACTTGCGCCTGTTGTCCATGTAATCTGGCTTCTGTCCGACTGACTTACAACACCTCTGTAAGTTACAGCTGTTACAGCAACTGATTCATTAAGACCGCCAACATATACGATTGTATCACCTGCCATTGCAAGCGCACCGTCGCCTCTTCCTAATGGAAGACTTGTTGCTGTTCTCCATGAATTTGTTTTTGAGTTGTAAAGGAATACGGAAGTTCTGGTAACACCGTTTGCTCCGTAACCGCCGACTAAATAAATCAAGCTGTCCTGATATCCAACTGCTTTTACATACCACATACTGTCAGGTGCATTTGCTCCTGTTGACCATGTATTTGCATTGATGTTATATTTATACAAAGTCATGTTTGAACCAAAACCGTTAAGACCGTCTAAACAGTAAATCGTATCGCCTAATTTTGCTGAGCCCATAAGTCTTCTTCCTTGTGGTAATGACGCCATTTGTGACCATGAATTGGCTGCGATATTATATCTGTATGTATTTACGCCGGCTGCCGTACCTGCACCTGTGGAGTCTCCACCGAACACATATACAAAACCTGAATCATTTCTTACATGACCTACGCCGCCATGATAATATCTGGCACTAGGTAATGCAGAACCCGATGTCCATGCACCAACGTTATCGAACTGTTGGTTCACAACCGGAAATTGTGACGTTGTGTTTAGTTGTTCTGCTATAGAGCTAGCAGTGTTTCCGCCGTTAGAATAATAAAATCCTAATGATAGAGCTATGAGCACTACCGGCAGAAAAAAAAGAATGAGTTTTTTCATTTTTTCCTCGTTAAGTTAGTTAAATTGTATAATTTTATTTCTCAGAGCTTACAGCAAAATTCTTCAGTTTTCATATAAATGAAAGCAAAGAACTTTTAATTATTTTGAAAGGGGTATTTTTTTATTTGAGGAGGTTAAGTATTATCTCAATATCAGCATAAAAATAAATACAACATAATTTTACATTATGATGGTGGTTTGAGTTACTAACTTACTTTCTTTTGAGGTTTTAATATTGCAGCAAAACAAACAGGATGGATTTGTTCCGCAAAATGAGATTAAGGTTGTGACTAGATACTTCTTATCTTTCTTAGAGTTTAAAAAAAGATTACATGTAACATGCTTTATTTGTTATTTTTTGTCAATGTAAAAAAGTTACACCTTAAATCATTAACAAATATAAAATTAATTGTTTAAAACTTCACGTAATACTTTTGTCAGCTTTTCAGCGCTGGGAAGAACTGCCGCTTCAAGTCCGGAATTCAGTGCTATCGCAGGTACATTCAACGCACCGACAACTTCAACTGCTGAGTCTAAGTATTTAAAACATTCTCTTGATATTCTTCCTGCAAGAGATTCAGCAAATGAATTTAATACCGGCTCTTCGGTAAGCACAATGCATTTACCGTGTTTCTTTACCGATGAATACATTGCTTCTTCATCTACAGGATTCAATGTTCTTAAATCTAAAATTTCTATCTGTCCCGGGAAATTCTTTGACGCATTCAATGCCCAATGAACTCCCATACCATACGTAATTACCACTAGAGATTCACCGTCATCAATTTTATTTTGTTCTGCCTGCTGAACAATTCTTGCTTTGCCGAACGGCACTATATAATTTTCATCAGGTTCAACTGTCATAGCGTAACCTGTGCCGGGGACTTTGCTCCAGTATAATCCCTTATGCTCAAACATTACAACAGGATTGGGGTCAAGATAAGCTGACTTCAATAACCCTTTTAAGTCAGCACCGTTGGAAGGATATGCAATTTTTATTCCTCTGATAGGAAGCAGGCTCGATTCAATACATCCCGAATGATACGGTCCGCCTGAGCCGTATGCTCCTATAGGAATTCTTATTACGCATCCTACAGGGAATTTTCCCATTGATAAATAACATGACTTTGATAACTCAACATGCAATTGATTCACTCCTGCAAATGCATAATCTGCAAATTGGATTTCAACAATTGGTTTTAATCCTACTGCGCTCATCCCTGCCGTTGAACCCACAATATATGCTTCCTGTATCGGAGTATTGAATACTCTGTGGTCTCCGTACTTCTGCGCAAGCGTAGCAGCCTCTCTGAACACTCCGCCTAATCTTTTTCCTACGTCCTGTCCATACAGTAATGCATGTGAATCATTTTTCATTATTTCATCAACAGCATGTAATGCGCAATCAACCATCACTATTGGCTCTCTTCCCTCAGGTTCACGCACACCAAGTTCTTCAGTTACTGCTGTCGGAGCAAAATCATGCTCGGTAACAGTTGCAGGGTCAGGGTCGGGAGATTTCGCCGCCTTATCAAATTCTTTAAGAATTTTTTTCTTAGCTTCTTCTTCAACAAGGTCCAGAGTTTCTAACTTTGCTCCTCTTGATAATAGGAGTTTTTTTAATTTAGGGAATGGGTCAACAGCCTCATGCTTTTTTAAATCTTCTTCTGTTCTGTACCATTCTTTTCTTACACCTGATGTATGGTGGCCGAGCAATGGTACCTCTGCATGAACAAGTATCGGCGCTCTGTTATTTCTTACATAATTTATTGCTTCAGTCATTTTTTCATAGGACTCTACAAAGTCGCTTCCGTTTATCTGCATCCTCTCCATACCTTTAAATCCTGCGGCATAATCATAGGCATTCATCGCATACATTTCATCTCCGCTGGCAGAAATTCCCCAGTGATTATCCTGCACTAAATAAATTATTGGCAGCTTTTTTAATACTGCCATCTGAAATGCCTCTGCAACTTCACCCTCGGTAACTGAACCGTCCCCGAGCGAGCAAAGCACTATGGGCATTTTTTCTTTATCTAATTTGCCTTCGGACTCAAGATAAGAAACTGCATGAGCCATGCCTGTTGCTGGGATTGCCTGCATACCGGTTGCGCTTGACTGATGCGGAATTTTCGGGAAGCCCGGTTTATTTATTGAAGGATGAGAGTAATATGTTCTTCCGCCTGAAAAAGGGTCATCTCTTTTTGCCAGAAGCTGAAGCATTAATTCGTACGGGGAAAATCCAAGCCCCAATAAAAATGATTCATCTCTGTAATATAAACTTAAGTAGTCGTATTCTTTTAATTGGAATGCGGCAGCAAGTTGAATTGCCTCATGTCCGCGTGATGTTGAATGCACAAATTTGCATATCTGCCTGTTTGCATCATAAGTCTCTGCCATTGCTCTGGCATCGCACATTAAGCTGTAGGCTTTGAGAAGGATATCGTTATTTACCATTCACAAAATTCCTTAGTATATCCAAAATTTACAATTCAAAAAGATAAGGGTTTTTATTTTGCAGATTGAGATTCGTTAACGACAAGCAGTTCTGAAATGATTTTCTGCATATGTGAAGATTCGATAAGAATCTCAGTAAGCTCTTTGTGTTTGGTTTCTTTTTTTCCCTCCCTGATTAAATTAATTTTCCCACTTATTTTCTCCAACGGTATTTTTAAATCATTTGCCGCAAGATTTAAAAAATAATTTTTTTCATTATTCAGTTTTACAAGTTTTTCATTCAAAGATTTCAACTGTTCATTATTTTCTGAGAGTACTTTTGTTTCTTTTTTTGTTATATCTACTTTGTGCAATACATTCAATTTTCTGACATTATTTTCCTGAAGAGTTTTATTCCTTTCAAAATCAAGAATACTGAATTTCCTCATATACAATAATGCGTCTTTAAAATTTCCTGCTATCATATAAAATTTAGACAGTTCTCTGCAGGAGGTTACCATCATAGTTTTGTTGTTTATTTCAAATGAGAGTTCAAGTGCTTGTTGATAAGTCGCTTCTGCAAGTTCCTGCTTATTCATTTGGGAATAATTGTTTGCCAAATTAACAAGCGTGTCACATCTATCGACATTTCGATTTGTTTTGAGGAAATAATTCAGACATTTTAAGTAAATGCTTTCTGCATTTTCATAATCTCCCTGCAGGCTGTGGATACTCGCAGTAGTATTCATAATTCTATACTCAAAATACCGGTTTTGCTCAATTTTTAAATTAAAATCCTGAGCAGCATACAAGTGACTTAAAGCTTTACTATATTCCCTCAAGTTATAATAAGTACATGCTTTGTTATACAATATTATTATGCACACACTTATGTTCAGGAATTTCCGCGAGAGCTTTAATGCCATAGAATAATATTCCAGTGCAAGTGGGTACTCTTCTACTATTAGATAATAATTCCCGATACAATTTAGTATATCACTCTCAAGTTTTTCATCTGCGATTTGACGAAATTGATATAATGCCTTAAAAAAATTATCTATTTGTGATTTATAATCTCCTACTTTCCAGCAGCATATACCAAGCTCTTTACATGCTATACCGGCATTTTTAAAATCATTAATTGAACCATAAATTTTTACAGAGTCTTCAAGCAAAGGTATTGCTTTTAAAAAATCATTTAATTTATCATAGTGCATGCCGAGTACATACTTCGAACCGGCTATTCCTTTTACGTAATTAATTTGCTCTGCCATATGTAAAGCGTTTTCACTGCAGTATTTACATTCTTCGAATAGCTCGATTGAACAAAAATGTTCGGCAATAAAAATTGTATCATCAATTTTTTTCTTCGCCTCATATTCAGGTAATGTGAGTATGTCAACATCTAAGTGGAGATTTATCATAGAGTGTGAGATCAGCCCGTTGTTACAGTTTCGTTAACTATAAGCAACTCTGAAACTATTTTTTGCATATGAGCAGTTTCATTTAGTATTTCTTCAAGAGAATTCAATCTATCATCCCTTGTCAAACCGGATATTGTATTTATTTTCCAACTGATTTTTTTTAACGGCAGTTTTAAATCATTAGCAGCAAGATTTAAAAAATAATTTTTATCCGAATTCAATTTTATAAGCTCTTTATTCAAAGCCTGCAGCTGCTCATTCTTTTCAGAAAGGATTTGCGTTTCTTTTTTAGTAATATCTACTGTATGAAGTATATTTAACTTCCTAATTCTGTCCTCTACTAATGTCTTAGTTCTTTTAAATTCATATTCCGTATATTTTCTATTATAGTATAAAGCCTCTTTGAACATTTTTCTTCGCTCATAATGACTCGAAAAATCCCGGCAGACATGCATGATAAGCCTTTTTATGTTAAGTCTTTCCGCTATTTCCTTTGCCCGGCTTAATGATTCTTCCGACTCATCAGTTTTTCCTAATGCAAGATATGCCAAAGATATATAAATCAGTGTATCGCATTTATCAATTTCATTTCCGGTTTTTGTGAAGTAGTCAATATTTTTGAAAAATAATTCTAGCGCTTCTTCATTCCTGTTAAGGTTAGTATAAGTATGACCGATGTTCTGCAATATCCTGTGTTCAAGGAATTCATTCCTTTCCAGTTTAGTATTGAAATCCTGTGCAGCAAGATAGTGCTTTAAAGCTTTCTTGTATAATCCCCTTGCAATTTCACCGTGTTCGTTATCAACATTATTTGCATCCATTTCTGCAGCTTTATTATTAAAAGTCAGTGCCATATTATACAGAGTAAAAATAATGCCGTTCACATCACGCAGTTCTTTGCTGATACTTATTGATTTTTTGTAATATTCAATTGCGAGAGAAAATTCCTTAGTTTCGAGATAATAATTACCTATTGAGTTTAAAGAATTTGCCTCCTCTTTTCGCATTCTTGCGTTATTATATGCTGCCGCTGCTTTAAAAAATGCTTCTATCTCATTAGAATAGTCGCCTATATTCCAGTAACAAAAACCAAGCATCTGACATATTTTCCCTATGCATCTGAAATCTTGTGTATCTCTTGAACTTAACTCTGCATCTACAAGCTTGGTGATTGCCGATGAATAATCTTCTTTATTTGAGAAGATTATTCCAATGATAAGTTTTGCATTTGCTATTCCTCTGTTATAATTAATTGCCTCTGCCATCTCCAAAGACCTTTCAACACAATACTTACTTTCTTCATAGTGCTTTATCTCGCAGAAATGTTCAGCGATCTGATTTATTCCATCAATCTTTTTATGAGCTTCTTCTATCGGAAGAGTTTTTATATCTGTATTTAAGCGAAGGTCTATCATTGCGTGAAGTTAAAACTCGAGAGTAAATGTTGTACCGCTGCCATAAACTGATTTGAAAGAAATCTTTCCTCCAAGCAGCTCAGTTAGTTTTTTTACAATCGAAAGCCCGAGCCCTGTAGAGTTTTCTCCGGCTGTGGGTTTATTGGAAATCTTTGCAAATTTTTTAAATACTTTATCATGCTCTTCTTCTTTTATTCCAAGTCCGGAATCAATAATTTGTATTTTAAATTTATCTTCTTCTTCAGATAAAACAACATGAACACTTTTGCCTTTCTCTGAATATTTTATAGCATTAGAAATCAAGTTCTCCAGAATTTCTGTAAATGCTGTTTCATCGGTTGAATAAAAAATTTCTCCTGCTTTATTATTGAACTCAAGTGTAATACTTTTTTCGTCAGCTATATTTTTAAAATGAGAAATTATCTCTGTAAGAAGCGCAGAAATATTTACGGATTTAAAATTAAGATTGTATTCGCCTGATTCGATAGCATTGACATCAAGCAGATTGTTTAATATCAGCTTCATCCTGTCAGTGACTGATGCAATTCTTTGAATGACCGAATCGAATTTCTCCTGTGATACTTTATCTATATTTTTTATAAGTCCTGAAGCAGCAAGCGAAATACCGTTTAACGGATTTTTTAAATCATGTACGGCAATACCAAGGAACTCATCCTTTTCTTCATGCAGTGCCTTAAGTTTTTTATTCAATGCATCCAGTTCTTCATTTTTATCATGCAATATTTCCGCTTCTTTTTTTGCAACATCTACTTTATGAGTAATGTTTAAGTACTTTACTTTTAAGTCTGAAAATTCTTTTGTTGCCTGAGACTCAAGCTTAAAATATGTTTCAAAGCAATAGTAGGCTTTCTCATACTCGCCTAAAGCTTCGTATGTATCAGCAAGGCTTTGATTAATTCTGTTCTGAAGTTTTTTTGAATTTATTTTATTCGCAATCTCTAATGATTCTTCCTGATGTTTTAAAGCTTTGTTAAACTCTCCCATTTTATAATATGCGAGCCCTATAAGTAAATTAGTGTGCGCCAGTGTTGATTCATCCTTGCTTTCACTTACTATTTCCAGACTTTTAAAATAACAGTCCAGCGCATCATTGTATTTTTCCTGCTCCAGATATACTGCTGCAATATTATTATAAGTTTTTGCAAGAGCATCATTATTGTTTACAGTTTCCCTGTTCATTCTAAGGCTGTCATTCATCAGGTCAAGAGCTTCATCATATCTTTTAAGGCTTGAGAATAAGTATCCCAGATTGCTTTTAAGAGAACAAATATCAGAAGGATTTCCGACCTCTATTGCAAGGTCTATCGCCTGCTGCGAGTACTCCAGAGAGTTTTCAAGTTCTTTCATCCAGTGATAGCAATTGGAAATGTTATTCAATATCTGTGACTGAAGTTTTTTATTGTTCAGCTCCTCTGCTATCTTTAATGCTCTAAAATAATTTGCAAGAGAATTGGAATGGTCGCCAAGATTTGATAAGGCAATGCCCAGAACATTTAATGCAGAAGCCTCTTCTTTCTTCATTCCCAAAGAAGAAGTTATAAGAATGGCATTGTTTACATTTTCAACTACAACATCAAAATGTCCGCGCTGCATCGAAATTTTTGCAAGCCCGAAGTATGCTTCATACAAAGATTTTGCATCATGAGATTCTTCCGCAAAAGCTTTTGCTTCCATGTATAATTTTTCCGCCTCTTCTAATTGAGAAGATGAATAATTATTGAATGCAATTGAAAGATATTCTTTTATCTTTTCTGATAACTGGTTTGAATCGGGAATTGTCTTTTCTTCTGTGGATGCCATGGGATTGTAAAGATAGAATTATTTTGCAGATTTTGAAATGGAATATACTGTGATATAATTTTATGTGATTAATCCCAATTCTGAAATCACTATTTTAGAATATGAAAAAGTTATTAGCCCTGTTTATTTTTTCTCTGATATTCTGTTCTTGCCAGGTTGAAACAAATTTTTCGCATAAAGGTATAGATGATATTCCCGGAGTGTACAGGGTTTATATGGGCAAAATTGACAGCCTTTCAATATACATTGTTGACGGTGAAACTGTGCGAAGAGAAATTTATCCTGATTTCATCTTTGGAGGAAATGAACTAAGATATACTTTTGTTCCCCACAACGAAATCTGGATTGATAATTCTGTTTCAAATAGGGAATATACCACTACTCTCAGACATGAAATAAATGAAATGATTTTAATGCGGGATGCGAGTATGACTTATCTTCATGCACATGACTCTTCATTAATGCTGGAAGTTAAATTAAGAAATGATTTTAGAAATGAATCACTTGAACATGAAAAATCTCTTCCCGAAGTTATTGTTTCAGATACAGATTCAATAAAACAAATATTATCCATTCCCGATAAAATAAAATTAAAAGATATCTATCTTCAGAAAAGAGAAACAATAAATAATAAATTTACTTTATGGCTTGTTGACGGAGATAAAATAAGAAGAGAAATTTATCCTGACTTCGGATTTAACGGAGACTGGTATGATTATAACTTTATACCTGAAAATGAGATTTGGATAGATGGCAGTATTTCTTGCGAACAATATATTTATTCATTAACAAGCGAGATTAAATTTATTGAGCTTTATTCTTCCGGCATAGGCTACGATGATGCTACTAAAAAGTCAGATGAAGTTGTTCGGAATCTTCGCGCAAAAATATATAATGAACTTGCTGTTAAATTTGTAAAACTGGATAGAAGCAAAGAGTTAGTAAGAGATAAAGTTATTAAATAGCATCAGAAAATATTTACTGAAACCGTTTATTTTTTCTTTTCATTATCTGCCGCAAAATCCAATACGATAGAATTCATACAGTATCTTTTATATGTCGGAGGAGGTCCGTCATCAAAAATATGTCCCAAATGAGAATTGCATCTTCCGCATAAAACTTCTGTTCTTTCCATCCCTGCAGATCTGTCATCCTGATAAATTACGCTGTTCATCCTTGATGTTTCGAAAAAACTCGGCCACCCGCAAGTGCTGGCAAATTTTGAATCGGAGCGGAATAATTCATTACCGCACACTGCGCAGTAATATGTTCCTAATCCTGTTGAGTTCCAGTATTTGCCTGTGAATGCATATTCGGTTTCTTTATTCCGCGCAACTTGATAAATGCTGTCAGACAATATCTTCTTCCATTCAGCATCACTTACATTTAGTTTTGATGTATCTGTTCTTGAGTAATAAGGATTTTTTTTATCATCCGATACAGATATTTTTTTGCTCTCTTTTTGTATCAATGAGTCTGCCGCTTTGGTAAGATCTTTTTCTATGCTCTTATTGCAGCCTGAAAGCATTAGCGAAAAAAGAAATAGTATAGAGATTGTTTTATTCATTCTGTTTTTTATAACCGTAAATAAATTATAAATGTTCATACGGAAAATTTTATAAACCGGATTTATAAAAAGAAAGCTCTGCCGGAATTACCGGAGAGCTTCATATATCCGATGATAAATTTTATTATATCCTATTCTAATGCTCCTGCTGCCCGCAGTAATCTTTTGGCTAACTCATCGGGCATATCACTTCCGGGCCTTTGAGTATTATATACTACTATAATTGAACAGTTCTTCTCCGGTGAATAACCCGAGAAATTTGTAAATCCCGGAATGCCTCCGTTATGCCCGAGAAATCCACCTACGGAAAACATCCCCAGTCCGTATTTTAAATTCCCGTGAGTAATTGCCCATTCTTTTCTTGCTTCCTGAATCTTCGGCGAATAAAATTTTCCCGTTCCTAACGCTCTCAGATAAATTTTTATATCATTAATATCTGAAATAATATCTCCTGCTGCGCTTGCCCATGTAACGTCATAGTATGATGTTACATCTGTCAGCTTTGATGAAGTTGAATCCATCTGCATATAGCCGTGAGAGTAATCACCCATCATATCCCTTCCGTTTGCCGTCCATGTGTTTTTTAAACCCAACGGTTCAAAAATTCTTTTTTTAACTTCATCCTGCCATTTATTTCCGGTAACCTTTTCAATAATTTTACCTATGAGAATTGTATTGGTATTGGAGTAATGAAAGTCAGCGTCAGGTGGAAAATACGGCGGATACTTTAAAGCTAACTGCACAAGCTCGTCATCAGTCCAGACCTTTGCAGGTCTGTTAGTAAGTGTATCTTCAAACTCTATCGACTCGGAGTAATTATAAAGTCCCGAACGCATATTGGCAAGCATTTTAACAGTTATGTTCTCTGCATTCGGAATCTCCGGGAAATATTTGGAAATTCTTTCATCTAAAGAAACTTTGCCCTCATCAACAAGCTGCAGCAAAACAGAAATAGTGAACGTTTTGGTCACGCTGCCTATTCTGTAAGTGTTTTCAAGCCGCATGGGGATTTTCTTCTCAAGGTCGGCATATCCTTTCGCTTTTTCCCATTTATAATCTCCGCAGACATATGAGACAATCATACCGGGAATTAAAGGATTAACGGCAAGAACTGAATCTGTAATTCTTTCAAATTCTTTATCAAGAACCGATTGAGAAAAACAAGAAGTAGAAAAGAAGAAAATTAATAAAAAGAGTTTGGTTTTCATCTGAGGTATTTTAATTATGAAAATTTAAGGCAGGGGGAAATTATAACTTAATAAAATTAAGCAAAAGAAAAAAACAAAAAAGTTACAACTGCCTATGCCAATTGTTTAGCTTTTTCAATAAGCCAGTGCCTAGATGCAACAGAATCTTTTTTTTCAATTTCTTTAGCAATAAATCCTGCATCATTTAATTTATTATCTGCTTTCATTTTTAAAATCTTATTGTAAAAATTAATGAAATTTATCTGCTGCGTTTTAAAAACATCGGATATTTCATCTGTAGTTGAAAGAAAATTTCTGAATGCATTTATCATGGAAAATGCAGCATCGTATAGATCTAATTCATAATAAATTCTCAGCATTAAATTCTTTATATCTACTTTATAGATAAATAAATCATAGGGGATCTTGCTTAAGCTTTCAAGAGCATCTTCGAACTTGCCTCTCTCAAAATATAGATTTGACTTAGCCAGGTTTTCCATATTCTCTCTGAATTCAGGCTTCAGTTTTTCTGTAAAATCATTAACAAAATTCTCAAACCAACTATACTCTTCAAGACTGACTGCCATATTCATAATATTGCGGTAAAGCAGTACACTCATAAATTCTTTTTCTGAAGGAGAATATGCAGTATGTTCAAGCATTTTTTTGAATATTTCAAATTCTTCCCTCGCCGATAAAGTCCCGAATTTATTATCCTTTGTGTGCAGCCATGCAATAAAATCATTGAAGATAAAATATTGCTCCTTCCTGCTGAACTTTTCGATATTTTCATAGAATAATTTCTGAAATTTATTGAACATTGCTTCATCTTCCACGTTCTGCAGAGTTTTAAAGGCATAATAATAAATTTCAATCAACCACAGCCACTCTGATTTTTTTTCTTTCAGCAGCTTTAACAATTTTTCAAAATCGAAACTTTCATATACACTTTCAATTAGCGAACTTGTGAACTCAAGATTGTAATAATTCTGTATTATTATTTTATCTCTTTGCTTTCTTAAAAAGGTAACAAAAAATGTCAGTATCACATACTCAGTGTATTTCACTCTTTTCGGAACGGATTTTTCAAACTTATGTAATCCTATATAGTATTCTTCAAAAAGCCGTTCAAGTCTTTCCTCTTCATTAAAACACTTATCGCTCTGAAATCTATTTCCCGAAAGTTTTTTTTCAAGTGAGTTTAAAGTTTTCAGAAACAGCTTATCATTTTTTTTATCCTTATAAACACGCGCAAGAGTTTCGTCTGATAACTCATCGTTTAACGAAAGAGCTTCGCTAACTAGAAACTGCTCTGCCATCCCAGTAAGATCTGATGTGATATTCTTTAATTTCTTTTCATTGAATTGTTCTGAAGGAAACAACGCAGCAAAAACTTTTTCTTTATCAAGCTGAGCCGAGCTGAATTCCGGATGGTGTTTTTTGAGAATTGCATATAAGCCGCTCACATCGCGGCCCGTGGAAAAGTACGGTGAGTTTACAAATTTTTCAAAATCCTTCCATTCCTTTGGTGAAAAGACCTTCAAAATCTCTACAAGTTTACTATCCTGCATTAAAATTGCCCCCTGAAATATTGAGACAAATATAGGTTTTCTGTGGCAAAGTTAAAACGTAAAACTTGTTTTTCGCTCTAAAATTGCAGTTTTTGTCAAATTTTCAAGAAAATTGCTTTGAGACTTTCAGTAAAAATCTATTTGAGCGCGAGACTTTTTCAGCATAACTTTGTATCAACTTTAACAAAACAACAATGAGTACAAATCAGACATTAGAAACACTGAAAGTATTAAAGACAATCATCGAAAGACTGAACTCAGAAATGGTAATACTTATAAACGCAGCAGCAGAGATAGAAATAATCATCAGAAAGAATGAACCGGGTATTTCAAAATATCCCCTGCTTGAAAAAAAAGTAAATACATTAATAGAAAATTATAAAAACTTAATAAAATAAAATTAAATAAAATTATGCGCGGTCTAAAATTAATTTTTGCTTTTGTACTTCTCCTTTGCAGCGTAAGTGCTGCTTCAGCCCAATGGGTGCAGCAAAATAATCCAACTGGTACTTTTATACAAAAAACTTCTTTCATTAACAATAACACCGGATGGATATGCGGCAACGGTATAGCTAAAACTACAAACGGTGGAATTAACTGGGTAAACTTATCAATCCCTGAAAGTAACTTTATTGGCACTACGCATTTCATCGATGCTAATACTGGATTTGCCGGAAGCTTCTATTTCTGGAAAACTACCAATGGCGGTAGTAACTGGACTAAAGTCGTTTCTGATGCAGGAAATTACACCGATATATGCTTTATTAATTCTTCTACAGGCTGGGTAGTAAGCAATAGCAACGGAATCTTGAAAACTACTGACAACGGAAACAGCTGGACAAAGATCAATGAAGAATTTAATCATACATTTAATGCCATTAGCTTCATTAATGCAAATACGGGATGGGCAGCCGGCTATGAAGGAAAGATATCTAAAACAACTAACGGGGGAATTAACTGGACTGCACAAACTCCTGCAACTACAGAAGACCTTTATTCGGTAAAGTTTTCCGATGCAAACACAGGACGAGCTGCAGGGGAAGGATCAAGTTTCGTAAGGACTACAAATGGAGGAACTAACTGGACGTCTGTTGCAGGTCCCTTTAGCTATCGTTACGAGAGCTTACTTTTTATCAATTCATCTACCGGATGGCTTGCGGGTGTAGCAGGCGTTGCGCTGACTACAAACAACGGTACATCATGGATTAATCAGACTCCCCCCTTTAGCAGCGGCAATTTCGCCGATATTTTTTATATAAGTCCGAACACACTTTACACCGTAAGTTCTGGGATTTATAAATCAACTTCGGGAGGATTCAATTTAAATGCTCCATCAAACCTTACTTTAACACTCGTATCAACTTCACAGATAAATTTAAGCTGGACGGATAATTCATCTGATGAAGAAAAATTTATAATTGAACGTAGTTCAGACGGCAACAACTGGAGCACTATAGACTCCGTAAATGCAGGTATAACTTCTTATCAAAGCACAGGGCTTAGCACTGACCAGTTATACTACTTCAGAGTGTATGGTAAAAAAATAATTTTTACATCAGGATATTCGTCCACTGAATGGATAAGAACACCGATTACTGCCCCAACGCTTTCCTCACCGGAAGCCGGGACTGTAATTCCTTATGTTCCCGTGCTGCAATGGACAACAGTGCCAAATGCATTTACTTATACACTGCAGGTTGCGAGCGATACAAATTTTTCCAATATAGTTTATACAATTATAGCTCCTGGTTTAACTTCAAGTGCGGTCCCACCGGCGAACTTACAAAACTCAACAAGATATTACTGGAGAGTAAAAGTTTCGAGCCTGTCAAATAATAGCCTGTTTACGCCATACAGAGATTTCATATTTCAGAATCCAAACTATGGTAATAATATGAGCTCAGGCAATAACCTTTATTACTTTGCCAACTCAACTTCAGGCGCTAATTTATCACCGAGTAAACCGACTTATAACTGGAGAGATACAACGGGCAGCACATACCTTATTAAAAACGGTGCATTGCTTGGTACATTGATTTTAGGGAATATCGATGACGGATTATTCAGATTTACAAATATTCTTACAGGAAATAATGCTATAAGATTTTTCGGAAATAATTATCAGACAATTTACATAGGAACAAACGGAGTAATTTCGTTCAGCTCGTTTAACCCGCAATTAGGAATAAACATCGAGCCGCCGCTCGGAGGACTTTCCAATAATAATATGCTGAATGCAATACTTCCTCTCTGGAAAGATTTAAATTTCGGCGATGTAGATGTTGTAGGAAGAACACTTTGTATTAAAGTTACATCAAATGAAATTATTGTTACGTACAGTAATGCACCCAGCTACAATACTTCAGTAGATGCAAATGATTACATTAGTTTTCAGGTGATTATTCAGTACACGTCAAACCCAACACAAAATTCAAAAATAGATTATATGTATAATTATGATCTGACGGGAAGCTCCTTTATAGAGAAGTACAATAATAATACAATATATCCAATGCTTACAGGTATCAAAGGAGCAAGCGGTTCCGTACAGGAATTTCAATATAGATTTTTTAATTCAAATCTTCAGTTAGTTAACAGCGGCCCCATATTCGGCTCCAATCTGGCTCTTGCATTCGGACCGGAAGCCACATTATTACCTGTTGAGCTTTCATCATTCTCATCACAGGTAAACGGAAATTCCGTAAAGCTTGACTGGTCAACTATCAGTGAGTTAAATAATTCCGGTTTTGAAATCCAGAGAACAATTACCAATGAAAATAGCTGGAAAAAGATTTCTTTTGTTCAGGGCAGCGGAACAACTAATGAAAGCAAAAATTACACTTACGAGGACAAAAATATTTCATCAGGAAAGTACGAGTACAGATTAAAGCAAATAGATTTCAACGGTAACTATGAATATCATACTTTGCAAAATGAAGTAGAGATTGGCGCGCCGAAGAAGTTTAATTTATCGCAGAATTATCCTAATCCATTTAATCCAAGCACAACTATCAGTTATCAGTTATCAGTTGACAGATTTGTTTCTCTTAAGATATATGATATATCAGGCAAAGAAGTTTCAAACCTTGTTAATCAAAATCAGAAGGCAGGATATTATACAGTTGAATTTAACGGCGCAAACTTAGCAAGCGGAATGTATTTCTATAGAATAGAAGCGGGAGATTTTTCCGCAGTTAAAAAAATGGTTTTAGTTAAATAAAATTTAAAATTACGGTTATGAAAACACTTACAACTTTTATTTTAACCTCCCTTACAGTCTTTTGCATTAATACTGTATCAGCTCAGTGGGTTCAGCAATATAATACTGGCGGCACGGCCAGAAGCGGTTCATTTATAAATTCTAATACCGGATGGTATTCAACAAGTAGCGGAATATTATCAAAAACAACAAATGGCGGCACAAATTGGCAAACCGTTCTATTTATGTCAGGTGAAAACTTTCGCCAAGTCCATTTTATGAATGAAAACACAGGATTGATATTTGGTTCGAAACTTTTGAAGACTACAGACGGAGGGCTAAACTGGACAGAATTCCTCTTTCTTCCGGGTGGAAATGGGTTTATTCCCTCAACAATTTTTGTGAACAATTCTACAGGCTGGGCTTGTTCTTTTTTCAGCGGGAAAATATTTAAAACAACTGACGGAGGTAATACCTGGCCCGAACAAAACAGCGGAACTACAGAACCTTTAACATCAATTTTTTTCCTAAACACTTCAACCGGATGGTATTGTGGAGACAATGGCGCTGCCGGTTATACTACAAACGGTGGAACCAATTGGCATCTTACAAATACGGGGACCACTGATCAGCTTGTTTGGGTACATTTTACTGATGCAAATAATGGAAAAATGGTTTCAGAGGAAAACAATTTCTTTAAAACAACAAACGGCGGACAAACATGGTATCATGATTCTATTAATGGCTTTACATTTACTACCTCTGTACATTTTGTTAACCCCACCTCCGGGTGGATAACAGGCTCTCATGGTATTCTCTTTACTTCCAATAACGGAGCTTCATGGATAAATCATGTAAACCCAAACAGAGTCTACAGCTTTGAGTTTGTAGAAGGTATTATTTATGCAATAGGTAGTTACATTTATAAAACAACAAACGGCGGATTCAATCTTACTGCTCCATCTAATCTTACAGCTACAGCCGTTTCAACGTCAAGAATAAACTTAAGCTGGACTGATAATTCAGATGAAGATAAATTTATGATTTTAAGAAACAGGAACAACACAGTCTGGGAATTGCATGATTCTGTTGCAGCAGGAGTTACCAGTTATGCGGACACCGGGCTGACAATAACAACAATTCATACTTACTATGTTTATGCAAAGAAATTATTCTTTACCGGTGAATATTCTAATTGGGCGGCAACAGCTACGTTACTGGATTCACTGCAGCTTTTATCCCCTGCCGATAATTATATTTCTCCTTCTCCAAATCCTGTTCTGACGTGGACACCAACAGATTTTACAAACTCATATTTAGTTTTGATTACCCAAGACACAAATTTTTCACCGTGGGTAGACAGAAGATTCATACTGGGTCCGACAACGTCTTACACGGTAAACAGCGGGATTTTACAGAACTCAAAAGAATATTACTGGAGAGTGAAAAGTATGAATTTTGAGTCTGAAAGTAATTATTCTTCTTATCGGAAATTTACTGTACAGGACCCGAACTATGGACACAATATTGCAACAGGAAATAGTTTATACTACTTTGCAAATTCAACTTCAGGCGCAAATCTCTCCCCATCAAAACCCACATTTAACTGGAGAGATACGACGGGCAGCATTGATTTAGTATTAAACAGAACAGCCATCGCCCCCCTTGCAGCAGGTAATCTTAACAACGGCAGGTTTGATTTGACGGGAATACTTCCGGGCAGCAATTCAATCAGATTCTTTGGAACAGATTATCAGAACGTTTATATCGGAACAAATGGGATAATTGGATTTAACACATTCACTCCAACTGGCACTGATTTTGCCGAACCAACAAGCTTATTACCGCAGGCAAATATTACTAATGCAATCTTTCCTTTATGGTATAATACAAATTTTCAGGACACAGATGTTCCGGTAAACCGCTTATGCTATAAAGTTACTTCAAATGAATTGATAATTACATTTAGCAAAGTACCAAGCAATGGAGCGGATGCAAATGACTATGTAAGCTTTCAGGTAATTATAAACCATTCCGATTCACCGGTATTGAATTCTGCAATAAAGATTCAATACAATTATGACGAAACAGGAAGCACATTCATTACGAGATACAATGCTAACACATTAACATCTCACATGATTGGTTTACAGGGCGCAAATTCAGATGCACAATGTTTTCAATACAGATATTTAAACTCAACTCCGCAGCTTATGTCATCTGGTCCTATGTTTAGTTCAAATTTAGCAGTTCAGTTTGGACCTAACATAGCATTATTGCCTGTAGAATTATCATCCTTCACTTCGCAAGTAAATGGAAACAGTGTGAAGCTTAACTGGGCAACAGCGAGTGAACTGAATAACTCAGGATTTGAAATCGAGAGAAAAAATTCAGAAAGCAATGATTGGAAGAAAATTTCATTTGTGCAAGGCAATGGCACAACAAATGATAGTAAAAATTATTTTTATGATGACAAGAATATCACAAGCGGAAAGTATCAATACAGACTAAAGCAGAAAGACTTCAACGGCAACTACGAATATCACACACTAAGCAATGAAGTAGAGATAGGTATTCCGAAGAAATTTAATCTTTCACAAAATTATCCTAATCCATTTAATCCGGCAACGAAAATTAACTTTGAAATTCCCCGGAATTTAAAAGTTCAGCTCTCCGTTTATGACGTAACGGGAAAACTCGCTAGTGAACTTGTTAATGAACAGAGAGCAGCCGGATATTATACAGTGGAATTTAACGGAAGTAATTTAGCAAGCGGAATGTATTTCTACCTTATAGAAGCCGGTGAGTTTAGTGCAACAAAGAAGATGATTCTGGTAAAATAATCTACGGGAGCGCCCTCGTCCCGATTTCATCGGGACACATCGGAATAATTTTTTTTGCCGCAAGCAAAAATGTTATTCCGATGTCCGACGCTTTAGCGTCGGGAGGGCGCCCCCGGCACAAATTTTTCTGTACCGATGACCCTCTGCTTTTTAAACCTGCTGCATACGGCATCAAAAACAATCCTCATTCCACCGCGCGGAATGGGGATTTGTTTTTTTATATTACTCCCTCTTTGATAAGTAGGTGGAAAGGGCTGGTTAATAATTACACCTTTTCCAGTTCAGCTATTTTTTCCAGAAGCCATTTTCTGGAAATAATTTTTGATTCGATAATTTCTTTCTTAATTTCATCAAGCCGGATATCCTTCTCTCCTAATTTTATTTTGAAAAGCTTTATAAGATAATTTATAAAATTTCTTATAGGAATAATCAGGTTTTCATTCCACGAACCTTCATCTTTTATTAAGTGCTTCATGCTGTCTGCTATATATAAAAACTGCTCAAAATTATTTGTCTCGTAATAAATTGTCAGATACATTTGTTTAACTGCCCACTTGTCATTCAGATGCTGATAGCTTGAAGTAGAAAGATACTCTAAAGCTGAGTCGTATTCTTTTTTATATATAGCAAGATTTGCATATACATGCTTGACAACATTTTCACTATCTTTCCCAGATACCAATGATTTATGTTTCTCTATAAAGTCTTCGGCAAATTGGATTTCACCAGCATTGAACGCCATCGAAAAAATTCCTCTGAACCAGCCCGGGTCAATAACACCATTCTGAACAATTAAATCTCTTTCAACCATTTCTTTTGCAATCTCAAATTTAATCCTGATGTACTCTTTATCATTAGCGAGTTTATTTATATTGCAATAATTTATCAGGTGCACATAAAAACTGAAACACTCTCCCTTGCTGAACTCGTTAAATTTTTCTTCTATTAATTTTTTCAGCTTAATAAAAATTTCGTCGCTCTTATCCGGTCTGTATAATTTTAGAATCAGGTAATATATTTCCACGGTACTTGAATTCATAAAATTCGATTCCTCTGCCATTGTTAATAACTCATCAGCAAATTTCAATTCATATTTTTTATTGAAGAAATACGTTTCATACTCAGCAAAACCATAAAGCCTGAGCATGGCCGCCAAACCGTAATTCCAGAGATTATTAATTTCTTTTTCGTAGCTCGATTTTTTATATGTGGGGTCATCTTTTAAAATATATTTCAGTTCTATTTCATTTATGTCAGTAAGTCTTCTGTAATACTCTGTATCTCTTAAACTTTGCTGTTCGAGATAATTTTCAACATCTTTGTACTGTTTCCAGAAAAATTTATCAATGTTCTTAGAAGCATAGAACTCCAGCAGATTTTTTTCAAAATCAAATCTGTCGCTCTTATAAATTTTATAAGCAGCAAATTCTTCTGCAAGTTTGAATAAGTTACTTGATAACCTTCTTATTACATCGTCCTGATATATTTTCCCTGGATAAAGCAGAGAAAAGATATATTCTTTAGAAAAATTATGCTGATTGAAATCGGGATAAAATGTTTTTATCTCTTCAAAGAAAAGTATCACTTCTTTTCTGTTATTATGAAAAGGCGAGCTTACAAATTTACCGAACTCCTTCATCTCTTCTTTTGAAAATGCCTTCAGTAGCTGAATAAGATTTCCGGATTGAAATGAATTTTGATTTTTTAAATCTCTTCGATACATTTTATAGATTTTTTATGGGACAAACAAAAACACCGGTTTCTCAAAACTATTCATTATTTACCAAAAATCCAAATTTGTTTTTAAAGTTTCTCTAAAATCATGGGACAAATTCAATAATTTCTCTTTGCAGAATTTTAATCTTATAAATAATTTTGAAAAGATTAAAAATTACTCTGTGAGAAAACCCGGCCAGCAAGTTATAAATTCTATTCCAAATTAATCAAGGGGGAATAATATTTCCTCACTCACAGAGGCGGACTTATGCCCTCTAAAGTAAACTTTAAAAGTTACGCTTTGAGGGTAATGTCCTTAGCTTCAATAAACAACTTTTCAAAAAATAAAATAAGAAGTATGAAAAAACTTTACACTCTTACAATTGCACTTGGAGTAATCTGTTCCGTCTTCTTTTTCGGATGCGAAAAAACCGAAGATGTTGTTAGTCCTACTGAAACAGGCGGCAGCGGCGCAACAGCTTCATTTACATCAAATTCTCAATCAAGCCTTGATTACGAGGATTTTTCTTTAGTAGTTGATATTGGCGATGTGCCTAATCTTTCTACCGGAGCTGCAGGTACGGTTACTTTCTCTCTTAATACTTCTACTTCCCTCGAGAGCGGAGTGCCTGCTGTTCCTTCTACAAACACCGTTATCGGAAAGTACCTTAAAGCCGGTCCCGAAGCATTCAACTTCGGAGGACCTATTCAATTATACTTCCCTGCATCAGGGCAGGCTTCTCCACAAAATCTTGAAGTAATGTATTACTCCCCTGACACACAGCTTTGGAAAATTGTTCCAACATCAGCAGTTGATACAGCAAAAAAAAGAATAGGTGTAGATATGCTGAAGCTCGGATATTTTGTACTGACTAAAAAAAGCTCGAGTGATAACATGTCTGATTTCCGTCAGGGCGGATGTGTTTTCGACCGCGAAGATATCTGGACTAACTATATTCTTACTGTAAAAAGCGCAACTCTTGAAAAGCCTGAACAGCTTAGTCTCTTCGTAGGAGGATTTATAGGTAAAGTTTATTCAGGTCCAATATTCCTTGGATGCCCGAACGGTAAAACAAAAGCAATAGTGCCACAGGGTGCATTGGAATTCTGGATATCAAAAACAGTCTGCCAGGGAGGTGACCCCCAGGTTTACACATATACTCTTCCTGCAACTGTTACAGTTTCTGATCCTCTTAACTTCATCGGCTGGTCTACTTACGATGCGGTAACGTATGTACCGTTTACTTTACCTGTCGGCGGTACGTGGGTAGTAGGAAGACCTACAGGCACAGGCGCATGGCCTGCCCCTACAATTCCCTACGGCTCAGGTGTAATGCAAGCAACTTTAACATGGAATAACAGCACAACATCAGACGCTGCGGATCTAGATTTACACCTATACGGTCCGAATAATCTGCACATTTATTACGGCAACAGAAGTAACTCTGATTTTTCACTGGATAGAGACTGGCAGCGGACAATTGGGGATGCAACGGAAAATATTTACAGTCTTCGAAGCGTAATGCCATCAGGCTCTTACACAGTAAAAGTAATAAACTTTGCCGGGGCACTAAAACATTTTAATGCAAGAGTAATCCTTAACGGCTCATCAACAAATTTCTCAGGCTCGCTTTCAGTCACGCAGGAAGCAACGGTTAAAACTTTTACCATTCAATAAAAAGAAGCTATGCTTTTTTCTCAGATTATATTCTTCGCCCTTTACCCATAAGGGCGAAGAATTTTTTTAGTATAAAAAATTTGAAACTATATCAATCACAATAATGTTGTTTGTAAAAGTAGTAAGTGAATAATTAATTTTTAAAAGTTATTGCTTTTAAAAAACAAAAAAATTAATTTGATTCACTCAGTTATTTTACTGGAAAAACTAAATGGGAAACCGGAAAGGAGTAATGTATGATAGTAAACAATTTTTTGACGGAGGCGCGTCTCTAACTATCATGTTTGTTAACGTAGATTTTAACAAGAGTTTTTGATATAAGAGGGGAAGGTGTAGAATTGTCTGAGAACAGATTAGGTTCTGTTCTTTGCCGCGCTAAACCTCAGGAATTAAATCAGCCCTGAAGGCGAGAATCCTTCAGGGCTTTTTTTTATGTTCATTTTTAAATCACCTCCGTTTGCTGATGTTAGTCTTCATCAACAACAATTCATACCTCATGCCTGCCGACTTTAATTGGCTCATTCCCTGACTCCATGACGGATTTTAAAAACTCTAATGTTGTTTTTACAATTTCGAAAATTTTAAATTTCTAATTTTGACGGGTTTTTGACGGATTTCTGCAAAATAAAATTAGCCTTCTTCCTAACAAAAGTTACAGTGTAACATTATTGTCACATTTTATTTATCTCTTTTAAAAACTATAGAGAGTTTCCCCTTTGTTACAATGTAACATTATTGTAACATTTTATTTGTATCTATTTTTAAAAACTAAAGAGAGTTTCTCCTATAGAAATATAAATATATTAAAATTATTTGTAAAGAATTTAATGCCTATTAGTAGGGAGAAAAAAATAAATTTGGCATGGTGGTTTTAATATCACCGGCGTTTTTGGTCCTCCGAGCAACATAACAAAAGCTAACCATATTCCATTCCCAAAGACGATGTTGGATATGAGCTTATGCTAAATATTATTGGCGAAATTTTTGAGATTTATAGTATAATACCACATAAAAAAAGCCCTTCAGGTTTTAACCTAAAGGGCTTAGATGAGTGAGACCGGGTGGATTCGAACCACCGACCTACGGCTTAAAAGGCAGTTGCTCTACCGCTGAGCTACGGTCCCATCTTACTACTAAAAATTATTTATTGCCGGCTAATTTTATGCGGTTCTTAGCTCTTTCAGCTTCTATTTTAGCAATTTGTTTCTGATGATACATGTTTTCAGCATTCAGGATTTCTTCAGCACGTCTTAAAGCCTGTTCGGCTCTTTCAACGTTGATTTCTTCCTGAGACTCTACAGCATCTGCTAAAATAATAACTGTGTTATTATTAACTTCAAGAATTCCTGAGCTGATTGCAAAGAATTGAGTTCTGCCTTCTTCAGTTACAATTTTAATTGTTCCGATTTTTAAGGAGGAAATTAAAGGAGCATGTCTGTATAAAACCTGGAAACCGCCAAGTTCACCCGGAGCAGTAACTGAAGTTACTTTACCTGAGAAAACGGTCTTTACAGGACTGACAATATCTAACTGAATTAATTTATCTGACATTAAAAATGAAGTCTAATCTAAAATTTGTTACTTAAAACTTAATCTAAATTCTTATTGCATTGATTTAGCTTTTTCAATAGCTTCTTCAATTGTACCTACCATGTAGAATGCGTTCTCAGGTAAGTGATCATATTCACCGTTTACGATAGCTTTAAAGCTCTTAATTGTTTCTTCAACTTTTACATATTTGCCGGGAATGTTTGTGAACTGCTCAGCAACAGAGAAAGGCTGTGATAAGAACTTCTGAATCTTTCTTGCTCTTGCTACAGTCATTTTATCTTCGTCTGATAATTCGTCGATACCGAGAATGTTAATGATGTCCTGTAAATCTTTATATGTCTGTAAAATTTTCTTTACGCTTTGTGCAACATTGTAATGCTCTTCACCTACAACTAACGGATCAAGAATTCTTGATGTAGATGTTAGCGGGTCCACAGCAGGGTAAATACCAAGCTCTGAAATTTTTCTTGAAAGCTCTGTTGTAGCATCTAAGTGAGCGAATGCTGTTGCAGGAGCCGGATCAGTGTAGTCATCAGCAGGTACGTAGATAGCCTGAATAGATGTAATGGAACCGTCTTTTGTAGATGTAATTCTTTCCTGTAAGGCACCCATCTCAGAAGCTAAAGTAGGCTGGTAACCTACAGCTGAAGGCATACGTCCAAGAAGAGCGGATACCTCAGAACCTGCCTGAGTAAATCTGAAAATATTATCTACGAATAAAAGTACGTCTTTATGTTCTTCGTCTCTGAAGTACTCTGCAACTGTTAAAGCTGTCAAAGCAACTCGTTGTCTTGCTCCAGGAGGCTCGTTCATCTGACCGAATACTAAAGCGGTGTTTTTAATAACGCCTGACTCGGACATTTCTAAATATAAATCGTTTCCTTCTCTTGTTCTTTCACCAACACCTGCGAATACTGAGTAACCGCCGTGATGCTTTGCGATATTGTGGATTAACTCCTGAATAATAACTGTCTTTCCTACCCCTGCACCGCCGAACAGACCGGTCTTTCCGCCCTTTGTATAAGGCTCAAGAAGGTCAATAACTTTAATACCTGTTTCAAACATTTCTTTCTGTGTAGAAAGATTTTTGAAAGAAGGTGCGGGTCTGTGGATTGGATAAGTTTTTTTAGCGTTTATTGGTCCTTTACCGTCAATTTCGTTTCCTGTTACATTAATAAGTCTTCCTAATACTTCATCTCCAACCGGAACTGTTATTGGCTCACCCTGGTCAATTGCTTCCATTCCTCTTACAAGTCCGTCTGTGCTATCCATCGCAACAGCTCTAACCTGAGATTCCCCTAAATGCTGCTGAACCTCGCAAACGAGAATGTCTTCAACACCTTCTGTGGTTTTTCTTGGGATATGGAGCGCATTATAAATAGATGGCAATTCACCACCGGCAAAATCTAAGTCGACAACCGGTCCGATAACCTGAATTATCTTACCAATATTTTTATTTATAGCCATTAAATTAAAGTGAAAATTTTAATGATAAACACAAATATAGCCATTTTGTGTGAAAGATAAAAGAGGAAAAAAGCGGGATTTATCTTCTATTTTCTGAATAAAACAAAAAATCCCCTTTTCAATAAAGAAAAGAGGATTTTTATCAGATATAAATTGAATATTATTCTACCGTAACTGACTTTGCCAGATTTCTCGGCTGGTCTACATTACATCCTCTGGCAGTTGCTATGTAATAAGATAGGAACTGTAAAGGTATACTGTTTATAATAGGCTGAAGCATATCATGTGTTTTCGGCACTCTTAATACATAATCTGAGTAATCTGCAATGTTATCATCATCTTCAGTAGCTATTGTAATAATCTTTCCTTTTCTTGCGCGTACTTCTTCAATGTTTGATATTACCTTATCATAGGTTCCGTCTTTTGTAGCGATAAATACAACCGGCATGTTTTCATCAATTAAAGCAATAGGTCCGTGCTTCATTTCAGCAGCAGGATAACCTTCTGCGTGAATGTATGAAATTTCTTTCAGTTTTAATGCGCCTTCAAGAGCTACAGGGAAATTTAATCCTCTGCCAAGATATAAGAAGTTTTTTGCATCTTTAAATTCTTCAGCTATATATTTGAAATAATCTTTCTTATCTATCAACTGTTTCATTTTATAAGGAAGAAGTTCTATCTCTGCACCAATCTTTTTCATTTCTTCCGATTTCCGGTCCTGCGTGAATGTAAGTACCGGCATCAACTTCACGAGCAATTGTACTTCCCACAACATTGACTAATCCTAATGTTGTTGCTCCGTGTTTCTTTGCTTCTCTCATGGCAGCAAGTGTATCTGCTGTTTCACCGCTTTGAGAAATAAGTATTACAACATCGTCCTGTCTTATAATCGGATTTCTGTATCTGAACTCAGATGCATATTCAACTTCTGTAGGAATTCTGCAATATGTTTCGAGCATATACTCACCGACTAAACCGGCATGCCATGCTGTTCCGCAGGCTGTAATAATAACTCTTTTAGCATTAAAAATTTTATCTTTGATGGAAGTCAATCCGCCAAGCTTTACTTCGCCTGTTTCGAATTTAATTCTTCCTCTGTAAGTATTCTGAATTATATCAGGCTGCTCACAGATTTCTTTAAGCATAAAATGGTCGTAACCGCTTTTTTCTATCTGTTCTAAATCGTATTCAATTTGCTGAACTTCCCTGTGAATATCTTCATCGTCAATTGTTTTAAGCTTTATACCGTTTCTTCTTAATACTGCATATTCTCCGTCTTCTAAATAAATAACGTTTTTAGTATGAGCAATAATTGCAGATGCATCTGATGATACGATAATTTCGTCCTGTCCTACTCCGAACATTAAAGGAGAACCTTTTCTTGCTACTATTATTTTACCCGGGTCTTCTGTGCATAGACATGCAATACCGTATGTACCGTCTACTTCACAAAGTGATAAACGAACAGCTACTTCAAAATTTTTATTATGCTTGCTGTAATTATAGCTGATGAGATTTACGAGGATTTCCGTATCTGTATCTGTGTGGAATATATACCCTTCCGAAGAAAGTTTTTTCTTTAGTGTCTTATAATTTTCTATGATTCCGTTATGCACAAGATAAAACTTGTTATGCATATCGGTATGAGGATGAGCATTGTTATCGTTCGGTTCGCCGTGAGTTGCCCAGCGTGTATGACCGATTCCTACGTTGCCGTCATATTCGCCGATAGGAATCTGCGTTTCAATTTCTTTTATCTTTCCTGCTTTTTTGAACAGCTTTATTTCAGAAGCTGCATTAATAATTGCCACACCTGCGGAGTCATATCCGCGATATTCCAAACGCTTTAGTCCATCGACAATTATTGGGAGTGAATTTCTTTTGCCGATGTATCCAACAATACCACACATATTTGTTTCCCCTATTTATTAATTTAGAAAAAAAATGAGCGACTCTTACCATCGCTCATTTCGTATGTTTATTCGTGCCGAAAAAGGGACTCGAACCCTTACTAGTTTAACCTAACCGGATTTTGAGTCCGGCGCGTCTACCAGTTCCGCCATTTCGGCCGTAACTTGCAATATACGAAAATTTTACCTTCTTTACAGTGTCGAAAAATAGCCTGATTTGTTTAAAAATTAATCAATCTGCCCACACATAATACGTATGACTCATTGAAGGCGGATTTGTACGATAAGCTGCAAATTTAACTATACCAATACCGGGCTTAAGCCAGATTTCAGTATTAAAGGTAATTGATAAACGATAATCTATTCTTATGCAATCATTAAATATCTGTTTCTCGGTTTTTACGGTTTCAATGGCTGAACCGATGACAGCTTTCCACTCACCATACTCCCATGAATACCCCTTTATTAAATTTTTACCGGGAATTAAAAGAGCCTCTGTTCCATTCTCAATAGTATAAACTGCCCCGGTGCTTTCATCAACTTTAAGATTTAATTCAGAATCTTTTTTATTAAAGAATGGATTTGATGAAAGCACTGCATAAGTATATTTGCCGTCTTTTCTCACGGAACTCACTTTGATTGAAACTAATTCAGTTTCGGTTCGCGGTGATTCGTTAATGTAATTTAAGGATGAATTTTCTTTAAGCGGAAATGCTCCGCCTGATTTTTCATTACAGGAAGTAAAGAGTATTGCAAGAAAAAATATATAAATTTTAATCAAGCTCGTTTTTAAGATTTACAACAAATCAACTAATATACAAATGTTATTTCACCGGAGTAAAAATTTTTTATATCTCCATCGGATAAAACTACTTTTAATGAACCATCCTCTTCTATATCTGCAATCTTTGCTTCTACCTCCGTTGAATCTGCCACTACAAGGAATTTTACTTTTTTTCCCACTAACTCACTGTTCTTTTTCCATCGTGTCATCAGTTCGTTTCGCAGCTCAATTAAATGCAGATTAGCGTAAAAGTTCTGAAGGAATGATATTAAAAGGTTTTCTATGTTATGTGTAGTTTTAGTTTCATTGGCAAGTGATGTAGCTTTATGTGCAATATCTTCAGGTATTTCAGTCTTATTCACATTTAATCCAATCCCAATAATAAAGTTTTTTTCAGGTTCATTTAAGCCGGATACATCCAGTAATATTCCGCATATCTTTTTCTTATTGAGAAGAACATCATTTGGCCATTTCAGATGAACATGTATATTATTATGCGATGATAAAAAATGTTTAAGAGTCTCTGATAAAATATATGATGTATAAAAATTAACCAGATGAATGTTATCAACACTTATTTTGAACTTTTTTACCAGTGAGAATGTAAGATCTTCATCATGAGCCGTAAGCCATTTCCTGCCGAATCTTCCTTTGCCGTCTTTCTGATGTGAAGTAATGACAATTCCGTCCGGAGGGAGATTATTTTCCTTTGCATATTTATTGGTAGAATCCATCTCCTCAAAATGTACAACATAATTGAGAAGAGTTTCTTTCACCAGTTCCTTATTTAATAGTTCAACGTTCACTTATTCAGTATATATGTTTTCGAATAATAATTTAATCAAAATTGAGATTAAAGGAAAAGAAAATTTCTCAACAATGTGAGCTAAAAGGAAAGATTTTTCAGATAAATACAAACAAAAAAGGCGAAGTATTGCTTCGCCTTTAAAACTAAGTCTATTTTTACGAAAATTATTTCAATACAACTAATTTCTGTATCGCTGTTTCTGTCTTTAAATCATCTTCAACTACCATTTTATATAGATAAACACCGTTAGCTATATAATCGCCGTCACTGTCTCTAGCATCCCATGGAATCTGATTATACCCGACATTCAGAGGAGCAATAATTTCCTTTATAAGTTTTCCCGATACTGTGTAAATTTTTATTTTGCAGTCTCGCGGCTTTGTACCTGAAGCAATGTTAAATACAAAATTTGTTTCTCTTGATACAGGATTTGGATAATTATAAAAATCTTTCACAAACAGTTCATTTGATACAACTACATCATAAGTAATGCTGTCTATTTTTGTTCCGGCATTATCTGTAATCAGAATTGTCAGTTTATTATCACCGAATATAAGCTCAGGTGTAAAATTTAATTCAACATTATCAGATGAATAATTTTCAAGGCCTTTTGATTTTATGTTCTGACCTGGAACATTACTATGATAAGGAATATACTTCTGATTTAAATAAAGCTTTACATTTGACGAATCACTTGCAGGCTTTACTATATTTTTACTGTCGCCCGGATTTTCAGGGTTCTCCGTTGAAGCAAATAATGATGCAGCGTCATTCAACCTGATTTTAACATCCG
This sequence comes from Ignavibacteria bacterium, assembly GCA_044226845.1. Classification (GTDB taxonomy): domain Bacteria; phylum Bacteroidota; class Ignavibacteria; order Tepidaquicellales; family Tepidaquicellaceae; genus JAFDZO01. The sequence goes on from JBGAGG010000017.1 coordinate 50,852, forward strand.
GATTTTTTCTTACAAAGTCACCATTCTTAACTGCAATACCATCGAAGTAAACATCGGCCACAGGCATAATTGGCGTGGAAATAATTCTGAAATTAATCTGGCCTGTATTATTATAATAGAAAAACTCATTTGATTTTCCGTAAGGAATAACCTCTGCATAAATTGAAACAGATGTAGGAGCAATCAAAGGTGAATTATCTCTTGGTATTACTATATCCTGAATTACTCTATAGGAACTATCAACACTCACTAAAGCAGTAATAGTATCCGCTCTAAGAATTTTTCTTCCGGGAGTAAACGGGAAGTAATACCAGTTTACATAAAATTTATTTATGTCTTTATATCCAACATTATAAAATCTAAAATCTATTTTCACTTTTTGTCCTAACTTTACAGCTGAATCCTTACAATAAAAAGATGTTTTTTTCATAACAACTTCGTATGGCGGGTTGTACTGAGCATTAACAGATTTTATTACCGGAGAAGGAGCAGCAGAAAGAGTATCTACGTTAAGCTTAACAAGTAGATTTACATTCGGATATGTAAAAGCATTCAGAGTATCCAGATTTAATCCTGCTAAGTTTGTAACATTGGAATATAATAATGCAGATGAGTTGTCTTTCTTTATTCCATAAACATCAGTGGTAACAGAGTTTCCTGCTCCCGTTATTTGTTCCAATCCGATTTTTTTCCAGTTTTGTACAGGTCCTAAATTGACCGTTACAGTTCCGAAACTCCTCATGTATTTAGGACTAAGATAACTATTGGAAGGACACCAGTTAGATGGGCATGTATTTGCAGTGTTATTTCTGTGGAATTCTTCCGATACCTGAGAGCCGCTAGCTCCTTTGTAACCGATGAAGCTCCATGTCCAGAACTGGTTAAAGCCCGGAGTTGAATCCGCATAGACACTTCCGAATTGCCTGAATGCACTTTTACATGCTGCATTCATTGAGTTAGAAGTTGTTACAATGGACTTAACAACCATTATAAAATTGGAAGAGTCAGTATTGTTAAGATAATTTGCAACTGAATCTGCTGATGATGCAGAGTTAAATCTGAAATTTTTAAATTCCTGAATCTTCATATCAGTTCTTCTTACTCTTAATATATTCAGTCCGGGATTTAGACTCTGTCCGATATTTATCTGACTACTGTTTACAATAAAGAATGAACTTTCTTCTCCGTTATTTCCCAGAGAGTACGCTCTCATCGTACCGCTTGATTGCGGGATAGATAAACCGCCTGACTGATAAACAACATTATTAAAATTAGCTTCGTTGAACTGATTCTTTGATTTAAGATATATTATTATATTAGTATCGAGCGCATTATCATTTTTACTCGTTCGCATTGCCGTAAAAGGTCTTGTATTGTAGCTGAACGTTTGAGTCTGAGACCAGCCTGAGAGGTTCCCGTTAATAGATGCATTAGTTCTCCAGTAATATGTTAAACTGGAATCTTTAACAGGTATTACTGTCTGGAATTTTGAAAAAACACCTGTCGGGTTATTATTAATAAATGTTATCGGATTTGTGAATGAAACACTTGTATCTAACTGAAGTGTAAGCTGTATAGTATTTACAGTAGGGTCACTATCAGGATTTAAACACGTAAAATAAACTGTATCTGTATTGATTACTGAATTACTTACTGGTTTCAATGGAACAAAGGAATTGTTTTTTAAATTAACAGGAACGTTAAGAACATTATTCGCCGGGTCTTCCTGTGTGTACCAGTTATCAGGATCTAATGTAACACGTACAAAATAAATTCCAAGTGTATCCAAGGTAAAATTATAAGATGCTGAATCAGTGAATTTAAAATTTCTTAGAATAGTGTCCTGTGATTTATATGCATTATTATTTTTTAAAATCTGAAATTTAATCTTGAGTGAATCAGCGGAAATCCCGAAATTTTTCGGATATGCTGTTATTCTTACATTCTGACTAAGCACGGGATTCTGATCGGAAATTCTGTATTGGTCATCTTTAATGGAAAACTCAGGATATTCAGGAAGCATTAACTTTTGAGCAGGATCTCCCAGGAAATTAAAACACTCAAGTGAAATTCTTGATGAAAAGTTTGCCGAATCATTTTTCATTATTGAAGTAGCAACTCTAAGCAAGTCACCTTGTCTTCTATACGAGCTATCTTTTAAAGCGCCGTACATATAATTATTAAGAATATTAGTTGCTGTCGTAAATGCCCATCCGGTACAGCCTACATATCCTATAGCGCCTTTATTTTCATAGATAAAGAACTTTTCACCAAATCCTCGTACAGCCGGATCAGAATTTTTTGCTGTAAAACATGTCATACTGAATAACAGCGGGAGTTTTATCCCGTTAGAAAGAAGATTCGGGTCTTCAAGCCCCTGATCCCAGGTACCGTTTCCGGCATGTCCGCTGTAATTTATTATAAGTGAGCCGCGGTTAAAATCATTTATGATAGAATCCTGAAAGTTATATGTAGCTCCGCCTTGCCCGTCTATTCTGTAAATTTTATCAACTATTCCTGCTAAAGGTTTAGGTGAGATATATGTATTGGTATAAATATTGGAAATACTTTGAAAGTAATTCTGCTCTGATTGTGAAACACCTCCTGTAACTAAAATAAATCTTTTAACCCAATCATTTAATGACTGATTATTATAATTTACAATTTTATTCTTCATTATTTCAGCCTCACCTACAGTGAATGCAGGAAGCCTTCCGATTGCAATATTCTGGGAATAAATAGTGCTGTTCAGATTAAACGTGGTAAAGAAGTTATCACTGTTTGGGTTTCCATAAACCGGTACTATGTTTCCGTAAAACGAAGGAGCTGAAACATTATTTTTAGGGTCAGTTGAACCACGGCCGAAAAGGCAAACATATTTTAACTTAGGAGCAGTCCAGTTATCGTATGCAGTTTTGAAAAATAATCTTATTGCTGCCGGATTTTCTATTCCATAATTGTAAACATCGTAAATATCTTCAAGCTCGGCTTTTACACTGCGCATTCCGTCAAAAGACTGCCTGAAAGAACGGATTGCTTCAGCCTGAGATTCAAACATTCTGTTATAGACAATTATGTAATCGGCTCCTGTTGCATTTGTAACAAGATTTGGCACGGATTTTTGCTTAACTCGCAGAGGTTTTTGAGTGATATCTGAATTAACAATCTGCAGTTTTGCATCAGATTTTGATGTAAACACTAAATTCCCGGATGAATAAGAATTATTAACAATTCTTAAATTATTTTTTGTATCGTAAATATTTACGGGTGCAGAAATGTTAGCGGAATTAACGGTAAATTTTTTTGAAGTAGTATCACCTGCCGGTAAACTAATCTTTAGTGAATTACCTGTAAGCGAAAACTGTCTTGGATATTGTATTTCGAAAAAATCAAAATAAAACTGAAGGTTCAGATTTCCACCCGGAGCATAAAAAAATCTGAATTGATTTGGAGATACAGTTGATAAAAGCGCAGTCGATAATGTAATAGTAGTATCCATTCTGTTAAAATCATTCGCATATGCGATTGCAACAACAGCATTGTTCAGATAAACCGATAACGTATGTTCATTAAATAAAGAAGTACTTCTTGCAGCGGGGTATCCTGCTATCCTTAGCTTAAATGTAGAACTACCTGCATCAAGCTTAGGTACGGAAACGTTTTGATATACATTATAAAATGGTTCAATATATTTCCAATACCAGTTTTCTCCGATAAATTTATCAACAGAGAATCTTCTGAAATCATTTACATTTAGCTGCTGTCCTAACGAAAATATTGAATCCTTTTCAAAGTGAATTGTTTCGGTAAAATTATTACTGCTGTAATCAATATCTGATGAATAACTATAATCTGTAAATCTTGTACCGGTAACTCCACCCCAGTCTACCCAGTAAACATTTGTATCGGAATATATGTCATAATATTCGTCTAATGAATACTGCAATGCTCCCACTTCGTCATAGTATTTTGTCTGGCCCCCATAGTTTCTTTGACCATAAAAATCAAAAAAATCCGAAACATCAAACAAACCATCTGTTTCGCCTGCAAAGTATAATGGAATTTGATTTCCTTTATTATATACTTTGACTGTTCTGGGATCTATTTTAGACGGATCGATTCCTGCATTTGTAAAGTCTGAACGATCTATTCTGTACATTGCATCCTGCACAACATACATTTTTAAATAGGTTTTGCCGGGAGTAATCCAGTTGGGATTTTGAGAATATGAATTTTGGCATAATAATGCGAAGCAAACTAAAATGAGTAAGGGTAAATATTTTTTCACGTGGTTTTCTTTTTATAAAAAGTTACTACTAAAGTAATTATAAATATACAGGATATACGTCAAAAAACATAGTAAAATGTAGTATTGTTACTATTATTTTTTGATGAATTAGTGAGAGAGATTTATAAAAATCTCTCGTTTTTATTTTAGAATTGCTATTTTTTCTATCTTTGTTTCCAGCTTAGAATCTCCGGTCAATATCATCTTATAAAAATAAATTCCATTAGCTATTGCATCTCCGTCATTATCCCGTCCGTCCCATTCAACTTGATTATAACCAATTGAAAGATTGTCGAGATTTATATCTTTAATAAGTCTACCTGCAGCAGTATAAATTTTAATTTTACCTGTATCAGGGCGTTTTGCACCTTGAAGATTAAATGTAAATGTTGTTCTGTCTTTGAACGGATTAGGGTAATTTGCCAGACTTAACAACTTCAAATCATAATTGACCTGGAAATTATTTTTAATAGTATCTCCGATGTTTCCAGTCTTATCCACAAAGTCGAATTCTATTTTATGCTCTCCTTCTGAAAGCTTTGGATAATATTTCACAGTCGCAGCAAGCTTATATCCCCGGGCAACTATAAATTGTAAGTCAGGATTATTGGCATAAGGTACATACTTTGAATCAAGCTTTATCTTTACCGTATTAGTATCAGCACCGTCGATCGCAATCGGGCTGTCATCATACAGTTCAATAATAATTTCCGGATTCGCCTGAATATAATCTCCGTTGGTTAAATTCTGTCCGTCGAAAGTTATATTTGCAATTGGTTTTAACGAATCGGCTTTCACAAGAATCTGGGTTACCCCGGTATTATTATAAGAATTAAATTCATTCACGGCGTATGCAGGATAGGAATCATAATAGATATTCACAGTGTCGCTCTGATTTCCTAAACCGTAAGTGGAAAACTTTACCTGTGAATTTCTGACTTCGTCAACAACTATCGGATTTCTGATTGTATCAAGTTTTAAAATTCTTTTCTGTCCGTTAACAAAAGTATACCATGTATTTATTGTAGAGTATATCGAAGAGTAACCGATATTGGTATAACTTACACCCAATGTAACACTATCACCTTCCTGCAGAACAGAGTCAGGCTTAGTAAATGAATAATTATCCACGGCAAGTTCTACCGGAGGAATGTAATTCAACACAAAAGATTTCAACGAAGGCGGTGTATTTCCCTGAAGTGAATCCAGATTAAAAGCAGATGTGATAGTGATATTCGGATAAGTAAGAGCATTCAAAGTATCAAAATTAAATGAAGGTCCAACATTACTGTATAATAAAACACTTTGATCGGCAGTATTTTTTCCGAAGATATTATATTTAATACTGGAGAACGGCTGTACATTTTCAAATGCAGTAAAATTTTTCCATGACCTTGCAGGACCGAAATTCTGTGTCAAGCTTCCATTGATAGTCTGGAATGGTCGGGTAATTGCGGCTGAAGATGTACACCAACCACCTACACAATTATTTTCTACATTATTTGGATGATATTCTTCGCTGCAATCCTGAGGTAATGCGCCCTTACTTCCTATAAATGCCCAGGTTTGATATAAATGACTTGGACCTCTTAAACTATCAGCCATTAAAGAACCAAATTCTTTAATTTTATTTTTTGCATTTTGTCTTAAGCTATCACCACTGAAAATTTGTACAGTAGACATTAATACGTATTTGTTAGTGTCTATTGTATTTAAAAATGTAACTATGGAATCCGAACTGGCAGGTGAAGTCATTTTGAAACCTTTAACTTCAAGAAAACGTCCCGTTAGTTTGTTAACAACTAACATTACTATACCTGAAAATGACCTGTTATCAATTCTTAGTACTCCCCCATTGAATGTAAACTCTGATGCTTCCTCTCCATTATTGCCATAAGCAAAAACACGTAAACTGGCACTTCCATATGGAAGTGTAAATCCTGTACCGGAGTTGAATACTAAATTCTGATAACTTCCTGCATCGAACTGTCCGAGCCTTTTTTTAGATAATTTTATTACAGAATCAGCTGCTTCTGAAGAACGGGCTAAAGTCCCCGATGGATTATAAATTAATCTTTGAGTTGTTGACCAGCCCGATGAATCATTATTAATAACAGAGTTCATTCTCCAGTAATAGACCAGATTAGTATCTGCTACAGGTAATGTAGTTCTGAATTTTGTTGCAACTCCGCCCGTTACTTGTTTAAAGAATGTTCTCGGATTAGAAAAGGTTAAAGTAGTATCTACCTGCAGCAAAACTTTCACGTTGTTCTTCGATGCATCAACATTCGGATTAATACCAACAAACTCTATAGAGTCAGTCATTATAAAAGAATTATCAACAGGTTTTAACGGCACATAAGATACATTTCTTATAGGTATATTAACATTTATCGAATTATTTGTTTTATTTTCCTGCGGGTATCTGTTCTCAGGGTCTATAGTATATTTCAGACTGTAGTTTCCACTCGATGTTATCTTAAAATTATAACTGACAGTATCAGAAATTCTTCCATAGTTTCTTAGAATGGTATCCTTTATCGGCTGTGCAATTCCGTTTCTGAAGAACTGAAATCTCATTTTAACCGAATCCACACCTATTCCATAATTGCTCGGATAAAACTTAATTGTTACAGGGTCATTTATTGCAGGGAATGGATTTGACATAGAAAAATTTCCCGGTAGAATTTCAAATTCGGGATATGCCGGCAATAGTATTTTTGAAGCCGGGTCACCTAAAAGAGCATAAGTATTCAGGGTGAATCTTGAATTATAGTTATTAGCACCCGAAACTGAGTCAGCGATAACTGCGCTTCGCATCATTTCTCCCTGTCTTCGGCTTCCGTTCTTCATCGCATCTAAAAATCTTCTGTTCAAAGTAATTCCGTTTCCGGAAAATGTCCAGCCTGTGTTTCCTACAAAACCAATAGCGCCTTTGTTCTGAAGATAGATAAACTTTTCTCCGAAACCTCTGAATTCATTAATAGCATTTTTACCAGTAAAACAAGTCATACTAAAAATTAATGGGAGCCTTGAACCATTAGAAAGTAAATCAGGATTTTCAAGCCCGTTATCCCAGGTTCCGTTACCTGCATGCCCTATATAGTTAAAGAATAAAGCTCCACGATTAAAAGTGTTTATAATTGAATCTGAGTACTGAAAATTAATTCCTCCTGCAGAATCATTCCTGTAAATTCTATCAGTCGCCATTCTCAGCGGATTGGGTGTGAAATAAGTTGAAATCATTGAATTAGCATCTAACTGGAATCCGGTCTGTTCGCCTCTGTTTAGACCGCCTGTTATCATAATATCCTTTTTCCACCAGGAAGAGAGATTATTTCTCTGATTATCGTAACTTATAATTTTACTTACTATATCATTTGCTTCCTGTATAGAATAAGCAGGTAATCTTCCGACTGCAACGTGAGGAACATATACCCTCGCAGAATCATTTACGTTTCCAAAATATCCGTCACTCGAAGGATTTCCATATGCCGGAACATAGTTAATGTAAATTTGCGAGCTATTTGAATTCTTTTTTGCATCCAGCGAACCTCTTCCGAAAAGACATAAATATCTTGGCTTCGGAGCAGTCCATGTAACATAGGCATTTTTCACAAAAGCACGAACTGCCTTGGGGTCTTCCATTCCATAATTAAATACATCGTAGATATCCTCAACGCTTGCTTTTACTGAACGCAAAGTATCATAAGATTGTCTGTGCTGTCTTAACTGCTCGGCTGCGTTTACAAAATCCGGATGATAAACGATAAGATAATCTGCAGCGCCTGTAATAAGATTTGCAACCTGTTTTTGTTTAATACGGAAAGGCTTGATATAAATATTGGAATTAGTGATACGCAGGTTTGCATTACTCTTTGCACTAAAACTCAAGGTATCACCGGAAACAGAATAATTTGTTATACGAATACCATTACGGACATCATAAAGAGTTAGCCCGTTAGGTGAAGTAAATCCTGAAACTTTAAATCTCTTACTTGTTGTATCCGCTGAAGTATTAACAGAAAGGTCAGCAAATAAATTGTTCTCAAAAAACTTAAATAATGACGGATATGTAAAATTAAAATAGTCAAAGTAAACATTTCCATAGGGAGGAACTCTAGGAGGTCCCAATCCGGTGCTATCGAAATATGTTATTGTAAACACCGATTTTTCCCTCGTAGTATCTATGAATGTAGTAGGAAATGCAACTGTTGTATCATATCTTCTATAGCCAATAGTTTTATAAATTCCAAGCTGGTAATTATCAAATACAATTCTTATTCTGTTTGTATCATTTGCATTAGGATAAGCAAAAAAATTAAACTTGCATAGAGGCTGATCTGATTTGAATGGATTTTTAAGTTTAGTAGTATCTCTAATACTGAATAAATCAGCTAACTGACTCCAGTACCATCCTTCACCTTCAACAAATTCGGGATTAAAATATCTGTAATCATTATCGTTGGCATGTTCTCCTAAGCTGTACAGAATGTCTTTTTCTTTATGGACACTTTCAAAAAAATATGGTGACGGATACGATGGGAAAGAATTTGATGAGCTTACATCAGTCATTCTTAATCCGTTTGCGCCTCCCCACTCTATCCAGTAAATTGAAGTATCCGAATAATTATTATTGTACTCATCTTTTGTATACATTACCGTATTGTCAATACTGATTCCGTTAATGTACTTGGTAAGACCGCCTTTATTTCTTATACCATAAAAATCAAAAAAGTCATTGTCTCCGAATACTCCGTCTGATTCACCTTCAAAGTAAATCGGCACCTGATTTCCTTTATAGAGTACTTTAACTGAACGGGGGTCAATTGTTGTTACGCTTATACCTGCATTATTGAAGTCCGCTTTATTAATACGGTAAACTCCATCCTGCGCAATATAGAGTTTAAGATAGGTCTTATTGGGAGTAATCCAATTGTAGTTTTGTGAATAAGATATATTTATCCCACAAAAGAATGCCATAAACAGAAGTACTTTTTTCATTTTTTTATAGGGGTGCTAATTTTTAAGCTTTTGTAAAATGATTTTATAAATGAAATACGGATTTCCTATGAAATATCTTTTCCATAATCTGGATGGTTCCTTTAAAAAACGATAGAACCATTCAAGTCCAAGATTCTGAAATAGTTTTGGAGCTCTTTTATAGTTGCCTGATAAGAATTCAATTCCGCTGCCCATAGCTATTTGGACGGGGACACTAATCTGCTTTGAAAATTTTGCCAGCCAGTCTTCCTGGTAGGGCGAACCTAAACCTACGAATAAAATATCTGAATTGGTAGACCTAATCTTAGCAACAGTTAAATCAGTGAATTTAGTTTCCCGTTTAATTATACCGCTTATTTTCAGTTTAGGATACTTCTGTCTTAATGAAGATTCAAGCATTGCAGATGCTTCTTCACCGCCTCCGAAGAAAAAAACTTTTTTCTCATACTTTTCAGCATAAGATAAAATCTGCGGGTATAAATCTGTTCCGGTAATTTTTTTTTCAAAACCATATTTGCCATATAAATACCTGGATGCAAGATAAACGCCTATGCCATCTGCGAAGATAGCCGAGAGCTTATTTAAATTTTTACTTAAGTTTTCATCTTTTTCAGCTTCATTTAGTATATGCGGATTTACATTAAGGCATGTAAAGATTTCTTTTTTGGAAATTTTTTCATGAATTAATGATACAATTTCGTAATACCGAAAATCCAGAAAATCATAACCCAGTATATTTACTACTCTCATTAATTCTTCTTTTCAATTACAGCAATAACTTCGAAAAAATTCCCTTTATTCCTTTCTAGTGTTTCCACGTCGTATTCTTCCACAAGCTTTAAGTTAAGCCTCTCCAAAATTTCATCCATATCTTCTGAAGTAAATCTGCTTCTGTACTCTCCAAACTTATCCCCAACTTTACTATAATGAAGAATAATACGACCTGTGCTTTTTAAAACCCTTTCAAACTCTGTGAAGTACTGAGTAATTTGCACCTTATCGATATGAACAAATACATCATAGGAAAAAACAACATCTACAGAATTGCTTTCTGCAAAATTAAATTTTACATCATTTATCAGATTATATCTTATAGAAGAATTGTTCCCAAATCTTTGGCGGCAAAGGTCTAAACATTTCTCGGAAATATCAACTAAGTCTAACCCGGATGCTTTCTTCAACAAATGTTCTGACCATCTTCCACCCCCGGGACCGATTTCTATAATCGAAGAATTTTCCGGAATTAATTTTTGTATGATTTCAGTTTCAAGTTTATCTTTCCATCCCTGCGATTTAGTCCACTCCTCTCCGAGTTCATTCCAATTCCAGTTATTCCATGTCAGTTTGTTCTGGTTAACACTGTTCCATCCCGGATATTTTTTTTTCTGTTCTAACGATTCAAGTTTTTTTGAAAATATATCCCAGTGAGTAGCCCGTTTAAGAAGGTAAAGTATTGTCCATAAGAAACCGTTCTCTTTAAATGATAAGCTCAGCCTGTTAATTCTATATCCCATTTTAAAAAAGTTTTTTTGCTTTAATGAATTTTAACAGTTCCTCTATATTCAAACTGTTGTCAGATATTCTGAAAATATATTTATTATCCATGTTTTGAAATACAGACCTTTCATTATTATAATAAAAAATTCCAAGTGTTTTAATATCATAAGCATCTGCAATATGAATAGGAAACGAATCTACTCCTATAAATAATTTTGTATTCAATATTAAACCTGCAAGTTTTTTTATATCGGGATTAACTTCTATATGTAAATTTTTTACATCATTTAGTTCTTTCATAGCGGAAATTTCTTTTTCATCTCCTATCAGACAGATTTTTTTATTTTGTTTTTCACAAAACTCGAAAATTATTTTTTTAATAGAATCGCTGCTTATTTTTCTGTTAGCATCTGAAGAAAAAAGATGCAGTACAATATCATAGTTCGATGTACCCGAATTGGAAAAATTAAAAACATGTTTGCTAACTTCAGTTTCAATACCGGCAGATTTCAATGGCAACGAAATTCTGTCTAAATAATTATCTGTGTGTTTCCATATAATTTTACTTTTGGGCTGAGATTTTATCTTTAGTAAATCTTCATCATTGTGCCAGCTTTTCTTTTTTATAAAGTTCGTGAATCCTATTTTCTCTTCAGCGTTTGACAACTTAAAAATAGAAGTGTTCATCTGCCCCGGGAAGAAATTAAAAACAATATCGTACTTTGTCTTTCTTATTTTCGAAACAAGTGAATGCATATCAGGAAAAGATTTTTTTTTCAGCAGATATAAATTATCGAAGCCGATCTCTTCAAGAATAAACCTTGCATTTTCAGTCGACACTATATCAATCCTTACTTTTTTAAAAAAATCTTTTAAAGGTTTAAATGCAGCGCATGTCAGATAAGTATCACCTAATGCATTTGTCGATATTAATAAAATTTTCTTCAATTCAGGCAATTCAGGTTTCAGATAAAAATTTCCTCAGCTTTGAATTATCATCTGAAAAATAACCCGAAAAATATTTCAGTCTGAACCTTATTCGATTTTCTTTAAACCACAGAATAAATTTTTTAGGGAAAAGTAAAACTAACTTTGCTATTATTATTCGTGGCATTGTTAATAAACTTATTCCTATTTTATTCCAGTATACAGAAGCATTTCTTTCCTCTCCGTAAAAAAACTCTCTCCAGCCCCGAAGATTATTTTCTTCAATTTCTGATTTCAGTAAAAAGTTCTTTTGAAAATTACTTCCATAATATGGAGCCTGTATAGCATACACTAGCTTATTTTTTTCTACAATATTTTCTCTTGAGAATGAATCTGTTCTATATCTTACGAGCAGCAGCACTTCCTGAAGATTGTAAAACTTCACCTTATCTTTAATTCTTAGCCATAATTCATAATCTTCAAATACAATTGGCTTATATCCTCCGTTAGAGACAATTTTGTCTTTTTTATAGAGCATACCTGCATGAATCACTTCACTATGCAGGGCAAAACGTTTTTTTATTTCCTCATCGGTTTCGGGAGTTTTAATAGTATAAAGTAATTTTTTATTTTCAAAAGCAGAGTACCACGAAGAAATAATGTCGTAGTTTTTATTTTTCAAAATAAAATCATACTGTTTTGTAATTCTATCAGGCAATGAAATATCATCGGCATCCATTCTTACAATTAATTCTGTTTCAGAAAGCTTAAGTCCATAATTTAAAGCAGCACCGAGTCCTGAGTTCTCGATTCTATAATACTTTATTCTTTCATCTTTAAATCCATTAATTATTTCTATAGAGTTATCAGTCGACCCGTCATCTATAATTATGAAATTAAAATTATTGTAAGTTTGATTAAGGATACTTTTTATTGAAGTGGAGAGATATTCCGCGTTATTATATGTCGTCATTAGAACAGTTAAATCATGCATCTTGTTTTTCCAAATTAAATATTAACTCCTCATACTTCTTTTTGTTTTTATCAAACACAGTTCTCCCATTTATTAATTTCCATTTAAGCCAGTCGATAATGTTTTTAGATGATATATTCCCGGGCAAAAAACTCCATAGAAAAAGTAAAAATATTTCCTGACTAAATAGTATTTTTTTATTCAGAACATATTCTCTGAATTCTTTTTTATTTGAAAACTTAAACAGAAGAATTGCATAATCCACATCGGCTTTAACTAAATCACAATAGTAATTTTTATCATAGTTCTTTAAATAAATATCACGGAAAAATTGTTTTGGCTTTAAAGATTCCTTTGATGTCATGGAGTTTTTCTTAATACGAATCAAATACAAAACTTCATTTAAATTATGGAACTTTGTTTCTTTTCTGATTCTTAGCCATAAGTCCATATCTTCCAGCATATCAAGATTTTCATTATATCCTCCGAACTTTAAAATGTGATCCTTTAAGAAAATAGAGCCTGCGTGACAAACAGAGGCGGAATAATTCAATTGCTCTTTAATTTCTCTGTCATTTTCCGGCAATTTATGTATATGCGAGACCTTTGCATTTTTAAATAAAGCATAGCCTGAAGATAAAACCTGAACATCAGGATTTTCAATCAGATACTTCACCTGCTTCTCTAATCTATCCGAAAGTGAAACATCATCTGCATCCATTCTGGCTATATAGTTATACTTCGCAATATTCAGCCCTTCATTTAATGCTTTCGAAAAATTTACCTTTTCAATTTTTTTGTAAACAATCCGTTCATCCTTGAATGATTTTATAAGTGATTCGGATTTATCAGTTGAGCCGTCATTAATTATTATGAACTCAAAGTAAGGATATGTTTGATTTAAAATACTTTTTATAGCTGCAGAAATATATTTCTCCTCATTATATACACTCATAACTACAGAAATATATTCATTCGTCTTCATTTCGTTTAGAACTTAATAAATTTTCCGTCTGTAAATTTAATGTAGTTTATGTCTTTGGTAAACTCAGGAACAGGCTGCATCTTTATACTTACAGGTTTAGAAAAAGAGTTTAATTTTAAAACCTCAAAAGAATAATTTTTAAGATTATTATATTTTTCACCAAGACCAGATTTCTCCGTAAAAAAAGGCTCCGATGAAAAATAAGTATCATTGAATTCAGAATTTACAATGAATGAATTATTGATCTGTTCTAATATACTCCCATGCAAATAATGTTCTGAATTATGTGACGTAATTGCAACAAGACCTTTTACATTGTTATATCTTCCTATACTTTCATTTACTTTATAATACAGATATACACCAATATCGGAATAACAATATGACTGCCCGAGAGCATGAGGATAACTTAAAACTACATTTTCTTTATTCCCATCATAAATTTTTGCCAGCGATTCAAGACTTTCATTTTGCAATTTGTAATTTACAAGCCAGTAGCCTGATATTTTTACTGAACCGAAAACGAAATAAATCAATACAATAGATGTAGCAATTTTGAATGAAACTTTGTTTAAAGGATTTTCTTTTTGTGAAAGCAGATTAAAAAAGAAAATCAAAAGAGATAAAAAAGTTAAAGCAAACAATCTATAAGTTCCCCCGCCTGCAATTATGTAAAAAGACAGAGTAGAAAGTGAAATGACAAAACCAATAAACAACATTTGCGAAAAATACTTTTGCGGTCTCAAGTAATACATAACAATTAGTAGCGAAGCAAAATAAATTCCGAACAGGACTATAAAGATTACTTTGGAATCAACGAAAGTATATATAAACGTACCCGAATCAACTGGCAGGAAAGTAAAGAGGAGTGATTTGAAATAAGCAGGTACTATCGTGATTAATTTCAGGTTAGCAATTATTGATTTATTATCAATCATTGCCAAAACACTTCTTCCGAATATATATATAATACAGGCTGTAACTTTAGCATTTAAAAGTCTTGTTAAGGAAGTAAAAATCTCAGGTGATTTATTTGCAAGAAAATATATCTGCCAGATTAGCATAAACTCAACTATAAACCAGCTTACTGCATTTTCCTTTGTTAAAGTCCCAAGTAAAAACAAAAAAGAGCTTAATATTAATAAATAAAATTTTTTGCTTTGAATATATTTGAGAGAAAAGAAAAATGATGATAGACAGAATAAAATTACTATTAAATCAGTCCTTGCCGAAAGCCATGCCAGATTTGTAACGTTTCCCGGATATAGCAAATAAAAAGCTGGCACCACTAAGCACATCCATGTATTTTTAACTTTTAAAATTTTTCGAATCTCTAATAAAACAAAAATAAGAAATACAAAATTTGCTAAATGGATTATCTGACTTATTATAGCCCAGTAAACAGGTTTCAATCCGAAAGCAACAAAACAAGCATAAGTCAAAAAAGAAGTTAACGGCCTGTAATGTATACTATCAATTTGTACTGAAGGGATTAGTTGCTGAATACCGTTCTCCCAATATGTTGCGATAGGAAAGGGATTGAGATTAGAAAAAAATAATACAGGCAAATCGTCCGCGATAAAAACACAATTTGCGATTATCGGAATATTAATGAAAAAGTATATTCCAAAAAGAATTATAAAAAAAATAAAAAATACTTTTTTAGATGATGCCGTCAATTGAGGCTTTTATAAATTTTTTCGTATGATGAATAGACGCTATCCCAATTTAATTCTTCATATATTTTTCTTGCATTCTCCGACATCTTTTTTCTCAATTCAGTGTTTTCCAGCAATAAATTTATTTTATCTGCCAGTTCATTAGCAACTCCATGTCTTACAATAAATCCGTTCTCATTATTTTTTATTAGTCCTGATATTCCAGTATGATCTGTTACAATAGGGACAAGTCCCGAAGACATACACTCAGCCGTAGCAATAGAAAATGTATCATAGAAACTTGAAGATACAAATATATCTTTATCGGAAAGAAAGTTTACTAACTCAGATTTGTTCATTTTAGAAACATTCACGATTTCAACATTCCCAACAATAGTTTTATAAATTGATTTATCGAACTTTCCGATCAAAAATAATTTACACCCAGTATTTATCATAGAAAGCGAAGAGTATAAAAAGTTAAAATCCTTGTCCTTCCTATTGCTATCACCGATAAAAACTAATGACGGAGTATTACTCGTATTGACCGAGCTGGTTTTACAATGAAAATCCTCATCGACTCCGTTATTTATAAATTCCAGTTGATTTTTTTTTATTGTGTAGTATTTCTTAGCAATGCTTAACTGATAATCAGATAAGAATAAAAGTTTATCACTGAACTTTAACAATATTTTTTCACAGAGTGAATCTTTAGTCCTCAGTGACAAAGATACAACTTTAAGATTTTTATTCTCGTAAACCGCTACTCCATGCACATTATAAATAATTTTAGCTCTTGAGAATAATTTATATAAATAGGTTAGAATGCCGAATCTTTCAAAAGTTATTATATGAATCAAGTCGGGTTTAAATTTACTCAAAAAAGGAATTATCTTTAATAACCCTATTCTGTAAATTTTTAACCCGTTTGTATTATCTATAATTTCTTTACCCAGTAATTTTTTTCTTATTCCATAAACCGAACCATCGAAAAAATACTCTATAAAAATTGCTTCATTTTGTTCTGCTGATTTACTGAAAATCCGTTTAGCAACTTTTTCAGGACCGGTTAACTCTTCCGAAGGGTTATATCTTCCAAGGTAAGCAATTTTCATTTTTTGCCCAGTACTTTAAAAAGAAAAAAACTTTCGACAAGTAAAATACTGACTTCAGTTATAAATGTTGCATAACATGCAGCAATTAAACCAAGCTTAGGAATAAGGATTACATTTAAAACCACATTTACAGCTAAACCAATTATAGTAGCAATTAATACAAAATTAAATTTACCTAATGCGTTGAGAGTAATACCTGTAAGATTATTTAATGCTAAGGGTATAACTGCAAAGCTTAAGAATTTTAAGAGCTCAACTGAGCTTGCATACTTAGCCGAATAAAAAAATATTACTAAAAAATCCGGAAGAAAAAAAAGAATCAAAGCACATACTGAACTTATAGGTAAAATTATAAGAATATACTTCTTTAGGAATAATTTAATGGAGGAAATTTTATTGCTTAAGTAAGATGCTTTTGAAAATCCTTCAATCAGTATAAATGAAAATGATAACGTGGATGCTTTCAGCAAGCCGTATGCTACATTATATTTGCCGGTATCCGAAAATCCAAGAAGCTTTGAAATCAAAAGAACATCTACTCTGTCATACAACAAATTTACCAGTACAATTATGCCAAGCGGCATAGAAATTTTTATTATCTTCCTGAGTAAATGAAAATCTATTTCCGCCGTTTGAGATAAAAAATATTTTTTCTTCAGGTGAAAGAACAAGAATAAAAAATTTACAAAATAAGATAGCAGTAAAACTATTGCTACACTTTCTATCGTAAGCTCTTTATTGAAGAGATATGCTATTGGGAAAAAAAGAAAGAAGCACCTTGAGATTAATAAAAAATAAAATTGCGATTTAAAATCTCTTAAGCCTGAGTAAATCTTAGTTATAATATTTGTATATAAACTAAGATATGAGGAAATAATAACAGTAAAAAAAATGAGTGCTGAGTTAAACGACTGAAAAAAGTGCGAATATAGAAAACATGCTCCTAAATATACCGGGAACAGAAATAAGTAAAGAACCAGCGTGGTTTTATATAAGGACTGAACATTTTGCGAACGGGAAACTTCTCGCTGGAAATAAACAGGCAGCCCGAAATCAAAAAACGAAACAATGATAAACGATAATGCAATCAGAGCAATCAATTCACCATAATCTGAAGGAGAAAATTTTCTGGCAACGTACAAAAATAAGAAAAACGAAAAAAGTTTTTCAAATACGTTCTGGAAAAAATTGAATTTGCTTCTGGAAAAAAAATTTGAAAGGGTTTTCAATAAGAAAGTGAAGAATGGACTGATTATAAAATTATAATCTTTTTAGAGTACTAACTTTTCTGTATAACTTTTGCGGGATTCCCTGCAACAATAGTATCTGCCGAAACATTTTTAGTGACAACTGAACCTGCCCCTACTATAGCATTTTCACCTATAGTAATACCGCATAATATTGTAACGGATGACCCGATAGACGCACCTTTTTTTACAAAAGTTTTTTCGAGTTTCCAATCGGTATCTGTCTGCATCTTCCCATCATCATTTACAGCGCGGGGAAATTTATCGTTTATAAATGTAACGTTGTGACCAATAAAGACATTATCTTCAATCTCAACTCCTTCACAAATAAATGTATGGGAAGAGATTTTACAGTTTTTCCCAACGGAAGAATTCTTTTGTATTTCTACAAAAGTACCTACTTTAGTATTATCACCTATTGTACAGCCGTATAAATTGACGAAATCATATATTAAAACATCTTTGCCGAGCTTTACATTAACTATATTTTTATTTCCCATTGAATTCAATAATTTTACCGCGTTCTTTAATCGATCTGTCTGCGGCTTCAAGTATTCTTACTATTTTTAACCCATCATAAGCATTAGTAAGCGGCAATCTGTCTTCATTAATGCTATCAACAAATTCTCTTGTTGCCAGTGCCAGCGCTTCCGTTTGTGCAACTTTAGGGGAATACATATCTCCTATCCTATATTGCACCAGTGCTTCATGAATACTGTCTTCTTCATCTTTTCTCATTAATACTCCGGAATCATACACCCGTATTTTTTCAACGTTCTCCATATCATCAAATACCAGCATCTTCTTCTTTCCACCAACAATTGTTCTTCTTATTTTTACAGGGGACGTCCAGTTAGAGTGGATATGAGCGAAACAATTATTCTCAAAATAAATGGAAAGATAGGCTATGTTTTCGTGGTCGTAAAAATTTGCAATACCGTTAGCAGCTATTCCTATAATTTTATTTTCAGGGAGTATGTAACTCATTATAGATAAATCATGGCAGGCTAAATCCCATAACACATTCACATCATGCTGAAACAATCCGAGATTGATGCGGACGGAATCAAAATAAATAACATCTCCAAGCTCGCCCTTATCTACTAACTCTTTAATCTTTCTTACTGCTCCCGTATAAATAAAAGTATGGTCAACGAATAATTTTAATTTTTTCTTTTCACTAAGATTAATTAAATCTTCAGCATTTTTTGATGAACCGGTAAAAGGTTTTTCTACCCAGACGTGCTTTCCGGCATTCAATGCTGCTTTTGCAAATTTATAGTGACTGCCAACCGGAGTTGCAATTATCAATGCATCGAACTGATGATTTTTTAAAAGCTGATCAAAATCATTTACAGTTTCTACTGTCGGATATTTTAATTTTATGCGTGCAAGTCTTTTTTGATTATTATCGCAGCAAATAATTTTATTTACTTCTTTTAAAGCGGCAAAATTTCTAACTAAATTAGGACCCCAGTATCCCAGACCAATAATCGCTATATTCATTATTCAAAAATTATAAAAAACAGCTAAGTTTATTTAGCACCCTTACCTGTAATCATTACAGGAACGGTCTTAAAAATTAATTGCAGGTCAAGCCACGGTGTAGCGTTGTTTACATAGTATATATCGAGAATTATGGAATCCTTAAATGAAACACTTCCTCTTCCGTTTATTTGCCAAACTCCGGTACATCCGGGAAGCACAGAGTGTCTTCTTTTATGCCATTCATCAAAAACTTCATATTCGTATGGAAGACATGGACGCGGACCGACAAGGCTCATATCCCCTTTAATTACATTGAATAACTGGGGAAGCTCATCAATAGAAGAGCGCCTTAAAAACTTCCCTATAGGTGTTACACGTTTCTCGTTTATTATTTTGGTAAGTTTTGTATTTTTGCCTGAGCTGCTACGAATGAACTCATGAACTTTTTTCTTATGTTCCTCATCTGACTCCGGTATATCTACCATAGAACGAAATTTATACAGGTTAAATTTTTTTCCGTTCTTTCCGATTCTCTCCTGGCAATATAATATGCTTCCTTTTGAAGTTACTTTAACCAGAATGGCTACACAGATAAGAAGAGGAGAAAGTAATATTAATCCGATTGTTGAAGAAATAAAATCAAAGCTGCGCTTGAAAACGAGATTAATGCTTTTATTTACTTTCTCTGATAAATCAATAAGGGGCATTCCTGAATATGATTCTGTTACTATTTTTTCAGGTATAATGCTAAAAAGCTCCGATGAAAGTTTTACATTAAGATGCAGTAAATTACAATGGTCAATAATCTGCAGCAGCTTCTCGTAATCAATATCATCGGTTGCAATTATAACTTCATCAACTTTACTTCTCTGGCAAACATTTTTTATATCGTTCATTCCGCCTAAGGACTGAATGTTTCCATAGACAAAGCTTCCTGAAGTTGACTCATTATCAATAAATCCAAGAATATTTATACCATAAAAATCTTCAAACAGTATTTTTTCCGCTAGCAGCTTACCCGATTTTCCGGCACCTACAATTATTACATTTCTCTTGATCAGCCTGTTTTTAGTAAAATATGAATACAAGGGTCTGAAAACTACAATTCGTGTAAATGTAACTACAGTAATACCCAGAATTAAAAATGTAACTGCAACAGTTCTTGAACCCAAGACAATATCAAGCTGCAAGAAAAAAGAAATTAAGATGAGTATAAGACCGCCGTATAAAAATGATTTGATAATTGAAACTAATTGAATGGAGCGGGAAAGAAAAATATTAATTTTATAAAGATTATTGTTCTGAAAAATGAAAATTAAGAATAAAGAAAATATAACGTTGATCAGATGAGTCGTTGGCAAATCTACATCTGCAAGAATTCTTTTGTGAAAAATCCTCTCGGAAATATATTCTGCAGCTATAAAAGAAGAACAGATTATTAGAAAATCCGCCAGTGCGTAAAAATACTTATATTTAGGATACTTTATCAATTTTTATTAATTAAAATTGCAGGGGTTAATTTTAATTAAAAATATAGTAATTAAAAAACTTTTGTAATAATTCGCTCTGGTAAAAATAAATAATAATTTCTTCACTTTTCAATAACATTAAAATCATACATTTTAATAGCAAGATACTTTAAAAGCACACTTTATTAGCAAAGTTTACTGTATAAATCAACTAAATTTATTTTTGAGTTTTCCCAGTTAAAGGTCTTTTGGTATCTTTTCATGCCTTCATTTCCTTTTTTACTCAGTAATTTCTTATCATTTAACATGAGCAAAATCTTTTCAGCAAATTCTTTATAATCGTAAGAATTACAATATACTGCAGCATCTCCTGCAGAATATTTGTTTTCTTTAAGATCAAACGAAAGTATAGGCAGCCCGTGCGACATATATTCCATAATTTTAATCATGGTGGAAATATTGTTTTGAAGTGTGTACAAGTCGGGCGACAGACCAATTTGCGCAGTATTCAAATAAGCGTGAATTTTATCCCATGAAAGATAACCGGTAAATTTAACATTGTCATTTAGATTCAATTCTTTGTGCAGTTTTTTTAATTCTCCTATAAACGGACTTCTTTCAATATTGTCAGGTCCAATCAGGCAGCAATAAAAATCACTGAATTTTTTATCACTGATTAAATAACTACAGGCTTTCAAAATCACATCAACTCCGTCATCTTCCCCCATCATTCCAAAAAAAACAAGCAAGTTACTTTTTCCATTCTTAAGTGTTTCATCAGCGGGAATTTCCAATCTGTGGTCCAGTTCGGGGGCATTTCTTACAATAAATATTTTTTCAGAGTTTATTCTATATTTATCTATCAAATATTCTTTATATGATTGATTAGTTACAACTATATAATCCGTAAGCAGTATATTTAATTTTTCAGTAAAATTTAAAATTGCAATAAATATTTTTTTCGTTAATGATTTTCTTCCTGCATACTTGGATTCAAAAGTATTTACAAATAAATCGTGTACATCAAAGATATATTTTGCTCCAAATGGTTTATAAAAAATAAATATCAGGAAAAATAAATCAGGCGGATTTGCTGAATGAAAAACATGAATTTTTTTTTTGAAGTTGATAGACAACACCAGAAAAAATGTTCTCAGTAAATAATTAAAATATTCCACAATGTA
Organism: Ignavibacteria bacterium; assembly: GCA_044226845.1. Lineage (GTDB taxonomy): Bacteria > Bacteroidota > Ignavibacteria > Tepidaquicellales > Tepidaquicellaceae > JAFDZO01. The sequence continues at coordinate 72,687 of JBGAGG010000017.1, forward strand.
GGAAATAAAACCTGTCCCCAAAACCACTTGTTTGTATCTGTGGATTTCTATTCCATCAATGTTGACGAATTTCTCTTTATCTTTTTTACTGTCTTTAGGAGAAATAATACTGACTTCAAACCCCATCTCTTTTACAGCCTTTGCTTCTTTCCATACACGCTGGTCATCCGGAACTGAACAGTTCTCAACCACAAAAAGTATATGTTTACCAGGAGAGCCCAATGTAATTAGCTTTCGTTCTTAGATTTTCATCCATCCTAATGAGGTCTATTATAATCTTATTTTTTATTTTTAATATTTGCGATGTTGTTATAAATTTTGAATTGGCTATTAAAATAACATCACATTTATTCAATAATTCTTTAAACGAATGAACCATGTAATCTGAAATTACCGGCAGCTCCTTAAATAAATATTCTTTATTTGCTCCTACAACATTTTCAAGATTCAGATTGGCATCAAATATTTTAACTGAGTACTTTTTATCCAAAAGTTTTTTAGCGAGAGTAACATATGGACTGTTTCTTACATCATCCGTTCCTTCTTTAAAAGTAATACCTAGAAAGCCTACCTTCTTTTTATTAGTCTGCTTTATTAGTTTAAAAGCCTTTTCAATGTGAGCTTCATTGGATTTTGTTATTCCTGATAGGACAGGCGTTTCTACTTTTAAAGTGCATGCAAGATTTTCCAGCGCAGTTAAATCTTTCGGAAGACAAGAACCGCCAAATGCAAATCCGGGCTTTAAATAGCTTTTGGAAATATTTAGTTTGTTATCTTTCAGAAATAATTCCATGAAATTATGCGAATCAATATTTAAAGCAGAACATATATTTCCTATCTCATTTGCAAAGCTGACTTTGAGAGCGTGGTAAGAATTATTAACAAACTTAATAAGCTCCGCATTTTGTACATCAGTGTATTCAACTTTAGCATTAATATTAGAATACAGTGAAGCAAGAAACTCCATAGCAGGTTTATTATTTCCTCCTATTAAAGTATAAGATGGATTGTAATAATCGTAAACAGCTGAACCTTCTCTTAAAAATTCCGGATTTGCTAAAACCGAAAAATCTTTGTCAACTATTTTACCGGATATATCAGCAATAGTGTTTTCAATTTTGCGAACAGTTCCGGGAGGTACGGAAGATCTTATTGATACAATATGAAAATCTTTTTTTGTCTTAAACGCCTCTGCAATTTGCTCAGCAACTTTAAAGACATGGGATAAATATAAGCTTCCATCATCTCCCGAAGGAGTTCCAACACATATTATTGAAACATCGGAATTTTTTACTGCATAAAGATAATCATCTGTAGCTGTAATTTTTTTCTCTGCTACACCCTTATAAATTAACTCATTCAGACCGTCTTCTATTACAGTAGGCTTGCCGGCATTAATTAAATCCAGCTTGCTTGTATTTGAATCTACACCAACTACATTATGCCCGTCTGCAGCAAGGCACCCAAGACTTACACATCCCACATATCCGATTCCAAAAACCGAAACATTCATTCTTTCACAAAATAATTTTCAAAAAAAGTTTTATACCACATTTCAAATGAAAGCAGGGCAAAAATGTGGCGCAAATAATTTTCTTTACCTGATTTATGCAAATCAATCATAATATTCAGATAATCTAAGTTAAAAAAATTTCTGCTCGCAGAATTTTTATCATTAAATATAATTTTTGCATCATCTGCAAAGCTTCCTTGAAGCCATTCATCCATCGGAGTTTCAAATCCTCTTTTTTTCCTATTTATAATTTCCTTCGGAAGCCATTTCTCAGCAGCTTTTTTGTGTATATATTTATGTTTGCTGCCTCTTAACTTAAGATCTGATGGAAGAGTCTCCAAAAAATTTACCAGATCTTTATCAAGATAAGGTACTCTCATTTCAAGTGAGTTAGCCATGGTCATTTTATCTCCGAACATTAGCAAATCATCTGAAAGCTTCATCCTTGTATCTATGAACAATATTTTCGAAAGCGAGTTATCAAGTTTCTCTGTCCTGCCATAAAGAGGTCTTAATAAATCTAAATCTTCATCACTCATTTTATTTTTAACATCATCTTTTAATAACTTACTTTTTTGCTCTGGAGTAAAAATTGTATAAATTGCAAGAAATCTCTCAATTTCATTCGTGAACTGTGAGGCATACGATGCCCTTTTTAATCTTTCGTTTCTCGGCAGCATTTCTGAAAGCAAATTTAGTGGAAGAAGATTTAACAAAGTTTGATATTTGCTGATCTTGCTCTCACCGTAATATCTTTTATAACCGGCCAGAGGTTCATCGGCACCTTGCCCGGCAAGCACAACTTTAACATGAGCTGATGCAAGCTGTGACAGATAATATATTGCCGGAACAGTTGCCTCTGCAACCGGCTCCTCTAAATAATAAAATGATTTTTGGAAAAAGTTGATGTATTCCTCTTTCGATAAAGTTCTCGTGTAATTTTTAGAACCAATTACTTCGGCCGAGTAATTTGCATCATTAATTTCATTATAACTTCCTTCGCCTGTAAAACCGATTGTGAATGAATCATAATTTTCTTTTATCTCGTTTTTCATAAAATGACCAAGCACTGCAGAATCAATTCCTCCGCTTAAAAACAATCCAACCGGAACATCACTGGTTAACTGTCTGTTTACTGACTTTTCTAAAAGTCGTATATATTCTTCAACCGCATCCGCTTCTTTTATTGTGTTATCAATCTCAGGTTCAGATTTATCAAAAAAATTAAGCATACAACTTCCATCTAGATTATATTCCAGATATTCACCGGGTTTCAGCTTAAATATATTTTTGAATAATGTTTGAGGTGACGGATTGTATCTGTAAGTTAAAAAACTATTAAAAGCAGAGTAATCAAGCTCCCGTTTATAATCTTTATTCTGTAATATGGCTTTTATTTCAGAGCCAAAAGTAAGTCCGTTAGTTGTAAATGAATAATAAAGAGGCTTCACTCCAAAATTATCTCTGGCAAGTACTACCTTATTTTTCTTTTTATCATAAATTGCAAAAGCAAACATACCGTTCAGTAAATTAAACCCATCAATGCCATATTTTAAATATACATTCAAAATCGTTTCTGTATCAGAATTTGTTCTGAACTTCAAACCTTCCTTTAATAGCTCAGCATTTATATTTTTATAATTATAAATCTCTCCATTAAAAGTTATTACACAGCTGTCATCGTAACTATACATTGGCTGATGGCCTGACTTTAAATCAATTATACTTAATCTTCTGTGAACAAATCCTACGCCTTTCTCTCTGTCAATATAAATTCCATTGTCATCCGGACCTCTGTGTCTGATAACTTCAGACATCTTTTCAAGTAAAGATTCATTTAGATTACCTGAAGTATCCACAACTCCTGCAATGCCGCACATTACTTTCTTGAGCGGATTAATTTAGCAGGATTGCCTGCAACAATTGAATACTGTTCAACACTTTTAGTTACAACAGATCCTGCTGCAATTACTGAGCCTTTGCCAATTTTTATACCGGGAAGAATTATAGCTCTTGCACCAATCCATACATCATCTTCAATTATTGTTTGCTCATAAAATTTCACGCCCTGCTTAATCATTGGAATATTAACGTTGTCAATATTATGCCCGTAATTTAAAATCATAACATAAGGAGCAATCATAACATCATTTCCTATTTTACAATTTCTTATCCAGCACTCTTCGTTTATCTGAGAATTATTACCTATTTCAATATCCCTTCCGTCACCAAAAAAAATATTACTTTCTAAAGTAACCTTTGAACCGGTATTTCTAACAAATCCTTTTGCTAAAAATACACGCACAGCGTTAAACAACTTTCCCAATGGAAAATTTGAGTTCGGTAGATGTTTACCTATCAGATAGTATAAAAAAGCAAAAATTGATTTCATTTTATTTTTCTGCTGTTACAAAAATTTTATATCCTGAATTTTTATATTTTTTTTCAATTACCATTATTAAAGGATATAAGGGAAGCAACAAAAAAAATGATACGACTCCGATTTTTTCAGAAAACACCTCATAAAAAACAGATATTCTACTTCCTATAATATAATTAGCTTCAATATTTTTAAATCCTGCCTGACTAAGTTTTTTTGATATAGATTCCAATGTATATATTTGCGCGCAATAACATTCTTTCATGTGTTTTCTTTTATACTCTTCAGAAATATATTTTGAGTTTAAACTGTCAACCGTTGCAAGAAGCTTGCCGCCAGGTTTAAGAACTCTGAAAATTTCAGAAAAAGCTATAGCATCATTATATAAATGTTCAAAGGTGCAAACACTAACCACTTTATCAAATGAGTTGGAATCAAATTCTAAATTTTCCGCACTTCCTGAAACAAAAGAACAGCTACCTGAATAATTTTTCTTTGCAATATTCAGATGCTCCTGATAAGGTTCAACACCTGTAATCTTTGAGCAAAACTTACCGAAATAATTAGTCCAGTAACCGTCTCCGCTGCCTATATCAAGTACTATATCGCTTTTACGGAAATTTCCGGATTCTTTTATACAGTTAATTTCTATCTTTCGACATGCATTAATTTTTTTTATAAGAACATTTACGAAATGAACATTCTTAAAATAATTAATAATTCTCCTGTAAAAAGAATTATCCGGTATTAATACCTGGCCGTCCAAATCAATATAAATATGATAAAGCAAGATACATTGGGGCATTCACCCACCTGTCCATTGCAGTTGTATAAGTAAAGTATTTCGTCTTCATATAATTATAATAACCTTCTTCATTCCACAAAATTTTATCGGTCTCTTCAAAAACTTTGTCAATCATTTTATCATTTGTGACATTTACTTTATGCATATAATAAAGTGTCTGTAATGTCTGAGCAAAATTTTGTCCATCAATAGGATACAAACTATTATTGTAATATTTGGGTAAATATTCTTTAGTGAAAAAATTTTCTAAAAAATATTTTACACCTTTTTCCAGAAATACTTCATCGAACACTTCACCATTTAGTTTAGCTATAGATAATCCCTCTAATACATAGCCGGTATGAAAACCATCAATGAAATCTGCTTTAGTGCCGGCTGAGTAATTCCATGAGCCGTCAGCATTTTGTCCCTTCCTTAAAAACTCAATGGTCTTCTGAATATGCTCATTGTATTTATTTTCATTAAACATTTTTTTATAACGGGAAATAAATCCCACCATTAAGGCGTTAACATTATATACGGGAGTTTTTAAGCCTTCCCAGTAATTCCATATCAGAGTACTTTCTGTTTCCGTGTATCCTAATTCTTTCTCAATAAAATTAATAGTTAAATCGATAAGTTTTTTAATCTTTAGACATACATCTTTGTTATCAAGTTCTTTATGAACATTATAATAATCTAAAAGTGAATTCAGCACATTAATTGCATTAAATAAATTAGCCGAACTTTCATTTGCCTGAACAAATCTTGTAGTGAAATAAAATCGCAGGCCCCATCCGATGCCATTTGATTGCTTTAAGTCCATATTTCCTAAAATTATAAAATACTTTTCCGCGTTGAATAAATATTTTTCATCGTTTGTTTTTTCATAAAGAATGCATGAAGCTGAAAGTAAATCGGAAACTGTTTTCAAATGAACCATTTTTTTAATTCCAACAATACTTCTTATATTAACAGGAATCAAACGTATAAACTGCAGCCAAAGTCTTTCTAAAATCCTGATTTTAAAAAAAAGTTTTCGCAGCGGAGTATTCAGACCGTCATAAGGATCAAAGGATCTTAATTCAGTTTTTTCAAAATGAGATTCAAGCTGAGCAATCCTTTTTTCTATCAATGCTCTCAAAATCTCAGCTCACTTCAGAAATTGCTTTTTGCAATATATTCTGGTAAGAAAATTTTTGATTAAATTTTGAATTCGCTTCTCTATAGTAATGAATATTATTCAATGACTCAAGCTTGTTTTTTAAATCATTAAAATCATTATAATACAATCCTGTTTTATTGTTTTCAATCAGATGATCAAGTGTTGAATCAAACGGAGCTATCGCAAACACTCCTGTTGCCATAGATTGCTGAATGGAAATTGTCGGAGCGAACCAAAGCGAATAATCGGCAGCATTAAAAATTTTATTTGTTTCTTCCGGTGCAGTAAACTTGTAAAGTATAAGCTTGTTTTTTAATCCAAGCTCACTTATTTTTTTTTCAGTCTTTTTAGAATAACCGGTGTCATTAAACCCTGCCAGAAGATAAACGTACTCCTCATTATGCAACAAAAAATCTTTTACCTGTTCAACCCAAAATTCAAACGGTTTACCTTCATAAATCCTGCTTATCGTTACTATAAGTTTCTTATCATCACTTAAACCTAATTCATTCCTGGCAATTTTCCGTAAATTACCTGAATAAAAATATCTATTGGAATCAAAACCCAGTCCGTAAGTTCGCAGTTTTTTATTAAAATTATTCTTAGAAATATTTTTTAGAATTTCTGCAGTTTCATTTGTGTTTGCTAAAATTAAATCGGATCTTTCAAAAACTTTATTATACCATCGCGTCTTTAACAGACTGAAGATTAATTTATTTCCTTTTGTCCCTTTGGCATTATGAACTCTGTTTTCAATTGTTGTATCACTGAAAACAGAAATAACTTTAGCTCTTGAATCAAAATTTTTAAGGAGAAAATACGGAATACCTGAACCCGGCAGAATAAGAAAAACCAAGTCAGGACTAAACTTAGCTATAAATTCACTTAAATTCTCTTTAGGATAAAATGTATTCTTTATTCGTGTAAGATTCTTAATTCTTTTTACTTCAAATTTTTCATTTGAGTCTTCATATCGCTTCTCTGTATTCAAATTGCTTCTGTCTGTAGCAATAACCTTCACTTCATATCCCATTGATACAAGAGTTTCTGCAAACTGAACTTCCTGATATCCAACATGGTTTTCAAAGAATGAACTGATTATTAAAATTTTTTTAATCATTGAAAATTATCAGTCCTCAGATAACAATTCCCTGAACTTTTCATGAAGCTTTTTTAACTCTTCTATCGGCGCTGCAGGGTTACCGGCCCATACTTCTCCCGAAGGTAAATTTTTTGTAATGACTGAACCAAGCCCGGCATAAGAATTTTTAGCAAGAGTTAATTGGTTTAATGTAGACGACGACGGCCCCAGCCAGCTATGATCTTCAATTCTAACACTGCCGCCGACCATATTATTTGCAGTAATGATACAATGTTTTCCTATTATTGCATTGTGGCCTATATGAACCAAATTATCTATCTTCGTTCCCTTTCCTATAACTGTATTGGCAAGAGCACCTCTGACTATGCATGTATTTGCTCCTATATCAACATTGTCGTGAATCTCAACTCCTCCTATATGAATAAATTTTTCGTACTCATTTTTCTCGTTAAGTTCGTAACCGAATCCTTCTGACCCTATAATACTTCCGGCGTTAATAGAAACATTCCTTCCTATTTTTACATTGTCGAATACAAAACAATTTCCGTGAATAATTGTACCCTCATCTATTTCACTTTTCCCGATATAGGTAAAAGGACCTATATAAACCTTTTCATTTATCTTTGCTTCCTTGTGTATAGATGCCGTAGGATGGATTCCATACTCAACTTTGGGAGAATATAATTTTTCTAAAATTCTAATTAAAGCAAGCTTAGGATTTTCAACTTTAATAAGAAGTTTATCTTTCAATATATATTGTTCAACTTTTGTATCAAGAGAACAAATAATAATCCGGGCTTTAGTTTCAGAAATAACTGCTTCGGGATTTTGCTTACGGGGGCTTATCCAAACTAAAGAATTTTCACCGGCATCCGATACTGCGTTAACTCTTTCAAATCGATTGATATTATTATTTCCTTCAAATTGAAATCCTGAACCAAGACAACTTTCAATATCTGATATTTTATGCATCATTTAAATTATTGTTTGCGGAATTATTTTTCTCCAATGAACTATAAGCTGCTAGCATTGCCAGTAAAAAAATAAAAAGCTCCCTCAGTCTGCCGAAGAAAAAACTTTCCTGAAATAATCCGATGATAATCAATCCAATCCAGTATATTATTAAAAATGACGAAGAATTTTTCAATTGAAATGATTTTACAACAGTGTTTTTTCTATTCCTGATAAAAATTATTAACGTATAAAAAGCCCAGCTTATAAAGAGTAATGCGCCTATATAGCCATAATAAACAAGCCAGTTTAAATATTGATTATCAGGTGAAGTATATACTTTATCATGGATAAAATCCCCCGTGGTGTACCCAAATAGTCCCTGCTTAACTGAAAGCATATATGATGGGAGCCATTCCCATTTATCAAGCCTCACCTGCAGTGTCGGCGGAATGCTTCCGTTTAGCAGCAGCAATTTAAATTCATAAAATCGAATGTAATTATCAAAGCTGAGGTAATTTGCCACTAAAAAAAATATTAATACGCTTGCAAAAAACAATCCGGTTATAATTCCAAAAGTTTTTAGATTCATTCTTTTCTTAATACATACCATGTAAGAAACTGTCATCAGAAAAAACATTATTAAACTTGCCCTGTTTCCCGTTAAAAAAATAAGAGAAATTCCTATCAGAAGAACAACGATATTCCAATAATTTTTAAATTCGGTATTAATGAAAATTAAAATGAATAAAGTAAAACAAAGCACAATTCCCATTCCGTTAAAGCTGTCAAAGATGCTTGTTACACGATTCAGTAATTCAAATTCATAAATATTATCAGTTCCCGTTTTATGCACAACATGATAAAAATTTTTAATAATATATTCAGCAAACGGATGGTTAACAAACTGTAAAATACCTATGGCACTTACAAATAACACAAAAAATATGACGATGTAATTTAAAATTTTTAAATCCTTTTTGTATAAATCTATATTGGAATTCCTAAAAAAGACAGTGTACGTTACAACGTAAAGAAAAAATAATTTGATGAAGTTTAAACAATTCGCAACTTCATCCATTCCTATAGTGTAGCCCGTGAAGAATTTTCCTGCTATGGATATAAAAACAATTCCTATAGGGATTAAGAAAATTTTAGTAAAGGGGCTGTCGTATTTTAGCTTTGTTCCGCTTAATAGCAGAACAATAAAAACAATCAGAAAAAAAATATCAGATATATAGGCATGTTTAAATCTTACTACCGGTCCCAACAAATAAAAAAACACTACAGCAAATATCAGCCACTTTTTCTTTTCATCCGGTATCTCAAAAGCCTCCATCTATTTAGCAATATTTAAAATATTCCATGGCATTGGAATAAGCTTATTGGAGATATAAAAAGTTACAATATATGAAACTACATTGCTTAATAAAAAGGCCTGTGCTGCACCTATTGCTCCGTTCACACTGATAAGCCAAAAGCAAAGCCCTATATTTACTCCGCCTGAAATTAATGTAATTAACATGAGCAGCTTCGATTTTTTTTCAAAGAAAATATAATTGACATGCATTTTATATAATCCTGTAAAAGCATATGCGAAACTGATCCAGATAATAAACTGTCCTGAGTTTTGATACTTTGCGCCTAATATAGTTGATGCGGCAAGCGAGCCTGCTACTCCGATTATTCCTGCAAGAATAAATATTATTATATAATAGAGATAAGTTTTTTTAACAATAGATTTTTTTACGGCGACTGTAGGATTTTTGAGTTTTTCAAAAAGATAAGGTGCAAATGCTCTGTTAAACGAATCCTGTATAAGCGAGACTACCATACCTAGAGTGGCGCCTGCACCAAACTCACCCGTAGCTGCTATACCGACTAATGAATTTAAAATCAGACGGCTGGCTAAATCCGCTGCCCAGGCACCTAAATTATGCAGGGAAAGCGGCACTCCGTAGTGAAGGCTGTCTTTTATATAATTTGAATTAAAAGTAAAATTGAAATAATTTCTTTTTAAAAAAATAAAAAGACTGATACATGAGAATAATACTGCCGTAATAATCTGGCTGTAAACTAACCCTTTCCAGCTTAATCCAAGACTGATTACAAAAAATAAATTTAATCCGTTCTTTAAAATAGTATATGATATCTTAAACGTCCCGTACCTTAAGGGTTTTCGAAATGACTGCCATAAATTCGCATTCAAATCATTAATGTACTGGAAGAAGCATCCTGCGAAAACCCATATAAGCCACTCAGAAGGAAATTTAACAAGCTCCGATATCTGAGGTGAAAAAAAATAAAAAATAAAAAAAACTATTACAGATAATGAAAGGAATACAATGAAGCTATTAAAGAAATATTGTTTGAATTTTTCATACGAGAGCTTAAAGTAACTGATAATAATCGAGGCATCTGTTCCTAAAGACAAAAACGGGATAAAAAAACTAAGCAATGTTTGGAAAGTAACATACAAACCATATTCATCCGGCGAAAGAAATCTTGTAATAATTGGAAGAAATAGAAACGGAACAGCTCTGTCAAAAACTGTGAAAGCAGTGTATATGCCTGCATCTTTTGCAAGCTTGCTTTCTTTAAGTTTTGAAAAGTATAATTTTGCTATCTGCAATCTTAGTTGTTCTTTTCCCTTACTATTTTTTTAATCATATCTATGCCTGCCTTAAAATTATTTTCATTATAGTTTGAAAATGCCTGTTCTCTTTTTTCATTTATAGCTTTTACATCTATAAAGAAATTATCTTTACTTGAAGAGTATTTTGCTATTCCCGATTCAATTTGTTTATTAAATAAATCAGCGCCGGTTTCGCTCAGCAGTATGCTTGGCACTCCCATCATTTCGGCTTCCAGAACCGTGCTCGAAAATTCCGTTACATGCAAATCCATATTTTTTAATATCAACGGTAACGGATACTCAGTAACTTTTTCCGTTATTACATTTTCAAAATTATATTTTGCAAGCTTTGCAAGGACTTTTCCCTGCGCTTCAGGATATTGCGGGTGAAACCGAAACCACCATTTCCAGTCTTTCGGGGAGTTCTGAATTGCATTAAACAACAATTCAGAAATTTCAAAAGAAGCCTGATGCGTATATAGAATATTTTTTGAATTTTTATTTTTTTCTTCCGAAATTTGGCTTTGAAATCTTTTTATATTTTCATCTTCAAAATTAATTTCCAGAACTGGATTTCCTCCCGTAAAAGCGAAGTACAAATTATCTGAATTAACAGTCCACCTATCTATATTTTCTTTTTCAACATTGCTCCAGCACCAGAAAATGTCCGGCAGCAATTCATATCCTTTATTTGGTATATTTGTCCAGTTGGAAAATAAAAAATCGTTCTCAGATTGAACTCCATGCTGAATATCTATTGTCTTTATTCCGTTCCTTTTAGCAGCTAACAATAAACCCATAGCTATATAAGAGTAAAATCCTTCCACTATAACCAATGAAGTGTTTGTCTTTTTCAAAATCTTTTCATATAAAGCAGAATAATTAAGAACTCTTAAAATCTTCTTTAGAAAAAAATCTATAGGAAGATTTACTCTTTTTAAAAAATCATCAAAACCTTCAGGTTTAAAATGCTCTGCTTTTTCAAATTGCTTTTGAAAAAGAACATTTATATTCATCAGATTTATTCCCGCACCTATGTATTTAGAAGGACGGTATCTTGGAATTTTTTTAATTGTATCGGGATATTCTAATACCAGAGAATTAATATTTTCTTTTTCTAAATAATTTATAAATGAATCCGAAAAAGGGTTAAACCATTTTTCACCGAGTTTATAATAGCGGGTTGAAGATGCATTTAAAAAAACTATTTCGTATTTTTTTTTAAGATTTTGATTGTTGGAAGAATCAGAAATCGAATTATATATTGAATTATATATAGTTTGAAGTGAATCAGAAACAACTGACGAGTTTGTAGATGTTAATTGATTTTTTTCTTTTAAAAAATTTTCCTGCGATAATTTAAGACCGAGTGCCACCCTTATTACGGGCCAGATATGAAATCCAAACAGTTTCCATTTTGAAACGGGGAATTCTCTTTCTAATTCATTGAGGAAATTTAAAATTGAAGAAGGTGATAAATCTTTTTTTTGTGAATTCATTCAGCTGTTAATCATACAATCCGATAAAAAAAAGCACGCCTAATTTATAAATTAAATTGCTGTTAGATAAATCTTCTTTTCCATTAATGTAGTCATCTACAGCTTCTTGCATTAAATCTGTTTCAAAATACTCAGGTGAAAAATATTTTTCTAACTTTATCTCTGATAAGATTGATTTATAACAGTCTCCGAAAACCGAGTTGTAGATCGTCTCTGAAGCCAGGCTCCAGCTTCCTCCTGAATAATTCCATCTTTTATCTGACTCAGCTATATAAGAATGCGCACTGCTTTCTTCTAAGACACTCAATGGGATATTCCATTTTTCATGGGCCAAATGCCTCAAAGGGTACTTTGTAGGTCTTAGCTCAAGTCCCCTGCCCCAATCTTCAGGCATTGAATACATAAATTTTACAAGCGAGCTATCCAGGAAAGGAATTTTACAATTATTTCCATCCCTTCTTAAAGGAGAATGTTTTACTTCTATCTGAGGACTATGGAAATGATACTCTCTGTATAACTGCAGCAACGAGTAATATAAATTGTCTGCCGAACTTGTCGAAACTAAACTCGTAAAAATATTTCCTGGTGTATTTAGATTAATTTTTTTTAGAAGCGATTTTTTAACAAATTTACTACCTATTGTTTTAGCAAACGGAACTCTTTCTGATGAAAGCATAAATGATTTAAAATATAATTCTAAATCCTGCTCTGATTCAAAATTCTCTTCTCCAAAATAAATTTTGAAGAACTGAAATACTTTGTCATCCTGATAAGTACCATTTACAATTTTCCGGAAAAATGAAGGGCCGAATAAATAGCTTTTCATTTTATCACCGTACTCGCGAAGTTCTCTATTTGGATATGTTACAGATACAAACTGTGAAAATCCGAAATTATGTATTGAATCGGAAGCCTCGCCGCTGAATATTGCAGCGTCGTTGTTTCGCTTTGCAATTTCATTGACAGCTTTGGGCATATCAACGAAAAAATATGTGTGATGTTTTTTTAATTCATCTCTGATATTTTCCCAATCCCGAATATTATTCTTATCATTAAAATCTATTTCGATTTTTTCCGAATTAATACCATAATAATCCGAAATTCTTTTGACCTTATCTGTTTCGTAGATATTGTATATATCACCGCTCTTTAACTTTGTTTCATATACAACTGAATTGACTTTTTTTGAGGAGTGTCCCTGTAAGAGGTGATAAATTATCGAAGTGGAATCCCATCCGCCGCTGTTCAAAACATAATTTGTATCTCCTGAACGTGATAGAATGGAATTTGAAATTAAGGCATCATATTTATCAATATATGATTTATCGTAATTTTCAATTTTATAATTTTCAGAAATATATTCATAACTGAGCTCGTCATTTGAAATTCTAATAAACTCATTTGTTTTAAATCTGCTGATATTCTCATACAATGTTTGAGATACCGGAGTATATCCCATTGTAATATACGATAAAAGCCCTTCCTGATTATATTTTATCTCTGAAAGTTCTACGATAATATTGTCTAGACTTGTTGCGGCTATGAAAGTATTATCTTTTTGTGTATAAAAAAAATTCTTTCTGTTAAGATAATCACAAAGAATAACGGCTTCATTTTTATCAGAATCTATGTACAGAACATTGTAAATTCCTTCAACTGTATTAATAAATTCTTCCGGATTAAAATTCTCAAGCTCTTTTTTTAAAAATTCGGAATATTCATCTTTTTTTATTTGCCGGATGTTACCATTCTTAACAGAATAATAAATTTCTCCCTCAAAAAAAAACTGTCTTCTTCCGTTTTTTATATTGAGAATGTACTTCGTATCGGATATTAAAAGAGCACCTGTACCTAATTGTATAAGGGACCCTTCTTCTAAATTCTCCAGACTTTTTTTGAATGTAATTTTCAAAAAGAAGAATTACATTATTTCTAAATCTGCTTTTACCATTATATCAACAAGCTGTTCGAATTTCACTTTTGGTTCCCATCCTAAATTTTTCTTTGCTTTTGATGCATCGCCAATTAATAAATCAACCTCTGTAGGTCTGTAGTATGTCGGGTCAACACTTACTAAAACTTTTCCAGTATTCTTATCTTTTCCTTTTTCTTTTTCTTCTTTTCCTTCCCATTCTAATTCTATTCCAACAGATTTAAATGATAAGTCTACAAATTCTTTTACGGTGTGTGTTTCACCTGTTGCCAGTACATAATCTTCGGGTGATTTTTGCTGCATCATCATCCACATTCCTTCACAATATTCAGGTGCAAAGCCCCAGTCTCTTTTTGAATCAAGATTTCCGAGTGTTAAGCTTTCCTGCTTGCCTTTTTTAATAGCGGCTACTGCTCTGGTAATTTTTCTTGTTACAAATGTTTCACCTCTTCTCGGTGACTCATGATTAAATAAAATTCCGTTGCAGGCATAAAGATTATATGCCTCACGATAGTTTACTACTATCCAGTAACCGTAAATTTTCGCAACTCCGTATGGGCTTCTCGGATAAAAAGGAGTTGTTTCCTTCTGTGGTACTTCCTGAACTTTTCCATAAAGCTCGCTTGTCGATGCCTGATAAAATTTGGTTTTTATTCCTGTCTCTCTTATTGCATCTAAAAATCTTAAAGTGCCAATTGCATCAACTTCTGCAGTATATTCAGGGACTTCAAATGAGACTTTTACGTGCGACTGTGCTGCGAGATTATAAATTTCATCCGGTTTAATTTTTTCAAGAAGACGGTTCAGATTACTTGTATCTGTTATATCGCCGTGGTAAAGAAAAAAAGATTTATTCATTATTTTTTTATCCATCATAAGATGCTCTATTCTGCCCGTATTAAATGAACTGCTTCTTCTTATTATGCCATGTACTTCATAGCCTTTTTTTAATAATATTTCCGCCAGATAGCTCCCATCCTGCCCGGTAATTCCTGAAATTAAAGCTTTTTTAGACATTAGTGTTTATATTTTAGATTTATAAATTTAGTTTGAATTATAGCTCCGCTAATCCTATCACATTCGAATATAGTAATAGGAGCAGAAATTTTCGGATTTTATCTTTTCTTGATTCGACAAATATCGTAAAATTAATAGTATAGGCAAAGAAAAGACCTGCAATTTTGAAAATACCTTTAATGCCTTATTAATTCAATTTAAAAAGAAAATTGCAGAAAATAATCTTTTTCGGTAGAAAATTCATAAAATGAGCAGCTAAGAATTTTCTTCAGTCTTATATGTTTTTATTGTAAAAAGATGAATAGTTACTGCCGAAGCAATAATAATAAGCAGAATAGAAATGTAAAGGAAAGATTCAGTATTTCTGATTGTGTAAATAGAGAACAGAATGGATGCCCACAGAAATATTGTTGAAAATAGTTTTACTGATAGAGGTGTGCCTTTTTTATCTTTGTAGTTTTTAAGGTGCCTGCCAAAGAATTTATTGGTATGCAGCCAATTGTAAAAACGCGGTGAACTTTTTGCGTAACAGCCTGCTGCTAGCAGAAGGAATACTGTAGTCGGCATTAAGGGTAAAATCATGCCAAGAATTCCCAGCCCGACAAACGAATGTCCGGCTACAACTAATGCATTTTTATTAAATTTACTTAATTCTTTTTTTCCTTTTTCGTTTTCCAAGCCTGAAAAAATTATTTTATAAAAATAAGCATCCTGATCAATTTAATAACTTCATTTATTTAGTATCAAAACACAACGTGCTATAATGTGAACAAAAGTAGGAGCTTTCTAGTTTGTTTTCAGGCATAAAAAAAAAGCGGGATTAACTTATTTCAGCTAATCCCGCTTTTATAAAAACCTATATTTTTTAAATTTTATCTTATCAACATCATCTTTTTTGTATCAACAAAATCATCCGTTATCAGTTTATAGAAGTAAATTCCACTTGAAAGCTTCGAAGCATCAAAACTTACTTCATACGTTCCAGGTGTAAATTTATTATTTACTAAAGTTGCAACTTCTTTACCTAGCACATCAAAAACCGTGATGTTTATATTCTTTGCTGAGACTACTTCAAATCTAATTTTTGTTTCCGGATTGAAAGGATTCGGATAATTCTGATGCAGCACAAAATCTTTTGAAACACTCGTTCCTATATTCTGTATTCCTACTCTATCTAAAGGATTTAAAGTAAAGACTAAATTATTTATTGTGAAATTATTTCCTGAAGATAAAGTTACATTTGCCGATGCTGACGTGTACCCGACTCTGTTTACAATAATATCATAATTACCCGGGGGCAATGCTGCCATACCGTAAGCTTCGTTATTATCACTTACTGAAAAGCTTCTGTACAATGTACCCTGCTTTGCGTAGATAATTGTTTTCGATTTGAACTGTAAACCGTTTCCGTTCAACAATCCTGCCGGTAAATAATTCAATATTGCGCTGCCGCTTATTAAGCCTGTTGACATTACAGGAGTTGCCGGTATAACGTCAATATTTATATTAGAAACATTTCCACCTACATATACTCTCTTAGAATTCTGCCATGAAACAGTTGATGGGAAATAAGTCGGTACAAAGTCTTGTACTAAATCATTAGGAAATGCTAGAACATCTACCGTATCATTACGTGTTCTTATTAAATTAAAAGTACCATTTACTTGAATAATAGTACTATCTATTGAAAGCACTTCTCTTGTATATAGATCTAAACGTATAGCTTTTACTTTTCCACCAGTCACAGGTAAACCTGAACCTGAATATCTTACTGTACCAGAGATTGTATAAGTATTAAGTGTTTCCCATTTTGCAATTCCTTTTGCAGGTCTGCCGCCTGCATATGCAAATTCACCGCCTGCATATAAAGTTGAATCAACTACCAGTAAAGAATTAACTTTATCACTCATACCTGTACTGAATGTTGACCATACAGAACCATTCCATCGTGAAATTCTGTTACAATACAAACTGTTGCCTGAACCTGCAAATTTATGCTGACCGCCGACAACTAATTGTCCTTTTAAAGTATCTATTGCATAAATTCTGTCTTCTACTCCGCCGCCGACACTTACCCAATTTGCTCCATCAAATTTTGCAAGATAATCTGCA
This sequence comes from Ignavibacteria bacterium, assembly GCA_044226845.1. Classification (GTDB taxonomy): domain Bacteria; phylum Bacteroidota; class Ignavibacteria; order Tepidaquicellales; family Tepidaquicellaceae; genus JAFDZO01. The sequence goes on from JBGAGG010000017.1 coordinate 89,778, forward strand.
TTTACACCTCCGCCATTAGTAAATCTTCCTCCGGCATATAATTGATTATTATAAATCGCCAGAGAAAATATTCTTTCATTAAACGTTGCTGAACTTACTGCGCTCCAGCTAGCACCGTCCCATTTTGCAATTTTACTTGCTGGGATTCCACTTGCATTATCAAATCTGCCTGCAGCATAGACGTTTGAACCCTGCACTGCAAAAGCATATACATCTCTGTCTACTCCCTGTGCGCATTGTCTCCACATTGTTCCGTCCCAGTAACCTACATTATTTAAAATTGTTGCCTGTGCGCTGGTAAATTTTCCGCCTACATACAAAAGTCCTGCATAAACCGTCAAAGCTCTTACTTCATCATTAACTCCGTTATTAAGTTGCGACCAGCTGCTTCCATTCCATTTTGCAATTCGGGAAACAGGTGATGAACCGGATTGAGTAAAAGCTCCTCCTGCATATAATTCATTATTGTATACTGCTAAAGCATAGACAGTATCATTCAAACCTTCACCTAAAGGCAGCCACGTGCTTCCGTTCCAGGCCGCAATATTAGGCTTTCCTGCAACAGTAAATCCGCCCGCTGCAATTATTTTATTATCAAATTTTACTATCGCATTCACGTTTCCGTTTAATCCTGTTCCGAGGGAATTCCATTAAATATACTTTTTTCATCTTCATTTAGATTTCAAATTTTTAAATTCATCTATGGTATATCCGTTGTCCCAATATAAATCAAATAATTCAACCATATATGAGACAAAATTTTTATTTCTTATTATTACATCAGTTCGATTATTTTTAGGTATGGTTAAATCTGTTAGACTCAAAAAAATGATTTCCCTATCAAATATTGCTAAATTTTGAGGTACCTTTTTAGCCAATTTGATTTTTTCTCCCTGTTTTTCAAAAGATACCAACAATTCTATTAAATCTTCCTTTGTTACATCGACCCATTTATTATATTTCTCTAATTTGAAATTTGTAGTCGCTTCATAAATACTACGAATTTTGCCACCCTTTTTGAAGAAATTTATTACCACTTCATCTAAATCAGGAGACACATGTGCTTCCATTCTATTCATAAGAAGCATTTCCTTTTCAGAATTTTTAAGAAGTTCTATAAATTTAGTAACCCTGTATCTGTTATAACCTTTTATAAGCTCAACATCAACTTTATTCTCTGATGGTTCATTAGCTTTATACAATTCCTTCAAACTTCCGAATGAACTTTTTAGTTCACTTAGTTTTTTGTTATGTACCGTTTTCAAATCATCTTCTATCTTCCCTTCAATAATATCAGGATCGATCATTTCATATCGGAGTTTCGTCGAGGTTTGTATTTCATTGCAAAAACCTTTTTCTGCAAATGACTTCAGGATATCATAGACCGACGTCCGGGGAATATTAGCTTTCTCGGCAATTTCTGCAGCCGTCATATTTCGTGGGGAACGATTTTTAATTTGTCGTAGTTACTGCTACAACAAATTATAGAGAATAGATTTGAATGTCAAGTATTAAAATTGAGGCAGGTAAACCTAAAGATTTATTTATATATAATATACTTATCCCGCAGACTTTTAAAAACATCTAAATTTTTCTGATAAGAAGAAACAATTTCATTCAAAGAACTATTACCATTAACCATATTTCTGAACGATTTAGTTCCTGCCAGCTTATCTATAAAATTGTCCTTTCGCCAGCTGAACCCCGGGAATAACTTTTTTGCAGAGATTAAAATTGCAATTGCCGTTTCAACAGGCTCAAAAGATTTTATATCCTGAACGTTTATATAAACTCCCTCGCACTGCTCTCCGACATATTTAGGCGGATTAGACGGGCTTGTTATAGAGCTCGGCACATAACTTCTTTTCTCGAATTTAACTCCCGGAAGATTGTACTGCTCCAGTTCACTAATCAGTTTATCTGCATCAACATACGGCGCGCCGATATATTCAAAAGGCTTATCCGTTCCTCGTCCTTCAGACATATTCGTTCCTTCAAATATACATGTTCCTGTATAACATACTGCAGAGCTTGGAAAATAAATACTCGGCGAAGGATTCACCCATTTTATATTTAAGTCAGTATAGTTTGTGTTTCTTGTATAGCCATTCATCTGCACGACTTCAAGATTAAGTTTGCCTCCAAAATAATAATCATTTAAAAAATTCGAAAGCTCGCCGCATGTTAATCCGTACGAAATAGGAACGTCAAGCAATCCGACAAAAGATTTACAATCTTCTTCCAGCATAAAACCGTCTACATAATTAAGATTTATCATTGAAGGCCTGTCACATACAATAAACTTCGTATTTGAATTGACCGCTGCCTCCATACAATAATACAGAGTATTCACATACGTATAAAACCTTGCGCCGACATCCTGAATATCGTAAACTAATACATCAACATCATTTAAATCACCTGATGACGGTTTCTTTTTATTGCCATATAATGAAACAACATTTATTCCCGTCTGCGTATCCACATAATTTCCTGTGTTATCATCTCCTCTGAATCCATGCTCAGGGCTGAATATCTTCACAATGTTAGCTTTATTTTTTAATGCATCTATAATGAGTGTGCCTTCTGATGTAATACCGCTTTGATTTGTAATAATTCCCACTCTGTTGTCTTTCAGAAAATTCAATTTTTCCGTTAAAAGCACTTCATTGCCTAGTTTAAAATCAACCGGATTAGTCTTTTGTGCCAAAGAAATATTATCATAGGAAGTATTAAAACCTGTGAAGAATATAAACGTTAGAATGAAAACGGAAATTTTCATAGGAGAATTTTTATGGAGAGAATAAAATAATTCTGCTCCGTTATTTCTATCGGAGCAGAAAATATATTTATGAATATTTTTTTCTTAAATAATGAGTTACTAATCTTACACCTACACCTGTTGCATATTTAGGAGTATATTCACTTGCTGAATTGCTCATTGCTGTTCCTGCAATATCCAAGTGAATCCAAGGATAACCGTTAACAAATCTTTTTAAGAACATACCTCCGACAATCGTTCCGGCAGTTCTTGCAGGTGTTCCCATATTGCTCATATCAGCCTGGTCAGTATCGATCAGTTTATCGTATTCATCCCACGTAGGAAGCTCCCACACTCTTTCAAATGTTGCCTGACCTGCATCTAGAATATCTTTTGTAAGTTCAGCATTATTTGACATTGCAGTTGTAACAAAATGACCAAGAGCTACTACTGTTGCACCGGTTAAAGTTGCCAGATCAATTATACATTTCGGTTTAAATTCAGTTGCATAACTGATTGCATCCGCAAGAATAACTCTCCCTTCTGCATCTGTATTTCCGACTTCAACCGTTTTCCCGCTGTATGTTTTTATAATATCTCCGGGCTTTATTGCATTCCCGCCCGGCATATTTTCAACTGAAGGAATAAGTCCTACTAAATTTACTTTTAATTTTAACTGTGTAACTGCTTCGAATATTCCGATAACTGCAGCGGAGCCGCACATATCCATTTTCATTGCTTCCATACCTGCAGCAGGCTTTATAGATATACCGCCTGAATCAAATGTAACACCTTTACCTACTACGCATACCGGCGCATCGCCTTTTTTTCCGCCGTTGTACTTCATCTCAATGAGATACGGATTATTTTTGCTTCCCTTTCCAATTCCTATAATACCGCCCATACCCATCTTCTTTAGTTCAGTCATACCGAATGCTCTTACTGAGTATCCTCTTTCTTTACCTAATTTTTTTATTCTGTTCGCTAACTCTTCTGGGAATAAAACATTAGAAGGTTCATTGCCAAAATCTCTGGCGCAAAGAACTGCTTTGCCGATTATGCTACCTTTTCTTATTCCATCGTCAATTTGTTTTGCAAAATTTTTGAGATTGTTTGTGGAAGAGAAAAATGCAATCTCTTCAATTTTTATTTTTTTCTCTTTATTAGTTGTGAGATATTTATCAAAAGCATATAATGCCATTAAACAAGCTTCAGTCTGAACTTTTGCAATAATATCAATAGGTCTTTTTAATGACTCATCCTGAACTATTTCAACAGCTACTTTTTTAATTTTATACTCATTGGCTTTTTTAACTGCTCTTGCGCATGCCTTTCTTACTTTCTCAAGTGTAAGTTCATCTTTTTTGCCAAGCCCGGCAAGAATTATCCTTTTATCATTTGAATAGATTAATTCAACTTCAGTATCCTTACCTGAAAAATCTTCAAGAGTAATTCCGAGGATTTCTGTATTTAACGAATCTGCTATATGTTTCAGCTCTGCGTTAAATAAATTTTTATCCTCATAACAAAGAAAAACAAATGCATCTGTTTTTATTTTATTTGCAGGATTTTTATCAAATGTAATTTTCATTTTGTTAAGTTTTACTTTCCCCTATAGTGAATTTAATTTATAATGCTATTGTATGTATTTATCTTTCAAAGCTAATATTCTTTCCTTTACCTGTTCAAGATTCATATCATAAATCCTTGCCCCTGAAGCGTTCTTATGTCCGCCGCCGTTGAATTCTTTTGCAAAGCCGTTCATATCTATATTGCCTTTTGAGCGGAATGAAAGCTTAATTCCGACTTTCAATTCAACTACAACTATTCCTGCTCTTACTTTATCGATATCCATCGTATATCCTGAAAGACCTTCCATATCGTCTTCAGCCAGATTAAGTTCGTCAAAATCTTTTCGTGTTACATACCCCAAACAAAGTTTACCTTCATTAAAAAATTCAAGACCTTCAATAAATCTTGCGATAAGCTTTAACTTCTTTAAGCTTGTATTGCCAAAAATCTTATCATAAATTTCTACCGGGTCAGCGCCTCTTTTAATAAGCTCAGCAGCAGTAGAAAATGTTTTTGCATCCGTACGGGGAAAACGAAATCCTCCCGTATCAGTCATCATTCCTGTGTACAATAGTGTTGCAATTTTATCATCGATTAAACTCTCATCAATAGAAGTATAAAAATCATAAAGCAGCTGGCAGTTTGCAGGGTAACTAGTATCGGATATATATACTGTAAAATCCTTATCATTAATTCCCATGTGGTGGTCAATACAAACTTTAGGCTTAAGAGAGTTTCTTAAAATGCTTTCCATGGATTTTGTTCTTGAATACTCATTTGTATCCATTACCAAAATCAAATCACAATCATTTATTATTTTTTCATTTTCTTCCTGATTATCTGAAAAAACTTTTATAATGCCGGGGTCAAGAAATTTAAAATTTGAGGGTGTCGGGGAATGATTAATTACTACAGGGTTTTTATTTTTCTTTTTAAGAAAATAATACATCGACATTACACTTCCTATTGCATCTCCATCAGGAACTAAGTGCGTAGTTATGACAATGTTGTTATACTTATTTATTACTTCGTAAACTTCTTTAAAGCTGTTCAATCGTTAGTAACTTTCTTTCTCCGTTGGGAATTTATTTTCTTTAATATCTTTGCTGTATCTTCTGAATGCGTCTTTCATTTCTTTTGCAAGATGCATATATCTTCTTACAAATCTTGGTTTAAAATCTTCTAACATTCCAAGCATATCATGGGTAACTAAAACCTGTCCGTCGCAGTCTGGTCCTGCTCCGATACCTATAGTCGGAATCTTCAGCGATTTCGAAATTGATTTACCTAATGCAGCAGGGACTTTCTCAAGTACAAGTCCGAAACAACCGGCCTTCTCTAATAACAGAGCATCTCTTTTAATTGCTTCAGCTTCAGCTCTTTCCACGCCTCTTGTTTTATAACTTCCAAATTTATTTATCGATTGCGGAGTTAAACCCAGGTGACCCATCACAGGAATTCCAATCTCTACAATTCTTCTTATTGTCTCTATTAAGTATTTTCCACCTTCCATTTTTACGGCATCACACCCTGTTTCTTTCATAAGTCTTCCTGCGTTTCTTATTGCTTCTTCGGGTCCGATTTGATAACTCATAAATGGCATATCGGCAACAACAAGCGCATTATTAACTGCCTTCTTCACCATATTTGTATGATAAATAATCTGTTCAAGCGTAACAGGCAAAGTTGTTTCATTCCCCTGAATAACGTTACCGAGTGAATCTCCTACCAGTATCATTTCTATTCCTGCCTCGTCAAGAAATTTAGCAGTGAGATAATCGTATGCAGTGAGCATTGTGATTTTTTCTTTCTTCTTTTTCCTTTCGAGTAAAACTTTTGTCGTAATGTGTTTTGATACGTCTTTGCCGCTTTGCATTGGGGATTTATTTTATTTAGTCTTTTTTAGGTTTCTTCGTTTCCTTTAAAAGCATATCTGAGTAAGAATTTTTTATAAATACATTTTCATCAAGTCCGAAGTGCTCAATCATATCTTTCATTTGTTTCTTTGCTTTCTCTAGCGAAGAAAAAATTACTTCAAACTCAAGAAATACACCCAGATTTTTTACTTTATCCAAATGGATTCTGATATTATCGTAAATGAATACTTCTCTTTTCTTAGAAACAACTACTAACTCTTCAAATAAATTATCTAAAATTTCTTTCAGTTCGTTATGGTCTTTTGTACGTACCAGAAGATATTCGGATATTCTTTTGCTTTCCTCTTCAGGTCTGTCATAAAATATCAAACTTCCGAAATTATTATTTATAATTCTTAATTTAAGTCTAGCCGTCTTAACTTTGTAGTAGTAATCTTTCTGCGCTTCGGCATATTGGTTCTGTGACTGGAATTTACCTCTCAGGGAAAGGGCTTTCTTCTTTATCTGGTTGTAGTTCTCGACGGGAAATTTTATTTCGTAATTTTTCGGCATTATTTGCTTTTATCTAATGATACCTCTTTTGCTTGAAGAAATAAAATTTAAAATATTTGAAATTTCATTTGTGATTTCTAATTCAGAATTAATTCTTTCAACTGCATCACTTACATTGTATTCAGAACCATAAATTAAATCGTAGGCTTTTCTGATATTATCAATCGCTTCATTTGAAAGTCCCCTTCTTCTTAATCCCACTTTATTCAGCCCTATAAATCTTGACGGCTCTCTTGAGACCATAATATAAGGAGGAACATCTTTAACCACTTTGATGCATGTGCCAACCATGCAATAGTCGCCGATCTTTACAAACTGATGTATACCTGTAAGCGCGCCTACGTTAACATAATTTCCTATGACTACATGCCCGCCGCAATTTGCGCTGTTTGTTAAAATCACATTATCCCCTATTACATTATCATGCGCTACATGGGAGAAATTCATAATGTAACAGTTCTTCCCTATCTTTGTTGTTTCAAGTGAACCGTTCTTTCCCGTCGTTCCTCTGCATAATGTTGCAAGTTCTTTTACAATTGTCCCTTCGCCGATTTCACAAGTTGTCTTCTCGCCTTTGTAACCTAAATCATGCGGAGCGATACTTATTTGTGCTGAAGAATGTATTTTAACGCCGTCCGCAATTCTTGCACCGTTTGCAATATAAACATTATTTCCGACTTCTACATTATCCCCAATTATTACATCTTCTTCAATTACTGTATAACTGCCTACGGTAAAATTATTTCCCACAACAGCCTTATCACTTATCTCAACGTTTTTCATCAGTTATTTTCCTCTGATAATTCCTCTTGTACTTCCTTCAACAAATTTTATTATCTGTTTAACTTCCTCTGTGCAATTTCCTTCTTTCAAAGCTCTTATACCGTCTGAAACATTCAATCCGCTTCTGTAGATTACATCGTATGCATTTGAAATACTTTTAATTGCTTCATCAGAAAATCCCCGTCTTCGCAATCCTATTAAATTTAATCCTTCATATCTCAATGGTTCGTGCCCTGCTGTAATAAATGGCGGGACATCTTTTGAAACTCTGAACCCGAATCCTATAATTGAATGCATTCCAATCTTTACAAATTGATGAACGCCGACCATTCCTCCTATGATTACTGAATCTTCAATCTCTACGTGACCACCGAACTGCACGCTGTTTGCAATGATTACGTTATCACCTACAATGCAGTCATGAGCAATATGCGCATAGCTCATAATTAAACAATTTTTACCTATGCGTGTAGTGTTTGAATAAGTTGTGCCTTTATTCAACGTTGCATACTCTCTTACAACTGAACCTTCGCCAATTTCAAGCAGGGTATCTTCGCCTTTGTATTTTAAGTCCTGCGGCACTGTGCTTATTACTGCGCCATGAAAAATTTTCACATCTTTTGCTATACGTGCGCCATTACCTATAAAACTGTTTGAACCGATGATAACGTTATCACCTATCTCAACATCATCTTCTATAACTGCAAAATCTTTTATAGTTACATTATTTCCTATCTTAGCCTTATCACTTACCGAAGCGAATTTCATTAATTATATTTAAGATGTAGTTAAAGATTTTTTAAAAAGTACAGTTAAAATAATTTTTCAATCTGAACATCATCGTCCTTTTCATTATACTTAGTCATCATTTCTGCAAGAAGCCCAATGGAAAACAGCTGCACACCAATTATTATTAAAAATATCCCCCCGAGGAATAACGGTCTGTCACTAAGGCTTTGCCCTTCAAAATATTTTAATGCTATAAGGTATAAACTGATTAATGTACCCAAACCAGAACTCATCATTCCCAATGCTCCGAAGAAATGCAAAGGCTTTTTCATAAATCTGTGAGTGAAAGTAAGAGTAAGCACATCGAAAAATCCGCTTAAAAATCTTCCGGGTCCGAACTTAGTCTTACCGTGTTTTCTTGCATGGTGTTTTACAACTTTCTCTGTAACTTTAAATCCTGATAAGTGAGCTATTGCAGGAATATATCTGTGCATTTCGCCGTAAACTCTTACAGTCTTTACAACTTCTTTTCTGTAAGCTTTCAGCCCGCAGTTAAAATCATGAAGGCGGATACCTGAAAGTTTGGATGTAACGTAATTAAAAAATCGTGATGTGTATTTTTTTATGAATGGGTCGTACCTTACTTTTTTCCAGCCTGAGACTAAATCATAGCCTGAGTTAATCATATTGATCAATTCAGGAATTTCATTTGGATCATCCTGCAAGTCGGCATCCATTGTTATAACTATACTTCCCTTAGCTGCTCTGAATCCTTTTGCAAGCGCAGCCGATTTGCCGTAATTCCTTCTGAACTTTATACAGTGAAATCTGGGATTTTTCCTATGAAGATTTCGAATTACATCAAACGATTTATCCGTACTTCCGTCATCTACGAATACAACTTCGAAATTATAATTTATGGTTGAGAATACATTTTCGATTTTTTGCGCGAGTTCCTGCAGCGAGTCTTCCTCGTTCAGCAGCGGCACAATGACTGAAACAAGCGGATAATTATTCGCAGGTCTGCGTTCCTGATTTGATTCCTTCTTCTGCTGCGGCTGCGTTGGATTTTCAGGCAAAGTCTTTTTTGGTTGATTTACAGATTGGGGTCTTGGTCTATTGTAATGCCGTCTTCTGTTGTCATTCGGTTTATCAGATTGATTTCCCGTGAGATTGCTTTTTTGTAACTTCATTTATTCGTTTATTCCTGCTCTTATTCTATATCGTGATATTGAATTAATTTATTAGTTTTATAAACCCTTAAAATAACCTTATTTCCATTGAAATACAACGAAGAAAGGCGCAACATATTTAATATTGCGCCTCTGGAAATGAGGATTTCCGTATCAAACAGAGCAAAACGAAAAAATTATCACAACATAAAAAATTGATTAGTTCAAGACAAATTTTCCTGTTACGAATTGATTGTTGTTTTTAATTTTTACCAAATAGATTCCGCGTGAAAATCCTGTTGTAGGAATATTAATCTCCCGACCCGAAAAATTATATATAGTTTTCAATACTTGTCCCAATAAATTATAAACAACAATTTCGGCATTTTTTAGTTGAATATTTGGCAAAAGTATGATATTTCCCTGTACCTGATTTTGATAAAAAGATAATTGATTATTTGAAGAAGTTTGTTGAGTTTGAATATTTGATATTTGATCTGAATTAATTTGTGTAATAGAAAAGGGATAAATTGTAACACTGTCAATTGAATTTCCGGTATGCTTCCTTAAACCTGAAAGTCCTTTTACAATATAGTTAGTATCTGCTGAGTACTCTGTAAACTGCATAGGGTTTGTAAACACACTTGCTAAAGAAACTTTAAAAGTATCTCTTGAAAAATTACAAATAAATCCTTTTTTTGAATTTGAGTAATTGAATTTCCATCCTATAAGTTTTGGTATTATTGAAGTCCCATAAGTAATAGTTGGATTACCGGAAAATGCCATATCCTGAGAGGATTGTGAACCCCTGCTAACATCAAGTAAAAATTTCATTGCAATTCCATTAGCGGATATATGTTTATCAAAGTTAGAAATTGCAAAATAATAAGAATCAACTGATGCTAAAGAATGATTCACAATCATTGTTATATTCGGTTTTGTCAGGAAAAAATGATTAATAGCTGTAACATATAGCAAATGCGTCCATGTTTCTGAAATCACAGTAGAAGTTGTAATTTGTTTTTCCCATAAATTATATTCAGTAACCCAAACTTCTTTATTTGGCGGTAAAGCCGTCCACCCTGAAGCGTTATATCGATACAATAATGATTTAATATTAGCAGAATTGCCAAACGGAATTGCTAAAGCTCTATTAACATTAAAAGCTAAGTCTAGATTATCAGCATTTGTGTAAACATGCCACGATATTGCTTCAATGTTTGGCACATACCTAAACAAAGAGTCAAGCCAATCAGGTCTTCGATTTGTATTTCCTCCAACTGCGCATACTTTACTTGATGGGATAACTGCTTTTATACTGTCATAATAATTTTTTGCCAATATAGCATAATCTCTGGATGTCATAAATTGCAATGGAAAGATTAGACTATCTCCTCGCAAGTTATGTTCATTTCCTAATTCAATTAAATTCAGGTTCATACCAATTGTATTTGCATGCCTAATTCCATTCATTTCATAATTTGCATTTGAGGTTTCCATATTAACTACATATAGGCAATTAGCATTACTAGCAATTTTACCGGGTTTGAATTCTTCAACCCTCGTTGTTACGAGAGGTCCGCTTGTAGGATAACCCGGACGAAACCAACCTGTGAACCAGTCCCAGTGATTTGAATTCAAACCGCCCGGATATCTTAAAATTTCAGGATAGATGTATGCAGTACTATCAATAAACCATTGCTGAGTCCAATTTGCACCGGAATAGTTAAGAGACGGATAATTAGCGGCTAAATGTGCATTAGTGTTAAATCCGATTAATGGAGTATTTCTGATAATTGTTCCGTTTGTTGCACGGCAAGTAATTATCTGCGAAAAAGATTCTAAGTTTATAGCAGATAAAAAAATTAGCAACAAAAAACTTCTAAGATAATTTTTTTTCATCTTTTAATTTTTAGTTACATTCTGCGCAACTTATCGGGGAAATTGCTAAAGAAGTTGAAATGATATTTTGGCAAAAGCTAATACATTTCAATTTCACAAACAATCGGAAATTGTAAGGATAAAATTGCGACTTCCAGTCCCCGCACTATGCCGCTCCCTGAACCGTAGGTTCAGATGCCGTATAAGACTAAACAATTCGTTTCATTGAATTGTTTAGTAAAATACGGCATGTGACGGCTCTGCCGTCACGGAGCGGCATGAATTCCTTAAGTAAATTTATTTTTTTGAAATTGGTGAAGCTAAAATGTTGAATTTATACTTTATACATTCTACTTACTACGTACTACTAAATTGTTTTTATAATCAAATTAAGGTATTTTTCAAAAAATATTTTCAAATCATATTATTTAATTTCACAATGAAAAAATTTGCAAAATTTTCTATAGCTGCAATTTTTATTGCAATCGGATTTACATTGTATTCCTGCAATAAAAACGGAGCGGGAAATGAAATTCTCATCGGCCAGTTTGCATCACTAACAGGCAGCGAAGCTACATTCGGAATTTCATCGGATAACGGATTAAAATTAGCAGTTGAAGAAATTAATAAATCAGGCGGCTTACTCGGAAAACAAGTAAAATTAATCACAGAAGATAATCAGGGCAAACCTCAGGAAACACAAACCGTAGTTCAAAAATTAATTAACAGGGATAAAGTTGTTGCAATCATTGGTGAAGTTGCTTCTTCAAGAAGTAAAGCAGGCGCTCCTATCTGTCAGCAGAATAAAATCCCTATGATTTCACCTGCTTCAACAAATCCTGAAGTAACTGCAATCGGTGATTATATTTTCAGAGTATGTTTTATTGATCCTTTCCAGGCAACAGTAATGAGCAAGTTTGCTTTGAACTCAATGAAAGTGAAAAAAATTGCAATGTTAGTTGACCAGAAGAATGCTTACTCCACAGGACTTGCTGAGAACTTCAGAAAAGTTTTCACAGGCATGGGCGGGGAAATAATTGAAGAACAAAAATACTCAGCGGGCGATAAAGATTTTAAAGCTCAGTTAACAAGTATTAAAGCAAAAAATCCGGAAGCGATTTTTATTCCGGGATATTATACAGATGTAAATTTAATTTCAATTCAGGCAAGAGAAATCGGCTTAACAATTCCTCTTTTCGGAAGCGACGGATGGGAATCTGAAAAGCTTACAGAAGGAAAAGCAAAAGATGCTCTCGAAGGATGCTTCTTCTCAACGCACGTTTCATCGGAAGATCCAAATCCAAAAATTCAGGACTTCATAAAAAAATACAGAGCAAAATATAATTCCGAGCCCGATGCAATGAGCTTCTTAGCTTACGATGCAGGCATGATGTTATTTGATGCAATCAAAAAAGCCAACTCAACAGAAGGCGAAAAAATAAAGAACGAACTTGCCAAAGAAAAAGATTTCCCGGGCGTAACAGGTAACATTACAATGAATGAAATGAGAAACGCCGTAAAGCCTGCCGTTGTTTTGGAAATCAAAGACGGAAAATTCAAATATAAAGAAACCATCGCTCCGTAATGTCAGAATTCATACAACAAATAATTAACGGTCTTTCACTCGGAGCAATCTATGCATTGATTGCTCTGGGTTACACAATGGTATATGGAATTCTCAAGTTTATCAATTTTGCCCACGGTGAAATTTTTATGCTTGGCGCATTCAGCGGATTTTATATCGCCCGAATGATGGGGCTGAATGAAAGTTCTATAGTAGGAGCTTTAGTTGTCCTGCTTCTATCAATGTCAGTCTGTGCTGTTATCGGAGTAACAATAGAAAAGCTGGCTTACAAACCTTTACGCTCTGCTTCAAAGCTGACTGTACTCATTACTGCAATCGGTGTTTCGTTATTTTTGCAATATACGGGACAATTAGTATTCGGCGCTGACCCGAAATCTTTCCCGACAATTATTAATAATGTTAACTTTAATATTGGCGGAGCAAATATCGGCTCAAATCAAATTGTAGTAATAGTTTCTTCTTTATTGCTGATGCTTGGCTTAAAGCAAGTTGTGCAAAAAACAAAAATCGGAACGGCCATCAGAGCAGTATCAAATAACCTCACTGCAGCATCCTTAATGGGAATAAACATCAACAATGTTATCTCATTCACTTTTGTTCTCGGTTCATCATTAGCAGCAGCAGCAGGAATTTTATACAGCATAAATTATCCCAGCATTGACCCGCTTATGGGTATTCTTCCCGGGCTTAAAGCATTCATCGCTGCAGTTCTCGGAGGCATAGGAAACTTTCCGGGCGCAGTATTAGGGGGACTTGTGATAGGACTAGTTGAAACATTCACAGTCGGATATCTTTCACCTACATACCGTGATGCTATAGCGTTTGCAATACTTATAATAATTCTATTGGTAAAACCAACCGGATTGCTGGGTAAAAAAGAAGTAGAGAAAGTATAAAAATTTATCTTAATTTTTATCTATATAAAACAAAAAAGGCAGAGAATCTTTTCCCTGCCTTTTTTATTTTAACTCCTTTATAAAATTCTTACCTGTTCAATAAAACATCTATTGCTTTCTCAAGCTGCTGGTCCTCGCCTTTAGAAATCAACTCATACTTATTAAACACCATATAGTCAGGCTCAAGCTGTTGGTTTTCTGTTAACGTTCCATTAGATAATCTGTAACCCACTTCCGGAATACCAAATACCAGTGACGGATTTTGCAATGTCTCCCACCAGACTGACGTTCCGGTCCCGGGCACAGGCATACCGATTGTCTTCCCTATGTTAAGTTCTTTATAAGCTACAGGGAATAAATGAGCATCGGAATAATTACCTTCATTCATCAGAACTGCTGATGGTTTTATCCATCTTGAGTAAGGTACATGTCCTATTCTCTGTCCTCTGGGGAAAAACTCAAAATATTTTCGGCCGCTTAAAAATACTGCAAGCTGGTCATGAAGGTTTCCGCCGCCGTTGAATCTGGTATCGACAATCAATCCTTCTTTTCCCTGATACTCTCCCATAACTTTATCGAACACTTTTCTGAAACTTGGGTCATCCATTCCTCTTACGTGAACATATCCCAGTCTTCCGTTTGATAAACTGTCAGTTAATTTTTGTTCACGAGTTATCCAGCGTTTATAGAGAAGTTCCATTTGCTCGCCCCATGAAATCGGCTTTATCGTTTCTTCCCATCTCTCTCCGGTAGATTCATCATACAAACTCAATAAAGTATACTTACCTGTTTTTCTGTTCAGCAGTCTGTCCAATGGATTTTCATTTGTGATCTCCACTCCGTCAATTTTTTCAATAATAGTACCGGTTCTTACTTTTGATGAAGCGCTTTGAAACGGTCCTCTTTCAATCACTTCAATTACTTTCATACCCTTGCCGTTATAGCTCTGATCATAAAATACTCCAAGCTCACCTGTCTGATCTCCGTTATTATTTCTGAAGTTATACCGGCAGCCTGTGTGCGATGCATTCAGTTCACCGAGCATCTCAGAACTCATCTCTGCAAAGTCCCTGTCATTATTTATATAGGGTAAAAACTTAGCGTACTCTTTTTTATAGAAATCCCATTTTACTCCGTGCAGATCTGTCTTATAAAATTTCTTTACAACCTGCCTCCACATGTGTTCAAAAATATATTGTCTTTCAGCAGCAGCGTTGAGATTCATTTCAGCATTAAAGTTAAGCCGCTTTACTTCGCCTGACTCAGTGCTTACTCTGGATGCGCCGCCATCACTGATTATATAAAGGAATTTTCCTTCTTTATCTATCATCAATCCTCCGCCGCCTGTGCCCAGCCTTGCAAGTGTCTTAGTTTCATTCTCTCTTATCTTTTTCATCCATAAATCATATCCGCCTTCGAACTTTGTAAGATAATAAACCTTCTCGCCGTCAGGAGAAACCACAGCATCAGCTATCTCAGATGAATTATTCGTAAGCCTTACTTTTCTATCCTCAATATTTTCCAGATTATATTTTATCGGCTCATCTTTTACTTCTTCTTTTTTATCCTTC